>NZ_JBEBMF010000001.1:0-1764066 GCF_040081925.1 Mesorhizobium quangtriensis
AGTCGGGTGCAGGGCCGACAACACCGCGCGGCGGCGCAAAGAAGCCTTCAGTCCGCGTCCATCCTCACGCTCCCCAGTGGCAGTCGCGCCATCGCCGACATCGGCCGCACATCGAAATCCCCATAGCCATCGACCGTGGCCCGCGGCTTCCTGCATGAGAGGCTTTCGTACGCCTGCCGGCACCCGAAACCCTTCGCCATGTCGGTCGTAGCAAACGAGAGCGCACGTTCCCGAAAGCGGACATGATCAGCGACTATCGAAAAATGACACTCTGCGGAAGCGGTTGACCGGCGGTGTTTCAACCTGCCGCCACGATCCAGCCTATCGAAAGCAGTCCGGTTGCCGCGGCCCAGCTGCCAAGGACTCGAACGACCACACGAAAGGCGAAGGCGGTGTTAGAGACGAGGAGCGAGGACACCAGGATCGTCATTGCCAGGACAACGGCAACGGAACCCATCAAGGCGACCCAATCGGCGTCGGCGGATCGAAGCTCCAAGCCGCTTTGAAGACCGAGCAAGCCGCCAAAAGCGGCCGCCGCGATAGTTGTCACTATGGTCGTCGTCTTCAGGTCGAGCGCGACGGATCCGCCTAGCACAATGAGCATGCTGGCATTGACGAGGGCGAAAGAAGCATCGACCCCAGAAAGGAAGCCGATTGCACCCGCAAGAAGCCATGCAGTCGGAGCGACGGCTACGAGTAGCCGGCTTGCTTCAGCCCCTTGCGATCCCACAAACAGGCACAAGGTTCCCAAGCCGATCAGGTCCATTGGAGTGAACAATAGGTGCAAGGCGCCGTCGTAGAATGGCCCCAGCCCGGAATTAACCAGGTGCGCCTGCGCCGGCGTGGCGGCGCAGAGCGTCAAAGCAAGCACAACGCCGGCGCTGCGACTCATGCAAACGCGCCGATCAGGAAATAGGTCCCGCCCAGCAGAACGCCGCCACCGAGAGCGCGCAGCAAGGTTCGGCCCATCGGCAGCCTGTCCACTGCTCCAACTCCGATTCCTATTGCGTGGAGGAGCCCCGTGGCGATGACAAAGCCGAGGCTGTAGAGCACCGCATCAGCGCCTGGGGAAAGTTCAGTCCCGTGCGCGTGGCCATGGAAAAGCGCGAAGATCATCACCAAAGGGATCGCGACCACAAGACTGAGCCGCATGTTCGTGACGATGAAAAGCCCAAGGACGATCGATGAAATGGCAATGCCAATCTCGACCCAAGGCAGCGGGATGCCGAGAAGGCCGAGCATGCCGCCTGCGGCCATCGCAACTGGAAAAGCTATCGGAAGAACCCAAAGCGCAGGAGGACCGAGGAGCGCCCCCCATAGACCCACGGCGATCATCGCCAGGATATGATCCCAGCCGCCTACAGGGTGACTCAATCCGGACAGGAAACCGCTGACGGCCTCGCCTTCCGTATGGGCGAAAGCCGTGCCTCCGAACGACAGACTTGCCAGACAAACTGCGCTGGCGACCATGAATCGGACTGAAATGAGTTTGATCACTCTTTTGGTCTCCGCTGCGCGCTAGAACATCATCAACGTTCGTTCGATCGTCCAGAATGCCCCAAGTGATCCGACGACGTATCCGGGCACATAAGGAACCCATGTCGGCAGATTGAACCGCAGGATGAGCAATGCGCGGTGGATCAGCAGGATGATCAGGACGAAGGCCAATTGCCCGATCTCTACTCCGATATTGAAGGCGAGCAGCGCCAGAGGAATGTCGCTGGCAGGCAACCCGACCGTCGTTAGCCCGCTTGCGAACCCGAAACCATGCAGAAGACCGAAGGCGAAAGCGACAACCCATGGGTTGCGTAGCGTGAAGCTGGTCTGACCTCGCCATAGCCGCACGACCTCGACCCCGAGAAAGAGAATTGAAAGGGCGATCGCGGCGTTGAGGGGAGCGGCCGGAACGGACGCATACCCGAGGGTAGCCAACGCCAGAGTTATGCTGTGGGCGACTGTGAAGGCGGTGATGGTCTTGATCAAGGAGCGCGTCGAGCGAACGATGATCATAAGACCGACGACGAAGAGGAGATGGTCGAACCCCATCAGGATGTGTTCAATGCCCAGCACCATGTAGGTTTTGCCAACCTGCCAAGTGTTCTGAGGTTCGGAAAGATCGATCCATGGCTGTGCCGGCTTAACAATCGATGTTACTTTGCGGCCATCGAGCCACGACACCCGTACGAGGACATCGGTGATTGTCGCCTGCAGGCCGACAAAATCGATGCGTTGACCCGCAAGATCATCGTCAGATTGAAGAACGCTTCGCTCGATGACGGAGTCGGATAATTCACGTTCCAATGGCCCGCTAACCAGGGCGATACCGTCGGAAAACTCGAGCAGGACGGGCAGCCGCATCCCGGACAGGATCGGCGTACGCCATACGAGATTGAACCGCTGTGGCGCAACCTGATCGACCTGCAAGTAGGCGGGCCTAATCTCGTGTGCGGACGCGCACATGGCGGTGGCCAAAAACGATGCCAAAAAGCCTAACAACAACAGGACGAGTCCACGCACTCCGACGGCGCAGATCATTGGGATTCGGACACCGAAGGAGCATTGGGGTTCGGGCTCCTCAGATCAGCAAGGTTGACACTGTCGAGCGGAACGACATTCACCTTGTATCGAGAGCGCATCTCGTCCAGGGCGGCGCGTTTCACTTCCTGGTAGCGAGCGTCGTGCCAAGCGGCACGAACGTCAGTTTCCACCTCTTCGAAGGCCGGGACGCGGCCGGCGTCCATTGCATCGATCCAGACGAGATGCCAGCCGTATCCCGATTGGATCGGACCGCGCCATCCGCCAGTTTCAAGCTGGAACAGTTCCGCTGCAAAGCCTGGGCCGAACTCTTTCAGTATCTGCTCGGGCGTGCTGTCTCTGTAGTAGCTGCGCAGGAGAAACGAGTCGGCCAGCGCGGCCACCTCCGGGGAGTCGGCCCGTTTACCGACAATGGCGCCAAGCGCAAATTCGGCATCGTCACGCGCCTGCGAGCCTCTCGTATCCGGAGAAAAATAGAGCTGCCGGAAACTTGCTCGCGGAGGAAGCGCAAATCGGTCAGAGTTCTCGGAGAACCACTTAACCAGTTCTGCCTTTTCGGGCTCCTTGAGGGCAGCTACATCAGCGGCGAGGAAATCCATCTTCTGCGCCACGCGACGCTTGATGATCTCGTCATTGCGATCGAGGCCGAACGCCATCCCCTCGCGGAACAAGATTTCCTCGGATATCTTTTGATCAATCAGGCTTTGCAATTGTTGCCTAGTCAGCGGCGCGCGCCCCTGCGCCAGCCAGGCGACGGCCATCTGACGTATGTCATCGGCGCCAATCTCGATTGTCTCTCTGTCTGCCGTCGCCGCTGGTTCATCGCTGAAGAGCGAGTAAGCAACGAACAGGATCGCACCCGCAACAATGAAGTGCACGAGAGGCTCGCCCAGAAAGTTGCGCAACCTTCCGCCACTCGCCTTCGCGATAGTAAGTTCTGTCATCTTCTTGGCAACAATGGCTGTCGCTCAATTTTGCTCGTTACTTCGCGATCGACACCACTTCGTAGTTTGCGTAGCCGAACTCATTGCTGCGAGCCGCCACGTATTTGTCGCCGGATCGGTAAACCGTCAGCTCGAACGGAGTGCCTTCGAGCGTCGTGACGATGTGTCCGTCCTTGATTTCGTAGCTTGCAGACGCACTGGAAACGCTGTGCATGACCTGTAGCAGATCTCCACCCTTCGCCGGAGCGCCATCGAGTTCGGTAATGATGCGCTGGCCGTCTACTCCGAACAAGACGTTCGACGTCTGGCCGGTCACGTTATTGCGAACCGTGAGGTTCTTACCGACGACGAGTTGCTTGAGATCGTCATCGCCGAGCGCGGCAGCTCCGGTTCTAAGCAATTCGGCGACCGTCAGACCGGACTCGGCCTTTGCTGCATCGGCTTCTGTCGGCGTGTACCAGATCGGGGTGCTCCATGCCCGCTCCTGGATCGTAGCCGGCGCGTTCCCGGGCGGAACAATGCCCAGCTTTTTCGCATCATATGTGCTCCATCGCGGCGTCGGTATCTGAAGAGCCCGTGCGTAGTAGAAAGCATGCTGGCTCGCGTCGAATTCAGGGTCGGTTCAGACGGCCTTCAGTTCGATGGCGCCAATGTCATTGGTATAGGTGGCATTTGTAATATCCACCGTGTTTCCAACAGCTGGAAGTTTTCCCGTGGCGGGATCGGGTCGACGTTCACCCGACCAGGCAACGTCGAATATCTTCTCGAATATCTGACCGTCCTTGGTCCATCCCTTTACGATCTGGATACGGTCCAGGTTTCCATCGACGGGATCCTTCATGGCCCAGACGATGAAGGATGGCGCCTTGCCTTCGGCCTGGCTCAAGTCGCCACCCATCGGCACTCCGCCCGCATAGGCGGTCTTTACCCAGTCGGATTTGGACAACATGCCCTTGTCGTAGTCCCATCCTCCGAAAAAGCGCAGCTTGAGGCGGACCCCGCTCGTTCCGAACACCTCACGCCGCTGCATCGCCGCGAAGATGGATTCGCGCGTATTTTCCTCTGCCCATACTCCGCCTAGACCCGACGTGCCTGTCTTCAAGACGTCCATGCCGGAAGCGATGACGCCGGAAAGCCGCACCTCGGGCGTCGGATCGACAAGCGCATGATCGCCGAAGTAGTCCGACTGCGAATATGCTGTTGCGGTGTTGTGGGAGTCGCCAGCACCGAGGACACCGAATTTGTAAGGGTTGTAGCCGCGAGTATCCTGCATCGCCAGGCCGTTCTGGTAGGCTTGGCGCGTATAGCTTCCGTCCAGCTTCGAGAAGCTGTTGTCGATACCGATCAGGTAGCTCATGATTTCGAAACCGGCGAACTCGTCGTTCGGCGAAAGGTCCGGATGGGTTTCGGAGGTGCCTTTGACCTGCTTGATTTCGGTCAGCGGCTCGTTCGTCATCCGCTGCTGAGCCCAGGCGGCGTCGATCGGATTGCCTTTGCTGTCTACTTCGATCGGAAACATGATGCCGTTTGACAGGTTCGCATTGTGCGATATGGCCAAGGCTTCGTTGCCTGCCTTCCTCTGGCCGTCCATCCAGTTCCACAAATCTTCGGGATGATCGGAATCGATCGCACTAAACGGAGCCTCGGGAACCTTCGCGCAATCCTTGAAAAACACGTTGCGGTGCATGTTCTGGCTTTGCGGCATCGAGGTCCACTCGTAGGAACAGAACGTCGTGAACTCGCCCGGCTTGTAGTATTTGTCGGCAATCTCGTTGTTCTGCTTCCAAACTGAGTTCATGATTGCCGGATCGAGCAATTCCTTGATCGGCTCGCTGTGAGCAATGCTGCCAGCCAACCACTGGAATATCTTTACGGCGGTGTTGTCCTTCGTAACCTTCAGTTTTTGGGCGACCGGGAGCTTGCTGAGCGGCGAATTGGGATCGTTAGCCAGACGTACAACACCGACGTATTCAGAGTGGTCCGTGACGCCCTGGAAATCGAGAGGCGTTTTGATCTGCACGTCATAGCCGGCCGGATGCTTGATCGGTTGCCCCATCGAATACTGATAGGCTTCCTCGGGACCAGTAACCGTATTGCCGAGGATATAGGCGTCGAGGGACCAACTGGTGTGCTGATGTGTCTGACCGAAATAGGCATTCCTCTCCTGCGCCTGCACGACTCCTAATGGGAGAGTCAGTGCCAACGCCAGCGTGCTGGTGCCCGCTACCAATGTCGAATTGAAATTCCTCAGCCTAGCCATGCTCTGATTCCTTCAGAAATACCGCGCGAAGGCGAGTTGGCTCGCCTGAATTTCCCTTGGGGAAGTTGCATCATCAATGATAGCTATGTCTATTGCAATCAGCTTGCCATTTGGCGCCAAATGAAGCTTCACCCAGGGCGAGACAGTCCGCGCGGAGCGCTCTCAAGGATTGGGCTGGAAACGAGACGGCGGTTCTCCTGTCCATCGCCTGAAGGCGCGGGTAAAATGCGCCGGATCGCTATAGCCGACTCTGTAGGCAATTTCTGTCACCGTAGACCTGCCTTCCGAGAGCAGTTGAAGCGCTTCGCTGCGACGCGTTTCGTCAAGCAATTCCTCAAAATCGATACCGCAAAATTTGAGGCGCCTCTGAAGGGTGCGCGCCGACATCCCCAATCTTTTGGCTATGGTTGCCAGCGTAAGATGTTGCTGCTCCGACAGCCCGTCTACAAGCATTCCCGCCACATCGACTGCTGACCGGAGCGCCTCTGTTACCTTTGATCCGTCCTTGATTTCGGAGCGAAGCGGCAAGGCGAGTAATTCATGATCGAATTCGATCATGTCATGCTCTCTTCCCATCTCAATGTTCGGGCCGAGACATTCCTCAAGAGCCTCCTCGCCTCGTGCTCTTGAGGCGCTGAGATGCACACGTATCGCGGACGGATCGCCGGCCATCAGCGGAACTTTGCGCAGCACCGCGAGACTGCCGAAGATGAACTGTCGAGGATCGATGTCGTGCCGACCTGAAAAGCGATAGATGATCCTGGCCTTCCGGCCTTCTGTGACCAGACGGACATCCGATCCCAGATGAAGCATGGAGACATTGGCGGCAGCCAGTTCGCAGGCATGCCCTAGGTCGACGGACCGCAGTATGGCCTGTCCCCACATACCAAGCGAGCGCAGTTCGGTCATTTGGCCGACATACACCCCGCCAAACGGTTCTCGCGTCGCGGCCACGACTTCGTTTGCTATGCTAAAACACGTCGCGCGAGGAAGATAAATATCCGGATCCCGAAAAAGGTTCGGAGCAATGCCAAGCCGCTGGAAAAATTCGATCGAGGAGATCCCCCGCTTCGCCAGATAGGGAGCAACCTGCAGAAAGCTTCTGATCTTGATCGAGGGCGCGGTGTCTAACATGAACTTGGCATCAAATGGCAAGACGTGGCTGGCACACAATAGCAATATGCGTTGAACTTGAAAGGCATTCAAAAAACCAAGGTCGAGATGCGCTCCGTGCTTTTCATCGCCCACCTTGCGGTTGCTGGCATGCTGCAACCGACCCTGGCTAGCGCTTGTGGGTTTGAAAGCCCGCAGGCCATCGCCCTTGGTTCGCTTAACATGAACTATCCCGATGCGGTCCATGTGCTCGCAGCGGTATGGCGCGCTGAGGATGCAGGCGTGTTAACGCCTCGGCGCGGCCAAACAACTACGACAGGAGCGCTGGCATTCTATCGCGCAGCCTCGGGAGTAAAAGCGCTCGGCGCCGATCTCGCTGGGTCACTCGCGACCCAGCCCGACACCGCGATGGCGATCGTGTTGGTGCCACAGGTGATGTGGACACGCTTTGAAATGGGTGTCGCCGGGCTTGTCATTCAAAGCCATGCGGAAGGACCATTGGACGGCGACCTCGTGATTGTAACCGAAGAGAAGGTCGTGAGGTCTCTCGTGGACGGGAAGCTGGGTCCGGCCTTTGCCGAACAATCAGGACTGCTGCGCTTCTATGGAAATGACAGAGACATCGAAAAGATGCGTGCCGCTTTGGCAAAGATCGGTGAGAAAAACTAGACGATCCCAACATGAAACGGGCGAGCCCCAGCGACCGTCACGGTCTTTAGAAGCCAGTTTCCTCTGGTCGAAGCACCAGGTGCGGCGGTGCCGAACAAGTCACCAGGTTTGACATTCTGCGGTCTCAAAAACTATCAACGGCGTGCGCCTGAGCTATCCCGTGAGCGTCGCTGCGAAGGTTTCCGGTACGATTGGCTGCTTCACCAAGTCGTCAGTCTTCTAAAGTGTCCGCAGAGTCTGGTTTTCGCCGATGCTCCATCAGAAGCTCACCGTCCGAAACCGGCCCCATTGCGGTCTTCGCCGAGTGCGTGTCCCGGTTCCGTACCTCAATACCCATCGTCCCTCCGTGCCCCAGCTGTGCAGCCTCGGCCCCACTACGTGGGCGCGCGCGTGACAAAAGCCGTCAGCAATCGACCCCTCCCCCCTAGCGCCACGGCCGGCTGCTGAGCTACGCAGCGGCGTCACCGCCACCACAGCGTCACGTTCGGTGACGGCGGTGACGTACGTGACGGCGGTTGGACTGGCAGCGCAGGCCGGCACAGGGGTAGGGGGAGGGTCTAAATTTGAACGACAAAAACGCGGCGCTCCCAGAACTCTTGTTGCCGGGGGCAGAACGACGGTTGCGCGCGGTAATCAGATCAATCGTGCGCGCCTATCCCGACAAAGTCGGCAGAACTGACGACGACCGCGTTGCGAGCGCGGTAGACATCCTATTTGGCAGGAAGCGGCGGCGCGGTGCGCCGGGAAGGAACCGCGACGAGATGCTCGCGATGATGGCGATGATGTATGCAATAGCGAAGGACTACCAAAACAAGGAGCCTTCCTTCGAATCGCTCGCAAAGTCAGTGATCGACATGCCGGGTGGAGCAGGCAAAGACCCAGAAGGTTCAATCGCCAGGGATTTGGCCAGGAAATTTAGGAAGCACGCTCCGGAGTTGCTGCGCCAGCATGCTTATGACGGAGCCGACAACTCGGACAAATTCTTTATGGACGTTGGGCAGGCGGCCACGTCGATCGCAGCCCTGGGAATCGCAGTGGATCGCGACGGTTTGCCGCCGGATTCAGACAAGGGAGATAATCCCGGTTTTTTCTCCGATGATCGAGCAGACTTTATGTGAATGATGGGCAGCCTTCTCAAACAGTGAGGAAGGCAATGCCTGAAAACATAAAACCTGTAGAATCACTCCTGACCATCGATAAGGCGGCAAAGGAACTTGGCGTCCACACTTGGGCACTGCGCCGCGCCGTGAAATCAGGAACGGTCCCAGCATATCGCCCTTTCAACGGGCGCGCCCTTGTCCGCATCTCTGAAGTGATCGCCGCCATCAACGCCTCGAAGATCGGAGGCAACAATGTCTGAAGACATATTTGGAGCCGAAGCGCAGAAGTTCTGGGACAAAGGCTTTCCGGTAGTTCCGGTTGAGGGCAAGGCGGCCATTCCATCTGGCTGGACGGGATTACTGGGAGGAATCCCCAGCGAGGCCAAACGAACGGAATGGCTCGAAAAACACCGAACCAAGAACATCGGCCTGTTGCTGGGGATGGGCCTAGCGGCTGACGAAATTCTTGTTGCCTTAGATATCGACGATGATCGGCTGGTGAAGTTGGTGCTTTGCCTTCTCGGGCTAACCCGTGCTGAGCGCAGAGCAACGACGTCGGGTAAGCGCGGCAAAAAGGGTGTTACGATCTTTGTTCGCACTCGAAAGTTGACCAAATCAACGACGATCAAAGGCGCCAGCGGACTAGGTAATATAGACTTCCTTGCTGCCGGAAAAATGACGGTCATGCCGCCGTCAATCCATCCGGAAACTGGAAAGCCTTATGAGGTGTATGGCTCGTCCATATTGGATGTCGATTTCGCGGACCTCCCGGAATTCACAGACCGGCAGATTGGTCTGTTGAAAGCAACCATTGGCTCAGAACATGCTGCAGTTATTCGTGGAGGGAAATCCACTCACGACGCCGGTCTCTCGCTGGTGGCGGTATTGGTCCGGGCTGGCGCGACCGACGACGAAATCACGAACACTTTCATCGGACTTCTACCGGAAGGCTATTCAGGCGATTCGTTGAAGGAGCTGCCAGAATGGATCAGGTCCGCTCGCGAAAAGGGCTTTGACGAAGACACTGGGGAAAAGGGCACGCTGACCCAGGCGCTCGTTACCGTTGCAACCGGCAGCGAGATGATCCTGTTTAACGACGGCGATGGAAACGCCTATGCCACGCTCCCTCATCTCGGCAAATCCGTTGCCGTTCGCTTGGGATCATCCGTGTTCAGCACGTGGCTGCGCCACCTTGCCCTGAAGGTTCTAGGCAAGCCAGCGAGCACAGGGCCGGTTAAGGAAGCCGTAGCGACTTTGGAGGCGTTCGCGTTGTTCGACGGGCCTACGCTTCCAGTCTACGCCAGAATTGCAGGAGATGAGGAGCAAGTCGTGGTCGACACGGGCCAAAAGGATGGCAGCGTCGTCGTCATCGACGGAATAGGCTGGAAAGTCGCGTCCGACGCAAACTACCACTTCGTGAGGGGAGCCGGTTTCGGAACTCTTGCGCTGCCGATCCACGGCGGGTCCCTTAGAGGGCTTCAGTCCTTCCTTGGTCTGGACGAACAGACCTACCACCTTTTGGTAGCCTTCCTCGTCAACGCCCTGAAGCCGCATGGACCATACTTTGTTCTCCTGGTAGAGGGCGAGCAGGGGTCGGGGAAGAGCTTCTTCTGCGAGGTAGTCAAGCGCATTATTGATCCCAACGTAGCCATGCGTCTCAGATTACCGGAGAAACCGCAGGATCTCATGATCCAGGCGAAGGAATACCGGCTGCCTAGTTTCGACAACGCATCGGGAATGAGCGCGGAGATGTCTGACGCGCTCTGTGCCTTGGCAACCGGCGGCGGTATTGCTGTCCGGAAACTCTACAGTGACGGCGAACTCTATGTGATGAGCTATTCGCGTCCATTCGTGATCAACGGGATCGGCGGCTACGCCAACCGGCCCGATCTCATGGAACGGGCGATACCAATCCAGTTGGCCTCCATGCCAGAGGGCACACGCAAGACCGAAGCGGAATTGCTCGTTGAATTTGAACGGATACTTCCGGGCATCCTGGGTGCGCTTTACGATGCAGTATCACACGCTTTGCGGACCTTTGATAAGATCGAGCCACCCCGCCATCTCCGTATGGCCGATGCAGCGCGGTGGATCAAAGCGGCCGAAGGCGGATTGGATGAAGAGCCAGGTGCAATCATCGATGCGATTGCCACGGCGCAAAACGCCTTCGTGGTCGATCGCGTCAACGACGACGCGCTCGTCATGATGATCCGTCGCATCGTCAAGCCTGTGGGCTTCCACGATTATATCGGCGAGCTTTACATCAAGATCATTGAACAGGATGACGCAAAGCATCACCGCAGCCTGCCGAAATCGTCTTCACATCTGGCGGCCCAACTTCGGCGTATGCGACCTGCCATGGCAAAGGCCGGCATCCAGGTGGAACTCATTGGTCGAGATCGTAAGGGAAGCAAGGTCAGCATCCGGTTTTCGGATCCTGAGCCTTCAAGACCCGGCTGACGTGACGGTGGTGACTGTGGTGACGGCGATTTAGGGCCGTCGCTCGCAGGCGCAGTAGGGGGAGGGGTACTCCTCCCCCTACCAGCCGCACTGCGGGCATGCGCCGCCAGCCACCGTCACTGCCACCACACCACCACTCTGCTGTCCGCGACTGCGATTGCTACCTCTACGAGGGAAGCATCCGAAATCCCCAAGGCCGCGTCGTTGCGGGCTTGGCGGCTTAGTCGGCTCAAAAGGTTGCATCTGTGGTTGCACTCGGGGGCTCACTGAGCCCGCTTGCGATTACTTGTGACTGTTACAAGGGCATGATTTAATTAGGATTTTTTGGTTTTGAGAGAGCACACGCCATGAAGAAGTTCAACGGAGTAAACATCACGCAGCGAGCGAGGCGGCGAAAGCTGAAAAGCGGCGCTTTGGTAGCTCGCGACCAGTGGTTTGCAAACTACAACGATCCGAAAACCGGGAAGCGCAGGATCATCGCTTTCGACCGCAAGAAGGACGCCGAGGCGTTTCGGAATGCTCTGTTGGTGAAGATCGCCGAGGGCAGCTACGTAGACGAGCGCAAGGCCCCGACAATTGCCAAAGCCATCGAGCACTGGCTTGAGGACCGGGAAGGCAAGGTCAAAGCCTCTACGCTAAAGGGCTACAAGGTCGTAACCCGAGGTGCGATCCGTGGTCCGTTGCTGATCGGAACCCGGCAGGAGCGCGCCGACTACACCGCGACCGGTGTTGTGCCGGCCGGTGCCCGGTTCCTGAACCTGTTGGGCGACGTGAAGCTCACCGAGCTCAACACCGCAATGATCCGGCAGTGGCACCGAACCGTCGTCGAGCAATGCGGCACTTACACGGGAACCCGTGCGAAGGCGTTGCTGAAGTCCATCCTGGCGTTGGCCGAGGAAGATTTCGGTATCCGCGCCCCGTCTATGCCGACCGGGCTGGCTCGGGCGCGCCACAAGGCCAAGAAGGCCATCCTGACGCCTGAGGACATCGCAAAGCTGGTCGCCGCCGCCAAGCAGGATCCCGAGAACGGCATCTACTACGCCTTCCCATTCCTGGCCGGGACGCGCCCGTCCGAGCAGTTGGGCCTGCTGTGGTCGGAGATCGATTTTGACCGGAACGTCATCCACATCCGGCGCATCCAGGAGCGGACCGGCGAGCTCACGGAAATGACGAAGACCGAAGCTGGCACCCGCGACATCCCAATGAGCGCCACCCTGCGCGAGATGCTGCTGTCATGGCGTCTCCGTTGCCCACGGAAGGATCGGGAACTGCATCGCGTATTCCCTGGCCCTGGCCGGCTTCAGGAATGGCCGAAGCCCCGTCTGGGTGGCGGTGGAGCCTTGCTGTACCAAAACTTTCGCAAAAGGTATTGGGAGCCGCCATTCAAACGCCTTGGCTTGGCCTACGTGACTCCGCACAGCGCGCGCCATTCCTTTATCTCGACCTTGCAGGCGGAAGGGATCGAGGTCGGTCTTGTCGCGCAGATTGCCGGCCACGCGAACCCGACTGTGACGCTCGGACATTACACCCAGGCCGTACGCGATGGGGCTGCTGCCGCCGAAGCGTTGGAGCGCGCCTACGGCCGCTAGGTCGATGCTGGTATGGGGCGCTACCGCTCGGCGCGCCGAGGTGCCCTCCCGTGGCGCGGGACCGTGCGCCCAGTGCTGCGGGTACGGCTGCCGGTGTGGTGGGCCGGCCTGCGCCGCACCCGTGCATGGGAGAAATTGTGCGAGGAGTCTCGGCATGTTTCCCTGTTCTGTTGGACAGGAGAATCCCATGCACATCCTTGTGCGAGACAAGCGAACCGGAGTCGAGGAATGGATTCCGCTTGAGCAGGCAGCCGCGCTGATGGGCCTTCCCGCCGACGAGATCGAATGGGCTTTGGAAGAATATGGAGAATGCGAGTCGACTAACCACATAGCGCTGCAACCCGAATAGGCGCTGCCACCAGCGCCACCTGCCACCGGGCTGCGGCGCGGCCGGCATGGCGATCGGAATACGCGCCATCGCGCCGCCCCGGCGCGTAGCGCCAACCTCCCCCCCTTCGCGCGGAGGACCCAAAGACGAATGCGTGGGTCCCCGGTTGGGCCTGGAACAAGGGGAAGTCCGTACCCCCGGACGCTGCGCCGCCCGCTTACTTCTTGGTAGCAGCTCTCCGTAAGCGCCGCTTCTCCAAGATTCTACTCTGCTCGGCCCTATAGCTCTGCCAGTTCTCGAAACTGTGCCCACCTGGACCATCCATGACCAGCGGCCCGCCATCCGGAGCCCGCGCCGTAAACATGTCGAACTGAGCCCAGAGCGCAGGCGCGTCTGGAACGGTTTCGTGGTTGCGCCACTGCACAAGCCAATCCGGCGGTGCGACCAAAACCTCGGTCTGGGCGTAGTCCTGTAAGTTGGGCACGGTTAGCTCGCCCTTTGCCGCCACCAGTCGTCCGAGGTCTTGCATTACCCTGCCGTAGTCGAGGCCAAAAATCTGGGCTTCCGGCGGAACACCGGCGGCACCGTTGAGCACAAGGATAATGGACAGGTCATCCTGATCGACAACACTCCCTTCCTTGCAGCGCTCAATGAGCTGCGTCACCAGCCAGTCCGCTTGAGCTTCCTTGATCGCCATGTGCGTTACTCGATCCTGTATTCGACAGATGATGGCTGCACCCGGATGACGCGCAATGTCTTGCCAGCAACGCTCGTCTTCTGCCCTGCGCCCAAGGTGAAGGTGATTGGGCGTTGCGTCGTTGCGTATTGCGACGAGCCGCGCGGGGGAACGTATCGATACGACGTGGATGTGGCCTGACCCGAAACTTGCGTATGGCCGACGACGCCAGTGACTTGCGTATTGGTCGTGGTGGGAACGATCAACGGCGTCTCGCTCATCGTCGTGGCATTGCTCACCACCTGCACGTCGGTACGCTCGAACACGGCTTGCCCACCCTGGCTGCCAACATAGCGAACAGTCGTGCCGCCCGCATTTGTCGTGCGACCGAACAGGTCGGCTTTGCCAAAGGCATTGGGCAGTGCCTCCCTGGATTGGAAGTTCATCACCACATCGCCAGGGCCGGCTGTCATCGTTGCGCCGCCGCTCGGCGTCACCAGCGATGTCTTCGTCTCGACCGGTGCACAGGCAGCAATTGCGAAAACCGGAGCAAGGAGTGCAAGGCGAATAGCGATTGGGCAGTTCATATCTTCCATCCCTTTGAAAAAGCGAAACTTCCCAAAAAAAAATTTCCGCGAAAATCGCTGTCAAGATTCTGCCAGCTTGCGCAGGCGCGGTGCGTGCTCGCCTCGGATCATCGGAAGGCGTTCGTCGTCGGCAATAAGGATTGCGGCCTTGCGGAGCTGCGAGACCGAAACCGGCTTTTGACCCTTCCAAGGCTCCTTGGGCAGGAACTCGCGGACGTAATGCTCTGGCCCGTTGTAGATCGCACGTCCGATGCCTGCGTCGAAATCCAGTTCGAGGACGAGCAGGTGGTCGGCCTGCGTTTCCGAATAGCTGAACGCAATCCTGTTTGTGGAAGGGCCTTTCGCCTTAACCTGTATCGTCTTGTTACCGTCTGCCGAGTACCCATCGAAACCTGCGTTAGAGCGGGCCTCGACCAGGATCATCCCATATTCCTCGACGGCGCAGGCCTCGCCGAAATCACCAACGAGATTGCCGTCGAACGAAAACTCCAGATGCACCCCCTTGCGACGATAGTGGTCGCGAACTGCAATCCTTGCCTCCGACAGCGGTCGCACTTCGGGAGGCAATCGGAATTCGCGATCATGCCGGCTCAATCGATCGCTCCCGGCAAAAAGGTCGCGCAACGACTAGCGGCACACTTTTACAGTCGCCGCCGATGTCCCTGATCGTCTTGGAATTCACGTGCCCCGGATCCTCCTGGGGCGAGCATGTCACAATACCCGAATTTGGGGTACTCCAAAATCGGGTTCTATTGAAGCGCTGGTCTCTGCACTGGCGCTTCCCTTGTCCTCACTTCGCTCCGACCTCTACCAGAGAATGATCGAGCTGCTTGTGCAGGCTCGAAAGGATGCCGGCATCACCCAAGCCGAATTGGGCAAGCGCATTGGCCAGCGGCAAACTTTCGTGTCGAAATTCGAAGTGGGCGAACGGCGACTCGACGTTGCAGAGTTCGTTGCTGTCGCCAAAGCGATCGGTGTCGACCCGAGTCACTTGATTGAGTTGGCTCAAGCTGCCGAGCCTTAGGAACCCAAAGGCGAACTTGCCACGCACGAACCGAATCCCGTTGCCGATTGCGCTCCCACGGTAACCACCGCTTCAGATTTTCATCCCACGAATCGGAAGCCGCACATTAGAAAAGTGAGAAAGTGAAAATTTTCACTTGATGCTTTCAACTGTTTCAACTACGAATGCAGCATCCAAACGGAGCATATCCCATGCAAGCCAATGCTTTTTCGTTCGCCAGCCGACTGCGCACGCTTCGTGAAAATAGGAGATTGTCGAAGACCGCGCTCGCTAAGCAGGTTGGTGTTAGCACCACGTGCGTATGGAACTGGGAGGAAGGCAATACCGAACCCCGGTCCGAAAATTTGGCGGCATTGGGCAAGGTTCTGAACGCTCCTGTTTCGTACCTTCAAAACGGGAGTGAATGGGACGGGGCTTCCTCGAAGGCCATGCGACCTCACGAAGGTGTAACGCTCGCTGAAGTGATAGCCGACGCCAAAATTCGCATCGCTCTACTCGCGGGGATTTCCCCCGAAAAAGTGAATGTTTCACTTGAGTATTAAAATTGACAGCATGACTCGTTCGCTTGGTTAAGCCTGAACCGTGTACATGATGTCGAGCACTATGACCCTCAATGGATTTGAGCAAGAGTTGGCCGCACTCATCGGTCGCCCCACCGATCTTCGGCCCTTTGTTTGCGAAGGCTCTCCACTGAGCTGTGACGTTTTCCTTGTTGGATTCAACCCCGCCACAACTATGGAAGCAGACTTCTGGGAGTTCTGGCGGCCTGATTATGGCTACGACAAAGTGGCGTGGTTTCAGCGCTATATTGAGGAACGAGCAGCCAAGCCACTCAAGCCCGGAAAGACTCGTAGGCTACCAATAAGCCCCACGCGCCGAAACATGGAGTGCTTTGTGGAAGGTGCAGTCGGCGCACGGGTACTTGAAACCAACATCTACGCGGCGGCCAGCGACGATATGAGAAGCTTGGACGTCGCTAGCCGCGAGATTGCGCCTTTCCGATTCCTCCTCGACGCTATTCGCCCGAAGGTGATCGTGGTGCACGGCAAGCCTGCCGTAGAAGCAATCCAACGGTTCGATACCCCCGCTAAAGTAATCGCCTCCGATCACCACTTTTCTCGCAAAACATCTAAGGAAGCGGCTCGTACCTATGGAGCAACCGCCGCGAAGGAGAGCAGGGAAGCGACCGCCTCACCTAGATAAGGCGGGCTTAGATGTTAGCTACCGCCTTGCGGAGTTGCCCGAGAAGCGACGCGAGTTTGGTCCCGTCACGTTTTAGCTCCGCTAATTTGGCTTCGGCCTCGGATTGGTCCATCGCCAGGATAGAGCGGTCAGGCTGACGTGCACGGATCGACAGCGTTCGAATGAGCAGAAGCCACCGGCCATTGTGCTCGATGGTCACCTTTACCGTCCCGTGACATATCAATGTGCGGAACGCCTCATGATTTTCGCGAAACCGTGAGAGATCCGTGAGGGCATGTCTGCCCACAGCTTCAAATGGACCGTCGGGCCCAATTGCCAAGGCTAAATCCTCGAATCTCTGACCAATGAGGTGACGAAGGCGCACGACTGTTTTACCTTCGTCGAGCGCGCTCAACACAAGCAGCGTCTCGGTCAGGGCCGTTTCGACCATCGAAAAGTGGTGCATACAGGCACCCCGCCAACAATTGACCTCGGAGAAGATCAGATTCCAGTCGATCGATTGCAGCGGCGTTGTTTCGGCGGGCGTAGCAGTCATCTGTTTTTGATAACATGGCTACGTTAAGCATCGGATAAGCGACCTTTAGCGGTACTGGCACGCACCCTAGCGACACATCGATTTCACGCCGCGTCGAATCCGTGAAATGGTGACCCGCTGGTAACCCGAACCTTTCGGCCGGTTTCCGAACTCCCCGATTTCGCCTGCCCGGAAAACACGAAAGCCGCGGAAGACCGCGGCTTTTCGATGTGGAGATATTTGGAGCGGGTGAAGCGATTCGAACGCTCGACCCCAACCTTGGCAAGGTTGTGCTCTACCCCTGAGCTACACCCGCTCGCGCGGCCCTGACAAGACATCGGGGCCGCAAGCCGCGCCTATATGACCGAAGAGACTTGTGAATGCAACAGGGAAAAATGAAGGTCGGTCGCGCTTCTGAAGAAGGTCGGCCGCGGGAGTGGAGTGGTCGCGTGATCTTGTGCCCGAAGCGCGTTTCGCCTTAAAGGGGCCACCATTCCCGGAGGGCCGGACTAGACATGCCGAAGACACCCGACGACCTGTTCGACTATCTGGACGCGCTTGGCATCAGGACGACGACCGTCCGTCACGCGCCGCTCTTCACGGTCGCCGACTCGCAGGCGCTGCGCGGTGAGATCCCCGGCGGGCACACGAAAAACCTGTTCCTCAAGGACAAGAAGGACAATTATTTCCTGGTGACGGTGGAAGAGGACGCGGAGGTCGACCTCAAGCAGATCCATCACGTCATAGGGGCCGCAAGCCGCGTTTCCTTCGGCCGGCCGGAAGCGCTGATGGACCTTCTCGGCGTCATTCCGGGCGCGGTGACCGCCTTTGGGCTGGTCAATGATGACAAGGGGCGGGTAAGGTTCGTCGTAGACGCGGCACTGATGGAGCACGGGATAATCAACGCGCACCCTCTGACCAACGAGGCCACGACTTCCATATCCGCCGGCGACCTGATGGCGTTCGTTCGGGCTACCGGACACGAGCCTGCCATCTTGAAAGTCTCGGCCTGATCGCCACATGCTGGTCCATCGCGGCCCGATACTCGGAAGATTGAGATGAGTGACAACGGAAATCCTTTCGGCGGCATCGGCGGCCAGTATTCGACCAGCGTGAGCTATGGGGCGACGGCGCCCGCAAATGGCGCAGCGCCATCCGCGCCGCTGGAGGTCAAGGACGTGACGACCGCGGGCTTTGCGGTCGACGTGATCCAGGAATCACGCAAGCTTCCGGTGCTGGTCGATTTCTGGGCTCCGTGGTGCGGACCCTGCAAGCAGTTGCAGCCGGCGCTCGAGCGTGTGGTTGCCGCCGCAAAAGGCGCGGTAAAGCTCGTCAAGATGAACATCGACGAGCACCCGGCAATTGCCGGCCAACTCGGCATCCAATCCATCCCCGCGGTTATAGCCTTCCATAACGGCCAGCCCGTCGACGGCTTCATGGGCGCTGTTCCGGAAAGCCAGATCCGCGATTTCATCGAAAAGCTGGTCGGCAAGGGTGGCGGCGCTCCGCAGATCGCGGAGGCGCTAGCAGCGGCTGGCGAAGCGCGCGAGGCAGGCGACCTGCAGACGGCGGCCGGGATTTTCGACGCCATCCTGCAGGAGCAGCCTGAAAGCCTCGATGCGCTCGCAGGTCTGGCGGACATCCTGTTCGAGGTGGGCGATGCCGCTGCGGCGGAAGAGACCCTCGCGCGCGTTCCGGCGGACAAGTTGGACGCCCCGGCTGTGGCGGCGGTGCGCGCCAGGATCGATCTGGCCAAGGAAGCCGCCAGTCTGGGAGACGCAGCCGCATTTGAGCGCAAGCTTGCTGAAAATCCGAGGGATCACCAGGCTCGCTTCGATCTCGCCATGGTCCTGAACGCCCAGGGCAAGCGGGATGAGGCTGCGGACAATCTGCTCGCCATCGTCAAGGCCGACCGGACCTGGAACGACGATGGCGCGCGGGCGCAACTGCTGAAGTTTTTCGAGGCATGGGGCATGACCGACGACGCGACGCTCGCAGCGCGCCGGAAGCTTTCGTCGGTTCTTTTCTCATAACGCCACCTATGGCGGCTTGAGAATGGGCGAAACAGGCCCAGATTAACCTGCGGGACAAGAGCGCCGAAGATCGGAGCAGCCAGTGCAGGCAGGAAATGTCAATTATCGGCGGCAGACGGATCTCCCTGAGACCCTGTCGGTCTTTCCGCTGTCAGGCGCGCTTCTGCTTCCGGGCGGGCGTCTTCCGCTCAATATCTTCGAGCCCCGTTATTTGCAGATGATCGACGAGGCCATGAGCGGTGCGCGGCTGCTTGGCATGATCCAGCCGGGCTTTGATGGTGCAACGCGCCAGGATGGCGAGCCGGAAATCGTCAATGTCGGTTGCCTGGGCCGCATAACGTCGCTCACCGAGACCGGAGATGGACGTTATATGATAGCGCTTCAGGGTGTGTGTCGTTTTCGCGTGGTAGAGGAACTGGCCGTCAAGACGCCCTACCGGCAATGCCGCATCGCGCCCTTCCTGGCTGATCTCGACGAAGATCCCTCCGGCGCGCAGGTAAATCGGGCTGCGCTGCTCAGGACATTCCGCTCCTATCTCGAGGCCAACGACCTCGACGCGGACTGGCAGAGCGTCAGCCGTGCCGACAACGGCGTTCTGGTAAACGCCCTGTCGATGATGGCGCCTTACGGCCCGGCAGAGAAGCAGGCGCTGCTGGAAGCGCCGGACCTCAAGACGCGGGCCGAGACACTGATCGCGCTCACCGAGATGGCGCTGGCGCGCGACGAGGATTTTGGATCGAGCCTGCAATAGGAGAATAGGCATGAGCGAGGCAGAGCGCGCTTCCGGCATCGATGTGAAGATGCTCGAACTCCTGTCTTGCCCGCTGACCAAGGGGCCGCTTACCTGGGACGCGGAGCGTTGCGAACTGGTCTCCAGGGTCGCGCGTCTCGCCTATCCGGTGCGTGACGGCATCCCGGTCCTGCTGCCGTCGGAAGCGCGCAGCATCGAGCCCGACGAGAGCATGCCGGCCGGTAAGTGATGAGCCGGAAGGCGCCCTTCGGATTTACTGAAAGTTGCGGCCTTTGGGCATCACACTGCTCGCTTCTGAATGCGCTTGGCTGTGATTTGCGGGCTTATGGATTGAAGGCGGTCTGAGGCGTTGGTCGGTGCCCGGGCGCTTGATCTCATCGGCGCGGGCGAGGGTCTCGATCGATCGCGCCTTTTCCGAGAGGTCGGATAGCCAGGGCGTCAGGTCCTCCATCGTCTGCGCGACGATATGGATGACACCGGTCTCGCATTGCAGCCGGCCGGTGACGCGGATGAATTTCGATCCCATTATAATCGGCAGAAGTCTTTCGAAATCCCGTTGCCATACGATGATGTTGGCGACGCCGTTCTCATCCTCCAGCGTCAGGAAGATAGCATTACCCTTGCCCGGCCGTTGACGCACAAGGACGAGCCCGGCGACGGCGATGCGGCTGCCATTGCTGACGGCGGGGAGACGTTGGTTCGGCGTCACTCGCGATGCGTTAAGCCTTCCACGCAGGAAGGAGAGCGGATGCGCCTTGAGCGACAGGCCGAGCGTTCGATAGTCATGGATGACATGTTCGCCGGCCGGCATTACGGGCAGGCGCGTTGCGGGTTCGTTGTCTCGAAAGCGCAGGCCGGGCCGATCGAAAAGCGGCATGGCTTCGGCTGCGCTTTTCCGGTCGAGCGCCCTAACCTCCCAGAGCGCTGCGCGGCGATCGAGACCGATGGAGCGGAAGGCGTCCGCTTGAGCCAGCTTTTCGATCGCGCCGACATCGAGGCCGGAACGCAGCCAGACATCGCGCACAGACTCATAACCGACGCCGCGCTTGTCTACGAAGGCTTTCATGTTTTCGTGGGACAGTCCCTTGATCTGGCGGAAGCCGAGCCGGACGGCATGGGCGGTCCTGATGACACCACGCATTTCCGTGTGTTTTTCCAGGATGCGCCCCGGATCGAAACCGGCTTTTTCGAGCGTGCAGTCCCAGATCGAATAGTTGATATCCACCACGCGGATTTCGACGCCGTGATCACGCGCATCCCTCACGAGTTGACCAGGCGCATAAAAGCCCATCGGCTGTGAGTTCAGGATCGCCGCACAGAAGACGTCGGGATAGAAGGTCTTGAACCAGCAGGACGCATAGACGAGCAGCGCGAAGGAAGCCGCATGGCTTTCGGGAAACCCGTATTCGCCGAAGCCTTCGATCTGTGCAAAGCAGCGCTCGGCGAATTCTTTTTCATAGCCGTTATCAGTCATTCCCTTGATGAATTCGTCTCGAAGCTTGTGGATCGTACCAGTGCGTCTGAAAGTAGCCATTGCTCGGCGAAGTTTGTCGGCTTTAGCGGGAGCAAACCCCGCGCATTCGATGGCGATGCGCATCGCCTGTTCCTGGAATAGGGGCACGCCAAGTGTGCGCCAAAGGATATCGTCCAACTTCCCAGGAGACTTGGCCTCTTCCTTACCCATCCTTCGTCGAAGATAGGGGTGGACCATATTGCCCTGAATTGGCCCCGGCCTGACGATCGCGACCTCGATAACCAGGTCGTAGAACTCCCTCGGCCTAAGTCGAGGTAGCATCGACATCTGCGCACGCGACTCGATCTGGAAGACGCCAAGTGTGTCGGCGCGGCAGATCATGTCATAGACCTCGGGCAACCCTTCTTCGATCGTCGCAAGGCTGTGGGCGGGCTCTTCGGGATAATGATCCTTAACGAGCATGAAACAGCGCTTGAGACAGGAAAGCATCCCGAGCGCCAAAACGTCGAACTTGAACAGGCCGGTCGCGTCGAGATCGTCTTTGTCCCACTCCACCATTTTCCGGTCGTCCATCGCCGTCTTGACGATCGGCACGATCTCATCGAGCCTATCTCTCGTAATGACGAAACCGCCGACATGCTGGGTCAGGTGACGCGGAAATTCGAGAATCTCGTTGGCGAGGGAAATCACGTGACCCGCTACCGGATCTGACTTTTTCAGCCCCCCCGCTGCTGCTTCCTTTTCCCCCATTCTTGACGACCACCATCCCCAGATGGAACTGGAGAGAGCACTCTGGACATCGTCCGAAAGACCCATGGCCTTTGATATTTCGCGCAGCGCCGATCGACCTCGATAGCTGATGACCGCTGCGGCAAGCGACGTGTGTTTGTCGCTATATTTCTCATAAATGTATCGGAGCACTTCGTGGCGTCGCTCGTGCTCAAAGTCGACGTCGATATCGGGCGGCTCGCCACGCTCCTCGGAGATAAATCGTTCAAAGAGCGTATCCATGCGATCGGGACCGATATCGGTGATGCGCAGGCAATAGCAAATGAGGGAGTTCGCCGCCGACCCTCGCCCCTGGCAGAGGACTTTCAATTCTTCGCGCGCATGGTGAACGATGTCGTGAACGATGAGGAAGTAACCGGCGTAACCCAGTTTCCTCACAAGCATAAGTTCGTGTTCGAGGGTTTCCCTGTCCTTGGTCCTTATTCCCTTAGGCCAGCGAAAGGCTGCGCCTTCCCACGTGAGCCTTTCCAGTTCCTCCTGCTGCGTGGCTCCATCACGCGTTTTCTCGTCGGGAAGATTATATTTGAGTTCCTCAAGCGAAAACTTCAGTTCGCCCGCAAAACGAACCGTCTCGCTGATCGCCTGCGGGTAATCGCGGAACAGCCGGCCCATCTCTTCGGGCGTCTTCATGTGGCGTTCGGCGTTGGCATCGAGCTCGAAGCCGGCGTCCATGACGGTCGATTTAAGGCGGATCGCAGTGAGCACGTCCTGAAGCGGTCGCCGTTCGCAGGTGTGATAAAGCACGTCGTTGGTCGCCATCATCGGCATGCCGGCAGCTCTGGCCAAGGCAGCCGCTAGGTCCAGCCGATAGCGATCATTGCCTGAATAGGAAGGCGAGACAGCAAGGCGGATCGCTTGGCCGAAACGCTGGGTCACTTCGCTCAGGAGAGCAAGGATTGTGTCGGCGTCGCCTTCGACATCCGGGAGCACGGCGAGCGACATGCTGTCGCCCCATTCCAGGAGGTCGGCTCTGTAGAGATGCGGATCGCCCTTGGGGCTTTCATCGCGCATATTGGCCTGGGTAAGCAGGCGGCAGAGATTGCCCCAGCCCTTGCGGTCGCGTGGATAGACGAGCACGTCGGGGGTACCGTCGCAGAAGACCAGCCGCGCGCCTGGGTGATAGGGCAGCGAGACCGGCTTCCCGTCAGGGCCGGTCCCGACATGTTTCGACTGGCTCCACGCGCGCACCACGCCCGCGACCGTGTTGCGGTCGGCAAGCCCCATGCCGGCATGGCCGAGAAAGGCGGCGGCAAGGACCAGTTCCTCGGGCTTTGATGCACCACGCAGGAAGGAGAAATTCGATTGGACGCCGAACTCGACATACGCGGGATCGCTCATGCCGAGACGCCTTGCAGATACCAGCGCGGAACAATTTCCTTCCTGCCGTAGAGACCTTCGCGATAGAGCCAGAAGCGATGGCCCTCGGTATCCTCGACTCGAAAGTAATCGCGGGTCATCCGTGCCGTTTCGATGGCCACGGCCTCCTTTTGCGCCGCTTCCCGTTTCGTCTCCCTTTCGTCCTTGTCCGTTTTCGTCTCGTCCGCCTCGACATCAGGGGCACTCGTCAGCCACCATTCAGGCGAAATCCGCTCGGGCCCTTCCGCACGCGCCACGCGATGCACGCTGCGCCGCCAGCGGAAATTGCGCGGCGGCCCCTCCGGCACTTCCGTGAGAGGCACCTCAATGGGTTCCGGTCTCGCGAAAAGGCGCAGCGGCCGCTCTGGATTATGAGCAATTGGTGGTTGGGGCGGCCCCGCCCCGCCATCAAAGGGGACGAAGAGGGACGCGCGTTCCGGCACATGACTTTGCGCTAGATGAGGCTGCAGGACGGAAGCCGTTCCGAGACGGGCCCGTACGCGGTCGGCAAAGAGCGCGATGTCCTCGCCCTGAGTGTTGCCTGCGCCGGCAAGGTCCGCCTGCGGCATATCCAGCCTGGCCGTCTCGAAAGCCGAGAGCCGCACGAGATCGAATCCGTAACCGGGCTCCAGCGCAGTGCCGAGCACCACAAGCCGCTCGTGGAAGAGCCTGCCGACGGGACCGGCTTCGCGCAGCGGCAGGGAAGAGCCGACGGAAATCCGGCTGACCGCGCCATCGACTCTGAAAAGCAAGAGTTCAAAGAGTCTCGCACCTTCGCCTCGGCGTTCGAGGTCGCGTCGAAGACTGCCGGAAAGCAGCAGTAGAAGTCGTTCTATGTCCTCCACCAGGCCGATCGGCTCGGCGAGATGCCGCTCGACCGATAGAGCCGCCACAGGCAGGCGTGGCGAGATAGACTCCTCTATCTCCCCCAGTGCCTGGTCGAGCCTCAGAAGCAGGAGACTGCCGAAACGGCGGGCAAGCGGCGCACGGGGGGCGGTCAGGATCATGCCGATCGCCCTCAGGCCCACACTTTCGAGGCCGGAGATGGTCCTGGCTTCGATCCTGAGCGCGGCCAGCGGAAGGTTTTCCAGAAATGAACGCTCGTCGCCTTCCTGAAGGATTGTTCCGGTGGCGGAAAAGCGTGCAGCCGCCCATGCAGCACCCGGCGTCGAGGCAAGTCCCGCACGAACGCGAAAGCCCTGCTCGGAAAAGCGTTCCAGCATGCCGGCCAGCATCGCCTCCTCGCCACCGAACAGATGGACACAGCCGGTGACGTCGAGAAAAAGCCCTTCCGCTCCATCAAGCGCGACGAGCGGCGTATAGCGATCGCACCAGTCCGCCAGCGCTTCGAGCAGACGCCTGTCGGCTTTCGCCTCCTCGGCGACGACCTCGATCCCAGGATGCATGGCGCGTGCGTCGGCAATGCCCATGCCGGGCTTCAGCCCGAGTCGCGCCGCTTCCTCATCCATGGCCGCGATGCGCTGGGTGTTGTTCTCCTGACGGCTGACCACCAGCGGGGGTCGACCCTGCCGGGGAAGAGAACGCCAGGATCGTCCCAGGCGCTGCCGCAGCAGCCGCTCGGTGCTGAGATGCGGGAACCACAGGGACAGGATCCGTCGCCGCTCTTTCGGAAAAGGCGCGTGCATGGGCATTCCATTCGAGGATGAATTCGCTTGGTGGGTTGATGCGGTTCTTGTCTATGCGAACGAGGAAGGCCGGAGGTCCGATCGAGCGGGCGAGCGGCTTTCCCAAAAGGTGGCGTGTCCCCGCCGGCGCTGACGTTATGACCACGCGGAACGGCGCTGCGGTCGGCTCGCAAACGGCCATCTGGCGCAGGAGGAAAAGCGGGCAGCCGGCGTCGAGCGCACGGCGGTGAAGCCGTCGCGTCGCGGTAAGGTCGAGATGGGCGGATGGACCTCGCGTCTCAAGGAGGATCCCTGCGAAACCGTCGATGGAGGCGGCCTGTTCGGCAATCCACAAGACGTCGTTCAGCTTCTGGGCCTGCGCGATCAGGAGCCGCGCCGGGTCGATGCCGTGAAGGAAGCGGATGCCCGGCGGATAGGGGTAACCCGCCTCGCGAAAACTTTCCGAGAGGCCGACCCACAGGAGTGGAGACGACGTTCGCTCGACCAGAAGATGCAAAAGCCCCATGACGAAGCCCGCAGCCGCGCCTGCGTCGCGCATGCCGGTCGCATGGATTTCGGTCAGCCCCGCACCGGGAAAGCCGCCGCCAAGCGCCGCGTCGAACCTTTCTGCCCCGGTCGCGAGGAAGTCACCCTGCGGAAGGCCATCCTGTCGCCGCAGGTGCACATCGCCATTCTCGCCAGCGAATGTTTCGGCGAGGCGCCCTTCAATCTTCGCGATCTGATGGCGCAGGGAAACAATGGTTTCCCGCGCCACGGCAGACGAGGCCATAGCGACACTTCTTCCGAAATATGTTCCTGTTATGTTCTTATAGATTCCAGAGCCGTTTCGAAGAGTCAAGCGGACCCGAAGAAGAATTTATTCCTCGCCTGGCTAGCCTGTTTTTCCTCAATCCAGCCATCAGCCTCGAAACGCGGGGAGAGAACAGCTATATGGGCCCTCAAAGGATAAAGAATGGCCCGCATCTATCAGACACGTTCCTGGCACGAGCACATGTCGCCTTCCATGGAGGAGATGGAGTTGCTAGCGCTGGAAGCTTACGCACACTTGCCCGAGCAGTTCCGCTCCCTGACTGGGGAGATCGTCATCCAGGTCGCCGAATTTCCGACAGACGAGATCATGGACGACCTGTCGCTCGAAAGCCCGTTCGACCTACTCGGCCTGTTCGAGGGGCGCGGCATCGCCGAGCGCTGGAACCCCCAGACCGGCGAGGGCCCGAACCGCGTTACCCTCTACCGCCGCGCCATCCTCGACTACTGGGCGGAGAACGAGGAGACGCTGGGCTCTATCGTCACGCATGTCCTCATCCATGAGATCGGCCATCATTTCGGCCTCTCCGACGACGACATGGAGAAGATCGAGGAGAACGCCGACCTAGAGCCAGACGAACAGCCGGTCCAGGCCTCCTGACGACAGGCGTCCCGATCGGCAACCGGGTCAGTAGTCGGAAAGCTTCATTGACGGATCGTAGTCGATGCCCTCGACATCCTTCACCACGGCCTGGCCGCAGCGCATGGACTTCGTTTCGGCGTCGAAGGCATAGGTCGGCGACCCCTGCAGCTGCCAGCCCTTGTTCAGCGCCGCCGTCACCTTGTGGCAGAAGCTGGAATCGTCCGGGCCGGTCAGGAAGCGATAAAGCCTCATCGTCTAGCTCCTTCCTGCCCGTCCCAGCAGGCGCTCGGCCTGCGCGAGATGCAGCCGCTCGACCATCCTGCCATCGAGGGAGATGATCCCCTTGCCGGCGTTTTCGGGCCGCGCGAAGGCGGTGCTGATGGCCTCGGCTTCCGCGACTGCCTCCGGCGAAGGCGAAAAGGCCTTGAGCGCCGGCTCGATCTGGGCCGGATGGATGAGTGTCTTGCCGTCGAAACCCATCGCGGCCCCCTCTGTGCATTCGCGCGTAAAGGCAGCCAAGTCGCGAAAATCATTGCTGACGCCGTCGAGCACATCCAGCCCGCCGGCACGGGCGGCCAGCACCATCTGCATCAGCCAGGGCGTGATGTAGCGGCGGTCGGGCGTGGCGAGCACGCCGGTTTCCTTGACCAGATCGTTGGTGCCGGCGACGAAGCAGTCGAGCCGGGCGGCGCGGTCGCGGCCGAATTCCGCCAGCGCGCCGAGGTTCAGCATCGCCTTCGGCGTCTCGATCATGATCCAAAGACGCATCCCTTCCGGCGCATCGGTCTCGTCGAGGGCGTCATCAAAATCGTGGATATCGCGCGGCGTGTTCACCTTCGGCAGCAGGATGGCGTCGGGCGCGCAAGCTCGCGCCGCCAGCAGGTCCTCCGTGCCCCATTCGCTGGCGAACGGATTGACGCGGATGACCAGCTCCGGCGTCTTTTCGGGCCGGCTGGCGAACCAGTTGCGCAGGCGTTCGCGCGCGGCGGCCTTCTCCTCGGGCGCGACGGCATCCTCCAGGTCGAAGATCACCGCGTCGCAGGCAAGCGACGTTACCTTGGCGATCGCCTTTTCATTCGATGCCGGCACGTAGAGAACGGCACGGCGGGGGCGATGGACTCTCTCGCTCATGGAATGGCCGGATAACGAAATTTCTGTGGCATCTGGCCTTCTTGCCCGGCAAAGCTGGCCCTTGCAAGGGTGTGGCCACGGGTGTCTCGCCCCGGAGAAGGCAGGAACACGACATGACTCAATACGACGTGGTCATCATCGGCGGTGCGATCGTCGGCAGCTCGGTCGCCTATTATCTGCGCGAGGAGGGCTTTGCCGGCACGATCGCGCTGGTCGAGCGCGACCCGCAATTCACGCATGCCGCCACCACACTGTCCTGCGCCTCGATCCGCCAGCAGTTCTCGATTCCCGAAAACATCCGGTTGTCGCAGTTCACGCTCGGCCTGTTCCGGCGGCTGAAGCAGGAATTCGGGGCCGACGCCGACATCGCCTTCCGCGAGAACGGTTATCTGATCCTGGCGACCGAGGAGGGCCTGCCCGTCCTGAAGGCCAACAACGAGGCGCAGCAGGCGGAGGGCGCCGATATCGTCGTCGAGGATGCGCAGACGCTGACCGCGCGCTTCCCGTGGCTGTCGGTCGACGGCATTGCAGCCGGCGCTTTCGGGCGCACCGGGGAAGGCTGGTTCGACGCGCATGCCTATCTGCAGCTATTCCGCAGGGCGCTGCGTACGAAAAACATCGATTTTGTGCAGGCTTCAGTCGTCGGCATGGAACGGCAGGACGATCGCATCACGTCCGTCGCGCTCGACAATGGCGAAAGGCTGGAGGCTGGCATCGTCGTCAACGCTGCGGGGCCGAACGCCGGCAAGGTGTCCGCGTTTGCTGGCATTGCGCTGCCGGTGGAACCGCGCAAGCGCTCGGTCTTCGTCTTCGAGGCGCGCGACAGGTTCGACGACATGCCGCTGATCGTAGATCCGGGTGGCGTTTATGTCCGCCCGGAAGGCTCCGTCTACATAACCGGTGGTGCCGAGGACGAGGAACACGAAGGTGCTGCCGACCCAGCAGATTTCGAGCCCGACTGGTCGCTGTTCGAGGACAGGATCTGGCCGGCCATCGCGACCCGCGTCCCCGCCTTCGAGGCGATCAAGGCAACACGTGCCTGGGCCGGCCATTACGACTACAACACGCTCGACCAGAACGCCGTCATCGGCCCGCATCCCGAGGTGACGAACTTCATCTTCGCCAACGGCTTTTCCGGCCACGGATTGCAGCAGGGCCCGGCCGTCGGGCGCGCCATCGCCGAACTGATCGTTCATGGCGGCTATCGCACGATCGATTGCGCCGTCTTCGGCTACGGGCGCATTCGCGAAAACCGCCCTTACCGAGAGTTGAACGTGATCTGACCTTAGCCCTTTGATTCGAGGGCAGCTTTTGTGTAAAGCGACCGCAGCGAAAACAGGCCGGAAAGGCAGGTCTAGAGAGCCATGGACAAGTTCACCAAGCTGACGGGCGTCGCAGCGCCCTTGCCGATCGTCAATGTCGACACCGACATGATCATCCCCAAGGACTACCTGAAGACGATCAAGCGCACCGGGTTGAGCGCCGGCCTCTTCGCAGAAATGCGTTTCAACGAGGATGGCTCGGAGAACCCGGATTTCGTGCTCAACAAGCACGCCTACCGCAACGCGCAGATCCTCGTGGCCGGCGACAATTTCGGCTGCGGGTCGAGCCGCGAGCATGCGCCGTGGGCGCTTCTCGACTTCGGCATACGCTGCGTCATCTCGACCAGCTTCGCCGACATCTTCTACAACAACTGCTTCAAGAACGGCATCCTGCCGGTCACCGTCAGCCCCGAAGACCTCGAAAAGCTGCTGGACGATGCCTCGCGCGGCGCCAACGCCACCATCACGGTCGACCTCGAAGCCAAGGAAATCCGCGGCCCGGACGGCGGCGTGATCACCTTTGACCTCGACGACTTCAAGCGCCATTGCCTGCTGAACGGTCTGGACGATATCGGGCTGACCATGGAGAAGGCTTCCGACATCGCCAGCTACGAGCAGAAGCTCGCCGAGAACCGCCCGTGGGCGTAACCGGCGAGCTGGGTCTCATGCGAAAGCTGATCTCCACCGGCTCACCCTTTGAGAAGACCGCCGGCTACAGCCGAGCGGTCGTGCAGGGCGACTGGTGTTTCGTCGCCGGCACCACCGGCTACGACTACGCCACCATGACGATGCCCGACAGCGTCGAGGATCAGACGCGCAATTGCCTTGCCACGATCGGCAAGGCGCTGACCGAAGGCGGCTTCGCTTTAGAGGACGTGGTTCGGGCGCATTACTACATCACCGACCAGTCCTATGCCGACATCGTGTTCCCGATCCTTGGCGAGACGTTCGGCGACATCCGACCTGCTGCGACGATGATCGTCTGCCAGCTCAACAAGCCCGAGATGAAGATCGAGATCGAGGTCACGGCGCTCAGGCGCACGGCCTGATCGCGGCATGGCGCACGGCATCCACCACGTAACGCTGATCACTCGCAAGGTGCAGGCGAATGTCGATTTCTATGCCGGCTTCCTTGGCCTCAGGCTCGTCAAGCGCACGGCCGGCTTCGAGGACGCCAACCAGCTCCATCTAATCTATGGCGACGCGACCGGCAGTCCTGGCACGCTCGTCACCTTCCTTGTCTGGGAAGACGGCTCGCCCGGCCGCGTCGGCCTCGGCCAGATCAGCGAGCTGTCGCTTGCCATCGACAAGGCGAGCATCGGTTTCTGGCTGACACGCGCTCTGTCATTCGGTGTTCAGGTCGAAGGACCTGCCGACGAATTCGGCGAGCCGGTGCTGCGGCTGAAGGACCCTGACGGGATCATCGTGAAACTGGTCGGGACGGAGGGTTTTCCTTCGCCCGATCCTTGGCCGGCAAAAGGAATCTCGTCTCAGGATGCTGTCGGCCCCGTCCGCGCCGTGACCATCCTTGCTGAGGACGCCGACCTCACCGCAAGCTTCCTCAAGCGCCATTTCGGCTATCGCGAAGCGGCGCGCGGCGAAGCGACGACGCGGCTCGTCTCACCGTCTGGCGATGCGATCGATCTCAGGCAGGCGGCCGGCTTCTGGACCAGCGCCCCCGGTACCGGAACCGTCGATCATGTCGCCCTGCGCGCCACCGACATCGCTGAGGTCCAGGCCGCGCAGGCGGAACTCTCGACATCAAACGCATCCGCAACCACCGCGCACGACCGCAAATATTTCTATTCGCTCTATGTCCGCGAGCCCGGCGGCGTGCTGATCGAACTGGCGACTGACACACCGGGTATGACGGTTGACGAGCCTGCCCAAAACCTTGGCGAGAAACTGTTCTTCCCGCCGGGATTGACCGACGCGGAGGCAGACATGACGGCGCGCCTGCCGCAATTCGGCATGCCGGGCGAGCCGAGGACAATCTATCGCGACCTTCCCTTTGTGCACCGCATTCTCGAACCCGAGCAACCGGACGGCTCGACGCTGGTCTTGCTGCACGGCTCGGGCGGCAACGAAACGGGCCTGCTTACCTTCGGCCGGCGTATCGCTCCGAACTCCACACTGCTCGCCTTGCGAGGGCGCAGCGTCGAAGAAGGTTCGCCGCGCTGGTTCCGGCGCTTTCCCGGAGGGTTCGACCAGGCTGACATCCGCGCCGAGGCTCATGCCTTTGCGGCTTTCATCGAAGGCGCGTTGGCCGCATACGGGATCGATCTGCAGAAGACGCTCTTCATCGGCCAGTCGAACGGCGCGAACTTCATCGCGGCCTTCCTGCAGCTTCATCCCGGCATTGTCCGGCTTGCAGCGCTGCTGCGACCGGCTCAGGTGCTGGAAGACGCACCTGCGCCCGATCTCGCCAGTGTAAACGTTCTGGCCGTCCTCGGCTCGGCCGACCCTTTCCGTGATGGTGGCGCGACCCTTGCCGCCACCCTGCGCGACGGTGGCGCGTCGGTCGAAGGAGTCATCGTCGAGGCCGGCCATGATCTTGCCGATGCGGATGTTCCCGTCGTTGCGGAATGGTTGCGACGCCGCGGGTTTTGACCCTTGCGCGTCCCCCGCCGGGCGTTTAGCAAGGCACCTGTTTTGGCCACCCGTTCATTTTCAGACGCACAGGGGCGTTTCATGGCATCGAAGAAGCTTTTCCTCCTTCCCGGCGACGGCATCGGTCCCGAGGCCATGGGCGAGGTCAAGAAACTCATCGCCGCCATGAACGACAAGCTCGGCAGCGGCTTCGAGACCGAGGAAGGCCTGGTCGGCGGCTGCGCCTACGACGCGCACGGCCAGGCGATCTCCGAAGCAGACATGGCAAAGGCGCTCGCCGCCGACGCAGTGCTGTTCGGCGCAGTCGGGGGTCCCAAGTGGGACAGCGTGCCCTACGAGGTCCGCCCCGAGGCCGGCCTGCTGCGCCTGCGCAAGGATCTGGAGCTGTTTGCGAACCTCCGTCCGGCCATCTGCTACCCGGCGCTCGCCGCGTCCTCCTCGCTGAAGCAGGACGTGGTGGAAGGACTCGACATCCTCATCATCCGGGAACTGACCGGCGGTGTCTACTTCGGCGAGCCAAAGACGATCACCGATCTCGGCAACGGCCAGAAGCGCGCCATCGACACGCAGGTCTACGACACCTTTGAGATCGAACGCATTTCCAGCGTCGCCTTCGAGCTGGCGCGCACGCGCAAGAACCACGTCACCTCGATGGAAAAGCGCAACGTCATGAAGTCCGGCGTGCTCTGGAACGAGGTGGTGACCGCCACGCACAAGGCGAAATATTCCGACGTGAAGCTTGACCACATGCTGGCCGACGCCGGCGGCATGCAGCTCGTGCGGTGGCCGAAACAGTTCGACGTCATCGTCACCGACAATTTATTCGGCGACATGCTCTCGGATATCGCCGCCATGCTCACGGGATCGATCGGCATGCTGCCATCGGCATCGCTCGGCGCACCAGACGCCAAGACCGGCAAGCGCAAGGCGCTCTACGAGCCGGTCCACGGCTCAGCGCCCGACATCGCCGGGCAGGGCATCGCCAATCCGATCGCCATGCTCGCTTCCTTCGGCATGTGCCTGCGCTACTCCTTCAACATGATCGAGGAAGCCGACCGGCTCGACGCCGCCATCGCATCGGTCCTCGACGCCGGCCTGCGCACGAAGGACATCATGTCGGAGGGAATGACCGAGATCGGCACCGTGGCGATGGGCGACGCGATCATCGCGAAGTTTCTCGTCTGAGGGATCGGGACCCGCCCCCCTCGCCTGACTGATCCGGCCGTTTGGCCGGCATCGGTCCGGTAGCTGTCTATCTGGCCATCGCAAATGTCGCTTTTGCCGCTACGTAAAACACGCGGGACAGGCAATCTCGCCGGATGGACGCCAAAGCTTCCGCCCATATGAGTTCATCCGACGCCGCAAGGCAGTCGCCGCGCATGATCGTGGCGACTGCCTCCGTCATCCTGTCGATGACGCTGATTGCCATCGGCAACGGTCTGATGTTCGCCTACATCCCCGTGCGCCTCGGGGCGGAGGGCTTTGACCCGACATGGTCGGGAAGCATCCTCACCGGCCTGGCGGCGGGCGGGATCGCCGGGTGCCTGCTTACGGGCGCAATCGTCAGCCGCATCGGGCATGCCCGCGCCTACATGGTCCTGTCCGCCTTGATCGTCCTGTCGAACGCCGGCGTTGCGGCCGACGTCCATCCCATTCTCTGGATTGCCGCGCGCGCGATCTATGGCTTCGGCATGTGCGCGCTATTCATAGTCGCGCAGAGCTGGCTGAACGACGCCGTCGGCAACGCGATCCGAGGACGTGTGATGGCGGTCTTTTACGTCAGCTACATCGTCGCCATGGGACTGGGGTCGCTGATGATGGGCGGACTTGACCTGCATTCCGCGCAGGCTCCCCTGATCGGGATCGTCTTTACCGCGCTTTCCATGCTTCCGGTCGGAATGACCCGTCTTGCCCAGCCGCCGGCCCCGCAGGCAGCCTCCGTCGCGCTTCGCCGATCGTGGCAGATTTCGCCGGTCGGGGTGATGGGCATGTTCGCGGTAGGCGGGCTGTCGATGATGATAGCCGGCTTTGCGCCAATCCACGCGACCGCAAAGGGCTTCGCGCAACACGAGGTAGCGGCGCTGATGTTCGCCATGCCGCTCGGCACGCTGCTGCTCCAGCTCCCCTTCGGCTGGATCTCCGACAGGACGGATCGCCGTTATGTGCTGATCGCGGCTTCGCTGCTGGTCGTGGTCACTGGCATCGTTGCAGCCCAGCTTGATTCGGCGCCCCTCGCCGTCATTCTCGCGATCTATCTGGTTTGGAGCGGCGCGTCCGAATCGATCTACTCGCTCTCGAGCGCTCATGCGAGCGACCGCGCCTCCAAGGAGGATCTGGTCGCTCTGTCTTCGACACTGCTTTTTGCCTGGTCGGTGGCAGGATTTGTCACCCCCGCGGTCGGGACCGTGCTAACCGCCAGGTTTGGCACTCAGTCTTTCATCTACGTGGCGATCTCGATCGCGCTTGTCTTTGCGTTGTTTGTGGCGTGGCGGGTGAAGACGACACGGGCGGTCCCTGCGGAGGAAACCGGCAACTTTGCGCCCATGACGGCACAGGCGCCCTTGCCGGTCGACCTGGCGTTCCCGACGGAGGACGAGAGCGTGAGGCTGCCGTCTTGAAACTGCAATGCAACTCTGCCTATCTTCGGGGTGCCGGCTGATTTGCGCCGGCAGTTGTTCTGTCGTGAAAGGAAAGACACTGAGAACAGCATTACGGAAGAAGGCGGAAATTCTGCCTTCGCCGGCCGGGTTAGGCGGTAGTGACGCTTCGTCCCGCGCCCTACAAACAGTCCTTGCCAGTCTGGAAGACTCCAAGGCCGAAAACATCGTCTCCATCGACATTCAGGGCAAATCCAGTCTCGGCGACTACATGGTCGTCGCGTCAGGCCGTTCGCACCGCCATGTCGCCGCCGTCTCCGAGCACCTGTTGAAGGCGCTGAAGGATGCCGGGCTCGGCAACGCGCGGGTCGAGGGCCTGTCCGGCGCGGACTGGGTGCTCATCGATGCCGGCGACGTGATCGTGCACGTCTTCCGCCCCGAAATCCGCGAGTTCTACAACATCGAGAAGATGTGGCAGGCTCTGGACCTCGAGGAAGAGACGATCCACTAGGCCGCCGGGACCGGTCCGTCAGGATTGGTCCAACGTCCGACCAGGAAGCAATTTCGGAACCGTCCCGGTTTCGATATAGCCTTTTGCGGCGTGGAACTGGGCCAGTGGACAGATGAAGATTTCCCTATTTGCCGTGGGCCGCATGAAATCCGGCCCCGAGAAGGAGCTTGCCGACCGCTACGTCGAGCGTTTCTCGAAAAGCGGTCCGGCGTTGGGCCTCGAATTTGCGGGCGTCACTGAAGTCCCGGAAAGCCGCGCGCAGTCGGCCGCCGAGCGCAAGCGCGAGGAAGGCGAACGGCTCAGGCAGCATGTTTCGGGCGGTGCGCTCATCCTGCTCGACGAGCGCGGCAGGAACATCACCTCGCAGGACTTCGCCGATCGCATCGCTGCTTTTCGCGATGGCGGGCGGCGGTCGCTGGTCGTCGCGATCGGCGGGCCTGACGGACACGATCAGTCGCTGCGCGAAACCGCCGATCTGGTCCTCTCCTTCGGCGCGCAGACATGGCCGCACCAGATGGTGCGCATCATGCTCGGCGAGCAGCTCTATCGGGCCGCCACGATCCTCTCCGGCCATCCCTATCACCGCAGTTGATCTGCGGTCTGTCCAAGCCCTGCTGATTTCCGACAAAATCCCGTGCGATGCGGATCGAACCGGCACGCATGGTTGATGCTTCGTTAACGAAGCGGCCGCTAGGATCTGTGTTTCGGCGCGCGGGCAGGCTGCGCTGCGGATTTCGAGACGGATGACGGCTTCGCAAGGAGAACGGATCGGTTGGTGGCGCGGCCTCGCGATGGCGTTGTCGCTCGCCTCCATCCCGTCATTTCCGCTTGCCGCCGCCGCGCAGTCCGCGACCATCGAATGGCGCGAGATGAACGAGCAGCGCGCCGAATACGACCGCGTCGCTCGCGAAATCACCCTTTCGGAAGAGCGTCGCGCCTCCCTGGCTGCTGACATCGCCAAGATCAAGAAGGATAGCGCCTCGATTACCGCCGCGCTCATCCAGTCGGCCAAGACCGAACGCAAGCTGAGCCAGGACATCGAGGATATCACCGGCCGCGTCGAGGCGCTGAAAACGCAGGAAGACGGGATCAAGGCGTCGCTCGCCGCCCGTCGCGCGGTTCTCGCCGAAGTGCTGGGCGCGCTCCAGCGCATGGGCCTCAACCCACCGCCAGCCATTTTGGTGACGCCGGACGATGCGCTGGCCTCCGTGCGCAGCGCCATAATGCTGGGAGCAGTCGTGCCCGGCCTGCGCAAGGAGACCGAGGCGCTGGTCGCCGACCTCACCGAGCTTTCGCGCATCGCAGCCTCGATCGAGGACGAGCGCGGCCGTCTGGCCGCGGCCTTCTCCGAACAGCTTGCGGAAAAGAACCGGCTGGAGCTTCTCGTGCAGGAGAAGCAGCGTCTGCAGGTCGAGCAGGAGACGGCGCTTATCACGGAGAAGGACCGCGCGGCCGAACTCGCCGGCAAGGCGAAAACCCTGAAGGAACTCGTCGCCGCCCTAGAAAAGCAGATGGACGAGACGCAGAAGGCGCGGTTGGCTGAAGCCGAGCGTCGTCGCCAGACCGACGAGTTGGCCACGCTGCCGGTTCCCGAGGAGAATCAGCTGGCGCCGAGCGTCTCCTTCGCATCGCTGCGCGGACAGCTGGACCTGCCGGTTTCCGGGCGTTTCGTGCGCCGTTTCGCTGGCGATGACGGTAACGGCGGCGTGATGCAGGGCGACATGGTTGCGACACAATCGGGAGCAATCGTCACCTCACCGTCTGACGGGAGCGTTCTTTATGCGGGGCCATTCCGTTCTTATGGACAACTCTTGATCCTGAACGCCGGGGACGGCTATCATATCGTTCTGGCCGGGATGAGCAGAATCAGTGTCGTGTCGGGGCAGGCCGTGTTGGCAGGCGAACCGATCGGCGCGATGGGTGAGGCCAGGGTCGCGAGCGCCTCGGCGGAGACTCTTGGAAATGCTTCTGCGGAACTCTACGTGGAGTTCCGAAAAGATGGAAAACCCGTCGATCCTGCCCCGTGGTGGGCGGACCGGCAGTCTGGAAGGACAGCAAATGGTACGTAAAGTGTCGCTTCTGCTCGCAGGCGCCCTGATGGGAGCCTCGGCCATGAGCCTCGTCTACGGAGCGCCAGGTTCTACGGCCAACGCGGCAGGCTCCGATACCTACAAGCAGCTTGCCATCTTCGGCGATATCTTCGAGCGGGTGCGCGCACAGTACGTGACGCCGCCGGACGAGAAGTCGCTGGTCGAGAATGCCATCAACGGCATGCTGACCTCGCTCGACCCCCACTCGTCCTACATGAACCCGGAAGCCGCCAAGGACATGCGGGTGCAGACCAAAGGCGAGTTCGGCGGGCTCGGCATCGAAGTCACGATGGAAAACGAACTCGTGAAGGTGATCACGCCGATCGACGACACGCCCGCCGCGAAGGCCGGTGTGCGCGCTGGCGACTACATCGCCCAGATCGATGGCGAGGAAGTGCGCGGCCTGACGCTCAATGATGCCGTCGAGAAGATGCGCGGTCTGGTCAACACGCCGATCAAGCTGACGATCCTTCGCGAAGGCTCCGACAAGCCGATCGACATCACCGTGGTTCGCGACATCATCAAGGTGAAGGCAGTGAAGTACCGCGTCGAGGACGATGTCGGATACATGAAGATCACGTCCTTCACCGAGAAGACCTATGACGACCTTGAGGATGCGATCGCCAAGATCAAGGAACAGGTTCCGGACGACAAGCTGAAGGGCTACGTGCTCGACCTGCGCCTCAACCCGGGCGGTCTGCTCGACCAGGCGGTGAGCGTCTCCGACGCTTTCCTCGATCGCGGCGAGATCGTCTCGACGCGTGGTCGCGACCCGAAGGACGTTTCGCGTTTCGATGCGCGGGCCGGCGACGACATCGACGGCAAGCCGCTGATCGTGCTCGTCAACGGCGGTTCCGCCAGCGCCTCCGAGATCGTCGCTGGTGCCCTGCAGGATCATCGCCGGGCAACCGTGCTCGGCACGACATCCTTCGGCAAGGGTTCGGTGCAGACGATCATCCCGTTGTCGGAAAACGGCGCACTGCGTCTGACCACGGCGCTCTATTACACGCCGGCCGGGAAATCGATCCAGGGCAAGGGCATCTCGCCTGACATCAAGGTCGAGCAGCCGTTGCCTGAAGATCTGGAGGGTCGTGACGTTACCCGTGGCGAGTCTGATTTGAAGGGCCACATCAAGGGCGTAGAGGAAAGCGATGAAGGCTCGGGTTCGGCCGCCTACGTGCCGCCGGATCCCAAGGACGACGTGCAGCTCGGCTACGCGCTCGACCTGCTTCGCGGCGTGAAGACCAATCCGGCCTTCCCGCCGAATCCAGACAAAGCGGTGATGAACCAGTAAGGTTCGCGCCAGCCATAAAGTATAGTGTCAATGCGTCCTGCCGGGACCGGAAGGTTCCGGCAGTTTGATTCAAGGACTTCCGACAAGGGAGCCGAACCGCGGGATCGAAGGTGACGCATCTGACGAAGGACATCGAGCGTCCGCTGGGACAGACGAAGCGGACATCCGCGTCGTCCCGAAGTTTCCTGCCATCGACGGGTGCGATCGCGCTGGGCGCAGGCATTGCCGCGGTCATCGCTGCCTCGGCGGCAGTCGCATTGCGCGAACAGCCTTTCCGCAACCCCTCGGTTACGGTGACCTCCGTACCGCAACCGGCCGAAGTCGCTCCACAGCCACCTGTCGACGTAGCCGCAGCCAAACCGGCCACCGAGCCGAAGAAGGGCGGTCCATCGATCATCCGCGTCAACCCCGAGGAGAACCAGACGGGCAGCGGCGTGATCGTCATCCGCGACCCGTCCGCCGTCGGGCAGGATCTCAGGGTGGCGCATATGCCCGACCGCGCATTGATCGAAGAGAGCCAAAACGGACCGCTGCCGATCCGCGCGGCCGACGGACGCCGTCCGTTCGACGTCTACGCAAGGCCATGGTCGGGCGCGCGCGGCGCGCGCGTTGCGATCGTCATCGGCGGCCTTGCCGTATCGCAGACCGGCACGCAGGAGGCGATCGAGAAGCTGCCCGCCGAGGTGACACTCGCCTTCGCCAGCCAGGGCAATTCCATCGGCCGCTGGATGCAGGCGGCGCGCCGCAAGGGTCACGAAATCCTGATCCAGGCACCGCTGGAGCCCTTCGACTATCCGAACATCGATCCCGGTCGCAACACGCTCACTGTCGACGCATCGCCCGAAGAGAACATCGAACGGCTGCAGTGGACACTTGCGCGCACCACCAACTACACCGGCATCATGAACTACATGGGTGCCAGGTTCGTCGGTGACCCCAATGCGATGGCTCCCGTCATGGCCGAGCTCGGCAAGCGCGGCCTGCTCTATCTCGACGATGGGTCGACGGCGCGTACCGTCGCGCCCGACCTTGCCTTGAAGGACAAGGTGCCCTTTGCCGCCGGCGATGCGATCATCGATGGCGAGCGCGAGCGCGGCGCCATCCTCAAGAAGCTCGACCAACTGGAAGCCACCGCAAGAGCGAAAGGCTTCGCGCTCGGCACCGGCTCGGCCTTCGACATGACGGTCGATACCGTCACTTCATGGGTGGCGGAGGCCAAGAAACGCGGCATCGAGATCGTTCCGGTGTCGGCCATCGCAATCGACCCCGAGAAGGGCTAACGTGCCGAAGAAGAAGCCCGTCGATCCGCAATCCCTGCCCTACCGCCCCTGCGTCGGCATCATGGTGCTTAACCGGCAAAACCATGTCTGGGTAGGACACCGCATCGCCGAACCGCAGGGCGAGATGGAAGGCGCCGAGCATCTGTGGCAGATGCCGCAGGGCGGCATCGACAAGGGCGAGGACCCGCTGCCTGCCGCCCGCCGCGAGCTTTACGAAGAAACCGGGATGGAGAGCGTCGAGCTGATCGCGGAGGCTCCCGGCTGGATAAACTACGACCTGCCCGCCCACCTCATCGGGATCGCGCTGAAGGGAAAATATCGCGGCCAGACCCAGAAATGGTTCGCCTTCCGCTTTCTCGGCGATGTCTCGGAAATCAGGATCGACCCGCCTCCCGGCGGCCATACCGCCGAGTTCGATGGATGGGACTGGCGTGGCATGGCCGACCTGCCCGGCCTCGTCGTGCCGTTCAAGAAGAAGGTCTATGACGAGGTCGTCGCGGCATTCCGGCATCTGGCCGCCTAGGGCACGGTTTCTCATACGCCTAAAGCGGACATGGGACCGCGTGACGTCTTGGCGCTACGGGGACGCCCCGCTCACGGGAGCATGACGCACACCCGGCATTTTTTGCAAGGCACCACCTAGTCATTCCCGTGAACCACAAGATTTCGCTGTACAGATTCACATATTCGGCATATTATTGCAACGTCACAGTTTACCTCGGTGATATCTTGCAGAACTAGCATCTACGAGCTATTGATTGTTGCGAACAAGGGGCATTCGCAGACAACAAAGTGGCCGTACCCTCAACACCCTCGGATTCCGCCGCAACCGGCGCCATCCTCACAATCGATCTGCAGGCCATCCGGGATAATTACCGTCGCCTTGGCGCGCGACTTTCCGGCGCTGAATGCGCAGCGGTCGTAAAGGCTGACGGCTATGGGCTGGGGGCGGCCGATATCTGCAATGCCCTCGCGTCCGAAGGCTGCCGGGCGTTTTTCGTCGCCCATCCCGCAGAGGCGCTGGAACTGCGCACTGCGCTCGGACCACAGCCGGACATCTACATCCTGAACGGCGTCTATCCCGGAGCCGAGGAAGCTTGCGCACGGGCCGGGCTGATAGCCGTTGCCAACAGCACGGAGCAGCTCCTGGCGTGGCAGGCTGCTTCGCGGCGTCACGGCCCCCTGCCGGTCGCCATCCAGGTAGACAGCGGCATGTCGCGGCTCGGCATGGCCCCGTCGGAAGTGCGGGCTATCGCGCCCAGCGCCTTTGACGGGCTCGACCTCAGGCTGGTGATGAGCCATCTCGCCTGCGCCGACGAAGCGCAGAACCCGATAAACGGCATGCAGCGCTCCGCCTTTGAGGAGCTGCGTCGTCTTTTGCCGGACGCTCCCGCTTCACTCGCCAACTCTTCCGGCATCTTCCTCGGCACCGATTTCCAGTACGATCTCGTACGGCCGGGTGCGGCGCTCTATGGCGTCAACCCGACGCCCGGACAGGACAATCCGATGCGGCAGGTTGTCGGCCTGCAGGCGAAAGTCATCCAGACACGCGAACTGGCCATTGATATCGGCATCGGCTACGGCCACGCCTACCGGACGACGACGCCGTTGCGGACGGCCACAATCGCGATCGGCTATGCCGACGGCTGGCCGCGCAGGGCGGGCGCCGCTGCCTGGCTGGACGGCATCAGGCTTCCGTTCGCCGGTCGCGTTTCGATGGACTCTATCGTGCTCGACATATCTGCCTTGCCGCCGGGGCGGCCAGTGGCCGGCGAGCTGGTCGAACTCATCGGGCCGCACCAGACGGTCGACGATCTGGCAGCGATCGCGGGCACCATCGGCTATGAGGTATTGACGGGCCTCGGAGGACGGTTCCACCGGATCCTCGAAAATGGCGTCGTCGATCGGGACATGACGGCAAAGGCGTGGGGATCGGCAAGATGAAGGTCGTGGTGCTTGGGGCCGGCGTCATCGGGGTGACCACCGCCTATTATCTGAACGAGGCCGGCCACGACGTGACCGTCATCGACCGGCAGGTCGGCCCGGCCATGGAAACCAGCTTCGGCAATGCCGGCGAGATTTCGCCCGGCTATGCATCGCCCTGGGCCGGTCCCGGAGTGCCGTTGAAGGCGATCAAATGGTTGACCATGAAGCATGGCCCTCTGGTCGTGCGCCCGCGCCTGGAGAAGGCCATGTGGGTATGGCTGTTCCAGATGCTGCGCAACTGCACCTCCGCCCGCTATGCGGTCAACAAGGCGCGCATGGTGCCGATCGCCGAATACAGCCGCGACTGCCTGCGGGCACTGCGCGAGACGACCGGCATCAGCTATGACGAACGCAGCCAGGGTACGCTCCAGCTCTTCCGTTCGCAGGCGCAACTCGACGGCACCAGCAAGGACATCGAGGTGCTCAAGCAGTTTGGTGTGCCCTTCGAAATGCTCGACGCCGCCGGCTGCATCGCGGCGGAACCGGCGCTGGCGCGGGTCAGCGGCAAGATTGCCGGCGGTCTGCGCCTGCCGCAGGACGAGACAGGCGATTGCAAGCTTTTCACGGAGCGGCTGGCCGCGATCTGCAAGGAGCGTGGCGTCACCTTCCGTTTCGGAGAGGAGAGCGCGCGGCTCTATCACAATACGAAGACCGACGCTGAAATCCGCTCCGTCAAGATTGGCGGCAATCGGGAATCGTTCGATGCCTATGTGGTCGCCCTCGGCAGCTACTCGGCGCGCTGGCTGCACAAGCGCCAGATCTGGGCTCCGGTCTATCCGGTGAAAGGCTATTCGATCACGGTTCCGGTCACCAACGCCGATGCCGCGCCGGTCTCGACGGTCATGGACGAGACCTACAAGGTTGCGATAACGCGGCTTGGCGACCGCATAAGGGTCGGTGGTACCGCCGAGATTTCGGGCTTCGACCTGACTCTGCACGAATCGCGGCGTTCCACGCTCGAAAAGTCGGTTCAGGACCTGTTTCCCGATGGTGGCGACGTATCGAAGGCGTCCTTCTGGTGCGGCCTGAGGCCGATGACCCCCGACGGGCCGCCGATCATCGGCAGGACGCGCTACCCCAATCTCTTCCTCAACACCGGCCACGGCACACTCGGCTGGACCATGGCCTGCGGCTCAGGCAAGATTCTGGCCGACATCATGAGCAACCGGACGCCCGATATAGACATCGCCGGGCTCGGCATGGAGCGGTACGCCTAAGGGACCGCAGCCACAATATGCGGAGCGCCTGTCACGTTGGTGTGAAACTTAATTGGAATTGGCGCGTTCTTCCCGGACCAAACGACGGAGGAATCGCCATGGCCAATCCAGTTCGCATGCCCGATCCGCGCGACGAAGCCCGTAACGCCGATCCGCTTAATCCAATTCCGCCTGCCGCCGACCCGGTTACGCCCGGTGCTAGAAACCCGGCAAATGATCCTCGCGTAGTGAACCGGGTTGAAACCCGCAGCGGCGGGAGCAGCGTGATGATCGCCGCGATCATTCTCGTACTCGCTGTGATCGCCTATTTCGTCTTCGCACCGGGCTCGCAGAATGCCCCGCCGGCTCCCGGTGAGCCTGCGGTAACGACAACCGAGCCGGCAACGCCCGCTCCAGCAGCCCCGGCACCTGACGCAACGGCACCGACTGCGCCGGCTGATCCGGTAACCCCCGCGCCGGATGCGACGGCCCCCGCGGCACCGGCTGACCCGACTGCGCCTGCGCCCGAGTCGAGCGCTCCAGCCCCGGCTGAGCCTCCTCCTGCACCGGCCGAGCCCGCTCCGGCTCAGTAAACACCTGAAACCGCGTTGGAAGGGCCCGCTTGTCGGGCCCTTCTTCTTGTGACCTTGCTGGGCATTGACAAGCGAGGCACGGTCCTCCACCTCATGCGCGAAACGTTCATGAGGCCGGCAGGACCGGATAGTTTATGACCGGATACTTCTCCTTGCCCTTCCCGCGCAGGCGCTCGGTCGGTGTCGACGTTGGCGGCGTGATGGTCGGCGGGGACGCGCCCGTCGTCGTTCAGTCGATGACCAACACTGACACGGCCGACATCGACCAGACCGTGGCGCAGGTCGCCGCCCTGCACCGGGCAGGCTCCGAGATCGTGCGCATCACCGTCGACCGCGATGAATCGGCTGCAGCCGTGCCGCGCATCCGCGACAGGCTCGAACGGCTGGGCGTCCATGTCCCGCTGGTCGGCGACTTCCACTATATCGGCCACAAGCTGCTGACCGACCATCCCGACTGCGCCAAGGCGCTGGCGAAATACCGCATCAATCCCGGCAATGTCGGCTTCAGGGAAAAGCGCGATCGGCAGTTTGCCGACATCGTGGAAATGGCCATCCGCCACGACAAGCCGGTTCGAATCGGCGTCAACTGGGGCTCGCTCGATCAGGAACTGCTCACGCGCCTGATGGATGAGAACCAGAGCCAGGGCTCGCCGCTGACCGCCGTGCAGGTCATGTACGAAGCCATCGTGCAGTCGGCACTGCTTTCGGCCGAGATGGCCGAGCAGATCGGCCTGCCGCGAAACCGGATCATCCTGTCGGCAAAGGTCAGCGGCGTGCAGGATCTCGTCGCGGTTTATACCGAACTGGCACGGCGTTCGGATCACGCGCTGCATCTCGGCCTTACCGAGGCCGGCATGGGCTCCAAGGGCATCGTCGCCTCCTCTGCCGCGATGGGCATCCTGCTGCAGCAGGGTATCGGCGACACGATCCGCATCTCGCTGACACCGGAGCCCGGCGGCGACCGGACGCGCGAAGTGCAGGTATCGCAGGAACTGCTGCAGACCATGGGCTTCCGGCAGTTCGTGCCGATCGTCGCAGCCTGCCCTGGCTGCGGGCGGACGACATCGACCGTTTTCCAGGAATTAGCGCAGACCATCCAGGATGACATCCGCCGCAGCATGCCGGTCTGGCGGGAAAAATATCCCGGCGTCGAGGTCCTGAAGGTCGCGGTGATGGGCTGCATCGTCAACGGCCCCGGCGAGTCCAAGCATGCCGACATCGGCATCTCGCTCCCCGGAACCGGCGAGACGCCGAGCGCACCCGTCTTCATCGACGGCAAGAAGGCTGCGACGCTGCGCGGCCCGGCCATCGCGGCGGATTTCCAGAAGATGGTGGCCGACTATATCGAGCAGCGCTTCGGGCGCGGCAGGGCGGCGGCCGAGTAGGATGCCGGTCGTCCACAGGACGACTGTTGCCTTTACCGGGCTGGCGCTCGCCGCCTTGCAACTGGTTACGGCCGCCCCGACGTTGGCCGATCCGCCCGGCCGCTCGCTCCCCGTCACCATCGGCCGGATTTGCACCTTGCTGGAGCGGGAGGCCGACAGGAACGGCATACCGAAGGATTACTTCGCCCGGCTGATCTTCAAGGAGAGCCGCTTCGACCCCCGGGCCGTCAGCCCTGCCGGCGCCGAAGGCATCGCCCAGTTCATGCCCGGAACGGCCGCCATGCGCGGCCTCGACGACAGTTTCGACATCGAAAAGGCTCTTCCCGCCTCGGCGAAATATCTGAGCGAGCTGAAGGGCCGCTTCGGCAATCTCGGGCTTGCCTCCGCTGCCTACAATGCGGGCGAGGGCCGGGTGTCGCGCTGGCTTTCCTCCGGTGGGTTCCTGCCGCTGGAAACCGAGAATTACGTGCTCGATATCATGGGCGAGCCGGCCGATGTCTTTGCCGAGGCCTCCTACGCCGGCACAGTGCAGCCGCTGCATCCGACTGTCGCCTTCGCCAAGGCCTGCCGCAACCTTCCCGTGACGATGAGCGCGGTCGTCGCCATGTCCTCCATTCACACCAAGCCTTGGGGCATCCAGGTTGCCGGCAACACCAGGCGCAACGCGGCCATCCGCCAGTGGCAGAGGGTGAAGGGACGCTTTTCCGCTTTGCTGGCCGGGCACGATCCGGTCGTCAGCCGGGTACGGTCGGCCCGGGTGCCGCGCGGCATCTATGCCGTGCGCATCGGCGCGGAGTCGCGCAAGGAGGCCGACAAGATCTGCGACCGGCTTCGTCAGGCAGGCGGGGCCTGCGTGGTCATGCGCAACCGGTAAACCGGGTCAGGCAGTTCTGGCCATTTCCGCCTCGCCCAGCCATGTGGCGATCTTGCCGCTCAGCCTGTTTGGCGAGATCGGCTTCGGCAGATAGTCATCCATGCCAGCCTCGATGCATTTCTCGCTGTCGCCTTTCAGCGCATGCGCGGTGACGCCGATGATCGGCGTGCGCTCGCCAGTGCCCTCCTCCGCCTTGCGGATGGCGATGGTCGCCTCGAGCCCGTTGAGTTCCGGCATCGAGACATCCATCAGCACGAGCCGCGGTTTGAAGGCGCGATGCATTTCCACGGCAGTTCGTCCGTTGGGGGCGATCCGGTAACTGAGGCCCAGCCCTGAAAGGATTTGCGCGAACACCAGCTGGTTAACGTCGTTGTCCTCGGCAACCAGTATATCCAGCCGCACGGAGTTCGTCGCCGTCGCCTCTGCGCCCGTCCGTTCCACCGCGAGGGGCACGACATCGGCAGGTTCGCGCGTGAATTTCGAGCGCTCAGTCTGGTTCCGGGCCTTCTGGATCGCACCGACCACTGTGCCAAGAAGGGCCGCCGAGCGGGCGGGCTTGGTCAGGTGGGCTGCAATGCCGTAGTCGACCACCAGACGGCTGAAGTCGATCTGGTCCACAGAGGTCAGCAGCACAACCGGGATCGCCGAAGTCCGCGAGTCAGAGGCGATGGCCTTGGCGACGTCAGCGCCACTCATGCCCGGCATCTGGTAATCGAGCACGACGCAGTCGACAGTAGCACCCAGTTGTGCCGCGCGATCGAGGAAGGCGAGCCCGATAGCTCCGGACTCCGCCGCCGCGCAGTCGAAGCCCCAGCTGCGAAGTTGCTCCAGGAGGATTTCGCGGTTGATCGCATTGTCGTCAATGACGAGCACCCGCGCTCCGGTCACGTCGACGGGCACAGGCGCTTGTGCCTCGGGCGCATCGTGTACAGGAAGCGGCGCAGTGAACCAGAACGTCGAGCCGTGGCCGAATTCGCTCTCGAGGCCGATCCTGCCACCCATGAGGTCGACCAGCCGCGCGGCGATTGCGAGCCCCAGACCGGTCCCCTCATGCCTGCGCGTCGAGGAGCTGTCGACCTGTGCGAATTTGTCGAACACCGATGCGAGCTTGTCCGCCGGTATGCCGATGCCGGTGTCCTCGACGCGCACCTTGAGCTGGATGACGCCATCTGTGGTTTCGCCTGACACGTCGACCAGCACATGGCCCTTCTCGGTGAACTTCACCGCATTGCCCACCATATTGGTGATGATCTGTCGGAAGCGCCCGATGTCCCCGACGACGGAAGCGGGTAGACGCGGGTCGATACGCACGATGAGTTCGAGATTCTTTTCCGCGACACGCGCCGACATCAGCGCGGCGACATCCTCGACCGCCTCGGTCAGCCGGAACGGCTCGCGGTCGAGCGTCAGCTGTCCGGCATTGATCTTCGAGAAGTCCAGGATGTCGTTGATGATAGTCATCAGCGCATTGCCGGACTTGGTGATGACGTCGGTAAAGGTCTTCTGGCGCGGCGTCAGGTCGGTTCGCGCGAGGAGCTCCGCCATGCCGAGCACGCCATTCATCGGCGTACGGATCTCATGGCTCATGTTGGCGAGGAATTCGGACTTCGCCCGATCCGCCGCCTCGGCGCGAAACAGGGCCTGCGTTGATTGCGCGAACGCCTGCTGGATCGCCTTTTCCATCGGACGGAACAACCACCAGGCAACGCCTGCCATCACGAGCATAAGCGCCAGCGTTGACCAGCCAAGCAACGCGCGGGCATGGTTCTCGGCCCTTCTCCGTTCCTGCTCGAAGGCGTCGCGTGCCCGCGTCAGCATCGGCTGCGCGAAAAGTTCGCTTTGGTTGCGGATTTCCCGGTAGGTGGAATCCCCTATGGATTGTGCCGTGGCCAACACGCCGAGATTGCGCACCATGTCGCGCGCGGACCAGAACAGATCGCCGTTGATCGAAGCAGACCGCAGGTCGCTTAGGGCCGCCGCCGACAGGCTGCCCTTCAAGGTGTCGACGCGTGCGTCGAGATCGCTGATCGCGACGTCGAGCCTTGCGACATGGCCTTGCGCCGCGACGGCAAGCGCCTCTTGCGTCCCCGGCCGCCAGTTCGCCATCGCCTGTCCTGCAAAGGCTTCGGCGCGGCGCAGATCCTGCATGAGACCGGACAGATCGACTGATACCGCGTCAACTTCGTAACGGAACGAGTTGGCGCGGTTCATCGCGAAGACGATGACGCCAAAGGCGGCGGCAAGGACAAGCAAGCCCGACAGGTAGCGGAGCCGTATGAAACGGATAAAGGATGTCTGGCCGGACAAGCGCATACCCCGAACATGTGCGCCGAAAGAGAATGTCCGGATTAGGCTGTATTTGAATTAATATTTCGCGAATGGAGCGCCAGGTCAGCGCTTGCGATGGGCGATGAAATCTGCCGCCGAGGCAAGCGGCTCCGCTGCGTCGCCGTAAGGCTCCAGCAACCGCCGTGCTTGCGATACGAGGCCCCCAAGCTGGGACCGTGCCCAGTCGATGCCATGAAGACCGACCAGCGTCGCCTTGCCGGCTACGGCGTCCTTGCCGGTGGCCTTTCCCACCGTCGCGGCATCGGCGGTCACGTCGAGCAGATCGTCGGCAAGCTGGAAGGCAAGTCCGATGGCAGAGCCGAATTCCGCCAGTCGCTCGCGATCGGCGGACGACGCGCCAGCGGCGACTGCCCCTGCCTCGCAGGCGAAGCGAATAAGCGCGCCGGTCTTCATCGCCTGCAGCGTGATGATGCCCCTTTCGTCGGGCCGCCGGCGTTCCGCCTCCAGATCAAGCGCCTGTCCACCGGCCATGCCGCCAATGCCTGCCGCCCGCGCCAGCGCCAGCACGAGTGCCGCGCGGCGCTCGGCCGGAAGCGCTGTCGCCTCGTCGGCCACGATGTCGAAGGCGAAGGTAAGCAGGCTGTCGCCCGCAAGGATCGCGGTCGCCTCGTCGAAGGCCCGGTGCACGGTCGGACGGCCGCGACGCAGATCGTCGTCGTCCATCGCTGGCAGGTCGTCGTGGATCAGCGAATAGCAATGCACGCATTCCACGGCGGCCGCAACGCGCAGCGCTGCGCCGCGATCGGCGCCGAACAGTGCGGCGCTTTCGATCGCCAGGAACGGCCGCAGGCGCTTGCCGCCATTCAGCACGCCGTAGCGCATCGCTTCGAGAAGTCTTTCCGGCCGGGCGATCTCGTCGGCCAGCAGGCGTCCGTCGAGCAAACCGTCGAGAAGCTGCTCGACGGCTCGCGCGCGCAGGTCCAGTATCTCTTCGAACGCTTCTGCGGACTTCATCAAGCGACCGTTTACGGCAAAGCCCGACTGGGTCAAGCGCCGCCTGAAAGCGGACGCCTGCTGTTGCGTATCGGCGCGCGCGACATTATTCCAAAGGGACATGCGAGTGGATGCGTGACCGAAGCGGATAGTCAAACCGAAAGGCCGGGCATGGCGTCAGGGCGAACGCGCGCCTCCGCGGGCTTGTTCGGGAGTAGCAGATGGCTACGTCGCGCCCTGTGGGTCGTGGCGATCCTCATCCTGGCGCCCGTAGTGCTGACGATCCTGTACATCCCGTCCTTCGTGCATCCTGTCTCCACATTGATGATCAAGGACCTCGTCACCCTGCAGGGCTATGACCGCCGCTGGGTTCCGCTCGACGAAATCGCGCCGGTGCTGATGAATTCGGTCGTGATGTCGGAGGACGGGCAGTTCTGCTCGCATTACGGCATCGACCTCGCGGAACTCAAGCTGGTGATCGATGACGCCATTTCGGGCGAGAAGCCCCGCGGCGCGTCGACCATCACCATGCAGACGGTGAAAAACCTCTATCTCTGGCACCGGCCGCTGGAGACGGTGCGAAAGGTCGTCGAACTGCCTCTGGCGATCTATGTGGACCTCGTGATGCCAAAACGCCGGATCATGGAAATATACCTCAACATCGCGGAGTGGGGGCCGAACATTTACGGCATCGAGGCGGCGGCGCAGCATTATTTCGGCAAGTCGGCCAAGAATCTGACGCCCAGGCAGGCGGCGCTTCTGACCGTCGCCCTGCCAAATCCCATCACGCGCAATCCCGCCAAGCCGGGTCCGGGCCTGAGGCGGCTTGCCAACCTCATCGAGCGCAGGGCGTCTCGCGCGGGCGGCTATGTCGATTGCCTGCAGTAGCGGTCATGCAAAAAGAATCGTGTCGGCACTGGTCAAAACACGCTTCTGCGTGTAAGGACACGCCACTTTCTGAAGCTATAGGCCTGTAGAGTGGCCCTTTCGCGAGGGTTGCCGGGTCTTTTACGGATTACTGGAGCACTTCCATGGCTGTGCCAAAAAGAAAAACCTCGCCGTCCAAGCGTGGCATGCGCCGCTCGGCAGACGCGTTGAAGGCCCCGACCTACATCGAGGACAAGAACTCGGGCGAAATGCGCCGTCCTCACCACATCGATCTCAAGACCGGCATGTATCGCGGCCGTCAGGTGCTGACGCCCAAGGAAAGCTAAGCTTTCCTCTCGGTACGTCTGAAACAAAAAACCCGGCCTCGTGCCGGGTTTTTTGTTTTACCGTGTGCCGTATCGCCAAATAAAAAAGCGCCGCAGTTTAGCGGCGCTTTTTGTTATTTGTCAGTTGTCCGGATGATCAGCCCTGCGGCTGCGGCTCCATGCCGCTTTCGGGCTCGCCACCGCTCTTCTTCTTGCGGCCACCATGGCCTGCCTTAGGCACGGCGGAACCGCGGCTGGTCGGCGTATCGTCGCCAAGGTCGCGTGCTGGCTTTTCGCCGGCGATCAGCGACTTGATCTCGTCGCCGGTCAGGGTCTCGTACTCCAGCAGTCCCTCGGCGATCGCAAGCCACTCGTCGCGATGGTCCTTGAGGATGCGATGCGCCTCCTTGTAGGCCTCATCGATGAGCTTGCGCACTTCGGTGTCGATCAGACGCGCGGTCTCTTCCGAGACGTTCTGCGTGCGTGCGACCGAATGGCCCAGGAACACCTCTTCCTGGTTGTCGCCGTAGGAGACATGCCCAAGCTTCTCGGAGAAGCCCCAGCGGGTGACCATGGCCCGGGCGAGCTTGGTTGCCTGATCTATGTCCGAGGAAGCGCCGGAGGTGATGTTCTCCTTGCCGAACTTGATCTCCTCGGCGACGCGGCCGCCCATCATGATGACCAGACGCGACGTCATGTATTTGTAGCTCATCGAGTAGCGGTCGCCCTCGGGGAGCTGCATGACCATGCCGAGCGCGCGGCCGCGCGGGATGATGGTCGCCTTGTGCAGCGGATCGGCCGCCGGGACATGCAGAGCCGTGATGGCGTGGCCTGCCTCGTGATAGGCGGTCAGTTCCTTCTCGGCCTGCGTCATGGCGTTGGAGCGACGCTCCGCGCCCATCATGATCTTGTCCTTGGCGTCCTCGAACTCCTGCATGGTAACCAGGCGCTTGTTGCGCCGCGCCGCCATCAGCGCCGCCTCGTTGACGAGGTTCATCAGGTCCGCTCCGGAGAAACCGGGCGTGCCGCGAGCCAGCACCTTGAGGTCGACGTTCGGGGCCAGTGGAACGTTGCGGACATGCACCTTCAGGATCTTCTCGCGCCCGATGACGTCGGGGTTGGGCACCACGACCTGGCGGTCGAAGCGGCCTGGACGCAGCAGCGCGGGGTCAAGCACGTCGGGACGGTTGGTCGCGGCGATCAGGATCACGCCCTCATTGGCCTCGAAGCCATCCATCTCGACAAGAAGCTGGTTCAGCGTCTGTTCGCGCTCGTCATTGCCGCCACCCAGGCCGGCGCCGCGATGGCGGCCGACCGCGTCGATTTCGTCGATGAAGATGATGCAGGGCGCGTTCTTCTTCGCCTGCTCGAACATGTCGCGGACACGGCTTGCGCCAACGCCGACGAACATTTCGACGAAGTCCGAACCCGAAATCGTGAAGAATGGCACGTTGGCTTCGCCGGCGACGGCGCGGGCAGTCAGCGTCTTGCCAGTGCCGGGAGGGCCGACGAGCAGCACCCCGCGCGGAATCTTGCCGCCGAGCCGCTGGAACTTCTGCGGGTCGCGCAGGAACTCGACGATTTCCTCAAGATCCTGCTTGGCCTCGTCCACGCCTGCCACGTCGGCGAAGGTCACGCGGCCATGCGCTTCGGTCAGCAACTTGGCCTTGGACTTGCCGAAGCCCATGGCGCGGCCCGACCCCGACTGCATCTGGCGCATGAAGAATATCCAGACGCCGAGGATCAGAATCATCGGCAGCCAGCCCAGCAGGACGGACACGATACCGCCCGAGCCATCTGTCTCCGGACGCGCATTGATGGTGACGTTCTTCTGCTCGAGGCGATTGACCAGCGACGGGTCGCCTGGCGAATAGGTCTGGAAGCCCGTGGAATTGTCGCTGTAGGTGCCGCTGATACGATCGCCCGAGATGGTCACCGACTTCACGCGTCCCGCGTCGAGGTCGGTCAGGAATTCGGAATAGGCGATGTCGCGCGAGGAACCGCGCTGCTGCGGAGCCTGGAAGAGGTTGAACAGCGCGATCAGAAGAACGGCAATGATCGCCCACAGGGCCAGGTTGCGGTAGTTCGGATTCATCAGGTGTCCCGTCAGCGCCCGGTAGCCGGCGCCCGTCAGAGTGATGTTCAAGTGGCCCTAACATAGGGACCATGCCTTGCGTTGCCAAGCGTTACAGCCCGTCGCGGTTAAGCTTTACTCTCAATGTGTCCGCGCAAAGGCGAGCCGGGAATTTCCGTTGCGCCGAGCAGGTCTGCCACCGCGCGGGCTGGCGGGAGGTCAAAGGACGGCAGGTAGCGCGCCCACGGCGCAACGACCGGAACGGCAAGGATGCCATCGTCGGGCGCAGGCAATGTGGCTGCGGCATGACGCAGCAGGCTTTCGGGAACAGCGTCTGGTGCAAGTCGCGCCGCATCCGGCCTGCTCGCTGCATCGTGTGCTGCCGAAACGATGCGGTATCGCCCGTCCCAGGTCGTGCCTCCCGCTGAACCATCCCGGCTGGGCAGGTCACGCAGTTCCCGCATCAGGAAGATGCCTGCCTTGCGGGCATCGGCCAGCACGCCGGCGAGCGTGTCCTTGAAGCCGCCCGCCGACAGGCGGTCGTGGAGCGCCGCCGTGCGCGTCTCGTCGGGCAATTGCGCGGCACCGCCAGCGACCGCCAGCAGGATGCGCAGTGCATAAATCGCGACGTGACGTTCGCCACCTTGAAAGAAGTCCGGCGAAAGCCGCAGCAGTCCGGGAGCCGCTTGCTGGACATGTGCACGGATGAGCATCGCCGCTTCACGACCCGCCTGTCCCCGCTTTCGGGCCGCAGTGGTCGCCAGCTGCAAGGCATCCTCGATGGCCGCTTGCCCGCCCGGCCCGGACAGCATCTTGCGCTGGCGCGGCCGCTCGTAACGATCATCCAGATTCGTGGGATCTTCGATCCAGCCGATATTCCGCTCTGAAAGATAGCGGCGCAGCTCAAGGCGCCTCTCGCCAAGCAAAGGCCGCACGAACCATGTCCTGCCATCGTACAGTGTAGCCGGCGCGATCCCGGCGAGGCCGCGTCGTTCTGTAGCGTCGCCGCCGCGCGCCTGCCGCATCAGCACCGTTTCTGCCTGGTCGTCCGCCGTATGGCCCGTCAGCACGAGATCGGTTCCCTCGGCGTCCGCTGCCTTCGCCAGCAACTCATGCCGTGCTTCGCGCGCTGCCGCGGGAATGCCGGTCGCCGGCTTTGCGCCCGACCAGGTCAGAATGCGGTGAGCAACACCCAGCCGTGCACACAGCGCGCCAACCTCGGCGGCCTCCCTGTCGGAACCTTCCCGCAACGCATGGTCGACCGTGACGGCGACGGGCCGGGTCGCAGACGCGGCGCGATCAATATGGGATTTCAGCAAAAGGAGCAGCGCCGTCGAATCGCTTCCGCCGGAAACGGCGACGATCACGGACTTTCGGGCAGCAAGATCGAGACGCGAGAGGAGTCCGGAAAATTCAATGCCTTGCGGCGCTGTCAGCACGAGGCGAGGGCCTGTTCCTGCTTAACCCGTTCCTTCAGGACGCCCGAAGCGTCGGGATATTTCTTGCCGATTTCGGCAAAGGTCGCGCAGGCGACGTCGCGCTGGTCGAGGCCAACGAGCGACACGCCGAGCTTCAGCAGCATGTCCGGAGCCTTCTTGGATGACGGAAACTGCTTGTTGGCGGCGAGGAAAACCTCTGCGGCGTCACGATACTTCTTCTGGCCGAGCAGCGCTTCGCCAAGCCAGAAATTCGCATCGGCCGACTTCTGGTCCTGCGGGAAACGCGAGATGTGGTCGCGGAAACCCTGTTCGGCGGTGCCGTAATCTCCCGAAAGAATGAATTCGTAGGAATTGCGGTAGAGTTCGTCCGCGCTGTCGGTCGTGGGCAGCGCCGCGACCTGTGTTTCTGTTGTGGCCGCCGTCGCACCCGTCGGAGCGGGCAGCGCGGTTGCGCCGCTTATTTCGCCCGTGGCCTGCACTGACTGCGTCTGGTCGGTATCGCTGCCGCCCGTCACATTGCCCTTGTCGTCAAATGTAATGGTGCCGAATGTCTTCGGCGGCGCGCCAAGCCCATCGGCGCTATTGGCGGCACCGGTTTCCGAATTCGACCACGCTGGGTCACCAGTGCCGTTATCGACGAGGACCTCGGGCTCCATCGGGACGCTGGCCGAACCATTCTCCTCATCGGCAAGCTGGCCAGCTGGCGCCGGTACGGCAGCTTGGTCGGTCGGAGCCGGAGCAATCTCCTGACCGGCGGCCGGGGCCGAGGCGACATTGCTGTCGCTCGGCGCACCGGCATCCGTCTTCTTCTGCTCAAGCTCCTGGAAGCGGAACTCATTGTCTTCCTGCATCTTCCGGATTTGCTCCTGCATCTGCAGGATCTGGAAGTTCAGCTCCTCGATCGTGCCGGAGAGCGAGCGCAATTGCTCCTCCATGGCAGTGATCCGCGGATCGCCCGCCTGCGCGACGGTGATGGAGGCCGACGGCTGTTCCTTGCTGCCAAAAAACTTCGGCAGTCCGATCTTCGGAAGGGAAAGGCCGCCTGCGTTCTCCGCAGTCTTGAAGGCATCGAAAAGGCCGGCGCGCTCGTCGGCCTGTGCGACCGCGCCGGATACCAGAAGGATTGCGAGCGTACCGCTCAGGATCGTTCGAAAATACATGGACATCTCGCCATTGGTAGGAATGTTCATGCGCAATGCGCGTCTCGGCTTTTAGAGCAATGCGAGACTTCGGCCAAATTTTGTTTTGGCCCTTGCATCATAAGAAAAAGGCGGCCCGAAGGCCGCCTTTGCAATCCAGTGTAACTTGTCGGCGTCAGCTTCCGGCGCCGCTGAGCGTCGTGACGGCGCGGCGGTTCTGCGACCAGCAGGAGATGTCGTCGCAGACGGCGACCGGGCGTTCCTTGCCGTAGGAGATAGTCTTCATGCGGCTGGCGGCGACGCCGCGGGCAGCGAGGAAGTCGCGCGCAGCGGCTGCACGGCGTGCACCAAGTGCGATGTTGTACTCGCGGGTGCCGCGCTCGTCGGCATGACCTTCGATGACGATGGCGTACTGGCGATACTGGTTGAGCCACTGCGCCTGGCGGGTCAGGATGCCCTGTGCGTCGGCACGGATGACCGAGCTGTCGGTGTCGAAGAAGATGCGGTCGCCGACATTGACCGTGAAGTCGCGGGCCGAGCCCGGGGTAGCCGGACCACCGTTGAGGCCGAGGTCAGCGGCATTGTTTGGCGTCTTCTTGTTGGCGCAACCGGCGATCGCCAGCGTCAGGAACAACGCCACGACGAGCGGGTTACGGGTAAGTGCTGCGATGCCGCGCATGCCGGCCTCTCCTTCGCATTCGAGTTAATTCGTTGAACAACCAGTAACCACATCGCGGTTAACCGGGGTTCAAGGAACATGGTTAATTGTTGGTGACCGTCGCCCGTCCGCGACCCAGCCGTCCCATATGTTCCAAGTCTCCGCGCTCGCTTGGCGGAAATGCGGCACAAAGGCGACACGCGCGTGGCGATGTCGCCTTTGGTTAAAGTTTTATCTATTCGCAGGCCGGTTCGGCTATTCGAGAAGCGGCGACCAAGCGGGGTCGGAACCGAAATTCTGCGTCGGAATCGGCTGCTCGTTGCGTCCTGTCAGGTCGATCGAATAGAGACGCGGGCCGCCCGAGCCTGCGGCTTCCTTGAAGAACATGATGTAGCGTCCATTCGGCGCCCAGGTCGGCCCTTCCTGCTGGAAGCCGGTCGACAGGATGCGTTCGCCCGAACCGTCGGTGCGCATGACGCCGATCTGGAACTCGCCGCCCGACTGCTTGGTGAAGGCGATGAGATCGCCGCGCGGCGACCAAACCGGCGTCGAATAGCTGCCGCCGCCGAACGAGATTCGCGTCTGGCCCGAGCCGTCCGCGCCCATCGCGTAGATCTGCGGCTGGCCGCCACGGTCCGAGGTGAAGACGACCTTGCTGCCATCAGGCGAATAGGAGGGTGAGGTGTCGATCGCATTGGAGTTGGTCAGCCGCGTCGTCGTGCGGCTCCTCAGGTCCATGGCAAAGATGTTGGAGTTTCCGTCGTCGCGCAGCAGGCTCATGATGACCTTCTGGCCGTCCGGCGAGAAGCGCGGCGCAAACGTCATGCCGGGGAAGTTGCCGACAAGCTCGCGCTGCCCGGTCTCGATCTGCAGCAGATAGACGCGAGGTTCGCCGCCCTCATAGGACATATAAGTGATTTCCTGGCGCGTCGGCGAGAAACGCGGCGTCAGCGCGATCGAGCTACCGTCTGACAGATAGCGGACATTGGCGCCGTCCTGGTCCATGATCGCCAGCCGCTTCTTGCGCTGGTTCTTCGGCCCGGACTCGTCGATATAGACCACGCGCGTGTCGAAATAGCCCTTTTCGCCGGTCAGGCGCTCGTAGATCGCATCGGCGATGATGTGGGCGACGCGGCGCGAATTGGCCTTGTTGGCGAAGAACTGCTCGCCGATGAGTTGCTGACCGGCGAACGTATCCCACAGCCGGAACTCGGCGCGCAGGCGGCCGTCGCTCTCCTGCGTGACGCGACCGGTGACGAGCGCTTGCGCGTTGATGACCTTCCAGTCATCGAAGCGGGGCGCCGCATCCGGGTTGGAAATCTTTTCGATGAAGGCGCCCTTGTCGACCGGCGCGAACAGGCCCGAACGCTTGAGGTCGGCCGCGATGATGCCGGCGATCTCGGCCCCGAGGTCGTTGCTGGACAGGAAGTCCGTCACTGCGATCGGCAGCGGTTCGATGTTGCCCTTGTTCACGTCGATCTCGACGAGTGCGCGCGCCGGCAGGACCGACATGGCGCCGAGGCCTGCGGACAGCGCCACGGCGGTCATCATCGCTCTGAAGAATCTTTTCATGCAGTCGAACCTCTTTGCTAATGACTGGCAGACGCCGCGTCAGAACATCTCGCTGGGGTCGAAATTGACGATCACGTCAGCCCAGGCTTCGTATTTTTCGGAGGGAAGATTGTAGGGCGCGCAACGCGATACGGCGCGACGCGCGGCTTCCGCCGCCGCACGCTCGACGCCGGCGCTGCCGCCGCCGCTGATGATCTCCGGGCTGCCTTCCAGCGCGCCGGAGCGATCGAGCCTGAACTTCACCGACACGCGCAGGTTCTGGGCGTCGGCCGCACCGGCCGGAATGTTCCAGCACCGCTGCACTTGGCCGCGCAACGCGTCCATCTCGCTCTGCGACAGCTTCTGGCCGCCTGTCGAGCGGTCGCCGCCGAGCGAGGCGGTCTGGTCCGAACGCTTGGCGCCGCCGCCCGATGCCTTCTCCTTGTTGAGGAGCGCGGCGACCTCGTCGGCGTCGAATTCCTTTTCCTCGGTCTTCGGCTTGGCGGCCGCTTCCTTCGCCGGCTTCTGCGTGTCTTTCTTCTCGGGGGCTTTCGCCGTCTGCGCCTGCGGCGGCTTCGGCTTGGCCTCGGGCGTCGGAGCCTCGGTCGGCAACTTCACCGCATCGGCGTTGGTCTCGGCAGCCGCGATGGTCTCCTGCACCGGGTCGGGCTTCACGTCTTGCTTGGGCTGGGGCTCTGGCGTGGCCTCGGTTGCCGGCACGGCGGCCTTCTTCGGCTCGGGCTCGACGACAGGATCCGGCTTGGGCTGGTCTACCGGTTTTGGATCTGGCTTTGGTGCGGATTCGGGCATCGCCGCCGCCTCGACCTCCTTCGGCGTCACGGTCGGTGTTGCCTTCTTGTCGGTGTCGACCTTGTTCTCGCCAACCTTCTCAGCGTCGGGGATCGTTTCGGTCTTTTCCGTCGGCTTGGGCGAAGCCTTGTCCGCCATCGGGGCCTTCTTGTCGCCCTGCTGGATCTGCGTCAGTTGCTCGATGGGAATGATGTCGACCGGAAGCGACTCGACATCCAGCACCTCGAACGGCTTCGGCGCCGAAAGCGAGATCAGCCCGAAGCCGAGCACGGCCGCATGCAGAATGGCGGATGTCGTGAGGCCAGCTTTCATGCGCGGACCACGATCCTTCCGGTCGGTCTTGGCGAGAGCCTGCGCCTCATTCTCAGCTGTTGTCCTGTTCCTGCAGCGTCACCAGGCCGATGCGCGTGTAGCCGGCCGCCTGGATGCGGGCCATCACCTGCATCACGATGCCGTAATTGGTGGTCTTGTCGCCGCGCACATAGATGCGCTCCTCGTAGCCGGTGGTCGCGATCGCTGCGAGCTTGGGCACCACCTCGTCCAGCGCGATCTCCGTCTCCTGCAGGTAGATCTGCCCGTTCTCGTTGACGGAGATGGTGATCGGCTGCGTCTCTGGGTTCATTGCATTGGCCTGCGTTTCCGGCAGGTCGATTGGCACGCCGACCGTCAACAGCGGCGCTGCGACCATGAAGATGATCAGCAGCACCAGCATCACGTCGACAAAGGGCGTGACGTTGATTTCCGAGATGACGCCATGATGCCGGCCCCGTCTCCGGTGCCCGCGCCCGCCACGTCCGCCCGCATTGCCTACGGCCATTCCCATCGGTCAGCCCTCACGCCTTCTGCGAGACTTTTTCATCGATTTGCCGCGAGAGTATGGCGGAGAACTCGTCCGCGAACCCCTCCATGCGCACGCCGATCTTGCCAGCGTCCGACGACAGCTTGTTGTAGGCGATGACGGCGGGGATGGCGGCGAGCAGGCCGATCGCGGTCGCCAGCAGCGCTTCGGCGATGCCGGGCGCCACGACCGCGAGGTTTGTCGACTTCGAACCCGCGATGGCCTGGAAGGACGTCATGATGCCGACCACCGTGCCGAACAGTCCGATAAAGGGCGCCGCAGAGCCGATGGTGGCGAGGAAGCCGAGCCGCCCTTCGAGCCGCTCCATCTCCCGCGTCAGCGCGAGGTCCATCGCCTTGTCGATGCGCGTCTGCAGCCCGAGCGGCGATTTTGCGCCTTTCTCGAAGCTCTTTTTCCACTCCCGCATGGCCGCGACGAAGATCGCACCCATGCCTGTCGTCTTGCGGTCAGCCAGCGTGCGGTACAGCTCCTCGAGCGACTGCCCCGACCAGAAGACCTGCTCGAAGCGGTTCAGCGAGCTGCGCATGCGCGAATAGGCGATGACCTTGTCGATGACGATCGCCCAGGTCCAGACCGAAGCCGCGAGCAGGCCGATCATCACGAGCTTGACGACCCATCCGGCCTGCGCGAACAGGTGCCAGACGGACAGTTGAGCGCCGGCATCGGCGATAGGAAGAGTTTCCATAAAAGAGGTCCTTAAAGAGTCCGGGCGTGGCTCGCGGCTGGCCCTAGGCGCAAATATCCCGTCATCCGTCCGCGCTCATGCTTGCGGAAATGCCCAGAAATGCGCCGTTCGACGGCCTTTTCGGGACAAATGTTGGTGAAAGGAAGGCGCGCGGATTCCATCCAATTCTAACCAATTCCTTCATGAAGGGGTATGGTTAAGGAACCGTTAGGACAACAAGCCTGACCTGCGTCAGGTAGCCTCAGGCAGCAGGGTCCGGCAGCTGGCTCAGGCGGTCATTTCAGGCTCTGGAGGAATGAAGGCCGCGATCCATTCGGCCGGAAACCGCTTCGGCCGCCCGTTGCCATCGATGATCGCCGCCTCGACCTTAGCCCGGATCAGGATTTCGTCGCCCCGACGGATCTCCTGCGCCATGAAGATGCGCGCGCCGGATATGCGCTCCGTGCGCGTCTCGATGACGAGCACGTCGTCCATGCGTGCCGGCCGGACGAAGTCGATCTCCATACGCCGCACGACCCACACGATCTTCTCGCCGCGCATGCCTTCCATGAGTTCGGTGTGGCGCACACCGACAAGCCGCAAGTAGTCCGACCGCCCGCGTTCCAGGAATTCGAGGTAACGGGCATGGTAGACGAGGCCGGAAAAGTCGGTGTCGGCGTAGTAGACGCGCGCGAGCAGGCGATGGCCGGACGGCGTGAGTTCGCCGGAAAGCCCGACGGCGAGGGCCTGTTCCTCGTTCAAGTCAGTCTTCTTCCTGAAACAGGTTGATTTGCTGCTGCGCGAGATCCTTCGGCGCGTCGAGGCCCAGGTGCCGCCAGGCATTGGCGGTCAGCACGCGCCCACGCGGTGTGCGCTGGATAAAGCCTTGCTGGATCAGATAGGGCTCGATGATGTCCTCGATCGCGTCGCGCGGCTCGGAAAGCCCTGCCGCGATCGTCTCGATCCCGACCGGGCCACCGCCGAAATTCATCGCGATTATCGAGAGGTAGCGACGGTCGAGCTGGTCGAGACCGAGCGCGTCCACTTCCAGCCTGAGCAGCGCCTCGTCGGCGATCTTCTTCGTAACCAGCTCGACGCTCGCCACCGACGCGAAATCGCGCACACGGCGTAAAAGGCGACCGGCGATGCGCGGCGTTCCTCGAGCACGCCTCGCGATCTCAAGCGCGCCGTCATCACCGAGCGGCAGGCCTAGGATGCGTGCACCGCGCCGGACGATCTGCTCGAGTTCCTCGACCGTGTAGAAGTTGAGCCTCACCGGAATGCCGAAGCGGTCGCGCAGCGGATTGGTCAGCAGGCCGAGCCGCGTCGTCGCTGCAACCAGCGTGAACTTAGCCAGATCGATCTTGACCGACCGCGCCGCAGGGCCTTCTCCAATGATCAGGTCAAGCTGGTAATCCTCCATCGCAGGATAGAGAATTTCCTCGACGGCCGGGTTGAGGCGGTGAATCTCATCGATGAAGAGGACGTCGCGATCCTCAAGATTGGTCAGCAGCGCGGCAAGATCGCCCGCCTTGGCGATCACCGGGCCAGAGGTCGAACGGAAGTTAACACCCAGTTCGCGCGCCATGATCTGCGCCAGCGTCGTCTTGCCCAGCCCCGGTGGCCCGACGAAAAGCACATGGTCCAGCGCCTCGCCCCGGTTCCGCGCCGCCTCGATGAAGACCTTCAGGTTTGCGCGCGCCGCCGCCTGACCGACGAACTCGTCGAGCATCTGCGGACGCAGCGTCTGGTCGGCGTCCTCGCCGCGCTTTTCGGGCGTTATGAGGCGGGGCGCGAGGCTCACGAGAGAAGTTCCATAGACGGGACGAAACGAGCGGCTTTTAAGTCGAAAGTCACGGTATGCGAACAACCCGCTCGTATTGCCGAATAGGAGATCAGGCGATCTGCCAGATCGCCAGCCCTTGCTTCTGCGGCAATCGCAGAGAGCGATCCGTGATCCTCAAACAAGATTTCCTCGGTATCGAGCAATCTTGATAGAAGCGTCCCTATGGCAGCCTGACCATATCCGTAGTGCTTTCTCAAAACCCAGACCAGCTCCGCAACCACGATAAGGCTCACGAAAGCAGGATCCTCTGATGTCCTTTCTTCCAGAAAGGCGGATGCTTTGATGAATTGCCTCTCATCGTCGCGAAGGACGAACCGCAACAATATGTTCGTGTCGACAGCGATCATCGCTTTTTGCCGACGAGTTCATTCCATTCCCGCTTGATCCGCTCGTCATCTTCCGCGACCGCCTGTCCAATCGCATTGTCGAAATCTTCAAGCGTGGCAGGGGCACCCCTGGGGGGATTGCCGAGAATGCCCGCGAGGTCGGCAATTTTTTTGTTCTTTGGCAAAGCCACGACTTCACCATTCCTGACAGTGACGAAAAATTTTGTGCCCGGCTTCAGGGCCAACTCGTCTCTTACCTCTTTCGGGATCGTCAACTGTCCCTTGGAGGTCATTGTCGTGAAAGCGCCCATGACTTACTCCTGCCAAACATTCTTACTGATCATAAATAGTAAGAAAATCTCTGCTCAGCAATACAACTATCGCGCCAGCTCTTTCAACCCAAGTCTGATCAGCTTGGACGAGTCCGCCCCCTCACCGGCGCTCTTCAGAGCGGCAGCCACGGCATTCGCCGCAATGTCGCGCGAATAGCCGAGATTGACCAGCGCCGAGACGGCGTCGGCGATTGGCGCCGGCGCAACGCCCTCACCGAGTTCCTGCTTCAGCCCGATCGTCCCCGACGCAGCGCCCGCAAAGGCCGGCGCCTTGTTCTTCAGCTCGGTGACGATCCGCTCGGCGACCTTCTTGCCCACGCCCGGGGCACGGCTAACGGTGGCGATATCGCGTAGCGCGATCGCATTGGCTAGATCGGCCGGAGCCAGTGTCGAAAGAATTGCCAGCGCGACCTTGGCGCCGACGCCCTGCACATTATTCATCAGCAACCGGAACCACTCACGCTCCAGCACCGACTCGAAGCCGTAGAGCCGGATCATGTCCTCGCGCACATAGGTCTCGATGAAGAGCGTAACCGCCTCACCTGGGCCGGGAAGATGCGCCAGCGTCCGCGACGAGCAGTAGGCCACGTAGCCGACGCCATGCACGTCGATCGTGCAGTGGTCCTCGTCGATCTCGTCCAGCGTGCCCCTGAGCTTGCCGATCATTGCCCCGCCTTCAATCCCTACGCCACCGCCCGCGCCAACCGCGCCGCCGGGCTTTGCATGTGGTGCGCGTGGCAGATGGCGATGGCGAGCGCGTCGGCGGCGTGTTCGCTGTCGAAGCACGCCTTCGGCATCAGCACCTTCACCATCATGTGGATCTGCTGCTTCTCGCCATGTCCGACGCCGATCACCGCCTTCTTCACTGCGTTGGGCGCGTATTCGGCGACCTCCAGGCCAGCCAGCGCGGGCACCAGCATGGCGATGCCGCGCGCCTGTCCGAGTTTCAGCGTCGCCACCGCATCCTTGTTGACGAAGGTCTGCTCGACGGCCGCCTCATGCGGCGCCTGTTGCCCGACCACGCCCACCAGTCCGTCATGAATCTGCCTGAGCCTCACCGCCAACGCGGCCTTGTCGTCAGACTTTATCGTGCCGGCTGCGACGAAGCGCAGCGAATTGCCAAGAGTCTCGACCACGCCCCATCCGGTACGCCGCAGTCCGGGATCGATGCCGATGATACGAATCGCCTGAGCCATCGCGGAACCTTTACCTGTCCGCTGGAGCGATGCCAGAGAAATGTGAACAAAGCAGAAACAGAGGCCGCGCCGAGGCCATGATTTCAGGGGAAATCCCCGCAGACGGTTCCGGCAGGGGTTTGGCGGCTCAGCCGCGCGCAAACGCCGTGTTCAGGAGCGTGATCTGGTCGGATACCGGATTGGGGCTGCGCACTGGCGACAGCGGCGTGACGGTATTCTTGCCGTAGATCTCGTCGTCCATGCGCCGGACCAGCCCCTGCAGGCTGAGCGAGCGGTTCACCAGGTCGACGAAGGCTACCGGCAGTTCGCCCCAGCCGCTTGCGTCAGCATGGGCGGACGCGGTGTCGAGCCTTACCTTGGCCTTTTCGATCGCGACCTGGTCTCGGCTCATCTCGCCGGAGTTGGCCGCGCGCTGCAGCAGCAGCCAGGAAGCGATCTGCATAAGGCGGGTGGTGAGACGCATGGATTCCGCCGCATAAAGCGTCGCGGCGAGGCGCGACAGCTTCTTTGCTTCCGCGCGGCCCTCGCCGTCGAGATATTCGGCGGCGTTTTCTACCAGCGTCATGCCTTCGTTATAGAGCGGCTTGAAGGACTGCGAGAAAACGCGGCGTTCCGCGAGCTTGATCGTCTTGCTGTCCGTCGACGGCTCGCTCATGTCCAAACGCCCCTGCACTACTTTCCCGCTCCGGCTGTCCACTCAGCCGCCAGTCCTATTTGACCACCCACGGACCGGCGCAGCGAAAATGCGCCGTCATGCAGAGCAACGCAAGCGTATGTTTAATAAAAGGTTAACGGTACCGGCCCGGGTGTTAGCCGGCGACAATCCGCGAACGCTGTCGGACAAAAAAAAGAGCCGCGAAAAGGCGGCTCTCAGGAGTTTAACAGGGAGGCGTCAAACGAAGTGGCTCCAGCCACTCGGTAAGAATCCAGATCACTGGATGCGCACAGTAAACGCCCGTAAAGCTTAATGCGGGGTTAACTGACGGGCCGGAATCCGGTAAAAATTTTCGTCATTCCGCCGGAATGTGATGCGCGGCCGAAGCGGGACTTGCCCTCCAGAGCGCCGAAAGCGCGATGAACGCGAACAGGAACGTGCCGGCGAAATAGACCATGGCCGATACGCCCAGCAGCGGCTCGATCGACGGGTCTCCGCCGTAAAGAATGAAGAGCCCGATGAACATGCCGAGGCTGCTCAGCGCAGCGATCCAGAAGTGGATTTTGGCGAGCATCGACGCGCCGGCTCCCGGCACGAGATGGTAGAAGACGGCGAAGACCGCCGACATCAGCCAGCCCAGCACCATGATGTGCGCGTGGGTCGGCAATTGCGAGTGGTCCTGAGACATCGCCATGTGCAGGCCGAGCGACATGCCGACCAGCGAATAGATGACAGCGATGGTGAAGAAGTTGCGCGCTGTGCCTTTCATGGAGTTCCCCCTCGGGTCCGGATGATGTATCGCGCATTTCTGCGGCGGGCCCGTATCGGGACAATGTCGCCACGGGAAAAGCACGATGCACGCAGGATACCTGAGTCGCGACTACCTGCCACGAACCGGCTGCTGGAACAGAAATCCCTCGGCGACGAAGACGGCAGGACTGTCCGACCCGCTATCCGGCCTTGGCGCGGTCGCGCAGCTTGAACTTCTGGATCTTGCCGGTCGAGGTCTTGGGGATTTCGGTGAAGATCACCGCCTTTGGCACCTTGAAGCGCGCCAGCAGCCCACGGCAGTGCGCGATGATCTCGTCCTCCGTCGCGCTCGCCCCCGGCTTCAGCTCGACATAGGCGACGGGAACCTCACCCCATTTGTCGTCATGCCTTGCCACCACGCCGCAGGAAGCGACCGCCTTGTGCTTGTAGAGCGCGTCTTCCACCTCGATGGACGAAATGTTCTCGCCGCCCGAGATGATGATGTCCTTGGAGCGGTCCTTGAGCTGGATGTAGCCGTCCGGATGCATGACGCCGAGGTCGCCCGAATGGAACCAGCCGCCGGCAAAGGCCTCGTCGGTGGCTTTTTTGTTCTTAAGGTAGCCCTTCATGACGATGTTGCCGCGGAACATCACCTCGCCGATCGTCTGACCGTCGGCAGGCGTCTCGATCATCGTCTCCGGGTCCATCACGGTCAGCCCCTCCAGCGGCGCGTAGCGCACACCCTGCCGGGCCTTTTTAGAGGTTCGGGCATCCTTATCGAGACCGTCCCACTCGCCGTGCCATTCATTGACGACCGCCGGCCCGTAGGTTTCCGTCAGCCCGTAGAGATGGGTCACCGCAAAGCCTTCGTCGGCCATGCCGGCGAGCACCGCCTCGGGCGGCGGCGCGGCGGCGGTGTTGAAGGTGACCGTCTGCGAGAAGTCGCGTTTCTCTTCCGGCCGTGCGTTGATCAGCACCGACATCACGATCGGCGCGCCACAGAGATGCGTGACCCCATGGTCGGCGATGGCGTCGTAGATCGGCTTCGGTCGCACCCAGCGCAGGCAGACATGAGTTCCCGCGTGCACGGCAAGCGTCCAGGGGAAGCACCAGCCGTTGCAGTGGAACATCGGCAGCGTCCACAGATAGACCGCATGTTTCGCCATGCCGGCATGGATGGTGTTGGCATAGGCCATCAGCGCCGCGCCGCGATGATGGTAGACGACGCCTTTCGGATTGCCCGTCGTGCCGGACGTGTAGTTCAGCGACAGCGCATCCCATTCGTCGTCGGGCATCGACCATGCGAAGTCGGCGGCCCCGGACGCAACAAAGTCCTCGTAGTCGATCGAACCGATCCGCTCTCCCTTGGGATAGTGGGCGTCGGCGGGATATTCCGGATCGTCGAAATCGATGATCATCGGCTTTGCCTTGGCGAGCGCCAGCGCCTCGCGCATCACGCCCGAAAACTCGCGGTCGACGATCAGCACCTTAGTTTCGGCGTGGTCGAGCTGGAACGCGATGATGGCGGCGTCGAGCCGGGTGTTGAGCGAATGCAGCACCGCCTTGGTCATCGGCACACCGAAATGAGCCTCCAGCATCGGCGGCGTGTTGGACAACATGACGGTAACAGTGTCGCCCTTGCCGATACCGCGTTGGGCAAGCGCCGAGGCAAGCTGCAGGGAGCGCTGCCAGAACTGTGCGTAGGACCATCGGCTCGCGCCGTGGATGATCGCGGTGTGGTCGGGATAGGTCTTGGCTGTCCGTTCCAGATAGGTGATCGGCGTCAGCGGCTGAAAGTTCGCCGGCTGGCGATCCAGGTCCATTTCATAGGGATTCGTCATAGGCCCTCCCGGGGGAACCACAGCGTTCAAGCGGCGCAACGTCAGTAAAGGATGTCCAGCACGCCATCATAAATCAGCTTCACCGCGATCAGCGCAACAGTACAATAGGTGAAGGGATAGAATATCTCCGGTCGCATGCGCCGCACCAGCCAGGCGCCGGCGAGCGTCGCCAGCGGTGCGATCGGCATGAGCACGAGCGAGGCGGTCAGGTTGGTGGCGTCGAACTGGCCGAGCGCGAAATAGGGCACCAGCTTCACGGCATTCGTCACGGCAAAGAAGATCGCTGCCGTCCCGCTCAGCACTTTCGGATCGAGCCTCAGCGGCAGGGCATAGACCTGGAACGGCGGCCCGCCGACATGAGCGACGAAGCTGGTGAAGCCCGACACGACGCCCCAGAAGGCTGCGGCGATCCTGTTATGAGAGGCGCTGTGGCCGCTGCCGTGCCGCAATTGCTGATAGATCCAGCGCAGCACGAAGACGAACGCCACCGCGCCAACGATGAGGCGTACCATTCCGGCCGTGACCAGGGCGGCGGTCAACCAGCCCGCGCCGATGCCCACTATCGCGCCCGGCATCATCGAAACCAGCACGCTGCGGTCATAGATGCCGCGCCACGTCCACACCGAGACGATATCCATCAAGCACAGGATCGGCAGCAGGATCGCCGCCGCCTGCACCGGGCTCATCACCAGCGCCATCAGCGGCACGCCGACAAAGCCGACCGCACCGCCGAAGCCTCCCTTGGACAGGCCGACGAGGATGACAGCCGGGACGGCCGCCGCGTAAAACCAGGGATCGGTGAGCAGTGCGTTCATGGGAAGATGCGTGCGGGAACCGCCGCATTAGCGCTAAACGCGCCCGAAGGCGAATCGAATGTGCGGCTGTTCAAGCGAGGTTGCCTGATCTATGCCGCATTCCAACCAAACTCGACCGGCATAGGCCGATTCAGGAATCCGCCATGAACGACAAGACGCCCAACCGCTGCCGCATTGTCCTGATCTCGCCCTCCGGCGTGAACGCAGATGATTTCGCTTCGATGTTCCGCGCCGCGATTGCGGGCGGCGACATCGCGTCCATCATGCTGCCGTCGCACGGGATGGACGAGGCGTCCTATCAGGCTTTCGCCGAGAAGATTGTGCCGATCGCCCAGGAAGCCGGCATTGCGGCGATCATCGTGGACGACACCCGCATCGCGGGCCGTGTGAAGGCTGACGGCATCCACATCGATAGCGGCAAGGCGGCTCTCGCCGAGGCGATCGAGAGCTTTCAGGAGAAGATGGCGGTTGGCGCGGGCGGCGTAAAGACGCGTGACGACGCGCTGGAGCTTGGCGAGGAGCGGCCGGATTACGTTTTCTTCGGCAAGTTCGGCTACGACAACCAGCCCGAAGCGCACCAGCGCAACCTTTCGCTCGGCGGCTGGTGGGCGGAGATGGTCGAGATACCCGGCATCGTGATGGCGGGGTCGGACCTCGCTTCGATCGAAACCGTTGCCGCGACGGGCACCGACTTCGTCGCGATTTCTGCCGCCGTGTTCGGCGCTGGCGTCGACCCCAACGCAGCCATCGCCCGCGCCAACGCGATCCTCGAGGCCAGCGCCCCCCGATTCGAGACGGTGGCATGACCAAGCGTTCTGCCTTCGCTCTCCTGCTCGCGCTGCTGGCCGCAAGCCCGGTGGCCGGCGCGCAGGCTGAAACGAAGGCGCCGGACAAAACGACAACCGGGACGACTGGTACCCCGGAGGACGCAACTGACGGCGCGCCAGCCACCATCGAGCAGCCGGGCGCCGTCGATGAGGAGCGTTTCGGCGGTCCGCCGGCCGACGCGGCCTACGGAGCGTTCCAGCGCGGCCTCTACATGACGGCACTCAACCTCGCCACACCACGTGCCGAAGCGGGTGACTCCGCCGCCCAGACGCTGGTCGCAGAAATCCTGTCGCGCGGCCTCGGCGTGAAGCGCGACGAGGCCGCCGCCGCCAAATGGTATCAGCTCGCCGCAGAGCAGGGCGTCCCGGAAGCGCAGTTTCAATACGCGCTTCTGCTCATCGACGGACGCTTCGTGAAGAAGGATCCTAACGGGGCCTATGCGCTGATGCAGTCGGCAGCCGAGGCCGGAAACCGCATGGCGCAGTTCAATTTTGCGCAGATGGTCGTCCAGCGCGAGCCCGGCACGGCGGGCATGACCAAGGCGGTTTCCTATTATCAGCGCGCGGCGGACGCTGGCCTTGCCGATGCGCAATATGCCATGTCGCAAGTCTATGCTGCCGGCGTTGGTGGCAAGCAAAAGGATGAGGTCCAGGCGCGCCGATGGCTTATGCTGGCTGCGCGCCAGAACTACGACACCGCGCAAGTTGACCTTGCGACCTGGCTCGTCGAGGGACGCGGCGGTCCGCGCGATCTCAAGGCCGGATTCGAATGGATGAAACGCGCGGCCGAGAGTGGCAACGTCGCCGCGCAGAACCGGCTGGCCAAGCTCTATATGGGCGGCATCGGCACCGAGCCGGACGCCACCGAGGCGGCCGCGTGGTATTTTGTCGCCCGCCGCCGCGGGTTGGTCGACGCTGAAATGCAGGACTTCCTCAACGGCAAGACTGAGGAAGAACTGAAGGCAGCATTGGAGCGCGCGAACCGGCTGCGCTGAACTTGCCCGCTTGGGGCGCTTGCCTCTCCCGGCGATTTATGGTCATGGAAGCGCCGAAACGCGCCAGACGCGCGCAAAAATTCCGGAAATCGACAGCATGGCCAAGATAAACGGCAACGAAATCCGTCCGGGCACCGTCATCGAGCATCAGGGCGGGCTCTGGGTCGCGGTCAAGACCAACACGGTGAAGCCCGGCAAGGGCGGCGCCTACAATCAGGTCGAACTGAAGAACCTCGTCAACGGCACCAAGCTCAACGAGCGCTTCCGCTCCGACGAGAAAGTCGACGAAACCCGCCTCGATCTCAAGGATTTCTCTTTCCTTTATCAGCAGGGCGACCAGCTCGTCTTCATGGACACCGAGAGCTATGAGCAGCTCGAACTGGCCAAGGATTTCGTCGGCGACCGCGCCGCCTTCCTGCAGGACGGCATGATGGTTACCGTCCGGCTCTATGGCGAGAAGCCGATCGGGGTTGCGTTGCCCGACCAGGTCACGCTCGCCATCACGGAAGCAGATCCGGTGGTCAAGGGCCAGACGGCGGCGTCCTCCTACAAGCCGGCGGTACTCGAGAACGGCATCCGCATCCTCGTGCCGCCCTTCATCTCGACCGGCGAGCGCGTCATCGTCGATACCAACGAACTCACCTACATCCGCAGGGCGGACTGATCAGATGGCGCGCTCCGCACTCCTCAACGTCATGGTCCAGGCCGCCATGAAGGCCGGCCGCTCGCTCTCGCGCGATTTCGGCGAGGTGCAGAACCTGCAGGTCTCGCTGAAGGGTCCCGGCGACTATGTCAGCCAGGCCGACCGCAAGGCCGAGGAGATCATCCACACCGAACTGGCGCGCGCCCGCCCGGGCTATGCCTTCCTGATGGAAGAGCGCGGCGCGGTCGCGGGCGAGGACGACCAGCACCGCTGGATCGTCGATCCGCTCGACGGCACCACCAACTTCCTGCACGGCATCCCGATCTTCTCGGTCTCCATCGCGCTGGAGCGTCAAGGCCAGATCGTCGCTGGCGTCGTCTATAATCCGGCTATGGACGAGCTTTACACTGCCGAGCGCGGTGGTGGCGCATTCCTCAACGATCGCCGCCTGCGCGTGTCGGGTCGCACCAAGCTGTCCGACGCCGTCATCGGCACCGGCGTGCCGCATCTCGGTCGCGGCCATCATGGCAACTTCCTCATCGAACTGCGCAACGTCATGGGCGAGGTCGCCGGCATCCGCCGCCTCGGCTCCGCCGCACTTGACCTCGCCTATGTTGCGGCCGGCCGCATGGACGGTTTCTGGGAGCCTGCGCTTTCGCCGTGGGACATCGCCGCCGGCATCCTCCTCATCCGAGAGGCTGGCGGCTTCTGCTCCGACATGGATGGCGGACAGGAGATTTTCGACAAAGGCTCGATCGCCGCCGGCAACGAGGCGATCCATAAGGCTCTCCTGAAAACACTGAAAAAGCCGATCCGCTGATCCTAGCTTAGCCTGCGGCATCGCGCCCGGCTTGCGGTTTCCTGCACATGGCGGTCATAATCGTCTCGTAGGGATGGCTATGACCGAACCGACGGACCTCCCCTTCAGGGGCCGCTTCCACTATTCGCGCGCGGAGTTGATCGCGGACGGGGTGGTGCATGCCGTCGGCATCGTACTCGCCATCGCGGCCGGTTCGGCGCTGCTGTCGCTCGCCGTCTTCCATGCCGGACCCGGCGAATACGCCGCCGCGATCTTCTACTTCGTCTCGCTGCTGACCGTGCTTTCCGTCTCGCTGGCCTACAATCTCTGGCCGCTGACTCCGGTGAAATGGGTGCTTCGCCGCTTTGATCACGCGGCGATCTACCTGTTGATCGCGGCGACCTACACGCCTTTCCTCGCACAGCTCGGACCGGACGCCTGGCCGATCATCGCGCTCGTTTGGGGCGGCGCGCTTGCCGGCATGTCGATCAAGCTATTCCTGCCCGGACGCTTCGACCGGCTCGCCATCGTTTTCTATCTCGCCATCGGCTGGAGCGGCGTGGTCGTCGCCGGCCCGCTGGTCGAGACGCTGCCACCGGACACCGTCGCGCTCATCCTCGCCGGCGGGGTGGTTTATTCCAGCGGCGTGATCTTCTTCATATGGCAGGGCCTGCGCTACCAAAGCGCCGTGTGGCACGGCTTCGTGGTCACCGGCGCCGGCCTGCATTGCGCCGCGATCTTCGACTGCCTGATCGTCGCCCGCATCTGACTGCGCGGGTTCTCTGTACTGCTTCAGTCCTTCCGGACTTCCAATTTCGTCATAATTCCGCTTAGAGTCGCGGCCATTGCATCGCCGGGAACGGAATCGGGGCGAGAATGGGCATTTTGAGAAGCCTGGGCCTGACAGGCTCGTCGGACGTCATGGACTACGATCCCCACAGGCTTTCCAGCCCGCAGGTTTTTGTCCTGTCCATGCTGGTGTTCCTGGCGATCGTCGCTTTTATCGCGGCGATCCTGACGCGCCAGATCATGGCCGCCTTCGCCACCAATCCCGGCCTGAACGGACTGATCCTGGGCGTCCTCATCGTCGGAATCCTGCTGACCTTCCAGCAGACGATCCGGCTGTTCCGGGAAGTTCGTTGGGTGAATTCCTTCCGTGCCGGCTCCGAGGTCACCGACCCCGTGCTGCTGGCCCCGATGAAAGCGCTTCTGTCGCGCTCGTCCACCATGGCGCTGTCAACCAACTCGATGCGTTCGATCCTCGATTCCATCGCCAACCGGCTGGACGAGAGCCGCGACATCTCGCGCTACCTCATCGGGCTCCTGGTGTTCCTCGGCCTGCTCGGCACCTTCTGGGGCCTGTTGGCGACGATCGGCTCGATCGGCGAGACCATCCAGTCGCTCGATCCCGGTTCGGGCGACACCAATGCCGTCCTTGATGCCCTGAAAGCCGGCCTCGCTGCCCCTCTGTCGGGCATGGGCACCGCCTTCTCGTCCTCGCTGTTTGGTTTGTCCGGCTCGCTGGTGCTCGGTTTCCTCGATTTGCAGGCCGGCCGCGCCCAGACGCGTTTCTACACCGAGCTTGAGAACTGGCTGTCCTCGGTCACCGACCTGTCGTCCGACATCGTCACCATCGACGGCGGCAAGGGCGAGACATCGGACGAAATCCGCGCCCTGTCGGAACGCCTGCGCAGCATGCAGGAGGGCGGCGGCTCCAGCCCGCGCGTCGCCACCGCCATGGCCAACCTTGCCGACGGCATCTCCGGCCTCGTCAAGAACATGCGCTCGGAACAGCAGATCATGCGCGGCTGGGTCGAGGCCCAGTCGGAGGAACAGAAGGCGATGCGGCGCACGCTGGAACGTCTTGCCGAGACGCTGAAGAACCAGGAACGCAGCTAACATGGCGCTTGCAAAGGCTCGTCGCAGCGCTCGCCACGTCGATTACTGGCCGGGCTTCGTCGATGCGCTGTCGACGCTGCTTCTGGCCATCATGTTCCTGCTCTCCGTCTTCGTGCTGGCGCAGTTCCTGCTCAGCCGCGAGATCAGCGGCCGCGACGAGGTACTCGCGCGGCTGAATTCGCAGATCAACGAGCTGACGCAGCTTCTGGCGCTGGAACAGGGCAACACGCAGGACGCCCAAGACTCGCTCGCCAGCCTGCAGGCGTCGCTGTTGGCGGCGGAGAGCGAGCGTTCCCGCCTCCAGCAATTATTGGACCAGGGCGCCGGCGCGGACTCCGAGGCGAATGCGCGTATCGGCACGTTGAGCGGCGAACTCGATGCTCAGCGCCAGATCAGCCAGCGCGCGCTCAGTCAGGTCGAACTGCTGAACCAGCAGATTGCCGCGCTTCGCAAGCAGATCGCGGCGCTGGAGGATGCGCTTGAAGTTTCGGAGGCGCGCGACCGAGAGTCCAACACCAAGATCGCAGATCTCGGCCGCCGCCTGAACGTGGCGCTGGCGCAGCGCGTGCAGGAACTGAACCGCTATCGTTCCGACTTCTTCGGCCGGCTACGCGAAATCCTGTCGGATCGCGAGAACATCCGCATCGTTGGCGACCGTTTCGTCTTCCAGTCGGAAGTGCTGTTCCCGTCGGGCTCGGAAGTCATCAACCCCGCAGGGCGCGTCGAGATGCAAAAGCTCGCCGAGGCGATCATCGAGTTGCAGCGCGAGATTCCGCCCGAGATCAACTGGGTCCTGCGCGTCGACGGCCACACCGACAACATCCCCGTGTCGGGCAACCGGCGCTGGACCGACAACTGGGAACTGTCGTCCGCCCGCGCTACGTCGGTCGTCAAGTTCCTGATCCAGAACGGCGTCCCGGCAAACCGGCTGGTGGCGGCGGGCTTTGGCGAATTCCAGCCGCTCGATCCAGCCGACACCGACGCCGCGCGCGCCGCCAACCGCCGCATCGAGCTGAAGCTGACCGAGCGCTGACGCCCGGTCGCCGCCCCTTTTACGAAAAAGCGGGGATCACCTCGCGTCCGTAGCCGGCGATGATCTCTTCCTCCATGCCGCTGTCGAGGTAGATGTTGAACTGCGTCACGCCAGCATCCTTCAGCTTGCCGATCTTGGCGATATGTTCCGCCGGCTCGCCGAGCACGCAGAAATTCTCGACAACGTCGGGCGTGATGAAGTCGAGGTAGGGATTGCTGCTCTGGCCGTGCTTGGAATAGTCGTAGCCGCGCCGCTTCTCGATGTAGCTGGTCAGGCTTTCCGGCACGAGGCTGGTGTCCTTGCCGTACTTCTCCACGATGTCGGCGACATGGTTGCCGACCATCGCGGGGAACCATTTCGTCGCCTCGATCGCCTTGTCCTTGGGGCCAAAATAGGCAGGCGCGCAGGACATGGAGCGGAAGCCCGACATGTCGCGCCCCGCCGCCTTCCCGGCGTCCAGGCACTGATCGGTAAACCACTTGCACAGGCCCGGCTCGGCGATCTGCAGGACCACGCCGTCGGCATGCTCGCCCGCCGTCTTCAGCGCCAGCGGGCCGTAGGCGGCGATCCACGCCGGCATGTCATGGCCAACGGCCCACGGAAATTTCACCGGCTCCGGCGACTCGCCGTAGACGACCTCGTCGCCGCGCACCATCGCCTTGGTCTTGGCGATGAACTCGGCCACGCGGGCGAGCGTCGCCGGCTTGAAGCCCATCACGCGCCGCGAGGAATCGCCGCGCCCGACACCAAGGTCGAAGCGGCCGCCGCTCTGCTTCGACAAGGAGCCGAAGATCGACGCCGCCACAGACCAGTCGCGGACATCCGGGTTGGTGACCAGCGGGCCGAAGCGCATGTCCTTCGTGTGCTCCATGCACATGGCGATCGCCGCGTAGCAGTCGCGCCAGAGAATGTGCGAATCGTAGAACCAGCAGTAGCTGAAGCCGGCATATTCCGCCGCCCGCACCAGGTAGCGAGCGCGCTCTGGCTCGACGACGCCCTTGAATGTGATCCCGAATTCCATATCTGTCTCCCCTTTGTCCTGCCTGCGACCGCTATCAGCCGAATGCCTTGCGCAGGCGCGGCAGCACCTGCTCCGAATAAAGTTTCAGGAACCGTTTCTGGTCGTGCCCTGGCGCATGGAAGACCAGATGGTTGAAGCCAAGGTCCACATAGGGCCTGATCTTCTCGACATGCTCGTCCGGGTCGGTCGAGACGATCCAGCGCTTTGCCGCCCGCTCGATGGGCAGCGCGTCGGCAAGCTTCTCCATCTCGAGGGGATCCTCGACCGACATTTTCTCCTCGGGCGACAGCGACAGCGCCGCCCAGAAACGCGTGTCCTGCAGCGCCCGCTCGCGATCCGTGTCGAACGACACCTTCATCTCGATCATGCGGTCGATCGAGTCTGGCGCACGGCCTGCAGTCTCAAGCCCGGCCGACAAATTGGGCAGCAGCGTCTCGCTGTAGAGCTCCGGCGCCTTGCCGCTGGTGCAGATGAAACCGTCGGCGACACGGCCCGCATATTTGGCGATCATCGGCCCCGCGCCCGCAACATAGATCAGCACCGGCTGGTCCGGCCGATCATAGATCGTCGCGTTTTCGGTCTGGTAGAACTGCCCCTCGAAGCTGACGCGTTCGTCGCTCAGCAGCTTGCGCATCAGATCGACCGACTCGCGCAGTCGCGCGAACCGCTCCTTCAGCTCCGGCCACACCACCTTGGTCGCCGGCACTTCGTTCAACCCCTCGCCCGTGCCAATGCCGAGGATCAGCCTGCCGGGAAAGAGTGAGCCCAGCGTGCCGAAGGACTGCGCCACCATCGATGGGTGGTAGCGGAAGGTCGGCGTCAGCACGCTCGTTCCCATCATGATGCGCGACGTCTTCGCGCCGAGCGCGCCAAGCCACGACATCGCGAAAGGCGCATGACCGCCCGTGTGCCGCCATGGCTGGAAATGATCGCTGATGAAGACGGAATCGAAACCGGCCGCTTCCGCCGCTACCGAATTGTCGAGCAACTCAGACGGATTGAACTGTTCGGCCGAAGCCTTGTAGCCAAGCTTGAGGTCCATCACGCCTTCTCCCGTTTGCTCACAGGAACAGTTCCTGTTCCACCGGCCGCAGCACGTGGCGCGCGCTGGCCGCTTCATCGTCTTTCCAGTCCAGCCCGCGCAGCACCACGACCGGCAGCCCGGCATCCTTCGCCATCAGCAGGCCGGCCGCGGCGGCCACCTCGTCGGCGAAGGCCGGCAGCGTCGCCTTAAGCCCCCGACCGTAGGCGTCCGTTCTGGTCGTCCAGTCGACCAGAACAGGCACCCCCGCCACGCCGATCGCCACATTGACAAGACCGTTGCGCCATGGTCGGCCGAACGTATCCGAAACGACGACGCCAATTGGCCCGCCATAACGCGTCTCAAGCCCTTCCCGAATTTTGCGCGCGCTGGCGTCGGGATCGTCGGGCAGGAGCAGCAGCATGCCCTCGCGCCCCGCGCCAAGATTGGATTCGTCGATCCCCGCATTGGCGCAAATCCACCCATGCCTGTGCCGCGTGATGAGCAATCCGTCCGGCGGCTGCCTGCGCGCACGGATCACGCCGGTGGATTCGCTCAGGATCGCCTCGACCTTGCGGACATCCTTGCCGATCTCCTCGGCGAGCCTTTCGGCTTGTTCCGAAGGCACGAAATCCGCCAGCGGCACCAGCCGCCCTTCGGCCTTGGAGACGATCTTCTGGGCGACCACCACAATGTCGTCCGGCGCTATCTCCATGCCGGCAGCTTCGGCTGTATCGGCGATCAGCGCTGCCAAGTCATCGCCAGCCTCGATCTCGCCGATACCGGGGATAACCAAAAGTGTCACGCCGTCATCCTGCGCCGGCAACCTGATGGCTTCGGCAAGATCTTCAGGTCGGTCGATGTCGCGCGAAAGGTGCGCCAACGCCAGAACCTCAACGCCGAGTCCAGCCGCCTTGGCGGCAGCCTCATGCGCCTCGGCCGACTGGCGCCCGAAATGAAAGGCGATCGCATCGGGCGGCGAGACCAGCAGGGCATTGGTGCCGCCGTCGCGTGACTGCGCGATCACGACAGGCGCACGCACACCAGCGGCGAGCAATGCCATGATCTCACTCTCGACGAGCGTCGGGATGTCGGCATGCAGCACAAGCAGTGCGTCAGCCCCGATCCCCGCGGCCCACGCAGCGGCCAGTCCGGCCGCTGCGTTGAGGTCGCCTGCTTCCGGCTCGGATATGACGGTAGCGCCCTGTACTGCCGCGCGCTGCGCAACGACAGGCGACCGCGTCACAACGCCGATCGGCCCTTGATGCCGGGCCGTCAGGAAGGCAAGCGTGTTGTCGAACAGCAGCAGCGCAAGCCCTTCGCGCGCATCGTTCGCCAGCACCGGCCTGAGGCGCGACTTCGCTTCCGCCGGGTCCTTCATCATGATGACCGCCGCGACCGTCATGCGCTGCGACGCTCCCGGCCGGGTGCGAGCCCAGCCGCGAAATCCAGCACCTCGCGCGCCAGCCGTTCGGCGCCTTCCGGCCCGTCCATCAGGATATCCATGGAGGCGACAGCAAGTCCCGACTCTCGCAACGCTTCGGCGTCGTCAACGTCCCCCGCATCGACAACGAACCCGTCGAGCAGGCCGGCATACCGCCCGGCGACCGCACGAGACGTCGCCTCAAGGCCAAGATCCTGCATCAGCCGCGCCAGCGGCCCCTTCACCGCCTTGCCACCGATGAGCGGAGAGACACCGACGCAAGGCGCGCGACTTTGCGCAACAGCGCCGCGCAGTCCTGCAACCGCAAGCATGGGTTCAATCGACAGCAGCGGGTTGCTCGGCGCAAGGACGATCAACTGGGCGGACGCGAGTGCTTTCAGTGCCCGCTCAGAGGGCCGTGCCATTTCCGCCCCTTCGTAGCGCAACTCGCTGACTTTCGGCCCGCATCGTTTGCCGACGAACCATGGCTGGAAATCCATCCAGCCTTCGTCCGTGTTGAGTTTTGTCCGCAGCCTCTCGTCGGTGGCCGGCAGGATACTTGCGCGCGCTCCCAGCCGCCGGGCGGCCTCCGCCGTGATCTCCGAAAGACTCTCGCCCTCGGCGAGCCGCCAGCTCCGCCAGATATGCAGCCCGAAATCGGCATCGCCCAGTTTCATCCAGGCTGGCGCGCCGAGATCGCGCAGCACGTCGAGCGCCTTCACCGTGTCTCCAGCCACGCCCCAGCCCTGGCTCCGGTCGATGCGGTCGGACAGCGTGTAAAGCAGCGTATCGAGGTCCGGACACACCCGCAGCCCATAAAACTCCTCGTCGTCGCCGATATTCGCAATGACGGTCAGCGCACCGGATGGCAGGGCACGGGCGAGCCCCTCGGCCATGCGCGCTCCGCCGACGCCACCGGCCAGAAGCACCGCGTTGCGGAAATCCCCTGCCGAATCCACCACGGCCATCCTCATTCCGCCGCGACCGGATGCGGCGCGGACCGATCGAGGAACGCCAGCGGATTTGCGCCTTGCCTGCGGCCGACCAGCGGCGCGATCTCGTCGGGATCGCGCTCGGAGTAATCCGCCACCACCTCGTAGAGCGTGTTCCGCTGCATCGGAATTCGTCCCGCCGAGCGGATGATGCGCACCATCTCGGCCGGCGTGATCTCCTGCCCATGCACCGAGCCGGCGGCGCGCGAAATGCTCTCGTTCATCAGCGTGCCGCCGAGATCGTTGACGCCGCAGTCGAGCATGAAGCGCGCCGTTTCCGGCCCAAGCTTCACCCACGACACCTGGATGTTGTCGATGAAGCCGGCAAGCATCAGCCGCGCCACCGCATGCATGCGGATGTTCTCCGCCGTCGTCGGACCGGGTCGCGCCTCGGGATGATCGCGGAAAAGCCGTGTCTGCTCGTGCACGAAGCCGAGCGGCACGAACTCCGTGAAGCCCCCGGTGTCCATCTGGATCGAGCGGAGCCGATCGATATGCGCTGCCCAATGCGCCGGCCCGTCGATATGGCCGTACATGATGGTCGATGTCGTGCTGATGCCGGCTTCATGTGCCGCGCGGATGATCCGTTCCCACTCGTCCGCCGACAGCTTGTTGCGCGTGAGCTGCAGCCGCACCTGCGTATCGAGGATTTCGGCCGCGGTTCCCGGCATCGAGCCCAGCCCGGCCTGCTTCAGCGCCCTCAGATAGTCCTCGAGCGGCATGCGGCTCTTCTTGACGCCATACCAGATCTCAAAGGGCGAGAAGGCATGCACATGCATCTGCGGCACGCGCGTCTTCACGGCATCCAGCAGGTTGAAGTAATGATCGCCATCGATGTCGGGGTGCAGACCGCCCTGGATGCAGACTTCGGTGCCGCCGCGCAGCCACGCTTCCTCCGCGCGGTTTGCGACTTCCTCCAGCGACAGCAGTTCCGCGCTCTTCGCCTCCTTGCGGACGCCGAAATTGCAGAACTGGCAGGCCATGTAGCAGACATTGGTGAAGTTGATGTTGCGCACCGTGACGAAGGTGACGCGATCTCCCACGCGACGTCGCCGCACCTCGTCGGCAGTCGCCACCAGTGCGGCCAGATCGGCCCCCGAAGCCGAAAAAAGCGTTTCACCTTCATCGCGCGAGATGGTCCGCCCTTCCAGGGACCGGTCGAGGATGGCGCGGATGTCCGGCCTCGCGTCGCCGAGCGCAATCTCCACTGGCCGCTTTTCGATCTGCATGATGTCTGCTGCGTCGGACATTTCAGGCCACGTACTGGTCGCGCGCGAATCCGTCCGCCCGCGCCATTCCGGCCAGCGTCGCATGCAACGGAGCGGTTTCGACGCCGAGATGGGCGGGATAGACGGTCAGCCGCTCGACCAGCCGGTAGCCGCGCGCCTCGGTGCGTCGGGCCAGTTCGGCGATGGCAGGCCATGCCCGTTCCGGATTGATATGGTCGGCGGTCAGCGGTGAGATTCCGCCCCAGTCATTGATGCCGCAGTCAAGATAGTCCTCGAAATCCTGCTCCAGGTTCGGCGGTGCCTGCAGGCTGATCGACGGGTCGAGCACAAGCCGCGCCATCGCCAGCGTCCGCAGCATGTCCGCGCGCGACGGCTCCGCCCATTGCGCCATCGCCGTACCCGGCTTGGCGCGAAAATTCTGCACGATCACCTCCTGTACGTTGCCGTAGCGTCGATGGATTTCATCGATGGCAACGAGGCTGTCCACGCGCTCGTCCCAGGTCTCGCCGATGCCGATGAGGATGCCTGTCGTGAAGGGCACGCCGAGCCGGCCGGCAGCCTCGATGGTGCGCAGCCGCAGCAGCGGCGCCTTATCCGGACAGGCATGGTGCGCCATGCCGGGCTTCATCAGCCGCCGGCTGACATTTTCCAGCATCATGCCCATCGAACCGGAGACCTCGCGCAGCCGCGCGATCTCGTCCTCGTCCAGCGTTCCGGCATTGACATGCGGCACCAGCTTCGTGTGGTCCAGCACCAGCTTGCAGGCCTCGACGAGGTAGTCGACCGTCGACGTATAGCCCAGCCGAGCAAGCGCCGCGCGCGCTTCCTCGTACCGGCGCTCCGGCCGCTCGCCGAGCGAGAACAGCGCTTCCTTGCAGCCGAGCCGCTCACCATTCATTGCTACGGCCAGCACCTCGTCCGGCGTCATGTAGTTGGCACCGGGATCGCCCGGATGCTTGACGAAGGTGCAGTAGCCGCACGTGTTGCGGCACATCGTCGTCAGCGGGATGAACACCTTGCGCGAATAGCTGACGGCCTTTCCCCAGTGCCTGTCTCGCACATCGGCCGCCTGGCGCTTCAGCGCTGTCAAGGCGTGGCCCGCCAGGCCCGCGAAGGCCTTCGCCTCCTCGGCCATGCAAGGATCGACCTGTTCCCCTGAGCGCTCGATCGACATCGTCGGCTTTTTCTCGTTTCGGTTCTTTACCGATTGGTCAAATTTTCGACCGTTTGCGTTGCTGTGTCAATGGACGCCTTGCCGTCCGGAAATGCCGCAGTCGGGCAGATTATGGGTAGCAGCCCGAATTATGTCGCTATATTGGAGTTTCGCCATGACTTGCGCATCGCATCTTGGACATTGCGATGATTGCAAGCCGACTCTCGACGGCGGACTGATTATCAGAATGAGACAGGCGGCATGATAGGCCGACGATGTGTATTCTTCATCGGAGGCTACGATCCGAAGACCCCCGCGGCCTTCTTCCGGCGCCTGTCGCGCGAGATGGAGCTTTTCGAGACAACGTGGGATGTCCAGTCGTCGAGGAGCGACGTCGCGACGCCTGAGGGCGATGTCGGCATCCTGACGGTTACGTCCAGCCACCGGCAGGCCGCCCACCCGCAGAACGATGCATATGAACTCCCGGCCGAAGACAGGGACTGGCAGGTCACCACAGACTTCTATTTTCTCGGCCTCGATTCCATCGTGACGACGGACGCCGCCCGTCCGCTGTCCGTCCGCCTGTTCCGTTACCTCGTCGCCTTCTTCGACTACTGGCTGACAGGCACGGCCTTCTCGTTCTTCTCGAGGAGCTGGCGCTTCGCGCTCTACTTCCTCTATCCGTTCGTCACGACGGTCTTCCTGTTCCTCGTGGCGTTCTTCGCCTCGTCAGCTGTCCTTCGTTTTCTTGGCATCGACAGTTTGGCCATTGCGATGCTCATCGCGCTGGTTGCCCTGTTTCCGCTTCTGGCCACGCTTGGCAAGCGCTGGTCGGTCACGCACCTCATGGACCTCTGGTCGTTCTCATCGGAATATCTGCGCGGCAAGCGACCCGAAGCTGAGCGACTCATGGACCGCTACGCGGCGATCGTCGCGCAGGCGGCGAAAGCGCAGCCCTACGACGAGATCATCCTTGTCGGCCACAGCACCGGTGGCGGATTGATCCTCGAAATGGCAGCGAGAAGCCTAGTCGCCGACCCTTTGCTGGCCAGCCGCGATGCAGGGGTCAGCCTTCTGACGCTGGGGTCGACCGCGCTGAAGTTTGGGCTTCACCCGGCAGCGAGCGCCTTCAGGGCAAGGGTCCAGACCCTCGTCGACGAACCCGCGCTCGGCTGGTCGGAATTCCAGTGCCTGATCGACGTTATCAACTTCTACAACACCGATCCCGTGGTCGAGATGGCACTCCGTCCCAGGTCGTCGGGAGGCGCTGCCTTTCCCGTTATCCGCAAGGTCCATCTGCGCGACATGATGGGCGTCTCCAGATACCGGCAGATCAGGCGGCGGTTCTTCCGCATCCACTACCAGTTCATCATGGGCAACGCGCAGCGCTACTTCTATGACTTCTTCCACATCTGTTTCGGCCCCGACCCCCTGTGGGCGATCACGCCGGCGGCTTCGACCGAACGGCCTGCCGAAGCGGTTCGCGAGGCGGGGGTAAACCCATGACCGAGACCCTCGCCGCGATCGTGTGGACGCTGGGTCTGGTCGCCTGGTTCGTCATAAGGCTGCCCCACCAGCGGCGCGCCCGCCGGATCGGCATCGCCGCGACACAGCGCACGCTGACCGACCGCCTCGCGCTCGCGGCTTCCGGCATCGGCCTAGCGGTGATTCCCGCCTTCTACCTTGCGACGGGCATTCCAGCCTTCGCCGACTATACCTTCCAGCCCTGGCTGGGCTGGTGCGGACTGGTCGTCCAGGTGCTTTTTCTCGCGCTGTTTTACGCCAGCCACCGCCAACTCGGCCGAAACTGGTCGGTGACGCTCGAAATTCGCAACGATCACCGTCTGGTCACGGACGGCCTCTATCGTTATGTTCGCCACCCGATGTACTCTTCCTTCTGGTTATGGGCGATTGCCCAGGCCTTGCTCCTGCCGAATTGGGTGGCTGGCCTGTCCGGACTGGTTGGTGTCGCGATTCTTTTTCTTGCGCGCGTCGGCGCGGAAGAGGCGATGATGGAAAAGCATTTCGGCGAAGAGTACAGGTCCTACGCTGCCAGGACAGGCCGCGTCATTCCCCGCGTTTTCTGACTTTCGGAGACACCCCCCGCCAATGTTTGCCAGAACCGACCCAGTTGGCCGCTGGAAGGCCCGGACGGGCATCCTGCTGCGCGTCGGCATGCTTTTGCTCGCGCTGTTCTTCCCCGCACAAGTGCATGCCGCTCCGTCGGCCGATGTCTATATCCTGCGTGGCGGATTCGGCGTGTTCTCGACCGGCCTCGACAAGCTCCGCAAACAACTCAAGCAGAGCGGCGTCAACGCTGCCCTGGTTAGTCATGAGGCCTGGCGCTCGGTCGCACAGAAGATCGCGACCAACCAGGCCAAGAACGGGCGGCAGCCGGTGGTTCTCATCGGCCATTCTCTCGGCGCGAACAATGCGGTGCTGATTGCCGATGCACTCAAGAAAAAGGGGGTGCAGGTCGATCTGATTGTCAGCTACGCATCGACAGCGCCGATGACGGTGCCCTCCAACGTGCGCAACGTGCTGAACTTCTATTTCAGCGCCGGCGGTTGGGGTGGCCTGTTCACGGGCGGGAGCGGTTTCAGCGGCTCGCTCAACAACCAGGACATGAGGGGCCAGTCTGGCATGACCCATTTCAATGTCGATGATGACCCCAACCTGCGCAACCAGGTTGTCAGCACGGTCCTCCGCTACGTCCCGCCCGCCACGACGCAAAGCAACTGAGAGACCATAGGGCCGGGATCGCCTTTCTCCCGGCCAAACCGATGCGCGTCACGCTTTCAAAACCAGGTGCTCGCGTTCCCAGGCAGTGACGATATTGTCGAACGCCTCCAGTTCGCGCTGTTTTACGCGCAGGAATGTCTGGAAGAAGTCGTTGCCAAGGATGGCGCGCACCGGCTCGCAGGCGATGAAGCGATCGAGAGCCTGTGGCATGGAGCCGGGCAGCGTCGTTTGCGCTCGATAGACATTGCCTGACGCTTCCGGCCTTCGCTCGAGTTTTTCTTCCATGCCGAGCCAGCCGGCGATCAGCGTCGCGGCGATCGCCAGATAGGGGTTGGCGTCTGCCCCCGGCAGCCGGTTCTCGACGCGCCGCGCTTCCGGTCCGGCCTTCGGCACACGCAGACCGCAGGAACGGTTATCCTGCGACCACTCGACATTGGCGGGCGCGCTGTGGTTCGGCCTGACGCGCCTGTAAGAATTCACGTTCGGTGCAATGAGCGGCATGGTCTCGGGGACATATTTCTGCAGCCCGCCGATGAAGTGCGAAAACCGCGACGTATCTGCCCCGTCCTCGCCCGCAAAGACGTTGCGTCCCCCTTGGTCAACCAGCGACACATGCAGGTGCATGGCACTCCCGGCCTGATCGTCCATGGGTTTCGCCATGAAGGTGATGTTCATGCCGTGTTCGATCGCCGCCTTTCGGGCGACGCGCTTGAACAGCACGACCTGGTCGCAGAGCTCCAGCGGGTCGCCATGCAGCAGATTCACCTCGAGCTGGCCCGACCCCGTCTCGTGGCTCAGCGTATCCAGCGCTATGCCCATCTTCGCACAGCGCTCGTAGATCCGGCGCATGACCGGGTCGAACAGCTCCAGCGCTTCCATCCCATAGGGATTCTGCGCGCCCTCCCGCCTTCCGTCGGCAGTGACCGGCGTCACGACCGGGTGGCGCGGGTCCGGATTCGGCGCGGTCACATAGAATTCGAGTTCCGGTGCGACCACCGCGCGCCAGCCCCTTTCCGCATAGAGCGCCATCACCGATTTCAGCAGCACGCGCGGCAGCGCGCTCCACGGGCTATCGGCGGGATAACAGGCGTCGGCCAACACCCAGGCCCGGCCCGGCTGATCCGGCGCCGCCCGCAACGTCTTGAGGTCGGGAGCCAGGACCATATCCGGATCGCCATAGGCGAAACCCTCGTCCACCGACCCTGAATAGCGCCCGTCCGCACACACCAGCAACGCGCTCGTCGGCAGGTAAAGCGGGCTTCCCTCCAGCCCTTTCAGGAACTTCGCAGCCGGAAGCACTTTGCCCCGCAGCACCCCGTTCATGTCCGGGACGAGGCATTCGACCTCGTCTATGCCGTTTCGTTCGATCCAGCCTGCGGCATCATCCATGCTGGATCGCCTGTTCGTCAGACATGCTTGCGTCCTCCCGCCCTGCGGAACCATTCGTCCGGATAGGGATACCACCAGTCCTGCACAACTGGCTTGTGGTCGATGATCACCATCTTCGTCCGGCGGAAAGCGTCAAGCCCCTGCCGACCGAGTTCGCGGCCGATGCCGGACGCCTTCCAGCCGCCAAAGGGCAGCGCGTCATTGTCGATCAGCGGGTTGTTGACCCACACCATGCCGGCTTCGAGCCTTTCCGACGCCTCCATCGCCTCCGCCAGATCAGTCGTGAAGATCGACGCGCCGAGCCCGAACGGGCTGTCATTGGCGAGCCTGATCGCCTCGTCGAAATCCCTGACCCGGCAGACCGCAGCCACCGGCCCGAAACATTCCTCCCTGCAGATTGCCATATCGGGCGTAACGCCGGTCAGGATCGTCGGCTCATAGAACCAGCCGGTGTTGTGCGCGGGCGGAATGCGCCCGCCGGTCACGGCCTTCGCCCCGTTTGCGATGGCATCATCCACCAGCCGCATCACCTTGGCGCGCGCCGCCTCGCTGACCAGCGGCCCGATCTCCGTCTCGTCCATGCCGTTGCCGACGCGAAGCGCCTTCGTCTTTTTCGCGAAGAGATCGATGAATTCGTCATGCACGGACTCGACAACGAAGAACCGTTCCGCCGACGTGCAGACCTGCCCCGACAGATGGAAGGCGGCAGTCACGCTGCCCGCCGCCGCGACCTCAAGCGGCGCATGCGCCGACACGATCAGCGGATCGCTGCCGCCCGCCTCGATCACGCAGGGTTTGGTCCGCTCCGCACAGGCGACTGCGACTCGCCGCCCCGCCGCCACCGATCCCGTAAACGCCACCGCATGCGTGCGCCCGGATTCCACCAGCGCCTTGCCGGTCGCCGCACCTCCGGGCAGGCACGACACCAGCCCCTCCGGCAGCGAGCGGAACACCGCCATGTAGTCGAGCGTGGAAAGCGTCGTCGCTTCCGCCGGCTTGATGATGCAGGCATTGCCGGCCGCCAGCGACGCGGCGACCGTCCAGCACATCAGCAGGATCGGGAAATTGTAGGGCATGATGTGCACCGACACGCCGTAGGGCTCGTAGCGCGCATACTGGAACGAGCCGGCTTGCGTCGTGCCGGCAATCTTGCCCGCCTCGTCGCGCGCCATCTCGGCATAGTAGCGAAAGATAGGCGCGCAATTGGCGATCTCCCCGATCGCCTCGGGATAGGGCTTGCCCATCTCGCGCACCATGAGCTCGGCGCAGCGCGTGAAGTCGGCCGCCTCGATCGCGTTGGCGACGCCATGCAGGTGCTTCGCCCGCGTCTTGGCGTCGAGTGCTTTCCAGCGCTTCTGCGCCTCCGTCGCAGCGGTCAGCGCGGCGTCCATCTCCGCATCCGTCGCCTCGGCGATCTTACCCGCCATGCCCAGCGTTGCAGGATCGACGACCGGCCGCGAAGGCCCGGCCATCTCACGGTATGTCGGATTGATGAAATAGACCGGACGATCGTGCGAGAAGCTGTTCACAATCTTGCCCCTCAGCGGATCATGTAGACCTTCTTGATCGTCTCATGCACGGTGCACACGCCCTTCCAGTCCTGCGGGAAGAAGGCGGCCGTGTCCGGCTCGATCTCGATCACCTCGCCCGACTCGTGCACATAGGTGCAGCGTCCTTCGAGGAAGTGGCAGAACTCGTCGCGCGTCACATGGCATTCCCACTTGCCCGGCGTGCAGACCCATAGACCGCACTCCGAACGGCCTTCCGGTCCCTTGTGGATCACCCGGCCCGATGTCCGCGACTTGCCCTCGATCATGGTCGGGATCACACCCCAGTCGACCAGATCGGTCTGTTCGAGAGGCTTCCTCATCAGTGGTGTTGCAGTCATGGTCTTTTCCTTTGTCGCCGGCTCATCCTCTGCCAGCATGTAAACATTACGCATCGTCTCGTGGACGGTGCATTCGCCGGTCCAGCCGGCGGGAAACATCACCACCGTCCCGGCCTCGACCTCGATTACTTCGCCCCCGTCCTCGCGATAGTTGGCCCGCCCGGCGACGAAATGGCAGAGTTCGTCACGCGGGATCGACAGCCGCCAGCGTCCTTCGGTGCAGACCCAGATGCCGACTTCCGGCCGGTTGGCCGGCCCCTTGTGCACCAGCCTGCCGGTCGAGCGTGACACGCCCTCGATCGCGTCGGCCTGCACACCCCAGTCGACCAGGTCGGTGCGCGTCGAAGCCTCGTAGAGATGCGGCGCCGACGAGGTCACAGCAGCTTTTCCAGCAGGCCGGCGGCCTTCTCCGGTCCGTTCTGCGACCGCATGTGCTTCGAGGTCGCCGCCAGTTTCGCCTGAATCGCGGGATCGCCGATGCAGGCGTCGAGCTTCGCGATCAGTTCGGCGTCGGTCCAGTCATAGCGAGGCATCTTGAAGCCGTGGCCGGTCTCCTGCACGCGCGTAGCGTTGTCGTGACCGTCCCAGACATAGGGCATGATGATCGCCGGCTTGCCGAAGAACAGGCATTCCGTGAACGAGTTGTTGCCGCCGTGATGGATCACAGCATCCACCTGCGGGATGACCGAAGGCTGTGGGAACCAGCCATCGATGATCACATTGCCGGGCACGTCGGAATACTGGTCCTTGTAGCCGCCGACATTGACCAGCGCGCGATACTTCGACTTCCCGATCGCTGCGATGATCCGCTTCAGCAGGTCCGTATCGCCAGCGCCGAGCGAACCGAACGACACATAGACCAGCGGCCCGTCATTATTCTTCGCGAAGGTCGGTACCTCATAAGCCGCCTCCTTGCGAACGCAACCCTCCAGATACTGGAACTGCTTCGGGTCGAGCGGAACATCGCGCTTGAACTTCACGCTTTCGGGATAGAGCAGAAGGTTAAGGTAGGGCGACGCCTCGAAGAACTGGCCGATCGGATAGGGCTCTTCATTCGTCGACTTCAGGAAATCGTTGAAGTCGTCATGGATCGGCTTGATCACCTCGTTGAAGCGGTCGCGGTAGGCTTTGTGGCAGGCATGGTCATTCTCCCCGCAGCCCGAAAGATGCGGCGGGATGCCCTCGTCCTCGATCTCGTTTTCCGAGCAGGAGATGATGCGCACCCACGGCACGCCATACTGCTTGATCGCCGGAAACAGGATGACGTTGTCGACGCAGATCACGTCGGGCTTTATCTTCGCCAGCACCCCCGGCAAATCCTTCTGCGCCCACTTGGCGCTGTCCACGATCGCCGTCCAGCAATCCTTCACGTAATTGTCGATCTGATCGTACGGTGATTTCGCGAAGTTCGGGATATGGCCGTTGATAAAATCCTCCCAGAACTTCGCCATCACCTCCGGCGGCATCGGCTCCGAAAGGTTCACCGGATGCGCCTCGAAGCCGTAGCCCTGATACACTTCGACGAAACCCGGATCGGAGAGGAACACCGCCTTGTGGCCCCGTGCCTGCACCGCCTGCGCGATGCCGACGGAATTGAGCGCCGGCCCGTAGGCGGCCTCCGGGAAGAATGCGATTGTTTTCTGGGTCATGGATGCCTCCGGTCTCAATTCGAAAAGATGCGTGTGTCCGCCGCCGACCAGCCGAGTTCGACCTGATCGCCGACGGCAAGCGGCCGGCGGTCGGCCGTATCCGCCGTAACGCGAACGAGGAAGGGTTTGTTGGCTAACGGCGTCTGCACGTGAAGCTGCAGGTCGAGCCCGTGATACGCCAGCGCCACCACCGTTCCACTCGTTCGATTGGCAATCTCACCGGCCGGGAACAGCACGATACGCTCGGGCCGGACCGCCGCGACCGCAGCTTGGCCACCCGCAACCGCTCGCGGCAGCGAACCCGCAATCGCCGAACCGTCACGCGCCTTGACGCCGCCTTCGGCTAGCGCCACGCCCTCGGCGAAATTCATCACGCCGATGAAACCGGCGACAAACGCATCCGCCGGATGCTCGTACACTTCATGCGGCGTATCGCATTGCAGCAGCTTGCCATCCTTCAGCACCGCCATGCGATCGGCCAGCACAAGCGCTTCCTCCTGGTCGTGCGTCACCACGATGAAGGTGATGCCAACCTCGTGCTGCAGCCGCTTCAGCTCGATCTGCATGTCGCCGCGCAGCTTCTTGTCGAGCGCGCCGAGCGGCTCGTCCAGCAACAGCACGCGCGGCCGCTTGATCAGCGCGCGCGCCAGCGCCACGCGCTGCTTCTGCCCACCCGAAAGCTGGTCCGGCTTGCGATCAGCCAGCCCGCCGAGCTGCGTCGTCGCCAGCATCTCGTCAACGCGCGAACGGATTTCGGCAGGCGGCCTTCCCTCCATCTCCAGCCCGTAGGAAATGTTGGCGCGCACGCTCATATGCGGAAACAGCGCATAGGACTGGAACATCAGATTGACCGGCCGGCGGTTCGGCGGCGTGCGCGAGACGTCGGCGCCGTCGAGCAGGATGCGCCCGCGCGTCGGCGTCTCGAAGCCGGCCAGCATGCGCAGCAGCGTGGTCTTGCCGCATCCCGAGGGTCCAAGCAGCGCGAAGAACTCGTTCTCGTGGATCGAAAGCGACACGTCGTCGACGGCCGTCAGCGGGCCGAATTTTTTCGAGACGCCCTCGATCTCCAGCACGTCCCGGCTCATTGCCCGACCATCCCCTTGTTAAGCCTCTGCGAGATGGCGAGCGCGATGACGCTGACCGCCATGACGATGGTGGCCAGCGCGTTGATCTCCGGCGTGATGCCGAAGCGGATCATCGAATAGATCTGCATCGGCAGCGTTGTCGACGAACGCCCCGCGCCGGCCGTGAAGAAGGCGATGATGAACTCATCCACCGACAGCGTGAAGGCGAGCAGCGCACCCGCCACCACCGCCGGCAGGATGACCGGCAGCGTCACCCGACGGAACGTCGTGAAGCCTGACGCGCCGAGGTCGGCGGACGCCTCGGTGATCGACCAGTCGAAGCTTTTCAGCCGGGCACGTACTACGGCGCAGACGAAGGCCAAATTGAACACGACATGCGCCATCACGATCGTGTGCAGGCCCATCGTCACGTTGAGCATCGAGAAGAAGGAGAGCAGCGCCACCGCCAGCACGATGTCTGGAATGATCATCGGCGCGAACACCAGCGCCTCCAGCACCGTCCCGCGCCGACGCCGCGTCTCGACGCCGATGGCCAGCAACGTACCCAGCACGGTCGCGATGATGGTCGAGGCAACAGCGACGATCAGCGTATTCAGCGCCGCATGCAATATGTCGCTGTTCGACGCCAGCGACACGTACCATTTCGTCGAGAAACCCGACCACACGGTCGGCAGCCCGCCCGCGTTGAACGACAGCGCCACCAGCACGGCAATCGGTATGTAGAGAAAGGCGAAGACCAGCACGAGCACCGTCGTGCCTCCGCGCCGCGCGGCTGCCGAACGCTCCGCCATCACGTCTCCTCCCGGGCCTGCGCGGTGCGCGTCGAGGCGCGATCCGCCGCATAGCCCTGCACCAGCAGGAGCAGCATCATGATGGCGATCAGGACAGCGGCGAGCGCCGCGCCGAAGGGCCAGTCATTGGCAGTCAGGAACTGGTCGTAGACGAGGTTGCCGATCATCTGGAAGCGCCCGCCGCCGAGCAGCGCCGGCGTCACGAAATTGCCGATCGAAAGCACGAAGACGAAAACCGCGCCCGCCGCGATGCCGGGCAGGGTCAGCGGCAGGATGATGCGGCGGAAGGTCGTCAAGGCTGAGCCGCCGAGATCGCGCGAGGCTTCGGCGAGCTCGGGGTTCAGCCGCGACAGCGGCGCGTAGCAGGCGAGGATGACGAAGGGCAGGTAGTTGTAGACCAGCCCGGCTATGACAGCGCCCTCGGTGTAGAGCATGGACGGCGGCTCGCCCGTATAGCCGAACCAGCGCAGCACCTGCGTCACCAGCCCCTCGCGGTTCAGCAGCACGATCCATGCATAGGTGCGGATCAGGTAGTTCGACCAGAAGGGCAGCACGGCGAAGAACAGCAGCACCGGCTGCAGCGAGCGCCGGCATGACGCGATCGCATAGGCCGCCGCATAGCCGATGACCACGGCGATCAGCGTGGCCGTCCCGGCGATGCGCGCCGACCGCAGGAAGATGCCCGCATAAAGCGGATCGAAGACCTTTGCGAAATTCTCCAGCGTGAAATTGTAGTCGACGCCGCCATAGATGCCGCGCTGGAAGAAGGCGAGCGCCAGCACCAGCCCGCACGGCACGACCATGAGGCCGATAAGCCACAGAAGCGCCGGCGCCATAAGGAAGGCTGGACGGGAGGTGGTCACGCTAGATATGCTCCCGTCCGGCGACCATGCGGATTACTGCGCCGCCTTGATCTCGCTGACGATGCGCGAGTATTCGCGCTGCGCCTCGCCGACATCGCGCAGCACCTCGTACTTGGTCAGCTCGCCGACCGGCATCGCCATGTTCGGATAGGTGGTCGCAAGCTCCGCCGGCAGGCTGTCCATGGCCGCCTTGTTCGGCACCTTGTAGAGGATGTTCTCGGCCGCCCAGGCGTGGTTCTTGCCGTCCAGCATGAAGTTGATGAACTGGAAGGCCGCGTCCTTGTTCTCCGACGCCTTCATCACCACCATGGTGTCGACCCAGAGGTCTGAGCCTTCCTTTGGGATCACATATTTGATGTCCTTGTTGTCGGTGATGCCGTAGTTGCACCAGCCGTCCCAGGCCTGCACCAGCACTGCCTCGCCCGACACCAGCTTGGAATAGAAGGTCGTGTCGTCATAGGCGAGCAGCGTCTTCTTGGCGTCGATCAGCGTGTTCTTCACCTGCTCCATCTTCGCCGGGTCGGTCTCGTTGACCGAGAACCCGTCGGCCAGCTGGCCCGCCGCGAGCAGCCAGCGGTCGGTCGCCAGCATCGTGGTCTTGCCTTTCACCGCATCCGACGGCTTCAGGAGGTCGTTCCAAGAGGTCGGCGCGGTCGTCACGATGTCGGATCGGTAGCAGAGGCCGGTCGTGCCCCAGGTGTAAGGCACCGAGAACGTGTTGCCCGGATCGTAGGCAAGCGCGGCCGCTTCCGGATAGAGATTGGCGAGGTTCGGCACCTTCGAGGCGTCGATCGTCTCTGCCAGTCCCATCTTGTGCAGCACTTCCGCGAAGGGCGAGGAAACGAACACCACGTCGTAGCCCTTGCCGCCCGAGGCGATCAGCTTGCCCATGATCTCTTCGTTGGTGGCATGTTTCACGATCTCACCGGTATTGCCCGTCGACGCCTTGAACGCGTCCATGGCGTCGGGCGCCATGTAGCCGTCCCAGTTGGAGATGACGAGGTTGGCGGCGCTGGCCGTCGAGGCCATCGCGGCGAGCGACAGGCCGAGCAGGACGGCGCGCGCGCCGCTACGTTTAGTGGTGTTCTTCATCGCAGACTCCCATTGTCCCAGTGTCGAAAAACGCATCGAAATCCGTTCGCTGACCGCGCGCGACGATTGGCCAGCGCGGTATGTCAGACTGTTCCCCGGCTTTTCGCCGATTTTTCGCAACAGTATTATTGAAACAAAAAGAACGTCAATCCATAATCGGCATGTCATGTGAAGCCCTTTTGATGCAGACCGTTCCCAAGCGACCTCGTTCGAACCATCTGGATCTCGCCCAGCGCATCCTCGACGCGGTGCGCCAGGGCGGCTTCCGGCTGGGCGACCGCCTGCCCGAGCAGCAGGTCGCCACGATTTGCAACGTCTCGCGCACACCGGTCCGCGCCGCCATGCACCTTCTGGCCGAGCAGGGCGTGGTCTCGTGGGAAAAGACGACAGGATTCACGCTTGCCGTCGATCCCAGCGCCACGCTTGGGGCGGCTGTCGACCTTCCCAGCGCCGATGAGGACAGGCTTGCGGAGTCCATCCTGCGCGACCGCGCAGCCCGCCGTCTCGACGGTACTGTAACCGCGACAGGCCTGTCCCGACGGTACAGGAAGGACAAGCGCACGGTACTAAAGTCTCTAAAAATACTGGAAGCTGAAAACTGGATCGAGAAGGCTCCCGGCCAGTCCTGGTTATTCCGCCCCGCCCAGGAAGGGCCCGAGGCGATTGCCGAGAGCTACGACTACCGCCTTCTGCTCGAACCCGCCGCGCTGCTCCAACCGGGCTTCCGCGCCGACCAGACACAATCGAGCGCGCTGCGGCTCGGCATGGAGGCACAGCTCGCCTCTCCAGAATCCGCCTTCGACATCCGCGAGTTCCAGCGCCTCGATCTCGCCTTCCACGGCATGGTCGCGCGCGGCGCGGCGAACCGCTTCGTCGGCCAGTCGCTCGCCGATCATCTCAGGTTGCGCCGCCTGCCCGGCATGCTTCACGGCGTCAACGTCTTCCGCCTGAAACAATCGACACGCGAGCACCTCGCCATTCTCGACCAGATCGAGGCCGGACAATTCGAGGCTGCGGCCGACCTCATGCGCCTGCACTTGCGGCTGTCGCGCAGCCAGCGGCCACAGGCCGCCAGTCGCGGCGCGCCCGTGCTTCCCGCCACCGCCGAAAGACGTCGATGATGGTTCGCGCTGCGCCCGTCATCGCCCTTTTCCCCGAAGCCAGCTTCGGCGCCGCGCTGAATTGCGTCGGCATCGCACAGATTCTGCGCGAGCGCGGCGCGCGGCCCGTCTTCATCTGCCATCCCGGGTTCACCGGCCTGTTCGCCGACTACGGTTTTGCTGAACATCACCTGCCTGCGCCCGGCCCCATATCCGGGAAAGAAGGCCGGCCCGACACGTGGCAGGATTTCGTCCGCCGCCACCTGCCGCATTTCAATCTGCCTCCCGTCGACCAACTCGACACCTACGTCGCGCCGACATGGGAGGCGATCGTCGATACGGCGATCGACGCGGAACAAGGCTTGAGCAATCTTCTCGCGCGCCTGAAACCGGACGCCGTCGTGCTCGACAATGTCATCATGTTTCCGGCACTGGCGACCTCGGACATCCCGTGGGTGCGGGTCGTCTCCTGCGCCGAGACCGAAATTCCCGACGCGAATGTCCCGCCCTACCTGTCGGGGCTCGCCGCCACCGATCCCGCCCGGGCCGATTTCGAGCAGCGCTACCTGGCCGCCATCGCTCCGGCACATGACCGTTTCAACCGCTTCCGTGCCTCGGTCGGTCTGTCGGCGCTGCCTTCAGGCGAATTCCTCGAACCGTCGCCATGGCTCAATCTGCTGCTTACGCCTCGGATCGTGAAGCGCGACCGTGCCTTGCCGCTCGACGCGCAAAAATTCGTCTATCTGGAAGGTTGCGTCCGCAACGAAGGGCCGTTCGAGCCACCGGAATTTCCGCGCGGCGAGGGACCGCTGGTCTATCTCGGCTTCGGCAGCCTCGGCGCCAGCGACGTCGCGCTCATCGAACGCATGATATCGGTTTTTGCGACCTTCCCCGCGCGGTTCATCGTCAATGTCGGCGGCTTCCGCGACGCCTATCGGGCGGTGCCGGACAATGTCTATCTCGACGGCTGGCTTCCGCAGCCTTCCGTCGTCGCGCAATGCGATCTCTTCATCCATCACGGCGGCAACAATAGTTTCTGCGAGGCGCTCTATTTCGGCGTCCCCTCTCTCGTGATGCCCTATTGCTGGGATGGCCACGACAATGCCCTGCGCGCCGTCGAAACACGCGTCGGCCTCAGGCTTGATCGCGCCTCATGGACAGCGCAGGATCTAGCCTCAGCCATGTCGACACTGCTCGGCGATTCAAACATGCGCAATCGGCTGAAAGAAAACGCAGCGGGCATGTCAGCCAATCCTGGTGCGACGCGCGCCGCAGAAGCTGTCCTGGAACTGACCCGCGCTGACGCGAAACGTGATCGTTAGAATTCTTCCTACTTTTGCTGCACTGCGGTATAAGTCCCCTATGCCATCGCCACAATTGTGCTAGGATTGGGCGTCGATGCACTGGAGGCAAGCATGAGCATAAGCGACAAGCTGGACCGCATTCGTCAACGTGCCCACGCCATCTGGGAAAGCCTCGGGCGCCCGGACGGACAGGATCGAGAGCACTGGGATCAGGCGACCAAGGAAATCGAGGCTGCGGACGCAGTGCCGAAGAAGAAGCCCGCCGCCAAGGCCGCTCCCAAGCCGAAAGCTGCCGTCAAGGCTCCTGCTCCAGCCAAGAAGTCCGCCGCCAAGGCAAAACCGGCTAAGAAGTAGTCCTATCGTTTCAGCGGCTTTGCTGCCTTGAAGAAGTCGGCCCACGGGTCCGGCAGCTTCAATGCATCCTCGAGCGCTTTCGACCCGATTGCGAAATCGCCAGGTCCCACTCCGTCACGCACCATCTCAAACGTAACCGGCACAGCCACTGTCGCGTTCGCCTTCGCCCGCGACGACCACGGCGCTACAGCCGTCGACCCGCGCCCGTTGCGCAAATAGTCGACGAAGACCCGCCCCTGCCGCGCCTTCTTCGACAGCACCGACGTGTAGCGCCCGGGATCGGACTGCTGCATCGCCTTGGCGAAGTCATGCGCAAAGGTCTTCACCGTCTCCCAGTCCGCCTTCGGCTTCAGCGGCACGACGACATGGAATCCCTTGCCTCCCGTCGTCTTGACGAAGCTCGGCAGACCGAGCTGGTCGAGCCTGTCCTTGACGTCCAGCGTCGCCGCGCGCACATCCTCAGCCTCAAGGCCTTCGTCAGGGTCGAGGTCGAACACGATGAGATCGGGCGTATCGATGGCGTCCAGCGTCGAGCCCCAGACATGGATCTCGACCACGCCAAACTGCACCAGCGCCGCCAGCCCGTCGAAGTCGCGGATCGACAGCAGTTCCTCGCCGTCTTCCGGGTCAGCCGTGCGGATGATCGCCTCGTGCATGCCCTTCGACGCATGCTTCTGGAAGAAGCGCTGCCCGTCGATCCCGTCGGGTGCACGCACCAGCGCGAGCGGCCGGTCGACGACGAAGCGCTCCATCAGCGGCCACGCCTTCTCGTAATAATCGAGCAGCTCTTTCTTGCTAAGGCCCCTCTTCTCCGGGCCTCCCTGCGGCCACAAAAGCTTGTCGGGGCTGGTGAGAGTCACGGACATGGCCTTGCTCCTTTTCGCCAGAGGTTTTCGCGCCAACGGCGTCTTGCCCTGCGTCGCTGTCGTCGCCCCCTTGCCCTGGGCCTCCACCTTCGGCTCGGCCATATCGCCCGTCTCGGCGACGACCTCGGCCGCCGGCTTGTCGTCACGCAAGCCCTGGAACGACGCCTGCCGCAGCAGGCCGTCGCTGGTCCAGCTTCGGAACTCGATCTCGGCGACCAGTTCCGGTTTCACCCATACGATCTCGCGGTCCTTCGCTGCCTCGCCTGAAACCGGCGGCTTCTTCACCCGGATCGCATCCAGCCGTTGCTTCAGTTCGTTGGTCACCATCCCCGCAAAGCCGGTTCCGACGCGCCCGCCATACTGGAGCTTGCCACCGCGGTGATAGCCCACCGCCAGCGAGCGCAGCCCGCGCCCGGTCGCGGTCGACGGAATGTAGCCGAGGATCACGAACTCCTGCCGCAGCGTGCATTTCGTCTTCACCCAGTCGTGGCTGCGCCCGCTTTCGTAAGGCGCGTCCGCCCGTTTGGAGATGACCCCCTCAAGCCCCATGCGGCAGGCATGCGCCAGCATGGTCCGACCCGGCTCGGAAAAGTCCTCGCTGAACTGCACCGGCGACTTGGCCGAAGGTGCTCCCACCAGTGCCTGGAGCTTCGCCTTTCGCTCGGAAAGCGGTAGTCCGCGCAAATCCTTGCCGTCGAGCCATAGCAGGTCGAACACATAGTAGAGCAGCCGCTCGCCCCTGCCCGCAGACAGTGCCTCCTGCAGCGCCGAGAAGGAGGCGATGCCCTTGTCGGTCAGCACCACGATTTCGCCGTCGAGCACCGCGTCCCCGCAGTCGAGCGCGGCGAGCCAGTTGGCGATCTGCATTCCGAAGCGCGGCGTCCAGTCGAGCCCCTTGCGCGTAAACAGCGTCACCGAGCCCCCAGACACATGCGCCTGGATTCGATAGCCGTCGAACTTGATCTCATGCACCCACGCATCGCCCTCGGGCGGACTGGTCCTGAGCGTCGCCAGCTGCGGCTCGATGAAGCCCGGCATCGGCCCGCGCTTTTTGCGCGCTGCCGCCTTCTGCACCAAAGCCTTCTTACCAGCCGCCTTCTTGCGCGGCGGCTTGCCCTCCTTCACCTCTTCCACCGTGCGGCCGGATTTCACCGAGCGTGGCTGGTCTGCCAGAATATCAGCGCCGGGCCGCGCAAACGCATCGTCGGCCTTGATCAGCAGCCAGTTGTCGCGCTTCTCGCCCGGCTTAGGCTTCAGCCTCACCAGGTCCCACACTCCATGCAGCTTCTCGCCGGCAAGCTCGAAGCGCAGATGCCCTTTCCGCAGACCCCATTCCGGGTCGAATTCCGGCGTCCACCGCCCCTCGTCCCAAAGGATCACCGTGCCGGCGCCATAGCCTTCCGGGATAATCCCCTCGAAGCTGCGATAATCGAGCGGGTGATCCTCGACATGCACGGCGAGCCGCTTGTCGGCATGGTCGAGGCTCGGGCCGCGCGTCACCGCCCAGCTCCACAGCACGCCGTCATGCTCTAGCCTCAGATCATAGTGCAGGCGTCGCGCATCGTGCTTGTGCACGACGAACACGCCACCCGCACCCGCTTTGGCTGCCTTGGCGCTACCTTTCGGTTCCGGCGTACGCTTGAAATTGCGCTTGGAGCGGTAGGGTTCGAGCTTGTCCATCCGGCCGCTGCGCTATCCGCCTAAGACTTGCCCTTGCCGGGCGGTCGCCGGGCCGGGGAAGATTTCGAAGCCGGCTTCTTTGGTGCAGGTTCCCCATCACCGCCTTTCCCGTCGTCGCGCTTCTTCTTGTCGCCCGACGCCAGGCTCTTCTTCAACGCGTCAAAAAGATTGATGACGTTGGACGGCTGCTCCTCGTCATCGTCCTTGCGGATCGGCGCCTTCTTGCCGCTCTTCTTCTTCGACTTGATGAAGTCCAACACCGCCTTCTCGTAGCGGTCTTCGAACGTCGAGGGCTCGAACTTGCCCTTCTTCTTCTCGATCACGCGCATCGCGAGGTCGAGCAGGTCCGGGTCGATCTTGATCTTGTCCTGCTTCTCATAGGCCTCATCGGCCGTACGGATCGTGTCGTTGTAGCGCAGCGTGGTCAGCAGCATCCCCTTGCCGAAGGGTTCGATCAGGCAGGGGCGCTCGCGCTGGTAGAGCACGATGCGCGCGAGCCCGGCCATCTTCCGGTTCTCCAGCGCCTGGCGGATGACCGCGAATGCCTCCTCCGACACCTTGTCGCCGGGCGTCAGGTAGTAGGGTTTCTCGATATAGATCGGATCGACATCGGCCTTGGCGACGAAGCTCTCGAGGTTCAGCGTATGCGAAGATTCGATCTGGACGTTCTCGATGTCCTCGTCCTCGATCAGCAGGAAATCGTCCTTCTCCACCTCGTAGCCGCGCACCTCGTCCTTCTTGGCGACGGGCTTGCCGCTCGACTGGTCGAGGTATTGCCGGCGTACGGCATTGCCGGTCTTGCGGTTCAGCGTGCGGAAGGAAACCTTTTCCGCCGCCGTAGTCGCGCCGGAAAGCTCCACCGCGCAGGTGACGAGCGAGAGTTTCAGATAGCCCTTCCAGACGGGACGTGGCGCCATGACCGCTTCACTCCATGCCGCGTTAGCTTACGTCCGCTCGCGCCGGACGGAAAGACGGACGCGCGAATGCACGCCGTAGTCGACGCACTGTCCTGACAAATGCAGCCACCAGCCGTTGGTTCCACACCCTGCATTTCGTCGACGCGGCGTTTCAATTCCGGCTGCACTTGCTCTAGAATTCGCCATCACATGAGGAGGAACAATACGTGACCGCATCGACCACGCCTAGCTTCGACCTGACCGGCAAGGTCGTTCTCGTCACCGGGGCCTCGCGCGGTCTCGGCCGCGCCGCAGCACTTGCCTGCGCGGGCTCCGGCGCCGACATGGTCGTCGGCGTCCGCAAGGCGGCGGATGGCGCGGAACTCGTCGCCGAGATCGAGAAGCTCGGCCGCCGCGCGCTTGCCGTCGGCATGGACCTCTCGGATCTTTCCACCGTGCGCTCGGCGGTCTCGGCCGCGCACGACCGCTATGGCCGCATCGACGTGCTGGTCAACAATGTCGGCATCGGCCCGATGAACCTTGCGGTGGACGTAACCGAGGAGGATTTCGACTATACCGTCGACATCAATTTGAAAGGCACCTTCTTCACCGCCCAGACAGTGGGCAAGCTGATGATCGCACAGAAATCGGGCCGCATAATCAACATGAGTTCGCAGGCCGGCACCGTGACCCTGCGCGGCGAGGCGATCTACTGCATGTCGAAGGCAGCCATCAATCATCTCACCCGCTGCCTTGCGGCCGAATGGGCCGAGCACGGCGTCACCGTCAACTCCATCGCCCCGACCTTCATCCACACCGACGGCACCAAGCCGGCGCTGTCGGACCCGGCCTTTCGCGAAAAGGTGCTGAACCACATCCCCCTCGGCCGCATCGGCGACCCCATCGACGTCGCCGGCGCCGTCGTCTTCCTCGCCTCCCCCGCCGCCTCTTTAATCACTGGCGCGAACATCCTCGTCGACGGCGGTTGGTCAGTGGCTTGAATTCCTCGCCTCTGCGAAGCGGGGGAGAGGTGTCACGCGCAGCGTGACGGAGAGGGGGCCTTTCGACAGGCCCCCTATAGATCGCAAGCCAATCCTAAAGCTTCGTCCACGCCCCGTTCTTCTTGGACGACTTCACGCAGGCCTCTACGAAGGCAACTCCCTCCACCCCGTCCTGCACGGTCGGGTAGATCACGTCCTTGCCCGGCTTGCCGCCCTTCCGGCGCGCCGCGCGGATGGCGCGGGCCGCTTCCTGGTAGATGTTGGCGAAGCCTTCTAGATAGCCTTCCGGATGGCCGGGTGGGACGCGCGTCAGCCGTGCCGCGACCTGCGTCGAACCGGCGCCGCCGCGCGTGATGAGCTGCTTCGGCTGGCCGAACGGCGTGTACCAGAGATAGTTGGGGTCGGCCTGCACCCATTCGATGCCGCCCTTGGTGCCATAGACGCGCAGCTTGAGCCCGTTCTCGTGGCCCGGTGCGACCTGGCTCGCCCAGATCATGCCCTTCGCCGCAGGGGTCTTGCCGACCGCTTTGAACCGCAGCAGCACGTTCAGATTGTCGTCCACCAGCCGGCCCGGCACGAAGGCATCCAGGTCCGCCGACAGTTCCGCGAGTTCCAGCCCAGAGACGAAGCGCGCAAGGTTGTAGGCATGCGTGCCGATGTCGCCCGACGCGCCGCCGACACCCGACTGCTTGGGGTCGGTGCGCCACAGCGCCTGCTTCGAACCGGCAGCAGCAGCGTCCTCCGTCAGCCAGTCCTGCGGGTATTCGGCCTGCACGACGCGGATGTCGCCGAGCACGCCCTTCGCCACCATGTCGCGCGCCTGCCGCACCATCGGATAGGCAGTGTAGTTGTGCGTGAGGACGAAAACCTTGCCGGACTTCTCGACAAGTGCTGCGAGCTTCTTGGCGTCGGCGAGGTTGGAGGTCAGCGGCTTGTCGCAGATCACGTGAATGCCGGCATCGAGGAATGCCTTGGCCGCGGGGAAATGCACGTTGTTCGGCGTCACGATCGCCACCGCCTCGATGCCGTCCGGGCGCTGGGCCTCGGCCTTGGCCATCTCGGCAAAGCTTCCATAGCTGCGCGACGGATCGAGCCCGAGTTCGGCGGCCGAAGCCTTGGCGCGTTCCGGGTTGGACGACAGCGCGCCCGCCACCAGTTCGAACTCGCCGTCCATGCGCGCCGCCAGCCGGTGCACCGCGCCGATGAACGCGCCTTGTCCGCCGCCGACCATTCCATAACTGATCGGGCCCTGTCCCGATTCAACCTTCCTGCCGCTGACCATCCGTTACTCCTCGTTCCCTGTTAACGATCGAAATCCGCACCGTCACCGGAGCGGATTCCAACCTGTTTTTGCAAGCACCATTTTTCCGGCAATCGCGAGAACCAAACGCGGAGCCGGCCTCAGATCCCCATCATCTGCCGGAGCAGCTTCTTGTCCGTCGAGCCGCCGGCGAAATCGTCGAACGCCTTCTCGGTGACGCGGATGATGTGGCTGGCGATGAACGGCGCACCCTCGGCCGCGCCATCCTCGGGATGCTTCAGGCAGCACTCCCATTCGAGCACGGCCCAAGAGTCGTAGTCATACTGCGCGAGCTTGGAGAAGATGCCGCTGAAATCGACCTGCCCGTCGCCGAGCGAACGGAAGCGGCCGGCGCGGTTCACCCAGCTCTGGTAGCCGGAATAGACGCCCTGACGGCCGTCCGGGTTGAACTCGGCGTCCTTCACGTGGAACGCCTTGATGCGCTCGTGATAGATGTCAATAAACTGCAGGTAGTCGAGCTGCTGCAGCAGGAAGTGCGACGGATCGTAGTTGATGTTTGCGCGGCTATGCCCGCCGACCGCATCGAGGAACATCTCGAAGGTCGCGCCGTCGAAGATATCCTCGCCTGGATGGATCTCGTAGCCGACATCGACGCCGACATCGTCATACGCATCAAGGATCGGCTTCCAGCGCTTGCCGAGTTCGGCGAAAGCCTCCTCGATCAGCCCGGCGGGCCGCTGCGGCCACGGGTAGAGATAAGGAAACGCCAGCGCGCCGGAGAAGGTGACGGAAGCATTGAGCCCGAGATTGCGCGACGCCTTGGCGCCGAACTTCATCTGCTCGACGGCCCATTTCTGCCGCGCCTTGGGATTGTTGTGCACCGAGGCCGGCGCGAAGCCGTCGAACTGGCTGTCATAGGCCGGGTTCACCGCGACGAGCTGCCCCTGCAGATGCGTCGACAGTTCGGTGATCTCGACGCCGGCGTCGGCGCAGATGCCCTTCACCTCGTCGCAATAGGTCTTCGAGCTTGCCGCCTTCTTCAGGTCGAACAGCCGTCCGTCCCAGGTCGGGATCTGCACGCCCTTGTAGCCGAGGCCGGCCGCCCATTTCGTGATCGCCGGCAGCGAGTTGAACGGCGCGGCGTCGCCCGCGAACTGCGCCAGGAATATTGCGGGACCCTTCATTGTCTTAGGCACGAAAATCCTCCCTCGTTCTGGCCGTCGCGGCCAGCATCGACCTTCATTCTAAAAGCATCATCCCTGAAAGGGGAACGGCCTTTCGGAAACGCCCTCACGCGACCGCCGGCTTGCGGAGCCGTAGGTCGATCGCCTGCCCTCGGCAGTCAGGCGCAATGGCCGGCAGCACCACCCCCGGACCGCCGGCCATCAGCCTTTACCCCACGATGACAAGGCCACCCATAAACTCACGGCCCATCGTGTTCGCCGCCCAATCTGGTATTACCAAATTTGCATGACAGGTCAAGCGACGCCGCGAAAGCCGCACAGCGGACCGAAAATTTCGGGGCCCGTAATAATTCAAACATGTTCAACCACTTACGTCATATCGACGTAATTGGCCGTGGTCGACTTGCCGCGCCATTTTTTTTATTATAGAGGTCGAATAAACCCGAATTGGTCGAACCAGATTGCACTGATGGCACAAGCCGGTTCCCATGAGAGGGCAAAGCAGCAATAACGCCCGCGCAAACCGCGGCAATGAATTCGGGAGAGAAACAGCATGCACCTTTCAACGCACAACTGGATGCGGGCGGAGCCGCTGGAGGTTACGCTCAAGCGCATCAAGAAGTTCGGCTACGAATCCATCGAGATCTCCGGCGAGCCGGAAGTCTACAAGGTCCCGCAGACGCGCGCTCTGCTCAAGGAGTATGGCATCCGCTGCTGGGGCGCGGTGACGCTGATGCTGGGCGAGCGCAACCTCGCCGCCAGGGATCAAGGCCAGCGTGAGCGCTCCGTGCAATACGTCAAGGACGTGCTCACCATGGTGGGCGAGCTCGACGGCGAGATCATAACGCTCGTCCCCGGCACCGTCGGCAAGGTCGTGCCCGACGGCACGGCGGAGGAGGAGTGGGCGTGGCTGGTCGACGCCACCCGCGAATGCTTCACTCACGCGAAGAAAGTCGGCGTGAAGATCGCGATCGAACCGCTCAACCGCTTCGAGACCTACATCTTCAACCGCGGCGAACAGGCGCTGGCGCTCGCCGATGCCGTCAGCCCGGAATGCGGTGTTTGCCTCGATGCCTACCATCTCCACATGGAGGAGTTCGACGTCGAGGAAGCGATCCGCAAGGCCGGCAAGCGGTTGTTCGACTTCCACGTTGCGGACAACAACCGCTTCGCGGCGGGTGTCGGCACCTTCGACTGGCCGAAGATCGTCGGCATTCTCAGGGACGTCGGCTATCAGGGCGCGCTCACCAACGAGTTCGTCGCGCCGGTCGATCGTACGCCGGCTAATCGTTATCCGGACATGGTCGAGCGCAATCCGGTCGACATCTCGCCCGAGCAGTTGAAGTTCATCCAGGATCACGGCTCGAGCGTGCTGGCGGAAAAGTTCTACACCGACCAGATGCGCATCACCGCAGAGACGATCCTGCCGCTGATTGGCAAGAAGATGCCGGCCTGATCGCCGTGAGCTTATAGGACCGGTCCGCAGCGACCGTCGGGGGCAAGGAGAACCATGCGCATCAAGAGCGTCAAGGCCTGGTGGGTCCGCATTCCCATCGAGGCGAGCAGGCAGCACCGAAGCGACTTCGGTCAGGTGCAGACCTTCGACGCCGCCATCCTGCGCATCGAGACCGACGACGGGGTCGTCGGCTGGGGCGAGGGCAAGAACGCCGCCGGCTCAGCCGGTGACTACGGCGCCCTCGTCCACATGCTCAACCGCGAGATCGGCCCGCAACTGATCGGCCTGAACGCCGGCGACATCGGTATCATCTGGGAGATGCTCTACAACGGCGTTCGCTCCGGCCTCGCCGTCAAGGAGGGCCACGCGATGCCGCAGATGTCGCGGCGCGGTCTCACCGTCGCCGCCATCAGCGCGGTCGACATCGCACTGTGGGATATCCTCGGCAAGTCGCTGAACCTGCCCGTCTGGCAATTGCTGGGCGGGCGCAAGCTCGACCGCATGCCGGCATACGCATCTGGCGGCTGGGCATCCGCCGACAAGGTCGGCGAGCAGCTCAAATCCTACATCGAGAAGGGGGGCTTCAAGGCGCTCAAGATGCGGGTCGGCGCCATGGACGGCGCGCCACACATCTCGGCCGCCCGCGTGCGTGCCGCCCGGGAGGCGATTGGTCCCGACGTGGAGCTGGCTGTCGACGCGCACGGCACCTACACGGTCGCCGACGCCCGGCGCTTCATGCATATGGTCGAGGATTGTAACCTCGCCTGGTTCGAGGAACCGGTCATCGCCGACGATAAGCCCGGCATGGCCGAGGTGCGCGCCGCCGCCAACGTGCCGATCTCGGCTGGCGAGAGCGAGGCGACGCGCTACGCCTTCCGCGATCTCGCCATGCTCAAGGCCGCCGACATTTTCCAGCCCGATCCCGCCTTCTGCGGCGGCATCTCGGAGGCCATGAAGATCGGCACCATCGCCAGCGCCTTTAACCTGAGGCTCGCGCCGCATCTGTGGGCCGGAGCGCCTTGCTTCTTTGCGGGTCTGCACATCTGCGCAGCCTCGCCGGCCAGCTTCACCGTGGAATATTCGCTGGGCGCCAACCCGATGATCCACGACCTCGTCGAGGACAACATCGAGGTCAGCGACGGCCTAGTTGCTATTCCGGAGAAGCCAGGCCTCGGCTTCACCATCTCAGAGAAATTTCTGGAGGCGCACGTGCAGGCCGTCTAGGAGTGCTCCGGACGCGGCCTGACTGGATTCGCAGGTGCACAAATAGAGTATGGCGGGCGGCAGCGGTGCCGGTCCGCTCCAGGGTCAGGACCTGATCATGAAGGAAAACAACCTGCTGGCGGAACTCGCCGCCTACCTGTTCTCCGCCTCCAACGGAGAGACCGGGCGCACGCCGTCCGAGCGGGAGCTCGCTGACCATTTTTCGGTCAGTCGCGGCCAGATCCGCGAGGCGCTGGCCATCCTCGAGGCCATGCGGATCGTCGAGCGGCGGGCCAAATCCGGTATCTACCTGACCACAAGGCAGGCGAGCGTCGACGCCATGGCGCTGTTCGCCAAGGCGGGCGTTCCGCTCGATCCGGTCCAGATCTACGAGACGGTCGAGCTGCGCAAGATCCACGAGATCAAGGCCGCCGAGCTCGCATGCAGCAGAGCGACGGAAGAGAATTACGAACGCCTGCGCGAGATCCTGCACGAGTCCGAACTTCGCCTTGCCGCCGGCGAGGGTATCGCCAAGGAAGACCGCGACTTTCATCTCGAAATCGTGCGCGCCACCAAAAACAGCGTCTTCCACCGCGTCTGCAGCGTCTACTACGTCATGGGCGAGCAGCGCCTGCCGATCTATTTCCAGGACCCCGAGCGCGGCCGCAGGTCGCATGCCGAACACATCCAGATCTACGACGCGCTGCTCAAGCGTGACGGCAATCTCGCCCAGGCGCTCATGAGCGCGCATCTCCAAGGCGTCGAAAGCTACTGGAAGGGTCTCATCCAGGGCGGCCCGCAGGAAGCCGGCAAGACGCTGGAGCAGGTCTGAGGCATGATCCCGACAAGTGGTCGCCGGTTATCGGACTAGATCATGCCCCAGCGGGACACGCCGATGATCTTCTCAACTCATCCGCTACACCCGCGGCCGACCGCTATGCTGGCGGGCCATGGCGATCTCGTCATCGCTTCCGCTGTCGATCCTGTCACCCTTGCCGATGAGGCACGCGACGCCGACATCGTCATCGTCCGTGCCAACCTGCCGCCCGTCCTGTTCGAGCGCGCGCCGAAGCTGCGCGCCGCGATCCGCCATGGCGCAGGCCTAGACATGATCCCGATCGACGCTGCAACGAAAGCAGGCGTGCTCGTCGCCAACGTGCCCGGAGCGAACGCCCGTACCGTCGCCGAGCATGTACTCTGGACGTCGATGGCGCTGCTCCGAAAATTCCGCCGCGTCGACCGCGATCTCAGGCAAAAGGGCTGGCTCGCCGGACGCGACCACGCCAACGACGGCAACGATTTGTCCGGCCGGACGATGGGCATCATCGGCTTCGGTGCGGTCGGCCGCAACGTCGCCGCCATGGCCGCGAATGGCTTTGGCCTCGACGTTATCGTGAACAGCCGAAGCGCGAAGGATTTGCCCGCTTATGTCCGCTTCGCCTCGCTCGACGGGCTGGTCACCGAAAGCGACATCGTCGTGCTTTGCTGCCCTCTCACGCCGGAGACGACGGGACTGATCAACCGCGAACGCATTGCCCGCATGAAGCCAGGCGGGCTGTTGATCAACGTGTCGCGTGGGCCGGTGGTTGATGACGAAGCCCTGATCGACGCCCTGTCGTCAGGCCACGTCGGTGGCGCGGCGCTCGATGTCTTCGTCACCCAGCCGCTCCCCGCCGATCATCCCTATTTCGGTTTCGACAATGTGATCGTCACGCCGCACATGGCCGGCATCACGGAAGAGAGCATGATGCGCATGGGCATCGGTGCCGCGGAGGAAACACTGCGCGTGCTGGCCGGCGACCTCCCGATAAACCTTCGCAACCCGGAAGTGATCAATCACTACCGCCGCCGTTTTCCGAGCTAAGCGCCGCGCCGAGGGCGCGGCGGGATTGTCTCTTCCCGACCAGGAGGGCGGTGGGCAGTGTTCGAGATGCGAGCGCCGAGCAGTGCCGCCGCCCTGTTCCGTAGAGTCCCTTTAGGGTAGCGCGTTTCACAAGTGTCCGCGCTCTGAAGTCCGGGTCCCGCTACGCGGCCCGGAATGACGACTGGATGAGCCGGCAACATATGGTATTGGAGCCCACCGCCATCACGACCAGCTGATATCCGGCGGACAGAGGGGGGCGCTGTTCTCCCCGGCCTGGCGAAATTGCGACGGAACGGGCAATCAGCAGGGATCGGTGTCCGGGGACGTGAATAGTTTTTCGCAACTGGAAATACAAACAACTGAAATCGCGCGCTTTTCGATTTTTCCTTCGCAACTGGATTCACGCCGTTCCCGCCTCAGGCATACTCACCCCATCGCCCTCACGGGAACCTGGTGCGCACCGGGTATCAGGGAGGGCGGCGGTGCCGGATCGGTCAACGCTGCGGTCGCGTTGGCTGGGTGATGAACCCCCAGGTCCGGGCCTCGAGGGAGACCAGCGGCAACGGCCGTGTCCTCCCTCGGGGCAAGAACACCGGCGGGGTGCGGGAGACCGGCCACGTTACTAACAATATGAGAGGCAAGGCCCCGTGCCCCGCTTCCCGACTTCTCTTCCCGGCGGCGAAGAGCGCTCTTTGAAAAAGGCCAGACTGCGAAAGCAGGGCGTGGCGAGGGGAAAGTGCGAGCTCGGCTATGGCAAATGCTGCGTTGCGGTCGAGGTTTGACCGGTAGGCGTCATGAGTTCCGGAACCCGTTCTGGCAGTTGAGCCCTCCATACGCAGGTATGCTTGCATGCCTCTGTTTCAGGATTTAACTACGGACACCTTCCCAGGAGTTCTCATGACAGACCATCTCTTTTCGCCGATCCGGATCGGACATCTCGAAGTGCCCAATCGGATCGCCATTGCGCCCATGTGCCAGTATTCCGCCGATGACGGTTCCGCGACGGACTGGCATCTCCAGCAATGGATGACCTACGCCCTGTCCGGCAGCGGCATGGTCACGCTGGAGATGACCGACGTCGAGCGGCGCGGCCGCATATCGCATGGCTGCCTCGGCCTCTATTCCGATCATAACGAGGCCGCAGCGAAAGGAACTCTCGATGCGGCGCGACGGGTCGCCCAGCACGGGACGATCTTCGGCGTCCAGCTCGCGCATGCCGGCCGCAAGGCATCATGCCATCGGCCCTGGGAGGGCGGCGGACCGCTGAAGCCAGGCCAGGATCCCTGGCAGACAGTATCGGCATCTGCCGTGCCCTTCGATGACGGCTGGCACACGCCGCATGCGCTGACCGAAGCCGAGATCGATGCGCTGATCGGCCACTTCGTCAGCGCCGCGCATCGCGCCGCCCGCGCCGGTTTCGATTTCATCGAACTGCACTCCGCCCACGGTTATCTGCTGCACCAGTTCATTTCCCCCCTGTCGAACAAGCGCACCGACAAATGGGGCGGCTCCTTCGAGAACCGGGTGCGCCTTGCTGTCGAGGTCGCAAAGGCCATTCGCGGTGAAGTGCCCGGCCTGATGCTGGGCGCGCGCATTTCCGTCACCGACTGGGTCGATGGCGGCCTTCCCGTGGAGGAAGGCGTTAGGGTAGCCCAGGCGCTGGAAGATGCGGGCGCTTCCTACATCTGTTGCTCGAGCGGCGGCAATTCACCGCTGCAGAAAATCCCGACCGGACCCGGCTACCAGGTTCACCTCGCCGAGGCCGTGAGGAAGGCTGTCGGCATCCCCGTGCGGGCTGTCGGTATCATCACCGACCCGGCGCAGGCAGAGGCGATCATCGCGGAAGGAAAGGCCGACATGGTGGCACTGGCACGGGCGATCCTCGCCGACCCGCGCTGGCCATGGCGGGCCGCCGCCGCGCTGGGCCACGAGATCAAGACCGCACCGCAGTTCCTGCGCTCAACAGATCTCCATAAGCGCTGGGTGAAAGCCTAGTCGCCGAAATCTCTGGAACGGTAGATCGGGAAACCGGCGAAGCTGTTGCCGGTCTCCACGGACGCCAGATCAGTCCGACGTGTCAGCCGTGATACTGCAGCGACTTTCCGGTCTGCTTGTCGAAGACAACGACCTTTTGGGGATTCCACGAGAAGCGGATGTCTTCGTCGATCGACAACTTGGTCTGCGCGGAGACCGTTGCGTGGAAGGTGATGTCGGCAACGCGGAGCGTCAGGATCTTCGCGACGCCGTGATTCTCGACGTCATGGACGCGTGCCTCGTGCGCTGCGCCGGATTCGACCACTATATCTTCCGGCCGGATGCCGAAGGTCAGGGGACGTCCGTCGGTCGTCCCGCCGTCGGCAGTCGCCGCGCCCGAAGACACCAGTACGCCGTTGTAAGGCAGGTCGAGATCGATGGGATCGAGGATCGCGCGACCGGAGACGAGCTTGCCGTGAAGAAGGTTCATCGGCGGAGACCCGACCGCGCGCGCGACAAAGGTGTTCCTCGGGTTGTTGTAGATGTCCGACGGCGTGCCTGTCTGGACCAGACGGCCATGGTTGAGGACGCCGATCTTGTCGCCCATCGACATCGCCTCGATCTGGTCGTGGGTCACGAACAGGAAGGTCTGGCCGAGGTTCATCTGGATGTTCTTGAGCTCTGTTCTCAGCGCCTCGCGCAGCTTGGCGTCGAGAGCGGAGAGCGGCTCGTCCATCAGGAACACGCGCGGCTTGCGCACGATCGCACGACCGATGGAGACGCGCTGCATCTCGCCGCCGGACAGACGATCGGTCTTGCGATCCAGAAGATGCGTGATGCGCAGTGTGTTGGCGACGCGGTCGACGCGTTCCTTGATCTCGGCGTCGGGCACGCGGCGCAGCTTCGACTTCAACGGAAACTCGAGGTTTTCGCGCACCGTGTATCGCGGATAGAGCGAATATTGCTGCAGCACCAGCGCCACGTCGCGCTCCGCCGCGCCCCAATCGGCAACGTCCACGCCGTCGATATACACCTCGCCCGAGGTCGGCTTCTCGAGGCCGGCGATGATCCTCAGCGTGGTGGTCTTGCCGGCGCCCGTCTCCCCGAGCAGGACGAAGAACTCGCCATCGGCGATGTCGAGGTCGAGGTTCTTCAGCGCCGTATGCGAGCCGAATGTCTTGGTGACGTTTTTGAGCTGGATGTGGGCCATCAGAGTCTCACTCCGAGCGACTGTCCGCTCGCCGTGTCGAAGAAGTGGGTCTGGGTCGGATCGAGGCGTGCAAAGACCTGCGCGCCCGGGCCGGCGACGAAACCGGATCGCGTACGGGCGCGCAGCATCTGTTCGCCGAACTTCAGGTCGACGATATCGTACGAGCCAAGCGGCTCGATGATATGGGCAACGGCAGGCACGAAGCCGTCTGCCGCCTCGTGCGCAACGATAACCCCCTCCGGACGAATGCCGAGCGATAGCGGTTTGCCGGCGCTGCCATTGAGCTTGGCGAGCAGTTCGCTCGGGAATGGGAAACCCTGCGTCGCGCCCTCGGCGGTGACGCTGGCCTTGCCGGCGCTTTCGGAAACCGAGGCGTTGGCGATGTTCATGACGGGAGAGCCGACGAACTGCGCAACGAACAGGTTCGCCGGACGCTGATAGACTTCCTCCGGGCTGCCTACCTGCTGCAGCACGCCCTCGTGCATAATCACGATGCGGTCGGCAAGGCTCATCGCCTCGATCTGGTCGTGCGTAACGTAGATCGTGGTCGACCCTTGCTTCACATGCAGGCGCTTGATCTCGGCGCGCATCTCCTCGCGCAGCTTGGCGTCGAGCGCGCCGATCGGCTCGTCCATCAGCATAGCTTTGGGACGCCGGACCAAGGCCCGGCCGATCGCGACGCGCTGCATGTCGCCGCCCGACAGCGCCGACGGCCTGCGATCCAGCAGATCGGTGATCCGCAACACCTTGGCCACTTCACGCACGGCCTTGTCCGTGTCGGCGCGGTTCATGCGCGTCGCTCGCAGCGGAAACGCGATGTTCTCGTAGACCGTCATGTGCGGGTAAAGCGAAAAGGACTGGAACACCATCGCGATATCGCGGTCCGCAGCCTTGAGATGCTGGACGGCCTTCCCATCGATCAGGATGTCGCCTTCGTCGATCGTCTCGAGCCCCGCCACCGCACGCAGCGTCGTCGTCTTGCCGCAGCCGGACTGGCCGAGCAGCACGATAAACTCGTTGTCCTCGATCTTGAGATTCAGGTCCTTGATGACCTGGACGGCGCCGAACCATTTCTGGACGCCGGCAAGTTCTATCTGTGTCATGACCTGCCTCCGTGCACGGTACCATCGTGATGATCGGAGACATCGAAGACGCCGTCGGTTTTCTCCTTGTCCTCCGCCGGCTTTCCGAACCAACCGGTGAGCATGAAGGTGATCAACCCGAGCAGAATGATCGTCACGCCGTAGCGGTGCAGGAACATATTCCAGGGCTGGCAGAGCGCGATGATACCCAGCACCATGACGATTTCGGCAATGCGTTGAAGCTTGGCGCTGCCAATCATTTGCGGATCGCTCCGAAGCTCATGCCGCGCAGGAGATGGTTCCTGAGCAGGAAGGTGAAGATCGCGACCGGCAGCAGGAACAGGAAGGTACCAGCGGCGATCACGGTCCAGTCGGGCAGGCCGGAACCGACCTGGCTGGGAATGAAGGGCGGCGCGGTCTGCGCCCGACGGTTGGTCATGATCAGAGCGAACGCATACTCGTTCCAGGCCGTGATGAAGCAGAATACGGCAGTGGCAGCGATGCCCGTAGCGGCTTCAGGGATGACGATCTTGAAGAAAGCCTGCATGCGGGTGTAGCCGTCGACAAGGGCCGCTTCCTCATACTCCTTCGGAATCTCGTCGATGAAGCCCTTCATCAGCCACACCGCAAACGAAAGGTTGAAGGCGGTGTAGAGCAGGATCAAGCCCCAGTGCGTATCGTTCAGCCCGACCGCCCGGTACATCAGGAACATCGGAATCGCCACCACCACCGGCGGCAGCATTCTGGTCGACAGGATGAAGAAGAGCAGGTCCGCCTCCCCCTTCACCTTGAAGCGCGAGAATCCGTAGGCCGTGATCGTTCCCATGCCCACGGCCAGCACAGTGGACGTGATCGCTATGATCAGTGAGTTCATGAAGCGGTTCGGGTAGGCCGACCACTGGACATTGCCCTTGCCGTCGCGCACGACCTTCTCGCCGCCCTCCAGGACGATGCGTTCCCACCAGGGCGCGGCGTCGAGTTGCTCCTGCGTCGGCTGCTCGCGCAGTTGGGAGCGCTTCGTGAACAGCTTTACGAAGGGGGATATCTCCGGCGTGAAGACGATCGTCGGGGGAATCGTCGTGGACAGGTTACGCGGCTTGAACGAGGTGGCGACGATCCAGTAGATCGGCGCCAGGAAGATCAGCGTTATAATCAGCACCGCCACGATGGCGATGCGATTGCCGGCCACCTCGGCCCGTGTCTTGACGGCGGCCATGTCAGAGCACTCCCGAATTCATGCAAATGCGGAAGGATAGGCTGCGAGACGTCACCATCTCAGCGCTCCTTCACCTTATTGAGGTACTTCACGTAAATGTTCGTGATCGCCAGGATCATGATCAGAACGATGTAGGCCAGCGCCGAGGACCTCCCTGTCTGCCACTCCTGGAACGCCATCTTGTAGAGTCTGATCGATATGACCTCGGTCGTGGGCTGGCTGGTCAGGATGTAGGCCAGGTCGAAGGTCTTGAACGCCTCCATGGTGCGGAAGATGATGGCGATCATCAGGATAGGCGCCACCAGTGGCAGCGTGATGCGGAAGAAGGTGTAGAGCGAGCCGGCGCGGTCAATCGCGGCGGCTTCGTAGAGGTGCTTCGGCACCGCCGAAAGGCCGGCCAGCGAGAGTAGCATCACGAAGGGCGACCACATCCAGATGTCGGTAATCGCCACGGCATAGAGCGCCACGTCGGGGTTCGACAGCCATTCGAACGTGCCAAGCCCCAGCACGTGATTGATGATGCCGAAAGACGGATCGTAAAGCAGCTTCCAGAACAGTCCGACGACGGCCATCGACAGCATCATCGGCAGCAGCAGCAGCGTTGTGATCAGGCCCTTGAAGGGAATGTCGCGGTTGAGCAGCAGCGCCACACCGAAGCCGACGATCACCTGCCCGGTGACGGAAACGATGACGTATTTCGCCGTGATGGAGAAGTTGGTCCAGATGAACGGGTCGTTGAGCAGCTCGCGGTAGTTCTGCAACCCCACGAAGTTAGCCGGCGCATTGGTGGACGCGCGGAAGTCGGTGAAGGAATATCCGAGCGAATAAAGCAGCGGAAATATGTTGAAGATGATCAGGAAAGCGATCGTGGGAATGATGAATAGGTTGCGGATTGAGATGTCGCTCATGCCGCGTGATGCTGCTCGCGACTTCGGATCCAGCGTTGCTATGACTGCGGTGGCCAAGGCCAGTTCCTTCCCCGTATTCTAGATTTCCGACCGCCGAAAAAGAAAAGGAGGGGGCGGGCGCCGCCCCCTCCGATCTAACCCGCGACTATTGCTGTACGCGGTTGTACTTCTTGAACGTGGCGTTCCAGTCCGCCGCCAGATTGTCCAGCACTTCCTTCGCTGTCCCTTCGCCAGCCGTGACGTAGGGGTAAACGCGCTGGTTCATCTGGATCAGCAGCTCGGCGTATTCCGGAGTCGCCCAGAAGTCCTTCACCTTGAACATGGTCTCGTAGAAGGCCTTGTTGTAGGGCGTTGCGTTCTGGAACTCTTCGCTCTCTAGCACAGCCTTGTTGGCGGTGTAGCCACCGAGTTCGGCCCACTTCTTCTGGGTCTCGTCCTTAATGAACCACTCGAGGAACTTCATCGATTCCTCCTGGTTCTCCGAGTAGGAGATCACGGAGATGCCCTGTCCGCCGAGCGCAGCGAACTGTTCACCACCAGGACCCGCCGGGTTGGCGAAGAAGCCGGTGCCCTTGGCATTCGGGTTCGAAGCCTCGTTCACCAGAGCAGGGAAGAAGGCGAAGTAGTTCATGCTCATCGCCGCCAGACCTTCGGTGATGGCCTGGTTGTTCTCGGGGAAGAAGGCCTTTGCCCAGCCCGGAGGTGTGAAACCGTAGAGCTCGCGATACATCTCGAGCGCCTTGATGTTCTGTTCCGAGTTGATGATCCCGTCGACCTTGTAGGTGGCGTAGTCGCCGAGCTCGCCGCCATAGGAGAAGATGGCGTTTTCGACGCCCATCACGAGGCCGTCATACGAGTTGTCGGTATAGATCGCGATGCCGTAGCGCTTCTCGTCCGGACGATGGAAGAACTCGGCGATGTCGCGCAGCTGTGCCCAGGTGGTCGGTGGCGCAAGATCATAGCCGTACTTGGCCTTGAATGCCTCCATCTCCTTGGGGTCTTCGAACCAGTCCTTGCGATAGGACCAGCCCACAGCGTCGCCTTCAGCCGGGATCGACCAGTACTTGCCCGAGTTGGACGGATATTCGGCATAGTACTTGACCGTGGCCGGAGCCATCGTCTCGTTCAGCTTGTGCTTGTTGAAGAACTCGGTCAGGTCGACATAGTGCCCGGCCTCCGAGGCAGCACCAATCCACTGCGAGTCTCCGACGACCATGTCGTAGGCGGAGCCCTTGGCGTTGAATTCGGTGAAAGCCTTGGTCTGGAAATCCGACCACGGGGTCGTCTCGACCGTTACCTTAACGCCAGTCTCGGCTTCATAGATGTTGGCGAGTTCCTGCAGATAATTCGCCGGATCCCACTCCGCCCAGAAGATCGTCAGTTCCTGCGAGTACGCCGCCGTTCCGCTGGCAAGCGTCATCGCGATGCCGGCAAGCATGCCGGTCAATTTGCTGCGCATGTTTACTTCCTCCCATTAAACCGACCACTTTACAGCGGGCGGTACCTCGACCAGTGTATTACTTATTCCCGGTGGCTCTGCTCAGGCTCCTCCCGACCAGACCCAACCCGGATCAGGCACCACTTCCCAATCCAGTCTCTGCACTCATCTGGTATTACCAATACCGGAGTTTCGTCAAGCGCTTTCTTGCCGGTTGCCCAAACACGTAGAATTGCGAGATGGCACAAAAACGCTTCAATTTCATTTGGTTCTGCAAGGCGCGCAAAAAAATGCAGGAAATTTCATGCCTGCGTAGCAATCGATAACCAGGTAAGACAGCCCGATCTGGTCGAACCAGTTCCGATGCCTGAGCTGACGTCGGCGCGTTAGTCTTCGACGTCCTCGTCTTCCAACGCGGCCAGAACGAGCGCCCTACTCGTCCATTGAGCCACAGATTGCATTTCCTGACTATCCAGACCCCAGATATCTTTGAGGGCAATGAGCGCCTCAACGCCGAATACCAACGAAAGCGCCTGAGCCAGACGATTGATCTTTTGTTCCTGAAGCCTGCCTTCGAGAGGGATCAGTACATCTTTCAGCAGGTCCGCTCGGTGGCCTCGCTTGAACTGGGGTTCTGCTCCAAGCGTTCCGGCGCGTCCGCGCGCCCACTGATCCAGGGACAGCTTCAGCGCTGCTTTAAAAGTCGCTTCGAACTCTTCGATGCGCGGCAGTCCGATACTGAGCAATTCCGAGACGCGACGGTGCGGGTCGTTCTCCTTGGAGGTCCAGGTGAGGATTGGCCCTAGCGCCTCATCGACAACAGCGCTTACAAGCGCCGCCTGACTCGGGAAATACCGGTACGCTGTCGCACGGGATACACCGGCGGCCTCGGCCACCTCGCTGACGGAAGGCGTCGCCCCGCCCTGCATCAGCCTGATGGCGGTCTCCAGCATCAGCCTCCCGGTCCGCGCCCTTGGCCCGGTCACCGCTGTGCGATCCGCCTCCGCGATGTCAGAGTCTGATTGACGTGAGATCAGCATATCAATACGATACTCGTGTCTCAAAAAAGACGCAAGGGCGGCTCAACGCCCATGATGATGGGATGATGACCATGACGGACATCGACCCGGGAGGCAACGTTGAAGCGCATCTATGTGGTCGGGACAGCCGACACCAAAGGCGAGGAGCTTGCCTATCTCGCGGCTTCCGTGGAGGAGGCGGGCGGGCGGGCGGTAATTGTCGACGTCGGCACCAGACCGCCTTCGATTGATCCGGGCATAGGTGCCGCCGACGTCGCCGGATATGGGCCGGACGGTGTCGCAGAAGCGCTGGCTTCGGGTGACCGCGGCAGAGCCGTTGCCGCAATGGCAGGCGCTTTTGCCCGCTACGCAGCATCACGTTCCGACATCGCGGGCATCGTTGGCATCGGCGGTGGTGGCGGCACCTCCATCGTGACAGCCGGGATGCGTGAATTGCCGTTCGGCTTGCCCAAGATCATGGTTTCCACGCTGGCTTCAGGGGATGTCGCGCCATATGTCGGCGTCTCCGACATCATCATGATGCCGTCCATCACCGACATGGCCGGGCTCAACCGTATCAGCCGCGTGATTCTCGCCAACGCAGCGTCGGCGATCGTAGCGATGTCGAATAGACATCATGAGGAGAACAGCAGCAAGCCCGCAATCGGCTTGACCATGTTCGGTATCACAACGACGTGCGTGACGGCGATCGTCGATAGCCTGAAGAGTGACTACGACTGCCTGGTGTTCCATGCCACGGGCACTGGCGGGCGCACCATGGAGAAGCTTGCCGATTCCCGCCTGCTCGCCGGCGTGCTCGACATCACCACGACCGAAGTCTGCGATCTGTTGTTCGGGGGAGTTCTCCCGGCCGGCCAAGATCGGCTGGATGCGATTGCACGCACTGGATTGCCTTACGTGGGTGCGCCTGGCGCGCTCGACATGGTGAACTTCTGGGCCCCTGAAACAATTCCGGACAAGTACCGGCACCGGCTTTTCTACAACCACAATTCCAACGTCACGCTGATGCGAACGACGGCGGAAGAGTGCAGGTCGATGGGTCTGTGGATCGGCAGGAAACTCAACGCCTGCGAAGGGCCGGTACGTTTCCTGATCCCGGAAAAGGGCGTATCCGCTCTGGATATCGAAGGCGGCGCTTTCTGGGATCCCGAAGCAGACGCCGCCTTGTTCGACACTTTGGAAACAACGGTCGTGAAGACCGATTTGCGCCGCGTCGAGCGCCTTCCGCTTCACATCAACGACCCGGATTTCTCCAAGGCCGCCGTGGCGGCGTTTCAAGAAATCCGCAGCCTCTAGGCCTTTTACAGGACAGGAGAACAAATGCCCGCCATTCCGCGCAAGAAGATACTGGAACGGTTCAGCGCCATGGTCGCCAGCGGCCAACCGATCGTCGGCGGCGGCGCCGGTACAGGGCTCTCCGCCAAGGCGGAGGAAGCAGGCGGAATCGACCTTATAATCATCTACAATTCGGGCCGCTATCGCATGGCCGGACGCGGATCCGCTGCGGGACTGCTCGCCTACGGCAACGCCAACGAAATCGTCAAGGAAATGGCGTATGAGGTGCTGCCGGTCGTGAAACACACGCCTGTTCTGGCGGGGGTCAACGGTACCGATCCCTTCGTCATCATGCCGAGGTTGCTGGCGGAACTGAAGGACATGGGATTCTCCGGCGTTCAGAATTTTCCGACCGTCGGCCTCTTCGACGGCAGTATGCGTGTGAGTTTCGAGGAAACCGGAATGGGTTTCGGCCTCGAGGTCGATATGATCGCCGAGGCGCACAAGCTCGACCTTCTGACCACACCCTACGTCTTCAATCCGGAAGAGGCGAAAGCAATGACGCGGGCCGGCGCCGATATCGTGGTTGCCCATATGGGCGTCACGACGGGCGGCTCCATCGGCGCGACCTCGGCGAAATCGCTGGACGATTGCGTCGGGGAAATCGACCAGATCGCGGAGGCGGCGCGATCCGTGCGCAAGGATGTCATCCTGCTGTGCCACGGCGGCCCTATCTCGATGCCGGACGATGCGCGCTACATTCTGGAGCGCTGCGCCGGGCTGCATGGCTTCTATGGCGCGAGCTCGATGGAGCGCCTTCCGGCCGAAGCAGCGATCCGAGACCAGACCGAAAATTTCAAGGCCCTGACCACCAGCAAGTAAACTCAACGCATCGGGAGGATCGAGATGTCCGCTTCCAACAAGTTCTTCGTATATCCCAAGGATGTCGACGCTTTCGGTTTCGACTGGGGCAAGCTGTCGCTGACCGTCGCGCCCGAGGTGAACGGCGCGGCACGCTTTTCAGGCGGTGTTGTCGATCTGCCGCCCGGCCAGGGTCACGCGCGCCACAACCATCCCGGTGCGGAAGAGATCATTTTCGTGATTTCAGGTCATGGAGAACAGATGGTCGAAGACGACGCCGGCAATCCGATCACGCAGAAGGTCGGGCCGGGATGTACGATCTATGTGCCGGAAAGCCGCTTCCACTCGACCCTCAACACGGGCGCGGGCCCGATGCAGTTGTTCGTCGTTTACTCGCCTGCCGGACCGGAGCTTGGCTTGCGGGACCTACCGGACTTCAGGATCATCCCGGCCGGCAAATAGGCGGGTTCCTCCCCTGTCGTTTTCATATTGGATAGCCCGCCGCTTTCCCTGCGGCGAGCCACGGGATATAGACCGAAGAATCACCGCTGTACCGGCGGGCTTCTTCCGAGATCGTCGTGAACAACGGAATCCTGCTGGCACTGCTGGCCTACGCCATTTACTCGTGGGGTGATGCGGCCATAAAGGCCCTCGGCGGCGGCCTGACCGTCTTTCAGATCGGCTTCTATCTTACGCTCGTATCCGCGATCTGCATCGCTCTCACGACTCCGAAAACCGAGAAGCTGATTCACTTCTGGCACATGAAACGCCCGTGGGGCGTACAGGCCCGTGCCATCTCGGGTGCGACTGCCAGCGTCCTTAGCGTTGTCGCCTTCACGACCATTCCGCTGGCCGAGGTCTACGCGATCATTTTTCTGGCACCCCTGTTCGTGACACTGCTTTCCGTGTTCGTGCTCAAGGAACATGTGGGGCCCTGGCGATGGCTTGCGGTCATCGTCGGCTTCGCTGGCGTGTTGCTCGTCGTGCGCCCCGGTTTTCGGGAGCTGCAGTTTGGCCATTTCGCCTCGCTCATTATAGCATTTCTTGCCGCCGCAAGCGTCATTCTCATGCGCTCGCTGTCGGCACACGAAACCCGAACGACCATGCTGGGTTTCCTGATGCTCTATACCGCGGCGTTTAACCTGGTCGCCATGGTCTTTACCGGGTTTGCCCTCCCAACGCCTGAGCAGGCCTCAATCCTGATTATGGCCGGCGTCTTCGCCGCGGCAGGCAATATCCTGATTCTCAGGGCGACCCGCTTCGCGCCGGCAAACCAGCTTGCGCCTACGCATTATTCGCAAATCATCTGGGCAGTGGTTCTCGGCGCCATCTTCTTCAGCGAACGACCAGACATCCTGTCGCTCGTTGGCCTTGGCGTGATCGCGGCATCCGGACTGCTGACGCTCGCCCGCGAGAAGATCCGGCTAGGCACCGTCCGGTGGAATCCCTTTAGCCGGAACCGCCTATAGGGCTTCAGCCTGCGGTCCCGCCCCTGTTCCAACCGCGACCGGTCTCGCCATACATCTCGTAGCCACTGGCGGTGACGGCGACGGTGTCCTCGAGCTTTATGAAGCCGCGCCGCGGATGAAGCATGGTCGTCTCGACCGAGATGACCATGTTCTCCTCAAGCGGCTTGTCGGCGTCGATGCCTTCATAGGCCACCGGATGGTTGGTCATCAGGAAAGGGGCCTCGTGGCTGATGAGACCCATGCCATGACAGAAGAAATCGGTGAAGGCGGCTGACGGAGAGGTTTTCAGCGTAGCCTCGGCCTCGATGATCATGTCCTCTCCCATGGCGCCGGCTTTGATCTTTGAAAAGGCCGCCTGCTGAATCGCCTCGATCTCATGTAGCAGATCCTCAAGCTCGGCATCGGGCTCGCCGAGGATCCCCATGCGGCACAGATCGCCGATGTATCCCTGATTGTTGCCGCCCGAATCGATCGACAGCACTTCTCCCTTTGCCCATGCTTGCGGCGACACCGCGCGGTTATGACTCGAGCCGAGCGTCAGCAGGCAGTATTCGAAATGCAAACCGCGATTCGTTTCTTCGCGCCTCAGATGCTCGATGATGTCTGCCTTGGTCGATCCTTCATGGGCGGCCGCAATCGTCGCAAGCATGGATTCGGTTATCAGGTCCGACGCCTTGCGCAGCTTCGCCAGCTCTTCTGGCGTTTTGAGCGCGCGCATTCGCTCGAAGGTCGAGGTCGCATCGAAAACCTTCGCGTCAGGCAGCGCTTTTCTCAACGCGATGTAAGCATCTGAAGGCAGGAAGGCCGGCTCGATGCCGATGCGCGCATCCGTTCGGCCGATCTTGGTCAGATGCTCGGCAGCTAGCGCAGCTGCGTCCAGCGAACCCCAGGTCGCGGTATGCAGCTCCGGCGTCCAGAACGGCCTGTTCTGATGCTCCCCTGACTCCATCTTGTTTCCGATATAGGCGGCGCGATCCGGCCTGCCTTTTTCATAGATGACCAGAGGCAGGTAACGGCTGTGCCCGATCGCATCCATGCCTGAGAAGAATATGAATTTGTAGCCGCCGAGCAGGTATTGGACGTTGTGCTTGGAGGTAGCGATGAGGAAATCGAAATCCGCCTCGTCCATCAACCTGTCGAGGCGACTCTGATCGAAAGGCGGCTTGACCCCTTGGGTTGTGGTCACTGCATCCATACCCTTATCCTCTCCCACCAGCCGGCGCCAAATTCCTCTCCGCTGCTGGTCTTACCAGTTTGCAACACTTGACCCTGTGCGGTCCAGTAGTTGCAGATCGGCTAAATACTATGCTTTGCCGAAAAGCCACCAAGAAACGAGGTCAGATTGTCTGAAAGCGCGTCACAAATATAGCCGCCCTCCTGGACGATGACAGTCGGCAGGCGCAACTCGGCAATGGCTTCGCCGATCCTTGCGAAACCGTCCGTCGTCACCGAAAGCCCGCCGAACGGATCGCCCTCGAATGCATCGAGCCCCAACGCAACCACCAGCGTATCTGGCGCAAATGCCTCCACCCGGCGACAGGCCGCCGACAATGCCGCGAGAAACTGCTCGTCACCTGATTTGCGTTCGAGCGGCAGGTTGAGGTTCGAGCCGAGCCCCGCACCTTCGCCGCGTTCGTCGGCGTGGCCCCAGAAGAACGGATAGAACCGTACCGGATCGGCGTGGATCGAAACGGTGAGCACATCGCTTCGCCTATAGAAGATGCCCTGTGTTCCATTGCCGTGGTGTAGGTCGACATCGAGAATCGCCACCCGGCTACCGGACTTAACCAGCCGCTGAGCCGCAATCGCCGAGTTGTTGAAGAAACAGAAGCCGCCGGCGACATCGGCAAAGGCATGGTGCCCCGGTGGCCGGCAAAGCGCGTACGCGCTCGACGCTCCCGCCTGCACGTCGTCAGCGGCCGAAATGGCCGTCCAAGCACTCCAGCAGGCGCTCTCCCAGGTGAATTCGGAAATGGGACAGGACGTGTCCGCCATATGGTACCCGGCCTGCCCAACCGCGGACGCCGGATATGTTCCGTGTCGGTCGATCGGGTGGATGTTGGGGATGACCTCGGCCGAGGACCCGTCGATCAAGCGCCAACGCGCATAGATGCGCTGCAGGAATTCGATGTATTCCGACGTGTGAATGGCGGCGATGGGACGGAGCCCATGGCTCTTCGGACGCTCGATCGAACAGCCGGCCGCCTTTGCTCCAGCCAGCAGCCGCGTCGTGCGCTCGGGGACTTCGGGGTTTGGCTTCGGCGCACCGGACGAAAGAAACGATTTCGGATCGTGACGTTCCTGTTCCTCTGCAAAGAAAGTTTTCATCGAGACACCTGATCAGGTTCGTCCGCGTCGGCCAGCATTTCGAAGTCCTCGCCACGTGCCGAGTGAATTTGGTCGCTGTTGCTCGGTCGCAAGCCAAGCCGCGAATAGAATGCCTGGGCGCGCCGATTTTCTTTGTCGACGGACAATCGAATGTAGCAGCCGCCGTTTTTACGTGTAACCGCGGCCAGGCGCCGTAGCAGTTTTTCACCGATGCCCTGCCCGCGAAAGTCGTCGCGGACGTAGAGATCTTGGACATAGACGCCCGGCTTTCCAAGCCAGGTGGAAAAGCTCGGAAAGTAAATGCAGCAACCGGCGAAGCGCAGATCGCTTTCTGCCACCAGCCCTGAGAAAAGAGGCGCTGGGCCAAAACCGTGACGCAGCAGGTCCTCCGCTTTGCTCATGACCTTGTGACTCTCGCCAACCACATCCGCGATGCCGCGCACCGCCGAATAAATGTTCTCGACATCCGCGGCGATGGCAGGACGGACAACCACACGCAAATCGTTAGTCATGACTTACCGAAACTCTTGATTTCATTTGTCCTTACCTACCCCGAGGTAGCGATCGAGTACGTTGGCCGTCACGCGCTCCACCATTGGATCGCGGCGCAACAGGCCGGCTACCCATTCACAACTCCCAGCATGAAACACCTCGCCCTTGCCACGCGGAAAGTTGACGATCATGCCGTTGCCGCGTTTCACCTTGTCGAGATTTTCGTCGCTTGCGTCACCGAACAACGTCTCTGCTGTAAAGCGTCCGTCTTCGTCACTCAGGAACTGATCTTCGTCAGGTATGTCGGCGCTTTCCTCCACCTGGCTTGCGAGGCCGAGCGCCAGGACCTCGAGCCCCTCGGGCGCACCACTTCCCGCTACCGGAAAGGGCAACCCGCCTCTGATCTCATAGTCGAGACCGTCGACCTCATAGCCGAAAACATGACTGTCGGCTCCAAGCAGGTCGCCATAGTAGATGCCGGTTCCGCTGAAGGCCCAATGCTCCGGGCGATAGACTGGAAAGCCTCTTACCCCGCGCGGCGCGCAACCACCCCACCCGGCATAAACGCCCCTGGTCGCGTTAAGGCCGAAGGTAAGCGCGCCGGGCCGGCCGATCTCGGGGGCCTCCCAGGAGTTCGTGGCTCGCGTGAGATCGCCGGCTTGATAAACCGGGTCTTCGGCACGCGCGCGGTACTTGTAGCAGACCTGCCGTCGGCCCTCGTCTTCCAGACGCGTCTGCCACATGAAATTCCCGGCGAAACGGGCGGCATGCCCGCCGGCGTCGACATAATTGTCGACCGCATCACGCATGTCCCAGGTCCAGTATTCATCATGTCCGACGAAGACCGCGCAGTCGTAGCCCGCAAGAATATCGGGCCTGAAGTGAAGGTCGTGCTGGGAACAGAGATCGACCGCGTAACCGGCCAGTTCCGCCCACCGAAAAAAGTGGCTGTCATAGCTTGCCCATCCCGCCGAGGCGTATTTCTTCGAATGCCCTGTCGCGAAAGCCCATTCCATGTGCGGGTAGCGCGGGACGGTTTTCGGCCGCAGGCTTATCTCGATCGGGACACGCGGCGCACCCGCAGGAAGCCTTACAAAACCGCGACACCAGGGCCGTTGCGTCGAAACCGCTGTTGCATACTGATCGCGGTTTGGCCCGGTGATGCCCTGATAGGAATTCGAGCCGCCCCACGTGTTGTAGGCAAGCCATGTTCCGGTTGCAGCTACCTGCAGGATGCGTCCTGACTTCAGACCTTCACGCGGGGCAATGATAAAGAGATGGCTGCAGGAAATCTGCGACCCATCGCGGCCTTCCGCCACAAGGGTCATGCGATACGCACCTGTCGGCCAGCTTTCATCGATGACAATTTCGAATGTTGGCTGCCACCCACAGCCATCGACCGAACATTGGTCGGGGGTATCCTGCCAGCCGCAATCCAGTTGATGCCTCTCCAGCACTATCGTCTCGGCCGCGCCGTCGCGATGAACTTGCAGAGAAAAGGAACCGGCGGTCGCGCTGACGTGTATGGTCGCGGTTTCGCCGTGTTGATAGGAAATGCGGTCCGTGTAGCACCAGATTTCTCCGCGCTCACCATCCATGCCGGCGAACTCGTAGTAGTGGCCGCGCACAGCGAAGCGCCGCTGCTCTGCTGTCAGTCCGAAATCGGGATATTGGAACGCCATCGATCCGCCGCACACCATTCTGCACGTTAGTTCACTGTGGAAGACCGGAGATCGTCAAGGGATGCCAGGCGCTGGCATTGCCAATCTACCGGATTGGCTAGCGAAGTCAGCGTGCAATTCTTCCGACTTCGCACCGAACATGGTAGCGGTGCCAACGATGGCTCAGAAGAAAGCTTATGAGGTCGATGCATGGCTCCGGCGTCCCGCGGACGCGGTGTCGATCATACTCCTCTACGGACCAGATCGAGGCCTTGTCTCCGAACGGGCAACGGCATTTGCGCGTAAAACCGGACTTGCGCTTGATGACCCGTTTTCCGTGGTCAGGCTCGAAGCCGCAGAGGCCGAGCAGGGCCGTCTGCTCGACGAGGCGCACACGGTCCCGATGTTCTCCAGCCGGCGATTGCTGTGGGTCCGGAATGCCGGCGCGCAGAAAGCTCTCGCCGACGACGTCAAAACCTTGTCAGCAACCCCACCGCGCGATGCCATAATCCTGATCGAAGCCGGCGAGTTGAAGAAAGGCGCGGCGCTCCGTACCGTGGTGGAAGGCAGCGAGATCGGCATGGCCCTGCCGTGTTACGTCGATGAAGGCCGGGCCATAGACCAGGTGATCGATGACGAACTTGGGAAATCCGGCCTCGGCATCACGATCGAAGCGCGCGCGGCGCTGCGCAACAACTTGGGCGGAGACCGGCTTGCGACACGCGCCGAGGTAGCGAAGCTGGCACTTTATGCCTATGGCCAGCCGCGAATAGAGCTGGAAGACGTGCTCGCGCTGACGGGCGACGTTTCCGGTACGTCGATCGACGACGCCGTGGATGCCGTTCTGGAGGGCAAGGTTGCGGATTTTGACACGTCCTTTACCCGGCACGCCGTCGGCACGGGGCAGGTCTATCCTGTTCTCGCCGGGGCAATTCGCCAACTTCAGGCGCTTCAACTCATGCGATCCTCGATGATCGGCGGCCGGAATGCAGCGGCGGCGGTCGCGGCTGCTAGACCCCCGGTTTTCTTCGCGCGGCGAAAGACTGTCGAGCGTGCACTGGAACGATGGTCGCAGGACGCGCTGCAGCGAAGTCTTGCAAGACTGCATGCTGCGGTGCTTGCGACGCGCCGGCAGCCTGCCTTGGCGACAGAGATCACCCGGCATGCACTGCTCGCAATTACCGTCGAGGCGTCGCGGCTTTGAAGGTAGATAGCCGGCTAATCTATTGTTGCAGACGCCGGCATAGATCGTCGAGTTGATCGAGCGTCCGGTATCCGATCCGCACTTCGCCGCCCTTGTCCCTATGAGCGATTGAGACAGAAAGACCCGTAACATCGGAGAGAAGTTTCTCGAGCGCCAGCGTGTCGGGATCCTTCTCCGGCGGGGTCACAGCCTTCTTCGGCTTGGAAGTACTCTCCGGCTGCTGGGCAAGCGCTTCTGCCTGGCGTACGGAGAGGCCTCCATCCACGATCCTTCTGGCGAGTGCGGAGGGGTCTTCCGCCGTCACCAGCGTTCTCGCGTGTCCCGCGGACAACGATCCATTGACCAAAAGATGGCGGATCGACTCGGGAAGCTTGAGCAGCCTCAGTGTGTTGGCAACATGGCTCCGGCTTTTGCCGATCACGTTGCCAAGATCGGCTTGTGTGTAGCTGTGCTCGTCTATCAGCTGCTGGTACCCCAAGGCCTCTTCGACGGGGTTCAGGTCGGCACGCTGGACGTTCTCGATAATCGCAAGTTCGAGCGCTGTGCGGTCGTCCACATCACGGACCAGGACGGGAATCTCCGTCAGCCCGGCTTTCTGGGCAGCACGCCAGCGGCGCTCGCCGGCAATGATTTCATACTTGCCATCAGCCTTCCGGCGGACCAGCACCGGCTGCACGATACCGTGTTCGCGAATGGACTGGGCTAGATCGGCCAGATCGGCTTCGGCAAAAGAGCGCCGCGGATTTTTGGGGTTTGGTGAGACGAATTCGATCGGCACGCGCCCGTCTGCTGTTGTGACCACTGCAGGTTTCGCCTGAGCCGTCTCTTTCGGCGCCGGCCGGTCCATTTCGCCGATCAGCGCGGCGAGGCCTCGGCCCAGTCTTTTTTTGGATTGGTCTTCGTTCATCATGAATCCGGTTTGTTTCGAGTCCGAATCGAGGTTTACGCGGCGCGCAATTGGCGTTCGCGGCGAATAACTTCGGAAGCAAGCTGGAGATATGCCTGACTGCCGGAGCACCTGAGGTCGTAAAGGATCGCCGGCTTACCATAGGATGGCGCTTCCGACACGCGCACGTTGCGGGGGATGACGGTCTCATACACTTTGTCGCCCATATGCTCGCGCACATCCTCGACGACTTGCCGAGCAAAGCTGTTGCGCCCGTCGAACATCGTCAAAACAATGCCTTGGATGGTCAGGTCCGGGTTGATTGAATTCCGAATTTGCTCAACGGTTTCAAGGAGTTGGCTCAACCCCTCTAGAGCGAAGAACTCGCACTGCAGTGGAACGAGCACCGAATCCGCGGCCGCCATGGAATTTAAGGTAAGTAGATTGAGCGAAGGCGGACAGTCGATCAGGATATAGGTGTATGGCGCGTTCCTCAGCGAGGAGTCCATTACTGCATTTCGAAGACGCAGTACGCGATCAGGAGCGCCTGCAATCTCCATCTCAATGCCCAGCAGATCGAGGGTGGATGGCACAATGGAGAGGCCGGGAACCGCCGTTTCCATAGCAGCTTCTTCCAACCGCAACTCACCCGTCAGCACATCGTAAGACGAAACGGTACGTTCCCGACGATTGATGCCAAGACCTGTAGACGCGTTCCCTTGCGGGTCGAGATCGACGATCAGGACTCGCTCACCGATCGCCGCAAGCGCGGTGGCAAGATTTATGGCGGTGGTGGTCTTACCGACACCACCCTTCTGATTGGCCAATGTTATGATACGAGGTCCGGGTTTCATTCTAACCCTATGCATTTCCGATGATTTTAGCTTTCAGCTAAACCGCACTCCGGCGCGTCAGATTCTCTACTTGGAGAACGACGCTATCGTCGTCGATCTTGCTCTGATGTTCTATCAGATCGAACCGCCACGCGGGAATGCTTTCTTCCAATTCCTGACGGTAATCCCGACCTTTGTGAAAAAGGCCACTTGCAGTTTGAGAAAGCCAGGGAAAAGTCAGCCCTAAAAGCTCGTTGAGGGGAGCCAGAGCGCGAGCCGTTACGATGTCGATGCCGTCAAGCAACTCGACTTTGTCAATTCTCTCGGCGTGAACCTTAGCGGGAAGGGAAAATTGCCCAATAGCCGCCTGCAAGAACCCTGCTTTTTTATGATTACTGTCCACGAGGTCTATGCGTCCTCCTCGTTCCCGCAACAGAAAAGCAAGGACGAGACCCGGGAACCCCCCGCCAGAGCCTATGTCCAGCCACCTCAACGCCGCTGGCGCGAGGGGAAAAAGCTGAGCGCTGTCAAGAATATGGCGATGCCATACATCTTTTAGTGTGGACGGTGCAACCAGATTGACCCGTTGGGCCCAGGTCATGAACATCGCTTCAAAGGCCTGGATGTCTCTGAATGTTTCACGTGAAACGGGCCCTGCCACCTCCAACAGCGTTTGGTAGTCGCGCTGAGTCAAGCGGCACCCTTCGAGAGGTGCTCGATCTGCCTTACATGGGAAATCACAATAGAGAGCGCAGCAGGCGTCATGCCGTCGATTCGCTGCGCCTCTGCAAGCGACCGCGGACTGCGCGCCTTCAATTTCTGCCTAATCTCGTTTGAAAGGCCAGGTACCTCGGAAAAATCCACATCTTCCGGAATCAATCGCTGCTCTTCGCGGCGAACCTCGTCGGCGTCAACAGCTTGTCGTTCCAGGTAAACCGCATATTTCGCCTCTGTTTCAAGGCGTTCCGCTGTTTTGAAGTCAATCGACGCCAACTCCGGCCATACTGTCGTAAGAGATGAAACAGTGTGCTCCTTCACGGCAAGGAGTGCGTAAGCGGATCGCTTCACCCCGTCCAGGTTCAGATCCAGCCCCCGCTTCCGTCCTTCCGTCGGGCTAACAACCAACTCGGAAGCAAGCTTGCGTGCAGCGTCAAGCCTGCTCGCCATCGCGCCAAACCGTCCAACTCGCTCGTTACATACGAACCCGTGCTCAATCGCCAACGGTGTCAAGCGCTCGTCTGCATTGTCCGCGCGCAGCGAGAGCCTGAACTCGGCCCTCGATGTGAACATCCTATACGGCTCGGTTATCCCTCGAGTCGTCAAATCATCGATCATGACCCCAATGTAGGCCTGGGTCCGACTTAGAATGAATGGTTTTCCACCACCACCCGCCCTCGCCGCGGCATTGATGCCTGCAACGACGCCCTGGGCGGCCGCCTCCTCATACCCAGTCGTTCCGTTGATCTGCCCTGCAAGGAAAAGGCCCCTCAGCCTCCTTGTTTCCAAAGTGGTTTCCAACTCTCTAGGGTCGACGTGATCGTACTCAATCGCATAGCCAGGCTGGAGCATAGCCGCGCGCTCCAGACCCGGAATCGTGGTTAACAATTGAAGCTGGACCTCTTCGGCCAACGAGGTCGAAATTCCATTGGGATAGATGGTATGGTCATCCAGGCCTTCGGGCTCCAGAAAGATCTGATGCCCTTCTCGATCACCGAATTTTACGATCTTGTCCTCGATCGACGGGCAGTATCTCGGTCCAACACCCTCAATGGAACCGGAGTACATCGCCGAGCGACCCAGATTGGCGCGCACCAATTGATGCGTCGCCGGAGTTGTTCGGGCAATGCCGCACTGAACCTGCGGAGTCGTAATTCGATCGGTCAACAGAGAGAACTGCACGGGGTCGTCGTCAGCAGACTGCATTTCCAGCCCGGCCCAATCGATTGTGCGTCCGTCCAGGCGCGGCGGCGTGCCAGTCTTCAGGCGGCCCAACGCGAAACCGACGCGCTTAAGGGTCTCGGACAGTCCAAACGACGCTTTCTCGTCCACTCGGCCTGCGACGATCTTCTTTTCCCCAATGTGGATCAAACCGCGCAGGAACGTTCCCGTGGTCAGAACAACGGCGCCGCAGGCAATTCGTTGTCCATCGGCCAAAATAACTGCCGAAACGCCCGCTTCACCCACTTGAAGGTCCATGACCTCGGCCTCGATGACAACTAGGCGCTGCTGCTCGGAGATTAGGCGCTGAATGGCCTCGGCATAAAGCTTTCTGTCGGCTTGCGTCCTCGGCCCACGCACGGCCGGACCCTTGCGTCGATTAAGCAAGCGAAATTGAATACCCGCAGCGTCCGCCGCACGCCCCATCAAACCATCAAGGGCGTCGACTTCCCGGACAAGATGACCCTTGCCGAGCCCGCCGATCGCCGGATTGCAAGACATTGTTCCGATCTTGTCCGCCCGTAGCGTTATCAGCGCGGTGCTAGCACCCAACCGCGCGGCAGCACTGGCTGCTTCACAGCCTGCATGGCCACCGCCAACAACAACAACGTCGTAGTTTCCAACCATTTTAGCTAACTCCGGAGCTGGGAGACACATGCGTCCCACACCGATACCAAGTCAAGTGTTTGAAACCGCGAAGGTTTCACACCATCCAGGGTGTTTCACGTGAATCACTTGGCAATCATTTGCCGATGCAAAACTGCGAAAAGATGACATCGAGCAAATCCTCGACATCCACAGCACCCGAAATTCTGCCCAGATGAACGGTAGCCGCCCTAAGATCGTCCGCCCGGAGTTCCAGTTCCTTGGCGGGCTGCAGCGCCGTCTCAAGGCAGGCAGCTGTCTCCTTGAGTAGTCTTACATGCCGGAGTCGAAACGGAAGAATATCCCCAATAGTCCCAATAGCCTCTACAGCACGAGACTCCAGCAGCGCCAACAGTTCGGATAGCCCTTCTTGAGAAGCGGACGACACTGCCAAGTGTACGTCGCGCGCAGGCGGCAAGAGATCACATTTTGTCCCCAACCGGACGAGTTTTTCTTCTTCAACGTCTGGAACGGACACGGCATCGGCGGTGGGATCGAGCAAATAGAGCACTAGGTCGGCCCCCGAAGCCCGTTCCTTGGCGCGCCTGATGCCGATCGCCTCAACTTTCCCTGCTCCATCCCGAATTCCGGCAGTATCGGTGAGCCGTACCTTTACCCCGCCCAAGTCGAGCGACACTTCCACCAAATCTCGCGTCGTACCCGGTTCGTCTGACACAATGGCCACGTCACGTTTTGCCAACGCGTTCAGCAGGCTCGATTTGCCGGCATTGGGCGCGCCGACAATGACGACATCGAAACCGTCGCGAACGACTTCGGCACGATGGTAGTCCCGGACATGGACGAGGATTTCCTGAAGTAAATCCGCGACATCCTGCCAAACGGATTCGCCAGCGACGTCAGGGACATCGGATTCATCAGCGAAATCGAGTTCAGCTTCGATCATGGCACGGGCTCGCACCAGTCGATTCCGCCAATGCATATAAGTCTGGGATCCGCCGCCTTGCGCATTCAGAAGAGCCAGGCGTCTCTGAGCCTCGGTTTCGGCTGCGATCAAATCGGCCAGTGCTTCCGTCTCCAGCAGGTCGACTTTGCCGTTGAGGAACGCGCGTCGCGTAAACTCGCCCGCCTCGGCGGGCCGAACTCCGGCGATAGCTACAAGTTCATTCAAAAGCGCAGCAACGACAGCCTTCCCGCCATGAACATGAAATTCCGCACTGTCCTCGCCAGTGAAGCTATGGGGACCCGGAAAGAATAGTAACAGGCCCGAATCGATCGTCTGGTCTATTGAATTCCGGAACCGAGCGAAGGTCGCCAACCTCGGTTGCGGAACCCGGCCAGCAATCGTTTCGACTACGAATCGAGTCCTTGGGCCGGACACCCTCAGTACAGCAATGCCCGCCGGCAGCCGCCCGCTCGAGAGAGCCACAATTGTGTCAGGCGAAACTACCATCTCAGAAATCTGGACGAGGAGTCCGGAATCGTTCCGTTGCCGAATCAATGCCGACGATTGAATTGGCTCAGGTATTCATCGAGTCGAAGAAGTCTGCATTCGTCTTGGTCTGCTTAAGCTTGTCGATGAGGAACTCAATCGCGTCCGTCGTACCCATCGGCGCCAGGATCCTGCGCAACACAAAGATCTTCTGCAGATCTGCCTTGGGAACGAGCAAGTCTTCCTTACGCGTGCCCGACTTGAGAATGTCCATCGCCGGGTAGATGCGCTTGTCGGCTACCTTGCGGTCGAGCTGAATTTCACAGTTGCCGGTGCCCTTGAACTCTTCGAAGATCACTTCGTCCATGCGGCTACCGGTATCGATCAGCGCGGTCGCGATGATCGTGAGCGATCCCCCCTCCTCGATATTTCGTGCCGCACCGAAGAAACGCTTCGGGCGCTGAAGGGCGTTGGCGTCGACACCACCGGTCAGAACCTTGCCGGAGGACGGCACAACAGTGTTATAAGCGCGGCCGAGGCGCGTGATCGAATCCAGCAGGATGACCACGTCGCGGCCATGCTCGACGAGGCGCTTGGCCTTCTCGATGACCATTTCGGCAACTTGGACGTGACGCACGGCCGGCTCGTCGAAGGTTGAGGAGATGACCTCGCCCTTCACCGAACGCTGCATGTCGGTGACCTCTTCGGGACGCTCATCGATCAGGAGAACGATCAGATAGCACTCCGGATGATTGGCCGTAATCGAATGCGCGATGTTCTGCATCAGCACCGTTTTACCGGTGCGCGGCTGGGCGTTGATCAACGCGCGCTGGCCCTTGCCGATCGGCGCGACGAGATCGATGACCCGCGGCGAGATGTCCTTGCTGGTCGAGTTGTCGATTTCCATGCGCAGCCGCTCGGTCGGATAGAGCGGCGTCAGGTTATCGAAATGAATCTTGTGCCGGATCTTCTCGGGATCGTCAAAATTGATCGTATTGACCTTGAGAAGCGCAAAGTAGCGCTCGCCTTCCTTGGGGCTGCGGATCGGACCTTCGACCGTATCGCCAGTCTTCAATGAAAAGCGGCGGATCTGGGAGGGCGATATGTAGATATCGTCCGGACCCGGCAGATAGTTTGCGTTGGCGGAACGAAGGAAGCCGAAACCGTCCTGCAGCACCTCGACGACGCCGTCGCCGATGATCTCGACATCCTGGGCGGCCAGCTTCTTGAGGATCGCGAACATCAGTTCCTGCTTGCGCATGACGCTGGCGTTCTCCACCTCGAGCGATTCGGCGTAAGCGATCAGCTCCGGCGGCTTCTTGTTCTTGAATTCTGCGAGTTTCATTTCCTGCATGGATAGACTCTGAATGAGCGATATGGGGAGGTATAAATCGGCTAAGGCGATTGTCGTCTAGGCGGCCACGCCGAAGGCTGACAGGCGGCTCAGGACGAGAAAGGAAGAATCGCTTTCTAGCTGCGTAGGCCGCAAAGAGCAAGCCGCAAAGAATCCATTCCTAGAACGGCTTGACGACAACGAGGATCACGATAGCGATCAACAACAAGGTGGGAACCTCGTTGATGATACGCCAGTGACGCGAGGATTTTCGATTGCGATCCTCCGCAAACCGCCGAACGCCGCCTGACAGATACCCATGAACGCCGGACAACAGCACTACGAGTCCGATCTTGCCATGCAGCCAGCCGCCGTGAAACGCAAAGCCTCTCCAGGCGAGCCAAAGCCCGAAGACCCAAGCGACGATCATCGCCGGATTGATGATCGCACGCAGAAGACGCCTTTCCATGACCTTGAAGGTCTCGGATTGCGGCGAGCCGACCGGAACATCGGCATGATAGACAAACAGTCGGGGCAGATAGAGCATGCCGGCCATCCAAGCGATCACGGCGATCACATGGATCGCCTTAGCCCAAAGATAGAGGTCTTCAGGCCAGAACAGAAAGACCGCCGCGGCAAAAACAGCAAAGATAACGAGCGCGGCAAGGGCGCGACCGGCAGGCCAGTTCATGATCGACCTTCTTTGCGAACAGCCGCAATCATCTGCTCGACGTGAAGAATAGGCGTATCGGGCGTTACGCCGTGCCCAAGATTAAATATGAGGGGGCCTTTGCCCAAGGTACCGAGAATGGCCTCAACGCCGTCGACTAGCGCCCTTCCACCTGCAACGAGACGCTGCGGGTCGAGATTGCCCTGGACCGCGCCTGCGACCTGCAACTCTCGCGCCTGCGACAAAGGAACGGTCCAGTCCAGCCCCAGACCCGTCACCCCCGTCTTGGCCCGGTAATCCCGATAGCGACTACCCGCACCACGCGGAAAGCCGATGATCGGGACATCCGGACAGGCAGCGCGAACCGTCTTCACCATTTGCGCGACCGGAGCGACGCAGAACTCCTCAAAACTAGCCTCATCAAGCACACCGGACCAGCTGTCGAAAATCTGTACGACATCTGCGCCGGCCTCGATCTGCCGGATAAGATAAGCGGCCGAGACGTCAGCCAGCACCGCCAGCAGCTTCTTCATCGCCTCCGGATGACGGTAACCAAACAGCCGCGCCGGAGCCTGGTCCGGCGTTCCATGCCCGGCAATCATGTAGCTCGCAACCGTGAAAGGTGCCCCGCAAAATCCGATCAGGGTTGTCTCGGCCGGCAGTTCGGCGCGAAGCCGACGGACGGTCTCATACGTGGCGGACAGATTCACGTGAAACATCTCGCCGTCCAGCCGATCGATTTCAGCCGGTTCGATCGGCGTCATCAACGGCCCACGGCCTTCCTCGAAGCGCAGGTCACGACCGAGCGCGTGTGGTACAACCAGGATATCCGAGAACAGGATGGCCGCGTCGAACCCAAAACGACGGATCGGCTGCAGGGTAACCTCCACCGCAAGATCCGGATTGTAGCAAAGGTCCAGGAAACTTCCGGCGCGTTTGCGGGTTTCGCGATACTCAGGGAGATATCGACCTGCCTGTCGCATCATCCAGATCGGTGGAGGAAAGACGCTGCTTCCTCGCAACACGTCGAGGACTGCTCTCTGTCCAGACCTTCCGTCTAAAACCAAAATTGAGATTCTTTCTTGTTTCTGATTCTTAGACTCTGTGGGAATCGGTGGTCTCGACTTGTCCCCAGACGCGATGAAAAAGCCTGTTGTCCTCATAAAGGACGAAACATCGCCGGAAAAGGACAAGTCTGGGGATCATGACGAATCCGCGTGGTTTTGTCGCGACTTATCGGCAAGTCGACATGCGCCCAAGAAGCTGAGAACAGCGCGAGCCACAATTGTCCCCAGAGCCATCCCGGCACTCGGAACAGCCGCCGTTCGGGGGTGGATTGTGGACATCCAGCGGTTTGATACAGTCACCCCGGACCGCCCCGTCCATTTCTCCAGTCTCATCCACAGAAAGCCACAGCCGGCAGAGAATTCCGTGAAGACGTGAACAAACCGCAAAATTTCTTCCATTTGCACATGATTTCGGACGCGACTGGCGAAACGCTGCTGGCTGCCGGGCGGGCGGCATCGGCGCAATACAAGAACGCCAGGGCGATCGAACACATCTATCCCCTGATCCGAACGGAAAAGCAGGTTCGCAAGGTCTTCGATGAGATCGAGGAAGAGCCAGGGATCGTGCTCTACACCATGGTCGATCCGGTTCTGGCCCGTCTGATCGACGATTGTTGCTCCGCACAGGGGCTTCCGGCCGTTTCGGTTCTGGAACCGGTGCTGACCGTGTTCCAGTCCTATCTTGGAACGCCTGCAGGTCGTAGGGTCGGTGCCCAGCACATGCTGGACGCCGACTATTTCAAGCGCATCGATGCGCTGAACTTCACGATGGAACATGATGACGGGGAGTTGATCGAGGAAGCCGAGCTGGCCGATATCGTTCTGGTCGGCATCTCGCGTACATCAAAAACGCCGACATCGATCTACCTTGCCAACAGAGGCATAAAGACGGCCAACATCCCGATCGTGCTGGGGATGCCGCTGCCGGACAGCCTGGTTCAGGCGAAGGGTCCGCTCGTTGTCGGGCTTCTGGCTACAGCGGATAGAATCTCCCAGGTCCGTCAAAACCGCTTGCTTGGAGCGACATCCGGTTTTGATGCGCACGCCTACGCGAACCGGGCCTCGATATCCGAGGAACTCGCTTATGCCCGGCAGATCTTCACCCGACACGGCTGGCCGGTGATTGACGTCAGTCGCCGGTCGATCGAGGAAACGGCCGCGGCGATCCTGGCGATTCGACCCAAGGGACGGTGAAGTCTCCGCGGACCGTGCTATACGCCTGTAGATCACGCGAGGGCGAGGTATCCTCCTATGGCCGAAACAATCATTCTAGCGTCCGGCAGCCGGTTCAGACGGGCGATGCTCGAAGCTGCGGGCGTCGCAATAGAGGTGGTACCGGCCGATATCGATGAACGCCCCGTTGAGGCGACGCTTCAGGGAAGCCACGTATCCCCGGAAGATGTCGCACTCGTTCTGGCGGAAGCCAAGGCGGTCGACGTCAGCGAAAGGTTTCCCGGACGTCTCGTGCTCGGATGCGACCAGACCCTGTCTCTCGGCGACGAACTCTTCCACAAGCCGGTGGATATGGAGGATGCAAGGCGGCACCTTCTCAAGCTTTCCGGGCAGACGCATCAGCTCAACAGCGCCGCCATCTTGGCCCGCAACGGTTCGGCTTTCTGGCGATATGCCGGCGTAGCGAACCTGACAATGAGGAAACTCGAGCCGGCTTTCATAGGTCGTCATCTGGCGCGGGTCGGCCCGGTTGCCCTGAATTCAGTCGGCGCCTACCAGGTCGAGGGTGAAGGCGTTCAACTCTTCGAAAAGATCGAGGGTGACCATTTCACCATCGTCGGACTTCCGCTCATGCAGGTGCTTGCGGAATTGCGAAAACTCGGAGCCATCGATGGCTGAAACGAGAAAAGCCTTTATCTGTGGCTACCCAATCGCGCATTCGCGCTCGCCGATGATCCACGGCTATTGGCTGAAGAAATACGGCATCGCCGGCACTTATGAGCCCATCGAAGTTGCTCCAGCCGACTTCGCTCAGTTTGTTGCCAAGCTGAAGGCCAATGGCTTTGTGGGCGGCAACGTGACGATTCCGCATAAGGAAGCGGCTTTTCAAGCCGTGTCGCGTCGCGACGAAGCCGCCGAACTGATCGGCGCCGTAAACACGCTGTGGTTCGAAGACGGAAGTCTCGTCGGGGGAAACACGGACGCTTTGGGCTTTGCCGCAAACCTTGATGAATACGTCCCAGACTGGACCGACGTCGGCCCTGCGGTCGTGCTCGGAGCAGGCGGCGCCAGCCGGGCGGTCATCCAGGCGCTGAAGGAACGGGGATTCAAAGACATCAGGATCGTCAACCGGACGATCGCTCGGGCGCAGGAACTGGCTGACAGGTTTGGCGCGGGCGTATCGGCGCACGGGACGTCGGACACAGGCGAGCTGCTTTCCGATGCCGGACTTCTGGTCAACACGACCTCGCTCGGGATGGCAGGAAAGGGTAAGGCGGATACGCTGCCTGCCGATCCGGGTCTTCTTCCGCGGCACGCCATCGTTACAGACATTGTGTATGTTCCGCTTGAAACGCCGCTATTGGCCGCTGCCCGCAAGCAGGGGCTGAGGACTGTGGACGGACTTGGAATGTTGCTGCACCAGGCAGTGCCGGGCTTCGAGAAATGGTTCGGCAGGCGGCCTGAGGTAACGCGGGAGTTGCGGGATATGATCGTCGCGGAGATGTCCGAAACGGTTTCGGCTGCAAAGAAATGATCCTGCTGGGTCTGACGGGCTCCATTGGTATGGGCAAGTCCACGACCGCGAAGATTTTCTCCGAATATGGCGTGCCGGTTCACGACTCCGACGAAGCTGTTCATCGGCTTTATCGGGGCAAGGCGGCGCCTCTGGTCGAAGCGGCTTTTCCAGGAACGACTAGGGACGGCATTGTCGACCGATCCAAGCTTGCCGAAAAGGTCTTGGGCGATCCAGTAGCCCTGAGACGCCTGGAAGAGATCGTCCATCCGCTGATCCGGGCGGACGCCACGGCCTATCTCAAACCGCATCATGCCGCCGGCGCGCCGCTGGCAGTCCTCGACATACCCCTGCTCTATGAAACAGACGGCCGCGATCGGGTAGATCTGGTGGTGGTCGTTAGCGCGCCGTACGAAGTCCAGCGCGAACGCGTCCTGGCGCGACCCGGCATGACGGAGGAAAAATTCCAGAAAATCCTTGCCAAGCAGGTGCCGGACGAAGAGAAGCGCGCGCTCGCTGATTTTGTCATCGACACGAGTCAGGGCATGGAGTCGGTCCGCGAGGCGGTGGCCGACATCATAGAAAAGCTGACTGGCAAACGGCCAAAGCGTATGATGGAAGCCGTAAGCGAAAGCCGCTGATCCACCTTCTCCCCGGCAGAAAACCGAAGCTGCCTTGCGACATGCGGCGGGCACCTGCATGCTTGTCGATCAACGAGACTTTGATTCGATGCGGGAAATCGTCTTCGATACGGAAACGACCGGGCTGGACTCGCGCGATGACCGCATCATCGAGCTGGGTGGGATCGAACTCGTCAATCGTTTTCCGACGGGCAGGACCTTCCACAGGTACATCAATCCGCAGAACCGGGCGATTAACCCGGAAGCGCAGGCCGTCCACGGCATCAGCGCGGCCGATCTCGTCGGCAAGCCGACCTTTCCGGAGGTGGTCGACGAATTCCTGGATTTTATCGATGGCGCCCATCTGGTGGCGCACAATGCCGGCTTCGACATTGCCTTCATCAATGCGGAATTCGGCAGGCTCGGTCATCCCGAGGTCGATCGGGGCCGCGTGATCGACACGCTTGCGATCGCAAAGCGTCGGCATCCGATGGGGCCAAACTCGCTCGATGCGCTCTGCCGGCGCTATGGAATCGACAACAGCCGGCGCACCAAGCACGGTGCGCTCCTCGATTCGGAGTTGCTGGCCGAGGTCTATATAGAGCTGATTGGCGGCAAGCAGGCGGCGTTGGGTCTGGAAACGACTGTCTCCACGACGACGGTCGTGGAAACCGCGGTCATCGAGATCAGCGTCCGCCAGCGACCGGCTCCGCTGGCACCAAGACTGACCGAAATTGAAATATCGGCGCACGCCGAGATCGTCAGGGACCTCGGCGACAAAGCGTTGTGGTTGAAGCTGGATCAGTTCGGGCCGGCTTCGGAGAACCGGGAAGCGCTCGGCTCGGTCGCCGAGCGCTGATTATTAGCTGACTTGAACATTGGCCTTTGCCTGGTCGTCGGCCAGCTTCTGCTGGAACATCTGCGCGAAGTCGATCGGATCGAGCATGAGCGGCGGAAAGCCGCCGTTGCGGGTCGCCTCGGCGATGATCTGGCGCGCAAATGGGAAGAGCAGTCGCGGGCACTCGATGAAGAGCAGCGGCAGCATATGCTCCTGCGGGAAGCCTTCGATCCGGAAGACGCCGCCATAGACCAGCTCGACGTTGAAGAGCACGTCCTTTTCGAAGGAAGCCTTTGCCGTCAGCGTCAGATTGACGTCGAATTCCTTGTCCGAGAGCGGATTGGCGTTGACGTTGACGTTGATAGCGATGCCAGGGGCCTTCTCGCGGCCGCGCAGGGAGTTCGGCGCGCCGGGGCTTTCGAAGGAGAGATCCTTCACATACTGCGCGAGCACGCTCAGCGACTGCTTGGCTCCGCCGTTTCCGTTCGCGCCGGCTGCTGCCGCATTGTCTTCATTGGCCATAGAGCCCGAGTCCTCATGTCGTGGTGCCGTTGCGCGGCCCCGTTTTGAATCGGGCGTTGGCTAGCATGGTGGGTGCGGCAAGACAAGGTTGGCCGCGACAGCGTTCGTTCTAGACGAGCCGGGGGCGCTTGCCTCTCGGCTCAATCCTTGTCGATCTGGCTCCAGGGTGAATCGGTGCGGGGCCGCGCCTTTGGGTCATGGCTGTATTCATCGGCATCGAGATCGATGGTCGTTCCCCGCTGGCGGGCGGCGCCATTGAAACCTCCGAAACCGGCGCTCGAAAACACCATGCGCTTGCTGAGAAATCCCCAGGCGAACGTGCGAACAGGCGGCAGAAAAAGCAAAAGACCGATAGTGTCAGTGAAAAAGCCGGGAATAAGCAAAAGAACTCCGGCCAGCATGATCATGACACCGTTTGCGAGTTCGCGCCCCGGGTCGTGCCCCACGTTGAGTTCCTTGCGAATTCGCGTCATGACGCCGAAACCCTGGACGCGAAGCAGGATCATGCCGAGCACCGCTGCCGCGATCACGAGGCCCAGCGTCGCCAGAACGCCGATCTGTCTGCCCACCACAATGAAACCCGCAATCTCGATGAACGGCAGGGCGAGAACGAAGAGCGGGATGAACGGGAAGCGCATACTTGGTCTTCAAAACCTCGTTAGGACAGGCAAATGCCATGCCGCTGGCATATTCCATGTTAAATAGGTATTCAGGCCCCGATTTGAATGATCGCACCATGCGGTCTATATGCAGGTATTGAAACCTGCTTGGCGGACGGCCGGAAACAAGGGTCCTTGGCGGAAGACATGGAATTTTTCGACTTTGGCACGATTTTCTTCCTCATCGCAGCTGTGGTGATCTTTTTCCAGCTGCGGAACGTGCTTGGTCGCCGCACGGGCAACGAGCGTCCGCCATTTGATCCCTATACCGCGGGACGGGCGGCTAAGGATGCCCCGGCCAAGTCCGAGAATGTTGTCTCCCTGCCGCGGGCCAAGCGCGCCCCCGGCGAGGAAAAAGAGGACGCATATGCCCCGATCGACGCATTCGAGAAGCCCGGAAGCGACCTGAACAAGGGACTGCGCGCAATCCGCGACGCCGATCCGACGTTCGAGCCCAAGACCTTCGTCGATGGCGCCAAGATGGCCTATGAGATGATTGTAATGGCTTACGCCGACGGCGACCGAAAGACGCTGAAGAATCTCCTGTCGCGGGAGGTTTTCGACGGTTTTGTCGCGGCGATCGCAGATCGGGAAGGTCGGTCGGAAAAGGTACAGTCTTCCTTTGTCGGCATCGACAAGATCAATATCGTTGGCGCCGAGATGAAGGGAAGCGAGGCTCATGTCACGCTCCGGATCGTCAGCGAGTTGATTTCGGCGACACGCGACAAAGCCGGCGAGGTCATCGACGGCGACCCCGAGACGGTGGCTGAAGTGAAGGACGTCTGGACCTTCGCTCGCGACACGCGTTCCAAGGATCCGAACTGGAAACTGGTCGCGACCGAAGAGGAAGACTGATTTCCTTTGCGAGGCGCGCGTGAATGACCACCGTGCCGCTTTCTCCAATCCTCAGGCCTGTTTCCTTTTCCGACCTGCCGGGCTGGAAGGACGACGACCACCTCTTGGCCTTTGAAGCCTTCAGCCGCTCCGCATTTCACGTCCTGACGAAACCCTATCGCAGCGGATCGATGGGCGTGGCGTTCGACAGCTTTGCCCGAGCCTACAGCGATTCACGTGAAACACCCGCATCAGACAATGCTTCGGCGAGAGCGTTTTTCGAGAGGCATTTCGTTCCGGCGCGCGTTCTTTCTGAACAGGCCGAACATGGCTTCGTAACCGGATTCTACGAACCTGTTGTCGAGGCCTCGAGGATGAGAACCGAGGATTTTGCGGTCCCGCTCCTGTCGCGCCCCAACGATCTGATCGACATCGATGAGACGAACAGGCCGCCGGGTTTGGACCCCTATCTGGCTTTTGGACGCACGACCGACAATGGTCCTGTCGAGTATTTCGATCGGCAAGCCATCGAAAGCGGCGCACTTGCCGGCAGGGGGCTGGAGATCGCCTGGCTGGCGAGCCGCGTCGATGTCTTCTTCATCCACGTACAGGGTGCCGCGCAGCTGCGGATGACGGACGGAACGGTGCGGCGCGTCACCTATGCCGCCAAATCTGGCCAACGGTTTACCGGAATTGGCAGGGTGCTTGTCGACCTCGGAGAGATTCCGCTGGAGAAGGTCACCATGCAGTCCATCCGCGCATGGCTCGCGGCGAATCGACATCGCCAGAACGAGATCATGTGGCGGAACCAATCGTACATCTTCTTCCGCGAGGCTCCCGTAGATGACCCGGAACTCGGTCCGATCGCTGCGGCGAAGGTGCCTCTTACGCCCGGTCGTTCATTGGCGGTGGATCGCCTGCTGCATACGTTCGGGACACCGTTTTATATCGACGCGCCGACGCTCACCGCCTTCGGCGGCGAAGGCTTTCGCCGTTTGATGATTGCCCAGGACACGGGCTCAGCGATCGTTGGACCGGCACGAGGTGATCTCTTCGCCGGGTCGGGAGACGCGGCGGGATCGATCGCCGGGGGCATACGCCATCCAGCCGACTTTTACGCCCTCCTGCCACGGCCGCTGGTCGAAGGCGGTTCGTGGTGAGCCGGCAATCGAAGACGCTGACGGAAGACGATCGCGTTCTCTGGACGCTCGTGGCGAAATCCACGACGCCGCTCAGGAAGCGCAAAGTCACGGAGGACGATCCGCCGAAACCAGCGTCGAAAGACAAGATGCCAGCCGCCTCGGCGATGGCGAAACACCCGGAAGCACCGCCCGCCCCACCAAAAAAACTGTCCGTCACCCCGACGCTGGACCGTCCGACCCTGACAAAACTGTCCCGAGGAAAGCTGCCGATCGAAGGACGCGTCGATCTGCACGGAATGACGCAAAGCGAGGCCTATGCCCTGCTGCTGTCCTTTTTGCAACGGGCGCAGGCCAACGACATCAGGTTCGTGCTGATCATCACCGGCAAGGGTTTCTCATCCGGCGGCGGCGGTGTTCTGCGTCGACAGGTACCGGCATGGCTGGCGACACCGCCATTCCGAACTCTGGTTTCCAGCCACGACGTTTCCGCGCGGCATCATGGCGGCGACGGGGCACTTTATGTTCGCCTGAGGAAAAGGACATGACCCCGCTGGGTGAAAGGCTTCGAGAGCTTCGCCGGCAAAAGGGCGTCAGCCAGAAGGAAATGGCGGCGGCCGTCGGCGTCAGCGCCGCCTATCTCTCGGCGCTTGAACATGGTCGGCGCGGTTTGCCGACATGGGTGCTTCTGCAGAAGATCATCGGCTACTTCAACATCATCTGGGACGATGCCGAGGAGGTTCTGAATCTGGCCGGCCAATCGCATCCGAGGGTCGTCATCGACACGTCCGGCCTATCGCCATCGGCCACTGAGCTGGCGAATCTCCTGGCGGCGCGGATCGAAAGCCTCGACGCCGAGACGATCGCAAGGATTCTTGACATGATCGCGGCCTCGCCGCGCGAAGGGCCGAAACGTTATGACGACTAAAAGAGAGCCTGCAGCTCGGGCAGCTTCTCGTTGACCAGCCAGCCGTAATAATTCTCTTCGGGATAGCGGGGCGCTTCGCCATCGGCCGCGCGCTGGTCGTTCTCGCGCTTCAACGCTGCGGCGCGGGCATCCGGATTGCCGATATTGTAGAGCGTCGCCGTGATGCCGGGGTTCTGCGAGATGTCGAAACCGGCAATCTCACGGTAGGCGTTGATGGATGTCTTCAGCGTCGCCGCGACGTAGCTGAGCGTGATGTCCGGATCCATGATCGTCTCATAGACCTGGTTCGGCTTGGCTGCGTCCAGCCTCGGCAGGCCGGAAACCCGATGCACGAGATCGCTCATCTGCAAGGCGGTCAGCGGGCTCATCTGTCCGAGACCAAAGGTCTGGCCGGCATAATAGGGCTGGAAGAACACGGCCGCGAACCGGTTGTCCGGAAATGCCTTCCCGTCAACGTTCTTGCCCCGGAAGGACTTGTCCCAGACGCGTTCGCGGCAGGCCCACAGGCCGTAGCTGTCAGACTGCATGCAATCGGCGAATTGCGGACGTTTCACGAAATCGTCGACGTCCTCGCCATCATATTGGAAAGACAGGTCAGCGTTCAGATAGGCGGCCGCCTTTACGTAATAGGTCTGGAGCCGGTCGTAGGCGTCGACGTTGTAAGTATGCTCGCCGACGATAGCGCCAACGATGTGCATGGGGTCGATGCCGTACTGGCCAGCGGTCTTTACGATCTTCGAGCGCAGCTTCTTGTCGTTCTTCAGCAGCGCATAGACCTTGCGGTACTTCGCCTCGAAGGTCGTTCCGCCAGATTTCGTTCGCTTGGTGGATGCGCCGGGCACGCCGGGCTGTTCGACGGAGCGGTTGCCGGGCGGGACGAGAACCGTGGCGGATGCGAAGCTCGCGCCGACCAAAACGAGAAGCGCGGCGACAAAAGCCCGCGCGAACCACCCCTGCATACCAGATACCCGCCTGATCATCCGCCGCACCCACGAGGGTTTCCCCTCAAACTGCCGCGCAAACTAGGCAAAGCGACTGCCGGAGTCGAGCGAAAGGCGAAAATCGCCTGACCTCTCCAGGTCATGCGATGGCCGAATGCTTCCATTCGGCCACACCCGTCTGCGCGGCCCGGCAGCGCATGTTTTGCCACGCGCCGCCCTGCCCGATGCGCGTTTAAAGGATGAAACGCGACAAATCTGTGTTCCGAGACAGGTCGCCCACATGCTTCTCTACATAAGCTGCATCGACGGTGACTGTCGTGCCGTTGCGGTCGGGCGCGTCGAATGAGACGTCGTCGAGCACCCGTTCCATGACGGTCTGCAACCGGCGCGCGCCGATGTTCTCCACATTGGCGTTCAGATCGACGGCGATCTGCGCCAGGCTATCGATTGCATCTTCCGTGAAGTCGAGCGTAACACCCTCGGTCTGCATGAGCGCGACATATTGCTTGATCAGGCTCGCCTCGGTCTCGGTCAGGATGCGCACGAAGTCGTCCTTTTCCAGCGCGCGAAGCTCGACGCGGATCGGCAGGCGGCCTTGAAGCTCGGGCAGCAGGTCCGATGGCTTGGAGACATGGAACGCGCCCGAGGCGATGAAGAGGATGTGGTCCGTCTTCACCGGGCCGTACTTGGTCGCGACCGTCGTCCCCTCGACCAGCGGCAGCAGGTCGCGCTGCACGCCTTCGCGCGACGGCCCGCCAACCACGCCGGAGCGCGCGGCAATCTTGTCGATCTCGTCGAGGAAGACGATGCCGTCATTCTCGGTCGATTCCAGCGCCTGGCGGATCACCTCGTCCTGGTCGAGCAACTTGTCAGACTCGTCGTTAACGAGCACGTCGTAGGATTCCTTGACGGTCGTCTTGCGCGTCTTGGTTTTCCTGCCGCCCATCGCCTTCTGGATCATGTCGTTGATGTTCAGCACACCGACGCTGCCGCCCGGCATACCGGGAATGTCGAAGCCGGGCATGCCGCCGTTGCCGGTGTCGGCAACCTCGATCTCGATTTCCTTGTCATCCAGCTCGCCGTCGCGCAGCTTCTTGCGGAAGGAGTCGCGGGTGGCGGGCGACGCGGTCTTGCCGACCAGCGCCTCGAGCACGCGCTCCTCGGCGTTGATGTGGGCGCGCGCCTTGACGCCTTCGCGCATCTTCTCGCGCACGAGGACGATGGCGATCTCGACGAGGTCGCGGATGATCTGCTCGACGTCACGGCCGACATAGCCGACTTCGGTGAACTTGGTGGCCTCGACCTTGACGAAGGGCGCTCCGGCCAGCCTGGCGAGACGACGCGAGATCTCGGTCTTGCCGACGCCGGTCGGGCCGATCATCAGGATATTCTTGGGCATGACCTCTTCGCGCATCTGCCCTTCGAGTTGCTGGCGACGCCAGCGGTTACGCAGCGCAATAGCCACGGCGCGCTTGGCGTCCTTCTGGCCGATGATGAAGCGATCGAGTTCGGAAACGGTTTCGCGGGGAGAAAAACTAGCCATGTGGGGAAAGGTACTCTTGGAACGAAAGTTGCAGCTTATGTATGGGGCCTGACGCGGCGTACAAGGTCGACGGCCCGCCTGCCCGGTGCATGCCGGCCGCGCATGGAGTGCATGACGGGATCAGCCGCCGCCCTGCCAGACCTTCACCGCCTCGATCGGGTAGATCAGCATCAGCACGTTGAGGGTCAGGTTGTCGCGGATCAGCCAGCCGACGACAACCTCGAAGACGATCGCAATCACGATCGTCAGCCAGACCGGCAGCCGGGAGGCGAGGAAGAAGCCGAACACCATCCACAGCGTGTCGGAGACGGAATTGATGATCGAGTCGCCGAAATAGTCGAGCGAGATGGTCGCCTCGCGGTAACGGTTGATGATGATAGGGCTGTTCTCGAGGATTTCCCACGCGGCTTCGAGCAGGATGGCGCAGGAGAGGCGCGTCCAGAAGGTCGAGCGGCCCAGGATCAGCCAGAACAGCCAGTAGAACAGGAAGCCGTGGATGATATGCGAGAATGTGTACCAGTCGGCGATGTGCTGGGAATTTTCCGAGCTGACCACGACGCCTTGCCAGAGCTTGACGTAGCCGCACTCGCAGATCCAGACGTGGCCCTGCCAGCGCAGGATCAGAGCCTGCGCGACGAGAAGCAGGACCGCGACGAGCAAACCTGCCTTCCAGTCCAGTCCCCAGCGCGGTTCCGTCGTACCCCGATCCGCCACGGCAATCCCCTCCGTCCGACTCAATCGACCGCCAATCTAGCAGCGGAGCGCGGGTACGTGGATGGAATTCAGCGCGGCAGCGGTCAATCCGCGTCGCGCGCCATCATCACGGCCGGGCCGTAGATGGTGTCGCGTCGATCGAAGGTCCGGAAGCCCGCCTTCTCGTAGGCGCGGATGGCGCGCAGATTGTCCGGATTCGGGTCGATGACGACACGCGGACAACCTTCCTCGAACAGCAGGTCGACGAACTGGCTGACGATGGCAGAGCCGTGGCCGACGCCGACAAAGTCTGGCGGGCCGATGGAAATGTCAATGCCCAGCGTGCCGAAGGGCTGGTCCTGGTAGGGGTGACCGTCCTCCAGATGCGGATCGTAACTCTGGAGGTAGGCGATGGGTCGTCCGTCCAGTTCGACGATCAGCGGCTCGGTGTCGTCGCTGTCCATCGCCTGCCTGATTTCGGCGATCGCGGCGTCCGGCCCCTCGTCCCACCATTCGGCGACGTGCGGCTCGGCGAGCCAGGCCGACAGCAGCGGCAGGTCGGCCTCGGTGACCGCACGGAAGTCGTAGACCGGTTTGCCGCTGCTTTTGGCCATTGATTTCGCCACGAGTCTGGCCGTCAGGCGACGGCGTCGAGGGTTTCGACGACGAAGTTGTTGTTCGTGTAGACGCAGATGTCGGAGGCGATCTGCATCGCCTTGCGGGCGATCTCCTCGGCGTCCTTGTCGGTGTCGATCAGCGCGCGGGCGGCCGCCAGCGCATAATTGCCGCCGGACCCGATCGCCATGACGCCATGCTCGGGCTCGAGCACGTCGCCATTGCCGGTGATGGCGAGCGACACGCTTTTGTCGGCGACGAGCATCATCGCCTCGAGATGGCGCAGGTAACGGTCGGTGCGCCAGTCCTTGGCGAGCTCGACGCAGGCGCGGGTGAGTTGGTCGGGATACTGTTCCAGTTTGGCCTCAAGCCGCTCCAAAAGCGTGAATGCGTCGGCTGTCGCGCCGGCGAAGCCCGCGATCACGTTGCCGTTCGCGCCGATGCGGCGCACCTTGCGGGCGTTGCCCTTCATGACGGTCTGGCCGAGGCTGACCTGCCCGTCGCCGGCGATCACGACCTTGCCACCCTTGCGCACGGTCACGATGGTCGTGGCGTGCATTGTGAGATTGTTCGACATGTATGCTGCTCCGATTTCGCGCGGCCCCGGATTTCAAGTCTTGCGGCAGCCGGCGCGGTACGAGGTGGGTTGGCGCATATGTATGCTGACGTCGGCGGAATGCAAATTGTGTGCGTTCCCGGCCGAACGAAGCGAGGCTCGGGTGCAGACGACCGCGTTGAGCGAGCGTCCAGACATGACTTTGTTACGTTGCTCTGCTATCTGCGGCATTTAGTCAGCCGGCTTCGTCATTCCGTCATGGAAATCGCCTAAGGGACGAGCCGACAAGGATTCTTCGATGCGATACGCCGTCTATTTCACACCGGGCCAGAATGACCCGCTCACGCGCCTTGCGGCTGGGTGGTTAGGCCGCGACCCCTTCACGGGCGCGCAATTGCCGCCGCCTGCGGTAGCAACCCTGTCGCCTGCGGAGATCGCCTTCCACACGGCGAGCGCGCGGCGCTACGGCTTCCACGCCACCCTGAAGGCTCCGTTCCAGCTGGCTGACGGCTTCGGCGAAGGTGACCTCGATCAGGAGTTGGCGCGTTTTGCCGCCGGCTCCGAGCCCGTCCTGCTGTCGAAGCTGCTACCCAAGCGCATCGACGGTTTTCTCGCGCTGGTGCCCGCGAGCCCGGCCCCCGACCTCGACCGCTTTGCCGGCGAGATCGTCACCCATTTCGACCGTTTCCGCGCGCCGCTGTCGGAGGCCGACATTCGCAGGCGCAGCCCGGAATCGCTGAGTCCCGAGGAGTTCCGCAACCTGATGCAGTGGGGCTATCCCTATGTTTTCGAGAGCTTCCGCTTCCACATGACGCTGACCGGCCGCGTGCCCGACGCCGACTTGGTTCGGGTGCGCGCGGCTATCGACGAAGTCTTTTCCGCCGCTCTCGACCAGCCGGCCGTGATCGACGGGCTGGCGCTTTTCGTCGAGCCGGAGCCCGGCGCGCCCTTCGTGGTAAAGTCCTGGCACGGGCTTGGCAGCCGCCTCAAGAGAAAGACCGCATGATGACCGAGACCGTCCTGACCAACGCCAACATCGTGCTCGCCGACGAGGTCCTGCCGGGCAGCGTCGTCATCCGCGACGGCAAGATCGCCGACATCGACCGCGGCCCGGTTCGCGTGGGCGAAGATCTGGAGGGCGACTACGTCATCCCGGGGCTGGTCGAGTTGCACACCGACCATCTCGAAGGCCACTACGCGCCGCGCCCGAAGGTGCGCTGGAACCCGATCGCCTCCGTGCTGGCCCACGATGCGCAGATCGCCACGGCCGGCATCACCACCGTGTTCGATGCGCTGCGGGTCGGCATGGACTACGAGGCCGACCTGACCATGCAGGACATGCGCCAGCTGGCCGACGCCATCGAGACCAGCGTCAGCGAAGACCTCGTTCGCGCCGACCACTTCATCCATTTGCGCTGCGAGGTCTCCGCGCCGGACTGCCTTGAAGCGTTCGCGCTGTTTTCGAGCGACTATCGCGTCAAGCTCGCCTCGCTGATGGATCATGCGCCCGGCCAGCGCCAGTTCGCCAGCCTAGAGGCCTACGCCACCTACTACATGGGCAAGATGAAGATGTCGGAGGAACAGTTCCGCCGCTATTGCGATGCGCGTGTTGCCCAGTCGCAGCAGAACTCTGCGCCCAACCGTCTCGCCGTCGCCAAGGCCTGCCACGAGCGCGGCATCGTCTTGGCCAGCCATGACGACGCCACGGTCGCGCATGTCGACGAGGCGATCGAACAGGGCATTCGCGTCGCCGAATTCCCCACCACGACGGAGGCGGCCGCCGCCTCCAAACATGCCGGCCTTGGCGTGCTGATGGGCGCGCCGAACGTCATGCGCGGCGGCTCGCACTCCGGCAACGTCTCGGCGCGCGACCTCGCGGCCGATGGCCTGCTCGACATATTGTCGTCCGACTACATCCCGTTCAGCCTGATCCAGTCGGCCTTCTTCATCGGCGATGCGGTCGAAGGCATTTCGCTGCCGCAGGCGGTGGCGATGGTGTCGAAGAACCCCGCCGACGCCGTCGGGCTGACCGATCGTGGCGTCATCGAGCCCGGCCGGCGCGCCGACCTCGTGCGCGTCCGGCTGGAGGAGCATATCCCGGTCGTGCGCACGGTCTGGCGCGAGGGACGCCGCGTCGCATGATGACGTCAGCCCTGCTTGAGCGCGCGCAGGCCGGCGCGCTGCCGATCCGCACCGGCGCCTTCGTCGCCATCGTCGGGCCCAGCGGCGCCGGCAAGGACACGCTGATCGCCCACGCAAAGGCGGCGCTGGCCGGTGAGCCGCAGGTTGATTTCGTGCGGCGTGTCATCACGCGGCCCTGCGACGGTTCGACCGAAGAGCACGACACACTGAGCGACGGCGACTTCGTGCAGGCGCAGAAGGACGGCGCGTTCGCGCTTGCCTGGGAGGCTCATGGCCTTCGCTACGGCATTCCGGCCAGCATCGACAACGCGCTCGACAACGGCCATGTGGCGGTCGCCAATCTTTCGCGCGGGGCGCTGCCGGCGCTGCGCGAGCGATACGCCAATGTGGCCGTGGTGGAAGTAACCGCCGATCCGGAAATCCTCGCCTCCCGGCTTGCCGGCCGGGGCCGAGAGACCCGCGAGGAGATTCTTGCGCGGCTGGCGCGCACCATCTCCTACGACACGACGGGCCCGTCGATCGCGCTCGACAATGGCGGTGCGCCCGAGGTCGCCGGAGAAAAGCTCGTCGCGATCATCCGCAAGGCAATGGCCTTCGCCGACATGTCCGGAACCGTCTGACGATCATCGGTGCACGGTTTTATCCACGCACCCTCGGCTCAGCCTATCCTGAGCATGTGATTGTCCCAGACGTAGCTTTCATCCCTGGACGACCTGCCACCCGGTTCGACGACCACGCCCGTCCCGGTCGAGACGATGAAGCCGGCGCGATCGGGCGCAGCGCCACACACTTCCGTCAGGCTTTCCACCGCAAGCACGTTTCCGCTAGCTGCCTCGATCACCGCATAGGCATTGCCCTGCGGCGAGGTCACGGCGACCGTGCCGGCTTCCCGATTCGCCGCCACCGAGCCGATATAGTTGCGGAAGCCGTAAAGCACTCTTGGCTCCATGTCGATCAGTTGCAGGTCCTTGCCACGGACGGCGCGGCCGACGAGGGCAGGCTGTTCGGTCGCCGGTCCCTCATGCTGGCAGCCGAACCAGACCGCGCCTGTCTGGTCGGTGTCCATGTGCCTGATGGAGAGCTGGTGCAACTCGGGCGGCAGTTCGTGCTTTTCGACCAGGTCGCCGGTGAACCGGTCGACCAGCACGAAGGACGGTTTCATGGTGGGCAGGTTGAGCTTGGCGCGGCCGAAATCCGGATGCGTCTCGATGCCGCCATTGGCGATCGCGATTGTGCGTCCATCCGCGAGCAGCAGGAGCTCGTGTGGCCCGACGCCATGTGTCGGAAATTCTCCGACCCGGGCAAAACCGTTCGCCGCATCGTAGACGCCGACCATGCCGGCGGCGTTATCGAAATCGTTTTCGGTCGTGTAGAGCAGCCGACCGTCGGGCGAAAAAACGCCATGGCCGAAGAAGTGCCTACCGGCGATGCTGTTCACCGTCATTGGCGGTGCGTCACCCTTGTGTCGGAACGCGACGAAGAAAGTTCCGGGTTGGCGCGCGAACACCACGGAGCGCCCGGAAACCGGATCGAAGGTGATGTCGTGACCACGATCGGGCAGATCTACCGCATGAAGTATTTTGCCGGCTTCCGAAAGAATGGCGGCGCCATAGCTGCCGTCGCGGCGCTGGTAGGCTGTGGCGAAGACAGCGTCCGTCGCGAGGGTGTCGGCGAAAGCCTGCGGGGCAAGCGACGACAGGAAGGCCGCGCCCGCCGCCTTCAGGAAATCGCGGCGGTCTATCAGCATCGGTTTCCTGCGCAAAACCTTGCTGGCCGCCATCTCAGTCTCCATCAAGCGAGGAGAAGCCGGCGGTCAGGCCGAGCGCCCCGGACATCTGCGCATTAAAGATGTCCGACAGGCTGGAGGTCACGAGGCCGAAATAGGCAAGTTTTGCCCGCTTCTCAGGGTCCGCGAGGATATCGGCGATAGATCCATCGAGACCAGACAGGGCGTGCGCTGCATTGGAGAATTCGAAGAGCGCGCTTGGCCCGAGAAACGCTTGGTCCACCGGCAGCGCGCCTGCCATTTTCGAGGCCTCCAGCAGGTCGCGCATGCCGACCATGTTTCCAGCCAATGCGGGAACCGTCTGTGCCGAACGCCAGAACAGCGCCCGTTTCGGCTTGTCGTCCTTCGCTTCCTTGCCGAGGAAACCACCCAGCCGCACGTCGCGCACCAGCTCCGTGCCGGTGATGAACACGTCCATCAGTTTCGTCACGGCCTCCTTGCCGTCCCGGAAAAGCGGGTTGTCGACCGACGGCGTCGCCCAGGTCTTCGCGAAGCCCTCGGGGTCAGCCCAGGCGGCGTCCAGTTCGGTCGCAATGGTCTGGAGGTTGCCCGCGATCGCTGCGCCGTAGGAACAGCGATAAGAATCGGTTGCCGCAAGCTTTTCGGAATCGGCGCCAAACAGCACGAACTCCAGCGCGCCGAGCCCCTGCATGGCGACGCTCTTGCCGGCAAGCTGGTCCGCATCCGTCGCGGTCGGATCCTTGTCGGCGAGTGCCGCCTGAACCTGTTTCAGGCCCGTGCTCTTGCGATCCGGCCAAAACAGCACGCGTTCCATCCGGTTCTGTTCGGTCACCGGCCCGAAGCGGATGATCTCGAGGCGCGACCAAGCGTCGACCGTCTTGCCGAATGCGCCACGAGCCGCATCGAGATTTGCCTGAGACGGCTCGTTGCAGAGCTTTTTGCCGGCTTCCGACAGTCCCGCCGTCGCCTCCGCAAAAGCATGATAGCCGGGCCGCACGAAACCGCCGATGGCGCTATTGACGATGTCCGTCGCCTTGCTGGCGTGAGCAGGCAGCGCGCCTGCGACGAAGGTGAGCGTAACGAAACAGGCGGCCAGGCGAGACTTCATCAGAGCGACTCCAGGAACGTCACCAGGGCTTCACGTTCCGTTGCGGGCAGGTCGGCAAAGCGGTCGCGCGCGGCCTGCGCCTCCCCGCCATGCCAGAGGATGGCTTCCGTCAGGTTGCGGGCGCGACCGTCATGCAGGAAGAAAGTGTGTCCGCTCACCCGTTCGGTCAGGCCTATGCCCCAGAGCGGCGGCGTGCGCCATTCGCTGCCCGTCGCATCGCCAACCTGCTGGCCATCGGCCAGCCCCTCTCCCATGTCGTGGAGAAGAAAATCGGAATAAGGCCAGATAAGCTGGAAGGCGTGCGCCTTGTTCGGCGCGTCGCGCCGCGTGACGAATTTCGGCGTATGGCAGGACGCGCAACCGGATTCGTAGAAGACCTGCTTGCCGCGCAGGACATTCGGCTTGCCGATGTCGCGTCGCGCCGGCACCGCAAGATGTTGCGAGTAGAAGGTGACGAGGTCGAGCACCGGATCGGGCGCTTCGGTGTCGCCCAGCCGTTCCTGCACGCCATTAGGCCTGTCCAGGCAGGCCGTCTGGGCTTGCGTACAGTCACCCCAATGTCTCGGCGCATCCGGACTGGAGATGCCGATGTCGCCGGCGAAGGCTTCCGCCGTCTGCTCCCTGATCGTGGGGGTCGAGGCCTTCCACCCGAAACGGCCGAGTGTCAGTTCTCCTGTCTTCGGGTCGCGAACGAACGACGCCTTGCCCGATATGCCGTCGCCATCCGCATCGTCAGGGTCGGCATTCGCGAGGATATCTGCCGGGTGAATCTGCTCAACCAGCCCGAGGCCGATCATCTGCGGCGTCACCCGTGGAGACAGAGTCGTTCTGGGGTCGAGGGGACCGTAGCCGAGGTTTTCGACCGCATAGGTCGGCTTGCGGAGCGAGACGGAGATCCCGTCACCGAGTGTTACCGGCATTTCCTCGTAGGAGATCTTCATGCGGCCTTCGCCGGCTAGGCCAGGGACTGCGAGATCCTGCAACTGGCCGCCATAAACCGGGTCGGGAAAGTTCGGGGCGGCGTGCTCCGCGACCAGCCTTTTCTCTTCCTCCGTCTCGGCCTGTCGCGCCAACCTGAGGAACATGGAGGTCGCGTCGGAGTTGCCTTCCGGCGGATGGCCGCGACCGTCCTTCAGGTGGCAGCTCTGGCAGGCACGTGCGTTGAACAACGGGCCGAGGCCGTCCGAGGCCTGCGTGGAGGACGGCGACGACACCCAGAGCTTGCGGAACAGAGCGTTGCCGAGCTTGAACGTGCCTTCTTCCTCGAAGCTTATGTTGGCGGAGGATTGCGAGAACGCATCGCGGTTGACGCGCTTCTTCGAAGTGCTCGCGCCGCCCTGCATCAGCTCGAACTTTTCAGGCACGGAAAAGTCAGTGGCCGATGCGGTGATCGCCTTGACGCGCGCGGCGTCTTCCGGCGTCAGGTCGCTGCGGTCGGTCGGCATGCCTGCATCTCTCGCGAAGACCGGCATCAGGACACAAGGCACAAAGACCATGGCGAAAGCTGCTGCCATGGTCTGGAATGCGTGCGGCGCGCGGAAAGGTCGAGTTATGACGCGCCGCATGGTTTCATGGTCCTAGTGCCCTTCGCCCTCGGCCTCATTGGCCGAATCCGCGTTGAGCTGGCCATACTTGGCATCGCCCAGCGAGTTCAGCAGGTCGAGCTGCGTCTCGAGGAAATCGATATGGCCTTCCTCGTCAGCCAGCAGTTCTTCAAACAGCTTCATGGTCACGTAGTCGCCGGCGTCATGGCAGATTTCACGCGACTTCTTGTAGGCGGTGCGAGCGTCGTACTCGCCCGCCAGATCGGCTTCCAGAACTTCCTTCACGTTCTGCCCGATCCGCAACGGCGCCACCGACTGGAGGTTCGGATGGCCTTCGAGGAAGATGATGCGCGCCACGAGCTTGTCGGCATGCTGCATTTCCTCGATCGATTCGGCGCGCTCCTTCTTCGCCAGCTTGGTGTAGCCCCAGTCTTCCAGAAGCCGGTAGTGAACCCAGTACTGGTTGACGGCGCCGAGTTCGAGGAAGAGGGCCTCGTTAAGCCGCTCGATTACCTGCTTTTCGCCCTTCATGGCTTCTGCTCCCGTATTCGGACCGCAGTCCACGGACGCGGTCGAGATGTGAAACGATGTCCACGTCGCTCGCCTCCGAGCGCGCGTGGAAGTGTTCGGTGACCCGAATGATCGTTTCCACCACATTTGGGAAGCAGCCGCAACAGCGACCCCGCTTGCGAAGGGTGTGATAGACCTTCGCAGGCACGATAAGCTGCCAGCGGTCCTGCTCGAGCAGGCCGATGATTGTCTCCTCGATCTCCTTTTCGGTAATCAGGTTGCAGTGACAGACAAGCATCTCGAACTCTTGCTGGCTGGCGGCGCAACTGCGCGCCGCCTGGCTGAATAGGTAGGTATTACTCGAATACCTTGTCAGGGGCGTCGAGACTGTCGGAGCCTTCGAACGCGATGGCGTCGAGCTTCAGTGCGGCGACCGCCCGCTCGATCGAGCGTGTCTGGTCGACCAGCGCGTCGACTCCGGCCTGTACGGCCGCGTTGCCTTCGGCATTGCCCTCGCCGATCTGCTGGTCGTAGGCCTCGCCGCCTTCGGCCCGCTTGGCGATCGCCTCGAAGGCCGCGACAGACGCGTCGATCTTGGCCGACAGTTCGGTATCCACTGAGGCATCCGCCGCCTTCACCAGATCGGAAACCGAGGGTCCCTCGACCTTCGAGCCGTCCACGCGGGTGTAGCTGCCGTGATAGACGTTGCGGATGCCGATCACGTCGTAGAGATGCGAGATGTGCGTATTGTCGGAGAAGCAGTCGTGCTCCTCTTCCGGGTCATGCAGCAGCAGGCCGAGCTTGATACGCTCGCCCGCCAATTCTCCATAGGACAGCGATCCCATGCCGGTCAGGATGCTCGAGATGCCGGCGTTGGTGCCGCCCTCGAGCAGGCCCTTGCGCGCAGCACCGTCGGCACCCCAGTTGCCGACCATTTGCTGGAGGTCGGCGACAAGAAGCTCGGTAGCGGCGGCGAGGTATTCACCGCGACGCTCGCAATTGCCGCCGGTGCAGTTCGCCTTGTCGTAGTCGGTATAGGGCCGGTTGCCGGCGCCGGGGCCTGTTCCGTTAAGGTCCTGGCCCCAGAGCAGGAACTCGATGACGTGGTAGCCGGTCGCGACATTGGCCTCGATGTCGCCGGCTTCCTGCAGGGTGCCCGACAGGAACTCCGGCGTGATCTTCGACGCATCCACCTTCTGGCCGTCGATCGCGATCGACGGATTGGCGATGACATTGGCGGTATAGAGCGTGTTTTCGTCCGACTCCGTACCGTAGGCGGGGTCGATATAGTCGATCAGGCCCTCGTCCAGCGGCCAGGCGTTTACGCGGCCTTCCCAGTCGTCGACGATGGGGTTGCCGAAGCGATAGACTTCCGTCTGCTGGTAGGGCATGCGCGCCGCCTTCCAGGCATCGCGCGCAGCGGCAAGCGTCTCGGCCGACGGGGTTGCGATCAGCGCATCGACCGCAGCGTCCAGAGCCTTGGCGGTCGCGAGCGCATCCTCGTATTCGGCGAGTGCGATATCGGCATAGGTGGTCAGCACCGCCTTGGGGTCGGTTTCGGCCGTTGCGGGCAGCGCCAGCACCGTCAACATGGTCGCGCCCGCCAGCGTGCGGCCTATCACCGCCAAACCCCCACCCTGGTTCATCTTTCTCTCCTTGGCCCAGCGCATGGCAGCGCTCCGAAAAATCTTGTTTGCGAATGGGGAGCCGTGACTTTCCGGCGTTCGCCGCGGCGCTACGCCTTCCTGGCGTGCCGGGCCGGAACCATCAAAGTTCCTCCAATCGACCGGGTTCAAGGCCCGGACATCAAAGGGTTTGCCCCAGGGGGCGTCGTGGTCTGATAGGCCCCCACGTCTGGCCGAGTCAACGAAAATTAGAGAAAAGCTTAACACAATCAATAGTTTAGAATCATTCTAAACTAGAACTGTCATGTTTTCAGACCTTTGATCCGGATTGACATCCGTACCCGGTGAATGCGACGCGAACGCTTTCCGTCACGCCGCGAATGGACACGCGGCGTATCCGGCGGGACTTCAGGATAGAGCGGCATGGAAGACGGCGTTGTCATCATTGGAGCGGGTCACGGCGGCGTCCAGGCTGCAGCGAGCCTGCGCGAGGAAGGCTATCAGGGCCCTGTCATGCTGATCGGCGACGAGCAGGAGCTTCCCTACCACAAGCCGCCGCTCTCCAAGGCCTTCATCAAGGACAAGGAGGCCAAGCCGCAGATTCTGCGCGCCGACGCGTTCTTCTCGGGAGCAAACATCGACCTTCTGCTGGGCGAGCACGTCACAAGCCTCGATCCCGCCGCGAAACAGCTGAAGCTGGCCTCCGGTGCCACGCTCGCGTTCGACAAGGCGATCCTCTCCACCGGCTCGCGGCCGCGCGTGCTGCCGGTCGAGGGCGGGCCGCTCGAAGGCATGCTGTCGTTGCGGTCGATCGCCGACGCGCGCGCCATTCGCGAGTTGGCCTACGCGGTCGAGGACGTGGTGGTTCTGGGCGGCGGTTTCATCGGACTGGAGATCGCGGCGACGCTCGCCGCCGCCGGCCGAAAGGTCACCGTTGTCGAAGCGCAGGACAGGTTGCTCGCCCGCGTTCTTCCCGCGATCATATCGACCCATGTGGCATCGCGTCTCGCCGCGTCGGGAGTCCGCCTGCTGACCGGCACGACGGTCGCGCGAATCGAGGGCGAGGATGGTCGCGTCTCCGCCGTCATAACCTCGACCGGCGAACGCATCCCGGCCCGCATGGTCATCGTCGGCATCGGCGTCGTCCCGAATGTAGAACTGGCTGCTGCGGCCGGCATCGTCACCGCCAACGGCATCCGGGTCGACCAGCACATGCGGACCTCGGCTCCCGACATCCTCGCCATCGGCGACGTGGCCAACTATCGCCACTGGATGACGCAAGAGGACGTCAGGCTGGAATCGGTGCAGAACGCCACCGACCAGGCCCGGTTGGCCGCCCGCACCATCACAGGTCATGACGAGAGCTATTCGGCGGTCCCATGGTTCTGGTCCGATATCGGCGACATGAAGCTGCAGATGGTCGGGCTGACCGGCGGCAGCGACCGGCAGGTCCTATCCGGGGAGCCCGCCGACAACAAGTTTTCCGTTTTCCACTACAAGGGCGACCGGCTTCTGGGCATCGAATCGGTCAACCGGCCTGCCGACCACATGCTCGGCCGCAAGATGATGGGTCTCGGCTTCTCGCCCGATGCAGCCGTCGCAGCGGCGGGAAGCGACGCGCTCAAGGGCGCGCTGGCTGACTGGCAGGCGAACCAGGCCGCGCCGGCCTGATCGCAGCCGCATCAGGCCCGCATCAACCCGCTCTTAAAGTCTTGCTGCCATGCTGCGCATCATGGCTGGACTGGCGCTTCCGAAACTCAGATGGCTTGTCATCGGCGCGATTGCCGTTGGCATCTGGGTCGTGCGCGAGGACATGAAGAACCCGCGCCCGCCGAAAAACGTGCAAACTGAACGGTCCGCCGCGAAGCCGCGCCCGACGCAGCCCGTCGGCGTCAAATCAAGTGCCGCTCCGAAAACGGCGGCCAAGGCTACTCCTGAAAAGCCCGTGCCTCCTAAGCCACTGACCGGCAAAGGGCCGCCAGACAAGACTTTGGCTGCCAAGACCGTGGCTGCGAAGACTCCGCAGCCCGCCGGCAGCGAAACCATCGCGCTGGTTCTGCCCAAGACCGTGGACCGGCCTCCGGCGAGGCCGCAAAAAATCGTCACCGGCTCGATCAGCCGGCCGGACAAGCCGGTATTCATGCAGACGAAGGCGCGCGTGCATCTGCGGGCGCAGGCACGTACGGATGCGGCCGTGATAGCGACGCTGGAGCCGGGCACCGTAATGCGAGAACTGGCGCGCGACGGGGACTGGCGGCTTGTGATGGGCGACGGCCGCAAGGGCTGGGTGCGCGGCGATTACGTCGAGGCGTCCGGCTTCCTCAAGCGGCGGCCAAAGCTGCCTGTCGCGGAAGTCCGCGCTAAAACGCCCTGAAGGTCAGCGTCGTCAGCGAACGGACGATGCCCGGGACATTGGCGATGTGTTCGTTTATGAACTTGCCGATGTCATCCTCGGCCTCGATGTAGATCTTCATCAGGAGGTCGTATTCGCCACTGGTCGAATAGAGCTCCGAGACGATCTCGCGCTCGAACAGCGCATCGGCGACCTCGTAGGTCTTTCCGGGCTGGCACTGGAGCTGCACGAAAACGGCTCTCATCGCGATCTTTCCATTCCCGGGCGCAAGTCTTGCGCCTCTTTTTCGGTCAGGGCCGTTCGATAGCCCGTCTATCCCCTGCTATCAATCCGCCAGCAGCGTGCGCGTCAAGGGGTGGGCCGGATCGGCGAGCCCATCAATGATGTTGAAGTGATGCCGGTCGGGCTCCTCGACATAGGCGGTTGCGCCGCCGACGCCGATCCAGGCATTGGCGAGCAGCTTGCTCTGGCGGATGAATTCGGAGCGTTCCGTACCGCCCACCCAGAATGTCACCGGGATGCCGGCGATCGGCTCCAGGAAAAGCGGACTTTCCGCCTTTGCCTCGGCGTCGTCGATCTTCAGCGTGTCGTTCATCGCCGCACGCATCAGCGGTCGCAAATCGTGGAGGCCGGAAAGGGACACGACGTTGCGTATGCGCCCGCGCACAGCTTCGGACAAAGGCGAGTTTGTGCAGACCATGCGCGTCGCCAGATGTCCGCCAGCCGAGTGGCCGGTGATGCGGATCGACCCATCGACCATGCCTGCGATCTTCTCGATCGCCTGCCCGATTTCCTTCGTGATCCCTGCGATCCGGTTCTGCGGGCAAAGCGTGTAGGTGGGCATGGCGACCGTATAGCCACGCTCGACCGCTCCCCGCGCCAGATTCGACCAGTAGCTCTGGTCGAACTTCATCCAGTAGCCGCCGTGAATGACGACAACGAGACCCTTCGATTCTCCGTCTGGCAGGAAAAGGTCGAAACGGTTGCGTTCGCCGGGTCCGTAGTCGAGGCCGAGCTTCGCCTTGCCGGCCGCTACACGCGCATCACGATAGGCCTTGGCGGGCGCTGCCCAGAACGTGTCCGGCCAACGGTCTCCGCCCGGTATGTATGCACCGTTGGTATAGGCGTCGTCCCAGTCCTGAATGCGTCGATGATACATCTGTGCCTCCGCAGTGTGCCGTTTCATAACCGGCCGTGGACCGGCTGTCACGGCGCAGTCCGGTGCATTCAGCGGATTGCCGAAAACACGCGAAAACCGTTCTCGTCGCGCAGTTCCTCCACCTTCTTGAAAGCCGCCTGCAGGGTCTGCGCATAGGGCAGGCCGCGATTGGCGACCATCAGCAGCCGTCCGCCGGGTTTCAGCGCGGAAGCCGCCCGGCCAATCATCGCCTGGCCGATACCCGGCTCGGCCGCGCGACCCTGATGGAAGGGCGGGTTCATGACAATGAGGTCGTATTTCCGCTCGACCGCCTCACCAACCAGATCGTGCCAGAAGAAGTCGAAGGCCGGAGGCTGCGGCAGGTCGGCAAGGTTGCGCTTTGCGGCTTCCAGAGATTCATAGTCGGCTTCGTAAAGGTCGATGGAGGTCAGTCCCTTGGTGCGTTCCGTCAGCATTGCCGATAGATAGCCCCAGCCTGCGCCGAAATCGGCCGCGGCGCCTTTTGCTGTTTCAGGCAGGCACTCCACCAGCAGCGTCGAGCCGGCGTCGACGCGGTCGTGCGAGAACATGCCGGGCGCTGTTGCGAAACGATCGTCCACCAGAACAGGCTGTGGCCGCAGCGCCGTTATGAATGATGCGTCGGAGGGCCGACGGAACCAGAAGGCGACGCCATGATGCTTCGGCAGCGAATCGTCCGTCCCCACCAGCTTGTTGACGCGCTTGCGCAGCGACCCGATGCCGTCCTCATTGCTGCCGGCAACGAGGATCAGCCCGCCGGCCGCGACGCGCTCGACCGCCTCAGCGATCCAGTCCTCGTTCTGGCCGCGATGCCGGCCCGCAAGCACCAACGCACCGTCACAACCGCGCCCCTCCGGCAGCGCCGATATCGTGTTCCCCGCCGCTTCCAGCGCCCGGAAATGCGGGCGGAAGCCCTGGACGAGATGCAGGTCTGCCGCGAACCCCTCGGGCAGCCGAAAGCCCGGCTCGGCGCCGAGGAAAAGCAAGCGCCCACCGCCCGGCGTGGCGATCGCGCCGCTTTGGAACGGGTGGAACAGGGTGGCGAGAGGGCGGCTTGGTTTCATGCTTGGGATCCGTTTGCGCGCTGGACCGTCGGCTTGCCGCCGATGGCTGAGGGCGCTTTTTCACGCCCCGTGTAGACTGCGCCGCGAATGGAGGAAACCGTCATGTGGCGCGACCGACGCATTCTCGATCTTTTTGGCGTCAAACACCCGATCCTGCTGGCCCCGATGGCAGGCCCGGTCCTCTCGGAGATGGCGATTGCAGTCGCAAGGGAAGGCGGGCTTGGCTCCCTGCCGTCTGCCATGCTCAGTCCTGACCAGACCCGCGCCGAACTGGAGAAATTCCGCGCAGCGGTGAAAGCGCCGGTCAATCTCAACTTCTTCTGCCACACGCCGCCGGTGCCGGACGAAAAGCGAGAGGCGGCGTGGAGCGCAAGGCTCGCTCCTTACTACGCCGAGCTCGGCATCGACCCGGCCGCGCCGATCCCGGTCTCAAGCCGCACGCCGTTCGACGAAAACCTCTGCCAACTGGTCGAGGAGTTGCGGCCGGAAGTCGTCAGCTTCCATTTCGGCCTGCCGCCCGAGGCGCTGTTTGCCCGCGTCAAGGCTGCCGGCGCGAAGGTCATCGCGTCGGCCACCACCGTTCGCGAAGCGATCTGGCTCGCCGAACGCGGCTGCGACGCGATCATCGCGCAGGGATTCGAGGCGGGCGGACATCGTGGCGTTTTCTTGGGCGGCGATGCCGCGCAGCAGGTCGGCACCATGGCGCTCGTGCCGCAGGTCGCGGACGCAGTGAAGGTTCCCGTGATCGCTGCCGGGGGCATCGCCGATGGACGCGGCATCGCGGCGGCATTGGCGCTCGGCGCATCGGCCGCGCAGGTCGGCACGGCCTATCTGTTCTGCCCGGAAGCCAAGATCAACGCACCACACCGCGCGGCGCTAAAGGGCGCATGGGACGACGACACCGTGCTGACGCGCGTCTTTACCGGCCGCCCGGCGCGCGGCATCGTCAACCGCGTCATCCGCCAGGTCGGCGCGATGTCAGACCTGCCGCCGCAGTTCCCGCTTGCCGGCGGCGCGCTGATGCCGCTGCGCGGAAGGGCCGAACCTGCCGGTTCGGGCGATTTCACGCCGCTATGGTCCGGACAGGCGATGCGGCTCGGCCGCGAGATGCCCGCCGGTGATTTGACGCGCACGCTGATACGCGAAACGCAGGAGCGATTGCGGCAGATCGCCGGTTAGGGATCGCGCAACGAAAAAGGGCGCGGCTTTCGCCACGCCCTTTTTAACTCTTAGTCCCGAAAGCTCAGGCGGCGGTCTCTTCGCCTTCGGCCTTCTTGTCGGACTTCGGCAGTTCCTTGCCGGTGGTCTGGTCAACGACCTTCATCGACAGGCGAACCTTGCCGCGCTCGTCGAAGCCCATCAGCTTGACGAAGACCTTCTGGCCTTCCTTGACGACGTCCGACGTCTTGGCGACGCGGTCGTTGGCGAGCTGCGAGATGTGGACCAGGCCATCCTTCGGGCCGAAGAAGTTGACGAAGGCGCCGAAGTCGGCGGTCTTCACCACGGTGCCTTCGTAGATCTCGCCGACTTCCGGCTCGGCCACGATGGTGTGGATCCACTTCTTCGCCGCCTCGATCTCCTTGGCGTTCGACGAAGCGATCTTCACCGTGCCGTCGTCCTCGATGTTGATCTTGGCGCCGGTCTTCTCGACGATCTCGCGGATCACCTTGCCGCCCGAGCCGATCACGTCGCGGATCTTGTCGGTCGGGATGTGCATGACCTCGATGCGCGGCGCAAACTCGCCGAGCTCGGCGCGCGCGCCGGACAGCGCGTTGCCCATCTCGCCGAGGATGTACTCGCGGCCGCCCTTGGCCTGCTCGAGCGCCACCTTCATGATCTCTTCCGTGATGCCGCTGATCTTGATGTCCATCTGCAGCGAGGTGACGCCGTCACGCGTGCCGGCCACCTTGAAGTCCATGTCACCGAGATGGTCCTCGTCGCCGAGGATGTCGGAGAGCACCGCGAAGCGCTCGCCTTCCTTGATCAGGCCCATGGCGATGCCCGCAACCGGCTTGGTGAGCGGGACGCCCGCATCCATCAGCGCCAGCGAGGTGCCGCAGACCGTCGCCATCGAGGACGAGCCGTTCGACTCGGTGATCTCGGAGACGACGCGCAGCGTGTAGGGGAACTGCTCGGCGGCCGGAAGCATCGGGCGAATGGCGCGCCAGGCGAGCTTGCCGTGGCCGATCTCGCGACGGCCCGGCGAACCCATGCGGCCGGTCTCGCCGACGGAGTAGGGCGGGAAGTTGTAGTGGAGAAGGAACTTCTCCTTGTACATGCCGGTCAGGCTATCGACATACTGCTCGTCCTCGCCGGTGCCCAGCGTCGCGACGACCAGCGCCTGCGTCTCGCCACGGGTGAACAGCGCCGAACCGTGGGTGCGCGGCAGGACGCCGACCTCCGACACGATCTTGCGGACCGTAGACAGGTCACGGCCGTCGATGCGCGAGGCGGTGTCGAGGATGTTCCAGCGCACAATCTTGGCCTGGAGTTCCTTGAACACGGTGCCGACCTGCTCGGCGGTCCACTTCGGGGCTTCCTCGCCCTGCGGAGCGAAGGCCGCCTTGACCTTTGCCTTGACGGCGTCGACCGCGGCGTAGCGGGCCTGCTTGTCGACGTTCTTGTAGGCGTCGCGCAGCTCGCCTTCGACGATCTTCAGCATTTCGCCTTCGAGCGCCGAATAGTCCGGCGACGTGAAGTCGCGCGGCTCCTTGGCGGCAACCTCGGCCAGCTTGATGATCGCATCGATCACCGGCTGGAAGCCCTTGTGGCCGAACATGACGGCTCCGAGCATGACGTCCTCGGGAAGCTCCTGGGCCTCGGACTCGACCATGAGAACCGCGTCGCCCGTGCCGGCCACGACCAGGTCCAGCTTGGACTCAGGCATCGTGTCGATGTGCGGGTTGAGAACGAATTCGCCATTGATGTAGCCGACGCGGGCGCCGCCGACAGGGCCCATGAAGGGCACGCCCGACAGGGTCAGCGCAGCGGAGGTGGCAACGATCGACAGGATGTCCGGATCGTTCTCGAGGTCGTGCTGCAGGACGGTGACGACGATCTGCGTGTCGTTCTTGTAGCCTTCCGCAAAGAGCGGGCGGATCGGGCGGTCGATCAGGCGGGAAACCAGTGTTTCCTTCTCCGACGGACGACCTTCGCGCTTGAAGTAACCGCCCGGGATCTTGCCGGCGGCAAACGTCTTTTCCTGGTAGTTGACGGTCAGCGGGAAGAAATCGAAGCCCGCCTTCGGCTCCTTGGCCGACACGACGGTGGCGAGCACGATGGTCTCGCCATAGGTGGCGAGCACAGCGCCGTCAGCCTGACGCGCGATCTTGCCCGTCTCCAGTGTGAGGGGCCGGCCGGCCCATTCGATTTCCACTTTGTGGTGATTGAACATGTCTTGTCCTTTGTATGGAAGGTCGCGCGGAACGCATTCCGCACGCTGAACCTTCCTGGCTTCGTTCGGGCGAGCCACGGGCAAGACAACGGGAAGCTCGGTTAAGCGGGCCATCGGCCCGAGCGTCCTGCAATCCTGCCCCATGACCGTCCATGGGCGGCTCGTGCCGGACCCCTTCCGGTTCGAGCCTGCGGACCGCCTCGCGGCGATCCGAATGCAAAACCGGCGCGCCTAGGCGCGCCGGGAAGTCGTCAACGGCGCAGGCCGAGCTTATCGATCAGGGTCGAATAGCGGGCCTCGTCCTTGCGCTTGAGGTAATCAAGCAGACTGCGGCGCTGCGAAACCAGTGCGAGCAGACCACGGCGGGAATGGTTGTCCTTCTTGTGGTCCTTGAAGTGCTCGGTCAGGTTCTTGATGCGTTCGGAAAGAAGCGCAACCTGCACTTCAGGCGAACCAGTGTCGCCCTTTGCGGTTGCAAACTCGGCCAGAAGGGCCGCCTTACGCTCTGCGGTAATCGACATCGGATTCTTCCTTTCAAATTGAGGAACGGGACGCCCAAAGCCGGGATGTCGTCCAGCAAGGGCCAGTGAACAAAGCGCCGGAAATCAAGCCGTTTTGCCTGTTCGGGCGCGATGTTGCGCGGCATATAGGCGAATTTCCGACAAAAAGCCAGAGAGCATTTTGAGGGCCTGTTTCCCGGCTTTGTAGGGGCTCAACCGGCAAAAACCCGCTTCGGCTTGAACATTCCGGCCTCGATCGCGCCGATCGCCACCAGCCGTCCCCTTGCCGTGGCGCAGGCCTCTTCCGCCTCCACCGGAGCGTCGCGGCCACGGATGATGACGGGATTGCCGAGCCTTATGCGGTTCGCCGCGTCGTCGGTCAACGCAACCTGCGGCAGGCATTCGAGCGCCGCGCCGGTATCGACCACCAGATCGTCGATCGCCGAGAAGTCGGTCGGCAGCGGTTCTCCCTCCTGTTGGCCGGCCTCACCGAAACGAGCTGCCTCCAGTTCGGCGACCGTGACGAAATCCTCCGGCGTGAAAGGATCGACCTCGACGCGGCGCAACTCCGAAATGTGGCCGAAACAACCGAGGTCGCGGCCCATGTCGCGTGCCAGGCTACGCACATAGGTGCCCTTGCCGCATTCGATCTCGAAGACGGTCGATCCCTCACGCATCTCGACGAGATCGAAGCGGCCGATCTCGACCTCGCGCTCGGGAATCTCGACGGTGCCGCCGTCGCGCGCGATGTCATAGGCCCGTTCGCCGGCGATCTTGATGGCGGAAAACTGTGGCGGCGTCTGCATGATGACGCCGGTATATTTCGGCAGCAGGGCGCGGATGTCCGCCTCGGCGGGCCGGTTGTCCGACGTCTTCGTCACCGGGCCTTCGAGGTCGTCGGTCGAGCGCTCCTCGCCCCACGCCACGGTAAAGCGATAAACCTTTGCGCCATCCTGCACGTACGGAACGGTCTTGGTCGCCTCGCCAAGGGCGATCGGCAGCATGCCCGACGCCAGCGGATCGAGCGTGCCGGCGTGCCCAGCCTTCTCGGCCTGGAACAGCCACTTCACCTTCGAGACGGCCTCCGTCGAGCCCATGCCGACAGGCTTGTCCAAAATCACCCAGCCGGAAACCGGCCGGCCTTTCTTCTTGCCTCTGCGGGCCATCAGTTGTCCTTGTCGTTCTCGTCGTGATCGAGGTCGCGCGCCACTTCGGGCGACCTCAGCAGATCATTGATCTTCGTGAAATTGTCGAAGCTGGTGTCCAGCCGGAAGCGGAACTCCGGCATGTATTTCATCTGGCGAAGCGCGTGGCTGACGCGCCCGCGAATGAATTTCGCATGATGGTTCAGCGCCTCGACCACGGCGCCGTCATCCTTGGCGCCCAACGGTGAGACGAAGGCGGTTGCGATCTTGAGGTCCGGCGACATGCGCACCTCGGAGATCGAGATGACGCTCGTCTCGATCAAAGGATCGATGATATCGCCACGCTGCAGCGATTCCGAAAGCGCATGGCGCACCTGTTCGCCGACGCGCAGCATGCGCTGGGATGGGCCTGAGCCTGAGCTTCTGGACATGATTCCAATCTTGAAGTCGTGCGACAGCGGAATGGAACCGCGTCCGCATGTTCAATCTCACTTCATTCTGTCGCCGGCGGCAGCCGGCAGAGTCCGGGAACGGCTCGTACCGCCGTCCCCGGGATCGTGCTTAGAGCGACCGCGTTACCATCTCCACGCGGAAGCACTCGATGACGTCGCCGACCTGAATGTTCTCGTAGTTCTGGAAGGCCATGCCGCATTCCTGGCCGACCGGGACCTCGGACACTTCGTCCTTGAAGCGCTTTAGTGTCTTTAGCGTGCCTTCGTGGATGACCACGTTGTCGCGGATCAGGCGAACGCCAGCGCCACGCTCGACCTTGCCTTCGGTGACACGGCAGCCGGCGATCTTGCCGACCTTCGTGATGTCGAAGACCTCGAGGATCTCGGCATTGCCAAGGAAGGTTTCGCGACGTTCCGGCGAGAGCAGGCCCGACATAGCCGCCTTCACGTCATCCACGAGATTGTAGATGATGTTATAGTAGCGGATATCGAGGCCGATGCTTTCGGCCGCCGACTTTGCCTGCGGATTGGCGCGCACGTTGAAGCCGATCATGGCGGCGCCCGACGTCTCAGCGAGCGACACGTCCGTCTCGGTGATCGCGCCGACACCCGAATGGACGATCCGCGCGCGAACCTCGTCGGTGCCGAGCTTGTCGATCGCAGCGGCGATCGCCTCGATCGAGCCCTGCACGTCGCCCTTGATGACCAACGGGAATTCCTTCAGCCCGCTCGTCTGCAACTGCGACATCATCTGCTCCAGCGAACCGCGCTGGCCGGCATGCTTGGCCACCGCCTTGTCACGGGCGATGCGCTGGCGATACTCGGTGATTTCGCGGGCGCGCGCCTCGTTCGGCACAGTCGCAAAGCGGTCGCCGGCCCGGGGCGAGCTCTGCAGGCCCAACACTTCGACAGGGGTCGACGGACCAGCTTCCTTGAGCTGCTCGCCGCGATCGTTGAGGATCGCGCGCACACGGCCCCATTCGCTGCCGGCGACGACAATGTCGCCGATCATCAGCGTGCCGGTCTGGACGAGAACCGTCGCGACAGCGCCGCGGCCCTTGTCCAGCTTCGACTCGATGACGACGCCTTCCGACGTGCGGTCCGGGTTGGCCTTGAGATCGAGCACCTCGGCCTGCAGCAGGATTGCTTCCAGCAGCTTGTCTAGATTGGTGCCCTTTGTGGCGGAAACCTCGACGTCGAGCACTTCGCCGCCCATCGATTCCACGAACACTTCGTGCTGCAGAAGCTGCGTGCGCACCTTCTGCGGATCGGCGCTCGGCTTGTCGATCTTGTTGATCGCGACGATGATCGGCACGCCGGCCGCTTTGGCATGGTTGATGGACTCGATCGTCTGCGGCATCACCGAGTCGTCGGCCGCAACCACCAGCACGGCGATGTCCGTCGCTTGCGCGCCGCGGGCGCGCATGGCAGTGAACGCGGCGTGGCCGGGCGTGTCGATGAAGGTGATCTTGTGACCGTCCTTCTCCACCTGGTAGGCGCCGATATGCTGCGTGATGCCGCCGGCCTCGCCCGCGACAACCTTCGCGTTGCGGATGGCGTCCAGCAGCGACGTCTTGCCGTGGTCGACGTGTCCCATGATGGTGACGACCGGCGGACGCGACACCAGATCCTCTTCCTTGTCCGGCGCCTTGAAGACGCCTTCCTCGATGTCGGCCTCGGCAACCCGGCGCACCGTGTGGCCGAACTCGTTGGCAACCAGTTCAGCCGTGTCGGCGTCGATCACGTCGCCCGGCTTCATGATGTCGCCCTGCTTCATGAAGAACTTCACGATGTCGACCGCGCGCTCCGACATGCGGTTGGCGAGATCGGTGATCGTGATCGTCTCCGGCAGCACCACTTCGCGCGAAATCTTCTCGCGGGGCTCCTGGTGCATAGCACGCTTGAACTTCTCCTGACGGCGGCGGGCGGCGGCGAGCGAACGCCCGCGCGCAGCATCGCCATCGTCCGATGTCGCTGAACTCAGCGTCAGCTTGCCACGACGGCGATCTTCCTCGCCCTTCGTGCGCTGCGGTTTCTCCGGCACCTGCGGGGTCAGGCGGCGCGGCGGAAGGCCAGCTGCTGCACCCACGCGACGTGGCTTGGCTTCTTCCTCATCCGGTGTCTGGTCAGCCAGGGGAGTCCGGCGGCGGGCCTCCTCCTCGGCGCGACGGCGCGATTCCGCTTCGGCGAGAAGCCGAGCTTCCTCGTCAGCCTGGCGACGCGCGGATTCCTCACGCTCGCGCTTGCGGCGCTCATCCTCTTCCTGGCGGCGCTTGGCGTCGTCGATGGCGCGCTGGCGATCCTCGACTTCGCGGACCTTCGATCCCTCGAGAGCGCGACGGCGCGCCTCCATCTCGTCCGCAGACAGATCATTGAGCACGAGGTTCGGCCGGTCAGGCGCGGGCGCGCGGGGAGCTGGCTTCGGCGCTTCCTGCACGACGGGCTTGGCGACGGGCGCAGGAGCGGGAGCAGCCTTCGGCGTAAACACCGAGGCCGCATCCGGCTTCTCGCCGGGCTTGACGAACTTGCGCTTGGTCTCGACGACGACGGACTTCGTGCGTCCGTGCGAGAAGTTCTGCCGCACGGTCGACTGCTCGACGCCCGGACGCTTCAGCGTCAGCGTCTTCTTGGTGTTGACACTCAACGTCTTGTCGTCACCGGTTTTCGTATCGGTCATTCCACATCCTCTGCGGCTTCATTCTTGCCGGCAATCGCCGCAAACATTGCCAGATCATCCGGGGATCCGCCCCGGTATCGGTCAAGCGCAACCGTGCGCTTTTCAGCCGATCTGCCCGCGTCGCCCGCGAGAACGGCTGCATGTATCACATTTGTACCGCCCAATGCCAAACCCATTTCCTGTTCGGAAAAAAGTTTGTAAGCGCGGATTTCCGGCCCTCCCAGATGGACCGTGGCGCGACGTGCCTGCGCAATTTTGCGGACCCCGTCCTCTGAAGCCTCCCCGGCGTGGAGCACGAAAAGCGCACTGCCGTCGCGCACTGCCGACTCGACCTTGGTCGCGCCGAGAGCCACCACGCCAGCCTTGCGCGCCAGCCCGAGGGAACCCAGCGCCGACTTCGCAAGCAGCCTGTCCACCAGATCGCCAATGTCTGCCGGCACCGACAGTTCGGTCTTCAGCACCCTGCCGAACAGGCCCTTCCTGGCGGCCTTGTCGACATGCGCGCGGTCGGCGGTCACCCAGCAGCCGCGGCCGGGCAGATTTCTCTTCAGATCCGGTACGACGGCCCCGTCCGGGCCGACAACAAAACGGATCAGCTCATCCGGCCCGGACTGCCGACGCGTGACGATGCAGGTACGATCGTTCATCTCGTCCAAGATGTGCTCCGGGCCGTTTCACCTCACGCGTCCGCTGTTTCGGCGGGCGCGTCGGCTTCGGCCGCTGCTTCTTCCTCGGTGATCCAGCCCGCCTTCAGACGAGCGGCAAGAACCATCTGCTCGGCCTCCGCGCGCGACACTCCGTGGGACGCCAGAACGCCGGGGAAGAACTTCGTCTCTCCGTCCTTGCGCTCCTTCCAGCCGACGAGGTCGTCGGCTGCGTAGCCGGCAAAGTCCTCGATCGTCTTGACGCCGTCCTCGCCGAGCGTGACCAGCATCGCCGTGGTGACGCCGGGGATATCGCGAAGTTCGTCTGCAACGCCGAGTTCCTTGCGCTTGGCGTCGTGCTCGGCCTCGATCTTCTCCAGATATTCGCGGGCGCGGGTCTGGATCTCGCTCGCGGTGTCTTCGTCGAAACCGTCGATAGACGAGATCTCGTCCGCCTCGACATAGGCCACTTCCTCGACGGAGGTGAAGCCTTCGGACGCCAGCACCTGGCCGACCATTTCGTCGACGTCGAGCGCCTCCATGAAAAGGTTCGAGCGTTCGACGAATTCCTTCTGGCGACGCTCCGACTCTTCCTGCTCGGTCAGGATATCGATATCCCAGCCGGTCAGCTGCGAGGCGAGACGCACGTTCTGGCCGCGACGGCCGATGGCAAGCGACAACTGGTCATCCGGAACAACAACTTCAATACGCTCAGCATCCTCATCGAGCACCACCTTGGCGACTTCGGCCGGCTGCAGCGCGTTGACGATGAAGGACGCCGCCGACGGCGACCAGGGAATGATGTCGATCTTCTCGCCCTGCAATTCGCCGACGACCGCCTGGACGCGCGAACCGCGCATACCGACGCAGGCGCCGACCGGATCGATGGACGAGTCGCGCGAAATCACGGCGATCTTGGCGCGGCTGCCCGGATCGCGGGCGACCGACTTGATCTCGATGATGCCGTCGTAGATTTCCGGCACTTCCATGGTGAACAGCTTAGCCATGAACTGCGGATGGGTGCGCGACAGGAATATCTGCGGGCCGCGTTGTTCGCGCCGGACGTCGTAGACATAGGCGCGCACGCGGTCGCCATACTTGAAGTTCTCGCGCGGGATCAGCTCGTCGCGGCGGATGATCGCCTCGCCACGGCCGAGATCGACGATGACGTTGCCGTATTCGACGCGCTTGACGGTGCCGTTGACGATCTCGCCGATGCGGTCCTTGTATTCGTCGAACTGCCGGTCGCGCTCGGCCTCGCGCACTTTTTGAACAATGACTTGTTTGGCGGACTGGGCTGCAATGCGACCGAAGTCCATAGGCGGCAGCTGTTCGGCGATGAAGTCGCCGACTTCCGCGTCGGGATTGCGCTCGCGCGCAGACGACAGCGCGATCTGGCGACCGTAGTCCTCGACGGTGTCGACGACTTCCATCAGCCGCTGCAGCTTCATCTCGCCCGTGTTCGGGTTGATGTCGGCGCGGATGTTGGTCTCCTGCCCATAACGCTGGCGTGCCGCCTTCTGGATGGCGTCGGCCATCGCGGCGATCACGATTGATTTGTCGATCGACTTTTCGCGCGCGACCGCATCCGCGATCTGCAGCAGCTCAAGCCTGTTCGCACTGACTACCATGTCCGTCTCCCTGAATTCCCGCTTCCAGCGGGAGCTCGATCAAAACTCAGATTTCGTTTTCCGCGTCAGCCTCTTCCGGCTCGCCGCGGCGTTTCCTGGCTTCCTTGCGCGCCTTGTTGTCCTTCGACAGCGCGTCGCGAATAAGATCGTCGGTCAGCACCAGCCGCGCCTCGGCGATCGCCTCGTAAGGCACCCTTACCGTGGGCTCGTCGCCATAGGCCGGCACGTCGCGCTCGATCAGCACGTCGGTCTCGCCGGCTTCGGCGATCTTGCCCTTGAACCGCTTGCGATCCGTGACAAGGATGGACGTTTCCATCTTCACATGATGGCCGGCCCATGCCGAAAAGTCCGACTTGCGCACGAGTGGGCGGTCGATCCCCGGCGAGGAGACCTCCAGATGGTAGGCCTTTTCGACAGGGTCCGCGACATCGAGCGCCGGCGACACGGCGCGGCTGACCTCTTCGCAATCCTCGACAGTCATGGTGCCGTCTTCCCGCTCGGCCATGATCTGCAGCGTCAGGCCGTTCTGGCCCGACAGGCGGACGCGCACGAGGCGGAAACCCATTCCGCGCAGCACCGGCAGCACGACGGAAGCGATGCGCGCGTCAATGCCGCTTTCGCGGATGATGCGATCGTCTTCAAGTGCTTCGCCAGCAAGTGCCGTCATCGGGTCTCCGGTTTGCAAGATGGTCAAACGGGGTCGAGGTAACAAAAAAGAGCGGGACCGGGTGGACCCACTCTTCGTCATATCGACCAAGAATTTGAGGCTGATATAGAACCCTTCGGCCCGGAATGCAAGCCGGACGCCCCTTTCACGCCGGACGCCGCTGCTCCACGCGCCCCCATGCAAGGCGCGCATGGCTGCCTTGTCGCGGCACCCCTGACGCTGCCGCTTCGCGCACACTATCTTTGTTGCAGTGCAGCAACGCACGGAAACGAAGGTTATCATGTCACCCAGACTCACCCGCATCAGCCAGATCGCCTCGATCATCGGCGATGCGATCGCCACGGCTGCCGCCGTCAGCGAAGGCCACCAGCCCAAGGCGCATAATCTGCGCGCCCTCGGCATCGACCCGAAGGCGTTCCGCAAGATCAGGTACTAGGGCGTCGAAAACCTGTCGGCGATGATAATTGCCTCACCGATTACTCTGCTCTCTCTGAGATAGAATTTGCCGTGTGGCCGAATTGCATTGACCGCATCGGCTCCAGACAGGAAAAAGAATCCTACCCTTCGCCGCTCGCCCGGCAACATCGTGGTGTCGAGCAGCGGATAGCCGTCCCAACAGTCAGTTGCTGCGTTACCAGGCGCACAGGGGCATCCCCAGCCGATGTCGATTGATAGCTTTCTGCCCCCTTGTTCAGAAGGGTACAAATGGAGGTCAGCCGTCAGATCCGGCGTTTCAATTCGAGAGCGAAGCGTCGCAATCTTGCTCATGTGTCCTGCGCTTGTAAGAGGACGCACGGCGACTCAGTCCGTATCGCCGGCGATCTGCTCCAGCAGCTTCCCCTTGCCGCGATAGCGCAGCCAGAGCGGCAGGAAGACTGCGGTCAGCGCCAACACCCAGAGCAGGATGCCGATCCACGAATTGAACAGGGCAAGCACGTTGCCCTGGCTGATCTGGAGCGCCTGCCGCAAGCTCTTCTCGGCCATCGGCCCGAGGATGAGGCCGACCACCACCGGCGCGATCGGATAGTGGAAGCGGCGCAGGACGTAGCCCAATATGCCGAATAGCATCAGCAGGAACAGGCCGAACGAGATCGGTATGCCGAAGAGCGAGTAGGTCGAACCGTCCGCGCCGATCGTGCCCAGCGTCGCGAAGGTCAGGATGCCGGCGTAGAGCCAGGGGCGGGGGATCGTCAGCAGCTTCACCCACAGCCCGATCAGCGGCAGGTTCAGCACCAGCAGCATCAGGTTCGCGACCAGCAGGCTGGCGATCAGACCCCAGACAAGCGGCGCGTTCGTCGCGAACAGAAGCGGGCCAGGCTGGAGCCCGAACTGCTGGAAGCCCGCCAGCATGATCGCGGCGGTGGCCGTCGTCGGCAGGCCTAGCGTCAGCAGCGGCACCAGCGTCCCGGCGGCGGACGCGTTGTTGGCGGCTTCCGGTCCGGCGACGCCCTCGATGGCGCCGTGCCCGAACTCCTCCGGATGTTTCGAAAAATTCCTCTCAGCCGAATATGAGAGGAAGCTTGAGACATCCGCGCCGCCGGCCGGCATCGCGCCGATCGGGAAGCCGATCGCCGTGCCTCGCAGCCACGGCGCCCATGATCGCTTCCAGTCCTCGCGATTCATCCAGACCGAGCCCTTCACGGCCTGGACCTTCTCCTCCTGCATGTGCTTTGCCGCCACGACCGCCAGCGTTTCGCCGATGGCGAAAAGCGCGACCGCAAGCGTCGTCACGGATATGCCGTCGAACAAATTGGGCAGGCCCATGGCGAGCCGCGTCTGGCCGGTAAGCTGGTCGATGCCGATCAGCCCGAGCGCCAGACCTATGAACAGCGAGGTCAGGCCGCGCAGCGTCGACTCGCCGAAGGCTGCAGACACTGTCATGAAGGCGAGCAGCATCAGCGCGAAATATTCCGCCGGCCCGAAGGACAGCGCAAACTTCACCACCGACGGCGCGATGAAGGCGAGCCCCAGCGTCGCGATCAGGCCCGCGACGAAAGAGCCGATCGCGGCGGTGGCGAGAGCCGGCCCGCCGCGCCCCTTGCGCGCCATCTTGTTGCCCTCGAGCGCTGTGACGATCGAGGCGCTTTCGCCCGGGGTGTTGAGCAGGATCGACGTGGTCGACCCGCCATACATGCCGCCGTAATAGATGCCGGCAAACATGATGAGCGAACCGGCCGGGTCGAGCTTGTAGGTGACGGGCAGCAGTAGTGCGACCGTCAGCGCCGGGCCGATGCCGGGCAGCACGCCGACGGCGGTGCCGAGCGTGACGCCGATCAGCGCGTAGAGCAAATTATGCCATTGAAGGGCGGTCAGCAGGCCCTGGCCGAGCAACTCGAACGTTGTCATTTGTCAGGCCCTCCGCCCGTCGCTTGATTGCCCGTCGCCTGATTGCCCGTCGCCTGATTGCCGATCTCAGAACAAACGTTCCAGAGGCCCTGCGGGCAGGCTGAGCTGCAGGCCCTTGGCGAAGATGAACCAGATGATGAAGGAGAAGACGATGCCGATGGGGATCGTCTTCCACAGCGGTCCCCGCCCGAACCCCATTGCCGTCGCGGCGAACAGAAGCCCGGTAGCGATCGAAAATCCGACCGTCTTCATGGTCAGCATCTGCACGGCCAGCCCGCCGATGATCCATGCCATCGGCCCGAAATTCTGGTGCTCGCGCTCGGGGAAATTGCCGCGCCACGCCTCCAGTGCCGTCAGCACACCAAGCCCGAACAGGCCCGCCGCGATGACATAGGGGAAGGTCTTCGGTCCGACCGGCGAATAGCCGGCGACACCGCCCATGCGCGCGGTGCTGATCGCGATTGCGATCCCCGCAAGCACCAGAAGGGCGGCTATAACGAGCGCCGCCCTATCCGGAGCGCGTTTACCGAAGCGACCGGCCTCGCTCATTGGACGAGGCCGATGTCTTTCAGGATCGCCGCGGTGGCTTCATTGTCCCTCTTGAGCTGTTCGGCGAAGGCGTCGCCGGCCAGGTAGGTGTTGGCCCAGCCCTTGTCGGTCAGCGTCTTCTGCCAAGTGGCGGAATTCACCATCTTGTCGACATCGGCGATGATGGCGGCCTTCTGCTCGTCGGTGATATCGGGAGCGGCCGCGACCATGCGCCAGTTCTGGATCGACACGTCGACGCCCTGCTCCTTGAAGGTCGGCACGTCGACACCCGCGACGCGTTCGTCGCTGGAGATGCCAATCACACGCAGCGTGCCGGCCTTCGCCTGCTCGGCGAACTCGCCGTAGCCGGAGATACCCACCGTCACCTGGTTGCCCAGGATCGCGGCAAGCGCTTCGCCGCCGCCCGAGAAGGCGATGTAATTGACCTTGGTCGGGTCGACGCCGACCGCCTTGGCGATCAGGCCGGCCGTGATGTGGTCGGTGCCGCCGGCTGAACCGCCGGCCCACGATACGGAGCCCGGATCGGCCTTCAGCTTCTCGACCAGCCCGGCCATGTCCTTGATGTCGGACGCGGCAGGCACCACGATGGCCTCGTACTCGCCGGTTAGGCGCGCGATCGGCGTCACCTGATCGAGCGTCACGGGCGACTGGTTGGTGAGGATCGCGCCGACCATCACATAGCCGCCGACGATCAGCTGGCTCGGGTCGCCGGCCGCCTGGTTGACGAATTGCGCAAGGCCGATCGTTCCGCCCGCGCCGGGAACGTTGGTCACCTGCACGCTGTCGGAAATCTTCTCATCCTGAAGTGCCGCCTGCATCGAGCGCGCGGTCTGGTCCCAGCCGCCACCGGGCGACGCCGGCGCGATGATCTTGTAGTCGGCAGCGAAGGCCGGCGCGACGAGAAGGCCGGCTGCCAAGGCCGACAATGCGAATCTTTTCATTACTGCACACCTCCCTTGTCCAACCAGCCGGCGCCCCCTTTGCCGCAGGTCATGATCTGGCATCTTGTCAGGTCGCAGCGACAGCGGCAAGCGATCCTGCGCGACTGCTACTTTCGGATGAAAGTGAGATATGCGGGCGTTCTTCCCTCCCGGAAGGCCTTTGCCTCGTAGCGTGTTCCCGGCCAGTTTTCATAGGGTTTTCGCCAGTCGTCAGCACTGGCAGCCTGCCACTCGAAGCCGCCATTGGCCGCGCATTGGAGGAGCGTCCAGTTGACGTAGGTATCGATGTCGGAGGCGAAGCGAAAGCGGCCGCCCGGCTTCAGCACGCGCGCGATACGCTTGAGGTTGGTGGGACTGACGAAACGCCGCTTCCAGTGCTTCCTCTTCGGCCAGGGGTCTGGATAGAGAAGGTCGATTCCGGCCAGCAGCGCATCAGGCAGCCAGTCGAGAAGCTGCGTAGCGTCGTCGTCATAAACCCGGAGGTTGGCGAGTGGCGTCTCCTCCAGCGCGACCATCATCTTGGCCATCGAATTGACGAAGGGCTCGACGCCGATGAAACCCGTGCCGGGGTGCGCCGCAGCTTCGTGCAGCAGACGTTCGCCGCCACCGAAGCCGATCTCCAGCCTGATGTCGGCGACCTCGCGGTCAAACAATCCGTGCAGGTCCGCCGGGGCGGGCTGCGCTAGATCGAGCCTATAGTGGCTCAACCCGTCGGCGAGCGCCGTGGCTTGTTTCGGTCGGATCGTCTTGCCGCGCCGCCGCCCGAAGAAGGCTTCCGTCGAGCGGCTTTTGCGGGCTTCGCTCACAGAACGACCGTCAGGCGGCCAGCCTGTCCTTCAGCGCCTTCACCAGATCGGTCTTCTCCCAGGAGAAGGAACCGTCGCGGCCGGGCTTGCGGCCGAAATGGCCGTAGGACGAGGTCTTGGCGTAGATCGGCTTGTTGAGGTCGAGGTGCTTTCGGATGCCCGACGGCGAAAGGTCGATCACGTCGCGCAGCACTTCCTCGAGCTTCGCCTCGTCGACCTTGCCCGTTCCGTGCAGGTCGACATAAACCGACAGCGGCTGGGCGACGCCGATGGCGTAGGAAAGCTGGATGGTGCAGCGGTCGGCCAGCTTGGCCGCGACCACGTTCTTGGCGAGATAGCGTGCGACATAGGCAGCCGAACGATCGACCTTGGTCGTGTCCTTGCCGGAGAAAGCGCCGCCGCCATGCGGAGCCGCGCCGCCATAAGTGTCGACAATTATCTTGCGGCCGGTCAGGCCGGCGTCCCCGTCAGGTCCGCCAACCACGAACTTGCCGGTCGGGTTGATGTACCAGGCGCAGTCCTTGGCTATCTTCAGATCGCCCAGAGCCTCGCGAATGTATGGCTCGACGACCTTGCGGACCTTCTTGGAGTCCCACTTCGGATCGAGATGCTGGGTCGACAGCACGATGGAGGTGGCTTCTGCGGCCTTGCCGTCGACATACTTCACCGTGACCTGGCTCTTGGCATCCGGACCAAGCTTGCCGGCATCGCCTGTGCCGGCGTGGCGAGCGGCGGCGAGCAGTTCAAGAATCTTGTGGCTGTAGTAGAGCGGCGCGGGCATCAGGTCCGGCGTCTCGCGGCAGGCATAGCCGAACATGATGCCCTGGTCGCCAGCGCCTTCTTCGCCCTGTCTGTCGGCGGCATTATCCACGCCCTGCGCGATGTCGGCGGACTGGGCGTGCAGCAGCACTTCGATCTTGGCCGTCTTCCAGTGGAAACCGCTCTGCTCATAGCCGATGGCGCGGATCGCCTTGCGGGCAACCGACTTGAACTTGGAAGGGTTGATGACCTTGTTGCCGTTCTTGTCTGTCTTCATCAGCGAGTCCGGCACGCGAACCTCGCCGGCAATGACAACCCGATTAGTGGTCGCGAGCGTCTCGCAGGCGACGCGGACCGTCCACGGGTCCATGCCCGTCTTCTTGGCTTCGCGATAGACCAGGTCCACGATCTCATCAGAGATCCGGTCGCAAACCTTGTCCGGGTGTCCCTCGGATACGGATTCCGAGGTGAAGAGATAGTTCTGCCGAGTCACGGATGTCCCCTCTGAGCGGTCGGCCGGCGAGAACCGGCATCGGGCGGCATCGTGTAGCGATGCGCGCCCGTCTTCGTCAAGCAGACATTGCCCTCGCGGCATTGCTGGAGGGGAATGATTTTGCGCCGCGGCCCCGGCAGGCAGATCAGTCGACGCTGACCTCGTCCGCCAGCGTCTTCACCAGATCGATAATCCTTCTGCGGACCCGCTGATCGGATATCCTGACGAAGGCTCGGGTGAGTTGGAGCCCCTCGGCGCTGGTGCAGAATTCGAGCGCCGACGTCGCGGCGGAATCTTCCGCGAAGCCTACCCTGCCTACACCCTCTTCGTTGGGCAGGCCGTCGAAGAAAAAAGACACCGGAACGCCGAGGATGTTGGCGATCGCCTGCAGGCGGCTGGCGCCGACTCTGTTGGTGCCCTTCTCGTACTTCTGGATTTGCTGAAAGGTGATGCCGAGATTTTCGCCCAGCTTTTCCTGGCTCATGCCAAGCATGTTGCGGCGAAGCCTGATCCTGCTCCCAACGTGCATATCAGTGGGATTAGGCTTCTTTTTATTGTCCTTGTCTGCCATTTTGTCCTTGCCGGTCCGGCCGGCTGTTCGATCTTGTTCTGGTTTGAATCCGGCGCATCCCCAATTCCCCAACGATGCTGCGGGCTAAGCGCCTCTAGGCCGGATCATTCACTATGAGTTTCTAATATAGCGCCTGTCAATTCGTCCTGAGCCTTTCAGTAATCAAACCGCCAAGCGCCATCAGCGCAAGAAACCCCAGGATCGCATAGCCGGCAGTTCGCTGCACGGGCGCAAGCGCCGACGGTCCTTTCGGAAGCGAAATCTGCGCGTCCAGGCTGTCCCTGACATTCAGCGCCAGGGCATCGACGACACGTCCCCGCGCGTCGATCACGCCCGAAATGCCGTTGTTGGCTGCACGCAGCACAGGCAATCCATTCTCCACGGCCCGAATCTGCGCCTGCCGGAAGTGCTGGTAGGGGCCAGGCGTATCCCCGAACCACGCGTCATTGGTGACGTTGACAATAATCCGGGATGACGCAGCGTCAACTCTGACCATGTCGGGAAAGATTATTTCGTAACAGACAAAGGCCGCCGCCGCCACACCACCGGGCAATTCGATCGGGTAGCGCTGGCTGCCGGCTGCAAAATTCATCGGCCCGGCGACCAGTTGATTCAGTCCGAAGCGCCGCGCCAGACCGGCGAAGGGAATGTACTCGCCGAACGGCACCAGATGCACCTTGTCGACCGCGCCGACGATCTCGCCCTGATCGTTGATCGCCACGACCGAATTGTAGTCGAGAGGGGTGGCTCCGGCGGTCTCTTCCTCGCGAACCGTGCCTGCCAGCAGCATCTGCCCCGGCTGAAGCATCTCCCCGATCGCCACCAGCGCCTCCGGCCGCTCGGCAAAGAGGAAGGGAACCGAGGTTTCGGGCCACACGATGAGCGTCGGCGCGGGTTCTCCCTCTGCGGGCGGTCGTGCCGACAGCTCCAAGGTCGTGGCAAAGATCCGGTCGCGCACGCTCTGGTCCCACTTTTCTGCGAGATCGATCGACGGCTGTACGATGCGCAAGGCAAGCGTCTTGGATTCTGCCGGCTCCTGCGCATTGAGACGCACCATGCCGAGGCCGACATGGGCGACGACCAGAAGCAACGCCGCGATCAGTCCCGCGCGACGGCCTTGACCGCCGGCCAGCAGGGCGGGCATGGCAAAGACGAAAACGGCAAGCGCGTTCATGCCGACCACGCCAGTGATCGCGACGCTCTGCATCAGGAGCGGGGTCGGCATCGCCGCGAGGCCGACCGGATTCCACGGGAAGCCGGTGAAGAGAAACCCTCTCAGCCACTCGGCGAGGCCGAAGGCGAAGGCGAGTGCCGCGATCCGCCCCAGCCCGTTCGACCAGAACAGCCGCGCCAGCGCGGTGGCGAACCCGTAGAAAAAGGCCATCAGCAGCGGAATTCCTACGACCGCGAAGGGAAGCGCCCAGGCAAAACTGTCCGCTTCGACCAGCACCGCTCCGCCGATCCACCAGAGCCCTGCGAGGAAATATCCGAAACCGAACCACCAACCGGCGGCGAAGGCGGGCCGAAGGCGTTTCAGCGGATTGGCCGACGCGTCGCCTGTTATCCCGTCGAGCAGCCAGACCAGCACCGGAAACGAGACGAAGCCTGCGGCGAAGAAATCATACGGCGCCTGCGTTAGCACCAGCAGCGCGCCGGCGACGAAGGCAACGGCCAGGCGACGCCATCCCCACAGCAGAATTATCCGTCCTGCCAGACGCTTCATGCGCAGCCGGCCCCCTTCCGAATTCGACTCGACCGTTGTGGGCAAGCCGCGTCACGCGAAGAATCACGCGGCGGAGGTTAGAGCAAGTTGGACGAAGATTGAATCGTCGACGGATATCAGGAGACGCGCCTGCGGCGTTCGGCCTTGCTCTTGTCGACGATGCGCACGCGCTTGACGCGGCGCGTATCGGCGTCGAGCACATGGAACTCGAAGCCTGGAACGGCCTCCACCACTTCGCCGCGTACCGGGACACGGCCGAGCGCGTTGAACACAAGGCCGCCGATCGTATCGACATATTCGCCGTGCTCGCCGACGTTGAAGCTCTCGCCCAGCACTTCCTCGACATCCTCGATCTCGGCCTTGCCGTCGACAACATAGACACCGTCACCGGCCGGAGTGATGGTCGGCTGTTCGTCGTCGTGCTCGTCTTCAATGTCGCCGACTACCATCTCGACGATGTCCTCCAGCGAAGCCAGCCCGTCGGTGCCGCCATATTCGTCGATGACCAGCGCCATCTGGGTGCGGCTCGCCTGCATGCGTCCCATCAGGTCCGACGCCAGCATCGAGGGCGGCACGAAGAGCACCGTTCGCATCAAGTCGAGTTCGCCAATCGTCTTCGATGTGTCGACATTGCCGAAATCCAGCGCGTCGCCCGGCGCTCCGTCGCCTTGGCGCGCCAGCCGCGTGATATGCGCCAGCACATCGCGGATGTGCACCATGCCGCGCGGGTCGTCGAGCGTCTCGGAATAGACTGGCATGCGCGAATGACCGGAGCGCTCGAACACGTTCATCAGGTCGCCAAGCTTCGTGTTGATCTCGACCGCCTCGATATCGGCGCGCGGGATCATCACGTCCTCAACGCGGACTTCGCGCAGCCGAAGGATGTTGTTGAGCATCGCCCGCTCGCCGGGCGAGAAGGCTTCCTCGCCGGCCACCTCGGTCTCGGCAAGCGCGTCAACAATCTCCTCGCGGAGGGATGCACCGTTTCTCTGTTTGAAGAGGCCTGCCAGCCTGTCGAAGAAGGACGACCGGCCTGCCGGTGTTCCTGTCGTCGCCGCGGCCGGCTGCATAGACTGTCCGGGACTTAAACTCGGCCCGTCTTCCGTCTTTTCGGCTTTCGCGCTGCCCGTTTCCGGGGGCGCGGCAGTCACTGGACTATCGTTCATCGCTATCAGGGTTGTTTTCCAACTTTTCTGTTACGCGTAGGGATCGGGAATAGCAAGTCTCGCAAGCGTCGCCCGCTCCAGGCTTTCCATGCGCTCGGCCTGCGTTTCCTCCTCGTGATCGTGGCCGAGAAGATGCAGCAGGCCATGGATCACGAGATGGGTGATATGGTGCTCCAGCGGCTTGCCTTCCAGCTCGGACTCGCGCGCAACGGTTTCCGCGGCCAGCACGATATCGCCCAGCATGGGTGGCAGCGGGTCGCCGGGTTTCACCGGAAATGCCGGGAAGGAGAGCACGTTGGTGGGCTTGTCCTTGCCGCGCCAGCCGGCGTTCAGCACCTTTATATGGGCATCGTCGGAGAAGACTATGCTTAGCTCGCACGGCTGTCGGGACGAAGTGCCCGCCTCCGCAATAGCTGCCGCGACCGCCTTCTCGACCAAGCTTCGCAACCGCCGCTTGGCCGGCCAGTCGCCCGCCTCGACGGCGATATCGATGGAAATGTGCGGTTCGGGCGCGTCAGCCCTGGCCTTGCGGCCAGCCATGGGTCACTCCCCGTCGGCGCCGAGCCCGCGCGCCATCTTGGCGTCGCGGTCGTAAGCCTTGACGATCTCGGCCACCAGCGGATGCCTGACAACGTCGGTGTCGTTGAACCGGACCGTCACCGCGCCCGGCACCCCGTCGAGCACGCGCAGCGCCTCGACAAGGCCGGACTTCGTGTTCGGCGGCAGGTCGATCTGCGTCGGGTCGCCGGTGATGATCATACGCGACCCCTCGCCGAGGCGGGTCAAAAACATCTTCATCTGCATCGGCGTGGTGTTCTGCGCCTCGTCGAGGATGACAGCGGAATGCGCCAGTGTGCGGCCGCGCATGAAGGCCAGCGGCGCGATCTCAATTACCTCGGCAGTGATCGCGCGTTCGACCTTGTCTGCCGGCATCATGTCGTAAAGCGCGTCGTAGAGCGGCCTCAGATAGGGATCGACCTTCTCCTTCATGTCGCCGGGCAGGAAGCCAAGCCGCTCGCCGGCCTCGACCGCCGGGCGCGACAGGATGATGCGCTCGACCATGCTGCGTTCCAGCAGCATCGCGGCATGCGCCACGGCCAGATAGGTCTTGCCGGTGCCTGCCGGGCCGATGCCGAAAACCAGTTCGGAGCGCTCCAGCGCCCGCATGTAGGCGTCCTGATTGAGCGACCTTGCATAGATCGTGCGCTTGCGCGTCGAAATCTGCGCGGCGGCCATCTTGCCCTTGCGCTCCAGTGTCGGCAGCGTCAGCTGGTCGTCGGCCGCGACCGCCATCCGCACCGCGCCATCGACGTCGGACTGGCCGATGTCGGCCCCCTTCTGCAGGATGCCGTAGAGATTATCGAGGGCACGCCGCGCCTGCTCGGCCGCTGACGCCGATCCCCGGATGGTGAGCTGGTTGCCGCGCGAGCGGATATCGACGCCGAGCTTCTGCTCGAGCCGAGCCAGATTCTCGTCGAATTGCCCGTAGAGCGCGCTTGCCAGCTTGTTGTTGTCGAAGGTCAGGACGATGTGCGCCATGTCTGAAGCCCCGGAGGCCGGACCCGCGGGAGGCTTCTTCAATTCGGTAGCGCTCAAACGTCTCTCCTTGCTGGATCAGACCGGTTCCGCAAACAGGCTGTGGCCGGCTCGCGTGATTCGCACATTGATAATGTCACCGATTTCGCCGGCCGTCTCATCAACAATCACCGGCTGCAGCCAGGGTGACCGCCCAACGCGCTGGCCTTGATCCCGGCCAGGCTTCTCGATCAGCAGATCCATCGTCCTGCCAGCCATGCCGGCGTTGAAATCGCGCATCTGCTCGTTCAGCAGCGCCTGCAGCCGCTGCAGCCTCTCGTCCTTCACGGCTTCCGCAACGTGATCCTTCATGTCGGCCCCGGGAGTGCCCGGACGCGGCGAATATTTGAAGGAATAGGCCTGCGCATAGCCGACATCGCGGACGATCTGCATCGTCGCCTCGAAATCGGCGTCGCTCTCGCCCGGAAAGCCGACGATGAAGTCGCCCGACATCGCCATGTCCGGCCGCGCCGCGCGGATGCGCTCGATCAGCCTGACATAGTCGGCGGCCTTGTGACGGCGGTTCATCGCCTTCAGGATACGGTCCGAACCCGCCTGCACCGGCAGGTGCAGATAGGGCATCAGCGCCGGCAGGTCGCGATGCGCCTCGATCAGCTCGTCGTCCATGTCGCGGGGATGGCTGGTCGTATAGCGCAGCCGCGCGATGCCCGGAATTTCCGCCAGTCTGTACAAGAGCCTGCCAAGGCCCCACTCGCCGCCATCCGGCCCCTCGCCGTGCCAGGCGTTGACGTTCTGGCCGAGCAGGGTCAGTTCGCGCACGCCGGCATCGGCGAGTTTCTCCGCCTCGGCGACGATCTGGGCGACCGGGCGCGACACTTCCGAGCCGCGCGTATAGGGCACGACGCAGAAGGTACAGAACTTGTCGCAGCCTTCCTGCACCGTCAGGAACGCCGTGACCCCGCGCCCGATGATCTCGGCGCGTCTCGGCTTGGGCAGATGCTCGAATTTGTCCTCGATGGCGTATTCCGTCTCGACCACCTTTTCGCCGCCGCGCGCTCGGCGCAGGGCATCCGGCAGGCGATGATAGGTCTGCGGGCCGATGACCAGATCGACGGCTTTCTCGCGACGGAGGATCTCGCGGCCTTCCGCCTGCGCGACACAGCCTGCGACGCCGATCACCATCTCCTGGCCGCGCGCCGCGCGCTCCGCCTTGAGGCCCCTCATGCGTCCGAGTTCGGAATAGACCTTTTCCGCCGCCTTCTCGCGAATGTGACAGGTGTTGAGCAGCACGAGGTCGGCATCCTCGATGCTCTCCGTGCCGGCATAGCCGTCGGCGGCCAGCGCGTCGGTCATACGCTGGCTGTCATAGACGTTCATCTGGCAGCCATAGGTCTTGACGAAGACCTTCTTCGAGGTGGTCGCCAAAGACGGCGCAAACGTGGCTTCGGGCTGCTCCGCCGAGTGAGTCTTTTCTATCTGTTCGAGATCCATTTCGCGGCTTTTAGAGCCTTTTGGCGACAAAAAACAGACAGGCGGCGCTATTTCGCCCGCAGCGGTTTCGGCCGGCTCGGCATCGGGCTGGCAAGTGCTGCGTGCAGCATCGTGCGGACCTCGCTCTCGGCCAGCCGCGTCACCGCCTTGCGGTCGTCGCCCGGCGAAAATTCGATCGGCTCGCCAAAATGCAGTTCGACGTCGATCGCGCCTTCCTTCAGCAGCCTCGCCGCGTGTGGCGCAAGCTCATCGTCGCCGATCCAGGAGGCCAGCGGGCGGTGCTGGCGGCCCATCGGCATCCCCTGCACCCGCGTATAGGCAATCGCCAGCGGCTGGATGTAAACCTTGTCCACCGTGCCGTCGGTGATCGCCCTGGTCGCCGCGCCGAACAGCGTGCTCTTGAAGGGCAGGAGCATGTTGCCGTCGCCCGTCGTGCCCTCGGCGAACAACACGATCGCATCGTCATCGGCCAGCCGCCGCGCGATCTCGTCGGCCTGCGCGCCGGAGGCGCGCCTGCGTTCACGCTCGACGAAGATCGTGCGTTGCAACCGCGCCAGAAAGCCGAGCAGGGGCCACGCGGCCATCTCCGACTTGGCGACGAAGGAAACCTCGCAACGGGACGAGATGACGGGAATGTCTGTCCACGACACGTGGTTTGCCGCAACGATCAGCGGCCGCTTGGTCGTCAGCGCGCCCTTCTGGTGCACCCGGAATCCGAGCGCCCTGACGTTCAGACCATGCCAGAGGCGCGGCACGCGCCGCTCGCTGAACAACCGCGTCTTCATGGCGATCAGCTGCACCGGCATCAGGGCGACCATGGTGACCCCTACGAAGCCGAGCGCGGCAACCAGCCTGATCCTGCCCATCATTCCGGAGCGCCTTCGAGGACCCGATACGCGATGCGCTATCGAAGATCGCGGCGCATGACAAGCGCGCCCTTTCGGCCCTGAGACGCCTCGTAATAGCCGGGACGCTTACCGACCTCGAAGAAACCGAGCCTGCGGTAGAGCGCGATCGCCGGCGCGTTGCCCTCGTCCACTTCGAGGAAAAGCGCCTCGGCGCGCTGACCGTGGAGTTCGCGCAGCACCGCGTCCATCAGCCGCCAGCCAAGCCCGTGTCTCCTGTGCGAACGCGCCACTGCGACGGTGAGGATTTCGCCCTCGCCGGCCGCTAGCCTCGCCAGCACGAAGCCGACCGGAGGCGAACCGCCGCGCCCTGCCTCGCGCACGGCATAGCCGAAGACGGTGTCCTGCCCGAGCAGGCTGGCGAATTCTCCGTCGCTCCACGGCCGCACGAAATCCTCGTGGTGGATCGCGGAGATCGCCGGGCTGTCGGCCGGTGCGAGCGGTTCCAGAGCATAGTCGCGCTGCTTTGGCGTCAGAAAAGGTATGCGCATTGCTTTTTTATCGTTCGGGCGTTTCCGCCTGCGATCATGACTGGATTCGCGGCAGCACGAAACCGGCCTGCGGCTTCGCATCCGCTTCCCTTAAGTAAAGCGGCTTGGGCTTTTCACCAACAGCCTTCGCCGCGCCAAGCCGCGCGTACACGCAGATATCGGCCGTCGCCCCTGTGCTTCCTGTCGGGAACGTCCGGTCTGCCGCACCAGCGACCATGGCCGCTGCGGAACCGGCAATCACGCCGTCATGCGCTGTCGCCAACCTTGCCGCTTCGTCGAGGTTGGTCACCAGCGGCTTGCCAACCTGATCGCCCGTCTCGTCGAAGAACCCGACATTGATCTCGCCCCGCCCGCCATCGAGCGTAACCATGATCCTTTTGCCGGCAAAGCTTTGTCTCGTTTCGGCGGCAACGGCCTCCAGCGTCGTGACGCCGACGGCCGGTATATTCAGCGCCAGCGCAAACCCCCGTGCGGTCGCCACGCCGACGCGAACGCCGGTGAACGAGCCCGGTCCCACAGAAACGACGATACGGCCGAGCGCATCAAATCCAACTGCCGCCTGCGCCAGCGCCTCGTCGACGACAGCCATCAGATGCTCGGCATGGCCCTTGCCAAGGTCCAGCACAGACCGTCCAAGCTCTCGGTCCGCATCGCTGTCATAGACGCAGGCCGCGCAAAGCGCCGATGCCGTATCTATGGCGAGGAGGATCACACCGCCTGGTCCCGCGCCTTCAGCTCCAGCCGGCGCGCGTGCAGAACCGGCTCCGTATAGCCGTTCGGCTGCTCGCGTCCCTTGAAGACGAGGTCGCAGGCCGCCTGGAAGGCAATGGAATTGTCGAAGTCCGCCGCCATCGGCCGATAGAGCGGATCGCCCGCATTTTGCTGGTCCACGACCGCCGCCATGCGCCGCATTGTCTCCATCACCTGCTCGCCGCTCGCCACGCCGTGATAGAGCCAGTTGGCGATGTGCTGCGAGGAGATGCGCAGCGTCGCGCGGTCTTCCATCAGCCCGACATTGTTTATGTCGGGTACCTTGGAACAGCCGACGCCCTGGTCAATCCAGCGCACGACGTAGCCGAGGATGCCCTGCGCGTTGTTGTCCAGTTCGGCCTGAATTTCCTCCGGCGTCCAGTTCGGACGCACGGCGACAGGAATGGACAGGATATCGTCGAGCTTCGCCTTCGGGCGGCTTTTCAGCGTTTCCTGCACCGCATGGACATCGACCTTGTGATAGTGCGTCGCGTGCAGGGTCGCGGCCGTCGGCGAGGGCACCCATGCGGTGTTCGCGCCGGCCTTGGGGTGCGCGATTTTCTGCTCCAGCATCGCCGCCATCAGGTCGGGCATCGCCCACATGCCCTTGCCGATCTGCGCGTGCCCCGACAGACCACATTCGAGACCCGTATCGACGTTCCATGCCTCATAGGCCGAAATCCATGCGGCCTGCTTCATGTCGCCCTTGCGGATCATCGGGCCGGCTTCCATCGAGGTGTGGATCTCGTCGCCGGTGCGGTCGAGGAAGCCGGTGTTTATGAACACGACGCGTTCGCTTGCCGCACGGATGCACTCCTTGAGATTGACGGTGGTGCGCCGTTCCTCGTCCATGATGCCCATCTTGATCGTGTTGGGCGCCATGCCGAGCAGCTTCTCGACGCGCCCAAAGATCTCCACGGCGAAAGCGACCTCGTCCGGCCCGTGCATCTTGGGCTTCACGACATACATCGAACCCATCCGCGAATTCGCGCGGCGACCCTTGGCGCCGATATCGTGCAAGGCGATCAGCGCGGTGATCGCCGCGTCGATCAGGCCTTCGGGCACCTCGTTGCCGTCGCGGTCGAGGATGGCGGGATTGGTCATCAGGTGGCCGACATTGCGCACCAGCAGCAGCGAGCGGCACTTCAGCTCGAATGTGGAGCCGTCAGGCGCGGTGTAGTCGAGGTCGGGATTGAGCTTTCGCGTAAAGCTCTTCCCAGCCTTCGCGACCTCTTCGGTCAGGTAGCCTTTCATCAGGCCGAGCCAGTTGCGATAGGCGACGACCTTGTCGGCGGCATCGACGGCGGCGACCGAATCCTCGAAATCCTGGATCGTCGTCAGCGCCGATTCCAGCCACACGTCGGAGATGTTGGCGGAATCCGACTTGCCGATCGCCGCCGTCGCGTCGATCAGAATCTCGACATGGATGCCATTGTTCCGCAGCAGGAACTGGGTCGGCGCAGAAGGGTCTCCAAGATAGCCGACGAATTTCTCCGGTTGGCTGAGGCCGGTGGTTCGGTCTTCTCCGAGCGACACGACCAGCGCGCCGTCGACCACCGAAAATGCCCGGGCGTCGCGCCAGTGCGCATTCGCCAGCGGTGCTGCATCATCAAGGAAGTTGCGGACCCAGGCGATCACCTTGCCGCCACGGATCGGGTTGTAGTCCCTGCCCCTCTCGGCGCCGCCGATGTCGGAGATGGCATCGGTACCGTAGAGCGCGTCGTAGAGCGAGCCCCAGCGCGCATTGGCGGCGTTGAGCGCGTAACGCGCATTCATCACCGGCACCACAAGCTGTGGGCCGGCCAGGGTCGCGATCTCCGGGTCGACATTCTGCGTCGTCACCTGAAACGGCTCACCCTCGGGCACGAGATAGCCGATCTCCTTCAGGAACCCCTTGTAGACGCCCATGTTGATGGGGCCGCCATGGGCGCGGTGCCAGCGGTCGACCGCTTCCTGCAGCTCGTCGCGACGTTTCAGCAGCGCCCGGTTCTTCGGCGCCAGATCATGCACGATATCGGAGAATCCGGACCAGAATTCGTAGACGTCGATTCCCGTTCCCGGCACGGCCTCGTCGACCACGAAATCAACCATCTCGCGGGCGATGTGCAGGCCGGAAATCTCCAGGCGATCGGTCATGTAGTCACTCTCCAAAACAGGTCGGCGGTCGGGCCGCGCCGGGCTTTTGACCATGTGCGGGTGCCGGGGTCAATTATCGAAGCTTTTGAAAGCGCTTCAACCTCCGCAAGGCTCTTGCCCTTCGCAGGCGCTTGCCCGATACCATGCGCGACATTCTGGAGGATTGCAGGAACATGATGCCATCGGCGCATTTTTCGGACCTTGAACGGGCCTCGGTCCTCATCACCGGTGGCGGTTCGGGCATAGGCGCCGCGCTGGTGGAGGGTTTTGCGCGGCAGGGCGCGAAGGTCGCCTTCATCGACATCGCCGAAGAGCCCAGCCGAGCCTTGGTCGCGGACCTGTCCACGAAGGTTTCGCACACGCCGCTGTTCATGAAGGCCGATCTCGCCGACATCGCGTCGTTGCGCAAGGCGATCGACGCGGCCGCGGCCGCGCATGGCCCGGTCACGGTGCTGATCAACAATGCCGCCTATGACGAGCGCCACGACATATTCGATGTAACGCCCGAATACTGGGAGCAGAACCAGTCAATCAACCTCAGGCCGCATTTCTTCACCGCGCAGGCGGTGGCGAAAGGCATGATCGAGGCGGGCAGGGGCTCCATCATCAACTTCACCTCGACGTCCTTCATGATCAACCATGCCGAGATGCCGTCCTATACGGCTGCCAAGGCAGGCATCATCGGCCTCACGAAGGGTCTCGCCGGTCGCCTCGGCCCGCACGGCATCCGCGTCAACGCGGTCGCACCCGGCTGGGTCATCACCGAGCGCCAGCAGAAGCTCTGGGTGTCGGAGGAAAGGCTGGCTGCCCATGTCGCCAAGCAGTGCATCCGCGAGGTCATGAAGCCGGACGACATGGTCGGCACCTGCCTCTTCCTCGCCTCGGACTCATCGCGCATGCTGACAGCGCAGACACTCATCGTGGACGGCGGCTACCTGTGACCGCTCCCGCCATCGCCGCCGTCGACTGGGGCACCTCGAGCTTCCGGCTCTGGCTGCTCGACGCCGCCGGCACCGTGCTCGCCGAGCGGCGCAGCGGCGACGGCATGCTGACCGCCGGCGCGGAAGGTTTTGGCGTTGTCCTGGAACGGCATCTCGCGGCGGCTGGCGCGCCCGAAGCGCTTCCCGTCATCGTCTGCGGCATGGCCGGCGCGCGGCAAGGCTGGATCGAAGCGCCCTACGTCACGTTGCCGGCCGGGCTGGATGGGATTCTTGCCGGCGCGGTGCCGGTTTCAGGCCAGTCGCGTGACATCCGCATCCTGCCCGGACTGGCACAGCGCAAGGCCGACGCGCCTGATGTCATGCGCGGCGAAGAAACACAGCTTGCTGGAATCGTGCCGCTCTTTTCCTCGGGGCGGCATGTCATCTGCATGCCCGGCACCCATTCCAAATGGGTCGAGGCGGCGGATGGCGTCATCACCGGCTTCCAGACCTGGCTGACCGGCGAGCTGTTTTCGGTGCTGGCGAAACAATCGATCCTGCGCCACTCGCTTGGCGAAGTCGCCTCGCCTCCCTCGCCCGAAAATCCCACCTTTGTCGCGGCCTGCACGCAGGCGCTGGAGCAGGGCGGCGATATCGGCCCTCAACTTTTCCGCATTCGCGCGGCGACCCTACTGCAGGACCGGACGCCTGAGGTCGCCGCCGCGACGCTGTCCGGCCTGCTCATCGGCTCGGAGATCGCATCGGCAAGGCGCAGCCTCGCGCCGCCGGACGATCGGATCATCCTCGTCGCGTCCGGCCCGCTGGGTACGCTTTACGCCGCCGCGCTGAAAATCGCCGGCTGCTCGGTGCTGCAGGCAGACGCCGACGAAGCCGTCCGCACGGGACTGTTCGAGGCAGCTGCACGGCTTGGCTGGACAGGAGATTCGAAATCTTGACCGTTCCGTTTCCCTCGCTCCGCCGTCGGCTCGTCGCCATCTTGCGCGGCCTGAAGCCCGATGAGGCGCTGGACATCGCTTCGGCCATCTTCGAGGCCGGTATCGAGGCGATCGAGGTACCCCTCAATTCGCCCGACCCGTTCCGATCCATCGCGCTGCTCGCGAAATCCCTGCCGGACACGGCGCTCGTCGGGGCAGGAACGGTACTGACGGCGGCGCAGGTCGACGAACTGCACGGGGCAGGCGGGCGGCTTATGGTCAGCCCCAACATCGACCGCTCCGTCATGGAGCGCGCCGCGCATCATGGCATGGTGATGATGCCCGGCGTCTTCACCCCGACGGAGGCCTTTCTCGCCCTGTCGCTTGGTGCCTCCGCGCTGAAATTCTTCCCGGCAAGCGCACTCGGGCCGAAAGGCATTTCGGCGATCAAGGCGGTGCTGCCCAGGGAAACCATCGTCGGCGCGGTCGGCGGCGTTTCGGAGAAGGATTTCGCCGACTATGCAAAGATCGGCGTCTCGACCTTCGGCCTCGGCTCCAGCCTCTATTCGCCGGAGCTGACCGCAGCCGAGGTTGCCGGGCGCGCACGCGCCGCAGTCGCGCAATGGGACTCGGTGTTCGCCGGCCAGGGATAACGGCAGGTCGCGCCCGCTGAAGGCGAGGGCGCAAAAGTCTCCGCGCATTGCATGCAAACCGCTAGTCTGGGCGCACGTTCCGAGGCGCCCGCCAGCCATGTCCAAGCCAACACTGATCCTTGTCTACGAAACCGAAGCCGCCTGCCGTCAGCGCCTGAAGGCGGACGGCTTTGCCGAACAGCACGCGTTGGAGATCTCGTACTATCTGGCGCAGTCCACCGACCTTGCGCCGGAGTTTCCTGACATCGAACGTACCTGCGCCGCGCGCGGCATTTCTTTCCTGCCCGTCGAACTGGACGACGCGCCAACCGTGCTCGCCGGCCGGCCCGCCGCAACCACCCTCGTCTGGACACTCACCGACGGCATCGCCTATTTCCGGGGCGGCGCCGCGCCGGCGCTTGCCCGCCTGAACGGCTTGCCGACCCTTGGAGCGGACGACTCCCTTTTCGCGCTTTGCCAGGACAAGTTCCGTTCCGGCGCTGTGCTTTCGGTGCTCGGCCTACCGACCCCACCTGCTGGACTGGCACGCGATGGCGAATGGCTGGTGCGCCCGCCTGCTTCCGCAGCCGGCTGGTTCGTCAAGCCGAACCGGCTCGGCGCCAAGATCGGCATCTGGCCGGATTCGCACTGCGGCGACCTCGACCATGCGCTTGCACTCAGCCGCCGCGTGCATGATGCCTACCGTGACGCCGTCGTCGTGCAACCCTACGTGGAGGGCCGCAACGTCCGCGCGAGTTTCCTGGGCGTACGTCCCGATGCCGGCCCTGAAGCGCTCGGCATCTTCTTCGTCGACTCCGGCACCGATTTCCAGACCATGGACGATTCGATGGCGCTCTACGGCGATACCGGCGCGGCGGCTATCGCGGAAGGGCGTTATACCGAACCGGAGCTGATCGCTGTCGCCGACAGCCAGCCGGAAGCCGCGGTGCATATTCGCTCCATCGCTGCCATGCTGATGTGTGCGCTCGGGCTACGCGACGTGTTTTCGATGGATTTCCGGGTCGAGACGGACAACACCGTTCACCTTATCGAGTTCGAGATCTGCCCCGGCCTGCCATGCTTCGATTTCCGCAGCTATTGCCGCTCGCGGTGGGGAATGAGCCTCGCCGAGGCAATGGCGCAGACGGCGGCTTCCCGTTTCGAGCGATAAGCCGCCTGTGCGGTAAATCAGATCGCTTCGGCCATGCAGATTTTCGTGACGCCGGAATCGACGAAGCCGAGCGTCCTTGCGGCGGCCTTCGACAGGTCGATGACGCGTCCCTTTACGAAGGGGCCGCGATCGTTGATGCGCACGACGACGGTCTTGCCGTTCTTCTGGTTGGTGACTTTCAGCTTTGTCCCGAAGGGTAGGCTGCGATGAGCCGCCGTCAGGTCGGTCGGGTCCATCTTCTCGCCCGAGGCCGTCTGCGAGTGAAGCGCATACCATGAAGCGCCGCCGCACTGTGCCGAAGCGGGAGCCGTAAAACCCGCCGCCAGAACCATGCTGGCAATTGCCACCGCGCCGACTGCTCTCATCTTGCCCGTCATGCCTTAAGTCTCTCCGTACTATTTCGGGGGAGCGCCGGCTACCCGGCGAATGTGGCGGCAAATGCGGCAAGGAGCCGGCCGTTCCGTGATCCGGGCACACGTTTCGAGACATTTCGAAACACTGAGTTATGCTTTCGGTAAGCTTGGCGCTGCCGGAATCAGCGGCATGAAATCATCTGGTCCAGCCAGATAAGCTTGCCATTTTCGTACTGATTTTATTCGTTGTTTCGCGTCACTGAGCCAGAGGCTTGGGCCAGCCTGACGCGCTTCAGAGGCTTCGTGCTTGCCCTGCGGAAGTGACCCGCCCAGACTTCACGTTCTGGATTTACCCAGCGTCAGCTATTTCAACTCGACTTCGATGAAGACATACTCGCCTTCGCTGGCGCTTATGACGTCGTGCTCGACGCCTTCGTTGCGAAAATAGGGCGCCCCCTTCTTCATATCGACGAAGGTTTCGCCGTCCTTGGTGGCGATCTTCAGCCGGCCGTCCATCATCGGCACCACTACATAATCATGCCCATGACGATGCCATCCGGTGTTCTCACCGGGCTGGAAGCGGTATTCGGTGACGATCACCCGCTCGTTGTCGATAAGCGTCGTGGCTTTGGCCGATCCGGTCATGGCGTTTCTCCTGTTTGAGGCATCATGCACCCGGAGCGGAGAACGACAAAGGCCAGGGTCCGCCAAGCACCACGCCAGCAAAAAGCCCGGCGCGAAGGCCGGGCTTTTTAATCCAATATCGGTTGAAACGATCAGACGTTTCCGCCGATCCAGTGCGACAGCGCCGTCTTCGGCAGCGCGCCGACCTTGATGTCGGCCACTTCTCCGCCCTTGAAGATCATCAGCGTCGGGATGGAGCGCACGCCGAACTGCGCGGCCAGCTCCGGATTCTCGTCGATGTTCAGCTTGGTGATCTTCACCTTGCCGGCGAGCTCGGTGGAGATCTCCTCCAGCGACGGGCCGATCATCTTGCAGGGACCGCACCACTCGGCCCAAAAATCGACGACGACCGGCTCGGAAGCGTCCAGCACATCGCTCTTGAAGTTGTTCTTGTCGACCTTGACGGTTGCCATGATGAAACCTTTCGGGAATTCGTGTCGCACAATATGTGGTGGCGGGCGCGGCTGCCTTCAAGCAGCGTTTGTGTCACGCGCCGTTTTTGTCACGCTCCGGTGAGTCGGGCAAGCGCCTGGTCCAGCATGGCGTCCGGCAGCGGCATCACGCTTGGCGTCTCGGTGAACAGGAGCGCGCAGCGCACCGCCTTGCCCGGATAAAGCGGCCGCAGCAGCGCCCGGTACAGCGCGAGCTGGAGGACATAGGCCGGCGGAACCTCGTTCAGCGTGGTCGGCGGCGGCCGGTTGGTCTTGTAGTCGATGACCAAGACCTCGGCCGCTGTGACCGCCAGCCGGTCGATCATACCGGACACCAGCCGCTTCGCCCCGCGCAACTCGATCTCGCCCATAACGGCGACCTCGGCGCGCGAGCCCGGTGCAAAAATCGACGCAAACACCGCGTCGCCCAAGATGGCGTCGACCTGTCGCCACGCGCCGTCGCGCTCCGCTTCCGGCCAATCGGGGACGGCACGCTGGAGATAGCGCCGCGCCGCCGGTTCGCGCGTCTCGACCGCCATGCCGGGCAGCACCTGCAGCAGCTTGTGAATCGCCGAGCCGCGCACGGCGGCAAAGCCCGTCTGCTCCTCGCCATCCAGCACGGGCGAGCGCCGCGACGCCACCGCCTCGGTCGCATCCTCGACCAGCACCGACGCGCCGGATGGCGACAGCGGACGCGGCAGGTCGTCTTCCGACGGCAGCTTGCCGAATACAGGCAGGGGGTGCGAACTCGTTTCCGGCGCAGTTGCATCCACGTCATCGGCAACAATGGCTGGCAGTATCCGGCTGCGGTAGCGGTACACCGTCTCGCCGGTCGCCTCGTGGACGCGCTGTTCAGTCTCGGGAATACCGACCAGCGCCCGCTCGACGATCGCATGCCAGGTTGCTGTGTTGCGCGCCAGCTTGCCGTGATAGCCGCACACGATCAGCCGGTCCTCGGCCCGCGTCATCCCGACATAGAGCAGCCGGCGATATTCGTCGTCGGCGCGCGCCTTGACGCCGGAGGCCGCATCCTTTGAGACGGAATTGGCGACCTCGCTCGACGAGCGCCACAGGAAGCCGGGGCCGATCCCCTCGAAGTCGTAGGGCATCAGCCGCGGCAGATGCTGCTCGCTGACCGGCGGCGCGCCGCCATCGACAAGGAACACTACGGGCGCTTCGAGCCCTTTGGCCGCATGCACCGTCATGATGCGCACCTCGTTGCGGCCCTGGTCCATCTCGCGCTTGATCTCCGGCCCGGCGCTCTGCAGCGTCGCCAGAAAGGCTTCCAGCCCGGGCAGCCCTGCCCGCTCTTCGGCCAGGCAGAAGCTCAGGAACTCGTCCAGTATGTCGCCGGCCTCATGGCCCAGCCGCGCGATCATCCGCTTGCGAATGCCGTCGCGGGCGAGGATGCCGGAATAGAACTCGAAGACGGGCTTGTAGGCAGCTTCCGTCGCCCAGTCGTCGAGCGAACGCACGACATCCGCCAGCAGCAGGTCGCCTGCCGCGCGTTCCCGGAGCCTGTCGCCGAGCGAACGGTTGGCGGGCCGCTTGGCGGCAAGCTCGTACAGCATGTCCTCGGTCACCGCGAAGATCGGGCTGCGCAGCACTGCCGAGAGCGACAGATCGTCGTCCGGTTGCAGCAGGAAGCGCCCCAGCGCCGCCAGATCCTGTACCGCGATATGGGCGGGCAGGCTCAACCGGTCGGCACCGGCAACCGGGACGTTCTTGTTCTTCAGACTGCGCGACAGCGCATGCACGAAGCGGTCGCGCTTGCGCACCAGCACCATGACGTCGCCGGGCCGCAGCCGGCGGCCCTTGCCCTCGATGATCTCCCCTTCTTCCAGCCAGCGCTTGATCGTCTGCGCAACGAGCTCGGCGACCCGCACGGCCGGCGCCTGCGCGTGGTCAACCGGCTTCGTCCAGTCGTCCGGCTCGTCCACCGCGTCCGCCCCGACCGAAGGCCAGATCTCGACATAGCCCGGTTCATCATCGCGGATCGCGTCGTGCCGCACCGGATCAGCATCGTGAGTGATGCCGCGCCGCGCATCGGCGCTGGCGAAAACGCGGTCGACCGCATGCAGTACGTCGTTGGTCGAGCGGAAGGACAGGTTAAGCCCGACGCGCTCGAAGCTGGCATTGGCCTCGCGCACGCGCCGCGAGAATTCCGCGCCGGTCTCGGCGAAGGACTCCGGCGACGCGCCCTGAAAAGAATAGATCGACTGCTTCTCGTCACCGACGGCGAAGACCGTGCGCCGCACATTGTCTCGCGCGCCGAGCCCGGCGAAAAACTCCTCTGCCAGCCGCCGCACCACGCTCCACTGGTCGGGGCTGGTGTCCTGCGCCTCGTCGAGCAGGATGTGGTCGATGCCCTTGTCGAGCTTGTACTGAACCCACGCCCCCGCATCGGCGCGCGATAACAGCCGTACGGTGCGGGTGATCAGGTCGTTGAAATCGAGGAACCCGCCGCCCGTCTTCAACTGCTCGTAGCGTGCGATCAGCCAGTCAGCGATCGTCAGCGCGGCGCGGGTGCCTTCCAGCATGCGGAAAAGCGCCAGCCGATCCGACACGGTGAGGATCGCCGTCACTGCCTCCTGATAGCGCTCGGCGAGATCGGGGATCGCGCTATGCATCGCCTTGGTGAAGGCGCTTGTCAGACTGTAGGGATCGCCATCCGCCTTCAGGAACCCTTCGGCGAGCAGCCTCAGACGCCTGACCGGTTCGTGGATGCGAAACGCCTCGTCCAGCGCCGGCAACATGTTCTTCTGCACGACTTTGGCGTTGGTCATGAGCGCCGTGTGGTGAAACGTGGTGTAGAAATCGGGCGGAAATCCCGGCAGCGGCCAGGCCTGTTCGGCGATCGACGCCGCCGTCTCGACCGGCACGAATCCGAACACCTCGAACAGGTCGGCATAAGACGCCGTGTCGCCACCCAGCCTGTCGATGAAGTCGCGCAGCCGGTCGCGTTTGCCCACGACCTCGGTCAACAGCACGTCGAGGCCGAACTCGCCGCCGCGCTCCAGCACAGTGGCAAAGGCTTCCGCCAGTCCCTTGTCGTTGGCCACCGCGCCGGTCAGCATCGCGCGCCGCGCCTCGGCGAACAGCAGCGCCTCCATGCGCGGGTCGAGCATCTCGAAATGCGCCCCGATGTTCGCTTCCAGCGGGAACTGGTGCAGCACCGCCTCGCAGAAGGCGTGAATGGTCTGGATCTTCAGCCCGCCCGGCGTCTCCAGCGCCTCGGCGAAAAGCTTGCGCGCGCCGGCCAGCCTGTCGCGGCCCGGCGGCCTACCTTCCAGTTCGACAATCCTTTGCGCAAGCTCCTCGTCGCCCAGCGTCGTCCATTCCGCCAGCTTCGCGAAGACGCGGTTCGACATGTTCGCCGCTGCAGCGCGCGTATAAGTCAGGCAGAGTATCTTCGAGGGGTCGGTTCCCTCCAGCAACAGCCGGATGACTCGCTGCGCCAGCACATGCGTCTTGCCCGAGCCGGCATTGGCCGACACCCAAACCGAACTTGCCGGGTCCGCGGCGATGGCCTGCCGCCGCTTGGTTTCGTCGGGAACGATGCGCTGCCGCTTCATTCGCCGACATCCTCTTCGGGTCCGTCGCCGCCCGATGACCATTCGAGCACGCGCGCCAGATGATCGTACTCGCCGTCCAGTTCGCCCTCGCGGAACGGCACGGCGCGCGACAGGTAGCCGGTGCTGGGGTCATTGTAGTGCAGTAGCAGCTTTTCCAGCCGCGACCAGGCTTCCTCCGAGAGATCATCAGCCGTCTTCGCCTGCGAGCCGAGCTTCAGGATCGATTCCGGCAGCACCACGCCGTTGGCCTTGAGCCGGATGAAGGCAAGGTCGGCCGGCTCCAGCACGCCGGCATCTTTGAATGCGCCGCGCCTCAGCAGCGCGCCTTCCAGTGCGAGCTGCGGCGACAGCAGCGTATGCGCCTGCGCCTTGGAGGGTGAGGATCCCGTCTTGAAATCGAGGATTTCGGCCGAGCCGTTCTCCATCACGTCGATCCTGTCGGCGACGCCCGACAGCACCACGCCCGACGCGCCGACCTCGGTACGTTCCGCGCGCGCCTCGGCGATACGCCGCGTCACGGGGCGAGGAATCTCCCAGCCGATGATGCCGTCGGCCAGCGCGCGGAAGCGCGGCCACCATACGGCCTCCACGTCGGCTGGGAGCGCTGCCTCGTCAAAACATTCGCGCGCCTTGTCAACGAGAACGCCGAGCGCCGATGAATCGGCCGGGTCGACGCCAGAGGCGGAGAATCGGTGCAGGATTTCATGGAACAGCGTACCGCGATCCGAGGCCTCGGGATCACGCAACAGCGGGTCGATCGCCTTCAGCGCGAGAATCTTCCGCGCATAAATCGCGTAAGGGTCGCGCCGCAGCGTCTCGATCTCGGTGACCGAGAATTTCTTCGGCCGCACGGCGAGTGGCGGCTTTGGCTGCGGCCGCTTCGCAAAGGCGACGCGCGGCGACGCGTCGAGCCCAGCCGCCCAGACAAGCAGGCGTTCGCCGCGCCTGCGCATCGCGTCGGTCGCCTCCTTGCCGGCGAAGGTGGTCAGCCGCTGCAGCCAGCGCGAGGCGACGGCCGGCGCTTCTCCGGCGCGGGCCGAGCGCGAGAGGATGACGCGTTTCGTCCCCATCGCCATGACGAAGTCATGCGCGGCCTGGCCTATGCGCCGTTCGGGTGGCTCCAGTTCAAGCCCGGTCTTCATCGGCCGCGACATGAAACGGTCGGCCTCGGCGCGGCGCGGCCAGCTTCCCTCGTTCAGCCCGCCGACCACCAGCGTGTCGACGCTCTGCAGTCGCGCCTCCAGCGCGCCCCAGATGGCGATCCGCCTGTCAGCGCCGGCCGACGGCTTCACGCTTTCCGGCCCGATCAGCGCCATCACCACCTGCGGCCATTCGTTTGCGCCGAAATCAAAAGTCGCCGATGCGCCAACGAGGTCGCGCAGCACACTTGCAAGCTTGTCCCCGGCGTTCCCATCATAGAGCCGAGCGAGGCTGCCACCTTCGTCGCGGCCAAGCGCTTCGAAGGCAAGGACCGTCGTCTTGACGATATCGGCGAGCTCGACGTGGCGCGCGTCCCGATAGCCGGCTAATGGTTCGATTGCCTTGGCCAGCAAGGCAAGCGCTTCACGCGCAGCCACTATGCGATGTTGATTGATGCGGCCGGCCCAGAAGGGCTGTCTCCGGTCTTCCCCGGCCAGTTCCAGTAACCGCTCCTCGAACAGGTCGTCGAGCGTCGCGATATCCGGCCTTCCGGTCCCCCCGCGCAGCGCCACCAGTTCGATCGTCTCTGCGGCATGGCGCATGCGGGCGCGCTCCAGCCCAAGCGCCAGCAGCGGATGCTTCAGCAGCGCCACCACCGGCACCGGATCGCCGGGTCGGAACACAGCTTCGACCAGCAGCCGCAGCAAGGTTGCAGGCGGCGTGTTCGCCAGCGGCGTGCCGCCGGAATCGTCGGCGCGCACGCCGAACCGCAGGAGCTCGGCCGAGACCCGTCGCGCCAACTCGCGGTCGCCCGTCACCAGCGCCGCGTTGCCGCCGGTCTCCTCGACGGCCTGCCGCAGCGCGATGGCAATCGCCACCGCCTCGTCACGCTCGCGCGGCGCTTCCAACAGCATGACGTCCGCAAGCGCGGCATCGACATCCTCGGTCTTGAAGTCCAGCCTGCTCGTCGCCCAGGCGTCGGTCGTCTCCGCCGGCCGCAGCGCTTCGGAGACCAGCCGATCACGCAGAACAGATGCCGGCGTGCGCGCTCCGATTTCCTCGACATCGCCACGCAGCATGCCGATGCGACCGAGCAGTTTCGCGAGTCCGTATTGCGGATGGCCGAGAATCGCCGGCTTTGGATCGACCCCGGTCAGGACCGACCACGCCGCCTCGTCCATGTCACGGTCCAGCCCCGGCAGCACGACTGCGCCATTGTCCAGCCGCGCGATCGTCGCCAGAAGCTCCGCCGTCGCCGGAATCGAGCCTGTCGAACCGGCAGCGATGACGGGGCCTTGCGGAGGGTTGGTCCGCAGGCGCTCGGCCTCGAGGCGGATCAGCGCGCTGCGATGCGCCGCCGGGTTGGACCAGCCGCGCTCGGCCAGGAAATCCGGCCAGTGCGTCGTCACGATCGAGAGGAAGTCGAGCGTCACCTGCCACCAGCCCGACAACGCATCGGGTGCAAGACCGGCGAGCCTTGTCCAGTCCGAGCCCTCCGTCTCGATCTCGTCCATCAGCGCGGTCAGGTCGCGCGCCAGCCAGATCGCGTCGGCGGCCGAGGCCGGAACCGTCACCTGTTCGTCGAAACGCGCCGCCACTTCGGCCGGGAGCCTGCTTTTCCAGGCGCGCACCAGCGGAGCCAGATGCAGCAGACGTTCGACTGTCCCGATCGGTGGCGCAAGATCGAGCGCAGCCACCCCTTCCTCGCGAAAGCCTGCCTCGTCCTCGTCGAACTCGCCGAGCGGCCGGACCGTCGGCAGGATCGCTGACCCGGCCGTCGATCTCTCGACGAAGATGGCACGCAGTGCTCGCGCAGCGCGGCGCGTCGGCACGTAGATCGTCGCGCCGGCGAGCGCCAGCGGATCGGCGTCGCCCCGGAAGCCCGGCACGAGGTGTCCGTCCAGCAACGCGTCAGCCAGCGTCGGGAGGAAGGCCGCGCCGGGCGCGATTGTCAGGACACGCGGGAGCGGGCGCTCGCTCATGACGCTCCGGCGGCGGCGCGGTTCACCACCGCCTCTGCCTGCGGGATAGCATCGGGGGTGCCGACCGTGATCCAGCGCCCGCGCATGCGCATGCCATGCAGCCGGCCCGCCGCGATCGCCTCGTCGAAATAGCGGTTGAGCGAGAGCGGCCCCCCGGGCGCGCCGGTCAGGATCGCGGGGTTGAGGATGGCGACGCCTGCATAGATCAGCCCATCGGGCGCGCCTTTCGCACGCGCGAGGACACCATCCGGCCCGACGAGGAAATCTGTGCCGCCGCTATGGCCGGTTGCGCAATCGAGGTCTGCCAGCATCAGCAGAATATCCATCCGCGCCGCATCCCAGGCAAGGGCGAGACGGTCGAGGTTCGATTCCCCCACGTCGATCCAGAAGGTGTCGGCATTGAGGATGTAGAACGGCTCCATGCCCAGTTCCGGCAGCGCCTTGACGATGCCGCCCGCTGAATCCAGCAGGCCGGCGCTTTCGTCGGAGATGACGATCCGTGGTGATGTGCGGCCAGCCACATGCGCGACGATCTGCTCAGGAAAATAGTGAACGTTGACAACGGCCTTGGTCACGCCCGCGGCGGCAAGACTGTCCAACCCGCGGTCAAGCAGCGTCCTGCCAGCGATCTCAACCAGTGGCTTCGGCATGGTGTTGGTGATCGGACGCATACGCTTGCCGAGACCAGCCGCAAGCACCATCGCCGTTTTCGGACTCATCCGGCGTCTCCGATCAATCCGTTGCGGACGTAGAAATCGCGTAGCTCGGCCAAAGCGGGATGCGCGAGCGCACGCCGCAGATAGTCGCTGATGCGCGGCAGGTGCTTCAAATACGCCGGCTTGCCGTCGCGCTCGTTCAGCCGCACGAAGATGCCCAGTATCTTCGAATTGCGCTGCGCCGCCATGATCGCATAGGCCTCGGCGAAGGCCGCTTCGTCAAATGCCCCCGCCTGCTTTCTTGCATCCACATACGCCTTCACGGTCGTAGCTTCGATCTCCCGCGGCACGGTCACGCGGGCATCCATGGCGAGCGAGGCGACATCGTAGGCGGACGGGCCGATCAGCGCATCCTGGAAGTCGATGACGCCCAGCCGGTCATGCCCCTGCCGCTCGCCGCGCCAGATGATGTTGGGCGAATGGAAGTCCCGTAGCACGAGGCTTTTCTCAGCAGTGTCGAGCCTGTCGAAAACCGCGTTCCACGCCGCCCGAAACCCGGCGCGAAGGCTTTCGCCGGCAGGCCTTCCCGTCGCATAGGGCACATACCAGTCGACCAGCAGGTCGACCTCGATCATCAGCGCATCGCGGTCGAACGGCGGCACCTCATGTACCGTGCCCGGCGCGGCCTCCAGCCTTGGTTGCCAAGGGCGGCCATGGATGGCCGCCAGCAATCCTCCCGCCGCGGCGTAGCGCTCCACGACCGGTTCTCCGTTGGTCCCGAGAAAACTCCCGCTTCCCAGATATTCGATGAGCAAAAAGCCCTGTTCTAGGTCCTGCGCGAAAATCCGTGGGACCGAAATCCCGCCGTCGCCAAGCGCACGGTCGACGGCGACAAAGGCGGCGACCGACTGCGCCGTATGGGCGATCACGGCATAGGGCTTTCCGTCCCGCACCGGCGGCCCAAGCACAAGGCGCGGCGAATTCATCAGCACGCGCGCTTCGCCCGCCAGCGCGACCGTCTCATAGGATCGCGCCGACGCATCGCCAGTCAGGTGCCGACGCGATGCCTCGCCCCACCCCGCAGCCGCCAGAAAATCGCGCATGGCAAGCGAGCGGTTGATGCGCGCAAGGGCCGGGCCGGAGCCGGAGATGCGCGCCAGCCGGCCATCGTCCAGATGCTCGATCTCCAGCGAGATCGCATCCGTCGGAAGACTGTCGCCGGCCCTGTCAGGCCATTCGACGAGCGCGGCACCCGTCGCCAGCATTTCGTCCAGTCCGAGTTCGTCCAGCTCGTCAGCGGATGTGAGCCGATAGAGGTCGAAATGATGGATCGGAACCCGTGTGTCATAGGATTGCACCAGCGTGAAGGTCGGGCTCGGCACTTCCAGTCCGGCATCGTCGGCCATGGCGCGGATCAGCGCGCGCGACAGCGTCGTCTTGCCCGCGCCGAGGTCGCCGGTCAGCGCGATCACGTCGCCGGCGCGGAGCGCCATGGCGAGGTCCTCGCCCAGCCGCATCGTCGCCTGCTCGTCGGGCAGACGCCGTTCCAGCACGCGCCTCTCGCTCGCGTCGGGCTTCATTCAGCCGCGTCGCGCATGCCGGCGGGGTTGAGCGGGAAAAGGCAGATCACCGTCGTGCCCTGGTCCGGCGCGGTCTCGATGCGCACGGAACCGCCATGCAGTTCGACGAGGCTCTTGACGATCGAGAGGCCGAGCCCCGCGCCCCTGCGGCGACCGCCATTGGTGCGCGGCTCGAAGCGCTTGAACACGGTGTCCAGCACCTCGGCCGGAATGCCCGGCCCGTCGTCGTGCACGCTGAATTCGACGCCGATCTCCAGCCTGCGGCAGGCGAGCTTCACCGTGCTGCCGTCGGGTGCGTAGTTCACTGCGTTGCTCAGCAGATTGTAGAGGATCTGCCGGATGCGGGTTTCGTCACCGAGCATGAGGTCCGGCGCGAAGGCGGTCTCGACCTTCAGGCTGATCGCGTGCTCGCTCAGCCTGTCGGCGATCAGGTCGCCGGCCGCCTCGATCGTCTTGCCGACATTCACCTCGGAAATGTCGAGCTGCATGATTCCGGCATCGACGGTCGCGAGGTCGAGGATGTCGTTGACGATGGTCAGCAGCACGGAGGACGACGTGCCGATATGCTCGACATATTCGCGCTGGCGGGGCCCGAGCGGCCCTGTCGCCGGCATCGACAGCAGTTCGGTGAAGCCGATGATGTTGGTCAGCGGCGAGCGCAGTTCGTAGGATACGTGCTGGACGAAGTCGTTCTTGAGCTGGTCGGCCTTTTCCAGCGCGTCGTTCTTGTCCTTGAGCGCGCGCTCGACGTTCACGCCGTCGGTGATGTCGACGAAGGTAATCATCACCTGCCCGTTGGGCAGGTGGCTGACGCCGTAGCGCAGCACGACGCCGTCGACCAGTTCAGTCTGCCCCTGCCGGTTGCGCCGTTCCTCGTCGAAGCCGGTCACGGTGGCGACGAAGCCGGGCCATGGACTGTCCTTGGACAGCGTGTCGCAATGCGAGCGGATCGCCGAGATATGGACCTTCTGCGCCACGATGTCGTCGGAAAGCCGCCAGAGCGCGTTAAAGGCTGGATTGGACAGGCGGATACGTCCGTCCGGTCCGAACACAGCCACGCCCTCCGCCAAGTTGTCGAGCGTCTCGCCCTGAACGCGCACGGCAGTGGCGTAGCGGCTTTCGAGATCGATCTTCTCGGTCAGGTTCTCGAAGATCCAGGTGACGCCGCCCTTGGGCTGCGGATTGGCGACGACGCGGATGGTGCGCCCATCGGGCAGATGCCACAGATGCTCCTGCGGATCGACAGATCGGTAGGCCGACAGGAGGTTCTCTTTCCAGCGCCGCCATTCGGGCTGTTCGGCGAGCCTCCCGTCGCTGCGCAGCCTGTCGACCAGCAAGGCGTTGTCCGGCGCCGAGGCCAGGAAGCCATGGTCGAGTTCCCAGAGCTTCTGGAAAGCCTGATTGAAGAAGCGCAGCTTCTGGTCCTCGTCGAAGATCGCCACCGCCGTTGTCAGCCGGTCGAGAGTGTCGGCATGGCTTCGCACCGTGCGCTCATATTCGGCGCGCACCGCCTCGATCTCGCTGGTATCGACGGCGATGCCAGCCGAGCCTTCCGCCCCGGCGAAATCGGTCACGGCAAACATGCGCCGATCGCCGGCGATCACCGTCGACAGCGTCTGCGCAAAGACCGGGTTCGTCGTGTGCTGCTTTTCGATCGTCTCGCGCGCCTGCGCGCCGAAAAGCTCCTTGCCCTCGCGCATCGCCGTCTCTCGATCGCCGGTCTCGACGGAGGCCGCGTACGCGCGGTTCACCCAGCGCAACTGCCCGTCCTTGCCCTTTATCCAGAACGGCATGTTCAGCGCGTCGAGTAGCCCGAGCATGGTTTCCTGGTTTGCCGAAAGCCGCTGGTTCTCAAGCTTCAGCCGCGCCTGCTGGCGGCGGCTTTCCGAGAGCGAGACAAATCGCACGATGGCGTAGGCGGGCGTGCGCCGGCCCTGCACCTCGATCGGCGAGCCGTTCTGCGCCTCGATCACCAGTTCGAATGCCGCGCCGCGCTCGCGCAGTCCTGCGATGGCGCTTTCAAGCGCCGCCGCCGAGCGCGAGGTCACCCAGCGTCCGAACGCCAGGAAAGATGCGCGTTCCTCGGGCGCGCCGGTCTCGGCGGGCAAGGTGCCCAGCAGTTCCGGCTTGCGATGATCGTCGTTCCAGACGACGAGCCGCTGGTCGCGCAAGCCTAGCAGCGCCTCCGAACGGCGGATCGCGCCATTGAGGTCGGCGACCTTCGCGCGCAGCGTAACGTTTTCCGCCGCCGAGCGCGCCCGCTCACGCATCAGGAAGATGGCCGACAGGAGGGCGGCGCCCATGACGCCGACCAGCATGGAGACCTGGATCACCTCGAAGGTGCCGAAGGAGAATGGAAGGAGAGAGGCGGCCAACGTTTCCTGCGCGTGGGCGAAATGCGGGACCAGCGCAAATACGGCGGCCGAGGCCCAGAGGCCGCGCCGCACCGCCGATCTGCCCATAGCAAGGCCTGCCGCCGCCGGACCCGCGTCCCCGGAATCCGCATTGCGGCCGGAATCGACCTTTCCCGCCTGACGCGGGGCATGCCCCGGCATGTCCTGTTCCTCTCCGCCGCCCGAAATGCAAGACCGCCCCGAAAGGGCATGACCACCGTTCCCCAAAACCGAAAACTTCAAGCGGTGGCGTCGCGAATCACCAACCATAACGCCTGCGCGAATCGGCGTGAAGGAGCGTCCGCGCCAAAAAAAGAGGCCTGACGAAAAGTCAATCGCCCGGCCTCAATATATTGTAGGGGGTGTCGCTGGATTTAATAGCGGTAGTGTTCAGCCTTGAACGGACCCTGCTGGCCGACGCCGATATAGGCGGCCTGCTCGCTCGACAGTTCGGTGAGCTTTGCGCCGAGCTTGTCGAGATGCAGACGCGCGACCTTTTCGTCGAGGTGCTTGGGCAGCACGTAGACCTGGTTTTCGTACTGGCCGGCCTTCGAGAAAAGCTCGATCTGCGCCAGCACCTGGTTGGTGAATGAGGCCGACATCACGAAGCTCGGATGGCCGGTCGCGTTGCCGAGATTGAGCAGGCGGCCCTCCGACAGCAGGATCAGCCGCTTGCCGTTCGGGAAGGAGATCATGTCGACCTGCGGCTTCACATTGGTCCATTTCAGGTTACGAAGCGCCGCGACCTGAATCTCGTTGTCGAAGTGGCCGATATTGCCGACGATCACCATGTCCTTCATCTGTCGCATATGGTCGAGCGTGATGACGTCCTTGTTGCCGGTCGTCGTGATGACGATGTCGGCGGTCGGCGCGGCATCCTCCAGCGTCACAACCTCGAAGCCGTCCATGGCGGCCTGCAACGCGCAGATCGGGTCGACCTCGGTCACCTTGACGCGCGCGCCGGCGCCGCTCAGCGAGGCGGCCGAGCCTTTGCCGACGTCGCCATAGCCGCAGACAACCGCAACCTTGCCGGCCATCATCACGTCGGTGCCCCGCCGGATACCGTCGACCAGCGATTCCTTGCAGCCGTACTTGTTGTCGAACTTCGACTTGGTCACGCTGTCGTTGACGTTGATCGCGGGGAAGGGCAACAAGCCGTTCTTCTGCAGCTGGTAGAGCCGGTTGACGCCGGTGGTGGTCTCTTCCGTTACGCCGCGGATCGCCTCACGCTGTTTGGTGAAGAAGCCCGGCGTCGCCGCCAGCCGCTTCCTGATCTGTGCAAAGAGGATTTCCTCTTCCTCGCTGCCCGGCTTCGACAGCACGTCCTCGCCGGCCTCGGCGCGAGCGCCGATCAGGATGTACATGGTCGCGTCGCCGCCATCGTCCAGGATCATGTTGGACTGGCCGCCATCGGTCCACTGGAAGATCTTGTCGGTGTAATCCCAGTATTCCTCCAGCGTCTCGCCCTTCACCGCGAAGACCGGGATGCCGGCATCGGCGATGGCCGCCGCCGCATGGTCCTGCGTCGAGAAGATGTTGCACGAGGCCCAGCGGATATCCGCGCCGAGCGCCTTCAGCGTCTCGATCAGCACCGCCGTCTGGATGGTCATGTGGAGCGAGCCGGAGATGCGCGCGCCCTTCAGCGGCTGCTTGTCGCCAAATTCCTCGCGGCAGGCCATCAGGCCCGGCATTTCCGTTTCGGCGATCTCGATTTCCTTGCGGCCCCAGTCGGCCAGCTTCAGGTCGGCTACCTTGTAATCCGTGGACATTCTCTGCTCCGACATTCTTCTGTGGTGGCCGGGCGCGCGGCGCTCCGGCGTGGAAAAGCGCGGGATGTCCCCCGCGCGAAAGTGTCCGCGTGACTAGCAGATCGGCCGGAAATCGGCAACGGGATATAAAGAAATCTTTATTCGTGCATGTCGCGTTGCGGCAGGACGCTCAGGCTTCCTCGCCGAAACGCGCGGCGATCAGCTGCTCGATCGCGGTGATCGCGGCCTCGGCCTCCGGCCCGTTGGCCGTCACGCGGATGGAGCAGCCGGGGCTGGCGGCCAGCATCATCAGTCCCATGATCGACGTGCCGCCGACCTTGATGCCGTCCTTCTCGACGCTGATGGAGGCCTGGAAGGAATCCGCAAGCTGGACAAACTTGGCGGACGCACGAGCATGTAGCCCACGCTGGTTGATGATGAGGAAATCGCGCGCGATCGCGCCGTCGACGTCGGTACCCGCCCCTGGACTCATCGCCCCCCGCTCACTTAGTCGCGAGCAGCTGGCTGGCGACGTTGATATATTTGCGGCCGGCAACCTGCGCCTCCTCCACCGCGACGGAGAGATTATCACTCTTGCGCACGCTGGAAAGCTTTATCAACATCGGCAGGTTCATGCCGGCAATGACCTCGATGCGGCCGGCCTCCATCACCGAGATGGCGAGGTTGGAGGGCGTGCCGCCGAACATGTCGGTCAACACCACGACGCCTGAACCGTTCTCGACGCGCGCGACAGCCTCGACGATGTCGGCGCGCCGCTTCTCCATGTCGTCCTCAGGCCCGATCGAGATCGTCTCGAAGCGCTCCTGCGGGCCGACCACGTGTTCCACGGCGTTGCGGAATTCCTCGGCCAGCCGGCCATGCGTCACAAGGACCAGGCCGATCATGCTCGTCGTGCTTTCGTCATCATCCGTTCAATGGCATTCCAAATGAGCCTCAAGGCTCGATCCTCCGGACCAACCTCTAGGACCAACCGGTTGGCGGGGCCGCAATCTTGTCCACGCCCGGCGCGTTGACAAGCCCAATTCGGCATTCGGCCCGGCGATTTTGCCGCACCGCAATATCCGATACCCCGGTTCGGCTCAGCCGAACGGTGCGACGGCGAGGCGCGCCGCTATCGCATTCACCGCCGCCTGCCTGTCTACCAGGCCAAGTTCCAGCAGCGGAAGCTCACAACCGAGCAGCGTCTCCGTCTTCGGCTGCGGAAGCCGCTCGGCCGCATCGCGCCCGACCAGCCTCACGACCAAGTCCACCGGCGCTTTCCGCTCGAAGGCGATGCGAACCGGGCCGATGCCCCGCGCCTCGACAAGGCCGGCGATGGTATCGGGAGCATGCGCCACGAGGCGTCCGCCATGCTCGCTCAGGAAAAGCTGGTCATCCGCGACCAGCCGCCCGAACGATCCGGCAGCCTCGGCGTAGCATATAAGGGCGAGCGCCAGTTGCGTCTTCCCCGCGCCGGCGGCTCCGGTGATCACAATGCCGCGATCACCGAGCACCACGGCGCTCGCATGGATGTTGGTCAGCGCCGCTGCCCCGGGCATAATCTCGCAGGCTCAGTTTTCGGCGGGCAGCGTCACGGTGAAACGCGCGCCCCTGATCTCGCCGGGCTTGCCGCCGGTAATGTTTTCGGCCGTCAGCGTACCGCCATGCGCCTCGACAATCTGCCTGGAGATGGACAGGCCGAGTCCCGAATTCTGGCCGAAGGCCTCGCCCGAAGGCCGGTCGGTGTAGAACCGCTCGAAGATACGATCGATGTTGTCGGCGCGGATGCCGGGTCCGTTGTCATCGACGGTCAGGATGATCGTCTTGCCGGTGCGCGACAGCGAAACGGCAATGCGGCCCGAGCCTTCCGGCACGAAGGAGCGCGCATTCTCGATCAGGTTGGTTATGACCTGTCCGAGCCTCAGATCGTGGCCGATGACGAAGAAGCCCTTCGCGCCCTGCGGCAGCTTGCCGACCTCGAAGGCGATCTCGACCTGCTTGCGGGTGGCGCCGGAATCACGGATCACCGCCACAAGGTCGCCCACGAATTTCTTGAGGTCGACCTTCTTCGCATCCTCGCGCGCGAGTTCGGCGTCGAGCCGCGAGGCGTCCGAGATGTCGGTGATCAGCCGGTCGAGCCGCTTCACGTCGTGCTGGATGATTTCCATCAGGCGAGCGCGGGATGCTTCCGTCTTGGCGATCGGCAGCGTCTCGACGGCGCTGCGCAGCGAGGTTAGCGGGTTCTTCAGTTCGTGGCTCACGTCCGCGGCGAAGCTTTCGATCGCCTCGATGCGCGCATAGAGCGCGTTGGTCATGTCGCGCACGGCTATCGACAGGTTGCCGATCTCGTCCTGGCGGTCCGAGAAGTCGGGAATCTCCTCGCGGCTCTTCACGCCGCGCCGCACCCGGTTAGCCGCGGCCGCCAGCCTGCGCAACGGATTGGCGATGGTCGAGGCCAGCATTATCGAGAGCAGCACGTTGACCAGCGCAGCGACTCCGAAGACGCGCAGGATCGAATTGCGCTCGGCCTGCACGATCTTGTCGATGTCGCCACCCTGCGTCGACAGCATCAGCACGCCGAGCACGGCGCGGAAGCGCTGCACGGGCACGGCAACCGAAACGATCTGCTCGCCCTGCTCGGACATGCGGACCACCGTCGACGGCATCCCGGTCAGCGCATTGACGACTTCGGGAAACGCCGAGCCGTTGCCGCCCGGCTGTTCCTTGTAGATAGGCAGGTCGGTGCGTCGGAAGAAATCCGAGACGAATTTCTGCACTCGTTCCAGAAAGTCCGGTTCCTCCTCGTCGACCGGCGGCAGGTCATAGCGAAGGATCTGGCCGCGCGAATAGAGGTGGCGCGAATCGAGCAGCAGGTTGGCGTCGCGGTCGTAGATGCGGGCGCGGATGCGCGTCGGCGAGATCAGCCGCCGCAGCACGGGCGCGACGCGCTCGGGATTGATCGGAAAGTCGAGGCTGTCGAGCTGGTCGGACCCGGGCCCCAGGCTTTCGCCGGCCTGCAGTTCCAGCAGCTTTTCCGGATCGATCGAGATGGAGTCCGTCTCGACTGTGGCCGAGGCCGCGATCGCGCCGGCGATGATCTCGCCCTGCGTCCTCAGGCTTTCCACGCGCGCCTCGATCAGCCCGTCGCGGAACTGGTTGAGATAGAGGATGCCGACGACCAGCACGCAAAGCGCGGCGAGGTTGAGGAAGAGGATGCGCCGCGTCAGGCTGGAGAAGATATAGTGGCCGAGGAAGCGCTGCGCCTTGATCCGCATCCGCGCCAGCGAAGACGGCAGAGGCTTCGCCGGCCGCCGCGCGGCAGCCGGTGCTCTCTTTATCTCTGCCACTTCCATGACCAAAACAGATGGTCTCCGGCCCAGCTACGCGGGCATTCCCGGCCCAGCGCTTCAGTCGTTCAGGCTCTCATGCCTCGCGGAAACGATAGCCGACGCCGTAGAGCGTCTCGATCATCTCGAAGTCATCGTCCACCTGCTTGAACTTTTTGCGCAGGCGCTTGATGTGGCTGTCGATGGTCCGGTCGTCGACATAGACCTGCTCATCATAGGCCGAATCCATCAGCGCATCACGGCTTTTTACCACGCCGGGTCGCTGGGCCAGCGAATGCAGGATCAGGAACTCGGTGACGGTGAGCGTCACCGGCTCGCCCTTCCAGGTGCAGGTGTGGCGTTCCTGGTCCATGATCAGCGAGCCGCGTTCCAGCGATTTAGACTGCTGGGCGGGAGCCTTGACGCCGGCCTCGCGGGCCGCGGCGCGCCTCAGCACCGCCTTGACGCGCTCGACCAGCAGGCGCTGCGAGAACGGCTTCTTGATGAAGTCGTCGGCGCCCATCTTCAGGCCGAACAGTTCGTCGATCTCGTCGTCCTTCGAGGTCAGGAAGATGACCGGCAGGTCCGTCTTCTGCCGCATGCGGCGCAGCAGTTCCATGCCGTCCATGCGCGGCATCTTGATGTCCAGTATGGCGAGGTTCGGCGGACGGGCGGAAAGGCCCTCCAGCGCGGAAGCGCCATCAGTGTAGGTCTCTACACGATAGCCTTCGGTTTCCAGCGCGATCGAGACCGAAGTCAGAATGTTCCGGTCGTCATCGACGAGCGCGATCGTTGCCATATCAAGCGGCTCCCTCATGAGCGGGTGTCCCTTCCTGCTGCAGGTTCGCGGCACTTGCGGGACAAATTAGGTACAAATTGTGGCACAGATTTACGGTCATGTCACAGGAAGCCTCCCCGGTCGAGATGCGGCCATTCGTTACGCCTATGACGACAGGCTCCTGCCAAATCTTTGGGCGCGGGTTTGATTTTTTTGCCTATCTAAACGATTTAATACTTTTTCAAAATCTTTAAATCGATTAATGATTTGATATCGTTGGGCTTTTCTGTTTTCGAGGATTCGGACCTCTTCGAGGTCTTTCCGCTCGGCATGAGCGGAACAACAGCCATCGAAGACGTTGAGGGAGCCTCCGATGAATGAGATCGGACAGTGGAATCGTGCCTGCGGCATCGGCCTTTCGGGCCTGACGACCGAGGGTTCGGTCTACTATAATCTCCAGGCGCCCGACCTCTATCGCGAATCCCTCCTGCGCGGCGAAGCCGAACTCAGCGGCGATGGCGCCCTCGTCGCCCATACCGGCCAGCACACAGGCCGCTCGCCGAAGGACAAGTTCATCGTGCGCGACCGCAACACGGCCGATGTCGTGTGGTGGAACGCCAACCAGCCGATGGAACTGGACGCATTCGAGCGGCTGCGCGCGGACTTCATCGCACACGCTGTTGGCCGCGACCTGTTCGTCCAGGATCTGGTCGGCGGCGCAGACCCCGCGCGCAACCTCCCGGTGCGCGTCGTCACCGAAATGGCGTGGCATTCGCTGTTCATCCGCAATCTGCTGATCCGGCCGGAACTGGCGGAATTGGAAGAGTTCCTGCCGAGGATGACGATCATCGACCTGCCGTCCTTCCGCGCCGACCCGGAGCGCCACGGCACGCGCTCGGAAACCGTCATCGCCATCGACCTCACCCGGCTGATCGTGCTGATCGGCGGCACGGCCTATGCCGGCGAGATGAAGAAGGCGGTGTTCACGGCGCTCAACCACCTCCTGCCGGAGCAGGGCGTGATGCCGATGCACTGCTCGGCCAATGTCGGGCCATCGGGCGATTCCGCCATCTTCTTCGGCCTGTCCGGGACCGGCAAGACGACGCTGTCGGCCGACCCGGCGCGCACGCTGATCGGCGACGACGAGCATGGCTGGGGGCCGGACGGCATCTTCAATTTCGAAGGCGGCTGCTATGCCAAGTGCATCCGGCTTTCGCCGGAGGCCGAGCCGGAAATCTTCGCGGCCAGCACGCGTTTCGGCGCCGTACTCGAAAACGTCGTCCTCGAGCCGGTGACGCGCACGCCGGATTTCGACGACGAATCGAAGACCGAAAACACGCGCTCGGCCTATCCCCTGCCGTTCATCCCGAACGCATCGGCGAGCGGCCGCGCGGGCCAGCCGAAGAACGTGGTGATGCTCGCAGCCGATGCCTTCGGCGTGATGCCGCCTATCGCGAAGCTGACGCCGGCGCAGGCCATGTACCACTTCCTGTCGGGCTACACCGCCAAGGTCGCAGGCACCGAGCGCGGCGTCACCGAACCGACGCCGGAATTCTCGGCCTGCTTCGGCTCGCCCTTCCTGCCGCGCCACCCGTCAGAATACGGTGCGCTCCTGAAGCGGCTCATCGCCGAGCACGGCGTCTCCTGCTGGCTGGTCAACACAGGCTGGACCGGCGGCCCCTATGGCGTCGGCAGGCGCATGCCGATCAAGGCGACGCGCGCCTTGCTGTCGGCGGCTCTCGACGGATCGCTGAACGAGGCCGAGTTCCGCACCGACCCTTCCTTCGGCTTCGCCGTTCCGGTTGCCGTGCCGGGCGTCGATACCTCGATCCTCGATCCACGTTCCACCTGGGCGGACAAAGCCGCTTACGACCGGCAGGCCAAGAAGCTCGTCGGCATGTTCATCGATAACTTCGCCAGCTTCGAAGACCATGTCGACCACGCGGTGCTGGGTGCAGCGCCGCGCGTACTGGAGGCGGCGGAATAGAACTCCTTCGCCGCTTGCAGCACGGAACTGGCCCGGCTCGTCCGGGCCTTTTCTTTTTCCGATATCCGCGCCATGTCTTGTGCCATGGCTGCTGACGACAAAATCATCATCTCCGGCGAGGCCGTCATCCATCCTGACGACCTCGAGGAGGCGTTCATCCGCTCGTCGGGGCCGGGCGGGCAGAACGTCAACAAGGTGGCGACCGCCGTCCAGCTCCGCTTCAACACGGCAGGTGCCGAGGGCCTGTCCGAACGCGTGCGCGAGAGGGTGCTGAAATTCGCCGGCCAGCGCGCCACCAAGGACGGGGTCATCGTCATTGAGGCGGGTCGCTTCCGTACGCAGGAGCAGAACCGCGCCGACGCCCGCGCCCGACTCACCGAACTCGTCGCGAAAGCCGCGGAGCCGCCGCCGAAGCCGCGCCGGAAGACGAAGCCGACCAAGGGTTCCGTCGAGCGGCGGCTGAAGCAGAAGGCCGGCCGCTCCACCGTCAAGAAGATGCGCGGCCGCGTGGACAACGACTGATGCCGACCGCAAAGAAGGCGCTGCCACCGGGCATCCGCCACCTGCCCGACCATTTCGATCGCCCGGCCCAGCAGGCGCTGGTTGACGACATCCGCCGCGTCGTCGAGGCCGCGCCGCTGTTCACGCCCGCCATGCCGCGCACCGGCAAGGAGATGAGCGTGCGCATGACCAATTGCGGCGAACTCGGCTGGGTCACCGACAAGGAGCGCGGCTACCGCTACCAGCCGACGCATCCCGTCACGGCTGAGCCGTGGCCGCCGATCCCGGACACCCTGCTCGATCTCTGGCGCGCGGTCGCAGACCATCCCGACCCGCCGCAGGCCTGCCTCGTGAACTTCTATTCCGACTCTGCCAAGATGGGCCTGCACCAGGACCGCGACGAAAGCGATTTCTCAGCGCCGGTCGTTTCGGTCTCGCTCGGCGACGATTGCCTCTTCCGCGTCGGCGGCGTCAACCGCAACGATCCGACGCAGTCCTTCCGCCTGCGCTCCGGCGATGTCGTCATTCTCGGCGGCGAGGGACGTCTCGCCTTCCACGGCGTCGACCGCATCTATCCGGAAACCTCGACGCTCCTGAAAAACGGCGGCCGCATCAACCTGACGCTGAGAAGGGTGACGATTTCGGTTTGATTGTCACGTCGCCCGAAACGGTTCCTTAAAGACACTCTGCTACCAGAGGTGGCAAACCTCGGGCGGGGTGGGACGACATATGGCCGATACGACACTGACGGAAAGCACTCGGTGCTCGTCTCCGGTACGCGATCTTGCGAACGCGTTGCGGCGGGAAATCCGGAATAACCGGATCTTCTATGTCATCCTGTTCAGCTGGCTCAGCTATACGGTCATCGGATCCGCGTTGCGCCAGGACGGTTTCATGGCCGAACTGGCAGAGTATCTCGGCCGTGCGACGCGATCGGCCTTCATTCTTTGCTGCGTCGCGGTCGCCGTAACCGGCATCAGGGTCATGGTCAGCCGGCCCGAGCGGCCGCTCATGGCACTTGGCACGGCACTTGCGGCATTCATGCCCGGTCGCGTCCTGCTCCGTTACGCCTACGGCTTCTTTGTCTTCGCGATCTTCATGGCGTCTTTCCTGCACCACAAGATGCGAATCCCCGAAATCATGCCGTTCGCATGGGACGAGACCTTTGCAAACTGGGATCAGGTGCTGTTCGGCGGATATCAGGCATGGGAATTGCTGCAGCCGCTTTTTGGGCATCCCTGGGCCATTCTCGTGCTGGACTATGCGTATGTTGGCTGGGTGCCCGGCGTGTTTCTTTTCTGGAGCTGGATGTTTGCCAGTCGGACTGTTCCCGAACCGCTTCGCCGGCAATACTGGACAGCTACAGTCCTCAGCTGGGTCCTGCTGGGTATCGTGATGGCGACCGTCCTGTCGTCGGTCGGTCCCTGCTTCCTGCCGCTGTTCTTCCCTGAGCAGGCCGCAGAGTATGCAGCCCTCAATGCGAATCTGGCGGATCTTCATGAGCGTTTCGGTCTGGCATCGAGCCTGACAAAGGAGCATCTCCTTGAGGTTTACCGGGGCCTCACGACGGAGCCGGGCGGAATCTCCGCCATGCCCAGCATGCACAATGCACAGACCATGCTCTTTGTCCTGGCCGGCTATAGCGTCAGCCGGCGTCTCGGCCACCTTATGGTCGCTTATGCGGTGTTGATCTTCATCGCCTCCATCATGCTTGCGTGGCACTACGCCGTCGACGGCATCATAGGGATGGCAGGGGCAGCGTTGATCTGGTGGTGTGCTGGCCGTCTGTCGCGTAACCGGCCCGTGGCAGCCTGATGGCCAGCCTCGATATCCCCGCAGGCCAAGACGTCCGCCGACTGAAATTGCCGCTCACCCATGGCGACATCGCCGTGATGTGCTTCGCGGCGGGCTATGCAGTTGTCGCAATCGCCCTGCTTCTGGCCACCGATGCCCGGCAGGCATTTGCCTTTCGCCACTATCTCGTGGTCTGGCCATTCGTCTTCCTGATGCTTTTCCCCTTCATCTACGGATTGCTCGTCCTGCTGAAGATCGTGCATCGCATTCCGGACCGCCGAGGCAGAATAATGGCGTTAAGGCGAGCTGTCCGTCACCATCACATGCAACCCTTCGCGACCGGTCTACTTCTGCTTTGCTGCCTGATGGTTTTTCAGGGAGCCTTTACGTCCTTGAAAACGGCCCTGCCGCTCTGGTGCGGTGGCTTTCCGCACGACGTCGCGCAAGCCGAGATCGATCGCGCATTGCATTTCGGCGTCGATCCCTGGCGCTACCTGACGCCGCTTGGAAGCAACCGCTGGGTGCATGCCGCGATAGAATGGAACTACAATCAGGGATGGTTCATATTCTGCTACGCGACGCTGTTCTTCGTCGCCATATCGGCGCGCACGACAGCCGTTCGAACCCGCTACTTGTTCACCTACATGCTGACATGGATCGTAGTCGGCAATGTGCTCGCGGGCCTCTTTCTTTCGGCAGGGCCAGTGTTCTACGAAGCCGTGACGGGAGATTCCCAACCTTTCGGCGAGCAGATTGCTTTCCTGTCGTCCCACGGCGACGGGCCGCATTCAGTGGCCTTTCTGCAGTCGTACCTTTGGCAGCTTTACAAAACCGGCAACGCCGGATTCGGGTCAGGAATCTCGGCCTTCCCAAGTATGCACGTGGCACTGGCAACCCTGAATGCCCTGTTTATTGCCGAGATTTTTCCCAAGTGGCGTTTGCCGGCCTTCGCGTATGCGGTGTTGGTGCTCGTCAGCTCGGTCTATCTCGCCTGGCACTACGCCATCGACGGTTATGTGGCGATCATGGTCACGATCGCGATCTATGCGGCGATGAAGCCAGGTTTTGGGCGGCTGGCCATCGCAGAGCGACGCTTTCGGGTCTGAACTCAAGGCTGACCAAGTAGTGTCGCGCGTCTGGATGTGACGGTCGGTATCCCGAAGCGCGCCAACATGTGCGGTAGCTTCCACCTCAGACTGCAGCGCGGTTCCCAAAAAAAGAAAGCCACACCGGCCGGTGCGGCTTTCAGGCATTCTGGAGGTCTTTGCGGAAACTCTTATTGCTGCTTGGTTTCCTCGGTCTTGCTTTCTTCCGGTGCCGGCACTGGTGCAGCCGGCTGGGCCACGCTCGCCACGGTGGTCTCCGTATCGACCGAGGCGTTCACCTTGGCATGCCCGGCGCACTCGGCCGCCGCCAACGAAACCGAAAAGCCCAGGATCGCGGTCACTGCGAGGATCGTCTTCATCGTGTTCCCTTCTGTCTTTTGTTCGCCCAAGGGAAAGCTACGCCCGGCGCGCTGCGGCGCGAAATCACAATTGCGTTCACAAGAGAGAGAGGTCGCCGCTTCCCGCGCCCTTCACAGCTTCCGGAGCGCCACCTGTTCCACCCTGTGATCCGCGCCCTTCTTGAGAATAAGGTCAGCGCGGGGGCGGGTGGGGCGGATGTTCTCGCGCAGGTTTTTCAGGTTGATGTTGCTCCACAGCCCTTCGGCGATCGCCATAGCCGCCGCCTCGGACAGTTCGGAATAGCGGTGGAAGAAGGATTTCGGGTCGCGGAAAGCGGTTTCCCTCAGCCGCATGAAGCGTTGGACATACCAGCCGTGGATGAGCTCCTCCTCGGCGTCGATATAGACCGCGAAGTCGAAGAAGTCGGACAGGAAGGGCACGAACCGGCCGTCCTTGGGCAGGTCGCGCGTCTGCAGCACGTTCAGCCCCTCGAAGATCAGGATGTCCGGCCGGTCGATCACGACATGCTCACCCGGCAACACATCGTATGTCAGGTGCGAATAGACAGGCGCGCGCACGTCGGCCTGCCCGGACTTGATCGCGGAGAGGAACCGCAGCAGCGCCCCGACGTCGTAGCTGTCGGGAAAACCCTTGCGCTCCATCAGCCCCTTGCGCCGCAGCACTTCATTCGGGAAGAGAAAACCGTCGGTCGTCACCAGGTCGACCTGCGGGCTGGAGGGCCAGCGGGCGAGAAGCTCCTTCAACAGGCGCGCGGTGGTGGACTTGCCGACGGCGACCGAGCCGGCGATGCCGATGATGAACGGCGTTTTCACCGCATGAGGGCGGTTGAAGAATTCGCGCCGCTGCTTGAACAACAACTGGCTCGATTCCACATGCGCCGACAGCAGTCGCGAGATCGAGAGATAGATGCGCCGGACTTCGTCGAGGTCGATCGGATCGTTGAGCGATGAAAGCCGGCGAACGTCGTCGTGTGTAAGGTCGAGCGCAGCGCCCTCGGCGAATTCGGCCCAGCGCTCCGCCGGGTAGAAGCGGTAGGGCGAATATTTGCCGCTCGCAACAGGCGTATCCATCGACTGCTCCCCGCCGCCGGCTTCAGCCAGCCGCGTCCTCCCCTGGTCGTGACGCTTTCTCGGCGATGCCGGACTGCGCGGTACGCCGCTGCAGCTCGGCCAGCACCTCCGAAGCCGGCACGTCGGCCAGCGCCAGCACCACCAGCCAATGATAAAGAAGGTCCGCGCTTTCGGAAACGAGCGCCTTTCGGTCCCGCGCCACCGCCGCGATGATCGTCTCGACGGCTTCCTCGCCGAGCTTCTTGGCTGCCTTCTCAGGCCCACCGGCAAAGAGCTTTGCGGTCCACGAATTCGCGTCGCCCGAACGGCCGCGCTCGGCGATGATCTTTTCCAAGTCGGAAAGCGAGAAATCCGCCATGCCTGCCAGTCCCCGTCCCTTATTACCCCCGCACTGCGCGCCGTTTATTGCGCCGCAGCAAAAGAGTCCAGACGCATCGGCAGACCGGCCTTTGACATGAAGGCCTTGGCCTCGCTGATGGAATAGGTGCCGAAATGGAAGATCGAGGCGGCGAGCACCGCGGTCGCATGACCGTCGCGCACGCCCTCGACCAGATGGTTCAGCGTGCCGACGCCGCCCGATGCGATGACCGGCGCGCGCACCGCGTCGGCGATGGCGCGGGTCAGCGCGATGTCATAGCCGGCCTTCGTGCCGTCGCGATCCATCGAGGTGAGCAGGATCTCGCCCGCGCCAAGGTCAACAACTTTTTGTGCAAACTCGATCGCATCGATGCCGGTCGCCTGCCTGCCGCCATGGGTGAAGATCTCCCAGCGTTCAGTCTCGCCCGGCGCCGAAACCTTCTTGGCGTCGATGGCGACGACGATGCACTGGTTGCCGAACTTGTCGGCCGCTTCCGCCACGAATTCCGGGTTCTTCACCGCAGCCGTATTGATCGACACCTTGTCGGCCCCGGCCAGCAGAAGTTTCCTGATGTCGCCAACGGCCCGCACGCCGCCGCCCACCGTCAGCGGCATGAAGCAGCGTTCGGCCGTGCGCGCCACCACGTCGAAGATGGTCTCGCGGTTGTCGGAAGAGGCCGTGATATCGAGGAAACAAAGCTCGTCCGCGCCCGCCGCGTCATAGGCGGTCGCCGCCTCGACCGGGTCGCCGGCATCGATCAGGTCGACGAAGTTGACGCCCTTGACGACACGGCCGTCCTTGACGTCCAGGCAGGGGATGACGCGCGCCTTGAGCATCAGGCCTGCTCCATCGCAGCCAGGAAATCGACCAGCAGATGGCCGACGACCGGCGGCACTTCGCTCTTGGCGTCAAAGGCCGGATCGTAGGCGGTCAGCGTCAGACCGACGATCGGGGCCGAGCGCGCCATGCAGGTGGCGGCGTCGCGCACCTGCACCGGCGTCGGTCCGCCCGACTGGGCATAGCGGTTGACCTGCAGTTCGTCCGGGTCGTGCACGTCGAGATCGATATGCATGTGCGTCCGCTTCACGTCCTTCGCCTTGAGCTCCGCTACTTTTTCGGCCGCGTCCGTCATCTCGGCGCGGATCACAGGCAGGCTTCCCAGCACGACCTTTTCCTCGGGATCGAGATCGCGGGCGCCGACCAGCATGCTTTTGGCCGGCTCGATCGGGCGGAAATCGTGGATGGTGTAGGCCATCGGCCGCCAGCAGAGCCCGAGCGCGGTCGCCAGCGCCATGCCGTCGAGGAAGCCGTGGGCGGAGGTTTCCGGCGTGTTGATGTCGGCGTGCTGATCGAACCAGATGATCGAATCCGCTTCTTCGCCGGCTACCGATCCGCAGGCGGTGAGGCAGTTGCCGGCCAGCACGACGGGGAAGCGGTCCGCCTTGCGTGCGGCGCTGACCTTTTCGGCCACCGCCTTGCAGACGGCGAAGCCGGTCGCGATCTCGCGATCGTCCAGCCCCTTGATGGACCCGATCTCCTCGACCGCCACGTCGTGCCCTTCCATCGTCAGCGTCTCGACCAGCCCACCCGAGATCAGCGCCTCCGGTCCCTTGCCGAAGCCGTGGTCGCGGCGACCGCTGTCGTAGGGGGCGAGGATGATGGATAGCTTCACGTCAGTCGCCTTTCCCGGTATCGCGCAAAATCGCAAGCGCCTCGGCCGGATCGATACGTCCATCATATAGTGCGCGGCCGGAAATTGCGCCTTCGAGTTTGCGCGCATCGGGGAGCGTCATGCGCCTGATGTCGTCGAGCGAGGCCAGCCCGCCGGACGCGATGACCGGGATCGACACGGCGTCGGCGAGTGCAATGGTCGAGTCCCAGTTGAGGCCGGTCAGCACGCCGTCGCGGTCGATGTCTGTGTAGATGATGGCCGCGACGCCGGCGCCCTCGAACTTCTTCGCCAGTTCGACGACGCCGAGGCTCGACGCCTCAGCCCAGCCCTCGACCGCCACCTTGCCGCCGCGCGCGTCGATGCCGACGGCAATCCTGTCGGGAAATTCGCGGCAGGCCTGCTTCACCAGTTCCGGCTCGCGCACCGCCACCGTGCCGAGGATGACACGCGCAAGTCCTCGATCCAGCCAGTCCTCGATCTGGTCCAGGGTGCGGATGCCGCCGCCCAGCTGCACGGGGTTTTTCGTCGCCTTCAGGATCGCGCCGACCGCCGCGCTGTTGACGCTCTTGCCCTCGAAGGCACCATTCAGGTCGACGACGTGCAGCCAGCGGAACCCCTGATCCTCGAAGGCTTTTGCCTGCGCTGCCGGATCCTCGTTGTAGATGGTGGCCGTCTGCATGTCGCCGAGCTTCAGGCGCACGCACTGGCCGTCTTTCAGGTCGATGGCGGGAAACAGGATCATCAGCGGTTGATCTCGACGAGGAAAACCCAGGAATCGAAGGCGGCCTTGGCGATAGAAAGACAGATGCCGGCCGCCAGCCAGTACGCGCCGTCGGCATTGCCGGCCATGAGCAGCACGCCGCCGACCAGCCACGGCAGGATCGCCAGTTCGAACAGCACGAGGTTGGCCGTGTAGACGCGCGCGTAGCCCTTGGCGCGCCTCAGGCTTCGCGCCGCCAGCAAGGTGCCCATGACGCCTGTGACCGCGGCGATGACGAGCACGCCGTTTCCGGCGACGAACAGGCTCAAACCCGGCATCAGGAGGAACAGCGCAACCATTAGGGCCGCCAGCAACTGGATCAGCGCCTGCTCGGCGCGTTCGGTCAGCCCGTTGCCGGCCAGCACCTTCTCGAGGTTCAGCGAAAGCGATACGAAGAACAGCCCGAGCAGCGCCGCCGTCGCGCCGGCCACCGCGGCAAGGAAATCGGTCCAGGCGGACAGGCCGAGCGTCATACGCCCTCCACGATGGCAATATGAGCCGTCGAATAGGCCTGTCGTAACTTTAGCGCCTCCTGATATTCTGGCGAACGATAGCAATCCAGCGCGGTTTGGTAGCTGTCGAACTCGATGACGATCAGCCGCGAAGCCATCGGCCCCTCAAGCACCTCGCCGCGACCGCCGCGCACGATGAATCGCGCGCCATACTTGTCGAAGGCGGCCTTGTTGGCAGCGATGTAGCGTGGATAGTTTTCAGGGTCGGTCACGTCGACCATGCCCATCCAGTAGCCCTTCTTTGCCGGCGCGTCGGTCATCTGGGCTTCCAGCGCAAAAAATTCGCGATCAGCGCCAGACCCAGCGCCTGGCTCTTTTCCGGGTGAAACTGTGTTCCCGCAAGATTGTCGCGCGCCACCGCCGCCGTCACCGGCCCGCCATAGTCGGCAACCGCCAGCACTTCGGCCGGGTTCTTCGCATCGAGATGGTAGGAATGGACGAAATAGGCGTGCAGGCCGTCCTCGCCGGTCGGGATGCCTTCGAACAGTGGGTGCTGCCGCGTCAGCCGGATCGTGTTCCAGCCGATCTGCGGGATCTTCAGCGCCGGGTTGGAAGGCGTGATCTCCGTCACGTCGCCCTTGATCCAGCCGAATCCGTCGGTGACGACCTTCTCCAGCCCGCGCTCCGACATCAGTTGCATGCCGACGCAGATGCCGAGGAACGGCTGGCCTTTGCGAACCGCCGTTTCCTCGACCGCCTCCCACATGCCATCGACTGCATGCAGGCCCGCCGCGCAATCGGCATAAGCGCCGACGCCCGGCAGCACGATGCGGTCGGCCGAGCGCACCCGCTCGGCATCCGCCGTCAGGTCGATCTCGGCGTCGATGCCCGCTTCGCGCGCCGAGCGCTCGAAGGCTTTGGTGGCCGAGCGCAGATTGCCCGAGCCGTAATCGATGATCGCGACACGCATGTCAGTGTCTTCCGGGATAGCCGAGCAGGCCGAGCGCCGGACCTGTATGCGCGGCAGCTGTCGAAGCCGGCCACGCCGGGGCAGGGCGGGGTTCAGCTGTCCACGGCCCGGCAACCCGTCCCTCATCCTCGCCGGCCAGATAGCGGATTTCCGCCTCGGCCGCGCTGTCACCCTCGACCACGCCCCATTCGCACCAGCCGCGCCTGCGCAGGGCGGCGATGCGCAGCGCCGGGCCTTCCAGCGCCACGAACAGCGAAACCAGCAGCGACAGGGCAGCACCCGCAAAGGCAAAGCCCGTCGTTTCGCCCAGCGCCATCAAAACAACGCTCGCGACGAAGGCCACGAACGCCTCGATCCAGAGCCGATGCCACAAAAGCCAGACCAGCGGCAGGATGAAGGCGATCAGCGAAAAGCCGTCGCGCACCATGACGGCGCGCTCCGCCGCCTCGTCCTCGCTCGCTCCGGGCGGCTCCATCACCACATAGATGGCCATCGGATTACCCCTTCAGGCTGCCCTTGGTGGAGGGTACCGCGTCCGGCTGGCGCGGGTCGCGCTCCAGCGATGCGCGCAGCACGCGCGCCACTGCCTTGAAGCAGGTCTCGGCGATATGGTGGCTGTTGGCGCCATAGTGATTGGTCACATGCAGCGTGACGCCGGCATTCTGGGCCAGCGCGTGGAAGAACTCGCGCACCAGTTCGGTGTCGAAGGTGCCGATCTTCTGCGACGGAAACGTCACGTTCCAGACCAGATATGGCCGGCCCGACACGTCCATCGCCGCACGCGTCAGCGTCTCGTCCATGGCGAGGTCAAGCGAAGCGTAGCGCATGATGCCGCGCCGCTCACCCATCGCCTTGGACAGCGCCTGGCCGATCGCGATGCCGGTATCTTCCACCGTGTGGTGGTCGTCGATGTGCAGGTCGCCCTTTGCCTTGATCGTCATGTCGATCAGGGAATGGCGCGAGAGCTGGTCCAGCATATGGTCGAAGAAACCGACCCCGGTAGCCATCTCGGCCTTGCCCATGCCGTCGATGTCGAGGGCAACCGAAATCTCGGTTTCCTTGGTCTTGCGGCTGACCTTTGCCGAACGCGATGCCATGCGAGAACCCTGCGGAACTGAAAGCGGCCTTCTATCAGCCTGATCCCTCGAAGGAAAGTTGGTGCGCGGGCGGGAAGCGAGCGCACGGCCGTGCGAGAGGCCACCCGCGGGCGGAATCCTCGACTTTCCCGCCGTTTCATGCCACTTCCCGCGCCATGGCACTCGACATCAAGATATGCGGGCTGAAGACGGCCGAGGCGCTGGAGGCGGCGCTGGCGGGCGGCGCGACGCATGTCGGCTTCATTTTTTTCCTCAAAAGCCCGCGCAACATCGCGCCCGCCGAGGCCGGACGGCTGCGCAAGCCGGCGGCCGGTCGCGCAAAAGCCGTGGCCGTGACGGTCGATGCCGATGATGCCTTCCTAGATGAGATCGTCACCGCGATGGCGCCCGACATGCTGCAGCTCCACGGCCATGAGACGCCTGAGCGCGTCGCTGCCGTAAAGACGCGCTCAGGCCTGCCGGTGATGAAGGCGTTCTCGGTGCGCGACGCGGCCGACCTCGCCGGGCTGGACGCATATCGCGGCATCGCCGACCGCTTCCTGTTCGACGCCAAGCCGCCCAAGGGGGCCGAGCTTCCCGGCGGCAACGGAGTGCCGTTCGACTGGACGGTGCTGGCCGCGCTCGACCCGGATATCGACTACATGCTGTCGGGCGGGCTGAACGCCGCCAATATCGGCGAGGCTCTGCGCCGGGTCCGCCCCGCCGGAATAGACATCTCGTCCGGCGTCGAAAGCGCGCCCGGCGTCAAGGACCCCGCGCTGATCCGCCGGTTCTTCCGGGCCGTAGAGGCAGAGCTGGAGAAAAACGGCGTTTAGCTTGCGCCCCGGCCCTCGAAAAGGCTAATCGAAATCGACCGGCGGCAGGAACGGGCCGCCCATCCGGGAAACGCCATGAACAAGCCACTAGAGCCCAATTCCTTCCGCACCGGTCCCGACGAGCAGGGCATGTTCGGCATTTTCGGCGGCCGCTTCGTCGCCGAGACGCTGATGCCGCTGATCCTCGAGCTCGAGCAGGAGTGGGAAAAGGCCAAGACCGACCCTGCCTTCAAGGCCGAACTGACCGCGCTCTCCACGCATTATGCGGGCCGGCCGTCGAAGCTCTATTTCGCCGAAGGCCTGACGAAGCATCTCGGAGGCGCGAAGATCTATTTCAAGCGCGAGGACCTGAACCACACCGGCTCGCACAAGATCAACAACTGCCTCGGCCAGATCCTGCTCGCCAAGCGCATGGGCAAGAAGCGCATCATCGCCGAGACCGGCGCCGGCCAGCACGGCGTGGCGTCGGCCACCGTCTCGGCCCGCTTCGGCTACCCCTGCGTCGTCTACATGGGCGCGACCGACGTCGAGCGGCAGAAGCCCAACGTCTTCCGCATGAAGCTGCTCGGCGCGGAAGTCCGCCCCGTCACTGCCGGCCACGGCACGCTGAAGGACGCCATGAACGAGGCGTTGCGCGACTGGGTCACCAATGTCGAGGACACCTACTACCTGATCGGCACCGCCGCCGGCCCGCACCCCTATCCGGAACTCGTGCGCGACTTCCAGTCGGTCATCGGCACCGAGGCCCGCGCGCAGATTCTCGAACAGGAAGGACGCCTGCCCGACGCCATCATCGCGGCTGTCGGCGGCGGGTCGAACGCCATCGGCATGTTCCACCCCTTCCTCGACGACCGTTCGGTTAAGATCATCGGCATCGAGGCGGGCGGGCGTGGCCTGGACGGCATAGAGCACTGCGCCTCGATGAACGCCGGCAAGCCCGGCGTCCTCCACGGCAACCGTACCTATCTCCTGCAGAACGCCGACGGCCAGATCCTCGACGGCCACTCCATCTCCGCCGGCCTCGACTATCCCGGCGTCGGCCCCGAACACTCGTGGCTGCGCGACACCGGGCGCGTCGAATACGTGCCCATCCTCGACGATGAGGCGCTGGATGCGTTCCAGGTCACCACGAAATATGAAGGCATCATCCCGGCGCTGGAATCGGCGCATGCCGTCGCCCACGCCATGAAGATCGCGCCGACCATGGGCAAGGACCAGATCGTCATCGTCAACCTCTCCGGACGCGGCGACAAGGACGTGCACACCGTCGCCGGCATGATGGGCATGGAGATCTGATCATGGCCGACACCCGCATCGATCGCCGCATGGCGAAGCTGAAGGCCGAGGGACGCCCGGCGCTCGTCACCTATTTCATGGGCGGCGACCCCGACTACGCGACCTCGCTCCGGATCATGCAGGCATTGCCCAAGTCCGGCAGCGATATCATTGAACTCGGCATGCCCTTCTCCGATCCCATGGCCGACGGGCCGGCGATCCAGGCCGCCGGCCTGCGCGCGCTGAAGGCAGGGCAGACGCTGGCCAAGACGCTGGCCATGGCCGCAGATTTCCGCAAGTCGGATGACGAGACCCCCATCGTGCTGATGGGCTATTACAACCCGATCTACATCTACGGCGTCGACCGCTTCCTCACCGACGCGAAGGCTTCCGGCATAGACGGGTTGATCGTGGTCGACCTGCCGCCGGAGATGGACGAGGAACTGTGCATTCCGGCGCTGAAGGCCGGCATCAACTTCATCCGCCTCGCCACGCCGACGACCGACGACAAGCGCCTGCCCAAGGTTCTGCAGAACACGTCCGGCTTCGTCTACTACGTCTCGATGACCGGCATTACCGGGTCGGCGCTTGCCGATACGGCAAAGGTCGGCACCGCGGTCACGCGCATCAAGGCGCATACGGCGCTGCCGGTCTGCGTTGGCTTCGGCGTCAAGACAGCCGAGCAGGCGCGTGCGATCGGCGCGTCAGCGGATGGTGTCGTGGTGGGGACGGCCATCGTCAACGCGGTCGCCAATGTGCTCGATCCCAAGGGCGGCCAGACCGCCGATCCGGCCGAGGCGGTTGCGACGCTGGTCAGCGGGCTGGCGCAGGGCGTTCGCTCTGCCCGCCTTGCTGCTGCCGAATAGTCTTCCCATCTTCTCCCGAAACGGGATTGTTTCACGATGAACTGGATCACCAACTTCGTCCGCCCCCGCATCAACTCGATGCTCGGCCGACGCGACATACCGGAAAACCTCTGGATCAAGGATCCGGAGAGCGGCGAGATGGTGTTTCACAAGGACCTCGAGGAAAACCAGTACGTCATCCCCTCGTCCGGCCACCACATGAAGATTTCGGCCAAGGAGCGGCTGAGATTCTTCTTTGACAATGGCGAGTATGCCCTACTCGAAAATCCGAAAGTGCCGCTCGACCCGCTGAAGTTCCGTGATGAGAAGCGCTACACTGATCGTCTCAAGGACGCGAAGTCCAAGACGCAGCTCGAGGACGCGATCCTGAACGCGACCGGGTCGGTCGAGGGTCTGCCCGTCGTGGCGACCGTGCAAGATTTCGCCTTCATGGGCGGGTCGCTCGGCATGGCGGCAGGCGACGCGATCGTCCACGGCTTCGAGACCGCGCTGAACCTGAAGCGGCCACTGGTCCTGTTCGCTGCGTCCGGCGGCGCGCGCATGCAGGAGGGCATCCTGTCGCTCATGCAGCTTCCGCGCACCACGGTAGGTGTCGATCGGCTGAAGGAGGCCGGGCTGCCATACATCGTCGTACTGACCAACCCGACGACGGGTGGCGTCACCGCCTCATACGCCATGCTGGGCGACGTCCATATCGCCGAGCCGGGCGCGCTCATCGGCTTTGCCGGCCCGCGCGTCATCGAGCAGACCATCCGCGAAAAGCTGCCGGAAGGATTCCAGCGTGCCGAATATCTGATGGAGCACGGCATGGTCGACATGGTGGTCTCTCGCCTCGAACTGCGTTCGACGATCGCAAGGCTGCTGAAGATCCTGCTGAAGGCGCCGATGCCGGTTGCTCCGATCGAGCCGGAAATCCTGCCGCCGGCCCGCCCTGCACTGGAAGCGCGTCCGGGCGTCTAGCAAATGGCCGGCATTCCCGGCCCTGGAACCTCTAATGACCACCCTTCTGGCCGATCTGGAAATCGAGCGCCTCATGGCGCTGCACCCGAAAGGCTATGACCTTTCGCTGGATCGGGTGTCGCGGCTGCTGGATCGTCTCGGCAACCCGCAGCTTAAGCTCCCGCCCGTCATCCACATCGCCGGCACCAACGGCAAGGGCTCCGCTGCCGCGTTTTCGCGGGCATTGCTCGAAGAGGCCGGCTACCGGGTCCACGTCCACACCTCGCCGCATCTGGTCAACTGGCACGAGCGCTACCGGCTCGCAGCCGAGGGGGGCGGGCGACTAGTGGATGACGAGTTGCTGGCCAAGACCATCGCGCGGGTGGCGGAGGCCAATCGCGGCGAAACCATCACAGTCTTCGAAATCCTGACGGCGGTCGGCTTCCTGCTGTTCGCTGAACATCCCGCAGACGCGGTAATCCTCGAAGTCGGGCTCGGCGGTCGTTTCGACGCGACCAACGTAATCCAGAGCCCCGCCGTATCCCTCATCATGCCGGTTTCGCTCGACCATGAAGCCTATCTCGGCGATCGGGTTGAACTGATCGCGGCCGAAAAGGCCGGCATCATCAAGCGTGGCTGTCCGGTGGCGATAGGCGCGCAGGAAACCGATGCTGCGCGGATTGTGCTGGAGGAGACGGCAGAGCGGCTGGACTGCCCGGTCCAGATCTACGGTCAGGATTTCCTCGCCTACGAGGAGAACGGCCGGATGGTCTATCAGGATAGCGATGGCCTGATGGATCTGCCGTCGCCGATCCTTCCGGGACGTCACCAATACGCCAACGCGGCAGCGGCGATCGCTGCGGTGCGCCTGGCCGGTTTTGACATCGATCACGCAGCGGCGGAGCGCGCGATGCGCAGCGCTTCGTGGCCGGGGCGCATGCAAAGGCTGCAGTATGGTCATCTGGTCGATCTTGCGCCTAAGGGCGCGGAAATCTGGCTCGACGGCGGACACAACCCCGGCGCGGGCATGGTCGTCGCCGAGGCGCTGGTCGAGCAGGAGGAAAGGCAGCCCCGGCCACTTTTCCTCATCGCAGGCATGATCAACACCAAGGACCAGGCGGGCTATTTCCGCGCCTTCCACGGCATGGCGCGGCACGTCTACACGGTTCCGGTCAGCATGTCCGAGGCCGGCGTTCCCAATACGGAACTCGCGCTTCGTGCACAGGAGGCGGGTCTTTCAGCCGAACCCGTGGCGTCGGTCGCCAATGCGCTGATGCTGCTGCGCGACACGTGGGATAGCAAGGAAATTGCGCCGCGTATCCTTATTGGCGGCTCGCTCTATTTGGCGGGCGCTGTCCTCGCCGAGAACGGAACGCCGCCAACCTGACCTGCTGAAACAGTTCTGGGTATTATTGATCCACTGTAGATATATCAGTGATATACGCCTACGCGGAAAATGATGTGCACGCGCCGGACGCGCGATTGCGCCTCGCGGGAGACAGTTTCAGATTGTCTCAGATGGAGAAACTGGTCCCGCAGCCGCATGACGCGACTGCATTGGGATTCTTGATCTGGAAGGACTGGCCCATAAGGTCGTCGACGAAGTCGATGACAGAGCCGCCCATATAGACCAACGACAGGTCGTCGATCAGGACGGTTGCGCCGTGCTTCTCGATGGCGACGTCGTCTTCGTTCCTGGAATCGACCAGATCGAACTTGTAGGAAAAGCCGGAGCAGCCGCCGCCTTCGACCGACACGCGCAGCGCAATCTTTCCCGGTTCGCCTGCGACGATCTTTGCCACGCGCTTGGCGGCGGCGTCGGTCACGTCGACTTTCATCGTGGTCTTGGCGTCAGCGCCCATGGTATCGCCCTCGGCGTCACCTTGCGTTTCTGTTTGCATCATAGCTATGAACGAGTGCGGGACAAGTCAACGGGCGGAGCCATGACGACGGAGCTTGGCGACATAGGCTTTGGCTATCGCCCCCGAGCGCCCTATGCATGCGACCCCGCCCAGACGCGCGGCCGTCTGCAGCCGGAGCCGGAAAGCCCGACCCGGACGCCTTTCCAGCGTGACCGCGATCGGATCATCCATTCGACCGCTTTCCGGCGTCTCAAGCACAAGACGCAGGTCTTTATCGCACACGAGGGAGACCATTACCGCACACGCCTGACCCATACGATCGAGGTCGCGCAGATAGCCCGTGCGCTCGCCCGGGCATTCCGTTGTGACGAGGATCTCGCCGAGGCGATCGCGCTGGTGCACGACTTCGGCCACACGCCCTTCGGCCACACGGGCGAGGATGCGCTGAACCTGAAGATGGCGACATGGGGCGGTTTCGACCACAACGCCCAGTCGCTGCGCATCGTGACCCGGCTGGAACGCCGCTACGCCGAGTTCGACGGCCTCAACCTCAGCTGGGAGACGCTGGAGGGGCTGGTCAAGCACAACGGCCCGCTAACGGACTCCTCGAGCAAGGGCCTGAAAGGGCCGGTCCCGCAGGCGATCCGGGATTTTTCGGCGTTATTCGACCTGTGGCTCGACAAATATGCGAGTCTGGAAGCCCAATGCGCCGCGATCGCCGACGACATCGCCTACAATACGCACGATATCGATGACGGCCTGCGCGCCGGCCTGCTCTCGCTGGACATGCTGGAGAGCGTTAGCCTCCCTGTCGGCATCCTGAAGAGCGTTCGCGAACGCTACCCACATCTCGACCCTGTTCGTGTCGGCCACGAACTGATGCGTCGCCAGATTACGGTCATGGTCGAGGATGTCATTACAACCACTACAGCCCGTCTGGCTCGCCTGCAGCCGGAAAGCGCCGATGATGTGCGCAACGCCGGCGAGACGATGGTGACCTTTTCCAAAGCGCTCGGCGAGCAGGAGAAGGAGCTCAAGGCGTTCCTCTACAAGCACCTTTACCGGGCGCCGGATGTCATGCGTGTCCGGGCCGACGCCGAGCGCGTGGTGCTTGACCTCTTCGACGCCTATTTCGCCGAGCCACGACGTATGCCCGAGGGCTGGCGCGAGGGCCTGGACCGCGCTGGGGACCGCATCAAGGCGCGCGATGTCGCGGATTTCCTGGCTGGCATGACCGACACCTACGCGCTCAAGGAGCATCGTCGCTTGTTTGACCATACGCCCGATTTAAGCTAGGGCGCCGCAAGAATGCGGCATTCGCGCCGCCGTGCCAATTTCCAGAGATGACAATGAATATCTTCGCCGATTTCAACGAGCGGGTCGTAAGGGTCGTTCAGGAACTGGGGCTAAAGGACAAGGACGGGGCCGGCCTCGACTTGTCGCGCATTGCCGTCGAGCCGCCGCGAGATGCCAGCCATGGCGACCTGGCGACCAACGCTGCGATGGTCCTTGCCAAGCCCACGGGCCAGAATCCGCGCGCGCTGGCTGAAACGATCGCTGCCGTCCTTCGGCAGGACAAGGATGTCGTCAAGGTCGATGTTGCCGGTCCGGGCTTCGTCAACCTCAAACTTTCCGACGCTTTCTGGCAGGTTCACCTCGCATCGATCATCGCGGACGGTAAGAATTACGGCCGCTCCACCGTCGGCGGCGGCAGGAAGACCAACGTCGAATACGTCTCCGCCAACCCGACCGGCCCCATGCATGTCGGCCATTGCCGCGGCGCGGTCGTGGGTGATGCGCTGGCGAACTTGCTTGCCTTTGCGGGCTACGACGTCACCAAGGAATACCTGATCAACGATGCCGGCTCGCAGATCGACGTGCTCGGCCGTTCCGCCTTCCTGCGCTACCGGCAGGCGCTTGGCGACGACATGGGCGAGATTCCGTCCGGCCTATATCCGGGTGACTACCTCGTACCGGTCGGCCAGGACCTTGCCGCCGATTTCGGGCGCAAGCTGCTGCAGATGCCGGAAGACGAGGCTCTGGCCATCGTCAAGGATCGCACTGTTGCGGCCATGATGGTCATGATCCGCGAGGATCTGGCTCTGCTGAACGTCCACCACGAGGTGTTCTTCTCCGAGCGGACTTTGCACGCCGATAATGCCAAGGCCATCCGCGAGGCCATCAGCGACCTCACCCTCAAGGGGCACATCTACAAAGGCACGCTGCCGCCGCCGAAGGGCGAGAAGCCTGACGACTGGGAGGACCGCGAGCAGACGCTGTTCCGCTCCACCGAGGTCGGCGACGACATGGACCGGCCGCTGGTCAAGTCTGATGGTTCCTACACCTATTTCGCCGCCGACGTTGCCTATCTGAAGGACAAAGTGGATCGCGGCTTCGAGAAGCTGATCTTCGTGCTGGGCGCCGATCACGGCGGCTATGTCAAGCGCATGGAAGCACTCGCCAAGGCGGTCACCGAAGGCCGCGTGGAGCTTACGGTGCTTCTCTGCCAGTTGGTGAAGCTCTTCCGCGACGGCGAGCCTGTCCGCATGTCGAAGCGCTCCGGCGATTTCATCACCCTTCGCGATGTGGTGGACGAGGTCGGGCGCGATCCGATTCGCTTCATGATGCTCTACCGCAAGAACGACGCCCCGCTTGACTTCGACTTCGCCAAGGTGACCGAGCAGTCGAAGGACAACCCGGTCTTCTACGTGCAGTACGCCTCGGCGCGCTGCCATTCGGTTTTCCGGCAGGCGAAGGAGCAACTCCCCGGCCAGGAATTCACCCGCAAAACGCTGCAATCGGCAAGCGGCTTGCTGGCAGACGAGGGCGAGCTCGCGCTGATCCGTAAGCTCGCCGAATACCCCCGGATGATCGAATCGGCAGCAATTGCGCTCGAGCCACACCGCATGGCGTTCTACCTCTATGACCTGGCCAGCGCGTTCCACAGTCAGTGGAATCGTGGCACGGACAACGTGGACTTACGTTTTGTTAAGGTTAACGAACCAGAATTGACCAATGCCAGACTCGGGCTGGTGCAGGCTGTTTCGGATGTGTTGACATCAGGCCTGGCGTTGATCGGAGCGGAAGCGCCAACCGAGATGCGCTAGGCCGAAACCGGACAAAAACCTGTCACCATTTGCCCACATTGCGCTGGTAGGGACCAAAACCTGCGCGACGCCAAGGCGTCCGAATGTGTGCGAGTTCGGGAAGACATGGCAGACAACAACCAGCTGAAAATCGCCAATCAGGTCGACCTTTCGGACGACGATCCCTTTGCGGAGCTGACCCGCATCATGGGCTTCGACCCTCGCCAGCCGGCAAAGCGCCCGGAGCCGGCTTCGGTCCAGCCGTTGTCGAGGCTTGCCCCCGTAGAAGCGCCGGTACCGTTTGAGCAGGCGGCGGACGAGGAGGATTTCAGCCTCGACCTCGAGAAGGAACTGCTCGGCGGGTTTGATGTGGATGAGGAGCGATACGCTCAGCCTGCCCACGACTTGTCCATCGACGACGCTTCGGCGCCTGAGTTTGCAGACGTGGATTTCGACTTCGGCGACGCATTTGAGGCGGCCCCCCTGTCGCACGAGCCGGCCGCTATCGCGGAGCCGGATTTTTCCTTTGATGGCGATCTGGACGCGGCTTTTGCAGCAGTTCCGAATGACAACTCTTCTGGGCGTGAGCAGTGGCAGGAGCCTGCTGAAATCGACCTCGATTTCACCATGACGGACGACCATTTCAGGGCGCTCGACGCGGTGGCGGCTTCTCCTTCGCAGCAGCCTGCCTTGCCGGTCACGCCAGAAGCCGTCGCCATCGACGATTTTGACGCGAATTTCGATGCCGCGCTCGCCGAAATCGACATGAGCTTCCTCGATTTGCCGGCTGAGCCCAGCACCACGACCGCGCCGTCGGCTGCGACGTCGACGGTCGAGACAGAGGCGCACCCAGAGACGGCCGCTGCGGAAGCTGCCGACCTCGACTTCAACATGTTCGACGATGCGGATTTCCGGCTCGCAGAAGAGAATTCCGCTGCAGCAGCCCCGGAAACTGCCCCCGAAATGGAAGATGCATTTCCCGAAATCGCTGCGGAAGCATTCGATTTTGGCATGGATGAACTGCGTCTGGACGATACGCACACTACCGAGACCGTGTCTCTACCGGCAGATGACATGTCATTCGACGATGTCGATTTCGGCATCACACAGGACGAGCCGGTGGCAGTCGCTTCCGCTGAGCCGTTCGACGAGCCTGCCATGGTCCAGCCGGAGCCGGTGGCCGAGAAGCCCGCTCCGGTCACGGCCTCGAACGTCGAGCTATCCATCCCCGCCTATGTGCCACGCAAGCTGCCGACATCGCCCATGGATGTCGCTGCTGAAGCGTTCCGCCAGCGCGAGGCGGTTGCCGCGCCCGCCGAACCGGAGTTCAACCTCGAGGACGAACTCAATGCGCTGCTCGGCAACAAGAAGGCTGCGCCGGTCGAGGCTCCGGTCGTTGTCCAGCCGGAGCCGGCTTTTGAGGTTCCTTCCTTCACGCCGTCCTACTCTGCGCCCTCCTACTCGACCGCCGATATCTTTGGAACGTCCGGCGCTACCGTCTACCAGCCGATCGAAGCTCCCAAGCCAGAGCCTGTCGCCTTTGATGCCCCGGCGCACCCGGCCGACATCGACGACAATCTGAAATGGGAGCTGGACGAGGCTTTTGCGTCGGAAACCGAGGGAACGGCGGCCGATCAGGATATAGCCTACGCCCCTGACTATTCCGACGAGTACTCCAGGGCTTATCCGGATGACACCGGTCGTGACCTCGAGTCGGGCTACGACGCGCGCCATGAGGCTCAGGAGCCGGTCGATCTCGATCTGGCGTTTGACGAACTCGTTGAAGAACCCATTCAGCCGGCACCTGCGTCGTCTTATCGCGAAGCCATCGCCGGTGCAGCCATCGGCGCTGCCGCCGCTCGGCTCGGTTCGCCGCAACCGGCACGTCCGCTCGTCGAGGAAGGCCAGTTCAGCCCGCATCGCGATCCGGTCGTGCGCGGCAATCCGCTGACCGAGGATCCGCTCGACATCATCACCCAGCTTGCGGAGAAATATTCGCGCAAGGAGCCGGTCGCTACATACGGCTCGGCGACCGGTTATGGCCACCAGCCAGAGGACGAGGTCGATGGCGACATCGATATCTCCGACCTGTTCGAGGATCAGCCCGAAGTCGAAACGGTGGAGGTTCATGATCAGGCGATCGCCCTAGCCGACGATCTCGATATTCCGGAACTGCCGGAGGAAGAAGAGCTTCCGCCAGCGGCGGCCTATGACGACCTCGATGCCGAATTCTCGAGCCTGCTCAACGAGATCAATACCGAGCAGCCCGCCGCCCAGGCCTTCGCAGGCTATCAGGATCCACTTGCTGGCGGATTCAGCACCCGCGCCTATCAGGCCCGTCCGTTTGAGAACGCCGGCGTGATAGCAACGCCTTCGGGCGCTCGTCAGGCTCCTTCCCGCCCTGTCGAGGACGACTTCGGCCAAGGAGCATTCTCGCTGGATCCGGACGATCTTTATGGCGGTCGTGCGGCCTCCGGCACGCAATATGCCGACGCCTATGACTACGACCCTGAATTCGAACAGGAGATCGCGCCGCAGCAATTCGCGGAGAAGGCCCCCCGCAAATCGCCGTCGCGCGGCCTGCTGATCGCAGGTATCCTTGGCGGCGTGGTACTTGTTGGCGCCATTGGTGCCTTTGCCCTGTCTTTCGGCGGCGGCGCGGGCAGCGATGTTCCGACCATCGTCAAGGCCGATGAAGGCCCCGTGAAGGTCAGGCCCGAAAATCCGGGCGGCACCACGGTGCCCAACCAGGACAGCAAGGTCTATGACACCGTTGCGGGTGAAACCGGCAACGGCGATGCGCCGCAGGAAAAGCTCGTCACCACCGCCGAGGAGCCGATGGACGTCACGCCTCCGCCGGTTGAGGAGGACCCGGTCACGGCGTCCGGCAAGAGCGAGGACCGCATCGAACAGATCGTCCAGGACGCCGAAGGCCAGACGGACGCCGAATTGACGGCCGTTGCCCCGCGCAAAGTCCGCACGATGGTGGTGAAGCCTGACGGAACGCTGGTGCCGCGCGAGGACGAGGTCGAGATGGCCCCGTCCAACGAGCAGACGGATACGATCGCCGCCGCCGCGCCGTCGACGGTCGCGCCCGAATCGACTGGTGCCCTGCCCGAAGCGGCGCCTGCTCTCGCTCCGGTCCCGGAGGAAACGGCAGCCGTTCCAGCTCCCACGCAGACGGCTGCCATCCCTGACTCCGCGCCGATGCCTGAGACTGCGCCTGTCGCACCGCTGCGGCCTGCGGACCAGCCAGTCGATGTTGTCGGAGAAGTCGCACCTACCCAGGTCGCTGCTGCTACGACAAATGCCGCGACGGCAGGCGCAAGCTGGGCCATGCAGATCGCATCGCAGCCGAGCGAGGCTGCAGCGCAGTCATCCTATCAGGACCTGGTACGCCGCTATGGCAGCGTGCTGCAGGGCCGCGAGGTCAACATCGTCAAGGCCGAGATCGCCGGCAAGGGTACGTTCTGGCGCGTCCGTGTGCCGGCCGGAACCCGCAACGAGGCGATCAATCTCTGCGAGACCTACAAGGCCGCCGGCGGCAACTGTTTCGTCTCGCGATAGCGCTGGAAAACCTTTCGAAACCTGAACGGCGCGATCTCTACCGCGCCGTTTGGTTGTCTGGATATGCCCTTATTTCGGGGATGCGGCAGCTCGTGCTTCCGGGTAAAATCGCCAGATGACCGAATCAAAAGCCATGATCCTCGGCTGTCACGGCAAGTCGCTCAGCCGCGAAGAAGTCCGCTTCTACCGAGGCGAAGTCCCTTGGGGCTTCATCCTCTTCGCCCGCAACATCGGCGAACCCGAACAGATCCGCGATCTGGTCGCCGAGATGCGCGATTGCGTGAACCGTCCCGATGCACCTGTCTTCATCGATCAGGAAGGCGGTCGCGTCCAGCGCATCCGCCCGCCGCTTGCTCCGAACTATCCCGCCGGCGCAGCGCTTGGCGCGATCTGGCAGGACGACCACGAGGCCGGTGAACGCGCAACATGGCTGCTTGCCCGGCTCCATGCCTTCGACCTGCTGCGGTACGGCATCACGGCGGATTGCCTGCCGGTTCTCGACGTGCCTATTGAAGGCGCCAGCGACGTCATCGGCGCGCGCGCCTACGGCAAGAAGCCGGAGGCGGTGACCGCTCTCGGCCGCGCCGCCGCTGAGGGGCTGATGTCCGGTGGGGTGTTGCCCGTGATGAAGCATATCCCCGGACATGGGCGCGCCTTCTCCGATACGCATTTCGAGTTGCCGACTGTCGATACGAAGCTTGGCGACCTGCAGCGCCACGACTTCGTGCCGTTCCGAGAACTTGCCTATCTGCCGATGGCAATGACGGCCCATGTCATTTTCAGTGCGATTGATCCCGACAATCCGGCGACCACCTCCGGCAAGGTCATCGAGGAAGTGGTTCGCGGCGAAATCGGCTTCGACGGCCTGTTGATGAGCGACGACACCTCGATGAAGGCGCTTTCTGGGGATTTCCCGTCGAAAGCCGCCGCGATCCTTGCGGCGGGCTGCGATATCGTCCTTCACTGCAATGGGGAAATGGAGGAAATGGCGGGCATCGCGTCCCGCACCAAGGGCCTCCAGGGACTGTCCCTTGAGAGGGCGAAGCGCGCGCTTTCCTTCATCAAGGACCGAGACAACGCCGACGAAGCGGAAATCCGCGCAGAGTTCGCGACCTACTTCCGCGAGACGGCAGTGGCGTAGCAGAAGGATACGACCTTGGCGGAAGCCACGGAGATCAAGGCGGGCAAGGCCGCACCGATGGACCGCCTCTGGGCCGCGGACAACGACGAATCGCGGGCGACCGACGATCCGTCGCTTGTGGTCGATGTCGCCGGCTTCGAGGGTCCGCTCGACCTGTTGCTGCACTTGGCGCGCAGCCAGAAGGTCGATCTGGCCCGGATTTCGGTGCTTGCGCTTGCGGAGCAATATCTAGTATTCATCGAAACCGCTCGCAAGCTGCGGCTCGAACTCGCCGCCGACTATCTCGTCATGGCTGCCTGGCTGGCCTTCCTCAAGTCCAAGCTGCTCATTCCCAAGCAGCCCGGCGAGGAGGGCGAGAGCGGCGAGGAAATGGCTGCCGTCCTGCAGTTCCGCCTCAAGCGTCTGGAAGCGATGCGCGACGCTGCCGCTCGGCTCGTCAACCGCAACAGGCTTGGACGCGACGTCTTTGCGCGCGGCATGCCTGAACTCGTGATCATCGAAAAGCGCAACGAATGGTCCGCGACGCTCTACGACCTGCTCACCGCTTACGCTTCGCAGCGTCAGCGCCAGGCGGTTGATCATGTGCGCATCGCCAAGCGCGGCGTCTGGTCGCTCAAGGACGCGCGCGACATCCTTACCCGCATGGTGGGCGACCTGAAGGAATGGACGGCGCTCGACAAGTTCCTCATCGACTATCTGGCAAGCCCGGAAGATCGCGCCACCGCGATCGCCAGTTCCTTTGCCGCAAGCCTTGAGCTCATCCGGGAAGGCATGCTTGAGGCGCGCCAGGATGAGGCCTTCGCTCCGCTGTATCTTCGCGGGCGGCAGCAAGAGGCCAGAAAAACCATCGAGGTGGTAGCATGACCGAAGGCGGCTCTATCGTCCCGTTTCCGCTCTCCGACACCGCTGTCGAGGCTGATGAGGCGGATGAAACCATGGTTCGCAACCCGGCCGAGCGGCTGCACATGGCCGAGGCCGTGCGCATGGCCGAGGCCATCATCTTTGCCAGCGCGGAACCTGTGAGCGAAAAGCAGATCGGCCAGCGTTTGCCCGACGGCATCGACGTTCCGGCTGTCATGGCCGAGCTTCAGCAGACTTACGAGCGTCGCGGCGTCAACCTCGTGCATGTCGGTGACGGCTGGGCATTTCGCACAGCAGGCGACCTCGCCTTCCTGATGAGCCGTGACAGCGTCCAGCAGAAAAAGCTGTCGCGCGCAGCGCTCGAAGTCTTGGCCATCATCGCCTACCACCAGCCGGTCACCCGAGCCGAGATCGAGGACATTCGCGGCGTCGAGACGTCCAAGGGCACACTCGACACGCTCATGGAAACCGGTTGGATCCGCATGCGCGGCCGCCGCCGCACTCCGGGCCGCCCCGTCACCTATGGCACCACCGACAGCTTCCTCGATCACTTCGCGCTTGAGGAACTTCGCGACCTGCCAGGTATCGACGAGCTGAAGGGGGCCGGCCTGCTCTCGACCCGCATGCCGGCGAACTTCTCTATACCGGTACCGCCAAGTGATCCGGATCTCTTGACCGAGGACGAGGATCCGATGACCGACGTCGACCTCGAGGAACTCGGTCTGTTGACACCCAAGGTCACAGATGATTGACCCACGATCGGGGACGGCTGTGTTGCCTGAGGTCCCCCGGAGCGTGGTTTGAAGGTCCAGCGCAGTGATTTTGAGGTAGCGTCCGCGCCTTCACGAGTGACCGCGGGCGTTACGTTTGCCGCGCGGCTGGCGTTCGAGCACATCAGCCACGCCTTCAGCGCGGGACGCGATACCTTATCGGATGTCTCGTTCTCCGCCGAGCCCGGCGAAGTCCTTTGCCTTCTCGGACCCTCCGGCTCGGGCAAGACGACGCTCCTACGCATTGCTGCGGGCATCGAGCCGCAGACATCCGGCCGCGTGCTGCTCAACGACCGCGAGATCGCCGGCCCCTCGACCTTCCTGCCGCCGGAACAGCGTTCAATCGGCCTTGTCTTCCAGGACTATGCGCTGTTTCCGCACCTCACCATCCTCGACAATGTCCGCTTCGGCCTGACGGCCATGGCGCGCGAGGACGCACGTCGCGAGGCGCTGATCGCGTTGGCGCGCGTTGGACTGGAGCATCGCGCCGGCTCACTTCCGCACCTGCTGTCCGGTGGTGAACAGCAGCGCGTGGCGCTGGCCCGCGCCCTTGCGCCTCGCCCCGCCGTTCTTCTGATGGACGAACCCTTCTCAGGGCTCGATTCACGGCTGAAGGATAGCGTCAGGGCCGAAACGCTTGCGATCCTGCGCGAAAGCCGCGCCACGGCCATCGTCGTCACACATGACGCAGAGGAAGCGATGCGCCTGGGCGACCGGATCGCACTTCTGAAGGCCGGCCGTCTGGTCCAGGCCGGCCGCGCCGAGGATCTGTACCTCAACCCAGCCAACCTGTTTGTCGCGGGCTTCTTCTCCGAACTGAACCTGTTCGATGCCCGGGTTTCCGGAGGTTTTGCAGACACGCCGGTCGGAATGATCGAGGTTCCCGGCATCCCGGACGGCGTAAAAGTGACGGTAGCCGTCAGGCTTTCCGGCTTCGAGATCGGCGACGAAGGCCACGATTTCCAGGCGCGAATCCTGTCCAGGCGCTATCTGGGCGTCGTCGAACTGCTTGAGTTTGCGGTTTCCGGCGCGGAAAAACCGGTCAGGGCGCGCATCCGCTGCGGCGCTTTGTCCTCCGGTGCACGAGATATCTGGCTTTCATTGCGCAAGTCTGACGTACTTGTGTTTGAAACTGGCGACGAAAACGCATAGATCGTAGCCAGGGAAAAACAGGAAGAATGTAACAATGGGTTCCTTTTCAATCTGGCACTGGCTGATCGTGCTGGTCGTCGTGCTCCTGGTCTTCGGCCGTGGCAAGATTCCTGAGCTGATGGGTGACATGGCCAAGGGCATCAAGAGCTTCAAAAAGGGCATGGCCGACGACGATACGGCCGACGAGCCCAAGACGGTCGAACATCGCGTGGACGAATCGGTGACCGCTGGCAAGGAAAAGGCCTCGAAGAGCTGAATTCCGTTCGCGGAATGATCGGCCTGCCTGGAAGCCGGAACGAAAGCCATGTTTGAGATCGGCTGGACCGAGATGCTGGTGATTGCGGTCATCATGATCGTGGTCGTTGGCCCGAAGGATTTGCCGAAAATGCTGCGCACCTTCGGCCGCACTACGGCCAAGCTGCGCTCCATGGCCGGCGACTTCCAGCGTCAGTTCAACGACGCGCTCAAGGAGGCCGAACTTGACGACGTCAAGAAGTCGGTGGATTCGCTCAAGAGCCTCAATCCGGCCAACGAGATCAAGAAGCAGCTGAATCCATTCGAGAAGGCCGCGGCCGACGTGCGGTCCGGGCTCGACACGCTGAAGCCAAAACCTCCCGAGTCAGCCTCGCCGGTTACCCATGCGGCCGAGCCGCTGAAGGCAGGGCCGACAAACGAGGAACCGTCTTCTGCCATTCCGGCAGCGTCGGGGGTGGTTGCAGCGGCTGTCGGCGTGCCCGACCCTTCCGCACCGCCTTCACCCGCTGCGCCGCAGGAAGCCGCGGTCAAGCCCGCTGCCAAAAAGGCAAAACCAAAGGCCGAAAAGGTGGCGAAGGCTCCCGTCGCTGAGACCGTGCCGCTTGAAGAAGCCGTGGCGGAGGCAAAGCCGAAGGCTGCGCCACGCAAGAAAAAAACCGAAAGCAGCGCGCCGTGACCAACACCGATCAGGACGAGGTCGACAAGTCTTCGGCCCCACTCATCGAGCACCTGATCGAGCTGCGCAAACGGCTGATGTGGTCGATCGGTGGCTTCTTTATCGCTTTCCTGGTCTGCTTCTTCTTCGCCAAGCAGCTCTTCAACTTGCTCGTCATTCCCTTCCAGTGGGCGGTTTCCTGGGCTGGTCTGGATGACCAGACGGTCGAACTGATCTACACCGCGCCGCAGGAATTCTTCTTCACCCAGATCAAGCTTGCCATGTTCGGCGGCCTCGTGATCGCCTTTCCGCTGATCGCCACGCAGATCTACAAGTTCATCGCGCCGGGCCTCTACAAGAACGAAAGGAACGCGTTCCTGCCGTTCCTGATCGCCTCGCCCATCCTGTTCCTCATGGGCGCTGCGCTCGTCTACTTCTTCTTCACCCCGATGGTGATGTGGTTCTTCCTCGCCATGCAGCAGAGCGGTGGCGAAGGCGAAGTCCAGATCTCGCTGCTGCCGAAGGTTTCGGAATATCTCAGCCTCATCATGACGCTGATCTTTTCCTTCGGTCTGGTGTTTCAGCTTCCCGTGGTCACGACACTGATGGCGCGCGTCGGGATGCTGTCCTCGCAGGCGCTCGCGGACAAGCGCAAATGGGCGATCGTCATCGCCTTTGTCGTCGCGGCCGTCCTGACCCCGCCCGACCCTGTTAGCCAGATCGGATTGGCAGTGCCGACGATCATTCTTTACGAGGTGTCGATCTGGGCGGCGCGCTGGGTGGAGCGAAAGCGCGAAGCCGAGCGACTCGCACGCGAGCGCAAGGAAGCGGAAGAAGCGGCTGCCGAGAAAGAAGCTCCGGTCACTGCCGAGGCAGGCACGACCTGAATTTTAGCGTTCCGGCCTGCGTTACCAGCGCCGGCGTCGATTCCGGTTCTGTGACTTTCGCCCGGGCCGTCTCCCCCTCAGGGAATGCGAGAAGAGGTTTCGTAGGGCTAGTACCGTTGCCGAAGGCGGTACACTGCGTCTTTCGGCACCCCATTGAAGCCGCGCCTTTACCCTGCCAACCTGCGGACATGAAAAACCGGCTGGCCGCATGACCTCAATCCCCACGCACGGCACAAGCGGCAAAAAGTCCGGCGAGCAGTTGCTGCGTTCGGCACGGCTCATATCGGGCCTGATCCTTATGGTCTTCGTGACCATGCACATCACCAACCTCGCGCTGAACCTTTTCTCCATCGAGACGGCCGATGCCGCGCTCCGGTGGCTGATGAACCCATGGCGCAGCGTTCCCGGAGCCATCCTGCTCTACGGCGCTGCGACGATACATGTCGTGTTGGTCCTGCGCACGCTCTACCTCCGGCGCACGCTGCGCATGCCGTTCAAGGAGGCGGCGCAGACCGTGCTCGGGCTTTTCATCCCGCTGCTGATCGCCGAGCATGTCATCGGAACCCGTGTCTACAGCACGATGACGGGCACCGATATCGACTACGAATTCGTCGTCCGCTCCCTGTGGATCGATGCGCCATTGGTAGGGCTGAAGCAGGTGGTGGCGCTGCTCGTCATCTGGGCGCATGGCTGTCTCGGGCTGCATTTCTGGCTGCGCTACCGCGATTGGTATCCCGCCTTCGCGCCATATCTGCTGATCGGCGCCGTCCTCCTTCCGGTGCTGGGACTTCTGGGTTTCGCCGACGCGGGCAAGGCCTTGGAGGGGCTCGCGCGGCCTCCCTTGCCGGAGGGCCTCACGCTAGAACGGGTTACCGAAGCGTACGCAACGAAAGACGCGCTTCTGCATATGGCCTATGCGATAGCGGCAGCGGCGATCCTGTCGACGCTGTTGCTGCGCGGACTGCGCCAGACGCTGGCTCGCCGCAACAGGATCGAGGTCCGTTACGAAAGCGGGCAGTCCGTCAGGGTCCCCAAGGGCACCAGCGTCCTCGAGGCCAGTCGCATCGGCGGCATCCCGCACTATTCCGTTTGCGGTGGCCGGGGGCGCTGCTCCACCTGCCGTGTCCGGGTCACGGCGGGTAGCGATGAACTTCCCGACGCCGGGCCGGTCGAGAGCGCAACCCTCACGCGAATTCACGCCGGGCCGGACGTGCGGCTGGCCTGCCAGCTGCGGCCCACCGGCAATCTCACCGTGCTTCCCCTTCTCGCGGCAGACCGAGAGCGCGCGCTGCCGGCAGGCGTAAGAACCGCGACCCCAGGCCGCGAACGTGAAATCGCGGTCCTCTTCTGCGACATCAGAAGCTTCACCGCGCTCGCCGACCGGCGGCTGCCCTATGACATCGTGTTCCTGCTTAACCGCTATTTTGCCATCGTCGGCAAGGCGGTCGAGGAAGCGGGCGGGCGGCTAGACAAGTTCATCGGCGATGGGGCGATGGCGTTGTTCGGGCTCGATAGTTCGGCGGCGGACGCCTGTCGTCAGGCTCTCGAGGCCTCCGCTGCTATCATCAACGAACTCGACCGGTTGAGTGAAGAGCTCGCCGGCGAGATTCCCGCGCCGCTCCGGGTCGCGATAGGCATTCATGCCGGGCCTGCGATCGTCGGGGCAATGGGCTATGGCGGCGTCATGAACGTCACGGCGATCGGCGATACCGTCAACGTCGCGAGCCGGCTGGAGACGACGGCCAAGGAATTCAACGCCGCCATCGTAGTATCCGATACGGTAGTCAGGCTTTCCGGCCTCGATCTCTCGCCATACGAGGAGCATGAGGTTGCGATCCGCGGCAGCGCACGACCGCTCCATGTCCGGGTGGTGCCGCAGAGCGAAAGATTGCCGCGGGGTTTCGCAACAGCGCTGGCGGCACAGTCGGCCGCGTGACGCAGGGAAACCACGAACTCCCGGATTTCTGCAGGCAATTGGCACTTCAGCGTCGATTTGCGCCGCGAAATGTGCAGAAGGGGGGGAGGAACAAGGAACGCACGATGACGCCAAAGGCGGTTTACTGGGACATGGACGGCACGCTGATCGACAGCGAGCCGCTTCATGACGAAGCGCTTGTGTCGGCCATGAGGAGCGTTGGCATCGCTCCACCTGCCGATCTGCACGAACGAGTGCTCGGCATTGCCGCATGGCCTGTCTACGAAATGATGCGCGACGAGTTCGGCCTGAAACTCCCTTACGATGATTGGATCAGGCGGAAATACAGCTACTACCTCGAACATGCGCCGAGGCTGAAGCCGCGTCCCGGTGCATTGGAGATTTTCCGCGATCTGCAACGCCTCGGCGTGGCGCAGGCGATCGTGTCGAACTCCGACCGCCTGATCGTCGATGCTAATCTGCGCGCAGTCGGCATCGTCGAGCCGGGCTTCAAGACGGTGTCACGCAACGACGTCGCCGAGGGCAAGCCGCATCCCGAGCCTTTCCTTCGTGCGGCCTGGCTTACCGGTATCGATCCGGCCGATACATTCGTGATGGAAGACAGCTTTACCGGCTCGCGCGCCGGACTTGCCGCCGGCATGCGCACCATCTTCTGGCCGGAACGGCCGATGAAGGGTCCCGAGGGCGCGCTTGTCGCCGCCACAGCCGAAGATGTGAGACGCCTGCTCGGTCTGCTTTAGCCGCTTCTTTCGAGCCAGGATGTCGGAACCGCGCACGGCCATTCGTCCTTGAGGAATAAACCGAAAGGAGAAAGAGCATGGAAAAATCCGTTCTTACGCCCGCCGGCGAACTGGCCCGCCTTCCATATCCCCACTTTCCCGGAGAGAGCGCCGCGTACCAGGAGGCACGTCGCGCACTTCTGGTTGAAGAGATCGAATTCCGCCGTCATATGACCAGACTGGTGGAGCAGCGGCGCTCGCTTCCGCCCGGCCCGGTGATCGAGAAGGACTATCGATTCCGGGATGCCAATGGCGACGAACTGGGTCTGATCGATCTGTTCGGCGACAAGCACACGTTGGTCGCCTATTTCTGGATGTACGGACCGCAGCGCGCGCGTCCATGCTCGATGTGCACCAACTGGCTGGGTGCGGTGAACGGCAACGGCGCGGATATCGCGCAGCGTGTATCGTTGAAGATCCTGGGGCGCAGTCCTGTCGAACGCCAGCTTGCCTTCGCCGCTGAGCGGGGCTGGTCGAACCTCGATTTCGTGCAGACGGTCGGCGACGACTACGCCAACGATCTCGACCTGATCAACGATGACGGCAGCGAAAACCCGGCGCTGGTGGTCTACCGGCGCGACGGCGACAAGGTTAGGCTGTTCTGGGCGTCGGTCATGACCCGGGACATGGCCGATCCCGGACAGGATCCGCGTAACGCGCCCGATATCGCGTCGCTGTGGTCGATTCTCGACCTGACCCCCGAAGGGCGCGACCCGGACTGGTATCCGAAGTTGAGCTACTGAGGTCGCCGCCGCCTATTCCGCAGCGACCTGCGTGACTGGCAGGCCGCCCGTCTCGACGATGAAGTCGATGACCTCGTCCAGCCCCTTGCCGCGCGACAGGTCGGTGAAGCCGAACGGCCGCTTGCCGCGCTGCCGCGCTGCGTCGCTTTCCATGACGTCGAGGTTTACGTTCACATAGGGCGCAAGGTCGCTCTTGTTGATGACGAGGAAGTCGGAGCGCGTGATGCCGGGCCCGCCCTTTCGCGGGATTTCCTCGCCCTGGCAGACCGAGATGACGTAAAGCGTGATGTCGGCGAGATCAGGGGAGAAGGTCGCCGCAAGATTGTCGCCACCCGATTCGATGAAGACGATGTCGAGGTCGGGGAATTTCCTGTTCATCTCGGCGATTGCCTGCAGATTGATCGAGGCATCCTCGCGGATCGCGGTGTGAGGACAGCCGCCGGTCTCCACACCCATGATGCGTTCCTCCGGCAGCGCCTGCAGCCGCGCCAGGATCATCGCGTCTTCCTTGGTGTAGATATCGTTGGTGACGACGGCGATGGAATAGCGGTCGCGCAGCGCCTTGCAGAGCTTTTCCGTCAGCGTCGTCTTGCCGGAACCGACTGGCCCGCCGATACCGATGCGAAGGGGTCCGGTTTTGGAGGTCATGAGCGGAAAAGCCTCGAATGCTGGACTTCATGTTTCATGGCGACGATCTCCGACAGCAGCGCTGCCGAACCGAGGTCGTCGAGCGCCGAGCGTTCGGCGCGGCCGGCTGCCTGTGTGATGGTGGGCTCAAGCGCGGCGAGAGTTGCCATAGCGCCCTGCTGGCCGGTAACACCGAGCCGGATCGCCGCCTGTATGAGGTTCATCGAAAACGCCTGGAGCCATGCGCCGAGCGCTGTCTCCAGCGCGACACCATGCGCCCCGAGGATTGCGCTTGCGGCCACGCAATAGGGACATTCAGCCGGCAAACGATCGATGACCGGATGCGGCCATGCGCGCGCGGCAGCAAGAAAAGCCGCGCCCTGCAACATCGACTCGCGATGACGTTCTTCCGACCCGGCGAGCGCTTCGGCAAGCTCGGCAAGGTCGAACAGGTCGCCGTCCTGTCGCGCCCGGCGATGTGCCTCGGCAAACAGAACGGCATCGTTCCACCCGGAACCGAAGACGAGCAGATCGTGCAGCCATTCCCGCAGCGCCTCGGCATCGGGCAGCAGTTCATCATGCGCCGCTCGCTCCAGCCCGTGGCTGTAGGAGAAGCCGCCGACCGGGAAGGCCGGCGACAGGAATGCCAGCAGCCGAAGCTGCGCGGCAGCGTCAGCCATGGTTGTGGCCATAGTGCGGATCGCCGGGCAGCCGGCCATAGGCGTCGCGCTCGCCATGGTGGTGGTCGTGATGCCCATGACCATGCCCGTGAACATGACCATGGTGATGGTCATGATGGTGTCCGTCATCGTGCGCGTGATGATGGTCATGGTCATCATGGTGGCCATGATCATGGCCATGTGCATGCCCCGAATAGGCCCCGCGCACCGGCGAAAAGGGTTCCACGACATCCGTCACGACGGCGCCCAGCCCCTCCAGCATGTCCTTGATCACATGGTCGCGCAGGATGAGTATGCGTTCTGCCGAAATGGCAGCTGCCAGATGCCTGTTGCCGATATGCCAGGCCAGTTCGGACAGGTGCACCGCGTTACGCGCGCGAATGTCGTACAGCTCTTCCGGCGCGGCGCCGATCTCGATCTGGCGGCCGTCCTCCAGCACCAGCCGATCGCCGTCTGCCAGCGTCACCGGCTCCAGCAGGTCGACCAGCACCTTGCTGCCGTCCGCCAGCTCGATGGCGCGGCGACGCAGATGCCGCTCGTCATGCGCCAGAACCGCCCGCCCGGCGATCTGGCCCGGGACCCCGGCGGACGCCACCGATACGGCGCGCGGAAATTTGGTGAAGTCGGTGTTGAGCGAGAGTTTCATGATGCGATCATTTCGTTGGTTGCTGCCGACATCATGCGCCAGAACGACCAGTTCGGGCAAATGCCTTTGAGGTCGCACCAACGGACTGGGCTGAGAAACCGCGGCTCAGAACAGGAAATACCGCTGCGCCATCGGCAGCACTGTCGCCGGCTGGCATGTTAGCAACTCGCCGTCTGCCCGCACCTCGTAGGTTTCCGGATCGACATCGATGTGCGGCGTCGCCGTGTTGAGCTTCATGGCAGCCTTGCCGATGCCGCCGCGCGTATTCTTCACGGCCACCAGCTTCTTTGCCACGCCGAGGCGCTGCGACAGGCCTGCGTCCAGAGACGCCTGGCTGACGAAGGTGACGGACGAGCTGGTGCGCAGCTTGCCATAGGCGGCGAACATCGGCCGGTAGTGCATTGGTTGGGGCGTCGGGATCGAGGCGTTGGGGTCGCCCATCGGCGCGGCGGCGATCGAGCCGCCCAGCAAAACCATGTCGGGCTTCACGCCGAAGAAGGCAGGATTCCACAACACGAGGTCGGCGCGCTTGCCGACCTCGACTGAGCCGATCTCGTGGCTCAGCCCGTGCGCGATTGCCGGGTTGATCGTGTACTTCGCGATGTAGCGGCGGACGCGGAAATTATCGTTGTCGCCTGTCTCGTCCGCCAGTCGGCCGCGCTGGCGCTTCATCTTGTCAGCGGTCTGCCATGTACGGATCGCAACCTCCCCGACGCGGCCCATAGCCTGGCTGTCGGACGAAATGATCGAGAACGCGCCGATGTCGTGCAGGATGTCCTCAGCTGCGATGGTTTCCTTGCGAATGCGGCTTTCGGCAAAGGCGATGTCCTCGGGGATCGACGGCGAAAGATGGTGGCAGACCATGAGCATATCGAGATGCTCGGCCAGCGTGTTGACCGTGTAGGGCCGCGTCGGATTGGTCGAGGACGGGATAACGTTCGGGAAGGCCGCGACCTTGATGATATCGGGCGCGTGGCCGCCCCCCGCCCCCTCCGTGTGGAAGGCGTGGATCGTTCGGCCCTTGATCGCCGCAACGGTATTCTCGACGAATCCGCTTTCGTTCAGCGTGTCGGTGTGGATCATCACCTGCACGTCGTACCCGTCGGCAACAGTTAGGCAGTTGTCGATGGCGGCGGGCGTTGTGCCCCAGTCTTCGTGCAGCTTGAGCGCGGAAGCGCCCGACAGGATCATCTCCTCCAGCGGCGCGGGCAGCGAAGCGTTGCCCTTGCCGGCCAGCGCGAGGTTCATCGGGAAGGCGTCGAAACTTTCGATCATGCGCTCGATGTGCCATGCGCCGGTGCAGGTGGTGGCCAGCGTACCGTGCGCCGGTCCCGTGCCGCCGCCGAGCATGCAGGTTAGGCCGGACATCAGCGCTTCCTCGATCTGCTGGGGGCAGATGAAGTGGATATGCGCGTCCATGCCGCCGGCCGTCAGGATTTTCCCCTCGCCGGCGATCGCCTCTGTGGAAGGACCGACGATGATTGTCACGCCCGGCTGGGTGTCCGGGTTGCCGGCCTTGCCGATCGCGTGGATGCGACCTTCCTTCAGCCCCACGTCAGCCTTGTAGATGCCGGTGTGGTCGACGATCAGCGCATTGGTGATGACGGTATCGACGGCGCCCTCGGCCCGTGTCGCCTGGCTCTGGCCCATGCCGTCGCGGATCACCTTGCCGCCGCCGAACTTCACCTCCTCGCCATAGACGGTGAAGTCCTTCTCAACCTCGATGAAAAGTTCCGTGTCCGCCAGCCGCACCTTGTCGCCGACGGTCGGGCCGAACATCTGTGCATAGGCGGCGCGGGAGATTTTAGCGGGCATGAGCAGTCAGGCTCCCTGAAGCGTCGGAAGAGGGTGGGGCGAAAATTCCGGAACCGGTCGCGCGGTAACGCCATTGCCACATTCAGCATGCAGTGTGGCTGGACGACGAAACGGAGACCGGACGAAACGATGATGAACGGAAGACGTGCAGTGATCGCGCCGCTCGCGGCGACGATGATTTTTGCGGTTGCCCCGGGATATGCCCAACAGTCGCCTGCGACTCAGGAGGCGCTGGACACGATCATCGGCACCGAAGTGCAGGAAGAGGAAGTCGAAGCCGCGGCGGATCCTGGAAGGGTCATCTCGGCGATCGAGAAGACGGGCGAATCCATTTCCCTCGTCCGCAAGGCTTCCAACCTCGACCGGGTGGACATCGTCTTTCTTGCCGACGCGGTGCAGGCCGAAGGTGGCCCGCCGCCCGAGATCACCGCGAAGCTGAAGGAGCACGAGGCGGAGATCACGGAACTGCGCAAGGAGATCGAAGGCAACGCGATGCTTTACCACGCGGTGGACTCGCGGCAGATCCTGATGCGCGACGTGCTGGCGGTTGAATTCGACGACGCCAACGGCGTTGTCATCTTCGCCGCGGCGAAACCGGCCGGATAGCTCAGGCGCTGCCGCGAGCTTTGCCGCCATCGATCAGAGCTTCCCCATGATCTTCTGCTGGAAACCGTAGACGGTACGACCGCCCGAAAGAGGAACCAGTGTCACGTCGCGCTCCTGCCCCGGCTCGAACCGCACTGCGGTTCCGGCGGCGATGTCGAGCCGCATGCCGCGCGCCTTGTCCCGCTCGAAGACAAGCCCTTCGTTCGTTTCGTAGAAGTGATAGTGGCTGCCGACCTGGATGGGCCGGTCGCCTGTGTTAGAGACCTTCAGCGTGACGGTCGGGGCACCTGCATTGAGCTCGATCTCGCCGGGAGCGGTGATGATTTCGCCGGGAACGAGGCCTCCGAGGATCATGATGCTCTCCCTTAACCAGCGAGGACGAGCCAGATGCCGGCAAGCGCGGTCGCTCCGCCGGCGATGCGGGTTGCCGTGCGACCAGTACCCCGACCGACAACGCGTCCGAGCCCGAGGCCGATGGCGATACCGACGATATGCAGGAGCGCGGTCGAGATCGCAAAACCCATTCCGTAGGAAAGCGCTGTCGCCCTTCCGAGCTCGCCGCCATGCGCGTGGCCGTGGAAAAAGGCGAAGAAGCCGACCAACGCCATCGCCATTCCGGTCGGAACATTGAGCGCAACCGCTGCGAGCAGGCCGATGACGACCACAGAGGCGAGGATAACGGGCTCCACGAAGGGGAGGGGCAGGCCGAGAAGCGCTGCAAGGAACCCGAGGCACATGGTCCCCACGAAAGCTGACGGCACCAGCCACAAGGCGCGGCGATCCTCGCTCTGCGCCAGCAGGGCCGCCCAGAGGCCGACCGCGACCATGGCTAGGATATGGTCCAAGCCGAAGAGTGGGTGGGAAACGCCGGCCATGAAGGAGCCGTGCTCTTCCGGGTTTAGATGCGCAAAAGCTGGAGCGGCTGATAGGGCTAACACTACAGCGGTGGCAGCAAGACGTTTGAACATTGGCGAGTGTCTCTCTTCGGAATTGCCTTCAGGCTGCCTTCGGCGCGCAGCCTTCTGCCTTGAGTATGCGTTTGGTTGAGGCTGGATGTCTTGCCAGCGCGGCGGCCGGCCTTATGGGTCGTGCAACGAGGTTGCCGCCGCAGTTGGGGCAGTATCCGCCTAGCTTGCCGGTGGCGCAGTCTGTGCAGAACGTGCATTCGAAGGTGCAGATCATGGCGTTGCTCGCGTCTGGCGGCAGGTCCCGGTCGCAGCATTCGCAGTTAGGCCGCAGGTCCAGCATGATGCGATTTACCTTATGGGATGGTGGACGGTGACGAGCTTGGTGCCGTCAGGGAAGGTCGCCTCGACCTGCACGTCATGGATCATCTCCGCTATGCCCTCCATTACCTGCGCGCGGGAAACCACATGTGCGCCGGCCTCCATCAGGTCGGCGACGGAACGGCCGTCGCGAGCGCCTTCCACAACGAAATCCGTGATCAGGGCGATGGCTTCCGGGTGATTGAGTTTGACGCCGCGTTCCAGCCGCTTGCGCGCCACGATCGCGGCCATGGCGATCAGCAGCTTGTCTTTTTCCCTCGGCGTGAGATTCATGCAGCTTCCTTAGAGTGTCCAAATCTTGGGCAAGCCTGCCTTACCGTTGAGCAGGCCCACCAAAGGCGCCAGCCTCTTGCGCAGGCTGTAGCCGTCCCCGGCCTGGAGCCTCGCAAGAAGCTTGCCAGTTCCGGCCACTCTCCAGAAGCTGGCGCCGCCTTCGTCTCCGGCGATGGCGAGCGCCTCGGACAGCAGCATCTCGGCGTCGGGTGCGATCAGGAGCAGGGTGGCGACGGCCAGCGAACCGCGCATAGCGGCAGGCCGCGACAGCGTGGCCGCCACATCCGGTCCGACGGCGAATTCTTCCGCATGGACGAGCCGGCCGTTGCAACGAATCCGCCAGCGGTCGCGGAAAAGCGCCCGGGTCACCACCTCGCCCATTGCCTTGCGTCCGAACAGCGTTGACTCGACGATCAGGGCCCGAGCGCCTTCTTCGAGATCGACTTCGAGCCTTCTGCTCATGGAGGACCCGTCATAGACAATGGTTTCCTGAGGCAGCCAGGCGACGCTGCCATGCGAGGCTGCCGACAGGCGGACATCGACGCGGGCACGGCCGGAGCGCGAGCGGTAAAGTTTTTCACACGCCTGCGTTGTAACCGTCACCGACGCCCCCGTAGCCGCCTCGATCTCCCAAGCGATGCGGTCGCCGCCCGTCAGCCCGCCTGCTGTGTTGATCAGGATGGCCTCGAGCGGATCGTCCCTGACTTCCGGCAGGCGGATTTTGGCCGCCCCCTCCTGATAGAGCCTATGCACGCGGCTTCGGCCCTCGGAATGGCGCACGGCAAGCAGCGCCTGTGCATTCACCCGCTGGGCGGAAAGCTCCATGACCTCGTTTATCGGCATCAACATGCATGCGATCCTTTGCCGGCATCGTCCGTTACGCCAGCCGGTTTGTCGAGAACTTCCCTTATTGCTTCCCGCCGCCCGGCTTTCTATAGAGTTCCATACGCCCTTGGCTATGAGGGGTGGCGCGGAGGGGCGCGTCGGAAGGGAAGCCGGTCGATACAACGCCTTCGATGTTGGATCGATACGAATATCTGGAAGGACGCAATGGCCGACAAGCTAGCCGAAGACATCATTGAGAAGGTCAAGGCCCATGCCGACCCCTCGGTCGGGGACATCGGGCCGGACACCGAGCTTACCGCGCTCGGTATTCATTCGCTTGAACTGACCGAAATCATCTTCGACCTGGAAGAAGCCTATGGCATCGAGATCCAGATGAACACCGTCGAAGCGTGGAGCAACTTGAAGACCGTGCAGGACATGGTCGAGGCTGTCCGCGCCCTGATCGACAAGAAAGCCTGACTGCGAAAAGCCCCCCAATGCGCAAGCGCATCGTCGTCACCGGAATGGGCGGGCTCTGCGGGCTCGGCAATGACGTTCCATCGATCTGGAAGGCAATGCGAGACGGCCGCTCGGCGATCGGACCGCTGGACGGCGAGGCGCTCAGCGATAACAAGATCAAGACCGGCAGCCAGATCAAGCAGTTGCCGGAACATGGGATTGATCGGCGACGGACGGTCTCCATGGACCGCTTCAGCCTGCTGGCGGTGATCGCGGCGAACGAGGCGATGGCGCAGTCCGGGCTGCGGATCGACGAGAAGAACGGCCATCGCGTCGGCGCCATGGTCGGCGTCGGGGTCATGGGTGCCGCAACGGCCGACGAGAATTATCGCAAACTGCTCGTCGATCATAAATCGCGGGCCGAAATCTTCGCGGTGCCCAAGATCATGCCAGGTGCGGCGGCCGGGCAGATCAGCATGAATCTCGGCCTGCGCGGGCCAACCTTCGGCGTGACCTCCGCCTGCTCGTCTTCCAATCATGCCTTCGCCACCGCGATGGACCAGCTCCTGCTCGGCCGCGCCGATGTCATGATCGCCGGAGGCACGGAGGCGCCGCTTGTCTGGGGCGTGCTGAAAGGCTGGGAGGCGCTTCGCATCGTCTCTCCCGATACCTGCCGGCCGTTTTCGGCCGATCGCCAGGGCGTCGTCATGGGCGAGGGCGCGGGGATAGCCGTCCTGGAAACCTACGAGCACGCCAAGGCGCGGGGCGCGACCATTCTGGCCGAGCTTGCCGGAATTGGCATGTCGGCCGACGCTTCCGACATCGTGGCGCCGACGGTCGAAGGGCCTGCCGCTGCGATGAGCGCGTGTCTGGCCGATGCCGGGCTCAATCCGGAAGATATCGACTATCTGAACGCGCATGGCACCGGCACCAAGGCAAACGACCAGATCGAAACCACCGCGATCAAGCAGGTGTTCGGCGACCACGCACGCAAGCTCTCTGTGTCCTCGACAAAATCCATGCACGCGCATTGCCTCGGCGCGTCAGGCGCGATCGAAATGATCGCTTGCGTCATGGCGATCCGCGAAGGCCTGATTCCGCCTACCGCCAACTATCGCGAGCCCGACCCGGACTGCGATCTTGACGTAACGCCGAATGTGGCCCGCGAACGCAAGGTGCGTGCGGCCATCAGCAACGGCTTTGCCTTCGGTGGCACCAACGCCGTGGTCGCGTTCAAGGCTGCGTCCTGACGCGCCTCTATTGAACGCCACGGATACTCGCCTACTTCCAGCTAGCCTTCACGCTGTATCCGGAGCCGACATGACCGATCTTTCCGCATTTCCGATCGCAAACCGCTGGAAGCCCGCTCATCCGGACCGCATCCAGCTCTATTCATTGCCGACGCCGAACGGCGTGAAGGTCTCGATCGCGCTGGAGGAACTCGGGCTCGACTACGAGCCCCATCTCGTCGATATCATGAAGAACGAAAGCTGGACGCCGGAGTTCCTCTCGCTCAACCCCAACGGCAAGATTCCGGCGATCATCGATCCGGATGGTCCGGGAGGCAAGCCGATCGGGTTGTTCGAATCCGGCGCGATCCTGATCTATCTGGCGGAGAAGACAGGTCGTCTCCTGCCCACCGATCCTGCGGGTCGCTATGAAGCGATTCAGTGGGTGTTCTTCCAGATGGCAAGCATCGGTCCGATGTTCGGTCAGTTGGGTTTTTTCTACAAGTTCGCCGGTAAGGACATCACCGACAAGCGTCCTCTGAATCGCTATGCCGATGAATCGAAGCGCCTGCTGGGCGTGATGGAAACCCGCCTGACCGGCCGCAAGTGGTTAATGGGCGATGAGTATACGATCGCCGACATCGCCCACGTCGGATGGGTGCGCAATCTCATTGGCTTCTACGGCGCGCGCGAGATCGTTGGCTATGACAGTTTTCCGAATGTGGACGCGTGGCTCAATCGGGTATTGGAACGTCCGGCCGTGCAGCGAGGCCTGAATATACCCGCACGGCCGTAAGCTCTAAACTCGAAGGCCTATTTGCCTTTTGGCTTGGCGGTCGAGCCGCGCTTTCCGACGACGGAGGTGGCGGCTGCCACCACTCCGGCCGCAGCGCCGGTCGCGGTGCTGGCAACCTTGCTTATAACGCGCTTCGCAATAGATGGCTTTTCAGCCTTAGGTTTCGCGGCGGCGGGCTTGGCAGCTTTCGAAGGCGCAGCGGCGGACGTCTTCGCCGCCGGCTTGACCGTCTTCGGCGCTGCCTTGCCGAACGTTTTGCTGTCCTTGGCTGCGGCTGGCTTGGCGGAAGTTGGCTTGGATGCCATTTTCGCCGCAGCAGATTTCGATGGAGCTTTCACGGTCTTCGCTTTTGTAGCCATTGCCCTCTTCCTTTGGCCAATACGGCATGATTGCCGCCTCTTATCCGGATAAGCTCGCAAATGTCGGCGTGCCCGGATAGCAACGCCTACAACGGCAGATGCTGCGCTTTTGTTCCCCGCGCCGCTTGCGCTCATCCACCAATGACCAGATCGGCCGGCCGGCGACAGGAGAGCACGCGTTCGATGTTGGGCATGTCGTTGGACGCGATCCAAGCGCGTGCATCCTCGTCGGACTTGCCGTGTCCGCGCCACCGTTCCATCAGGCGGCGCTCGAGTTCAGCGCGAGGCACATCCACGAAGATGGTGAAGTCGAAAAGCGAGCCCAGGCTCGACCACGGCTCCTCGTCGAGCAGCAGGTAATTGCCTTCGACAAGGATGAATTTCAGCTCGGGACCGACAATGGCCGCGCCGGCACGCGACAGTTCCATGGAACGGTCGAACACGGGTATGGCGACGTCAGGCTCACCGGCCCGGATGCGTTTCAGGAGCGTGGCGAAGCCGGCATAGTCGAAGGTCTCCGGCGCGCCCTTGCGCTGCCGCAGCCCCCGCTGGTTGAGCACCACATCGTCGAAATGAAACCCGTCCATCGGAACGACCGCCGAAGCATGTTCGGGCAGCACTTCGTGCAGTCGCTCGGCGAGCGTGGACTTTCCCGAACCGGGTGGGCCTGCAATCCCAACAACGAAGCGTTGCGACTTTCCCGCGCGCTTGAAGATAGCGGCGGCAATCGAGGCGATCTCGGACATGACCTACCCGCGACGTTTCCTGGAGCCTGCGACCGTTGACCGGCCTTTGCCTTATTCTGTCCCCACCGCGCGAAAAACTCAATCGCAACCGCGTGCCGCCGCGAAGTCAGTCGCCCTGGCTGCGCTGCGGGTAGGAAATGATCGACAGATATTTCATCGGCAGCTTCGTCAGTTCCTCCGGCCCGTGCGGCGCGTCGGCGTCGAAGAACAGGCTGTCGCCCGGCTGCATGTGGAAAAGGTGCGAGCCGTGGCGGTAGACCACCTCGCCCTCCAGCATGTAAATGAACTCCATGCCCTCGTGCTGGAAAGTCGGGAAGACGTCCGACTGTTCCGTCAGCGAAATCAGATAGGGCTCGACGACCACGCCGCTGGTGTTGGCATCGACATGACCAAGCAGGCTGTACTGGTGCCCCGCCCGCGTGCCGCGACGTTCGATCTCGACGCCTTCTCCAGCCTTGACGAAGACGGCGCCGCGCTCTTCCTCGAAACGGCGAAAGAAGGCTGTCACCGGCACTCCGAGCGCGCGTGACAGCGCCTGCAGCGTGGTCAGCGAGGGCGAGGTTATGCCATTCTCGATCTTGGACAACATTCCGAGCGAGAGGTTCGTCGCCTGGGCGAGGTCGGCCACCGTAATGCCGAGCTTCTTGCGGAAGGCGCGCACTTCACGGCCGATCGCGACTTCCAGCACCTTCTCCTTGGGATCGCGCACCGCATGTGGATTCTGGGTCAGCGGCGGACGGATCGCATGGATTTCGGCGACGGCCTGTTTGAACGGCTTTACCTCCTCTGCTCCTGGTTTTCCTGCCTTGATGGTGCTGCCCTTGCCGGTCATCGTCCCCCTCATCAGTTCGCTGGCGCTACTTCACTCCGAGGAATTTTTTATACCCTTCATATGCACTGGCAGTGATCGCCCCGCAACTGCAGCGGGATGCCTGCCATCTCGCGCGCGGCGGTGATTGACAGGCTTACAGGAGAATTTATTGTCCTCACAGTGAAAATTCTTTCCAATAAAGACAATGGGGAATTCTGGGATGGGAATTGCGAAAAAGCGTGTAGCTGTCATCGGCGCGGGTCCTTCGGGCCTAGCGCAGCTTCGCGCCTTCAAGTCGGCCGCTGACAAGGGCGCCGACATTCCCGAGGTCGTCTGCTTCGAGAAGCAGTCGGATTGGGGCGGGCTCTGGAACTACACCTGGCGCACCGGCCTCGACGAGCACGGCGACCCGGTGCATGGCTCGATGTATCGCTACCTCTGGTCCAACGGGCCGAAGGAGTGCCTGGAGTTCGCCGACTACACGTTCGAGGAACATTTCGGCCGGCCGATCGGCTCCTATCCGCCGCGCGCGGTGCTGTGGGACTACATCAAGGGACGCGTCGAGAAGTCGGGCGTGCGTCCGTGGGTGCGCTTCAATTCGCCGGTCCGCATGGTCACCTGGTCGGACGAGACGAAGACGTTCACCGTCACCGCGCATGACCGCACCAACGACCGCACCTATTCGGAGGAATTCGACTATGTGGTCGTGGCGAGCGGCCACTTCTCGACGCCGAACGTTCCCTATTTCGAAGGCTTCGAAACCTTCCAGGGCCGCGTGCTGCACAGCCACGACTTCCGTGACGCCACCGAGTTCAAGGGCAAGGACGTCATGGTGGTCGGGCGCTCCTATTCGGCCGAGGACATCGGCTCGCAGTGTTACAAATACGGCGCGAAGTCGATCACCGTCACCTATCGCTCCGCACCCATGGGCTTCAACTTCCCGGAAGGCTGGGAGCAGAAGCCGCTGATGACGAAGGTCGTCGGCAAGACGGCGCATTTCAAGGACGGCACGACCAAGGAGATCGATGCGATCATCCTGTGCACCGGCTATCTGCACCACTTCCCGTTCCTGACCGACGATCTGAGGCTGAAGACCAACAACCGCATGTGGCCGCTTGGGCTCTACAAGGGCGTGGTGTGGGAGAAGAATCCGGCGCTGTTCTACATCGGCATGCAGGACCAGTTCTACACCTTCAACATGTTCGACGCGCAGGCCTGGTACGCACGCGACGTCATGCTCGGCCGGATCGAACTGCCCTCGCCCGCCGCGATGGCCGCCGACAGCCAGAAATGGCGAGACCGCGAGGAGACGCTGGCCGACGCCGAACAGATGATCTGGTTCCAGGGCGACTACACGCAGGAACTGGTCGACGCCACCGACTATCCAAGCTTCGACATTGAGGCGACCAACCAGACCTTCATGGAGTGGGAGCACCACAAGATGGAGGACATCATGGGCTTCCGCGATAACGCCTACAAATCGCTGATGACCGGCACCATGGCGCCCAAGCACCATACCAAATGGATGGAGGCGATGGACGACTCGCTAGAGAGCTATCTGCAGACGAAGTGAGGGCGCTTTTTCCTCGCCCCTGCGAAGCGGGAGCGGAGCGAAGGGGAGTGGAGGTCTTTGACTGATCAACCGTCTCGCCCTTCTTGATACGTTGCTCCCCCACCCCGTCTCGGTCCTGCGGACCGATCCACCTCTCCCTCACATTCGTGGGGTTGAGGATGGGCTAGTCGCGAAGGTCGAGCGCTGCCTCTGGCTACCCCACCCGTCCGACCACCTGCGGCGGTCGTCCACCCTCCCGCGAGGGGGAGGGGTATCCGCGTTTCACCGTTGCCACGCCCTGCTTTCGCAGTCTGGCTTCTGTCAAAGAACGCCCCCTGCCACGGAGGGAGAAGTCGGGAAGCGGGGCACGGGGCCGAGCCTCTCAATTAGCAATACGTGGCGCGACTTCCGCGCCCCGCCGATGTTTTCACCGCGACGATGGTGGGACGGTCGGGGCTAAAAGCTCGCCGCCGGCCAGACACATCGCCGGGCCCGGGTCTTGGGGATCGTCTCCCTAAACCGCGCTACCGATGGAGCATGATCGCAAAGAGCGGTTTCCCGCCCTTTCGCGATCAGCCCCGGCGCGGCCAACCCGGACACCGCCGCCCTCCCTGATACCCGGTGCGCACCAGGGCGATGGGGTGGAGTATGCGGGAGGACGAAAGGGCGTGGAGAAATGGGGTAGATTTTCTTCCCGGTGCAATGGGTTGGGCGAACCCACATCGAAATCCATCAACGTCTTTGCGGCGATGGGGCGAACGGACGTCCGGTGGACAAGGTGTGCGGTCAACGGGTGGATATATGTGGCGAAGTGCCGGCCCGCGGAACTTCTCGCAGCCTTGACCTATTCGATGATTTCGACTTCGTATTTCGGAAGCGCTACGCCGATCATGCTGCCGCCATGAAGTTCTCCGCACAGTTTTCCACGTTCGGAAAACAGGTTCTCAGGGAATTGCGCCACGAGACGGATCAAGCCGTTCCATGGAAGAACTTCCTTTAATCTCTTGCTTGTCTCCGGCGACGTCCCGTTTACATGCAAGCCGTCGTAATAGAGAAGAATGAAATCCCTTTTCACGCGCCCTCGGCAGTCGGTGACCTTGAGGTGTAGCGTGGTATGACGCGCCAGGGCAGTCCGCACGTAGGAACTGCGTACGGCGATCTCGACTTCTCTATGGTCTTTCTGAAGCGCCTCCTGTGTTACGGAAGCCGCCGGAAACCATGCGAAGCAGCCGATGAGGCAGAGCAGAAGACGAAGCACCCCGATCCAGCCTACTCGAACTGGATCGCCTGCAGGGCATTGCCGTTGCGCTTCAGCCAGTCCTTGCAGCGCTCGGTGTCAGGGCAGAGCTCTTCGCAGAGCTTCCAGAATTTCGGCCCGTGGTTCATCTGCTTGAGATGCGCGACCTCGTGGGCGACGAGGTAGTTGATGACGGGTTTTGGCGCCATCATGATGCGCCAGGAGAAGGAGAGCTTGCCGTCGGACGTGCAGGAGCCCCAGCGGCTCGACGTGTCGCGGAAACGGACGGCCTTGGCGCGCTTGTTTATGGCGGTCGTGTGCTTCAGCACCAGCGCCTCAATGTCCTTCTTGGCCTGCTTTTTCAGGAAGTCGGAAATGCGGCGTGGCAGGTGCTCGCGGTCGCCATGGACGAAGAGCGCAGGCGTGCCGTCTTCCTTCTTGCCGACGGTGACAGTGCCGCGCCGGCCGGGCTCATGCACGATAACGTGTGGGATGCCACGCAGCGGTATCCTGATACCGGGGCGCACCAGCGGGCGCTTCGGCAGGCGCGAAATCTTCTCTTCCAGCCAGTCGTGATGCCGCTTGAGGAAACGGTTGACCTCTCCCGAGGCCAGGCCCGGGGGGATGGTGACCCTGAGGGAGCGGCCGCCGGCGTCGATCCTGAGCGTCAACTGCCTTGCGCGGTCGTTTTCGACGATGCGAAGGGGCAACGTTCGCCCGGCGACTTCGTGCAGACATTCCTTGACCAACGAAACGCTGGTCTTCTTCTTTCTGGCGAAGGTCCGTCTCAACAGCGCGATGGGCATGTGGAGGACGATACAAGATTCTTTCTAGTTGAATAGGGGTCCGAAACCGCCTGCGAAAAAAAGAAATAAAAACGGCGCCACTGGATCAGCGACGCCGTTTTCTTGCATCAATTTCCGGCTGGTTTCGCCGGAAGACAGATTAGTCGTCGAGCAGGTTGTCCGACTCGCCGTCGCTCTTGCGAACGGTGGGCGCCGTGGACCTGTTGCGGTTCGCCATGAAGCGGTCGAACTCTTCCTGGTCCTTGGCGCGGCGCAGCTCGCGCGCGTATTCGTCGAACTCCGCAAGTGCGTCGTCCAGCTTGCGGCGCTCTTCGGCGAGGCGCTCCAGTTCCTTGTCGCGCCAGTCGTCGAAGGCGACGTTGCCGGTCCGGCTCATCCCGCGAGGGCCGTTGCCCCAGCGCTGCGCCTTGTCGGCGCCGCGGCGGCAGCCGGCGAAGATGCCGTCGGTGGCCCGGTTCACGTCGCGCTTGAAGCCGTCAAGCCGGTCGCCCCAGATGATGTAGGCAAGCATGGCGAGGCCGAGCGGCCAAAACACCACGAAGCCAAGCACCATGAGAGCAATGGTCGCCGGCGTCCAGGCCGGACGGATCAATGCAGTCGTGTTCATCGTCTCCCGTTCCTTCGGTTCGAGGCAGCACAATTTGCTGCTCGTTCCGACATGGGAAGCGGAAAATGGCGATTCAAGGGACCGCGGCCGACAACCGGATAAAGTATTGAATTTGCTATCGTTTTTTAAGACTTTCGAGACCGAGAACGGCAAGGCCGGCGAGAAGACCCCAGAAGGCGGAGCCGATGCCGAGCAGCGCGACGCCCGAGGCGGTGACGGCGAAGGTGACGGTGGCGGCGATGCGCTGGTGATCGTCCTTGAGCGCGATGGCCAGCGCGTTGGCGAGAGGGGCCAGCAGGCCGAGGCCGGCCACCAGCACGATCAGGCTTTGCGGCAGCACGGCAAAGATGGCGACCAGCGACGCGCCGAAGATCGCGAAAATCAGGTAGAACAGCGCATAGAACGGCCCGGTTTTCCAGCGCTCGGCCGGGTCGGGGTGCGCGTCCGGGCCGGTGCAGATGGCGGCAGAGATCGCCGCGAGGTTGCTAGACAGCGCGCCGAAAGGGGCGGTGATTAGCGAGACGAGCCCGGTGACGGTGATCAGCGGGCCGGGCTCGGGGTGATAGCCCGCCGCCCGCAGGACGGCGAGGCCGGACAGGTTCTGCGAGGCCATGGTAACGAGATAGAGCGGCAGCGCCAGGCTGATGGCGGCGGCGAGCGAGAACTCGGGCGTGATCAGCGTCAGCGTCGACAGCTCGGGGGTTGGCAGCGCGCCGACGCGTCCGGTGAGCGCCGCCGCCGCGCCGCCTCCGACCAGCACCGCCAGCACCGACAGCGCGGGATTGACCAGCCGGAAGACGAAGAACGCCGCGATCAGCGGCAGGATGAACCATGGGTCGCCGGGAACCGCCTTCACCGCGTTGATGGCGAAGGTGACGACGATGCCGGCAAGCATGCCGGAGGCGACCGAGGCCGGAATTTTCGCGATCAGGCGCGTCAGCGGTCCCAACAGGCCGGTGGCGACAAGCAGGACGGCGGCGATGATGAAGGCACCGACGGCCTCGTTGACGTTGTAGCCACTGGACGCCGCGACGAGGGCAGCGCCGGGCGTCGACCACGCGCTGATGACCGGCATCTTGGTGCGCCAGGAGAGCCACAGGCTTTCCACCGCCATGGCGAGGCAGAGCGCGGTGACGGCGCTGGCGGTCTGCGACTGCGTGGCGCTGACGGCGTCGGACGCGGCGATGATGATCGCCAGCGTGCCGCCGAAGCCGACGATCGCCGCCACGAAGGCCGATGCAGGAATTGATGCGCGCATGGGTGCCGGTCAGACGGGTTTGCGGGACTGCGACGCCTGTTTGCGCGATGGCGCGGCGATCCGCAAGCGAAGCGGCTTGGTCCAGAGAGCAGCCGCGTTCCGGAGTGACGGTCCGCACAATTTAAAAGGGCCCGACGCTGGATCGGACCCTGACAGACTGTCCCGGGACGCTAGGGTCGAGCGGAGCGAGCGGCTCAGTGCGAAGTCGCGGGCGTGCCGAAGGATCCGGACTGGCGGCGCGCGCAGGCAGGGCCGGGGCCGCGCATGTAATGGCGCTCGGGTCGATAGGTCGGCGCAACGAATTCGCGAACCGCGAAGGCGAAATGCGTGATGTGCCTCAAGATGGTCATGCTACCCGGTCCCTGTCGCTCGGATGTCCCTTCCGAATGCAGACATGTTTAAGCGTCAGTCGTGAATCTTCGGTGAACGCGATGTTAATCTTCGGTCTGGATCGCCCCCGAGCGTGGCCGAATCAGGACCGGTTTGGGACCTTTCGTCGGCAGCGCGAAAACTTCCTTCCGCCTGTGTCTTTTGCGACACGGTTGTTTCGCATGCATGTCGCCGCGCGGCGCGCGGTGTTTCGATGCGTTTCAAAAGAACAGGAGATCGCATCTTACTATAGCCTAATCTCCACCTATATAGGCGAAAAGCTGCTATAGGAGATCGGTTGTGACGAAGCACAAAAACGGAAAGCAGGAGCCGCAGGCGGAGCAGTTCGACCCAAAAGCGCTGCTCGAGCTGATCGCCGGCATACAGGCCGACCTCGATCGCCTGAAGGGGATGGTCGAGAGCGCGGTGCCAAGATTCGATCCGGCGAACCCACACAACAAGACCGTGGACGGCAAGCTTTCGGAAGAGGGCGTCGAGTGCTGCTATCGCATGTTCGACGAGGGTGCGAGCCGCTACTCGGTGGCGCGGCAGATGAAGATCTCCTTCGCCGCCGCCACGCACCGTTTCAACGCATGGCGCAAGGCCGGCGGCGACAAGCGGACGCGCGAACTGCTGGGCTGATCGGATGGCTGACTGGAGCCCGGCTCGTAGGCCGGGCTCACTCGTTTCGCGGTCCGGTTCGCTTGGGAACGGATTAACTCAGGACCGGGCAGCTCGGCTGGCGGCCGAAGGTGATGAAGACGCGCTCGCCGTAGCGGTCGCGCCCGCGCACCTCGATTGTTCGACGACCGGCGGCCTCGACCCTGACGCGGCGCAGGCCCATGCGCTCGGCCTTGTTCAAGGCACGCTCCTCGGTACAGCGGCGGCGCGGTTCCTCGCTGTACCGATAGCCGTCGCGATAGCACTCCTCGTAGCGAGGGTTGCAATCGCGATCGATGCGCAGGCCGTCCGGACCCACGCGGAATTCGAGATCCTGCGCATTCGCCGGCACGGCGGCTCCGAGCCCGACGGCCAGCGCCGCGCCAATCAAAACCCTACGCATCTTTGCAAACTCCAGTTGGTTGCGGTCGCCAGCAACGGCGACGCCGCGCTTGCAGTTGCATCAACAAAGCTTTCAGGGCGCAAAATTCAGTCGAGCGTGCGGCGGAACCGGAAGAGCGCCAGCCCGGCGAACAGCGCCACGAACAAGCAGAGCGCGAAGACTTCTCCGCTGATGGCGGCGAAGTCGGCTCCCTTCAGCATGACGCCGCGCGTGATGCGCAGGAAATGCGTGAGCGGGAAGATTTCGCCGAACACCTGCGCCCAGCCCGGCATGCCGCGATAGGGGAACATAAAACCTGAAAGCAGGATCGACGGCAGGAAGAAGAAGAAGGTGAGCTGCAGCGCCTGCATCTGCGTGCGGGCGATCGTCGAAATGGTGTAGCCGAGCAGGACGAGCGCGAGCACGAAGATCAGGATCGCCGATAAAAGCAGAAAGAGCGAGCCCTGGAACGGGATGGCGAACAGCAGCTTCGATGCGACGAGCACGACGGCGACCTGCACGGCGCCGACAACCAAATAGGGGAGCACCTTGCCAAGCATGATCTCTACCGGCGAGGCCGGCATGGCGAGCAGGTTTTCCATCGTGCCGCGCTCCGTCTCGCGGGTCAGCGCGATGGACGTCATCATCACCATCGTCATCTGCAGGATGACGCCGAGCAGGCCGGGCACGATGTTGTATTGCGAGATGGCTTCCGGATTGTAGCGCTTGTGCACGACGACATCGAGCTGGCTCTGTTCCTGTACGGCGAACTCGGCCTGCTTGCCCTGCTCGCGCAGGAGCGCGCGCTGGGCCACCGTACCGAGCGTGGAGATGGCGCCGCTGGCCACGGCCGGATCGGTCGCGTCGGCCTCGATCAGGATCTGCGGATTGTTGCCGCTGTCGACGCGGCGCGCGAAGTCGGCTGGGATGGTCACGACGAACGACACCGTTCCGTTGGCCATCAGCGCCTCGGCTTCGGCCTCGCTCTGCGCGACATGGTCGAAGCGATAGTAGCCGGTCATCTGCAACGCGGAGACGATGGCGCGGGTGTAGTTGTCGTTGCTGGTGGCGACCAGCGCGGCCGGCAGGCTTTTGGGATCGTTGTTGATCGCGTAGCCGAACAGCACGAGCTGGACCAGCGGTACGCCAAGCATCATGGCGAAGGTGATGCGGTCGCGCCGCATCTGGATGAACTCCTTGATCAGCAGCGCGCCGAGCCGGGCGAAGGAGAAGATGGTGTTCATGACATGTTGTCCTTCGACTTCGCCATGAACTGGATAAAGACGTCTTCGAGGCTGGTCTCGCCCGGTTTGACGGTCACGCCCTCGCGTTCGCGGATGTCGGCCAGCGAATGGTCGAGAAGCGCCTTGTCGGAACCGACCACGTGCAGGGTTGCGCCGAAGGGGGCCACCTGTTCCACGCCGGGCCGGCCGTCGAGCAGCGCCGACACCTGGTCGAGCCGTGGGCCAGAGACGACGAAGGTGCTCAGGCCGGCATTCTTCACCACGTCGGCGACGCTGCCCGACGCCAGCATCTTGCCGTAGGAGATGTAGCTGATGCGGTGGCAGCGCTCGGCCTCGTCCATGTAGTGGGTCGAGACGAGCACGGTCAGCCCGCCACGCGCCAGATGGTGGATCTCGTCCCAGAACTCGCGCCGCGCCTTGGGGTCGACGCCGGCCGTCGGCTCGTCGAGCAGAAGCAGGCGCGGCTTGTGCATGATGCAGGCGGCGAGCGCGAGACGCTGCTTCCAGCCGCCCGACAGCGTGCCGGCAAGCTGGTTGCGGCGGGTCGTCAGGCCGAGTTCGCCGAGCGTGCGGTCGACGTGCTCCGACACGGGTTTCAGGTTATAGAGCCGCGCCACGAATTCGAGGTTTTCAGCGATCGTCAGGTCCTCGTAGAACGAGAACTTCTGCGTCATGTAGCCGACTTCGCGCTTGATCTTCAGGCTCTCGGTCCTGAGGTCGTAGCCGAGAACTTCGCCTTCGCCCTCGTCGGGTGTCAGCAGGCCGCACATGATGCGGATGGTGGTTGTCTTGCCGGAGCCGTTCGGGCCGAGGAAGCCGACGATCTCGCCCTCCGCCACGCGCATCGTGACGTGGTCGACGACTGTCTTGTCGCCGAAACGCTTGACGAGGTTGGTGACGTTGATGGCGTCCATCAGCGCATGCCTCCGGCATGCGAGTGAATCGGGCATAGTGAGTAGGGATTAGTGAATTTGTGCCAAGCCATCGTGGTCATTTCCTGATGCACCTACTCACTACTCACTACTCACTATTCGCTATTCCCGACTCACTAAGTTCCACATCGACGATCTGCCCCGGCTGCAGCGGCGAGGCGTCGCCGATCGGGCGCGCCTCGACGAGGTAGACGAGCTTCTGGCGTGTCTCGAGCGAGTAGATCACCGGCGGCGTGAATTCGGGATCGGGCGAGACATAGCTGATGCGGGCCTGCAGGCCGTCCGGGCAGCCGTCGCAGCGGACGTTCAGGATCTTGCCGACCTCGACCTTCGAGAAGGACGGCTCGGGCACGAACAGCGAGAGCTTGACCGCGCCATCCGGCAGCATGGAGATGACGGGCGCGGACGGGCTGGCGACGTCGCCGGGATTGCGGATCACGTCATCGACGCGCCCGGGCGCCGGTGCGGTCAGCGAGCGTTTCGACAGACGCCAGCGCGCCTGGTCGAGAGCCGTCTGGTTCATTTTCACCTGGCTTTCGGCCGCCTTGATTTCTTCCGGCCGCGCCGGCAGCTTGCCGACCGCGAGATTGGCATCGGTCTGGTTGATCTGCGCCTCCGCGACCTCGACGGCGGTCTGTGCGCTATCGAAGGCGGCTTGCGTGGCGGTGCCGCGCTTGAGCAGGTCGGCGATGCGCGCCAACGTGCGGTGTTTCTCCTCGGCCTCTGCCTTCGCCGAAATGACCATCGCCTCCAGCACCGCGATCTCTTCCGGCCGCTTGCCGATCAAAAGGTTTGCAAGCTGCGCCTGTGCCTGCGCCAGCGCGGCTTCGGCCTGGCTGACAGCGATGCGCGCATCGTCGGTTTCCATTTCGGCGACGGTTGCACCCGCCTCGACGCGATCACCGCGCTTGACCGACAGCGACTCCACCTGCGCCACCTCGATCGGCGAGAGCAGCACGAAATCGCCTTCGACATAACCGACGGCGAGTGGCGACGGGCCGGCGCAGGCCGTGAAAAGAGACGCGGCGAAGGGGAGAGAACACAGGATGCTCATGGCTTTTTGCCCTTGCGGCTGGCGAGGATCGCCGAGAGGTTGCCGGACGCGACCGAGGCGATCAGCGCCGCCTGATCGGGGCCGACATCCGTCCAGTCCATGCGGCGGAACACGGCCTCCCGGGCAATACGGAAATAGACGACCTGCCCGATCAGCATGAACATGCGGATCCGTGTTGCCTCGTCTTCCGCCGGTTCGCCGGTCGCCTGCTCCCAGATAGCGCAGAGCTGCCTGTGGGTCGGCTCGAAGACGCCGGTGTAGAGACGGTCGAGCGCCGGGCTCGGGACGGACAGTTCGCGCAGCACGAACTGGGCGAAATCGCCGACCTCGGGGCTGGCGACGAAAAAGCCGACGATCCGCTCCATCGACTGTTCGAGCTGCCCGGCCGCAGCTTCTGGAGTTGTTGCCGTCGACGCCTGTTCAAGCGCCGGGCCGGTGATCCCCCGGATCGTCTCGACGATGAAATCGGCGCAGGCGAGATGCAACCCTTCCTTGCCGCCGAAGTGATAGGCGATCGAGCCTATGTTGGCCTTGGCGAGGGCTGCGATCTCGCGCGTCGAGGTGCCCTCGAAGCCCTTGCGCCCGAACAGCCTGAGGCCAGCGCGCAGCAGCGCCGCCCTTGTCTGGTCGGCGGGAGAGGGAAATTTTTCGACGGGAGGATTCATGGCTCAATGGTTTAATCAATCGAATGATTAAAGTCAACTGGACTTGTCTTTGTCCCAGCGGGCGGGTGTATGAAAGGCATGGCGAAGGAAATCGAACGCAAGTTCCTGGTGGCAGACACGGCGTGGCGCGACAATGTCGAAGCCGCAATCGAGATAAGACAGTTCTATCTCGCGACGGGTCCGGGGCGTACGGTCCGTATCCGCATCAGCAACGGCGTCGAGGCCTTGCTCACATTGAAGTTTTCCGGCCCCGGGAGGGGCCGCGACGAATACGAATATGGCGTGCCGCTATCCGAAGCACTGGAAATGCAGGCCTTCGCGCTCGGACGTGTCATAGAGAAGACACGTCACCATGTTCGATATGGCGGATATCTCTATGAAGTCGATGTGTTCGCAGGGAGCCTGGAAGGCCTCGTGATCGCGGAACTGGAGACGCCTGACATCGTCGCGGCCGAGAACCTGCCGTCCTGGCTCGGCCGCGATGTCACGGATGACGGACGCTACTACAACGCCTCTCTGGCGCTGGGTGGGGAATCGGGCGGCGACCTGGTGCTTGCCGGATGAGCTACCGCATCCGCTCAGGGTTTCCTTTAACCGCCGAGGTCAGGCGCATCGCCGCCGAGGAACTGAACGCGGCGCTGGAATGGCTGTCGCGCGTAAATGACAAACCGGACAAGGCTCTCCACGAAACCCGCAAGCTGCTGAAAAACGTTCGTGCCTTGCTGAGGCTGGTCCGCTCTGGCGCAAAGGATTTCGTTCGCAAGGAAAATGCACGCTACCGGGAAGCGGCGGCGCTGCTGGCGGGTCCGCGACAGGCAGGCGCCCTGATCGAGACGGTGGATCGGCTCGCCAAAGGGTTGCACGACAGCCGGCACCGGAAAGTCGTTACCTCTGCGCGCGAAAACCTGCTCGCGCATCGCGCCGGTGTGCTTTCGGCTGAGGCGAATGACGCGGCCACCCAGGCAGCAAAGGCCTGTCGTGCCGGCATCAAGCGGCTAGGCCGGCTCAAGCTGCCTGACCAACCGGAAGAAGCGGCCGACATTCTCGCCGAAGGTGCGGCGCGAACGCTTCGACGCGCGCGGCGCGCCTTGAAGGCCGCGAGGAAGGCGGGCGAGGAAGAGGCGTTCCACGACCTGCGCAAAGCCACCAAGGCGCATCTGGCGCATCTCGCCTTGCTCAGGGAATTCTGGCCGTCGCCAGTGAAAACGCGTCGCGCAACCGTCGGGGCGCTGGCCGAAAAACTCGGCGAACTGCAGGATATCTTGGTGCTGCGCGGCTTGCTGCGGGACGGCGGTCCGGCTGTCGGAAGCTTCGCCGAGACGGGCAAGTTCGACGGGCTTTGTGCCCGTTCCGAACGTCGCCTGCGAAAGGCCTGCCTCAACGAGGCGGCCGAACTGTTCCGGGACAGCCCCAAGCGCCCTGCACGCAGGGTCGCGCGGAAGGCTCGCCGCGATCTGGCAGAGGCCGTGCCTGTAGACACAGTGGACGCCTGAACCACTCCGACCTATCCGATTTCTGGCCTATCCGATTTCTGGCCGCTCCGCTTTCTGGCAATCGCCGTCCAAGGCTGCTACGCGTTCGCCATGAGCGCGTCCGGCGATACTCTCCTCGACAGGCTCGGCCGGTTCCTCGCGGGACGGCTGGAGGTCGAGTCGTCCGGCTACGAGCCCTACACGCCGTCCGACCCGGACACGTTGCGGCGCGTGCTGGAACCCGGCGACATCCTGCTGATCGAAGGCAACCAGCGTATTTCCGCGACGATCAAGTACCTGACCCAGTCGACCTGGTCGCATTCCGCGCTCTATGTCGGCGACGCGCTGCCTGAGCCGGCGGACGGCACCGAGCGGCCGCGCCTGATCGAGGTCAATCTCGGCGAGGGATGTGTGGCCGTGCCGCTGTCGAAATACCAAACCTACAACACGCGCATCTGCCGCGCGAATGGCCTGTCGCCGGAGGATCGCCAGCATGTCGTCGGCTTCATGCTGAAGCGTCTTGGCCTGAAATACGACCTCAAGAACATCTTCGACATGCTGCGCTATTTCTTCCCGATGCCGATGCCGGTGCGGTGGCGGCGGCGCGCGATCGCCTTCGGCTCGGGCGATCCGACGCGCGCCATCTGCTCGTCGCTGATCGCACAGGCCTATGAGGAAATCCGCTATCCGATCCTGCCGGAAATCACCCGCGCGCCGGGCCGCGCCTCAGCGCAGTCATCCTATTCGCGCAGCGAAATCCTGCACATAAGGCACCACTCGCTCTACACGCCGCGCGACTTCGACCTGTCGCCCTATTTCCGCATCGTCAAGCCGACGCTGGAATATGGCTTCGACTATCGCGCGCTGACATGGGCCCAGGAGGAACAGGTCACCAAGAATGAACAGGGAGCCAGGGAACGGCGAGCCGAGGCGACAAAGTAAGCCGGCTCAATTTTCCGGCGCGAGGTGCCGCTCCTCGGCGATTTGTTTCAGCGCGTGGTCGACATCCGTCTTGTAGCGGACATGCGGTGGGCGGACGCCGTGGGCGAACAGCATGCGCCGGACCTGTGGCGCCGCGCCCGAGATAAAGAAATGGACGCCGGCCTTGTGCGCCTTTCGAACCGCGCCCTCGATGACATTTGCGGCTGACGAGTCGAGGAACTGGACGTTCGAGCAGTCGAGCACGAAGTTGCGGCGCTGGTCGGCGATGCGGTCGAGCACGCTGGCGACAGTCGCGGCCGAGCCGAAAAAGAACGCGCCGCTGATGCGATAGACGACCGTGTCCGGGTCGGACGCCTCCGAGGCGTCGTAGGCGACGCGGTCGCCGTCCGCGCTGTCGGCCCTGTCCGCCACCTCGACGGCAACGAGCTTCGACATGCGGTGGATGAAGATCAGCGAGCCGAGCGCGAAGCCGACGACGATGCCCTCGGTGAGGTCGCGGAAGATCACCAGCCCGAAGGTGACAAGTAGCACCAGCGCGTCGCCCCATGACGAGCGGATGAGCGCGGCGAAGGCTGTCTTCTCCACCATGTTCCAGGCGACGACGGCCAGCACGCCGGCAAGTGCTGCGAGCGGGATATAGCTTGCAAGCGGCGCGGCGACCAGGATGAAGGCGAGCAGGAACAGCGCATGCAGCATGCCCGAGACCGGGCCGATCGCGCCGGAGCGGACGTTGGTCGCCGTGCGGGCGATGGTGCCGGTCACGCAGATGCCGCCGAAGAGCGCCGAGCCGATATTGGCAAAACCCTGCGCGACGAGTTCGCAGTTGGAGCGGTGTCGCCGGCCCGTCATGCCGTCTGCGACGACGGCCGAAAGCAGGGATTCGATCGCGCCAAGCAGGGTAAACGCGATGGCATCGGGCAGGACGGCCTGCATCAGCGCGAAGTCGAAGGCGGGCAGCGACGGAAACGGCAGCGTGCGCGGGATGCCGCCGAAGCGCGTGCCGATCGTCTCCACCGGCAGCGCAAAAAGGGTAACGGCGACCGAGGCAAGTGCGACGCCGACCAGCATGCCCGGCCATGACGGCCGCCACCGCTTCAGGCCGACGATGGCCGCGATGGTGAGCAGGGCGACCGTGATCGCTGCGGGATTGAAGGTACCCCAAGCGGCGGCAAGCGCCTGCAGCTTGGGCAGCAGTTCGCCGGGCTCCTTGCCCTGCAGCGTCAGTCCGAACAACTCGCTGAGCTGGCTGGCGAAGATGATGACGGCGATGCCGGCCGTGAAGCCGACAGTCACCGGATAGGGGATGAACTTGATGTAGGTGCCGAGCCTGAGATAACCGACGGCGAGCAGGAAGACGCCCGACATCATGGTGGCGAGGATCAGTCCGTCGATGCCGTGCCGCGCCACCGTTGACGCGACCAGCACGATGAAGGCTCCGGCCGGGCCGCCGATCTGGAAGCGGCTGCCACCGAGCAGCGAGACGAGAAAGCCGCCAACGATGGCCGTGTACAAGCCCCGGTCGGGCGAGACGCCGGATGCGATGGCGATGGCCATAGACAGCGGCAGAGCGACGATGGCGACCGTCAGCCCGGCGATTGCGTCGGCCTGCAACTGCTTCGCGCCGTAGCCCTCGCGCAGCACGGTGACGAGCTTGGGTGTGAAGAGGTAGCGGAATGTCGGCTGTGCTTCCAGCCCGGCCGATGCGGTGCCCGATCTTGTGGTAGTGCCCATGTCTGCCTTCCGCGTGCGCAGGACGACTGTGCGGCAGGATCGTCGGCATGGCTGTCGGCGGTCGCGTCGCGACTCGATTCTCCACACGAAGCCGCCTCCGGCGTCTTCGCGGCAGATCAGGTCGGCTGGCCCTGCCCGTCCGGGCGATCGATCAGCGGTCGCCGGACACCTTGAGACGAACGCCCCGCCCGCCGCCGTTGCTCGCCTGATCAACGCCGATCAACTCGACACCGGATTCGTCGAGCGCGCGGATGACCTTCATCAGCGTGTCGACGACGCCGCGGACCACCCCGTCGCTCGCCTCCATCCGCTGGATGGTCGGCAACGACACGCCGGCGCGTTCGGCAAGGGTCTTCTGGTCTATGCCGGCGAGCGCCCGGGCGGCGCGCATCTGCTGGGCGGTGATCACGCAAGGTGCTCCTACCTGAGTCTGCAAGATAGACGTATAATGCATTCATTATGATGTTTCAACCATCACTCCTTGGGGTTGAGCCTGTCGGTCGACGCATAAAACGTCGGGCAACGAGCCAGCACAGCATCGCCCAGGCAAAACCCGCGCACCAGCCCGCCAACACGTCCGACGGCCAGTGTACGCCGAGATAGATGCGCGAAACGCCGACCATCAGGGTGATCAGCACCGCGATGAAAAGCACATAGGCCTTGGTGATCCTGCCGGGGGTAATGCCGGCGATCATGACGCCGAGCGTCAGGTAGGTCACCGCCGACATCATCGCGTGACCCGAGGGGAACGACAGAGTCTGCACATGCACCAGATGCGATACGAGTTCGGGACGGGGACGGTCGATGCCGAGCTTGAGCAGACTGGAGAGAACCTGGCCGCCGCCGACAGCGATGAGGACCATCAGCGCCTCGCGCCCCCGGCGGACAAGCAGCAGATAGAAGATCGCGGCCGCGGTCACCATGACGAGCACGACCATCGAGCCGAGCCCGGTAATGTCGCGCACGGCCTCCTCGAGCCATGGCGGACCGAGCGGATCGTCAGGCCGGCCGGGCTCTCGGAAAGCGAGGAGAATTTCGGTGTCGAGACCATGCGCCGACGTCTGGCGCGCCACCTCGGCCATCTCGATAAAGCCCCAGAGGCCGCCGGCGATGACGACCCCGGCCGCAAGGACGGAAAGTTCGATCTTTTCCCAGAAACGCAAGCTCATGGCCAAACCGGTCGCCCTATTGTGCGTTCGCTGCAGGCCCCATTGTGATCATGGCGACAGCCACGACGGCAAGCACCACCCCGGCCCCCTGAACATATCCCAGCCGCTCGCCGAAGTAGACAATGGCGATGAGGTTGACTGCAACAAGCTGGATGATCGCTGACAGGCTGAAGGCGGTCGCCATGCCGAAATCGCGCACCAGCCTCAGCATGATGAGATTACCGAGCGAATAGAGCGCGAGCGCCAGAACGACCTTGCCGATGTTAGGCGCCACCGCCCAATGCTTCGCGACGGTCGCTGCGAGCAGGAAGATAACGGTCGCGATGCCGAGCCAGATCATGCCCCACAGGTTCATCGCCACATCTCCACTTACAGCGTCTGCCAGGACAACGCGGCGGACTGCGCTCGGCGAGTTCCCGAATCGCGCGGGCACCCTTGTCGACGGACTTGTCGGTGGAAGTTGGGCGTGTCGTCAAGCGTCAGTGGCGATCGGCGTCAGACCGCCCGTGCACGCTGGGCGCCGCGAAAGCTGTCGCGCAGGTAACCCAGGGTCGCGTCCGCGTCGACCGGGCGGCCGAACAGGAACCCCTGCCCGCCAGCACATCCGAATTGGATGAGCCGCTCGGCCTGCGCCTCCTCCTCGATGCCCTCGGCGACGACATCCATGCCGAGGCCCTCGCACATGGCGAGGATGGCGCGAATGATGTGCTGGGCCGGGCGGTCATCGAGAAGCGAAGCGACGAAGGTGCGGTCGATCTTGAGCTTGTCGAAGTGGAACTCGCGCAGGCGGCCTAGCGACGACTGGCCCGTGCCGAAATCGTCGAGCGAGACGCGGATGCCGCAGCGGCGCAGGTCCTGTACGATCTTTTCGGCAGAGGCCGGGTCGGACATCAGGCCGGTTTCGGTGATCTCGATCTCAAGCCGGCGTGGATCGAAGCCGGTGCGGTCGAGGATGGCGAGGATGTGCAGGCCGGTATTCTGGTCGACAAGCTGGGAGGGCGACAGGTTGAAGGAGAGGAACAGGTCCTTGGGCCAGTCGCGGGCGGCTTCCGTCGCCTTGCGCAACAGAAGCTGCGACATCTGGCCGATGATGCCGCGCTCCTCCGCGATCGGGATGAACACCGCAGGCGAAACCGGCCCGAGGTCGCGGTCAGTCCAGCGTGCAAGCGTCTCGAAGCCGACAGTGCGGCGGGTCTTGAGGTCGACGATGGGCTGGAAATGCGGCTCCACTTCGCCGGCAGAGACAGCGCGCCGAAGCGCCTGCTCAATGCGGGTGACGCGCTTGGCCGCCTCCTCCATTTCGCTGGTGTAGACGACGACCTTGCCGCGTCCCGAACGCTTGGCCTGGTAAAGCGCGGTCTCGGCCTTGCTGATCAGGACTTCCGTGGTCTCGTCGCCAAGATGGAACAGCGAGCAGCCGACCGAGGCCGACAGGCGCGCCGTGCGCTCGCCCACGTCATAGGGCGCGGACAGGATTTCGATCAGCATGCGGGCACGGTCCGCGATGGCCTCTTCGCTGAAGACGAGCGGGTAGAGGAAGGCGAATTCGTCCGGGCCGATGCGGGTGACGGTGGAGAAATCGTCCATGGAGGCGCGCAGCCGCATCGCGACCTGCATAAGGATGTCGTCACCGGCCTTCGAGCCGAAAAGGTCGTTGATCGGCTTGAAGCCGTCGAGGTCGAGAATGCCGATGGCGAAGGGCGCGGGGTCTTCGGCGCGATCCACGATCAACCGGTCGACTTTGTCGTAGAAACGGCGATGGTTGCCGAGCCCGGTCAGCAGGTCCGTGAAGGCGAGCTCTGGGCTCTCCCTGCCGGCATAGCCGTTCGCAAACACGGTCTGCATTGAATTTCCGGACGCCACTCTGCCAATAGATTGCCCGCAATCTGCCAGCAAAGCGTTTAGGAAACGTATCGATGCACCCTAAACTCTTGAAAGATATTCGCTAAACCGCCCGAAATCCGATCGGCGATTCAGGGCTTCGGCGGCAGGACACGGTAGAGTTCCAGAGGCTCCCCTGCGCTCTCCGGCACTATCTCCAGCCAGTCCGGAACCTTGCCCGCAGCAAGCGCGGCCAGCAGCCCGTCGGGCGCGCGCTTCGACAGGAAGCCCGTCTCCGCATTGCCGCGACAGAGAGTGACCAGCCCGACACCGGACTCTCGTGCTTTCAAGAGACCTGTCTCAGAAGGCCCCATAAGCGTCTCGAGCACCAGCACGTTACCGGCAATGTTGCGATGGTAAGGGCCCGCCAGCACGCGATGTTGCGTGAAGCGAAGCACCGGCGCGCCGAGATTGGAGATGGTTAGGACAGTGTCGGCAGGCAACCCGGCGAGACGGTCGAAGTCGACATCCTTGTCGCAGATTTCCTTTGTGACCTGTTCGCCGGCGGTTTCGGATGGCTTGAAAAGCGGCATGGCCTGCGCCGTCTGCGCCCAGACCATGTTGAGGGAAACCAGCCAGGCGCCGACAAGCTTCAGCGACGCAGCGGTGCCTGGAAACGCCATGGCCTGCTGCCGCAATCCTGCGACCCATATCGCCAGCGGCACACAGGCAAGCGGCGCGGAAAAGCGCGTTCCCCGCACCTGCCAGACGCTGACCAGCAGCGCCACGAGCAGCACGAAGGCGATCAGAATGTCCTCGCGGCGTAGCCCGGTCCGGCGCATGCGCAGTCCGAGAACCAGAAGCCCGATCAGGGTGGTGGCGTAGTAGCCGGCGAGGTCTCCAGGGCTGTGTTCGACAACCTTCCAGAGCGGCTGCGCCTCGGCCACCGCCGAGAGCCAGTAGGTTTGCAGCATCGGCGCAAGGTCGGCGTAGGGGTCCCTCAGGCATTGCGGGAAGTAGACGAGCAAAAGCGCTGCCGTGACCGCGCCGAGCGCGGCCAGCGACAGGGCGCGGCGCGCCAACGTCTCGCTCAGCATCCGCGACAGGGCGATCGCCGCCAGCCCGGCCCCGCCGACCGCGCCGACCGCGAACTGGGCGACGGAAAAGGCGTCGCAATAGGCGGCCCCCCAGGTTGATGGCGGCACGGTGGCGATGAAGACCGCGCCGGAAGTCAGCGCGAAAGCAGCCCCGAAGCCTGCCGCGATGCCGCGCGCGGCCCGGCCGCCAACCAGATACCAGCCGACGACGAAGAGCCCGCCCGCGGCAACATAGGGCGCCGTCTCCATGCCGACGGCCAGCATCAGGACTGCCGTTGCGCCCGCCGGCCATGCAGAAAGATTGTCCGGAGCGGCTCGAAGCAGGAAGAACACCATGGCCAGCATCAGTACGAGCTGGACGTTGTGATGGTCGAGCGCGCCGGGCACGAAAATGCCGATCTGGTAGAGCGTAACCGCACCAATGACGGCAAGCGGGAAGATCGCCTCTTCGCCAGCCATGAGGCGGCCGATGCGCAGCAGGAGGTAGAGCGCGACGGCATAGAGCATGAACGGCCATGCGATCATGGCCACGATCTCGCCGGTGCTCTGCGAGCCGGTCAGCGCGGTCACCGACAGGATGATCGCGGCGATGGGCGCATCGACCAGTCGCGACCAGTGCATCGGCAGCGCGCCTTCGAGGCCCATGCGATACTGGTGGAGATCGAACCAGCCCTGGCCTGCGATAAGATCGCGAACCTGGACCAGCCGGAGCAGGCTGTCGTTGTCGCTGGTGCCTGTCATACGGCCGAAGCCGCCCACCGACGATATGGCGGCAACGATCAGCATGGCGGCGACGGCCTTGGCCGCATCGCTGCGCCAGAAAGGCTCCCGGCCGATGTCAGGCCCCGCCATCGTCGTTTCGCTCGCCATCTCGATGTCCCGGAAAGAGATCCGCAGTTTCGGACGAACCTAAACCTAGCCTTAACGGCTTCAATAAATAGTAAAGCGCGCGGTTCGTCGGCGACTGACAGAACAAGAGCGGCCAGGAGAAAGGTTGCCGGATAAAGCTGGCGCCAACGAGGCGACGGGGAGAAACAGATGCGAGAGGGCAATCTCGAGGATTTCGCGATCGCGATCCTCATCCCTTGCTACAACGAGGAGAAGACGATCGGCGACGTCGTCTCGCGCTTCCGCGCGACGCTGCCGGCAGCCTCCGTCTATGTCTACGACAACAACTCCAGCGACCTGACCGCGCTGAAGGCGCGCGCCAGCGGCGCGATCGTCATCCGTGAGCCCCGGCAGGGCAAGGGCAACGTGGTCAGGCGCATGTTCGCCGACATCGAGGCCGACATCTATGTCATGGTTGATGGCGACGGCACCTATGCGCCGGAAGACGCGCCGCAACTGATCAACACGTTGCTGACCGGCCATTGCGACATGGTGGTGGGAACCCGCCGCGGCGTTACCGACGACGCCGGGCGCGCCGGCCATGCCTTCGGCAACCGGCTTTTCAACGGGCTCTACAAGCGCCTGTTCGGCCGCGATTTCACAGACATCTTCTCCGGCTACCGCGCGTTCACGCGCCGCTTCGTCAAGAGCTTCCCAGCCGTTTCCGGCGGCTTCGAGATCGAGACGGAAATGTCGGTCCACGCCTCGCAGCTCAAGCTGCCGGTCAGCGAGATCGCGCTGGACTACGGCCGCCGGCCCGAGGGATCGTCATCGAAGCTTTCCACATACAAGGACGGCGCGAAAATCCTCTGGATGTTCGCGATGCTGGCCAAGGAAACGCAGCCCATGCGTTTCTTCGGCATGATTGCCACGGTGTTCGCCGTCGCCGGCCTGGTGCTGATGACGCCGATCCTGGTGGAATATGCCGCGACCGGCCTCGTGCCGCGCATGCCGACCTGGGTGCTTTCGCTCGGCCTTTTGATGTTCGCGGCGATGATGCTTGTCACCGGCGTGATCCTCGATTCGGTTTCGCGCGGCCGCGCCGAGCAGAAACGCATCTTCTACCTCAGCATTCCGGCGCGTCGCGCCAAGCGCGAGGTGGCTGAAATGCCGAAACCGGCGACCAAGCGCGGTTCGTCGCGCGCGGCATGAGCCGCATCCTTCGCTTCTCGCTTGTCGGCGGCCTCGGCTTCCTCACCGACGCCGCCGTCCTGGCTCTGCTGCTTGCCGTGACGCCGATCGGGCCGTTCGGCGCAAGAATCGTCTCCGTCGGCGCCGCTATGACGGTCACATGGCTGTGCAACCGTACGCTCACCTTCCAGTCCTCGTCGCGCGGGGTGCTGCAGGAAGGGACGCGCTACGGCGGCGTCGCCATCGCCGTCAGCCTGTTCAACTATTTCCTCTATAGCGGGCTGCTGCTCGCCATGCCCGCGATGCCGCCGCTTGTCGCGCTCGTTATCGCATCGGGCGCGGCGATGGCGCTGTCCTATCTTGGCTATTCCCGGCTCGTCTTCGACCGCTGACACGCAATCCTGCGCCAACCCTTGCCTGATCTGCCCGATTGGCAGCGGCGACGCGCTTGCTTATATCGCCTGAGACACCGTCTCCCGGAGAACCCCATGACGCTGAACGTCGCCGTCCAGATGGACCACATATCGACCGTGTCGATCGCCGGGGACACCAGCTTCGCGCTGTCGCTGGAAGCGCAGCGGCGCGGGCACAGGCTCTTCCACTACACGCCCGACAGGCTCTCGATGCTCGGCGGCAAGGTTTTCGCGCGGATCGAGGAAATGCAATTGCGAGACGTGAAGGGCGACCACTTCACCCTGGGCGAACCGGTGCGCACGGACCTTTCCGAAATGGATGTCGTCCTGCTGCGGCAGGATCCGCCCTTCGACATGAACTACATCACGACGACGCATCTTTTGGAGCGCATTCATCCGAAGACGCTGGTGGTCAACGACCCGGCTTGGGTTCGCAACAGTCCGGAGAAGATATTCGTCACCGAATTTCCCGACCTGATGCCGGACACGCTGATCACCAAGGACAGCCGCGAGGTCGATGCATTCCGCAGGGAGCACGGCGATATCATCGTCAAGCCGCTCTACGGCAATGGCGGCGCGGGCGTCTTCCACCTGCAGGATGCCGACCGCAACCTCGCTTCGCTGCTTGAGATGTTCGGCCAGATGTTCCGCGAACCCTACATCGTTCAGCGCTACCTTAAGGACGTGCGCAAGGGCGACAAGCGTATCATCCTGATCGACGGCAAGCCGGTCGGCGCCATCAACCGCGTGCCGGCCGAGCACGATTCGCGCTCAAATATGCATGTCGGCGGGCGCGCCGAAGCGACCGAACTGACCGAGCGCGAAAGCGAGATCTGCGCGCGCATCGGCCCCTCCCTGAAGGAGCGCGGCTTCATCCTCGTCGGCATCGACGTGATCGGCGACTATCTCACCGAGATCAACGTGACCTCGCCGACCGGCGTGCGCGAGGTCAAGCGGTTCGGCGGGGCTGACATCGCGGCCTTGTTCTGGGATGCCGTAGAGGCCAAGCGAAGCGCATCCTGAGGCACTCCGACGGGCGTTCTCCAAGCGGTGCGCCTTTGTTCACGCGATGCAACCTGCCTCAATCGGCGGTGATATTTTTCGCGCGTTTGTTCCCTTCTTGTTCTTGCTTTATCCTGAAAACCGTGCTGTCCTGACGTAAAGGGAAATCTGACGCGGTTGTGCTGCCGGGTGTAAGGCAGCCGGCCGTTCCGGAGGGGCGGGGCATGGTATCGCGCGTGCGCACGGTTGCGTTCCAGGGCATCGAGGCCGTGCCGGTCGATGTCCAGGTCATGATTGCGCCCGGCAAGACAGGGATGCACATCGTCGGCCTGCCGGACAAGGCAGTGGCCGAAAGTCGCGAGAGGGTTCAGGCCGCGCTGCACGCTTCGGGCCTGTCCATGCCGGCGAAGAAGGTGACTGTCAATCTGGCGCCTGCCGACCTGCCCAAGGAGGGCAGCCACTATGATCTGCCGATCGCGCTGGGACTGATGGCGGCGCTGGGCGCTGTTCCTGGCGATGCGCTTGGCGGCTACGTCGTGCTGGGTGAATTGTCGCTTGACGGCACGATCGCCGCGGTGGCCGGCGCGCTTCCTGCGGCGATCGGCGCCAACGCCGAAGGCAAGGGGCTGATCTGCCCGCATGGCTGTGGTTCGGAAGCCGCCTGGGCCGGTGCTGAGATGGACATCCTCGCGCCGCGCAGCCTGATCGCCGTCGCCAACCATTTCCGCGGCACTCAGGTGCTGTCGCGACCCGAGGCGAGCGTCCATGCGCCGGCCGGCGACCTGCCTGACCTCGCCGACATCAAGGGACAGGAAAGCGCGCGCCGGGCGCTCGAAGTGGCAGCCGCTGGCGGTCACAACCTCCTGATGATCGGGCCTCCCGGTTCAGGCAAGTCGATGCTGGCGCAACGGCTGCCGTCTATACTGCCGCGCCTGCAGCCGAAGGAACTGCTTGAGGTCTCGATGATCGCGTCGATGGCGGGCGAACTTGCGGGCGGCAAACTGACCGACCGCCGTCCGTTCCGCGCGCCGCACCACTCGGCCTCGATGGCGGCTATGGTCGGCGGTGGCCTGCGCGTGCGGCCGGGCGAGATGTCGCTGGCGCACAATGGCGTCCTCTTCCTCGACGAATTTCCCGAATTCTCGCCGCAGACGCTCGACGCGCTTCGGCAGCCGCTGGAATTGGGCGAATGCGTCATCGCGCGTGCCAACCACCGCGTCGCCTATCCGGCCCGCATCCAGCTTGTTGCCGCGATGAACCCCTGCAAGTGCGGGATGGCGGGGGAGCCGGGTTACCGCTGCGCGCGTGGGCCGCGCTGCCAGTCCGACTATCAGGCGCGGGTCTCAGGCCCGCTGCTCGACCGTATTGACCTGCGAATCGAGGTTCCGGCGGTTTCGGCTGGCGACCTGATCAGGCCGGGCCGCTCGGAATCGAGCGCGGCAGTCGCTGCCCGGGTTCTGGCCGCGCGACAGGTGCAGCACGAGAGGTTCGCCGCACTCGGCGTGGCGGCGTCGACCAATGCGCATTGCCCGACCTCACTGATCGAGGAGATCGCGGCTCCCGATGCGGCGGGGCTGGCGCTGCTGCACGACGCCAGCGAGAAGCTGGGCTTCTCCGCGCGCGCCTATCACCGGGTGCTGCGCGTCGCCCGCACACTGGCCGACCTCGACGGCAGCGATGGTGTCGGACGGATTCATCTGGCCGAGGCTATCTCTTACCGCATGAGCGCGGAGCGCATGGCGCAGGCGGCGTAGGTCGAGGTGGCACGAAAATCGCGCTGCCGGTCCGGCAAGGCGAATAGCCAAGACAGGAATGAGCGCCAGAGGAGAAGCCAGTCTGGATCGACCCGACGTGCTTTGCGCGACGGTCGCGCGATGTGACGGGTTCGTCCTGGAGAATAAGTTACTGGCTGACCGAGCCGACCAGCGGCGCTGCGGGCTGGGCTTCGCGGATGCTGACCCAGCGGCCGGTATGGTTGCTGGCCTGACGCTTCAGGAAGCGATAGCCGGTCTGGTCCCACTGCAGGACCGCGTCAGTCAGGTTGTCCAGAACGAAGTCGCCGTTCCCGGTGCGTACTGTCAGGACCGCATGGCCTTCGCCGTCTGGCTTGCGCACGACCGTGATCAGCAGGTTCGACAGCGAAAGGCCCTGTCTCGCGAGTTCGCGGCGCTTCTCGAGGACATAGTCCTCACAGTCGCCGACGCCGTTGTCCGGGTAGGCCCAGACCTCGTCCTTGCCGTAGATGTCGATGTCGTTCATCGGCTTGACGGCGGCATTGACCGTCGCGTTGACCGCGGCCAGCAGCTTCCACAGCTTGCCGCTCATCTGCTCCGGCCCGTTATCGCGCAGGCGGATCGAGCATTCGGCGGGATTGGCCTTGCAGAATTCGTAGTGACCGATCGGCTGCGAGGTCAGGCCACCGGTCATCATGGGCTGGGCGGCGGACTGGGAGAGCGTTGCAGCGCCGGCGACAATCGCGCAGCCTGCCGCGATCAGCACACGAATCCCTGTAACTCTCCTCAAGGACGCCATTGAACCCCGGCCCCGCCCCTTCCCTTTGCTTAACGAAAGGTTAAGGGCGGTGGTCGCGATGTGTCAATTCAAGCCGCCATAAGATTGCCGTGATGGTTACCAGCGCAGACTGGATTGCGGCGGATTTGCAACAAAAGGGGCGCACGCCCTTTAAATGCGGGCGGTCTTGCGAGGTTTGCCTGCCGGAGTGGGCTGCTTGCGGCCGTAGCTCGAGATGAAATCGACGATGCGCGGCGCGATCTCGGCACGGAACCGTGAACCGTTGAAGACGCCGTAGTGGCCCACCGCCGGCTGCATGTAGTGGACGCGCATGTCGTCGGGGATGTTGGCGCAGAGATCGTGAGCGGCCTGCGTCTGGCCCAAGCCGGAAATGTCGTCGTTCTCGCCCTCGATCGTCAGCAGCGCGACGTTGCGGATCGCCTTCGGATCCAACGGTGTGCCACGATGCGTCATCTCACCCTTGGGGAGCGCATGGCGGATGAAGACGGTCTCGACCGTCTGCAGGTAGAATTCGGCGGTCAGGTCCATGACGGCGAGATATTCGTCGTAGAAGTCCCGGTGCTTTTCCGCGCTGTCGCCGTCATTCTTGATCAGGTGCAGGAAGAAATCCTTGTGCGCCGTTATGTGGCGATCGAGGTTCATGCCCATGAAGCCCGAAAGCTGCAGGAAGCCCGGATAGACATCCCGGCCGAAACCCGGCTCCGGCCACGGCACCTGCATGATGACGTTGTCGCGGAACCAGCCCAGCCCCTTCTGCTTGGCGAGGATATTGACCGCGGTGGGATTGCGCCTGGTGTCGACCGGGCCGCCCATCAGCGTCATTGTTGCGGGCGCGAACGGATCGTTGCGCGCCTCCATCAGGGCGACCGCGGCCAGCACCGGCACCGAGGGCTGGCATACGCCCATCACATGGGTATCAGGCCCCAGTTCGTGGAACATGTCGATGACGTAGTCGATGTAGTCATCGAGGTCGAAGCGTCCCGCGCCGACCGGTACCATGCGCGCGTCGACCCAGTCGGTGATATAGACCTCCGCATGCGGAAGCATCGCCTCCACAGTGCCGCGCAGCAGCGTGGCGTAGTGGCCGGACATCGGCGCGACGATCAGAAGCTTGGGGTCCGGCTTGCGGCCGGCGGGCAGGTCGCGCTCGAAATGGATCAGCGGGCAGAAGGGCCGAGACCAGACGATCTTTTCGGTGACCGCGACCTTCTTCCAGTCGACGGTCGTTTCCTTCAGGCCGAAATCGGGCTTGGCGTACCGGCGGGTCGTTCGCTCGAACAGCTCGGCCGTGGCCGCGATCGAACGCCCGAAAGGCGTGTGCGAAGCCGGATTGAGCGGATTGGAGTAGAAGAGCTTAACCACATCGGCATACGCCCTCAGCGGCTGCATGGCGGCGTGGTTCAACTCATAGAGCTGGTAAAACAATGTGCTGTCCCGTCTGTCCGGGTCAAGTCCCGGCCCTCCCGACTATATGACGAAAGTAGTCGTCTTTTGTTGCGATGCAATACGTCAAGCCGGCAAAGCTCGCGCCGACGTTGGTCCAGAGGCCCCTATTATCACTTGAAAACAAGCGGTTGCGCCAGCGGATGGGGCTCCCCGAGGGGGCGTCAATCGGGCACGCCTTCGACCAGCACCATCTCTGCATCTGCAACCTTCTGGCGAATCGCCCGCGCCGCTGTGTACTCCGGTGAATGGTAGCAATCCTGCGCGGCTTTCAACGACGGGAACTCGATCACCACGTTGCGGGCGCGGTCGCGCCCTTCGGTCGTCTCATGGGCGCCGCCCCGCGCGAGCATCTTCGCGCCGTACTTTTCGAAGGCGATCTTCGAAGCAGCGACGTATTCCTTGTAGGCCTCGGCGTCCCGCACCTCGACATGCGCGATCCAGTATCCCTTGGGCATGGTGTCCTCCCGATAAAGCTCAGGCCGATGCCATCTCGGCCAGGATTGCCTGCGCTGCCGCCCGCCGGTCGGCAGCCTGCACGATGGGCCTCGCCACCACGAGATGGCTTGCACCGGCGCTGAGCGCCGCCGCAGGTGTCATAACGCGCTTCTGGTCGCCGTGATCCGCGCCGGCTGACCGAATGCCGGGCGTGACGACGGCAAGCTCCGGACCGACGATCCCGCGCACGGCTGCAGCCTCGTCCGCTGAACAGACCACGCCGCCCATGCCGGCCTCCAGCGCCTGCGCGGCGCGGCGCGAAACCAGCGTGCGAGGATCATACTCGTAGCCCGCTTCCACAAGATCAGCCTGGTCCATCGACGTCAGCACCGTCACGGCGAGCAGGGTCAGGCCGGAACCTCGCGCCGCCCCGACGGCCGCGCGCATCGCTTTCGGATAGGCGTGCAGCGTCAGCATCGACACGCCCATTTTCGCGATGTTCTCGACGCCTTTCGCGACCGTGTTGTCGATGTCGAGCAGCTTCATGTCGAGGAACACATTCGTGCCGCCCGCGGCGAGTTCGCGCGCGAAATCGAGGCCACCCGCAAAGGCGAGCTGGTAGCCAATCTTGTAGAAGGACACGACGCCTTCGAGATCGCGCACCACCTTCTGCGCCTCCGCCAGCGTAGGCACGTCCAACCCGACGATCAATCTGTCCTTCACATCGCTCTCCATCACGGCTCGACACGCGTCGACAGCATGGCCGCGCGCTCGATCAATGTACGGCACACCGTCTCCATCTGGTGGCGCAGCCTCTCCTCGCGGAACTGACCGTCCTCGTCGAAGGCTTCCGACGCGCGCGCGACCGAACATTGCGGCGTGATCACCTCGACCTGGCAGGCCATCAGCACGGCGCGCAGGTGATAGAGCCCGCGCATGCCGGCGAAACTGCCGTCCGACGACGAACACAGCGCCGCTATCCTGCCGTCGAACGGCTTGAAGGGACGGCCCTGGTCGCGGCGTACGCGGCTGACCCAGTCGATGGCGTTCTTCAAAAGCGGCGGGATCGACGCGTTGTATTCAGGGCTGGCGATCAGGAAGCCGTCATGCGAGGCAATCTGGCGGGCGAGCTTCACCGCATTTTCCGGAACGCCTTTTTCCTTCTCCAGATCCTGATCCACGAGCGGCAGCGGATAGTCGCCAAGCGAGATGCGGGTGACGTCGGCGCCCTGCAACGCCAGTTCCTTCATCGCCGCGTCGGCGGTGTGGATGCTGTACGCTCCGGTGCGGAGCGACCCGGCGAAGACGAGGATTTTGGGAGTGAGGGCCACGGCTTGTTTCCTGCCCGCAGCTATAGCGGAAGTCAGGCTGGGATCAACACCGGAAAACGAGCGGCTCAGTTTCGCGGCGCGCGGCGGTAGATCCAGAGTTGCGTCGGCGGGATGTTGCGCAGCACGAAATGGAAATGCTCGACGGTGTAGTCGCCGAGCCCGGGCGGTATGGGAGATTTCGGCCCGTAGGTCAGCTGGACCACCGGGCGGCCATACGGGATGCGCTTCAGCAGATTGTCCAGATAAGCGATGCGGCGACCGACGGGGAAGTTGAGCAGGGGAACGCCAGAGACGACGCTGTCGAAGGTCAGCACGCTTGACTCGCCGAGTGTCTTGTCGAGATCGAAGCCGTCTCCCTCGATGACGTTCACGCCGGGATAGTTGCGCCTGAGGTGGACAACGAAATCGTGCGAGTATTCCACCGTGTAGAGGTTTTCCGGCTTCACGCCGTGGCGCAGGATTGCCGTCGTGATGACGCCCGTGCCCGGGCCGACTTCAAGCACCGGCAGGCCCGACCCGGTATCGATGATGGACGCCATGCGCCGCGCGGTGACCGAACTCGTGGGGATGATGGAACCGACCGCCTTCGGCTTGTCGATCCAGCCCTTGAAGAACTTCAGCTCGTCGTCGAATTTGCGAGCGATCTTTCGCAGTCCCGAAGCGGCCATCAAGGTCTCCATCAGTCGGTTGAGGCAGACATAGCAGTCCCCTGCGTCAGCGCAAGCAGGGACGTCGCGTTCGCGGCAGAAATTGTCGCTATAGGATCAAAGGCCTGCGTCAGCGCTCGCCGAAAGACTCGAAAAAGTCCTTCATGCGCGAGAAGAAGCCGCTCGATTGCGGCGAGTTCTCGGTCGAGGACAGCTTCTCGAACTCTTCCAGCAATTCGCGCTGGCGCTTGGACAGGCTCTGCGGCGTCTCGACGGCGGTCTGGATATAGAGGTCGCCGACCTGTGGCTGGCGCAGCACCGGCATACCTTTGCCCTTGAGCCGGAACTGGCGGCCGTTCTGGGTGCCCTCGGGCACCTTTACGCGGGTCTGCGTCCCGTCGAGCGTCGCGACCTCGAACGCGCCGCCAAGGGCGGCGGTGGTCATCGAGATAGGCACCTTGCAATAGAGGTCGGCGCCGTCGCGCTGGAAGAACTCGTGCGGCTTGACCGACAGGAAGATGTAGAGGTCGCCGGAGGGCCCGCCGCGCAAGCCCGCTTCGCCTTCGTTGGCGAGGCGGATGCGTGTGCCGTCCTCGATGCCAGCGGGAATGTTCACCGACAGCGAGCGCTCCTCGACCACGCGGCCCTGGCCCGAGCATTTCGGGCAAGGATCCTTGATCGTCTGCCCACGACCCTGGCAGGACGGGCAGGTGCGCTCGATAGAGAAGAAGCCCTGCGTCGCGCGGACCTTGCCGTGGCCGCCACAGGTGGTGCAGGTGACAGGCTGGGTTCCGGGCTTTGCGCCACTGCCCGAGCATTCGTCACAGGAGACGGACGCCGGAACATGGATCTGCGCCGTCTTGCCGAGAAAGGCTTCCTCGAGGCTGATTTCCATATTGTAGCGCAGGTCGGCCCCGCGCTCGCGACCGCCCGAGGAACGGCGACGGCCGCCGCCCATCATGTCGCCGAAGATGTCCTCGAAGATGTCGGCGAAGCCGCCCGCGCCGAAGCCATTGCCGCCGCCATTCATGCCGGCGCCGTTCTCGAACGCGGCGTGGCCGAAGCGGTCGTAGGCGGCGCGCTTCTGCGGATCCTTCAGGCACTCATAGGCTTCGTTGATTTCCTTGAAGCGGACTTCGCAAGACTGGTCGCCGGGATTGCGATCCGGGTGGAACTGCATGGCGAGCTTGCGGAACGCGGTCTTGAGGACCTTGTCGTCGGCGCTTCTTTCGACGCCGAGCGTCTCGTAGAAATCAGCTTTCATGTCGTCCCGCTATCCGGAAGTATCGGGGCCTGCTGTTCATGCCGAACCCCTCTCGGTCCTTGTGCATCGTTCGGCGTCATCCTGCAAATGACTGGCCTCGATTTAGGAAGCCTTACCCGGCGATGCCAGAGCAGCTACGCAACACAAGGAGTTTTTCGCTTCACCTTGCAAGAAGGCCCGGCGTCGCCACCGGGCCTTGCTGAATTTTTTTGGAAGGACGATCAGGCCGACTTCTTCTTGTCGTCGTTCTCGTCGATCTCCTCGAAGTCGGCGTCGACCACGTCGCCTTCCTTCGCCGCGTCGGCCTTGGCGTCGGCTTCGGCTGCTTCCTTCTGCGAAGCCTCGTACATGGCCTGGCCAAGCTTCATCGAAACTTCCGCGAGCGTCTGCGTGGCCGCGTTGATCGCATCCACGTCCTCGCCCTCGGTCGCCGTCTTCAGCGCGGCGATGGCGTCGGCGATCGCCGTACGGTCGGCTTCGGCGACCTTGTCGCCATAGTCCTTGAGCGACTTCTCGCTCGAGTGGACGAGGCTCTCGGCCTGGTTGCGAGCTTCGACCAGCGCGCGACGCTTCTTGTCGTTCTCCGCGTTGGCCTCGGCGTCCTTCACCATCTTCTCGATGTCGGCATCGCTCAGACCACCGGAAGCCTGGATCCGGATCTGGTGCTCCTTGCCGGTGCCCTTGTCCTTGGCCGAGACGTTGACGATGCCGTTGGCGTCGATATCGAACGTGACCTCGATCTGCGGTACGCCGCGCGGCGCCGGCGGAATGCCGACCAGGTCGAACTGGCCGAGCGCCTTGTTGTCGGCGGCCATCTCGCGCTCACCCTGGAAGACCCGGATGGTCACAGCCGACTGCGAATCCTCGGCAGTCGAGAAGGTCTGGCTCTTCTTGGTCGGGATGGTCGTGTTACGCTCGATGAGGCGCGTGAACACGCCGCCCAGCGTCTCGATGCCGAGCGACAGCGGGGTCACGTCGAGCAGCAGCACGTCCTTGACGTCACCCTGCAGCACGCCGGCCTGGATGGCGGCGCCGAGCGCGACGACTTCGTCCGGGTTGACGCCCTTGTGCGGGTCCTTGCCGAAGAACTGCTTCACGATCTCCTGGATCTTCGGCATGCGGGTCATGCCGCCGACCAGGACAACCTCGTCGATCTCGCCAGCCTTGAGCCCGGCATCCTTGAGCGCGGCCTTGACCGGCTCGACCGTGCGCTGGACGAGGTCGTCAACCAGCTGCTCGAACTTGGCGCGCGTGAGCTTCAGCGTCAGGTGCTTCGGACCGGTCTGGTCCGCCGTGATGAAGGGCAGGTTGATTTCGGTCTGCGCCGAAGACGACAGCTCGATCTTGGCCTTTTCCGCAGCTTCCTTGAGACGCTGCAGGGCAAGCTTGTCGTTCTTCAGGTCGATGCCCTGTTCCTTCTTGAATTCGGCCGCCAGATACTCGACGAGGCGCATGTCGAAATCCTCGCCGCCCAGGAAGGTGTCGCCGTTGGTCGACTTCACCTCGAACACGCCGTCCCCGATCTCGAGGACCGAAATGTCGAAGGTGCCGCCGCCAAGGTCATAGACGGCGATGGTCTTGCCGTCGCGCTTGTCGAGGCCATAGGCGAGCGCGGCTGCCGTCGGCTCGTTGATGATACGCAGCACCTCAAGTCCGGCGATCTTGCCGGCGTCCTTTGTGGCCTGACGCTGGGCGTCGTTGAAATAGGCGGGAACGGTGATGACGGCCTGCTCGACCTTTTCGCCGAGATAGGCTTCCGCCGTCTCCTTCATCTTCTGCAGGATCATGGCCGAGATCTGGCTGGGCGACTGCTTCTTGCCGCCGGCCTCGACCCAGGCGTCGCCATTGTCGCCCTTGACGATCTTGTAAGGGACGAGGTCCTTGTCCTTGGCGGTGACAGGATCGTCGAAGCGGCGGCCGATGAGGCGCTTGACCGCGAAGATGGTGCTTTCAGGATTGGTGACCGCCTGGCGCTTTGCCGGCTGGCCGACCAGACGTTCTCCGTCGCCAGTAAAGGCGACGATGGAAGGGGTGGTGCGCGCGCCTTCCGCGTTCTCGATTACCTTGGCGTCCTTGCCATCCATGACGGCGACGCAGGAATTGGTCGTTCCGAGGTCGATACCGATTACTTTAGCCATTTTTCTAATCTCTCCTTCAAGCAGGCCGTCGGGACCCTATCAGGCGTTCCGGGGACGGCCCCCGTACACTGGAAATTCCGCGCCGGACCGACCGGTTTTCGGCCGGTTCGCGCGGTTGCGGCGTATATAAGAAGAGGCGTTTTGCAGCGCAAGTCAGGTTCACGCCAAATGGCGTGAATGATTGCGATCCAGCTTCAGCGGCGAAGGATCAGGCTTGCGGACCGCGTTGCTCGTCCTGCCGGCCCTCAAGGTCCGGTTGCGACAGCTGCGACCGCTCGAACAGCAGCAGGATAACGATCGCGATCAGGAAGGGAATGATCAGGTAGAACGCCCTGAACACCAGCAGCGCCGCCAGCACGTCGGCAGGCTCCATATCCGGCAGCGCCATGATGAAGACCAGTTCCAGCACGCCGACGCCGCCCGGCGCATGCGAGAGAAGCGCGACTGAAAACGAGATCAGAAAAATGCCGAGGATGATGAAATAGCCGGGATTTCCGGCTTCCGGCAGCGCGAAATAGACGATGCCGGCCGCCGCCAGCAGTTCCACCGGCCCTATGACGAGTTGCCGCGCCACGATCGGCAGGCGCGGATACTGCAAGGTCAGCGAACCGATCTTCAGCGGCCTGAGGCCAAGCCAACTGCCGACGACATAGAAGGCGATCAGCGCCAGCAGAAGGTACCCGGTGCCGATAGACAGCCCCTCGGGCACGACATCGCCGAGGCGCTCGGTGATCTCCGGCTCGATCACCAGCACCAGGCCGGTCAGCAAGACGACGCCGAGCGCGAAAGTAAAGGAACAGAAGGCGACGAGGATGCCGATTTCCTGCGGGGTCAGCCCGCGCGACGAGTAGGCGCGGTAGCGCACCACAGCGCCGGAGAACACCGATGCGCCGATCGTGTGCGACAGCGCATAGGTGGTGAAGGAGCAGAGCGTGATGAAAAGCCACGACACGTGGCGTCCGAGATGGAGCAAGGCGATGCGGTCGTAGCCGGCGAGCGCCGCGTAGGCGACGAGCGTGCACAGCGCTGAGAGGAACCAGTCCCCTGGGGGGATAGCACCGAAACTGTCGGCAAGGTCGGCTATCGAAAGCCCGCGTAGTTCCTTGTAGAGGAGCCAGCCCGAAAAGACGATGGCGAACAGGCCGACCACCGGCCAGATATATTTCTTAAGCTTCATTCGTTTCCTGGCGTCATACCGACGTCGCGGTTTCGATCATCCTGCCTCCGGGACTGGCGCCGCCCTCGACCAGCTACATAGGGCGCGAATCTCCGCATATATGCTGGCTATATAAAAATGTACCGGAATTCGACGTCGAGGTGACGATTCGACGTAGATGTGAAGACACCTCGCCGGGGGAGCGCGAAACAGGCCGGGGTCTTCAGCCGAGCCGAGTCATGACCGACACATGCATGCGTGTCCTCGTCCTGAAGCCAATCCTCTCGTAGAGCGCGATCGCAGCCGTGTTGGACGCATATGTGTGTAAAAAGGGCTGCTCGCCCGAGGCGGAGACCTGTGCGGCCGCGAAACGCGTCATGAGCTTTCCGAGGCCAAGTCCGCGAAAATCCGGATGCGTGCAGACGCCGCTGACCTCAGTCATGCCTGCGACCTTCAGCCGTTCACCCGACATGGCAACCAGCCGGCCCTGATCTCTGATGCCCCAGAAGTCGCCGAGCGCCAGCGCACGCATGGTGAAGGGGCCCGGCTTGGTCAGCATGGCCAACTCCAGCATGTCGGCCGCATCGGCATCGCCGAGCCTGCGAATCCGATCGTCCTCGACGGCTGCAACGGGTCCGTCGGCAACCATCTGCACGCCTTCCGTGACGACCGAAACGACAAAGCCTTGCGGCGGGACAATCTCGTCCGCCTGCAGGAATACCTGCGTGTCGCCGGGCGCCGCCAGGGCAGCCAACGCCTGCATGCTCTCCGGGCCGTCGTCGCGGCCACAGGCGAAGGGATGGATGTCCGGGGCGTAGCGCAGGGCCAGCGCGTTGCCTTCGGCGAAGGCGGCGTGACGAGCTGCCAGAGCACTCCAGATGGGACGGTCGAGAGGATGTCTCATGGACGTTTACCTGGTTTTTTCACGCGCCTGTGGAGGGGCTTTTCGGAAAGCCCGTCCTCGATGGCAGCGAGTTGATCGAGCAGCGGACCGTTCAGGCCCTCACAGAGATCGGCGACCGCGGCGCGGATGAGCGGCCAGACATGCGCCTTGCCTTCGGCGACGAAGCTCTTCCCCACAGGTGTAAGGGAGACGATCCGCCGCCGCTGGTCGCCGCTGGAGGTTCGGGTTTCCAGAAGTCCGAGGCGCACCAGCTGGTTGACCGCACGCGTGGCGCCGGGCTGGGTGATGCCGACAGCTTCGGCGAGTTCGCCGATGCCCAGGGGGCCGAGATGATCGATCGCCGCGAGGAAAGGGTACTGGCTTGACTGTACGTCTGCGCCCGCTCCTTCGGTGATCTTCTGGGCGTCTGCCTGAAGTCGTTCGCCGATACGCTTCAGCCGCGTGCCGAGCGTCAGATAGCCGAAGCCGCGAACGATATCCTCAACCACCCACACGCCTCCATTACATAATTAGTTATATAATTAGATATGAGAGTGCGCAAGCAGCGTTGCCGTTAGTCCTCCGGATCAGTGGATTCCTTAATGCGGCGCGAAGAGCCGTGGCCGAGGCAGCCACTACACCTTTTCCCAGCCGCCTGAATCGCCGGCGCGGAAGATCGCGTCGATCACCTTCTGGTTCTTGACCGAGTTTTCCAGCGTGAAAACAGGATCCTTGCCGCCCCGGGCGGCGCGCGCGAAGGCCTCGACCTGCAGGCGGTATTGTGCGGCTCCGGGGAAGCGGAACAGCGTCTCTTCCGTGTGTTCCCGATTATGAAGCGAGACGCGGTGATGATCGTAAAGCCCGGCGTTGAAGGGACCGTGCACCTCAATGAAACCCTTGTCGCCGTGGAACACCATGAGCTGGCGAGCTGCAAGTTGCGTCGACAGGTAGAAGGACAGTTCGAAGTCGCCGAAATTGGCGCGGATCGTGGAATAGATGTCCGTCTTGAACTTCTTGTCGCGCTCGATCGTGGCCTGAACGCGCTTCGGCTCCTTGCCTGTCACGAAACGCGTCGAGACGGTTGGATAGACGCCGATATCGGGGAGTGCGCCGCCGCCCAGCTCAAGGATGTTGCGCATGTTGCCGGGGTCGGTGTTGAAGTAGGTGAAGGCGCCCTGCACATATTTCAGGGTGCCGATCGCGCCGGACTGAACGAGGTCACGTACCTTCAGCCATTGCGGGTGGTACGTCACCATGAACGCTTCGCAGACCAGCACCTTATGCCTGTCACGCAGCTTGATCAGCTTGCCGATGTCCTTGGCGTCGAGCGCCAGCGGCTTCTCCACCAGCACATGCTTGCCTGCCTTGATCGCCTTCTCCGTCCACTCGACATGCTGCGACGTCGGCAGCGGAATGTAGACACCGTCGATCGCCTCGGAAGCGAGCATCTCCTCATAGGACCCAAAGGCATGATGCGCGCCGAAGCGCTGGGCTAGAGCATAGGCCTTTTTCTTGTCCCGGCTGGCAATGGCCGCGAGCACGCCGTTGTCGGCGTCGACGATCGCGGGGATCAACTGCTCGCGCGCGATCTTTGCCGTCGAAAGAATACCCCAGCGAAACATGTTCATCCCCTATTTGTCAGACATATGAGCTGGGGAACCTAACGGCATGCCCGGCAAAAGAAAAGCCGGCGCGGCCCTCCATCCTCTCCGTTTGGCAATTCGGCCTGCCAGGGTGTAGGGGATCGCGCGAACGCACGACGTGGAACGGACAGCATGGCAAACGACGACGAGGACTATGTGTATGACGAGGCTACCGGCGAATGGCGGCCCGCTTCGGAAATGGCTGCCGTGGCCGCCGCCGCGGTTGAGGTCCGCGACGCCGCCGGCAACGTGCTCGCCGACGGGGATTCCGTCGTTCTGGTGAAGGACCTGAAGGTCAAGGGCGCGGGCCAGACGCTGAAGCAGGGTACTGTGATCAGATCGATCCGCCTGACCGACAACCCCGAAGAGATCGACTGCCGGCACGACGCCATCAAGGGCCTCGTGCTGCGCACAGAGTTCGTGCGCAAGCGCTGAACACCTGAGGGCCATCAGCCCCTCAACACGAAATCACCAAGGGGCGATCAGCCCCGCAGCACGCCCCCGGTCTGATTCCTGACGTTCTCGACGATGCGGCCGGCCAGCGCCTCGAAATCCTGGTCGGTCAGCGTCTTCTCGACCGGCTGGATAGACACTTCGATGGCGATCGACTTCTTGCCCTCGCCGAGCGACGGTCCCTCGAAAATGTCGAAGACCGAGACGCCGGTGACGAGCTTCCTGTCGGCGGCGAGCGCCGCTTTCGTCAGCGCGCCGGCCTCGACCGTCTTGTCAACGACGAAGGCGAAGTCGCGGGTCACGCGCTGGAAGGCGGAGAGGTCGAGCTTCGGCTTGGTGCGCGTCGGCTTGGCCTTGGGCTCGGGCACGGCATCGACGAATATCTCGAAGCCGGCGAGTGGTCCCGACACGTCGAGCGCTTCCAGCGTCTTCGGGTGGAACTCGCCGAAATGGCCGAGCACGACTTTCGGACCGAGCTTGATGACGCCGGAGCGGCCGGGATGATACCAGCCCGGTGCGCCTGTCTCGACCTGCAGCCGGTCCACCGGCGCGCCGACGGCCTCAAGTGCCGCGATCGCATCGGCCTTCGCGTCGAACACGCCGACGGTTCCGGCATTGCCGGCCCAGTCGCGGCCCGAACCTTCGAGCTTCGCCGTGCCGCGACGGACGCCGGCAGCAACGCGGCGCTGCTTGTCCGGCGCGTCGCCCTCATAGGTGCCCGAAACCTCGAACAGCGCCACGTCGCTGATTCCACGGTCGGCATTGCGCTGCGCCGCCGCGATCAGGCCGGGCAGCAGTGACGGCCGCATGTCGGACATGTCCGCCGCGATCGGGTTTGCGAGCTTGAGTTCGCGCTGTCCGCCGCCGAACAGCTCGGCGTGCTTCGCCGGGATGAACGACCATGTGACAGCCTCCATCATGCCCCGCGCGGCAAGCGCCCGCTTGGCCGCGCGGGTGCGGATTTGGAGCGTCGTCAGAATTTTTCCGTTGACCGCGTCATGTGCGCCCAGCGGCTGCGGCGCGATCCTGTCGACGCCATGGATGCGCATCACTTCCTCGACGAGGTCCGCCTTGCCGTCGACATCCGGCCGCCATGACGGCACCGCGACATCGACCGGGTCGCCGTCGCCCTTCGGCTCGAAGCCGAGGCGATTCAGGATCGCGAGACTCTCGGTCTTCGGCACCTCGATGCCGGTCAGGCGCTTCACCTCCGCATGCGGGAAGGAGACGATCTTCGGCGTGTGGCAGGTATAGCCGACAACCTGCGTTTCGCCCGCATGGCCGCCGCAAAGCTCCAGCACCATCTTCGTTGCGAGCTCGACGCCGGGGATCATGAATTCAGGATCGACGCCGCGCTCAAAGCGATAGCGCGCATCGGTGATGATGCCGAGTTCGCGGCCGGTGCGCGCGACGTTCAGCGGCTCCCACAGCGCCGACTCGATCAGCACGTCGGTGGTGTTTTCGTCACAGCCGGAATGCTCGCCGCCCATGATGCCGGCGATGGATTCCACGCCGTTGTCGTCGGCGATGACGCACATTTCCGGCGTCAGCTCATATTCGCGCCCGTCGAGCGCCAGCACCTTCTCGCCATCCTTGGCGCGGCGCACGACGAGGTTGCCCCTCACCTTGGACGCATCGAAGACGTGCAGCGGTCGGCCACGATCGAAGGTGACGTAGTTGGTGATGTCGACCAGCGCGTTGATGGGGCGCAGGCCGATCGCGATCAGGCGCTGCTGCATCCACTTTGGCGAGGGGCCGTTCTTGACGCCCTTGACCAGCCTGAGCGCGAAGCCGGGGCAGAGCTCGGGCGCCTCGATCGACACCTTGACCGGACAGGCGCCCTGGCCGGAGACCGGCGCGACCGCTCCGTCCTTCAGCTTGCCCAGTCCTGCCGCGGCGAGGTCGCGCGCGATGCCGTAGATGCTGGTCGCGTCGGGCCGGTTCGGTGTCAGGTTGATGTCGATCACGGGATCGTCGAGCTTCGCCCATGTCGCGAAGCTCGTCCCGACCGGCGCGTCCTCCGGCAGGTCAATGATGCCATTGTGCTCGTCGGAAAGCTCAAGCTCGCGTTCCGAGCACATCATGCCGTGACTCTCGACACCGCGTATCTTGCCGACTGACAGAGTCACATCGATGCCGGGAACATAGGTGCCGGGCGCCGCAAAGGCGCCGACGAGGCCCGCCCGCGCATTGGGAGCGCCGCACACGACCTGCACCGGCTTGCCGTCGCCCGTATCGACCGACAGCACGCGCAGCCGGTCAGCGTCGGGATGCTGCACAGCCGTCAGCACTTTCGCGATGACGAACGGCTTCAGTCCGGCCTTGTCATCGACATGCTCGACCTCAAGCCCGATCGACGTCAGCCGCTCGACGATCTGATCAAGCGTCGCGTCGGTTTCGAGGTGATCCTTGAGCCAGGAAAGGGTGAGTTTCATTGTCTCTTTCCTTCGCAGATCAGCTTGAAAGCCCGCCGAACAGCGTCGGCATGTCGAGCGGGCGGAAGCCGTAGTGCTGCAGCCAGCGTACGTCGGCGTCGAAGAAGGCGCGCAGGTCGGGCATGCCGTATTTCAGCATGGCGATGCGATCGATGCCCATGCCCCAGGCAAAGCCCTGATACTCGTCGGGATCGAGCCCGCCGTGGCGAAGCACGTTCGGATGGACCATGCCGCAGCCGAGGATCTCCATCCAGTCGTCGCCTTCGCCGAAACGCACCTCGCCCGGCCGCGAGCGGTCGCACTGGATGTCGACCTCGAGGCTTGGCTCGGTGAAGGGGAAGAAGCTCGGCCGAAAGCGCATCTTGACCTGGGGCACCTCAAAGAACGCCTTGCAGAATTCCTCCAGCACCCACTTCATGTTGGCGACATTGGCCGACTTGTCGATCACCAGCCCCTCGACCTGATGGAACATCGGCGAGTGGGTGGCGTCGGAATCCTGCCGGTAGGTCTTGCCGGGGATGACGATGCGGATCGGCGGCTTCTGTGTCTCCATGGTCCGGATCTGGACGGGCGAGGTGTGCGTGCGCAGCACCTTGCGTTCGCCCTTGGCGTCCGGCTGGAAGAAGAAGGTGTCGTGCATCTCGCGGGCCGGATGCCCTTCGGGGAAGTTCAGCGCGGTGAAGTTGTAGTAGTCCGTCTCGATATCCGGACCTTCGGCGATGGCGAAGCCGAGATCGCCGAAGATCGCCGCGATCTCGTCGATGACCTGGCTGATCGGGTGGATGCGGCCGCGCTCGGCAGGGGACTGGCGCACGGGCAGCGTCACGTCGACCTTCTCAGCCGCGAGCCGCGCGGTGATCGCCGCGTCCTTCAGCTCGGTCTTGCGCCCGGCGAGCGCCTCGGTGACACGGTTCTTGAGGCCGTTGATGGCCGGACCTCTGGTCTGCCGCTCCTCTGGCGACATAGAGCCCAGAGTCTTCAGAAGTTCCGACACCGAGCCCTTCTTCCCAAGCGCCGAGACGCGCACGGCCTCGATCGCCTGCTCGTCTCCGGCGGACGCGATGTCGGCCATCAGGGAATTTTCCAGTGTTTCCATATCGCTCATGTGTGGACCCTGAGATAGGCAAAGAAAAACCCGCGCCAGCCCTGCCGGCGCGGGTTTCCCAAATCAGAAAATCGAAAGCTTGGGAAGCGCGGCGGCCTTAGGCTACTGCGGCTTCAAAAGCGTTCGGGGTGGTGTTCTTCAGATATTCCAGCGCGCCCTTGGCCTTGCCGACGAGAGCGGCGAAAGCCTGCGGCTCGTGGATGGCGAGGTCGGAGAGCACCTTGCGGTCGATCTCGATGCCGGCCTTGTTCAGACCGTCGATGAAGCGGCCGTAGGTCAGGCCGTGCTCGCGAACGGCGGCGTTGATGCGCTGGACCCAGAGGGCGCGGAAGTTGCGCTTGCGGGCCTTGCGGTCGCGATAGGCATACTGCAGCGACTTGTCGACTGCCGCCTTTGCGGTGCGGATGGTGTTCTTGCGACGGCCGTAGAAGCCCTTGGCGGCTTTCAGGACCTTCTTGTGCTTGGCGTGGGCGGTAACGCCTCTCTTTACGCGTGCCATGTCATGATCTCCTTAAATTTGTCCAGCCGGCTCAGATGCCGCCGCCGTTAGGCAGGAAGTTCTTGACGACCTTCACGCCGTCGGGCTTGGCGAGGACCATGGTCCCGCGCGCATCGCGAATGAACTTGTTGGAACGCTTGATCATGCCGTGGCGCTTGCCGGCGGCAGCCGACAGCACTTTGCCCGTGCCTGTGATCTTGAACCGCTTCTTGGCGGCCGATTTGGTCTTCATCTTGGGCATTTTGCTACTCCTTGACGGGGCTGTTCGCCCCTGTTGTTCTTTCCGGGCGACCAAAGCCCGGAAGCATGAAAACCGCCACGGCATGCCCTGCCGGACGGTTATGGACGCGGCTCTATACTCGCAGATGCGCCGAAGCGCAACTCCTCGCTCGCCTTCAATCTGATCTTCAATACAGCCAGAAGAGGACCGGGATGACCCCGGTCTCCTGACCGATCTCGATCGCCTCGAAGAAGGGTATGGCCAGAAGGAACACAAGCCCGTCGAGGAAAGTGGTCTTGAATGTGCGTGACGTGAACGTCACGGAGGCCTCGTCGCGGAAGATAAACGGATTGGGGAAGAAACGCGGCACCCGCCTTGTGTAGTCGACATACGCCTGCCCGAGATTGGCTTTCAGGTAGCGTTCTTCCCGCAGCGCCACGACATGGAAGGCTATCGCGCACAGCACCATCAATGCGACCGTGACCACAAAGCTGCCCGTCTGAGCGCCGACGCCTGCCGCAGCTATTGTGGAAAAGAAATAGAGCGGGTTACGCATGATCGAATAGGGGCCGGACGACACCACCTCGGCCGATTTGCGGCCGCCGATATAGAGTATCGACCACAGCCGCCCGCCTATTCCGAGCAGGATCAGCGCCAGTCCATGCGACTCGATCGCTTCATGATTGAACTCGCTCTGCAGCGACCCGCTGAAGACCAGCAGGAGGCAGACGACACCAATGATCAGCGCAAGAACAAGACGACGGCTGGCTTGATAGGCAGCCATCGCTTTTTCATCTTCAGTACCCAAGGCCGCCTCGCGATCATTGACCCGTCCGGCAGCAGCCTTGGAAGCGGACCGTGGCTATTTCGGGGCCAGAACCATCATCATCTGGCGGCCTTCGAGCTTCGGCTCTGCCTCGACCTTGGCGATGGTGGCGGTTTCCTCCCGGACCTTGTTCAGGAGTTCCATGCCGAGTTCCATATGCGCCATCTCGCGGCCGCGGAACCGCAGCGTGAGCTTGACCTTGTCGCCCTCGTCGAAGAATCGGCGCACAGCCTTCATCTTCGTCTCGTAGTCATGGGTGTCGATGTTGGGGCGCATCTTGATCTCTTTGATCTCGATGACCTTCTGGTGCTTGCGCGCCTCGGCCGCCTTCTTCTGGTTGGCGTATTTGAGCTTGCCGAGATCGAGGATCTTGGTGACCGGCGGGCTGGCATTGGGGGAAATCTCGACAAGATCGAGCCCCGCTTCCTCGGCGGCGAGCAGTGCATCGTTGATGGAGACTTCGCCGCGGTTGGTGCCGTCGGCATCTATGAGCTGGACCCGGGGAACCCGGATGTCGCGGTTCGAGCGCGGGCCGTCCTTGGTCGGGGCCGCTGCCTTGAAAGGTCTGCGAATGGTAGTCTTCTCCTCGAATAGTTGACGTGTCAGTCCGTGCGGGCCACGCCTATGTCGTGCCCCGGCTGTTCAAGTCAATAGCATGTCGCGGAGAATAAATCACCTGTATCGCCGGGTTTGTCGGCCTTTTCCCGTGCCGTCGTGACGTCTGATCACTTTGCGGCGGTGCGCGCCTGTGGCAAGAGCCCTCGTCGGAAATCGGATAGCAGCATGGCAGCCTCGGAATTCACAGGGTCTCCCGCGTTCATGGACGTATCGGGAACGCCAATCGCCTTTCGCCGCGTTGAGGGCGTGGCGCCGGGTATCGTCTGGCTTGGCGGCTATCGCTCCGACATGCTGGGCACCAAGGCCGAAACTCTCTCGGACTGGGCGGCCGCGAAGGGCCATGCCTTCCTGCGCTTCGACTATTCGGGCCACGGCGAGTCGGGTGGCGTTTTCGCCGAAGGCACGATCTCGAAATGGATTGGCGAGAGCCTTGCCGCGTTCCGGGCGCTGACAGAGGGGCAGCAGATTCTCGTTGGATCCTCCATGGGCGGCTGGATCGCGCTTCGCCTGATCCAGGAGCTGCGCAAGGCGGGCGAGGGCGGACGGGTGGCGGGACTCGTGCTTCTTGCGCCCGCGCCGGACTTCACCTCCGAGCTCATCGAGCCGGAACTGACGAAGAAGCAGCAACGGGACCTCGTGCAAAAAGGCTACTTTGAGGAGAAGTCGCAATATTCGCCCGAGCCGAACATCTATACGCGCGCGCTCATCGAGGACGGCCGCAGCAATCGGGTCATGACCGGCCCGATAGACACCCATTGCCCGGTCCACGTGCTGCAGGGCATGGCCGATCCCGACGTGCCGCATACGCACGCGCTGAAGCTGGTGAGCATGCTGCCCGCGGACGATGTGACGTTGTCCCTGATACCGGACGGCGACCATAGGCTCTCGCGGCCACAGGACCTGGCGCTTCTTGTGCGTGCCGTGGAAGGGATGGTCGCGCAGGCATCTCCCGCGCCGGATCGCAGCCTGGCCTAGTCGCTGTGGCCTGATTTGCCGGCCTCGGTGCGATCGAGTTCGGCGAGCAGATTTGTGAATCGCTCCGGCATCGCGTTATCGACGCGGAAGGCGGGAATGTTCCGCACAAAGCGTGTGGTTGCCGCCGATCCGAACTGTTTCCGGATCTCCTGCCGCAGCGAATTCACGTCATCGTTTTCGTTACCTGACATCGTTCTGTACCTTTCGGCACGGGAAACCCGTCTCCATTCGAATGGTTCCCACCACAGTCCAGTCGGGGCGAACAAGGTAAAATTTGATTTAAAGTCTTCTGGACTCGACAGCGTTTGGCCCGTGTTTGGACAGACGCGCCCTTCGGCCTTGATTTTTGCGCTCCGAACATCGATATGCGGCGCAACTTCCGAAATTGATGGATCCCGTTATGAGCGATCACGCAAAAGACGAACGCGCGCCCGACGAGAACCAGTCCGAGGCGACGATAGAAAGGGCTGAAGGCTCGGTCGACGGCGACTACGAGGCTGTCGTCCGGCTGTTGAAGGAAAACGAGGACCTCAAGGACCGCGCGTTGCGTGCTGCGGCCGAGATGGAGAACCTGCGCCGCCGCACCACCCGCGACGTGCACGATGCCCGTTCCTACGCCATCGCCAACTTCGCCCGCGACATGCTGTCGGTCTCCGACAATCTGCGCCGGGCGCTCGATGCCATCCCGGCTGACGTGGCGGCGGCCGGCGACGCCGGATTCAAGGCGCTGATCGAGGGCGTCGAGATCACCGAGCGGGCGATGCTGGCCGCGCTGGAGCGCCACGGCGTCAAGAAGCTGCAGCCCGAAGGCGAAAAATTCGACCCGAATTTCCACCAGGCGATGTTCGAGGTTCCCAACCCCGACATCCCTGCCAACACGGTTGTGCAGGTGGTTCAGCCCGGCTACTCGATCGGCGACCGCGTCCTGCGTCCCGCCATGGTGGGCGTCGCCAAGGGCGGTCCGAAGCAGGCGAGCGAAGCACCCGCCGAACCCGGCCCCGTCGACGGCCAGGCCGAAACCGACGCCTGATCCCAGCTTTTCGGGCTGGCGAAAACGGGAATCGCGGCTAGGCTGGCGGCCGGGGGCCATCATGACCGGAAGCGCGCAATCCAACCGTCGGTGGTCTGTCGGATGAATGCAATCTCGCTGCTCGACTATGCCGGCGTGGCGGTTTTCGCGGCCACCGGCGCGCTGGCCGCCTCGCGCAAGCAGCTCGACATCATCGGGTTCCTGTTCCTCGCCGGGGTCACCGGCATCGGTGGCGGCACGGTCCGGGACGTCATTCTCGACGTGCCCGTCTTCTGGGTCGTGGATCATACCTATGTGCTGGTCTGCGCGGCGGTGGGCATCCTCGTCTTCTTCACCGCGCACAGGCTGGAATCGCGCTACCGGTGGCTTCTGTGGCTCGATGCGGTCGGCATGTCGGCGTACGCGGCGCTGGGAGCCTACAAGGGCCTGGCCGCCACCGGTTCGCCGGTCGTCGCCATCGTCATGGGCATGCTGACGGCGACATTGGGCGGCATCCTGCGCGACCTGCTGGCCGGCGAACCTTCGGTGCTGCTGCGGCCGGAAATCTACGTGACCGCCGCTCTGGCTGCGGCTGCGGTCTTTACCGCTGCCGATCTCACCGGCCTGCATGAAGCGGTGTCCTCGGTCCTGGCGTTCTCGATAGCCTTCGCCATCCGGGGTGGGGCGCTGCGCTTCGGCTGGTCGTTCCCGACCTACAAGGGTCGTCCGGGCAGGCGTCCGGAAGACATTCCCTGACGGGGACCGGGCGCTTTGCAGATCAGGCTGCGGCCCGGGCTGCTTCGCAGGTGTAATAGTTGATGTAGCGCGCGTCGATCGCCTTGACCGGCAGGACGATCAGCACATCGACAGTATCGAACTGATGATCGACGACACAGCCGTCGCCGATCCTCGCACCGATGCGCAGGTAGCCCTTGATCAGAGGCGGCAGTGCATAGAGCGCCGATCGCAGGTCCAGCGCATCCTGCGCGACCAGATCCATCCGGTGGTAGCGCTCCGGTACGGCGCGCGCGTCCCATTCCGGTTCCGCGCGGCAATTGTAGCCGAGAAAGGATAAGGACTGGGCGTGGATTGCGGGGTCGGCGCCCTGGAAGGAGGCGCATCCGGTCATCACGTCGATGCGATGATGGCTGACATAGGACCAGATACCCTGCCAGAGCACCTCGATCGTCCGCTTGGCGCGATATTCAGGAAGCACGCAGGAGCGACCGAGCTCAACGAAGCGCAGTTCCGAATGACGCGCCATGAGCTTGGTCAGGTCGAACTCGTCCTGCGAATAGAAGCCGCCCGCGTCCGCGGCGACTTCCTGCCGAAGCAGGCGGTAGGTACCAACAATGCGGCGATGATCCGGGCCGGGCAGGGAGCTATCGAAGACGAGCAGGTGGTCACACACGTCGTCGAAGCGATCGGCGTCGCGACCTTCGATGCCGTCGAACCCGTCCTGCCGGGCTCCGAGTTCGTCGTAGAACACGCGGTACCTGACCTCCTGCGCGGCAGCGATCTCAGCGGGGTTGCGGGCGAGGCGGACCTCGAGAGATCCGAGACGCCCGAGCGGGACGTCCAGCCTGGGTTTGCTCGCAAAGTCGAGGGCGGGCATTGGCAGCACGGCGGGACGAGCGGCAGGATCCGGCAAAGTTGCCTGCACGGGTGATTCTCCTTCGAGCCATTCCTCTCGGCGGGATACGCACGAACTGCAACAGGCTTGTGACAGTAGCGTGATCGAAGGAGGCCGGCAATGCTTTGCCGGGTTGGCAGATGCTGAGCCGGCTGAGGATGGCGAGGACTTCGCGTCTGCGATCTACGCCGCCGCGCGTTCTTCCACGGTGCGCACCAGCGCTTCCGGATCGAGCGGCTTGGTGACGAAGCCGCTGGCGCCATGGGCAAGCACGGCGTGGCGCGTCTTTTCCTGGCTGTCTGCGGACAGAACCATGATCGGCACCGGCGGCAGCCCGACCTCTTCCTCGTAGCGGCGGATCGCAGCAATGGCGTCGAGGCCGTCCATGACCGGCATATGGAGGTCCATGAGCACCAGGTCGTAGCGGCGCTTGCGCCCGCTGCCGGTTACGGCTTCCACCGCCGCCTTTCCGTTGCCCACGATATCGACCCGGTGTCCCGCCTTGAGAAGCGTCGCCCGCGCCAGCATCGCGTTGATGTCGTTGTCCTCGGCCACGAGGATGGCGAGCCCCGGCAGGCGATTGTTGGCGCGCGGCACGCCGACGACCAGCGGCTGCCCAATGACAGGCCTGATCACGGGCTGCGGGACGTTCAGGGCGGCCAGAAGCACCTTCAACAGAGTTTCGCCGCGCACCGGGCGTGCCAGGAAGGTCGAGTAGCCGTTGGCGCGGAATTCGCCCAATAGCCCACGGTCGGTCGGGGCAATCATCGTGACCGCATCGGCGGTCGCGAAGCCGGCCTGGCGCAACCGGCCAAGCACGCGGCCGTCGCCCTTCTCGATCGCCGCATCGACCAGCAGCGACGTGCAGCCTTCGGCGTGCGCCGCCGCCTGCGCGACGGTCGAGGCAATCTCTACCGCCCCGCCATGGGCACGGACGGTCATGGCAATGGCCTCGGCCTCGACGGCGTTCATGGAGAGAATGACGACCTTGCGCCCGGTGAGAACCGGACCGTGCATCTGCGGGCCGTCCGTCGCTTCCGTGGCCGGGATTTCAAAGAAGAAATCCGATCCCTTTCCCGGCTGGCTGGTCAGCGATATCGTTCCGCCCATCGAACCGACGAGACGCTTCGATATGGCCAGCCCGAGGCCGGCACCGCCATGCGTTCTGGTCGAGGAGCCGTCGGCCTGCTCGAATTCCTCGAAGATGCGTTCGGTATCTTCCGGCCGGAGCCCCGGTCCGGTGTCCGCGACGGAAAAGCGGAGCCTGGTCGCACCCTCGTCGCCGGTTTTCGTAATCGTCAGCAGCACGCCGCCGGCGTCGGTGAACTTGATCGCATTGCCGAGCAGGTTGAGCAGGACCTGCCGAATGCGGCCCGGGTCGGATGTGATCATCTGCGGAACGTCAGGCGCGACATGGCATCCAAGCCCGATGTCCTTGGCGAAGGCCTTGGCGGCGAGCAGTTCGATGACGTTGTCGGCGATCTCGCGCGGCGACATCGGCTGCGGCTCGGCATCGAATCGGCCGGCCTCGATCTTGGTGAAGTCGAGCAGGTCCTCGATAAGGGCCAGCAGGGCTGAGGCCGAGGTCGAGACCGCGCCGACATAGGTCTGCTGTTCGGGCGACAGTTCTGTATCGGCCAGCAGCTTGGCCATGCCCATGATGCCGTTCATCGGCGTACGGATTTCGTGGCTGACGGTTGCCAGGAAGCGCGATTTCGCCTGGCTCGCATACTCGGCGCGCTCGCGCGCGTTGATCAGCGCCGTCTCGGCGCGTTTGCGCGAGGTGATGTCGCGCGCGATGGCCCGGTGGGAGACGTGATTGCCGGTCTCGTCGCGCACGGAAAGCTCGATCCAGGAGAACCAGCGGGTGCCGTTGTGCGAGCGGACCGCGACGTCCGTCGAACTAAGGCATTCGCCATTGGCGAAGGCTGCGTCGGGCACGATGCCGACATCGACGCCGAGCTGGGTAAGCGTCTGGCCGACGAGGTCACGCTGGTCGATGCCAACGAGTTCGGCAAAGACCTTGTTGGCATAGACGATGCCGCCCTCGCGGTCGCGGTGCACGACAAGGTCCCCCAGCGCGTCGATCAGGCCCCGGAAGCGTTCCTCGCTTTCCTGCAGCTCCCACATGCGGTCGGCGAGCGTCTCGACCTCGGCGCGGCTGCGCGCGGCGTTTTCGGCGAGCACAGCCCTCGCCCTGCGTTCCGCGCGGACGGCCCGCGCCACGACGAAAAGGCAGGCGAGCCCGACGACGGCGAGCGCAACCACAAAGAAATTGGGCGCGCCGATCAGGCGCGCGACACCGGCCATCAGGACAATGGCGACGACGGTGGCGAAGGAGATCGGTCGCGGCGTCCGCTCGGGCAGGTCGGGGGCCAGCGGCGGCGCGTTGACATGCGTGCGTGCTGACAGGCTCGCGGATGCACCCGCAACCTGACCTTTCACGCTCGCTTTCTCAACCTGTCCTGCACCTGCGACCATGCCGCCGTCTATGGCAGATACAGATTAGAGAAGCTTTCGGTCGATAGTTTGCATTTTAGCGATCTATGCCGGATTCGCTGCCGGTCCGCTGCCGCCGCCAGCCGAGGAACTCCTCCAGCAGCACGATGATCGCGCCGATCGTGATGAAAACGTCGGCGAGATTGAAGACCGCGAACGACCAGACCGGCGTGTGGAAATAGATGTAGTCGATGACGTGACCATAAACGACCCGGTCGATCAAGTTGCCGATGGCGCCGCCGATAATCAGCGCAAAGCCGAGCCTCGCGAACCATTGTTCCGGGGTGGAGCGGCTGGCGAGATAGAGCACGAAGACGATTACAGCGAGCGACACCACGACCAGCAGCGTGTCGTTGAAGGACGAGAACATCGAGAAGGCGACGCCGGTATTGTAGGTGCGGTAGAGCGCCAGGAAAGGCAGCACCTCGACCATCTCCTGAAGCACCAGGCGCGTCTCGACCAGATACTTGATCCACTGGTCGAGCGCGACGAGGCCAGCGACAAGGGCTACGTAGAAGGGGAGTGTTCTCAAGATCGCGCCTCGTGGTCGAGCGTCAGGGCATGGCGGCGCACCTCGAACAGCATCACGCCGGTCGCAACCGCAAGGTTGAGCGAATCCGCGCGTCCCGCCTGCGGGATGCGCAACAGCCTGTCGCAGGCCGTCGCAAGCTCGTCGGTCAGGCCCTGCTGTTCATTGCCCATCAGGAGCACGACCGGCTTGCCGCGAAAATCGACGGAACGATAGTCGACAGCGCCCTTCAGATGGGTTCCGGCCACGATCCCATGAAAACCTTTCCGCCAAGCCAGGAACGCATCCTGAGAAGCCTTCGCGACGGGCACGGCGAAGATGGACCCCATGGTCGCGCGCACGGTTTCGAGCGAGAACGGATCGGTGGTGTCGCCGACCAGGATGAGGCCCTTCGCGCCAACGGCGTCGGCCGTGCGGATGACCGTGCCGAGATTTCCGGGGTCGCGTACGCGGTCGAGCGCCACCCAGACGTCGCCGGCTGCGGGGCGGATGTCTTTCAACTGCGCAAGACGTTGCGCAAAGATGCCGACGACCGCCTGAGGATTATCACGGCGGGTGATGGCGGTGAGAACCTTCTCCGTTACTTCGAGGACGGTGCCGCCCGCTGCGACGGTGCGGGCTGCGACCTTCTCGACGGCCGCATTGCCACGCGCGTTCTTGGCGAATACGAGCGTCTTGATCGACCAGCCGAGATCGAGCGCGTCGATGACGAGTTTCAGTCCCTCGGCCATGAAGGCTTGCTGTTCGTCGCGGAACTTCTTCAGCGACAGCGCCTTGATGTCCTTGACGATGGGGTTGGCGAGGCTCGTGACCTCCTTCACCTGTCCCGGCGCGCCGCCCGCGCGTTGCCCACTCATATGGCGAGCCACCGCGAAAAAAGCGACGTCGAAAGCGCGCGGCCGGCGGCCTTTTCGCGGATGATGAGCTCGCCCGATTCCACCGTTCCGCCCATGCCAGCTAAACTGTCGCGCATCAGCGCGTGTATAGCGAAGAAAGACGAGCGGATCGAATAGGCGGTGAGCACGACGGCGAGCGGTTTCGGCGTCAGGATTTGCCGGCAAAGGTCCGTCAGCTTCGGCAGGTCCTCGAACAATTGCCAGACCTCACCCTTCGGCCCCCTGCCATAGGCGGGCGGGTCGAAGAGGATGATGTCGTAGTGGCTGCCGCGCCGGGCCTCGCGCTCGGCGAACTTCATGGCATCCTCGCAGATCCAGCGGATCGGCTTTTGGCCGAGACCGGCCATCTCCTGGTTCTCGCGCGCCCAGCCGATCGCCTTCTTCGAGGCGTCGACATGGGTCACTTCCGCCCCGACGCGCGCGGCGACCAGCGACGCCAGACCGGTATAGCCGAAAAGGTTCAGCACCTTCACGGGACGCTTGGCGCGTTCGATCAGGCCAGCCATGTGGTCCCAGTGCGACGCCTGCTCCGGAAACACGCCGACATGGCGAAAGGACGTGAAGCGGCCGAGATAGTGGATGCCGTCATGCTTCATCGGCCATGTCTCGCCGAGCGGCGTTTTCGGGAAGCGCCAGCGGCCCATGCCCTCCTCGTCGGTGTCGCCCGTGAAGATCGCGTCAACGCGGTTCCAGTCGTTTTCGGGCAGCGCTCGCCGCCAGATCGCCTGCCCCTCGGGGCGAACGATGCGATAAGGGCCATACTGTTCCAGCTTCTCGCCGTCGCCGCTGTCGAGCAGGGCATAGTCGGCGTTCGGCGCGACTTCGAGGATGAGCGGCAGTTTTTCCGCCGGCAAGGTACCGGGACGGCGGGGAAGATGTTCCGCCACGGTCTGCGACGGTTCACTCGGAGCCTTCGCCAGCTTCTCCGCAGGGCGCTGCCCGGCATGAGCGCGCGGCGGCGAGGCGCTTGGGCGCGGTCGGTCGTCGCGGCGCTTGTCGCGCGAGTGTTTCAACCTGTCAGGCTCCGGATCGGACTGCCGCGCTTCTGCCATAGCGGGCCGGCATGAGCAAGTTCGGTTGCCCGCCCCGGCGCGCTCGGCTACCTTGGAGCGATGGGTTTGGTGGCAAGATTTTCTCCAGCGCTGTTCGCATGGCTGGTGTTGGCCGGATTGCAGTTTGCGATCTCGCCAGCTGGCGCGGGCGTGGTGGTGCTTGGCGAGAAGGAACAGGCCGAGCAGCAGAAGGCCGTCGAGGAAGAGGCGCAGGCCGCCGAACTGGAACGCGTCGAAAGGCTCGCCGCCTTCGAAACCATGAAGGCGGAACTGGCAAAGCTTCCCTCGGTTGCGAGCGTGACCGCTTCCTCGGGAAAGCGCCATGCCTTTGTGGTCGGCAATGATGACTACGAGGCGATCTCGAAGCTCTTCAAGGCAGTCGGCGATGCGACCTCTGTAAGTGCCGCGCTGAAGCAGCTCGGCTTCCAGGTGACCACGCAGAAGAACCTGGGGCGCGATGACTTTGATGACGCGCTAGAGGCGTTCTACGAAACGCTGCAGGAAGGCGACGTCGCGGTGTTCTATTATTCCGGGCACGGCATCGCGGTGGACGGCGCCAACTACCTGCTGCCGGTCGACATGCCCGAGGTCGACCCGGACGACGAGCGCAAGATCAGGCGCGAGGGCATCGACGCCAACGAGGTGGTGCAGACGCTCGCCGCTCGCGGCGTCCAGTTGGCGCTGGTCGTGCTCGACGCTTGCCGCGACGATCCGTTCGCGCGCGATGGCACGAGGAGCGCGGCGAGCCTCCGGGGGCTTGCTCCCATCACACCGAACAAGGGTGTCTTCGTCATCTATTCCGCCGGTATAGGCGAAAAGGCCCTCGACCGCCTCAGCGATGCGGACCCCGATCCCAATTCGATCTTCACGCGCAAGTTCATGCCGATCCTGGAGACACCCGGCCTGCCGCTGGTGGACATCGCCAAGCGAACGCAGGTCGAAGTGCGTGAACTGGCCCAGCAGGCGCGGCACAAGCAGGCCCCAGCCTATTACGATCAGGTGATCGGCCAGTACTATTTTCAGCCGCCCCGGCCGAAACTTTACGGAATAACGATCGGCATCGACAAATATGCAGGCATTTCGCTACGCGGTGCGGTGAACGACGCCGAGCGCATCGCGCGCTCGCTTGAGTCGCTCGGCGCGGAAAAGGTCGTGCGCATGTTTGACCATGACGCGCGCCTGCCCTTCATCGAATATGTCTGGCGCGACATGGTCGAGGATGCCAGCCCCGGCGACACCATCGTCTTTTCCTACGCCGGGTCGAGCGCGCAGGTTCCAACCACTTCGAAGGAAGACGAGCCAGACGGGCTCGACGAGGTGCTGCTGCTGGCGGAAGTGGACATGCGGCAGGCGAAAGAGGGCTTGATCGATGAGGAGCGATCCGGTTCGCTCATCTACGACAACAAGCTGACCGAGTGGATGAAGATGGCGTCCGACAAGAACGTCAATGTCGTCCTCCTGGTCGATGGCTGCCATGGCGGCGGACTGCTGGACCGGGAGTTCGCGAACGTTTCCTTTGTCGGCGCAAGCGCTGAAGACGAACTGGTCATGGAATACAAGGTCGACGGCCGCAGCCACGGCCTGGCCAGCGTCGCCTTTGCGCAGGGCGTCGAGGGCGCTGCGGACTACAATGGTGACGGGTTCGTGGCGCAACGCGAACTGTTCCACTACGTCTCCGACAGCGTCTTTCGAAACGCCAAACGGAAGCAGACGCCGGAATTCCTGCCGGCGGTAAAGGGCTTGCCGACAGTGCAGGCCGTGTCGGCAAGCTCATCATCGAATTCCGCCACCGACCTGCCGCTCTTCAAGCTTCCGGCCGATCTTGCAGGCAAGGTGGAAGCGAGCCTGGCGGCGCCGTTCCCGAATGAACCGAGCCGATAGGGCTCTACCTGGATTTGTCGAATACGGCGACGGCAGCGGCGAGATCCTCGAGCGCTGCGCCGACCGACTTGAACAGGGTGATTTCGTTTTCGCTGCCGCGCCCGCTTTTCTCCCCCCGGGCGAGCTCATGAAGGTCGGCGATGATCGCGTCGGGCTTCAGCACGCCGGAGGCGATAGGCTGCACGATGTCGCCGGCTTCCTTCGTGGCGCCTGCGCGTGTGTCGACATAGACACGGGCGCGTGTGATCGCGTCATCATCGCTCTCGCGCATGGTGGGCGTAAACGCGCCAACGAGATCGACATGCGCCCCCGGCTTCAGCAAGGCGCCCTTCACCAAAGGCGTCGTTGTGATCGTCGCGCAGGAGACAATGTCGGCCCAGCCGAGTGCGGCATCGAGGTCGTCGGCAACCGTCGCCCGACGTCCCTCAGCAGCAAGTTCCGCCACGATCTTCTCGGCGTTGGCCCTGGTCCGATTCCAGATGCGGATTTCCTCGATCGCTCGGACAGCGGAATGGGCGCGCGCGAGAAACGGAGACAGCGCGCCTGCGCCGACGACAAGCAGCTTCGACGCATCCTTGCGGGCGAGATAGTCGGCGGCCAATGCCGAGGCGGCGGCGGTGCGCCATTGAGTGAGACGCTGGCCGTCTATCAGCGCCTTCGGTTCGCCGGTGACGCCGTCGAGAAGCAGGTATATGCCCATCACGGCCGGCTTGCCGATCGCATTGTTGTCAGGCGAGACCGTGACGACCTTGACCCCGATATAGCCGTCGCCCGACGCGGCCGTGGAAAAATCCGTCCATGCCGGCATCAGCAGCAGCGTCGATGCGGCACCTTGCGGACGCTCCACGGAATGGTGATGACGTACTGGCTGTACGGCGCCCGCCCTGAAGGCTTCTCGAAGAGTTTCGACGAGGCTTTCGAAGGTCAGCGCGCGATCGACGTCGTCTGCCGAAATGTTTAGCATCGATCCCGCCGTCGCTACGGGCGTGGCAGCAGCGGCGCGGTGGCCGGCGGCGTGCGGCTGATGGCAGCCTGCTTCAAGGCTTCGGCCTCCTGCCCCCGCTGGCGCGCCAGCTTGCGATAGTGGCCCTGCCGGACCCATGTTGCGAGGCTGCCGAGGATGAGGCCAATCGCGGTTGCGGCGAACAGCAGTGCGAAGAGCGGCATCTGCCATGTCAGGGCGGGATTCCCAGGATTGAAGGGATCGAGCGTGAACGGCACAGCGGCACGGTTGGCTACCGCCAGCGCCACCAGCACAATGGCGATGGGCACGAGGATCACGATCAGAACAAAGCGGTTGAGCATCCTGCGATTAATCCCGGCGGATTTCACTTCCCGCCATTCAGCCTTTCGCGCAATTCCTTGCCGGTCTTGAAGAAAGGCACCCACTTTTCCTCGACCTCGACCGACTCGCCGGTGCGCGGGTTGCGGCCCGTCCGGGCAGGCCGGTTCTTGACCGAGAACGCGCCAAACCCGCGCAGCTCGACCCGGTTCCCTTCCGCCAGCGCGTCCGTGATCTCGTCGAAGATCGAGCTGACGATGTTCTCGACGTCCCGCAGGAAAAGATGCGGGTTGCGTGAAGCGATAATCTGCACAAGTTCGGATTTGATCATGAGCGCGTCCCCGCCACTATCCGTTGCAATACAGTATGCGGATGATTTTATTGTTCTTTTCAGTCACTTAAAATGGCACGGTCAGGTTGCCAGACTGACAGCAGACCGTCAAGGAACAAGCGTTCGCCGCCGAGTTCCTTCAGCAGTGCGACCCCTGTCTCCGGCAACCCCACCAGCCGGCCGAGCATCGCGGACGCCGCTTCCGACGTCATGAACCAGCTCGAATTCTTCGCCTTCCATTCGATGACTTCGAGGTCGCCGTCAACGCCTTTGGTCTCCAACCAGCCGACTGCCTGGTCCTCTCCGCCCAGTTCGTCGACGAGCTTGTTCTGCAGCGCCTGGCGTCCGGTGAAGACCGATCCGTCGGCCACCGCGATGACCTCGGCGCGCGTCATCGGCCGGCGCTCGTCGACCAGCCCGACAAACCAGTCATAGCTGTCCATGATCATCGAGCGGATCATGGCGCGTTCCTCGTCGGTCGTCGGATTGAAGGGCGACGGCTCGGCCTTGAGCGGCGACGACTTCACCTCTTCCAGCTTGACGCCGATCTTGTCCATCAGGCCGGTCACGTCGGGGAACTGCACAAGCACGCCGATCGAGCCGACGATGGAGGACTGGCGCGCGACGATATGGTCGGCGGCGCTGGCGATCATGTAGCCGGCCGATGCGGCCAGCGTCCCCACCTGAGCGACCACCGGCTTGTCGGCGGCGAGCTTGCGCACCGCCTCGAAGATAGCCTCGCCGCCGGCTGTCGTGCCGCCGGGTGAATCGATCGACAGGATGACGCCCCTGACCGACGGTGACTTGCGCACCTCATCCAGGCGCTCCAGCAACTCGTCGTCCTCGGTGATGGTGCCCTCGATACGGATCTTGGCGATATGCGCGGTGCCGGTGCCGGCGAGGTCGCCGCGCGCCAGCCAGACGGAAGCGGCGAGCAGCGCGATTGCGGCCACCGCCAGCGTCGCCACGCGCCAGAACGTCAGCTTGCGCCGCAATCGGCGTCGGTCGATCAGGTCGTCGGCGCGCGTCGCCATGGATGAGCTCTCCTGAACCGGATGGAATTGTCGCGTTTTAGAACAAGGCTGGTTTCGTCGCTACCCGGTTTCTCCCTCGACAGGCGCGACAAGGCGCGCAAACAGGGTTTCGAGGCCAGATTGGTTCTGGTCAAACTTCCCAAAATAACCATATTGGGGTGCAAATCGCGTTTGTGTAAGATTTCGTGATGAGGGTTCCTATATCTGCGGAACCATCGGCACGGCCGAGCGGTCGGCATGGCGGGTTCAACGATTTCTTTGGGGTTATCCGGCGATATCGCCGGAGGATATTGCATTCTCTGAACCGAAAGGCGGCGCGTTGGCGCAGGCAGGCGAAGCGACGTATGGCGACGTAGGGTTCGAGCTCCCCGACTGGGGTGCGGGTTCGCGCGCCGAGGCGTTTCGCCGCGCCCAGAGGCATTCGCGTCTCGTCCGGTTGCTGAAAGTGATGCTGCCGGGCCTGGCCGCGCTGATGACCGGCGGGCTGATCGCCTATTCCGTGCTGACCATTCCCGACCAGGCGACCATCGCGACGGCCGGCCCGGGCCCCGCCGAGGGCAAGCTGGTCATGGACGCGCCGCGGCTGGAAGGGTTTACCGGTGATGGGCGCTCCTATTCTGTCGATGCCGCCCGCGCCACCCAGGACTATGACCAGCAGGACATCGTCGACCTCGAGGGCATCGATGCGAAGATGCCGATCGAGAACGGCAATTGGGCCCGTGTCGAGACCTCGAACGGTACCTATGACAGGCTCGCGAACACGCTGGACGTGCCGACGGACATCGTCGTCACCACGACGGATGGCCTGGTCGCAAGGCTGAAATCGGCCTTCCTGGACATCAACAACGGAACCTTGAAAACCACCAGCCCGATCGATATCCAGTCCTACGGATCGAGGATAACGGCCGACTCCATGCAGGTTCTGGACAATGGCAAGCGTGCCATCTTCGAGAACCGGGTCAAGGTCCATATCGATCTGGGCCGGCTCAAGGAAGCTCAGGCTGCAAGAGGAGAAGCGAATGCGTCGAATTAAATATATGGCGGCGCTGTCCTTCGCCGCTCTTGCCCTGGCCTGTGCCCAGGCGTCCGCGCAAAGCGCCGTCGAAAGCCGGCTCACCGGCCTGCGTCTCAACGGCAACGAGCCCATCGAAATCGAAAGCGACAAGCTCGAGGTTCGGGAGACCGAGAACAAGGCGATCTTCACCGGTAATGTCGCCGTCACGCAGGGGCCGACGGTTCTCAAATCCGGAACCATGACCGTGTTCTATGCCAAGGACGGGGGCTCCGCAGCCACCGGTTCCTCCAACATCGACCGCCTCGAAGTCGACGGCAAGGTCTATGTGAAGTCCGACAAGCAGGTCGCGACCGGCGACAGCGGCGTCTTCGACATGAAGTCCGAGGTGCTGACGCTCTCGGGCAAGGAAGTCGTGCTCTCGGAAGGCAGCAACGTGCTGCGGGGCTGCAAGCTCACAGTGCAGATGAAGACCGGCCGGGCCCAGGTCGACGGCTGCTCGAAGGGCGGCCGCGTGCAGATGAAGCTCGATCCGTCGTCCAGGCAGTAATGGCCGGAAAGTCCTCGCTGATGTCGCGCCTGTTCGGAGGGCGCCAGGTGGCCGCGCCTGCCGTCAAGCGCAGCGAGTCCATGGTTTTCAAGGGCACGCTGATCGCCAAGGGCCTGACGAAGAGCTACAAGAGCCGCCGCGTGGTCAACGGCGTTTCGCTCGGCGTCAGGGCCGGCGAGGCAGTTGGCCTGCTTGGTCCCAACGGCGCGGGCAAGACAACCTGTTTCTACATGGTCACCGGCCTGGTGCCCGTCGACCAGGGCACGATCGAGATCGACGGTTTTGACGTGACCTCGATGCCGATGTATCGCCGCGCGCGGCTTGGCATCGGCTACCTGCCGCAGGAATCGTCGATCTTTCGCGGCCTGACGGTCGAGCAGAACATCCGCGCCATCGTCGAGGTCGTCGAGAAAAGCCGAAAGCAGCGCGAGCACGACATCGATGCGCTTCTGGACGAGTTTCACATAGCGCATCTGCGCAAATCGCCATCGCTGGCGCTCTCCGGCGGCGAGCGGCGGCGTCTCGAAATCGCGCGCGCGCTTGCCAGCCGGCCAAGCTACATGCTGCTCGACGAGCCGTTCGCCGGCATCGACCCGATCGCGGTGTCCGACATCCAGCAACTGGTCCGGCATCTCACGGCGCGCGGCATCGGCGTGCTGGTCACCGATCACAATGTGCGTGAAACGCTTGGCCTCATCGACCGCGCCTATATCCTCCATGGCGGTGAGGTCCTGACCCACGGCCAGGCCGACGAAATCGTTGCGAATCCTGACGTTCGGCGGCTTTATCTGGGCGAAAGCTTCACGCTTTAGCACGCCTCCCGCACGCCGTTCGCGTCGCTCTAAACCCTCCGGTAAGCCCGGCATGCTATCCCTTGGCGCTTGACAAGCAAAAGCCGGGCCACTTTCTATGGGTTGTTCGCGGCGGGGTCAGAGGGCGGCGGACGCGTAGCGGGGGGTTGAGTTTCGTCGATGGGATTGAGCGCCAAACTTCAGCTGAGGCAGTCGCAGTCGCTGGTGATGACGCCGCAGCTGATGCAGTCGATCAGGCTGCTGCAGCTAACCCATATGGAACTCGAGCGCTTCGTCGACGAGGAAATCGAACGGAACCCGCTGCTTGACCGCGCGGAGCCGCGTGACGATGCTGCCTCGGACCAGCTTCAGAAGCAGGAAGGCCTTGCCGAGGCGGCCTCAGAGGGCGACTGGTTCGAGACCGAGCATGGCTGGTCGGCCGAAGCGATGTCGGCGAAGCTGGACAGTTCGCTTGAAAACATTTTTCCCGATGACCCCGGCCGGGCCGAGCGGCTGGGTCCGGGCCTGTCTGCGCAGTGGAAGTCGGCGGCTGGACCGAACGGCGGCTCGTTCGAAGGCTTTGATATGGACGACATGGCGGCCGCACCGGTCAGCCTGCGCGACCATGTCGCCGAACAGATCGCCTTTGCCTTCTCCGATCCGGCTGCGCGCCTGATCGCGCATGAACTCGCCGAGCACCTCGACGATGACGGCTATCTCCGCGCCGACCTTGCCGAAATCGGCGAAAGGCTTGGGTCCAGCGTGAGCGAGGTCTCCAATGTGCTGTGCGTCTGCCAATCTTTCGAACCCATCGGCCTGTTTGCCCGAGACCTCGCCGAGTGCCTCGCGATGCAACTGGCGCAGCGGGACAGGCTCGACCCGGCTATGCGTGCGTTGCTCGACAACCTCGAACTCCTTGCCCGCCGCGACTTTGTGTCGCTGAGACGCATCTGCGGTGTCGAGGAAGACGACTTGCTCGACATGCTTGCCGAAATCCGGGCGCTCGATCCACGACCGGGTACGCGTTTCGTGGGCGGAAACACCGATGCGATCGTGGCGGATGTCGAGGTTCGTCCCGCCGGCGACGGCAGCTGGGCTGTCGAACTCAATCCCGAGACCCTGCCGAGGGTTCTGGTCGACAACATATACTTCTCGCAGGTGGTCGGCCGCGCCAAGGACCAGACCGAGAAGGACTTTCTCTCAGAATGCCTTCAAAACGCCAACTGGCTGACGCGAAGCCTCGACCAGCGTGCCAAGACCATCCTGAAAGTCGCATCGGAGATCGTCCGGCAGCAGGACGCATTCCTTGCCCACGGCGTCAGGCATTTGCGGCCGCTCAACCTGCGCACCGTCGCCGACGCTATCGGCATGCATGAATCCACGGTCAGCCGGGTGACCGCCAACAAGTACATGCTGACACCGCGCGGCGTGTTCGAGCTGCGCTATTTCTTCACGGTGTCGATAGCGGCTTCAGGCGGCGGCGAAGCGCATTCGTCGGAAGCGGTGCGCGACCGCATCCGTGAGATGATCGAAGGTGAAAAACCGGCAGATGTCCTGTCGGACGATGCGATTGTGGATATGTTGAAGAAGAACGGCGTCGAAATCGCCCGGCGTACCGTCGCGAAGTACCGGGAAAGCATGAATATTCCCTCGTCCGTCCAGCGCCGTCGCGAAAAGCGCGCAAGGGTTTCAGCGGGCCGCTGAACGGACATCTGACGCAGCGGCGCGCGCCGGTTGATTGACATTCATTATTGAAGTGACTAGAAGCCCGCCCGCATGGAACGGCCGTTGGTCTGGGCCGTTGAGTTACCGTCTGGAGACGGCTTGTGATCAACCACAAAGTTCGGACTGGAAAACGGCCCTGAGGCCGCCGCGGAGCTTGTGCCCAAATGTGACGGGTATAAACTCCGGGCATCCAGAGTCTGAACAGGGAAGGTCTATGACAAGATGAGCCTGCGGATATCGGGAAAACATATGGAGATCGGCGAGGCGTTCCGCTCCCGCATCAAGGGTCGGATCGACGAGATGGTCGAGAAGTATTTCGACGGCGGTTTTTCGGGACACGTGACAGTCGAGAAATCCGGCCCGCGCTTCTCTGCCGACTGCGTCATCTTCCTTGATACCGGAATGGGACTTCAGGCGACTGGCCAGGCCTACGACCCGCAGGCTGCGTTCGAGATCGCCTCGGATCGTATCGAGACCCGTTTGCGCCGTTACAAGCGCAAGCTGCGCTCCTACGACGCCGCACCCTCTAGCCGGGAGGAGGATATCTCCTACCGGATCATGGCGCCTGCGGCCGAAGAGGTTGAGGAGATCCCGGAAGACTTCGCTCCGGCAATCGTTGCTGAATCGACCGTCTCGCTGAAGACGATGTCGGTCGCCAACGCGATCGTCGAACTCGACGTGAAGGACAGCCCGGTTTTCGTGTTCCGCAATGCCGGTAACGATCAAGTCAACATCGTGTATCGCCGCGCCGACGGCAATATCGGCTGGATCGACCCGTCCAAAGCCATGACGGCCTAGACAGAGGCATCGCCCGGTCCGCGCAATTTGCGTCGGTGCCGTGGCGAAGCACAAGGATTTGTTGGAATGGATCTTAGCGATCTCATCGAAGTGCCGGCTGTCATGCCGGCGGTGAAGGCAAACTCAAAGAAGCAGCTTTTGCAGCTTCTGTCGGAGCGCGCTGCCTCCATCACCGGAATTCCCGAGCGCGAAATTTTCGACACGGTGTTCCAGCGCGAGCGGCTTGGCTCGACCGGCGTCGGCAATGGCATTGCCATTCCACACGGCAAGCTGTCCGGCGTGAAGAACATCACAGGTGTGTTCGCGAGGCTGGAAACGCCGGTCGACTTCGAAGCCCTGGACGACGAACCGGTCGACCTCGTCTTCCTTCTTCTGGCGCCCGAGGGCGCAGGCGCCGACCATCTCAAGGCGCTGTCGCGTATCGCGCGCGTCCTGCGCGACGGCGACACTGTATCGAAGGTGCGGGGCACCCGCGACGCTTCCGCGATCCATGCCTTGTTGTCGGAGACGCCTGGCTACAAGGCAGCCTGAGAGCGACAAGGCAGTCTGAGAGCGACAAGGCAGTCTGGGGGGCGACTGTCGATTGCTTGAAAAAGGCGGCTCTGAGCCGCCTTTTCTGTTGCGATTAGTGGATGCTGACCGGCGTCAGGTCGTTCTCAAACGCACCGGCGATAGCGCGATCCTTGGCGTCGGAGATTAGGATCGGCTGCCCATTCGCGGCAAAAAGCGCCCAAAGCCTGGTGTTCGGGGCGATTTCCGGCAGGCCGGGAAACTTGCCGTTCAACTCTTCGCCACCCATTTCGCGCAGGTAAGCCACGGTTCCCTCACCCAGATGGGCCAGATCGTTTTCGCTGAACGTGGGAATCTCATTTCTGCTGGTCATGTCAGCCTCCTTCACGCGGGGCGTCCCTGATGGACCAACCCGCAATAGAGCCAAAGGTTCCGGTTCATCACCGGTAGTGTCGCGGCGGATCCTTCTTTAATCCTTAACCGCGATATCGATTTTTCGGACGAGCTTCTCGGGTTCGGGCCGGTCGAGATCGATCGAGAGCAGGCCGTTCCTGAGTTCCGCGCCAGTCACCCGCATGCCGTCGGCAAGCACGAAACAGCGCTGAAATTGCCGGGCGGCGATGCCGCGATGCAGGTATTCCCGCTCCGTCTCGTCGGTCTGGCGACCGCGAACAACGAGCTGGTTTTCCTCGGTGGTGACCTCGAGATCGCACTCCGCAAAGCCTGCCACCGCAAGCGTGATGCGCAGTTTTTCGGCCGCGCCGTCAGCACCCCGCAGACGCTCAATATTGTAGGGAGGATAGGAGTCGCCGGTCTTCGCCAGACGCTCCAGCGTCTTTTCCATGGCGTCGAACCCAAGCAACAGCGGGCTCGAAAACGGCGTCATTCTACTCATGTAACAGTGTCCTCTACGAGCGACATAATGGAGAAAAACCCGGATGGCATTTTTCTCGCTGGTGCTGATATGGTCCGCGCCGCCACCGAGTTCAAGAGTGGCCATTTGCATCGTCCGGGGACAAGAAATACATGCCTGAAATCAGAAAAATAATCATCGACACGGATCCCGGTCAGGACGACGCGGTCGCCATCATGACCGCACTGGCCAGCCCGGAACTCGACGTTCTGGGTTTGACCGTCGTTGCAGGCAACGTGCCCCTGGCGCTGACGGAGAAGAACGCACGCAAGATCTGCGAGTTGTCCGGCCGGCCTGACATGAAGGTCTTCGCCGGCGCGATCCGGCCCATGGTACGCGATCTCGTGACTGCGGAGAACGTCCATGGCAAGACGGGCCTCAACGGCCCTGTCCTTCCCGACCCCACGATGCCGCTTCAGGACCAGTATGCTGTCGACTTCATCGTCGAGACGCTGATGCGGGAGAAGAGCGGTTCGGTCACGATCTGCGCTCTCGGACCGCTGACCAACATCGGCCTTGCGCTGGTGCGCGAGCCGAGGATCGCGCCCCGCATCCGCGAAATCGTCCTGATGGGCGGCGGACTGTTCGAGGGCGGAAATTTGACACCTGCGGCCGAGTTCAACATCTATGTCGATCCTCATGCCGCCGACGTGGTGTTGCGGTCCGGCGTCCCCATCGTCATCGTCCCGCTGGACTGCACACACAAGGTGCTGACCACCGCGAAGCGCATAGCGGCGTTCCGTGACCTCGGCACGGCTCCCGGCATCGCGGTGGCGGAGATGCTCGAATTCTTCGAGCGTTTCGACGAGGCAAAGTACGGCACCGACGGCGGCCCGCTGCACGACCCCTGCGTCATCGCCTACCTGCTCGAGCCCGCGCTTTTCTCGGGCCGGCACATCAACGTTGAAGTCGAAACCGTTTCCGAACTGACGCTCGGGATGACCGTTGCCGACTGGTGGGGCGTCACAAACAGGCCGAAGAACGCGAACTATCTGCTCGAGGTCGACGACCAGGGCGTCTTCGACCTCCTCGTCGAACGGATCGGTCGACTTTAGTCCCGAACGTCGGCTGGCTCAGGCGCGTGATCGTTCCGTCGTGCCAGCCGACAAACGGACGCGCACCGCCAATAAATCAATGCTATAGGCGTTTTCAGAGGCCGCCGGAGGAAGGGCGGAAGAGGAAACGCGCCGATGACGAGAACCGATATAGCGCAGCGTGTGTACAACCACACCTGGAAGCTGGATCCGATCGTGCGCAGCCTGCTCGACACGGATTTCTACAAGCTGCTGATGCTGCAGATGATCTGGGGCATGTACCCGAAGGTCAACGCCACATTCTCGCTGATCAACCGCAAGACATCGGTGCGGCTTGCCGACGAGATCGACGAGCATGAGCTCCGCGACCAGCTCGATCACGCGCGCACGCTGCGCTTTTCCAAGAAGGAGATGATCTGGCTGGCCGGCAACAATTTTTATGGCCGCAAGCAGATATTCGAGCCGGAATTCCTCGCCTGGCTGGAGAATTTCCAGCTCCCGGAATACGAACTGAGAAAGCGCGACGGCCAGTACGAACTCGAGTTTCCCGGACCATGGATGTACACGACACTATGGGAGATACCGGCGCTCGCCATCATCAACGAACTGCGCTCGCGCGCTGCGATAAAGAGCTTCGGCCCGTTCGGGCTCGACGTGCTCTACGCCCGCGCGAAGGCGAAGATGTGGGACAAGACGGAACGCCTGCGTGCGATTCCGGGCATCCGGATATCGGATTTCGGCACGCGCCGCCGCCACTCCTTCCTGTGGCAGCGCTGGTGCGTCGAGGCGCTCAAGGAAGGCATCGGCGAGGCCTTCACCGGCACCTCCAACGTCCTGCTTGGCATGGACACAGACCTGGAGGCGCTGGGTACCAACGCGCATGAATTGCCTATGGTGCTGGCAGCACTTGCCAGCACCGAGAAGGAACTGCGCGCCGCCCCCTACAAGGTGTTGCAAGACTGGCAGCGCTATTATGGCGGCAACCTGCTCATTGTGCTGCCGGACGCATTCGGCACCGCCGCCTTCCTGCGCGACGCGCCGGATTGGGTGGCGGGCTGGACCGGCTTCCGTCCCGACAGCGCGCCGCCGATCGAGGGCGGCGAGCGCATCCTGGCGTGGTGGCGCGAGAAGGGCGTCGATCCACGCAAGAAGCTGCTGATCTTCTCGGACGGTTTGGACGTCGACACGATCATCGACACCTACAATCACTTCAAGGGCAAGGTGCGCATGTCCTTCGGCTGGGGCACCAACCTCACCAACGATTTCGAGGACTGCGCACCGGAACAGACCGACGGCCTAAAGGCCATCTCGCTGGTCTGCAAGGTGACCGAGGCCAATGGAAAGCCTGCCGTCAAGCTCTCGGACAATCCCGCCAAGGCGACCGGCGACCGCAAGGCGATCGAGCGCTATCTGCGGGTGTTCGGCGAGGAAGACCGCGTCGAACAGCTTGTGAAGGTGTGAGGCCACGCATTCGGTCAGATGGTTGATCGTCCAGGCACCGCAGCACCCCCCTCTGGGCGCTGGCCTTGGCCGGCAGGCCTGCTTCTATCCCTCATCCCCACTTCCGCCCTCGCTCATGCCTCGGATCGCGGCCATGTCCTTCTGCTGCCGACCGGCCACTACATCATCGGCGGCGCTCTCGCCGTGGCGGCGAGCTTCCTCGTCCTGCTATTGGTTCGACCCGAAACACTGGAGCGGCTGGCCGCTGGGAGATTGACCATCGGTCCTGCGCCCGACGCGCTTCGCCTGCCGCTCAGCCTGCTGTCCTTTCTGGTCCTTGCGATCCTCGTCCTTGCAGGGGTGTTCGGCAGCCGCGATCCGCTGTCCAACCCGCTGTCACTAACGATCTGGACGCTGCTCTGGGTGGGGCTGACGCTGCTGCAGGGTTTGCTCGGCAATCTCTGGTCCTGGATCAACCCGTGGTACGGCCCGCATCGCATTGCCTCGGCCTTACTGGGAAAGTCAGTCGATGCGCCACCACTTCGGCTGCCGGCATGGGCGGGCCTCTGGCCGGCGGTGGTGCTGTTTCTCGGCTTCGCCTGGTTCGAGCTGATCGATCCCGCACCCGAAGATCCGTTGCGGCTGGCTTGGGCGGTTGGAGGCTACTGGCTGTTCAACTTTGCGATGATGCTCCTCTTCGGGTTCGAGGCGTGGGCCGGGCGGTGCGAGTTCCTGTCCGTCTTCTTCGGGATGGTCGCGCGCTTCGGCGTTGTTGGGAGAGAGGACGATGAAAAAGTTTCGCTTCGGCTGCCGAGCGCCCGTTTGCTGCAAACCCCTGCGCTGGCGCTGAGCAGTACGGTCTTCCTGCTTTTCACGCTGGCGTCGGTTTCGTTCGACGGCCTGTCGAGAACCTTCTTCTGGTTTGCGCTGAACGGGTTGAACCCGCTGGAATTTCCGGGCCGAACCGCGCTGATCGCGATCAACGGCGTGGGCCTCGCCATCGCCTGCGTGCTGCTCGCCCTTGTGTTCTTTGCCTGCGTTTTTCTGGGCGAGAAGCTCGCCGGCACCCGGAGGCATTTCGCTGTTACTGCCGGAACCTTCGTCTGGTCGATCGTGCCGATCGCGCTCGCCTATCACTTCTCGCACTATCTGACTGTCCTGCTGGTCAACAGCCAGTATGCGCTGGTCGCCTTCTCCGATCCTTTTTCGCTTGGCTGGGACCTGTTCGGCACCGCCCATATGCCGGTGAGGGCCGCGGTGGCCGCTGGCTCGGACTCCGCCTGGGTGATCTGGAACGCGCAGGCCGCAGCCATCGTCGGCGGACACGTGCTGGCGGTCCTGGTGGCGCATATGCTGGCGTACCGCCTCCACGGAACGGCGCGCGCCGCTACCCTCAGTCAGTTACCGCTTACCATCCTGATGATCGCCTACACCGTGCTCGGGCTCTGGTTGCTGTCGACGCCGACGGCTGCATGAGTGATCGTTCGGCACGCGCGATCCCTGCGATGCAGCATCTCTGTTGCCAGCATTTCGGATTGGTGATTTAGTTTTTGCACACACGATTTCTCGCCGCCGCCATGGGCAGGCGGACGGCGGTTTCCGGCACCGACAAACAACAAGACAGGGGAACCCGCATGACCGATTCCAGCTCGATATTCGGCAGGAAGATTTCTCGCCGCAACACACTGAAGGGCCTTGGTGTCGCGGCCGCCGGCATCGCCGCGGGCCCGGGCTTCGTGCGATACGCGCAGGCACAGAGTTCCGCGCCGATCAAGATCGGCTTCCAGGCGCACAAGACCGGCATCGGGGCTGCCTACGGTCGCTGGTATGAAAAGACGACCAACGCCGCCATCAAGGCGATTAACGATGCTGGCGGTATCAACGGCCGTCCTGTCGAGGTGATCATCGAGGACGACGGCACCGACCCCGGCCGGGGCGCGGAAATCGTCGCCAAGTTCGCCACCCAGTATGGCTGCGACGTCGCCTACGGCACCCTGTTCTCGCACGTCGTCATCGGCTCGGCTCCGGCCGCCGGCGAACACAAGCTGCCCTACTTCGTCGTCTCCGAAGGCCACCACGTCGCTTCGACGACGCTGAACCGCTGGGTCTTCCAGCCGGGCATCACCGACGTGAAGAGCCAGATCCAGTCGATGGCGCCGTGGATCGCGGCCAACGCAGGCAAGAAGGTCACGCAGATATTCCCCGATTTCGCCTTCGGCTACGATCACCGCGACTTCCTGCCGCCGGCGCTGAAGGCGCAGGGCGCGGACGTGGTCGCGCAGATCGCCATCCCGCCGACGGAAAGCAGCTTCACCAAATACTTCCCGCAGATTCCCTCCGACACCGACGTGATCTACCACGTCATGGTCGGCCCGGCCGTGCTGACTTTCGTCAAGGAACTGGGTGAGTTCTACGGCTCCAGCAAGCCGCAGCTCTTCGGCTTTATCGACAGCCTGGAGGCGGTGGACATTAACAGCCCCGGCCTTGAGTTCCTCGATGGCACCCATTTCTGGGAAGGCTCGCCGCGCTACGCCCAGCCCGACGACACCGATGCCCAGAAGGTCTATCGCGCCGCCGTCGGCATCGACGACAACGGAGCGTCGGTGGACGATCCCAAGGACGTCTCGACGGCCGCCCACATGTTCGGCTGCTGGGAGACGCTTTACGTCATCAAGAAGGCCATGGAGGATGCCGGCTACCAGGGACCGGCTGATAAGGCAAAGCTCGTCGAGGCTACGGAGGCGCTGACGGAGTTCGCCGAGGGACCCGAGCATCCGCAAGGTCCAAAAGTGTTCAACGGCAAAATCCACCAGGTTTTTGGCATCCAGAACATCTCCAAGGTCGAGGACGGCAAGCTCAAGGTCGTGCACAAGACCTCGATCGAGGACGGTCTCTACGAGCCCGAGGGCGACTACACGACCCAGCCACTATAAGGATTGCTTGATGACAGGTACTGAAGACGTATATACGTTTTCAGTACCTCGCTGGGAGTGCGCCATGGCCAAGGAAGCCGTCTTCACGATGAAGCTCGAGCGGGAGCTTAGGGATGCGTTCATGGCTGCGGCCAAGGATGCCGACCGTCCTGCGTCGCAGATCGTACGCGAGTTCATGCGGGACTATGTCGAGCAGGATCGTGAGTATCTCGCCTGGCTTCAGCGCAAGGTGGACAATGCGCGTGCCGACATAGCCGCCGGTCGCGTCCATAGCCACGAAGAGGTAGAAGCAGAGATGGATAAACTCTTCGCAGATCTGGAACAGAAACGTCGTGGGGCAGATGCGGCTTGAAATTGGTATGGACAACCCGTGCCAAAAATGACCTTCGTGAAATCCTCTCCTATGTCTGGGTTGACAATCCTGCCGCGTCGCGAAAGCTCCGCAGCCGTATCGAGACCTCGGTCAAGCATCTGGGCGCTCATCCTTTTTCCGGTCGGCCAGGTGCAATTGTTGGCACGCGCGAAGCCGTGCCTCACCCAAGCTACCGATTGGTCTATCAGGTGACGGACGACTCCGTGTTCATCCTCCGGATCGTCCACACCTCCCGCCAGTGGCCACCCGTCGAGGACGAAAGCTGAATGGCGTTCGGCCCGCATCTCCTTCTTGCGACGCTTGAGGGGCTTGTCACTTCCGCGGTGCTGGCCCTCATGGCGCTTGGACTGTCGCTGGTCTTCGGCGTCATGCGCGTGGTCAACGTCGCGCATGGCGAGTTCTACATGCTGGGCGCGGTGCTCGCCTGGTCCGTCGCCTCGGCCTTTGGCGGACATCCAGCGATAGGCTTCCTCGCCGCGCTGGTCATTTCGCCGCTGATCGTCGGCGCGGTGGCGCTGGTTGCCGACCGCCTCGTCCTCAAGCGCCTTGACTACAATCCGGAAGCCACCATCGTCGCGACGATCGGGCTGCTGTACATCATCCAGCAGGCCGCGCTGACCTTCTACGGAGCGGATGCGCGACCGGTACAGGCGCCTTTCAACTATCGCATTTCGTTGCCGTGGTTCGGTTATTCCGGCTACAAGCTGGCGGTGATCGCCGCTTCGGTGGCGCTGCTGCTCGTCACATGGTTCGTGCTGTCGCGCACCAGGATCGGCCTGATGATGCGGGCGACGCAGTATGACAGCGAGACAGCACAGGCCTTCGGCATTCCGGTCGAACGTGTCTATGCCGGCGTCTTCGCTGTGGGCGCGATGCTGGCTGCGATCGCTGCGGTGCTGATCGTGCCGACCAGCCAAGCGCATTATCTCATGGGCCGCGACCCGCTGCTGCTCTCGTTCATCGTCGTCATCATAGGCGGGCTGGGCAGCCTGCGCGGAACAGTGGTGGCAGCACTCCTGATCGGCGTGTCGGACGGCATCATCTCGGTCTTCTTCTCGCCGACCCTAGCCAAGATCATCGCCACCCTTGTGGTCGCCATGGTGCTCGTCTTCCGGCCGCAAGGCCTCTTCGGGACGACGCCGCGATGAACGGGGGCACCGGCAAGGCGATCGCGCTGCATGTCGCCGTCATCGCGGCTCTGTTTGCGCTGAATTTCGTCCTGCCTGCCTACCATCACGGCGTTCTGGCGCGGGTGATGGTGCTTGCCGTCTTCGCCATGGGCTACAATCTGCTGTTCGGCTATGCCGGCCTGCTCAGTCTTGGCCATGCAATGTTTTTCGCTGCGGGGCTCTACGGAGCCGGCCTGCCGATGGTGCATTTCGGTTGGGGTGTTCCGGCGGCCTTCGCGGCCGGGCTCGTGGCGGGCATACTTCTGTCGCTCGTCATCGGCCTGCTTGCGCTACGCACCAAGGGCGTGGCGTTCATGATCGTCACCATGATGTTCGCGCAGGTCGGTTATCTGCTTGTCTATTATTTCGGGTCGTGGACACGCGGCGACGAAGGCCTCGTCATCCAGCAGCAGGCGCGCGCACTTCATTTCGGCGCCACCCGCCTCGATCTAACCGAGCCTGTCACGCGCTACATGACGGCGCTCGCGCTGTTTTCCATCGTGCTCGTCGCCACGCTCATCGTCGTTCGCTCGTCCTTCGGGCGCGTGCTTATCGCGATCCGCGAAAACGAGGAACGCACGCGGATGCTCGGCTATGACACCTTTGCCAACAAGCTCGCCGCCATGGTCGCCTCCGGCGCGATCTGCGCGGCGGCGGGTGCCGCCTATGTCATCCTGTTCGGCTATGTCGGTTCGACCTTCGCCTCCATCCAGTATTCCATCCTGCCGCTGCTCTGGGTGTTGCTCGGCGGCGCGGCCACCACGCTCGGTCCGCTGGTCGGCACGGTGCTGATGTTCTATCTGATCGACGGTTCGGGTGACCTCCTGAAGACCTATGCGCCGGGCTGGAACATCAGCCATCTGGGCATCGTCGGCGTCGCGCTGATCCTGCTCGTGCTGTTCTTTCCGAAAGGCATACTCGGCACGATCCGTGACCGCTGGGCGAGGTGGCTGCCATGACGCCGCTTCTGACCGTCAAGGGGCTGAGCCGGCACTTCGGTGGGCTGAAGGCCGTCGACAATGTCGACTTCGCGGTGATGCAGGGCGAGATCCGCGCCATCATCGGCCCCAACGGCGCGGGCAAGACCACTTTTGTCAGCCTCATCTGCGGCAGGATCGAGCCGACGTCGGGCATGATCGTGTTCGACGGCAACGACGTCACCAACCTGCCGCCGCACGAACGCGTCCGGCGCGGCATCGCCTATACGTTCCAGATCACCAGCGTCTTCGCCAACCTGACCGCCTATGACAATGTCGCGCTGCCGGTACAGCGCACGCTGGCCGATGGACGCGGGCATGGCGCGGTGCATGCGGATGTCATGTCCGCGCTGGAACGCGTCGGGCTGGCCGGGCGCGAGGACGCTATCGCCGGCACACTTTCCTACGGCCACCAGCGCCTGCTGGAACTCGCGATGGGGCTGGCGCTGAAGCCTCGCCTGTTGATCCTCGACGAGCCGACGCAGGGCCTGTCAGACGGCGAGATCGAGAATTTCATCGGGCTTGTCCGCGAGATCGCACGCGACGCGACAGTGCTGCTGATCGAGCACAACATGCCCGTTGTGATGGAACTTGCCGACCGTATCACGGTGTTGAACGCAGGAAGCATCCTGGCTGAGGGCACGCCGGACCAGATCCGCGCCAATGCCGAAGTGCAGCATGCCTATCTCGGCACGCCGGAAGAGGAGGATGCGGATGGCTGACGCGCTGACCATTTCCGGCCTCGACTGCCTCTATGGCGAGACGCAGGTTCTCTTCGGGCTCGGGCTGACGCTCAGGCAGGGGGAGGTGCACTGCCTGCTCGGCCGAAATGGCGCCGGGAAGACGACGACGCTCAAGGCCATCATGGGACTGGCGCCGGCACGATCCGGATCGATCCGCCTCGGCGATATCGAACTGACCGGCCTGCCTCCGCATGAAGTGCCGAGGGCCGGCGTCGCCTATGTGCCGCAGGGTCGTCGGCTTTTCGCCGAGATGACGGTTGCCGAGAACATCGAGATCGGCCTGATGACACGCCACATGGGCATGGATGTGCGCGAAGCGGTGCTCGATCTTTTCCCGGTGCTGCGCGAACGCCTGAGGCAACGCTCCGGCACGCTGTCCGGCGGCGAGCAGCAGCAGCTTGCCATGGCGCGCGCGCTCTGCATCGAGCCGCGCGTCCTGCTGCTGGACGAACCGACGGAAGGGCTGATGCCGTCGATGATCGCGAAGATCCGCCAGTCAGTCGCCGCACTTCGCGAGCGCGGCGTGTCCACGATTCTCGTCGAGCAACGCGTCGATGCCGTTCTGTCGGTCGCCGATCGCGTGTCCTTCATCGAGAACGGGCGCGTTCGCGAGACGGTCGAGGTCGACCGTCTGCGCGACGATCCGGAGATCGTGAAGCGATATGTCGGCGTCAGTTAGTGCATGACCCTGAACTGCGTTAACGAAACATGGGTCCCGTTTCAAAAGAAAATCGTGCACCAATTGAGCCGTCGCCCATCGACCTTGCGCACTAGGCTCGGACGCTTTCGTCCTAGCGCTGCGGCACGGTGAAGAGCATCCAGCCGTCGCGTCGCGCCACTTCCTTGCCACCTGTCTCGAAGGCGAAGAGCCTCGAGTCGGTTCCGGGCGGACAAGCGACCAGATCGAATCCACCTCCCAGGAACTGGTTGGTGAACGCGCTTTCTCCGGCACGTCGGCATAGATCTTCGGGGGTCCGGAAGCCGGGTCCGAACAAGGGAATGTCGGCAGGCGGAACGGGTCCGGCGCTCGGCGGCGGAGGCGGCGGTGGCGGCGCGGGAGACTGCCCTATCACAATCGGCCGCGGGTGAAGGTAGTTCGCCGAGACCCAGGCAGGTATGTTGTTGAAAACCGTCTGGCACCATCTGATCGGGTCGGTGCACCCGTGAACCTGAAGCCACGTGTCCTTCGGTATGTTGCCGATGATCGCATGTTGCGTGCCCGGACCGGAGCGCATGTTGAGGTTGGTCGTCGTCTGGGCAGACTGTGGAACCTGGGCGCCGGCAGAAACCGTCAGCCCAAGAAACAGGGCAAGTGCAACCGAACAAAACCTCACGAACACGACTTCTTCCTTATCGACGGTCAGCAACATCTGATGTTTCGAGTCTAGACCGAGGGCTGATGGCAGGCAAGGCAGGAAGATCATACGTGCGTTTTGCTACAGCTCCATGAATTTCGTTCCGTCGTATACCTCCAAGACACAGGAGGTATATTCGACACCAATGACCGGGTGCTTCGGATCGGCGTTTTTCAAAAAATTCAGGAGCGCATCTACTAAGCAGATGCCCACTTGTCTTCAGGCACTTTTATTCGAGACAAGGCCGAAAGCTGTGCTCCGATTCCAACTACCGTTCCGACCAGCCAGACAATCCACGGTAGCCAGTGGTTGCCAATCATCCGCCAGGCCTCGCCGGTTCCAAGGGCCGCAGGCTCGACCTGGTTGACCAGAACGAATGCGCCTGCGAGCGCGATCGAGGTACCGGCCGAAGCGGTGGCGACAATCATCAGGTAGACTGGATAGTTGATCGCAAGGGCGAATGCGATGAAGCCGAAGGCAACCACCATTCCGAAGAGGAAGATGAGCCAGTCGGCGCTGACGCCGAATGTTCCAAGCAGAGCTGCTCCGAGGACAAATCCGGCTGCACCGGCGCTAAGCAGAACGCCGACATACCAGTAGAAGTATGACAGCAGCGCGAAACCGAAACCGAACACGAAGCCCGTAGCAATTCCAAGTGTCGTGGCAAGGAAGCCGTCGCCAAACAGCGCTGTTATGAGGGCAGCTCCGAGAATGAAGCCCACCATGAACCCCCATATGGGAAGAAGGATGACAAAGAGGCGAAGTCCCGCCAAAGCCACCAGCGCGCCGAACACCAGCGCAGCGGATCCTATGAGGAAGGTCATGTTGGCATCCTTGTTGGGAATATTCCTTGGCAACATTGCATGGATCACGGCCTTGGCCTAGCCGTCGATTAGCGTGACGCCTGCCGCCTTCATCTCCGAGGTCATCGTCGCGATCGACCCGCCGAGGTCGATACCGCGGCAGGCGTCGAGCCTGATCTTCGTGACGAAGCCCCGACCGACCGAATCCAGCGCTGAATAGGCGACGCAGAAGTCCGTCGCGAGGCCGGCGATGGTCACGGTCCGGATGCCGCGCTCGCGCAGATAGCCGGCAAGGCCGGTCTGGGTCTTGTGGTCGTTCTCGAAGAACGCCGAATAGCTGTCGATGGCGGGGCGGAAGCCTTTGCGGATGATCAGCTCGGCCTTGTCGTGCACGAAGTCCGGATGGAACGCCGCGCCGTGCGTTCCCTGCACGCAATGGTCCGGCCACAGCGTCTGCGGACCGTAGGGCATCTGCATCGTCTCGAAGGGATTGCGGCCGGGGTGGCTCGACGCGAAACTCGAATGATGCGCCGGGTGCCAGTCCTGCGTCAGGATCACATGTTCGAAGTCGTGAACGAGCTTGTTGATGATGGGCACGATCTCATGGCCGCCCTCGACCGCCAACGCTCCCCCGGGACAGAAATCGTTCTGCAGATCGACGACGATCAATGCCTCGGAACCCATCAACTTCTCCTTGCCCACAGCAAAACCGGTTGCCGAAATTCGACTGTCGCCGCGCCGCCGTCAACGGTTTTCTCCAGCATCGCTTTGACATTGAACGGCTCGCTGATATCATTTGCATACGAATGAATTTCTCGGGCCGCAAGCAGGCCATGAGAAGCCGCGAGGCATTGCGTGATCCGTTACGCGAAACCCAGGGATGTCGATGAGGCGCTGGCGCTGCTTGGCGAGGCGTCGTGGAAAATCCTAGCCGGCGGCACGGATTTCTATCCCGCGCTCGGCAACCGGCCGCTGACCGACAATGTGCTCGACATCAACGCGCTCGACGACCTGCGCGGTATCGCCGAAACGGAAACGCATCTCGTCATCGGTGCTCGCACGACCTGGGCCGATGTCACCAAGCACAGGCTGCCGCCCTCCTTCGACATGCTGAAGCAGTCGGCTCGCGAGGTCGGCTCGCCGCAGATCCAGAATGTCGCGACGATCGCGGGGAATCTCTGCAACGCTTCGCCCGCCGCCGACGGCGTGCCGCCGCTCTTGGTGCTCGATGCAGAGGTGGAGCTGCGTTCGCTTTCCGGCAGCCGCGTGCTTCCGCTCTCCGGCTTCATCCTCGGCAACAGGCGGATCGCGTCTCGGCCGGACGAGATGGTGACCGCCATTCTTGTTCCCAAGGCATCGCTGGGCGGCACATCCTCGTTTCAAAAACTCGGCGCGCGGCGCTATCTCGTCATCTCGATTGCCATGGCCGCAGCGCGCGTGGTCACCGACGCGCACGGAAGGATCGAGACCGCCGTGATCGCGGTCGGGGCATGTTCGGCGGTCGCGCAGCGCTTGGCCGGACTGGAAACGGTACTGGTCGGATTGCGGAGCGCAACCGAGATCGAGAGCGCGGTCATGGCTGCACCGCTCGATGAGCTTTCGCCGATCGACGACGTGCGCGGCACCGCCGACTATCGCCGCGCGGCCGCGCGCGAAATTGCGGTGCGCGCGATCCTTGGCGCACTCGGTTTGGGCGAGGCGGAGGCGGCCGCATGAACGTGCACGGCCACGCCATCACCTTCGAGGTCAACGGCGCGCCGGCAACCGTCTCGGTGCATCCGGTGACGCGGCTTTCGTCGGTCCTGCGCGACGAACTCCGGCTGACGGGAACGAAGGTCGGCTGTGACGCCGGCGACTGCGGCGCATGCACCGTCCTGCTCGACGGCGAACCGGCCTGCGCGTGCCTTGTGCCCATGGCCTCGATCGAGGGCCGTTCCGTGCAAACGGTGGAGGGGCTTGCCAATGGCCGGCTGTCGGCGCTGCAGGCGTCCTTCCTTAGACATGGCGCGGCGCAATGCGGCATCTGCACACCGGGTCTCCTGGTGACGGCGACTGCGTTGCTGGCAAAAAACCCGCGTCCGTCCGAGACCGAGGTGAAGGATGCCCTGGGCGGTGTTCTCTGCCGCTGCACGGGCTATCGCAAGATCATCACGGCGGTCGCCGAAGCGTGGAAGCATGATGGTGACCTTGCTCCTAAATTGCCTGAACCTGGCAAGGCCGTTGGCGCCTCACCTGTCCGGCTGGATGGCATACCGAAGGTGACAGGCGAGGAAAAATTTGGCGCGGACAGTTTCCCCGTTGATGCGTTGTCTGTCCTCGTCCTGCGGTCGCCGCATCATCATGCGCATTTCAGTTTCGGCGATCTCGATGGGTGGCGGCGCGGTAATCCTGGTGTGGTCGCGATATTCACCGCCGCCGACATCCCGGGCCGCAACCGCTTCGGGGCAATTCCGTCCTTTGCCGACCAGCCAGCGCTTGCAGAGGGCATGGTGCGTTTCCGGGGTGAGGCGGTGGCGCTGGTAGCGGCTGAGCGAACAGCCGTTCCCGCCCTCGACTTGGCGTCGTTTCCGATTTCGTGGACTGAAGAGCCGCCTGCGCTGTCGCCACGCGAAGCTCAAAGGCCGGATGCCGTGCTGCTGCATGCTGGTCGGCCCGGAAACCTTCTCGCCAGCGGCATCGTGGAACATGGCGACCCGGACTCGGCGCTGCGCGACGCGGCGCATGTCGTTTCAGGTGCATTCGAGACCTCCTGCGTCGAACATGCCTATATCGAGCCCGAAGCCGGCTTTGCGCGCATGGATGGTTACACGCTGGTGATCTCCGCCTGCACACAGGCGCCGCACATGGACCGCGAGGACACTTCGCTCGTGCTCGGGCTGCCGCTCGAGAAGGTGCGCATCACACCGACGGCGACCGGAGGGGGCTTCGGCTCGAAGATCGACGTGTCGTTGCAGCCGCTGATCGGTCTGGTGGCGCTCAAGACGGGCCGGCCGGCTGCGCTTGCCTACACGCGCACTGAATCGATGACATCGACCACGAAGCGCCACCCGGCTTCAATGCAGGCCACCATCGGCGCGGACGCTGACGGGCGCATCGTCGGCATGGTCTTCGATGGCGAATTCAACACCGGCCCCTACGCCAGTTTTGGGCCGACAGTCGCCAACCGCGTTCCCGTTCACGCCTCGGGCCCCTATCGCACGCCAAACTATCGCGCCGAAGGCCGCGCCATTCACACCAACGGTCCAAACGGCGGAGCCTTCCGGGGCTTCGGCGTGCCGCAGGCGACGATCATGCAGGAGACACTGTACGACGAGCTTGCTGAAAAGCTCGGCATGGACCGGCTGGCGTTCCGCCTCAAGAACGCATTGCGTGATGGCGATGCCACCGTGACCGGCCAGTGGCTGGAGAGCGGCGTGGGGATCGTCGCGTGCCTGGAAGCCTTGCGACCGCACTGGTCGCGCGCGTTGGCCGACGCCGAGGCGTTCAACGCAACCCACACCAATCGCAAGCGTGGCGTCGGCATCGCGTCCTGCTGGTATGGCTGCGGCAACACCTCCATCGCCAATCCCTCGACCATCAAGGCCGGTGTCACTGGCGACGGCCGTGTCGTGCTGCATCAGGGCGCGGTGGACATCGGCCAGGGCGCGAACACGGTCATCGCACAGATATTCGCCGACACGCTCGGCGTGTCGCTCGCCGACATCACTCTGGTCGGAGCGGACACGGCGGTGACGCCCGACGCCGGCAAGACCTCCGCCTCGCGCCAGACCTACATCTCCGGCAAGGCGGCCGAGAAGGCGGCGCGCTCGCTGCGCGAACAGATATTGCGTTTCGCCAATGTCTCGCCCGGCGCGAGCCTGTCGTTCGAGGCAGGCGCGGTGGCGGTTCGCGAAGGCGACGCGGCACGACGCATCGAACTGGAAGGTATCGAAGCTGATCGCGAGGGCTACGTGTTTTCGGCGCGAGAAAGCTACGATCCGCCGACAGAGGCGCTGGACGAAAAGGGGCAGGGCAAACCCTACGCGGTCTATGGCTACGGCGCGCAGATTGCCGAGCTGGAGGTCGACATGAAGCTCGGCACGGTGAAACTCATCAAGATCACCGCCGCGCACGATGTCGGCCGCGCCATCAACCCGCTGCTGGTCGAAGGCCAGATCGAAGGCGGCATCGCGCAGGGCATCGGCCTTGCGTTGATGGAGGAATACATCGCGGGCCGCAACGAGAACCTGCACGACTACCTGATCCCGACCATCGGCGACGTGCCGGAGATCGAATCCATCATCATCGAGGTGCCGGACCCGGAGGGACCATTCGGCGCCAAGGGCCTCGGCGAACACGTGCTGATCCCCACCGCGCCGGCGATCCTCAACGCCATCCGCCATGCCACGGGCGTGCTGGTGAAAAAGGTGCCGGCAACGCCGACGCGCGTGCTCGAGGCGATCAGGGCGCGGGAGGCGGCTCCATGAGCGAACTGGCCGAGCGCTTCGAGACCCATGCGGCTGGCGAGAAGCAGGTCGCCGAAAAGATTCGCTGCGATGCCTGTCCGGTCATGTGCTACATCGCCGACGGTCGTTCGGGTGCCTGCGACCGCTACGGAAATTCCGGCGGCAGGATCGTGCGGCTGGACCCGCTGACCATCCTGGAACAGGGCGGCGCGGCGGTCGCTTTCGACGCAGGTCGCGCTGCCGACGGCGGGCTCGTCAACACCGGCCGGCGCTTCGTCACCGCCATCGGGGCGGGAACCACCTATCCCGACTACAAGCCAGCGCCCTTCATCGTCAGCCAGGAGGTGGAGGGCGTCGACCTCGTCACCGTCGTTACAGAGGGCATTTTCTCCTACTGCGGCGTCAAGGTGAAGATAGATACCGACCGCCAAATCGGCGCCGAGGCCGCGACGGTGCGGGCGAAGGGCGAGGCGATCGGCCATGTGACGACGGGCGAATACGGTTCGCAGATGCTGTCGCTTGGCGGCGTCCACCACCTGACCGGAGGTTCGAAGTCAGAGGGCCGCGTTACCTGCGACGCGCTGCTCAATCTCTGCAACAAGAAACCGGTCGAGCTGACTATCGACGGCGGCGCGAGCATCGTCGTGCAGGCGGGCAAGCCGCCGGTCATCGACGGCAAGCTCGAGAACCGCATGCGCGTCGGCTGCGGCTCGGCCACCATCGGCATGTTCGCCGCACAGTGGCGCGGGCTGGTGGACGAGGTGGTGGTGGTCGATGACCACATCACCGGAGTCGTGTCCGAGCATCAGGCCGGCAAGGTGCTCGGCTGGGAAGACACGGGGATAAAGATCGTCGGGCGTCGCTCGACGCCGGGCCGCTACTTCAAGGTCTCGGAACCCGGCCTCGGCTGGGGTGGCACGACGATTTCCGATCCTCGCTCCATCCTCGGCGAATGGAACGCCAAGAAAGGCGCGCGGCCGGGCCTGTCGCTGCTGATGGTCTCGACCACCGGCGAGCAGTTCGCCTACTACGAACTGGACGACGAACTGAAGCCGGTCGAAAAACCGTTTCCCGAACGCCTGAGGAAATCCGTCGACCTGATCGAGGAGAATTGCGAGCCGGCGCTTTGCACCGTGCTGTTCGTCGGCGGTGCGGGCGGCTCGTTGCGCGCCGGCGTGGTCGAGAACCCGGTGCGCCTGACGCGCTCCGTGCAGGAACTGCAAACCTATGTGACGGTCGGCGGCGCGCCTGTCTATGTCTGGCCGGGCGGCGGCATCACGCTGATGGTCGATGTGACGCGCGTGCCCGACAACGCCTTCGGCTACGTGCCGACGCCGGCGCTGGTCGCGCCAATCGAGTTCACGTTGCGCCGCGACGACTACGTCGCGCTTGGCGGTCACGTCGATCACATTCGGAGCGTGGAGGACGTGCTCGCCCATGGCGGCGAATACCTCAACCCGCGCCACGAGATCGACGCCTCTTCAGACAACCCATGGCCGCCGCTGGCGCAGCTTCATCTTCGGGATGGAAAGGCATGATCGGCCCGCAGGTCCATATGCTGCCGGACGGACGCCGGCTGCATCTCAACCATGGTCCGATTGACCTGATCGTCGAGGCGTTCGGCGCGGCTGGTGAGGTTAAGGCTGCGTACCAACAGGCGACCTCGCGGTTTCAGACGATCCTTCCGGAACTGGCCGAGGAATTGCCGGCGTTGCGCCGTGCGGCGTCTTCGCGCCCGCGCCGTTTTGCCGGGGTAACCGCGCTTCGCATGGAAGCGGCTGTGTCGCCTCTGGCAGCGGAGAACTTCATCACGCCGATGGCTGCCGTGGCCGGTTCGGTAGCCGACGAAATTCTGGCCACAATGCTGGAAGGCCGGGCGCTTGACCGGGCCTATGTGAACAATGGCGGCGACAGCGCGCTTTTCCTTGCGCCCGGCCAGTCGATGCGGCTGGCGATCGCCGGAGCGGGCCACGGCTTTGCCGACCGCATTGTCATTCGGGGGGAGGATGCCGTGCGCGGCGTTGCAACCAGCGGCTGGCGCGGGCGCTCATTCTCGCTCGGCATCGCCGATGCGGTTACGGTGCTGGCCCGCACGGGCGCGGAGGCGGACGCCGCCGCGACGATCATCGCCAACGCCGTGGATCTGCCGGGACACCGCGCGATCCGTCGCGAGAGGGCGAACGTGCTCGCGCCCGACAGCGACCTTGGCGAGCGATTGGTGACGGTCGAGGTAGGCGGGTTGTCTGCAGGTGAGGTCGCCGCAGCGCTTGATGCGGGGCTGACGGTGGCAGGGCGGTTGCGGACGAGTGGTTTGATCGAGGACGCCGTACTTTTCCTCAAGTCCGAGAGCCGGCTTTGCGGCGCTGCGTTTGGAGATGGGGAAGAGCTGCGACGCGTAAGGCGGAAACCTCTCCACAAGCTTGAAAATATCCGGGAAGAGACACATGCCTGAATTCACGATCCGCAAGATCGCAATCCTCAACGAGGAGAGCCTGCATGACGGCGGCCCTGCGCCGGACCAACCCCGCCGGCGGGCGGCTGCCTGGGCGATCGTGCGCAATCCCTTTGCCGGCGGCTATTCGGCCGAGCTTCAGACCGCGATGGACGATCTGAAGCCGCTGGGCCAGCTCCTGACCGAAAGGCTGATCGCGGCATTGGGCGGCAACACCTCGCTCATCGACGGCTACGGCAAGGGCGCTATCGTCGGCACGGCGGGCGAGTTGGAGCACGGTGCGCTCTGGCATGTGCCGGGTGGATACGCCATGCGCGAGCGGCTTGACGCATCGAAGGCGATCGTGCCGTCGGCGATGAAGCTCGGTGCGTTCGGCGCGAGCCTCGACGTACCGCTTGGCCACGCCAACGCGGCCTATGTGCGCAGCCATTTCGACGCCATAACCGTTTCCGACCCGCAGGGACCTCGCCCGGACGAAATCCTGTTTGCGCTTGCCATGTCGATCGGCGGACGCGTGCACTCGCGCATGGGCGGGCTGGAAGCGTGGCAGGTGAAGGGGGAGGACGGGCTGCGATGACGAGGCCAGATCGATGACGGGGATGGATCAGTGACCGGCGAACGCAATCTGAGACTTGTCGAGGACGATACGCCCGAGGGCTACCGCCTGCAAGAACAGGTCGGCTTCGTGCTACGCAAGGCCCACCAACGTCATGTCGCCATCTTCGCGGACAGGATCGGCGACCTGACGCCGCCGCAATTCGCCGCGCTGGCGAAACTCGCCGATGTCGGCGAGACGTCGCAGAACCAGCTCGGCAGCCTGATCGCCATGGACGCGGCGACCGTCAAGGGCGTCATCGACCGTCTCAAGTCGCGTGGGCTGGTGGCCCTCACGCGGCACGACGTGGACAAGCGGCGGTTGATGGTCAGCCTGACGGAGGATGGTCGCAGGACGGTGGAGCGTCTGGTGCCACTCGCTGAAGACATCACCACCGAGACCCTGCGCCCGCTTTCCCCTAAGGAAGCGGCTACTTTGCTACGGCTCCTGTCGCGCATCGCCTGACGGTGCGTAGGGTCGGCGCGCCGAAATAGTCGGAATCTTGCCTCAAAAAACTCCCATCCGGCGGTCAGTTGTTGAGCCGGGGGGCTTCATGACGCCAATGAGGCCCGAAAAGAATGATCGAAACCAAACCCCATAATGCGTTCTGGCGCTCGCTTCACACACAGGGTCACGATTCGGCGCTGCTGTCGCCGGCGCTCGGCTGGAACCTGACCGGCATGGCCTCTTTCTGGCACAGGTCGGGACCCGTCGCCGTCAACTATACGGTCGAGGTCGACGAGGCTTTTGTCACCCGCCGCGGCAGCGTCCGCGGCTTCGTGGGGAGACGGCGGTTCTATCACTCGATAGAGCGCAAGCCCGATGGCTGGAAGCTCGACGGAAAGCCGCAAGGCCTCACCGGGTTGGCTGACCTCGACCTCGGTTTTACGCCCGCCACCAATGTGCTCCAACTCCAGCGCCTGCAGCTGGAAGTCGGCGAACGCGCCGAATTCTCGGTGGCGTGGTTCGACATCGGCAAGCAGGCGCTGGTCGAATTGCCGCAGGTCTACGAGCGTATCGATACAGACCGCTACGCGTATCAGTCGCCGACCACCGGCTACGCGGACGAACTCATGATCGACCCTGTCACCGGCTTCGTGCGCGACTATCCGTCGCTCTGGTCGATGGAGGCGGTCGATGAGCTACCGGGGGAGTTGCTCGACGAGGGTGATCTCGAGGACGCGCTGAGCATCTTCTCGACATCCTCGGCCGCATAGTAGCCCATCGCCAGGTCGTGGCGGACCAGCGCGGGATCCCGGTCGTGCGGGTTCCCGTAGCCGCCACCGCCCGGCGTGCGGACACGAACCCGATCGCCGGCCTTCAGCGGGATATCCTGTTCCTTGGAGAGATGTTTCGGCACATGCGGCTCGCCGTCGCGAAAGACGGTCACCTCGTTGACCGCGCCGTCAGCGCCGCCGAGCACGCCCTGCGGGCCGAAACGGCCGTGATCCATGACGAAGGACGCGCGCGCCTCGCCGCGCAGCAGTTCCACTTCGTAGGCCAGCCCGAAGCCGCCGCGATGTTTGCCTGCACCGCCCGACCCTTCGCGCAAGGCATAGTGCCGGTAGAGCACCGGAAAGGCCTGTTCCATGATCTCGACCGGCGGCGACTTCGAGATGCCGATGGTTGAGCAGCCGTTGGTCAGGCCGTCCTCACGCGCGTTGCCGCCATAACCGCCGCCGGAAATCTGGTACATGACGAAATCGCGCCCGCGCGCCGGGTCGTGTCCGCCGAGCGCGAAATTGCCGCTGGAGCCGGCCGGCGCAGCCGTCACCTTGTCCGGCAGCGCTTGCACCATCGCCGCAAACACAGCTTCGGCGATGCGCTGCGAGACCTCCGCCGCGCACCCTGACACGGGGCGAGGATAGCGCGCATCGAGGAACGTGCCTTCGGGCCTGACCACGGTCAGCGGCTCGAACGCGCCCGCGCTGATCGGCACATCGGGAAAGATATGGCGCATGGCGAGATAGACCGACGACAGCGTGGTCGCGAGAACGCTGTTCATCGGCCCGGCACATGGTTTCGATGAGCCGGCAAAGTCGAAAGTGAGACCGTCGCCCTTCTTCTCGACCGCGAGCGCGATCGTCAGCGGTTCGTCCACAACCCCGTCCGAATCGACGAAGGCCGTTGAGTGATAGACACCGTCCGGAATGACGGCGATGCCAGCGCGCATCTGTTCGGCGGCGCGCTTGCGCAACTCGGCGATAGCCTCGGTCACTGTTTCGTCGCCGTATCGGTCGAGGATCGCGAACAGCCGCTCCTGCCCGACCAGCAGTGCCGCGGCCTGGGCGCGGATATCGCCGATGCGCTGGTCCGCCACACGGATATTCGACGTGATGATGGCGTAGATTTCCGGGTCCAGCTTTCCCTTCTTGAACAGCTTCACCGGCGGCAGGCGCAGGCCTTCTTGTTCGACCGCCGTCGCCGATGCTGAAAAGCCACCCGGCACCGCGCCGCCGATGTCGGGCCAGTGCCCAGTGTTCGAGAGCCAGCAAAATATCCTGCCGGCCCTGTAGACTGGCATGGCGAAACGCACGTCCATCAGATGCGTGCCGCCGAGATAAGGGTCGTTGACGATGTAGATGTCGCCCTCTTCCGGCGGCAGGCAGCGGCCATCGGCGATCATCTCGATGATTGTCTTCGTGGAATATTGCATGACGCCGACGAATACCGGCAGGCCCTGGCTTCCCTGCGCGATCAGCGAGCCGTCGATGGCCGAATAGATGCCATCGGAGCGGTCGTTGGCCTCGGCGATGACAGGCGAAAAGGCAGCGCGCGAAAAGGTGAGGTCCATCTCGTCGCAGGTCTGCTGCAGCGCCGCCTGGATGACGGAGAGGGTGATGGCGTCGAGAGTCATCTTTCTTCTCCCCGCTTGCGGGGAGAAGGTGTCACGAAGTGACGGATGAGGGGCAGAAGTAAACCTGGCCGAACGAAATGTCGCCCCTCATCTGCCTGCCGGCATCTTCTTCCCGTGAACGGGGAGAAGAAAGACTGCGCCGATGTCCCTCTCATCTCCCCACCCCGATCAGAATATTCCCATCCGTATCGCTCCTCGCCACGTCACCCGGTTCCAGCACCGTCGTCGCGTCCATCTGCTCGATGATCGCAGGTCCATGCACAATCGCGTCGAGCGGCAGCTTCTCGCGGCGATAAACCGGCGTGTCGATCCAGTCGCCGTCGAACCAGACTGGCCGTACTTCTCGGCGCGCTTCATCGAGTGTCGACGTGCGCCCGGCAGGATCGATCAGCCGGCTAAGGTCGACCGCAGGACGCACGCCGACAACGGATGTGTTAAGGTTGACGAGATTGGCACGGATCTCCGGAAGCTCCACCCGAAAACGGGCGAAATAGGCCTTTTCGAACAATTCCTGCAATTGCGCGCGCGACACTTCTGCCGAGGGCAGCGGCACATTGAGGATATGCGTCTGGCCGACGAACTGCATGTCTGCGGAGTGGATGGTGCGGATCGTTTCCGGCTCGGCCGCCTCCTTGGCGATCAGCGTTTGCCCCTCCTCGCGATGCCGCTCCAGCACTTGGCGCACGCGCGCTTCGTCGAGCAGTGGCACGGGCTGGTTGATCGTGTTGACGAAGTCGTGCCGCAGATCTGCGACCACGCACCCCAGCGCATTGGTGATGCCCGGCCGCGCCGGCACCAGAACGGTGGGCAGGCCGAGTTCGCGCGCCAGTGCCGAGGCGTGCAGCGGTCCCGCGCCACCGAAGGCGAACAGTGCGAAATCGCGCGGGTCGTAGCCCCGGCTCACCGACACCATGCGGATCGCGCCGGCCATCTTCAAATTGCCTAGCCTCAGCACCGCTCCCGCCGCCGCGATCGCGTCGAGCCCCGCCGCGCGGCCGATCTTCGCCTCGAAGATGTCCCGCACCTTTTTGACCGTCACCGGCGCATCGACGGCCAGCAGGCGTTTCGGGTCCAGCCGGCCGAGCAGCAGGTTCGCGTCGGTGATGGTCGGCTCCGTGCCGCCGCGACCGTAGCAGATCGGGCCGGGCGTCGCGCCAGCGCTTTCGGGTCCGACCTGGATCAGCCCGGAGGCATCGACACGCGCAATCGAACCGCCGCCCGCGCCCACCGTATGGACTGCCACCATCGGCACATGGATCGGCATGGCGTATTCGATCTCGGTCTCGTTGGAGACCGCAGGCTCGGCGTTCAGGATCAACGCGACGTCGGTCGACGTGCCGCCCATGTCGTAGGTGACCAGATTTTTGTAGCCGGCGCGCCTGCCTGTGTAGGCAGCGGCGATGACACCTGACGCCGGCCCGGACATCACCGTCTTGGCGGCTTCGCGGGCGACGAAGCGCGCCGAGATCATGCCGCCATTGCCGTTCATGATCAGGAAGTCGCGGGCATAGCCCATTTTCGCGAGTTCGGTGCGCAACCGCTCGACATAGCGCTCAAGGATCGGCTGCACCGATGCGTTGACCGAAGCGGTGACGCCGCGCTCGAATTCGCGCGCCTCCGACAGCAGTGAATGGCCGGTGGTGATGTAGCCGTTCGGCCAGAGCGAGGCGGCGATCTCGGCGGCACGCCGTTCGTGTGAAGGGTTGGCATAGGAATGCAGGAAGTGGATCACCAGCGCCTCGCAGCCGGCGTCGAGCAGGTGACGGACGACAGCCCTGACCTCATCTTCGTCGAGCGGCGTGCGGACAGCGCCACCAGCCTCGACCCGCTCGGTGACCTCCAGCCGCAGGTTGCGCGGGATGACCGGCACGAATGTTCCGGTCATGCCATAGGGCTGCGGCCGGGTGCGGCGCCCGAGTTCGATGATGTCGCGGAAGCCGCGTGTGGTAATCATGCCCGTGCGGGCGAGCCGACGCTCCAGCACCGCGTTGGTGGTCGTGGTCGTGCCGTGCACGATCAGGTCGATGTCTGCGGCATCGATATTCGCCGCAGCAAGCGCGCTGACGACGCCGAACGACTGGTTGTCGACGGTGGTCGGCACCTTGGCGATGCGAACGCCGCCGGAGGCGCGACCGTCGATCAGGATGAGGTCGGTGAAAGTACCGCCGACATCGATGCCGGCGACGACGCTTCCCGCCTGGCCTGCCTGATTATTCTCAGTCATGCACGAAATCCGAAATGTCGAATCTCGAAAACGCCGGCATGTTGGAAGCCTGTTCCGCGCTGCAATCTTGACCAGATATTCGTTTGTATACTAATAAATTTCCCAAACAAGGCATCACCATTCCAGCCTGTCGCCCGACACTCCGGATGCCTCCCGTTCGGAGCGTAGTGGGCGTCATGCCGTTGAAAGGGTCGAGAATGCAGCAGACCGCAACCGCCGTGAAGGACGACGCCGAACGCGTCGCTTTTCCGATTCCGGCAAATGTCTTCGCCGAAAAAGTCGTGTCGGTAAAGCACTACACCGACCGGCTGTTTTCCTTCCGTGTGACGCGCCCCCAGGCCTTCCGCTTCCGCTCCGGCGAGTTCGTCATGATCGGGCTGCCCAATGCCGAGAAGCCTGTGTTCCGCGCCTATTCGATCGCCAGCCCCGCCTGGGACGAGGAGATCGAGTTCTTCTCGATCAAGGTACCGGAGGGGCCGCTGACCTCGCATCTGCAGAAGGTGCAGCCCGGCGATACCGTACTGCTGCGCCAGAAGACGACCGGCACGCTGGTCGTCGATGCACTGACCCCGGCCAAGCGCCTGTTCATGATCTCGACCGGCACCGGCATCGCGCCATTTGCCAGCCTCGTGCGCGATCCCGACACCTACGAGAAGTTCGACCAGATCATCCTCACCCATACCTGCCGCGACCATGCCGAGCTTGCCTATGGCGTCGAGCTGTTCGAAGCGCTTGCCGCAGACCCACTGATCGGCGAACTGGTGCAGGACCGTGTGACGCTCTATTCGACCACGACGCGCGAGATCACGCCCCAGATGGGCCGCATCACGCGGCTGATCGAGACTGGTCGTTTCTACGAGGATCTTGGCATCGCGCCGCTCTCGCCCGACACCGACCGCGTCATGATCTGCGGCTCGATGCATATGCTGAAGGACGTCAAGGAACTGGTCGAAAGTCTCGGCTTCAAGGAAGGCTCGCTCGCCCATCCGGCCGATTTCGTCGTCGAACGCGCCTTCGTCGGCTGATTTTTCGCCCGCCGGGTTCCGTGGCGGGCGATTTCCACTTGTCGTACAGCCCTGCACCTGCAAAAAGATGCGCGGATCATACCGTACCCGCTGGTACGGTAGACTCTGGCGGTAGAATTCATTTGTCGGACTTTTCCGACCTGTCCTCCGCCGAACGTGACCATGCCTGCCGCACCTGAAAACCGGCCGGCCCTCAGGAGGGAATGTCCTTGAAACTGCTGCGTTATGGAAAGCCGGGCAAGGAACGTCCGGGCGTGCTCGATGCGGATGGAAAGATCCGCGACCTGTCGGAGCATGTGGCAGATGTCGCAGGCGCCGCGCTCGCGCCCGCCGCGCTGAAGAAGCTGTCGAAGATCGATCCCAAGACCCTGCCGCTGGTTCGCGGCAATCCGCGCCTGGGACCCTGCGTCGCCGGCACCGGCAAATTCATCTGCATCGGCCTGAACTATGCAGACCACGCAGCCGAGTCCAACCTGCCCGTTCCTTCTGAGCCGGTCATCTTCATGAAGGCCTCCTCGGCGATCGTCGGCCCCGATGACGACGTGCTCATCCCGCGCGGCTCGAAGAAGACCGACTGGGAAGTCGAGCTCGGCGTCGTGATCGGCAAGAAGACGAAATACGTGTCCGAGGCCGAGGCGCTCGACTATGTCGCCGGCTACTGCGTTTCCCACGATGTGTCGGAGCGTGCGTTCCAGACCGAACGTCAGGGCCAGTGGACCAAGGGCAAGAGCTGCGACACCTTCGGACCGATCGGCCCATGGCTGGTCACCAAGGACGAGGTTGCCGATCCGCAGAACCTCAAGATGTGGCTCAAGGTTAACGGCAAGACGAGGCAGGACGGCTCGACCAAGACGATGGTCTATGGCGTCGCTCACCTCGTGTCCTACCTGTCGCAGTTCATGTCCCTGCTGCCCGGCGATATTATCTCGACCGGCACGCCTCCCGGCGTCGGCATGGGCATGAAGCCGCCGAAGTTCCTGAAGGCCGGCGACGTGGTCGAGCTCGGCATCGAGGGTCTCGGCACGCAGAAGCAGACCTTCGTCCAGGACAAGTAATCCGCCACGAAATAGCAACGCCGCCGATCCATCCAGGGTCGGCGGCGTTTTGATTCAAGGTGAGGCGGTGTCCGGGTCGAGCGTGAAAAGCTCCTGCGCGCGGCCAACGCCGCGAAGCGCGTAGCGCCCGACGGAGACGAGCCGGTCGCGTTCGAGTGGCGGCAGCGCGTCGCGGAAATCCAGCGAGAACAGTACGTCGCGGTCGGCTGATCGGCACATCGAGGCGATGCGGCTGGTTTCGTTGACAGCCTGTCCGACGACGGTGAAGTCGAGCCGGTCCTTGCTGCCGATATTGCCGTAGAAGACATCGCCGGTGTGCAGTCCGAGATAGATGGATGATACCGGCTGCCCCGAGGCGACGCGGCGCAGGTTGAGCTCGGCATGCCGCCGGCGCATGTCGGTCTCGGCACGCAGCGCGGCAGCGCAGGCTTCGGCGGGACCGTCGGCGGTGAAGATCGCCAGCACGCCGTCCGCCATAAGCTTCAGAACGTCGCCACCCGCGCCATGCACAGCGGTGATGACGATCTCGGCGTAGTCGTTCAGGAACGGTATGAGCTGGTCGCTGTCGATGCTTTCCGACAGCTTGGTGTATCCTTGCATGTCGGAGAACCATATGGCGGCGTTGATCCGCTCGGCCTCTCCGCGCGTGACGCGTCCCTCCAGCACGCGGCGGCCGGGATCCCGGCCGAGATAGGCTTCCGCGAGAGACTGGGCGACGCGGGCTAGCGACGTGGATTTGATTGCCAGTCCAAGCACAGGCACCAGCCGGCGCAGCGTGGCGATATCGTCATCCGTGAAACCACCCGGCCGTGTCGTCGTCCAGCGCGACATGAAACAGTCCATCTCGCCGATCGCCGCTTCCTTGTCGAAACGCTGGATCATGGCAAGCCAGTCCGTCTGGCCCTCGTCGCGAAGCTCCGCCATCACGGGGAAGGTCTGTTCTCCCTGTTCGTCGAGGCGCTGACGCAACTCGTCTTCCCCGGTCTGCAGCAGATGGTAGAACGGGCTGTTCTTCCAGCTTTCCGCGGCGTAGCCGCCAAGGCTCATGGGCGCATAGGGAGATACCGGCGTTTCAACGGGTTTGTCGCTGCTCCAGGAGAAGACCCGCCCCTCATAAACGGGATGCAGCGTATCAATGATGGCCAGCCCGCGCGCGATTTCGAGGCCGGCATCGACGCAGCGCTCGCAGAATCCATTCAGAAGGGTGATCTCGTCATCGCCCGCCAGCCCTCGTCTTACAGTCCAGTCCGCGATTGCGGATATGCCGGCTTCGTCCATGCTGTTCCCCGCTCGTCGGAATCCCTCACGCCAAGATGTGAGGCAGGGCCACGGCTTTTCAAGCGGCCGCCTGTCGCTCCGGCGCGGGGCGTCACCCTATCTTGCAGCCTTTGGCTGGTCGTCGAGGGATTTCTGGAGTTCGGCCGCCGCATCCTGCGGCGTCTCGGTGCCGTTGACGACAGCGGTCGCCTTCAGCCTCGTTTCGTCCGCGAGGCTGGGTGTGCCGCGCGACAGGACCGCATCCGTCGAGCGAAAAGTCGATTTGCAGCGGCTTCGCCAGGACGCGAACGTCGCGGCCAGCGGATCGTCGATCGCCTTCGGCGTCTGGATCAGGCCGACGAAGCCCGGCAGGGCATCGGCATAGATCGACGCGAATTCCGGCGACGCCACCCAGGCTAGGAAGGTTCTGGCCGCCTCGGCATGTGCGCTTTTCGGGTTGAGGCCGATCCCGATGTCGGGATGGTCGGAGATATAGCAGCCATCGCCGGCATTTCTGACCGGCGGCGGGAACGCGCCGAGCCTGAACCGGGCCTGCGCGTTGAAGCCAGAAATCTCCCACGAGCCCGCAGGGTAAATCGCGGCGCGGCCGGATGCGAATAGCTTCTGGCTGTCTGCATAAGACCGCTTCTCGAAGTCCGTGCCGAGATAGTCCTTCCACCGGGCAAGCGTCGCCAGTGGCTCCATCCACTGCGCGTCGGTCAGCTTCTGCTTGCCGGCGACGAGTGCCGTGCGGCCATCCTCGCCACGCCAATAGGCCGGGCCGATGTTCTGGTAGCCGAGTATGCCGGCTTCCCATCCATCCTTCGTGCCCATGGCCAGCGGCGTGTAGGTTCCGTCGGCCCTGATCTTGTCGAGCGCGGCGAAGAACTCCGCTTCGGTGGTGGGTGCCGCGATGCCCAGTTGCTCGAAGGCATCCGCATTGTAGAGGAAACCGTGGATGACCGAGGCGATCGGCACGCAGAACGTGGTCTTGCCGTCGTTCGTCGACCATGCCGATCGGGCGAAGGCGGAAAAAGCGTCTAATCCCGGCAGGTCGTTCAACGGGGCCAGATAGCCCTTGTTGTAAAGGTCCAGCGAGGCGTCGAACGGCCGGCATGCCATCAGGTCGCCAGCCTTGCCCGCCCCGAGCCGAGCGGCCAGTTCGGCGTCGTAGGTCTCTCCCCCGGTCGGCGAGAAAACGACCTTGATGCCTGGCGTGCGGGCCTCGAAGGCGGGGATGATCCTGTCCTGCCAGACCGACAGGTCATCGTCGCGCCAGCTTTCGATGACGATCGTCTTCTCTTCGGCGGCAGCTGCGACCGTGCCGAGCAGAAGGATGACCAATGCTGCGCGCGTCATCTGCAAATCGGGCAGTCCTCTCAATTTCACGTTCAGCTGCGACCCCATATCGGCGAATCGCGACCGCGCCAAATAAAGCTTGGCAAATTGGCTTCTTGTTGGCATCACCTGCGCGGGAATACGGAGGTCGGTCCTTGAATTTTCTGCTTGGCGTCGATGGTGGCGGAACCGGCTGCAGGGCAGCGATTGCCACCGCTTCCGGCGAGATCGTCGGCCGTGGCAAGAGCGGTCCCGCCAACATCCGCACTGACCTGACCGGCGCGCGCGACAACATCGTGGCGGCGGCACGGGAAGCCGCAACGGCGGCCGGTCTCGATCCCGATGTGATCGGCGGGGTTCGCGCCATTCTCGGCCTTGCCGGCGCGAATGTCGGCGACTATGGGAGCCAGCTTGAAGCCATCCTTCCCTTCGCCAACAGCCGCGTCGTAACCGATGCATTGATCGCGCTGGAAGGGGCCGTCGGTGATGGCGGCGACGGGGCCATCGCCATTGTCGGCACGGGCACCGCCTATCTCGTGCGCCGTGACGGTGTGGAGCGCGCCCTTGGTGGCTGGGGCTTCCAGGTCGGGGATCAGGGCGCTGGCAGCCGCATCGGGCGGGAGGCGCTGGAAGAGGCGCTGCTGGCCTATGACGGGGTACGGCCTGCCTCGCCCCTCACTGGTTGGATCCTCGCTTCCTTCAGGAACGATCCCAATGCCGTCGTCGAATTCTCGCTCGGCGCGAAGCCGGGCGACTACGGAAATTTCGCGCCGAAGGTTCTCGAACACGCGGCCAAAGGCGACGTGGTCGCTGGGGAGATTCTCGCCCGCGCAGTCGCCGCGGTCGAAGCGTCGCTCGCCGCACTCGGGCTCGACGGGAACACGCCGCTAAGCCTCCTTGGCGGACTCTCGCAATTCTACGCCGAAAACCTTTCACAGCCTTTCCGGGCACTTGTCAGGCCGCCGCGCACCGACGCGCTGGGGGGCGCGGTATCGATGGCGGTGCGCACGTTCGGCACTACGGAGTAACAAAATGCCTGAGACGCCCACGCATATGCGCAACGAGATCCTCGAGATTCCGGCTGCGGCGGCGCGCCTGATCGAGGCATCCGACGGCGCGCTCGCTTTGGCTGGCAGGCAGCTCCGGGACCTGTCACCAAAGGTCATCGCCACGGTGGCGCGCGGTTCGTCTGATCACGCTGCGTCCTTTCTGAAATACGCCACTGAGCTGACCACAGGTGTGCCGGTCGCCTCGCTCGGGCCCTCGATCGCTTCGATCTATCGCGCGAAACTGAAGCTCGAGGGCGCCGCCTGCCTGACGATCTCGCAGTCGGGCAAGAGCCCTGACATCGTCGCCATGGCGGAGGCGGCAAAATCAGGCGGCGCGCTCACCATCGCTCTCACCAACACGGCCGGCTCGCCGCTCGCCAACGCTTCCGACCACGCTATCGACATCCTGGCCGGCGTCGAAAAAAGTGTCGCGGCGACCAAGAGCTTCGTGAATTCGGCCGTCGCCGGCCTGCTGCTGCTGGCGCACTGGACGGGCGATACAACGTTGCTCGCCGCGCTGCGCGGCCTGCCCGAACATTTGCGCAAGGCGATCGATTGCGATTGGATGGGCATTGCGGACGCCCTGACCGGAGAGACCTCGCTCTTCATCCTGGGGCGCGGCCCCTCTGCCGCGATTGCCAACGAGGCGGCACTGAAGTTCAAGGAAACCTGCGGCATGCATGCGGAGGCCTATAGCGCGGCCGAGGTGATGCATGGCCCGATGGCGCTGGTCGGACCCGGCTTCCCGGTCGTGGCGCTCGCCGCGCGCGACGCTTCCGAACCGGCGACGGCTGAAGCCGCTGACCTCCTGGCCGGCAAGGGCGCATCGGTCTTTGTGACGTCCGCACAGGCGAGGAAGGCAAGCGTGCTGCCGTTTGCCCCGACCGGCCATCCGATCACCGACCCTCTGCCGCTGGTCGTGTCTTTCTATGCCTTCGTCGAGGCTTTCGCGCGAAAGCTAGGCCTCGATCCCGACCAGCCAAGAAACCTGCGCAAGGTGACGGAGACCGTATGAACGACCTTCTCGCCCTCGCCGCCAACCGCATCTTCGATGGCGAAGGCTGGCACGACGATGCCGCCCTTCTCGTCCGTGGCGATACGGTAGAAGGCATCGTGTCGCGCGACCGCCTCCCGCCGGGCGTCGAACTTTGCGACACCGCTGCGGAAATCCTCGCGCCCGGATTCGTCGATCTCCAGGTCAACGGCGGCGGCGGTGTTCTGCTGAACGATCATCCGACCGTCGAGGGGATCGAAACGATCTGCCGAGCGCATGCGCGTTTCGGCACGACCGCGCTGCTGCCGACGCTGATCACCGACCTGCCGGACGTCACGGCCGCGACCATAGCCGCCGGCATCGAAGCCGGCAAACAAAATGTTCCTGGTTTTGCCGGCCTGCATCTCGAAGGCCCGCATCTGGCGCTCACCAGGAAGGGCGCGCACGACCCACAACTGATCCGCGCGATGACCGAGGCCGATCTCGCCGCGCTGGTCGACGCCAGGCGGGAACTGCCGACGCTGCTCTGCACCGTCGCGCCTGAATCGGTTACGCCACAGCAGGTCGCCGCACTGGCCGCCGCCGGCATTTCCGTCAGCCTTGGCCACACCGACACGAGCTATGCCACGGCCATCGCCTATGTCGATGCCGGCGCGACCCTTGCGACGCATATCTTCAATGCCATGAGCCAGCTCACCAACCGCGAGCCGGGTCTGGTCGGCGCCGCGCTCGATGACGGCCGGCTCTTCGCGGGACTCATCGCCGACGGCTACCACGTCGATCCGGCGAGCATCGGCGTCGCGGTGCGCGCCAAGCGCGGGCCGGGACGGATCGCTCTGGTGACCGACGCAATGTCCACCATCGGCACGACCATGACCGAGTTCACCCTCAATGGCCGGACGATCTATCGGAAGGACGGACGCCTGACGCTCGCCGACGGTACGCTGGCCGGCGCCGACCTCGACATGATCTCGGCGGTGCGCTTCATGCATGAGCGCATCGGCGTCGAGCTAGGCGAGGCCCTGCGCATGGCCTCGCTCTATCCCGCGCAGGCGATGGGCCGCGCCGATCGGCTCGGCACTTTCGCCAGGGGTGCGGCGGCCGATGTCGTGGCCCTCTCGCACAAGCTGAACGTCGCAGGCGTCTGGATCGGCGGCCGCAAGATTTCTCCGGTGTCCTGACAAGAGAGCCCCGCCGGCTTGCGCCGGCGGGGCTCGTCTTCTATGCGGCGATCCTACTGGATCTGCAGCTTCTGCTGCTGCTGTCTCTGCGGGTCGATCAGTTGCAGATCGCGGTTGATCTGCAGCCTGCGGCAGTTCGGCGGCGAGCCGATGAAGCCGGGCGGACAGGTCTCCTGCCGGATCTTCACGCAACGCCCGTTACGCATCACGGTGCCGCGCGGGCATTCCACCTCGATGACGACGCAGCGGCCATTGCGCAGCTCAGTCCCTCTTGGGCACTCGACCTGCCGGCGGCGGCATTCGCCATCGACGAGCCGCGTTCCGCGCGGGCAGACGCAGCGTCCGTCCTCGGTGCGGATCTGACCCGGCAGCAGCTTGCACTGCGGCGGCGGATCCTTGCGGCACTGACCCCTTACGAGGCTGGTGCCGCGCGGGCAGACGCACTTGCCGTCCTTCGTCCGGATCTGGCCCGGCAGCAGCTCGCACTGCGGCGGCGGGTTCTTCCGGCATGCGCCACGTACCAGGCTGGTGCCGCGCGGACAGACGCAGTCGCCGGCCTGGGTCCGGATCTGACCCGGCAGCAATTCGCACTGCTGCGGCAGGTTCTTCCGGCATTCCCCACGGATCAGGCTGGTGCCACGCGGGCAGACGCATTCACCGGCCTGGGTCCGGATCTGGCCCGGCTTCAGGATGCACCGGTCCACCGGGGGCGGTGGGGGCGGAGGCGGTTCGCCGCCGACCGTCCGGCACTGGCCGTTGCGGAAGCGCGTACCCTCCGGACACACGCAACGCCCGTCCGCGTTCATCACGAAGCCCTTGGAGCACTGCTCCGCCACCGGCCTGCCGATGGTGAAGGTGTGGCAGGCAGAAGGGCCCGTACCCGGTCGGCCGGTGGTTTCGGGTCCTTCCAGCACGCCGTCCGGATCTTCGGCCACAGGCACGTCAGGTGGGATGACACCGACGCAGTTGCGGGCAGGAACCGGCTCGCGGATATTGGCGAGCGGCCCTTCAGGGATGACCACGGTCACCTGATGAACGCGCTGTTCGCCCGCACCAAGCGTGATGTTGGCGATGCACGACATGGGCAGCGTGGTCGGCTCCGGCTCGCAGCCGAAGGGCGGCGAGATTTCACTGATCACAACGCCTTCCAGCCGGCCGATGCCGTCGACGCCGATCGCGTCGCCAATGCGCATCGGGCCGTTGAAATCAGCCGTACCCGCATTGGTGATGGTGATCTCGAAGGTGCAGGGCTGGCCCGCCCGGCATTCCTTGTCGCCGGTCTTCTCGACGCGGATATCAGGCCTTTTCGGCTCGCGGCCCGGAATGCGCATTTCGGCACAAGCCCGGTTGTTCTCGAGGTTTGCTTCGCCCTCGATGCCGTTCACCTCGGCGCAGTTGCGGATCAGGTCGCCCTGATAGTCCGGTCCCACGACCGCCCGCACCCCGATCGGGATGAACGCGCCGGGCGCGAGATTGACACCCGGGTGATCGCACTGGAACCGCCCACCTGATATCGGCGCACAGGTCCAGGGCGGCGTCGGCCCGAAGGTCGACGATGCCGGTACGCCCGTCGGATACTCGTCGATGACGGTCAGCGGGCCGACATAGGGTTCGGTGCCATTGTTGAAGACCCGGATGTTGAAGGTGCAAACGCCATCGGCGCTGCATACTCGCGAACGCGGATCCTTGGTGATGCGCAGGTCGGTCCGCTTCTCTACCGGCGGTTCGCAGCGGGGGTCGCCGCGACGGCAGATCTGGATGGTGGCGCAGGCCCTGTCGTTACCCGTAGAGCCGAAGACTTCCGGCTGGTCGCTCGCCGTATAGTCATACTCCGCGCAGTTGCGGATGTTGCGACCGTTCCAGCCGGGTCCCGGTGCGAAGCCGAGCTTCAACTCGACCCATTCGCCCGGGTCCAGCGTGGTGGCCGGGTGCGAACACATCATCGGGCTTGCCATGGGCACGCAGGCCCATGGTGCGTTGGGACCAGAGACGACGGCGGCACTTCCGGGTGCCGTTACCTCCTCCAGCACGATCGGCCCGTTATAGGGCGCGTCGCCGACATTGGTGACGCGGATGGTGAAGTCGCAGCCGCCCTCCAGCGTACAGCGAGCGACGTCCGCGCGCTTCTCGACCTGGATGTCCGGTTCCTTGTTGTCAGGCGGGCACCTCAGGTCTTCCGGGATCTCGATGTCGATCACCTGCGAGCAGCAGAGGCCGACACCTTCTTCCGGCCCGGCATAGGTCTCGATGCCGGTGACGATGAGATGCACGGTGTCGCCAGGCAGCGCGCCTGTTATCGTCCAGTTCAGCACCCCGCCACCGATTGGCGCGAGCTGCATCGCCGGGGCCACCGTGACGCCGGGGGTCGTGGTGCGTAGCTGCACCCACTTGCCGCCGAGCTCGGAGCCGACGGGCATGTGGTAGATGAACGCACCGCCGCCGGGCACGCAATCGACCGTGCCGGTCTCCGTCTTGAAGCAGGCTTCGCCGGGAGGGGGAGGTGGTGGCGCACGGTCGCAACGGGAAACGTCGATCGTGATCTTCGTCGGCTCGCCAGTCTTGAAGTCGAGGTCATCAGGCAAGGCCGGATCGTGCGAAGGGATTTCCACGGATGAGCCGCCGACCAGTGTTATGTTGACGAAGCCCTGGTTGGAGACCTGCGCCGGAGCGGGGAACGCCGCATGATCGATCTTCGCCGTGATGACGATGTCGATGTAGCGACGATCGGGTTCGCCGGATCCGTCGAGATCGCTGGTCGACAGGCGGAAGTCCTCGAGCTTCACCGTGTCGCTGGGATTGGTCGTGGTGGAGACGATGGGCGCGGGGAGCGCGCCGCCGCCCGGGCCGGTGCCGTCGCCGGTCACCTGCGCGTCGACGATCTCAAGACCCGCCGGCAGCGTGTCTCGGAAGTCCATCCTGACATTAGGCATCTCGGCGATGAATGCAGGATCGAGGAACTTCGCCGGATCTCCCTGCGCGCCGAAACGCAAGGTGTATTGCACATAGTCGCAGTTCAGTTGGCGGCCGACTTTGGTGAAGAAGGGTTCGGCCTCGCCGCGACCGGGATGTGTCGGACGGCGTTCCAGCGTCAGGCCTTCGCCGGTCTGTGCCGAAGCCGGGGCGGATTGCATGGCGGCGAGCGCGAGCCCGGCCGCCATCAGCCAGCGCGCGGTGCGCGCGGCATATGACAGGGGTTGCATGATCGTCTCCATGAGCGTTGTTTTGCTGCCGGTGGCGAGCGAGGAAGAAGTGTGTGTCATCTCTCCCTCCCTCACGGTTCGCAGCTTACGGGCGGCGTAGCGAGCGGTACGACCACCTTGCAGCAGGGGTAGTAGCCACCCGCGTCGGCGTCGGACTGCCTGTAGAAGCAGAGGCCGACATCGACCCGGTCGCCGGGGAAGAAACCGCTCATGCCGATCGTGAAGGGCGCGCCCGGAGCCTTGGTCTGCTGTAGCGGGGACACGCTTACGCCCGGCGTACGGGAATCGGCCTTGACGCTGTCGCCGCCGATACCCGCCACGTCACGCACATAGACATCTGCCTCCAGTCCCGCCGGGGTGCAGAAATAATTCACTGCCTCGACATCGAGACAGGGCGGCAGATTGCCGGGCGGGGGGAATTCCGGTGGCCAGAATGGCGGCAGGAAACCGCCCGGATAGGGGATGCGCTCATAGTAGCCGGCGCGGCCCTCGCAGGGACGCCAGATCTCCACGTCGCCGACATGGCCCTCGACCTCGGCGTCTTCGAAGAAGCCGTCGAAATCGACGAACCACGAGCCGAAAGGCGGTTCGTTCTGCGGCCTGACCAGCATCGTGGAATTGATCTGCACGCCGTGGACCGCAAGCGGCCCGCCGGCGGCCAGCTGTTCTTCGAGCGCCGGGTTGTCGCGCAGCTTATCGCCGGTCGCGACCAGCGTCGCTGCGCAGGCGTTGGTGTTGAAATACCCCTGCGCGTCGTAGCCATATTGCAGGTCGATGCCACCGGTCGACTGGCGGTGCCCCGCCGGGAAACCGATCGCGTATTCCTGCGGCACGGGCACCCAGATCGATTCCGTCGCCGGGTCGTCGGGGCTCTCGCGCCAATAGCGCAACACCTCGCCGTCGCCGCTGTCGGCGAATTGCGAATAGTCGTAGCGGTTCTCGATATCGCCGCGCTGGGCGAGATACATGAAGCCCTGGTTGTCGAAAGCGATGTCGGTGACGGGCAGGTCCTCTTCAGCATCGACCGTCAACTCCCAGCGCGGATCGCCTGCAAAGGAGCCGTTGCGCGCGATGCCGACCGACCAGATCTCGGCCTCTTCGCCGACAGCGTAGTAAAGACGGCCGCCGTGGACCTGAACGGCCCAGACGCTGCGTTCGTCCTGCGTGAAGCCCCAGCTGTCAGGATCTTCGCTGTCAAAGGCAGCGCCTTGGATGTCCATGACCGCGCCATCGTCCGCGACGGCCTCGAGCCCCCGCGCGGGCCGGCCTGTCACGCCGTGGTCGAATGTGTCGATCAGCGCGCCATCCGCCGAAATGCGGTGGATCAGGCCGCTGTCGAGATCGGAAGCGAAGAACTGACGGGACGCCCTGTCGAAGGCGACGTCGGCGATACCCGGCCCCGAATTGTCCTCGATGGTGGCGAACAGCGAGACTTCGCCGGTCAGCCCGTCGATCTTCCAGATCGCGCCGGGCGAGCCGCCATTGTCCTCGGCGAACTGGCCGTCCATGAAGGTCGCGCCGGCCTTGCCGCGGCGTTCGCGCTCCGGCCTGCCATCGTCGTCCGCGTCGGGGGTGACGATGCGTATGCCGTGCAGAGAGGTCGCGCCGGCATAGAGGTTGGGCACGCCGGACGGTGTCCCGTCGCGCACGCCGTCGTCATAGGTCAGCGCGAAGACCTGACCGATCTGCCCGGCCAGCACCTCGAACGGCAGCGGCGTGTTGACGAGCTGTCCTGAGGGCGGACCGCCAAGCGCCGACACGTCGAAGATGCGCAGCGTGGCGCGTTCGGTGTCGATGAACGTTTCGTCGACCGGGTCCACGCCGGGCGGCAGCCCCTCGTCGAAACCGGGGATGATCGTTCCGGAAAAGCCGGTTACGGCCATCGATCCCGGATTGATGATCTGCGTTTGCTGCGCGGATGCCGGCCCTGAAAGCCCTGCCGCGAGCGCCAAAGCGACAAGCGCCGCACCGGCAGCAAGCCGGCCGCTTCGTCCACCGATTCTTGGATTGCAGGCAAGCAAACGCAGAACACCATGGCTGCGCAGCATGGGGCCTCTCCTCCGGTTCGAGTGGAGAGAAACAGCCGAACGGGACACACGGCGGGGAGCCGAATGCGTCGTTCCGGCAGGTTCTCCCCCAATAGTCTTTTCGCGGTCCCTTGTTTCGAGAATATGTCGGGCCTTACCCTGGGTCAATCGGTTCACGGCATCCGTGGCGCCCGGACCTGAGTGGTCCGTTCGGCGGATGCCGGATGATCTCCCAGACCCCGACAATCGATGTCCGGTCATGGATCGTTTCCTTTCCTTCGGGCCGCTGGATTGCGGCGCCGTGTCGTCAGTCGCGATGGAAAGGGAAAAGGTTCATTCTGCGGAATCCGAACGTCAGAAGAGAGGCTCACACCAATGCTGTCTCCTGCATTTCGGGACTACAACTTCGTGCGCGTTCATGTTTTTCTGCGCATGACCCGGCGCTGATCGAAGCTAAGGAAGCTGGAAAAGCCAACGGTGCTTGGCCCTTACAAGAAAGCGTCCGCTATTTGATGAAAGAGCACGTCAAGGTTTTTGAACGACAAGATGGCTCGGCGCGCGTTGTTATCTCGGTGCACACGGTATCGCCACGACTGTTCAGCTTCACAGAAGAAATCTGGAAAGTTGATGACGACCACCCGCTGGGGCCAGATGCCTACTGGTCCTCGACCTACGAATCCGGACTATACGACACAGCAGAAGCCGCTGAGGTTGAAGCCAGTTCGATGTTCCCCTGGATCGCAAGCCAAATCTCGAACTGACCGCCTCTTGGCGAGCGACGGGCTTGCCACAATTCCTGTCGACGCCATGTCGGGCTTGGCCTACCTCAGTCGTCATTATCCCGAGGAGAATTGGAATGCTTTACGCCGTACTCTGCTATGCCGCCGAAGACGCCGTCACCTCCTGGAGCAAGGAGCAGGACGAGGCCGTGATGGGCAGGCTGGCGGTCATCCAGCAGAAATATGCCGAAGCAGGCCGGCTTGGTCCCGTGGCGCGTCTGCTGCCGACGACGGCGGCGACCACCGTGCGCAAGGTGCGCGGAGAATCCGTTGTTCTTGATGGACCCTTCGCGGAAACGAAGGAACAGTTGCTCGGCTTCTACACGGTCGAATGCAGCGATCTTGAGGAAGCGGTCGGCTTCGCGCGCGAAATTTCCGATGCCAATCCTGCCGGCGGCAGCTACGAGATCAGGCCGGTCGGCGTGCTCAATCCTATCCCGGCGACCATCAAACACCCGACATGACCGACATCTCCTGGATAGATCCCCTTCTCGCCGCAGCGCGACCACAGGCGGTGGCGGCGCTGCTGCGCTATTTCCGCGATCTCGACATGGCGGAGGAGGCCTTCCAGGACGCGTGCCTGCGCGCGCTGACCAACTGGCCGAAGAACGGCCCGCCGCGCGACCCGACCGCTTGGCTGATCTTCGTCGGCCGCAACGCCGCCATCGATGCGGTGCGAAAGCGCTCGAAGCAGCAGCCGTTGCCAGATGAGGAGCATTTGTCCGACCTCAGCGATGCGGAAGCCGCAATCGCCGAACGCCTCGACGGCGCCGACTATCGCGACGACATCCTGCGGCTGCTGTTCATCTGCTGCCATCCCGACCTGCCGGCGACCCAGCAGATCGCGCTGGCGCTGCGCATCGTGTCCGGGCTCTCGGTCAGGCAGATCGCGCGAGCCTTTCTTGTCGGCGAAAGCGCGATGGAGCAGCGCATCACCCGCGCCAAGGCGAAGGTTGCCGCCGCCGCCGTCCCGTTCGAGGCGCCTGGTCCCGTCGAGCGCGCCGAGCGGCTGGGTTCCGTCGCAGCGATGGTCTATCTCGTCTTCAACGAGGGCTATTCGGCAAGCGGCGGCGATGCCTCGATGCGCGTTCCGCTGTGCGACGAGGCGATCAGGCTGGCGCGGCTTCTGCTCCGCCTCTTCCCGGCCGAGCCTGAGATCATGGGCCTGACCGCGCTTCTGCTGTTGCAGCACGCCCGCTCGCAGGCGCGTTTCGAAGCGGACGGCTCGGTCATCCTCCTTGAGGATCAGGATCGCTCGAAGTGGAGCGCCAAGATGATCGCCGAGGGGCTGGCGCTTGTCGACAAGGCGATACGCCATCGGCAGCCGGGCGCGTATCAGGTGCAGGCCGCCATCGCTGCCCTGCATGCACGTGCGACGCGCGCCGAGGACACCGACTGGAAGCAGATCGCGTTTCTCTATGGCGCGCTGGAAGCCATGCAGCCCTCGCCCGTCATCACGCTGAACCGTGCCGTTGCCGTCTCCAAGGCCGACGGGCCGGAAGCCGCGCTGGTGATGATCGAGCCTCTCGGCGACAAGCTGTCAGGCTATTTCCACTATTTCGGCGTCAGGGGCGCGCTGCTGCTGCAGCTCGGTCGCAACGACGAGGCGCGCGATGCCTTCTGCAAGGCGATCTCGCTCGCCAATTCACCTGCCGAGGCGGCTCACATCCGCCTTCACCTCGACCGCCTGTCAGAGGCGACGCCCGGCAGAAAATCCGCCTCCTGACAGAATCTGCCATTTTTTCCGCTTCGATGTCGGAGTCCGCTTCGCTACCTCGTCCTTGAGGCATGGACCACAGGTTCGAGGAGAGAGAGATGAACATCCACGCCGCTATCAACAGCAGCTTCCCCACCGAGCGCGAGCTCGTCATCGAGCGCATTTTCGATGCGCCACGCGAAAAGGTCTATCGCGCCTGGACGGAGCCCAAGCTGGTCAAGCAGTGGTTCGTGCCGCGGCCCTGGACTATTTCGGGAGCGGCGCTCGACGTCCGGCCCGGCGGCCAGAGCCAGATCGTCATGCGCGATCCCGACGGCAACGATCATCCGAACGAGGGCATCTACCTGGAGGTTGTTCCGAACCAGAAGCTGGTTTTCACGGATGCCTTCACCGACGCCTGGGTTCCCTCCCAGAAGCCCTTTATGCTGGCGATCGTCACCTTCGAGTATGTCGGCAAGGATGGCGGCACCCGATACACCGCGCGTGTCCGCCACTGGTCTTCAGAGGATCGCGAGGCGCACGAAAAGATGGGCTTTCACGAGGGCTGGGGCCAGTGCGCCGACCAGCTTGCCGAACTTCTGAAGACGATCTGAGGAGGATCGACCAATGGTGGAAACCACGAGGATACCCGGCGTCATCGCCTACTTCACCGTCAGCGACAGCAAGGCCGCGACGGCCTTCTACGAAAAGGCGTTTGGCGCGAAGCTGGTCGACCGTCGCGAAGGCGACGACGGCCGCTCCATGCACGTCCATGTCGAGATCAATGGTGGGGCGATGTTCTTCAACGACCCGTTTCCCGAACATGGCGTGATTGCAGAGCCGGCAAAGAACGTAACGCTGCACATCGTGGTGGATGATGCCGACGCCTTGTGGAAGCGCGCGGTAGCCGCCGGCGGAGAGGTCACGATGCCGCTGGAAGTCGCCTTCTGGGGCGACAAATACGGCCAGCTCAAGGATCCGTTCGGCGTCACCTGGGGCATTGTCGGCCCGGCGTGACTCCCGGCTGGAGGTATGGCGCATGCCACGATATCTCGTCGCGATCCATCGCCCCGACGACTATGACGGGGCTGTCGAGGGCCATGCGATGGCACGCGACATTGACGCGCTCAACGAAGAAATGATCGCGGCCGGCGTCAGGCTTTTCGTCTGCGGTCTCCAACCGCCGCAAAAGGCGGTGTCGCTTCGCCGGCAGCCGTATGGCGAAGTGCTCATTTCGAACGGACCGTATCTGCCGGGAGGCGAGCATGTAGGCGGCTTCTGGATTCTGGAAACCGCGACCATTGATGAGGCCACGGAATGGGGCCGCAAGGCCGCGATTGCTTGCCGCGCGTCGGTCGATGTCCGTCCGCTGCATTAAAAGGCAGCGCTTGCCTTATTCGCCCAGCGCCAGAACCGGTCCGGGCTGGGCAAGGCTTTGCCGGCTGGCGGCGGGCGCACCGCCGATGAGGGCGACAAGCGAGCGTGCCAGCTCGCGCCCCGCGAGCCGGACGTTTTCGTTGACGACGTAGATCTCCGGCCGGAACAGGTGCAGCAGGCGGGCAGACTGCTTCGAAACGATATCGACGTCCCGCCCGACCTTCAGCCCGGCATCCTCGATCCCGGCCACGAGCGCGAAGGTCGCTCCGCCTGCGCCGCTGACGATGCCGTCGGGCGGGTTCGGCCTCTGCATCAGTTGCAGTGACCGGGCGCGGATCTGGTCGATCGAGTGATCGACCGTCACCGTGTTGAACGGTACTTCCGCGAAACCGATCTCGGCCATCGTGTCGAGGAATCCGTTCCGCATGTGGTGGTAGTAGGAGAGCGAAGAGGGCGGCGCGAGGAGAGCCAGCCGTTTGCGGCCGAGTTCTGCCAGTTTCCTGACAGCGTCGCGGGCGAAGGCGTAGTTGTCGAAATCGTGGAACGCGTGCTCGACACCGATCTCCGTGCGGCCGTGCGTCACGAAGGGGAAGCCGTGCTCGAGCAGGTAGCGCACCCGCTTGTCGTCGGGCTCGGTGCGCGAAATGATGACGCCGTCGGCAGACCCCGTCTCGACCACGTAGCGCACCGGCTCGAGCGGGTCGTTGTTGCGTGAATACGGCGTGACGATGAGGTGGTACGGCGTCTGCGCAAGCTGCTCGGAGATGCCGTAGATCATGTCCGATACGAAGCCGCCGATCTGCTCCTCGGTGTTGAGGACAAGGCTGATGACGTTCGTCTTTCCAGTCCTCAGACGCACGCCGGCGCGGTTTGGCCGGTAGCCCACCTGTCGCGCCACGAGTTGCACGCGCCGGCGCGTTTCCTCGCCGATTTCCGGCGCGTCCTTCAGTGCGCGCGAAACCGTCGTGACGCCAAGCCCGGTCATGAACGCGATGGTCTTCAGCGTCGGCCGGCCTGCGCCGCCCGGATGGGCGCCGCCTCTTTCCTCGTCCTCCATGTCGTGATGCTCGTCCATGACCCCCGCCTACAGATTGCGCGTTGGCGACGCAACGGCAAGCGCTCCATTCTGGAAGCAAACTGGGTGAATTTCAATCTGAAACGTTACAGATTGGTCAGGCCTGCTGACAGGAATATGCCTGGTTGCCCGCTAGGCCGCGTGAAGGCCATTTCTTCATTTTTGCAGCGCGGGATGTTTGGAATCAGTCGGTTAGCCCCCCAAAGAACCCCGAATTGCGGCGCCGCATCAAAGAAACGAAGGATCTGCCGCGTTGGGGCAGGCTTACGGAATAAATTCCGAAAGCGAAAAAATTGCAGGTCTCACCCAAAAGAGGCATTGCGCGATCAGCCTCGCTTTCATATCCTGCCAATCTGTAACGTTTCAGATCTCGGGAGGAACTTCATGCGTTATAAGCTTTTGACCGCCGCATTCGCCGCTGCCGTCGCATTACCCTGCGCGGCTCCGGCCGGCGCCACCGACCTCGAGGTTGCCCATTGGTGGACGTCGGGCGGTGAGGCTGCTGCGGTCGCCGAGTTCGCCAAGGCCTTCGACGCCACCGGAAACAAGTGGGTCGACGCAGCGATCGCCGGTGGCGGTAACACCGCGCGTCCGATCATGGTCAGTCGCATCACCGGAGGCGATCCGATGGCCGCGTTCCAGTTCAACACCGGTCGTCAGGCCGAGGAACTGATCGAGGCAGGGTTGCTGCGCGACCTGACCGATGTCGCGACGAAGGAGAACTGGTCGCAGGTCATCCGCCCGGCCAGCCTGCTCGAAGGCTGCACGGTCGACGGCAAGGTCTATTGCGTGGTGGTCAACATCCACTCGTGGCAGTGGCTCTGGCTCTCGCACAAGGCGTTCGAGGATGCCGGCGTTCCGGTCCCGAAAACCTGGGACGAGTTCGTCGCCGCCGCTCCGGCGCTCGAGGCGGCCGGCAAGATCCCGCTCGCCATCGGCGGCCAGCCCTGGCAGACCACCGGCGCTTTCAACGTGCTGATCCCGGCCATCGCCGGCAAGGACGTCTTCCTGAAAGTCTATCAGGAGCATGATGCCGAGGCTGCGGCTGGTCCCGAAATCGCCAAGGTGTTCAAGGCCGCCGACAACGCGCGCAAGATGTCGGCGAAATCGAACGTGCAGGACTGGAATCAGGCGACCAACCTCGTCATCACCGGCCAGGCCGGCGGCCAGATCATGGGCGACTGGGCGCAGGGCGAGTTCCAGGTTGCCGGCCAGGTGGCCGGCAAGGACTACACCTGCCTGCCAGGCCTCGGCGTCAACGAACTGATCTCCACTGGCGGCGATTCCTTCTACTTCCCCAAGCTCGACGATCCCGAGAAGACCGCGGCCCAGGAGGTCCTCGCCTCGACCATGCTCAGCCCCGAGACCCAGGTTGCCTTCAATCTGAAGAAGGGCTCCGTGCCGGTGCGCGGCGACGTCGATGTGACGGCTGCCAACGACTGCATGAAGAAGGGCTTGGAAATTCTCGCCTCGGGAAATATCATCCCAGATACCAACCAGCTCAACACAGAGGACACCAACAACCAGCTCAACGACCTGTTCGTTGAGTTCTTCAAGACGCCGACGCTGACACCGGAAGAAGCACAGAAGCGCTTCGCCGCGATCATCGCCGCAGCGGACTGACTTTCTGGCAAAGCGCCCCCAGACGCCTGGCATATCCCCAACGGCCGGCGTCTGGGTTTTTTTCCCGCGCAACTGGTAGTCGTCCATGTCTCGTCCGAACCAGCTCTTCCGCAATCTGAGTGCGAAGATCGCGTCGATCCCCATGATCCTGACGGCGGTCGTCATCTTCGTTGGCGGCACCGCATGGACGATCGTGCATTCATTCACCAACTCCCGGCTGCTCCCGCGCCTCAACTTCGTGGGGCTGGCCCAGTATGAACGGCTGTGGACGACGCCGCGCTGGCTGATCTCGATCGAGAACCTGCTGATCTACGGCAGCCTGTCGCTGATCTTCTCGCTGCTGGTGGGCTTCATCCTCGCAGCCCTGCTCGACCAGAAGATCCGCTTCGAGGATACGTTCCGCACCATCTTCCTCTATCCCTTCGCGCTCTCCTTCGTCGTCACCGGCCTCGTCTGGCAGTGGCTGCTCAATCCGGATTTCGGCGTCCAGCATGTCGTCCGCTCGATGGGCTGGGAGTCGTTCACCTTCAACCCGCTCTATGACAAGGACCTGGTCATCTACGGTATCCTCTTCGCCGGTCTCTGGCAGGGCACTGGCCTTGTCATGTGCCTGATGCTGGCCGGTCTGCGCGGCATCGACGAGGACATCTGGAAAGCAGCGCGCGTCGACGGCATTCCCATGTGGAAGACGTATCTGTTCATCGTGATCCCGATGATGCGGCCTGTGTTCGTCACGACGCTCGTCATCATCGCCAGCGGCGTCGTGCGCGTCTACGACCTCGTCGTCGCACAGACCAGCGGCGGCCCGGCGCTCGCCTCTGAGGTGCCGGCGAAATACGTCTATGACTACATGTTTGCAGCACAAAATCTTGGCCAGGGCTTCGCCGCCTCGACCATGATGCTGCTCACAGTGGCGATCATCATCGTGCCATGGGCCTATCTCGAATTCGGGCGGAGGCGCTGACGCCGATGTCCAACCCCGCCACCCTTGCCATCACCGTCGCAGGCACCAGCGCGATCGCCGACGAACTTTCGGGGCCGCGCGGGCCGAAGCCGCGGGTTACCTTCTCGCGACGCAACATCTTCATCTACGGCGTCCTCATCGTCGCGGCGATCTACTACCTCATCCCGCTTTACGTGATGATCGTCACATCGCTGAAGGGAATGCCCGAGATCCGTCTCGGCAATATCTTCTCGCCGCCGGTCGAGATCACCTTCGAGCCGTGGGTGAAAGCATGGGCGACAGCGTGCACGGGTCTGAATTGCGATGGGCTCTCCAGAGGTTTCTGGAATTCCGTGCGCATCACCGTCCCTTCGGTGATCGTTTCGATCGCCATTGCATCGATCAACGGCTACGCCCTTGCCAACTGGCGGTTCAAGGGCGCCGAGATATTCTTCACGATCCTCATCGTCGGCGCGTTCATCCCCTACCAGGTGATGATCTATCCGATCGTCATCGTGCTGCGCGAGATGGGTCTGTACGGCTCGCTCACCGGGCTGATCATCGTGCACTCCATCTTCGGCATGCCCATCCTGACGCTCCTCTTCCGCAACTATTTCACTGCGCTTCCCGAAGAACTCTTCAAGGCCGCACGCGTCGATGGCGCGGGCTTCTGGGGCATCTATTTCCGCATCATGCTGCCGATGAGCCTGCCGATCTTCGTCGTCGCCATCATCCTGCAGGTGACCGGCATCTGGAACGACTTCCTGTTCGGCGTCGTCTACACCAAGCCCGACACCTATCCGATGACCGTCCAGCTCAACAACATCGTCAACTCCGTGCAGGGCGTGAAGGAATACAACGTCAACATGGCGGCGACCCTCATCACCGGACTCGTGCCGCTGGTCATCTACTTCGTCTCCGGAAAACTGTTCGTGCGCGGCATCGCCGCCGGCGCGGTCAAGGGTTAGGGCAACGACATATGCCGAGCGTCGCGATCAAGAACCTGTCGCTGAATTTCGGGGCCGTACCGGTGCTGAGGGATCTCGATCTCGACATCGAGGAAGGCGAGTTCCTCGTCCTGCTCGGCCCGTCCGGCTGCGGCAAGTCCACGCTGCTCAACTGCATCGCCGGCCTGCTCGACGTCTCCGAAGGCCAGATCTTCATCAAGGGCAAGAACGTCACCTGGGAAGAACCAAAGGACCGCGGCATCGGCATGGTCTTCCAGTCCTATGCGCTCTATCCGCAGATGAGCGTCAGGGGGAACCTGACCTTCGGCCTGAGGAATGCAGGCGTGCCGAAGGACGAGATCGAGCGGCGCATCGCGCGCACCTCGGAAATCCTGCAGATCGAGCCGCTGCTCGACCGCAAGCCTTCGCAGCTTTCCGGCGGCCAGCGCCAGCGCGTCGCCATCGGCCGGGCGCTGGTGCGCGACGTGGATGTCTTCCTCTTCGACGAGCCGCTGTCCAACCTCGACGCCAAGCTGCGCGCCGAGCTTCGCGTCGAGATCAAGCGGCTGCACCAGAAACTCGCCAACACCATGATCTACGTCACCCACGACCAGATCGAGGCAATGACGCTCGCCGACCGCATCGCCGTCATGCGCGGCGGCCTGATCCAGCAGCTCGACCGGCCGCAGGAGATCTACAAGCGCCCGGTCAACCGCTATGTCGCCGGCTTCATCGGCTCGCCCGGCATGAATTTTCTCGACGGCGAGATCGTCACCCGCGACGGCGAACCTCGCTTCATCGCCAATGGCGTAGACATCCCACTCGCGCGCTACGCCTTCCAGAACCCTCGCCAAGGGCCCGCCGTATTCGGCATTCGGCCGGAACATGTGATGGCCAATTCCGGCGAGGACTGGCCCTTTTCCGACAGCGTGCCCGTCGAGATCGTCGATCCCATGGGCTCGGATACGCTCGTCTGGAGCAAACTTGGTAGCCAGACGCTCACGATTCGTGTTTCTTCCGAACGCTCCCCGAATGTCGGCGACACGATAGCGGTCGGATTCGACCCGATGAACGCGTCCTTGTTCGACGCCACGTCGGGAGACCGGCTTTAGGAACGAATTGCCGGGCGTCCCAAGGCCCGGATGTCAGAAAGGAAATATCCGTGAACTGGTCCATGCAACTCTACAGTGCCCGCAACTTCCAGCCCTGGGACAAGGTGCTGAAGAGTCTCGGCGACGCCGGCTACAAGGAAGTCGAGGGTTATGGCGGCGTCTATGACGATCTCGCCGGCCTGAAGACGGAACTCGACAAAAACGGGCTTTCCATGCCGACCGGTCATTTTTCCATCGACATGCTGGAGACTGATTTCGACGGTGTGCGCAAGATCGCAGACGCGCTCGGCATCCGCACCATGATCTGCCCCTACCTCAACGCCGAGGCGCGGCCCGAGGCGACCGCTGCCGGCTGGCGCGGCTTCGGCGAGCGGCTGGCGAAAGTCGGCGCCCGCGCCAAGAAGGACGGCTACGGCTTCGCCTGGCACAACCACGATTTCGAATTCAAGGCGCTCGACGACGGCTCGGTTCCGCAGGAGCACATCCTTGCTGCCGCGCCCGAAGTTGGCTGGGAGATGGACGTCGCCTGGGTGGTGCGCGGCGGCGCAGACCCGCTGCCCTGGATCGACCGTCACGGCAGCCGCATCGTCTCCGTCCACGTCAAGGACATCGCGAAGGCGGGCGAGGGGCTGGACGAGGATGGCTGGTCGGATGTCGGCCACGGCACGATCGACTGGGCATCGCTGCTCAAGACGCTGCGCGCGAAGACGTCCGCAAAGCACTACGTCATGGAGCAGGACAACCCGAACGACTTCGAGCGCTTCGCCCGCCGCTCGATCGCATCCGTCAAATCCTACTGATCGCCATACCAGGAGCAATCTCAATGGCACGCAAGCTTGGTGTCGGCATCGTCGGATGCGGCAACATCTCCACCACCTATTTCAACTTCGCGCCGCTTTTCAAAGGCATCGAGGTCAGGGCCTGCGCCGATATCAACCCGGCCGCCGCAAAGGCGAGGGCGAAGGAATACGGCGTTCGCGCCGAAAGCGTCGACGAGCTGTTTGCCGACGATGAGGTCGATATCGTCGTCAACCTGACCATCCCGGCAGTTCACTACGACGTATCGCGTCAGGCCCTCGACGCCGGCAAGCACGTATATTCGGAAAAGCCCTTCGTGCTGTCGGTCGCGGAAGGTCTCGACCTGAAAAAGCGGGCGGCGAAAAAGGGCGTCCGGATCGGCTCCGCGCCGGACACCTTCCTCGGCGGCTCGCATCAGTTCGTCCGCCATCTCATCGACGAGGGCGCGCTCGGCACGATCACCGGTGGCACCTGCCACGTCATGAGCCGGGGCATGGAGCACTGGCATCCCAATCCGGACTTCTTCTTCCAGCCGGGCGCGGGTCCGATCCTCGATCTCGGCCCGTACTACATCACCAACCTGATCCAGCTCATCGGACCGGTGAAAAGCGTGGCGGCGCTGACCTCGATCCCGCGCAAGCAGCGCGTCATCGCCAACGGTCCGCGCAACGGCGAGAAGATCCCGGTCGATACGCCGACCACAATCCACGCGCTCCTGCAGTTCGAAAGCGGGGCGATCGTCGCGCTCGGCACAAGCTGGGATGTCTGGGGCCACGGCCACTCTCCGATGGAGCTCTACGGCGAGGCCGGCACTGTCTACGTTCCCGACCCCAACTTCTTCGGTGGCGACGTGCGCTACACGCAAGGGGCGAAGGACATGAAGAAGCAGCCGGCGTGGAAGCACCCCTTCGGCGTGCCGAACCAGCAGCACTCCGTCGGCATGATGGCCAACTACCGCACCGCCGGCCTGTCGGACATGGCGCTCGCCATCCAGTCGGGCGTTCCGCATCGCTGCTCGCTCGAACTTGCGCTGCACACGGTCGAGGTCATGACCGCGATCCTGAAGTCCGGCGAAACCGGCAAGTTCGTCGAAATGCGTACGACCTGCGAACGCCCCGCCGCGCTCGGCCCGAAGGAAGCACGAGCGCTGCTGGCGAAGGTGTGAGTGATTGGCGGTAAGGGGCGCTTCGACGTCCCCTACCGCACCCAGCCCGTCACATAGATGACAATGATCAGATAAGTCAGCCCGTGCAGGAGCTGGTCGAAGCCGATCGCGTTCCAGAAGCGGGCGCCGACGCGCCAGTCGAGACGCTTGACCGTCTGCTCCTTGCCCCAGTCGATGTGGTAGTGCGCGATGAATTCGACCACCAGAACGGTCAGGATCACCGATGGCGGCGGCATCACCGCCAGCAGCGCCACCAGCGTGCCGCACACATGGATGCCTGAGTGGACCAGCCCGCCGCGTGCGCCGTAAATGCCTTTCTGGCCGATCTGCCAAGGCGTCTGCAGCACGAAATCGCACACGAAGTGCTTCAGCAGCAGCAAGGCAAAAAGAGTTATCGCGGCAGTCGTCATTCCGGTCTCGGTCGCTCCTCTGGCCAATAGTAGCCAGCCCTCTCAAGTCATTACAGCACGGAGGGCGTTAATCAGCCAATACTAAGACATGTGCATTGAGGCATTGCGTGGGATCAAACGAGGCACCATTTTCCGGCCGAGATGAGTTCCAGTGAAAATTTTGCCGCAAGGCTGGCGTTTCGCAGTTCCACCGCCGACCAGCCCCCGCTCGGCCAGCAGCTGGCGACGCTGCGTCACCTGAAGCGCTTCTTCGCGCAGGTCTGGCGTACAAGCCCGCAACTCACGGTCGCAAGCATCGCGCTCAGGTTGCTTTCGGCGATCCAGCCACTGCTTCTGCTTTATGTCGGCAAGCTCATCATCGACGAGGTCGTGCTGCAGGCGGGCCAGCCCACGCCCGGACCCGCCTTCTCGGATTGGATCGCCAGCGGCCGCCTCACGCTCGTCGGCGAGCTTCTGCTGCTGGAATTCGCGCTCGTCGTCACGGGCGACCTGCTGTCGCGTGCGGTTTCGCTGGTCGACGGCATCCTCTCCGAGCTGCACTCCAACACCGTGAGCATGGAGCTGATGCGCCATGCCGCGGGGCTAGACCTCCGGCACTTCGAATCCAGCGAATACCAGGACCGGCTGGAGCGCGCCCGCCGACAGGCCGCCGGCCGCAATGCGCTGCTGGCCCAGATTTTCGGGCAGGGGCAGTCGATCGTCACCATCGTTACGCTCGCGGCCGGCCTCTTCTTCTATGCGCCGTGGCTGATCCTGTTGCTGTTCGTCTCGCTCATCCCGGCTGTCCTCAGCGAGGTAAAGTTCAACACCCGCTCTTACCTGCTGAACAGGATGCGCTCGCCCGAGCGGCGTGAACTCGAATATCTGCGCTATATCGGCGCCAGCGCCGAGACGGCGAAAGAGATCAAGCTTTTCGGCTTGGGCTCCTTTCTCGTCGGTCGCTTCAGGCGGCTTGCCGACGCAATCATGCGCGACAACCGGCGGCTGGCGACCCAGCGCGCCATCTGGGGCGGCGTATTCGCGGCGCTGTCGAGCATCGCCTATTACGGCGCATATGCCTACATCGTCTGGCGCACGATCGGCGGCCAGTTCACGCTCGGCGACCTGGCTTTTCTCTCGGGCTCCTTCCTGCGTCTGAACGCCCTGTTCAGCCAGCTTCTCATCGGCGTCACGCAGATCGCGGGCCAGTCGCTTTATCTCGACGACCTGTTCTCGTTCTTCGACATCAGGCCAACCATCGCGCTGTCGCCGAACCCGAAGCCGTTCCCTTTGCCAATCCGAGAGGGTATCGTCTTCGAAAATGTCGGCTTCCGCTATCCCGATACCGAGCGCTGGGCGGTGCGCGGCCTGAGCTTCGAGATGAAGGCCGGCGAGGCGGTAGCACTGGTCGGCGAGAACGGCGCCGGCAAGACCACCATCGTCAAGCTGCTCACCCGCCTCTACGATCCCGACGAGGGACGAATCCAGATCGACGGCGTCGACCTGCGCGACTTCGACATCGAAGATTTGCGCACCCATATCGGCGTCATCTTCCAGGACTTCATCCGCTATTCCTTCACGGCCGCCGAGAACATCGGCGTCGGCCGCATCGAGGCGGGGCCGGACCGGCCGCGCATCGAGGCATCCGCCGAGCAGAGCCTCGCCGCGCCAGTGATCGAAAAACTACCGCTCGCCTACGACCAGCCGCTAGGAAAACTCTTCGCCAATGGCCGCGATCTCTCCGGTGGCGAATGGCAGAAGGTGGCGATCGCCCGCGCCTACATGCGGGACGCGGAACTCATCATCTTGGACGAGCCGACCGCCGCGCTAGACGCCAAGGCGGAAGCGGAAGTGTTCGAGCGCTTCAAGCGTCTGGCACGCGGCAAGACCGCCGTGCTGATCTCGCACCGCTTCTCGACGGTGCGCATGGCCGATCGTATCCTGGTGCTGTCCGGCGGCGCGATCATCGAGGCCGGCTCGCATGAAGAACTGATCGCGCGGCGCGGCGTCTATGCGGAGCTGTTCGAATTGCAGGCGGCGGGCTATCGCTGAACCCAGCGCAGGAGGAGGCGCGGTATGGAGAAGTTCAACGGCGGCTGCCTGTGCGGAAATGTCCGGATCGAGGCATCCGGGCGGCCATACCGGGTCGGCATCTGCCACTGCATGGACTGCCGCAAGCATCACGGCGCGCTTTTCCACGCCTCCGCGATCTTCCCGCAGGACGCTGTCACGATCGAAGGCCAGACAGGCAACTATGCCGGGCGGCACTTCTGCACCCGCTGCGGCTCGTCGGTATTCTCGCGCAGTGCCGACGAGATCGAGATAAACCTCGGCTCGCTTGACGCTCCAAACCAGTTGCAGCCGACCTATGAACTATGGACTGTCCGTCGCGAGTCCTGGCTGCCGCCGTTTCCCTTGAAGCGCCGCTACGAGCGCGACCGCGACGAGACGAGCCGCTTCGAGGAGTAGGCAGCCGTCATCGCGACAGGCTCACGTCGATGTCGCCCGTGTGTTCCTCAGCGCTTCGAGCAGCAGCCTCTGCATCATCTCAAGCAGCGCATCGGTCGCGTTGCGCACGCGCTTCATCGCTTGCTCGGCGTCGGCCTGCACATAAGGGGTGGCGGAAGCCGCATCGGCCAGCGCGCGCCGTGCCTGCCGCAACTCGCGCAGCGCCGCGAAGGTGACGGGACGGTTCACGCGCAGCAGCCGGCGGAACTCGGCGCGCACCTCCTCCGGATAGGTTCGCACAAGCGCTTCGGCCATGGCCCCTGGACCGCCCACACCCAGCCTGTGCTGTTTCACCACGTAGCCCGCCAGGAAGAAATTCGCGAGCACGGAGAGGGCAAGCGCCGCGACAAGGACGATCTGCAACCAGGAGCGGCGCGTCATAGCTGTTCCTCCCCATCGCCCGAATCGAGTTCGTCGAACACGCCGCCTCCGTCACCGCCGAGCGTCAGTGCCAGCAGCGCGTCGTCAAGCCCCTCCGGCGTGTCGTTCGCCGCCATATAGCCGCCAAGGGCAGCCAACAGCAGCAGCGCGGCGAAACCCGACGCGGCGGCGGGCATCGGCCACACACGCGCGAAGCCGCCGAACGCGCCCGGCTTCCGCTCCACGTTGATCGTCGCAAGCACTTTGCGCGTCAGGGTGATGTCGTCGGTCGGAGACCCGACGGCTTCAAGCACCAGCCGGTCCAGCGCGTCGTCCGCATCGACCGTGTCGGCGGCGTCTCGGCGCATGGCCTCCTGCCGGTAAGGCGCCGGCCAGAGCGACACATCCGCGCCGAAGCGCCGCTGCAATTGCTCGAATTCCTGTTCGTTCATGACACACTCCCTGGCCGATTCTGACTCTTGTTTTCCGCCGACGCCATATGGTCGCGCAGCGCGCGGCGGCCGCGCACAAGCAACTGTTCCGCCGAGCCGACGCTTGTCCCCATCACCTCGGCGATCTCCGACACGTCCATGTCGGCGACCGAGCGCAGCAGCAGGGCCATGCGCTGCCGCTCGGGCAGCGCGGCCAAGCCATCGCGCACGATCGCGAGTTCCTGTCTCGCCCCGATGCGCTGTTCCGCCGCCGGCTCCTCGACGGCGATCTCCTCGGCCGTAGCGTCCAGCCCAAGGAAGGCGCGGAAGCTGCGTCGCCTGCGCATGTCGATGCAGCGGTTGGCCGCGATGCGATAAAGCCAGGTCGACGCGCGGCCCTTCGCCGGATCGAACCGCGCCGCATGTTTCCAGACAGCGACGAAGACGTCCTGCACCACATCCTCGGCATCGCTCATGCTTCCGAGCAGCCGGGCCGCGAAGAGGCGCAGGCCACGGCCGTGGCGGTCGATGACCTTCGCCAGCGCCGCTTGGTCGCCGGAGGCCACGCGCACGAGAAGGCGGTCATCGTCGTGACCGACCGTACCCGCTGCCGACGCCCCCGCCCCGCTCAAGCTGGTCCTACCTCCGCCAGAAGCGGCGCACGCCGACGACGCTGTTGCCTTCCGGTCCGGTTATAGCGCCGGCGGAGCGGACGCGATACGGACCGCGCGCCGAATAGCGCTCGCCTGACCAGGTCTTGCCTTCCGGGCCCGTTGCGGAAAAGCTGCGCTTGCAACGGTCCACGACGCCGTCGAAGCAGGTGGAGCTGGATGAATACGTACCGCCATTCGGCCCGCTGCGGCTTGTCTCGCCAGCGTACACGCGGCCATCGCGCGTCACCTCGCGGGTCAGTTCGCCGCCACGGGCGGTAGGGCGCTTCCACTGCTCGGCGGCGGCGGGTGCGAGCGCCAGCAGCATCATGTTCACCGCCGCAATCGAGGAACGAAGGATATGGGTCACCGAAGTCTCCATGACTTGAGGAAAGTGCGAATTCAAGAGGGGTCAATGCGCAACGGTCAGCCCGCCTTGCCGACCCTTCCGAACAGTGTTCGCAGGGCGTCGATCTCGTCCGCAGTGACGACGCCGTCGCCGTTGCGGTCGGCCAGATCGAATATGACCGTCCGCGACTGGAATTCGTCGGCGGACACTTTTCTGTCGCCGTCCTTGTCCATGCGTTGCCATTGCATGGAAAGGCGGGTCTCCATCATCGTCGCGCGATCGATGATGGCCTGTCGCGCACGGTCGACCTCCGCCTCGTCGACGAGCCCATCCCCATTCCGGTCGAGCCGGGCGAAGAGTCTCTTGCGCGCCTGTTCGGACTCTTCCCTGGTGATCTTGCCATCCTTGTCGGCATCAAGGCGGGCCAAGAACTTCTGTGATTTAGCGGGCTCCCGTTCAGTCGGTTGAGCGATGGCGGTGCTACCCGTCACTGCGAGAACCAGCGTGGCAAGCGCCACGGACGCGGTTTTCATGATCGTGCTCCTTTCAAACACCGGCCGTCGCGGCCGTATGCAGGTCAATACGAGCAGGCCTCGAAACTCCTACGCGGCGGGCCGGGAATTTTGCCCGAGCGACGCCGCCTGATTTTTTCGCCGGGCCGCGTAGGAGCCCGGAAAGCCCGTCGTAGAAGCCGACAAAGGGACAAAGTCGAAAGGAGAGCTTCATGAGACCTGCAAGCTTGCTGCTTGCCGTCGTCGGGTTGTGCGTAACGGCGGCAGGCGGCGCGCACGCCTCGGATGTCGAGGGCGTACGCGCCAAATTCCGCGAGATCGACACGAACGGCGATCATTCGATCCAGTTCAGTGAGATCGAGGCCGCGCGGGCGAAGATTTTCGACAGGATGGACGCCAATGGCAGCGGCGTTCTGGATCAGGCCGAGATCGACACAGTCAGGAAGGTCGCCGCCGCGCAAGGCAAGAAATCGGGCAATCCCGGCTTCCTCGCAGCCTTCGATGCGAGCAGGCGCATGACGCTGATGGACACGAATGGCGACGGCGCGATCTCGCGCGTCGAGTTCGCCGGCTTCATCCCTCCGGAAATGCGCAGCGCCGACAGCGACGGTGACAACGCGCTTTCCATCAAGGAAATGCGTTCGCTCAAGCGCGCGCGGGATGCCGCGCAAGCTCAATAAGACACGAGGAAAAGAACATGAAAATTCGCTTCATCCTCATGGCGGCTGCCATGGCTTTCGCAACGACCGCACCGGCGTTGGCGGTGCCGCTTCCGCGGCCAACCGTCAGCCCGGACTTGTCCGCAACCGCCGAACCCGTCGCCCATCGCCACGGCTTCTATCGCGTCAGGGGCGTGTACTATTACAACGGCCATCGCGGCGTCGTCGTCGCCCGGCCCGGCTATCGATACTACAGAGGCTACTGGTTCCCTGCCGCGGCGTTCGCGGTGGGAGCGGCGGCCGGCGCGGCGGTTGTGACAACCCCCGCCCCCTCTCGCCGGCTGGCCGCCGCGCATGTCGCATGGTGCTACGAGACCTACCGGTCCTATCGCTCATACGACAACACCTATCAGCCCTACGAGGGACCGCGCCGCCAGTGCTGGTCGCCCTATAGCTAAGCGGTCAGGAGACGAGCTTCAGGCCGACGATGCCGGCTACGATGAGACAGATGCAGGCGAGCCGGGCGACTGTTGCCGGCTCGCCGAGCAGATAGACCCCGAGGATTGCCGTTCCGACCGCGCCGATGCCTGTCCACACGGCATAGGCCGTGCCGACCGGCAGCGTCTTCAGCGCGACACCCAGGAGCCCGATGCTGGCCAGAAAAGCGGCCGCCGTCCAGATCGTCGGAACGAGCTTGGTGAAACCTTCGGTGTATTTCAGGCCGATGGCCCAGCCGATCTCGAACAGACCTGCGATGAAAAGATAGACCCAGCTCATGGAAGAAGACTCCTCTGTGCGGAAGGGTCGTCCCTTCGTTGATGGGCAAAACGCCCGAGGCCGTCCTCGAGCGCTTCTCTACGCGATCCGCGCACTCAGGTGAAGGACCACCCGGTCAAGCCTGCCATGCCCCCGGCGCATCGATCGTCACGCCATACTCCGCGCCGGAGTCCAGCAGCGTGTGCCAGAGGCTTTCCGCGAAGGTCGCGAAGACTAGCAGGTGGAACACCGCCGCGCCGTCGCGATCCGTGCTGCGCCAGAGATTGACGGAGGTGTGGTCGATCGAGGTCGCCGCCGCGGCCCATTGCGGGAAAACCGCCGGGTGCAGATCAAGAGAACAGACCTTTGCCAGCATGTCGCGCGAGCGTTGGCCGGAAATACGCAGCAGCGACCGGCCGTCGGATTGCTCGGACAAGGAAGCCATCCCGGCAAAGGTGAGCCGCGCCCGTTCAAGACCATCGCCGCGCGGCGACAGCACGAGGAACTGGTCAGGGCCTGACCAGACCAGAAGCGCACCCTGCGCCACGACAGCATGCGGCTTGGCTGGCGCCGATGCTCCATACGCTTCCTTGCAGGCCTGGTCGGTCGCGCTCCATTGGCCGCGCCGCGCCATCACCTGCACCAGTTCAAAGCCCGTCTGCTCGGCCATCGTCAGGCCGGCATCGTGCTCTTTCACGCCGTGACGGCCAGCCGCATAGATGCGCGACAGCGGCGTCGTCTCAGCCCAGGACAGTTCAACCGACAGTTCAACCACGCTGGCGTCCTCCCTCCGGATCGTAGAAGACTGGGTTGCAAATCTCGACTTCGTAGTCCTCGCGGCGCACCGGATCGTGCGCCATGGCGATCTCGCCGTGCCGCTCGCGGCCGTGCTTTACGAGGCCGAGCCCGATCCACTGGTCCATGAAAGGCGAGAAGCAGACGGAGGTGACATAGCCGTCGTCCGTCTCTGGCCCGGGCGTCGCGCCCTTCGGAATGATGTGCGCGCCGGAACGAAGGCGGCGCGCCTTGTCGACAGGCTTGATGCCCACCACGACCTGTCGGTCGTCGGCGACGAGCGCCTCGCGGCCTGCCATGGTCCGACCGATGAAGTCCTTCTTGGTCGACATCATCTTGCCGAGCCCAAGATCGGCTGCGGTCGTCGTTCCATTGAGTTCGGGGCCGGCGACATGGCCCTTCTCGATACGCATCACGCCGAGCGCCTCGGTACCGTAAGGCGTCACGCCGTACTTTTCGCCTGCACTCATCAGGTTGCGCACCAGCGCATCGCCGAACCGCGCCGGCACCGAAATCTCGAACGCCATCTCACCGGAGAAGGAGATGCGGAACAGCCGCGCCTTCACGCCGCCGCGCAACATCACCTCACGTGTGCCCATGAAGGGGAAGCCTTCGTTCGACAGGTCTTCGGAGGGGGCGACGATGTCCCGCAGCAGGTCGCGCGTCTTCGGCCCGGCGATGGAGAACTGCGCCCACTGGTCCGACACGGAGGTAAGCTGCACGTCGAGTTCCGGGAACAGCACCTGCCGGCAGAACTCCAGGTGTTGCATCACCTGTCCCGCTTTCGCGGTGGTGGTCGTGAGGAAGTAGTGGTCCTCGGCCAGCCGCGACGTCGTGCCGTCGTCATAGACGATGCCGTCCTCACGCAGCATGATGCCGTAGCGCGCCTTGCCGACCGCGAGGTTGGAGAAGGTGTTGATGTAGACGCGATCGAGGAAGGTTCCGGCGTCCGGCCCGTGCACGTCGATCTTGCCGAGCGTTGAGACATCGCAGAAGCCGACGCCCGAGCGCACGGCCTTCACTTCGCGCGTGACCGAAACCAGCCAGTCCTTCTCGCGCTTGATCGGATACCATTGAGCGCGTTTCCAGAGACCGGTGTCGACAAACACCGCGCCGCGCTCGGCGGCCCAATGATGCGATGGCGTCAGCCGGGTCGAGTGGAAGTTTTCGTCGCGATGGTGGCCGGCCAACGCACCGATGGCGATCGGCACATAGGGCGGGCGATAGATGGTGGTGCCCGTCTCCGGGATCGAACGGCCGGTCAGCTCCGCCATGATGGCGAGGCCCTGCACATTCGAGTTCTTGCCCTGATCGGTTGCCATGCCGAGCGTGGTGTAGCGCTTCAGGTGTTCGACCGACTGGAAGCCCTCGCGCGCGGCGAGCGCGATGTCGGAGGCCGTCACGTCGTTCTGGAAATCGACGAAGGCCTTGTGCTTGCTGTTGACGGTCCAGAGCGGCTTCAGCGAATAGGCTGCATCCTCGTCGGACACGGGCGTGTTGCCGGCGCTCTTGCTGAAGCCAAGATCACCGGCCGCCGCAGCGCCCGACGAATGTCCCTCCATCAGGCATGCCGCGAGCGAGAATTCGCCGTTGGCGGATCCCGCCGCGACCATGCCGGGAGGCGCGCCATCCGGCACGAAGGCGGCGATGTCGTCGCGCCATTTAGGCCGGCCGCGATGCTGCGAGGTCAGCCCGACGGCTGGATTCCAGCCGCCCGAGACGGCAAGCGCGTCGGCTTCCAGAGTGGCTTTCGCCCCGCCGGCCAGTGCCGCAACGATTTTTGCGACGCCTGTTTTGCCGCCTTCGACATGGTCGACCATGCCGTTGAGGACCGCGAAGCCATGCTTGGCGGCAAGCGCGCGCTGTTCGGCCGACACCTCCGCACGCGCATCGACGATGCCTGCGATGGTCACGCCAGCCGCCAGTGCGGCCTCGACCGTCTTCCAGCCGTCGTCATTGTTGGTGAAGAGCGCCAGCCGCTTCGCCGGCGTCGCCGCGTAGCGGTTGATGTAGGTGCGCACCGCCGAAGAAAGCATCACGCCGGGCGTGTCGTTGCCGCCGAAAACGATCGGCCGCTCCAGCGCGCCTGCTGCGACGATCGTGCGCTTCGCCACGATGCGCCAGAGGCGTTGGCGCGGCTGGTGCTCAGGCGGCACCGGCAGGTGGTCGCTCACCCGTTCCAGCGCCGCATGCACGCCCTGGTCGAAGGCTCCGGTCAACGTCGTGCGCGTCATGATGCGCACTTCGGGCATGGACTCGAGCTCGGCGACTGCCTTGGCGACCCACTCGTTTGCCGGCAAACCGTCGATCGTGCCGCCGTCGGAAAGCAGCCGCCCGCCTAGCACGGAATCCTCTTCGCAAAGGATTACCCGCGCACCGGCGCGACCTGCCGCGAGCGCGGCCGCAAGGCCCGTCGGCCCGCTGCCGGCGATCAACACGTCGCAATGAGCCCACGCCTTCTCGTAGTGGTCGGGGTCGCTCTTGTCGGCAGCGCGTCCGAGGCCTGCCGCGCGGCGGATCAGCGGCTCGTAGAGCTTTTCCCACAGCGCCGAAGGCCACATGAAGGTCTTGTAGTAGAAGCCCGCGACGAAGATCGGCGACGCCAGCTGGTTGATCGAAAGGAAGTCGAAGTTGAGCGACGGCCAGCGGTTCTGGCTGGTCGAAACCAACCCGTCATAAAGCTCGATCGTGGTTGCGCGCGTGTTCGGCTCGCGGCGTGCGCCTGTGCGCAGTTCCACCAGCGCGTTCGGCTCCTCTGAACCAGCGGTCAGGATGCCACGCGGGCGATGATACTTGAACGAGCGCGCGACCAGTTTCACCCCGTTGGCGACAAGCGCCGAGGCCAGCGTGTCGCCTGCGAAACCGTCCATCGACTTGCCGTCGAAGCTGAACAATAGCCTCTTGTCGCGATCGATGAGGCCGCCTGTCGCGAGGCGATGCGTCTGCCCGGCCGCGCTCATGACGCCACCTTTTGGGCACCCGCGCCGGCGACCGGCTCGACGGAGAAGATCTCGTGCGTCACCGTGTTGCGCCGGACCTTGAGCCAGGAGCGACAGCCGCCGCCGTGATACCAAAGCTCCTCCATCTCCCCGGCGACGTTGTCGCGCAGGTAGACGTAGTCATAGAACGCATCCTGGCCGGCGTCCGGCGCGGGTCGCTTCGGCTTGGCGTCGCCCAGATAGGAGAACTCGCCGTTCTCGCGCGGGCCACAGAAGGGGCAGGTTATACGCATCGTTCTTTTACCGCCCTCAGTGCAGGTTCGGTTGGGCGCCCTGGCCCTTTTCGTCGATCATCGCGCCGCGCTGGAAGCGGTCGAGCCGGAAGCGCGCGCCCTCCCGGTGCAGTTCGTCGCGCGCGATCAGGTGCGCGAAGACGAAGCCCGAGCCGGGCGTCGCCTTGAAGCCGCCATAGCACCAGCCAGCATTCAGATAGAGGCCGTCGACAGGCGTCTTGTCGATGATCGGCGAGCCATCCATCGACATGTCCATGATGCCGCCCCACTGGCGCAGCAGGCGCACGCGGCCGATGACCGGCATCAGCGCCATGCCGCCCTCGCAGACATCCTCAACGACCGGCAGGTTGCCGCGCTGGGCGTAGGAGTTGTAGCCATCGATGTCGCCGCCGAAGACCAGCCCGCCCTTGTCGGACTGGCTGACGTAGAAATGACCCGCGCCGAAGGTGATGACGCCGGGGATCAGCGGCTTGATGCCTTCGGACACGAAGGCCTGCAGCACGTGGCTTTCGATGGGCAGGCGCAGGCCGGCCATCGCCGCGACGCGCGAGGAATTGCCGGCCACCGCAATGCCCACCTTGCCCGCGCCGATCGTGCCGCGTGATGTCTCGACGCCCGTCACCTTGCCATTCGCGTCGCGCGTGAAGCCGGTGACCTCGCAGTTCTGGATGATGTCAACGCCGAGCTTGTCGGCCGCATGCGCATACCCCCACACCACGGCGTCGTGTCGTGCCGTGCCACCGCGCGGCTGCAACAGCCCGCCCTGGATCGGGAAGCGCGAATTGTCGAAGTTGAGGAACGGCGCGAGCTTCCTGACGCCCGCCTGGTCGAGCAGTTCGGAGTCGATGCCGTTGATGCGCATGGCGTTGCCGCGCCGCGCATAGGCGTCGCGCTGTGCGTCCGAATGGTAGAGGTTCAGCACGCCGCGCTGGCTGACCATCGCGTTGTAGTTGAGGTCACGCTCCATCGTCTCCCACAGCTTCATCGACATCTCGTAGAAGCCGATATTGCCGGGCAGCATGTAGTTGGAGCGGATGATGGTCGTGTTGCGGCCGGCATTGCCCGAGCCGATCCAGCCCTTCTCCAGCACGGCGACATTGCGGATGCCATGCTCGTGGGCGAGGTGGTAGGCGGTGGCGAGCCCATGGCCGCCGCCACCGACGATCACGACGTCATACTGTTTCTGCGGTTCCGGGTCGCGCCACGTGCGCGGCCAGTTCTTGTGGCCGGAGAGGGCCGCGCGGGCGAGCGAGAAGATCGAGTATTTCATAGTTATGCTTCGAACTCGCCCTTTTGCCGTTGTTTTTGCCCGTCAGATGTCGAGCGTGTGGTCCCGTTCCCACTGGGTGAAGTGGGAAGCATAGGAATTCCATTCCTGCTGCTTCAGCTTTAGATAGGCCGCCGAGAATTCGTCGCCAAGCGCCGCCTTCAGCGATTTGTCCTTGTCGAATTCGCGCAGCGCGTCGAGCAGGTTCAGCGGCAGCTTCGGCGCGCCCTTCACCGTGTGGCCGTCCTTGTACATGTCGATGTCGTAGCGCTTGCCCGGATCGGCCTTGGAGCGGATGCCGTCGAGGCCGGCCGCGATGATCACCGCCTGCATCAAATAGGGGTTCGCCGCGCCGTCCGGCAGGCGCAGTTCGAAGCGACCGGGGCCGGGCACGCGCACCATGTGCGTGCGGTTGTTGCCGGTCCACGTCACCGAGTTCGGTGCCCAGGTCGCGCCGGAGATGGTGCGCGGCGCGTTGATACGCTTGTAGGAATTCACCGTCGGGTTGGTGATGGCAGCAAGCGCGGAGGCATGTTTCATGATGCCACCGAGGAAGTTCTTGCCCTTGGCCGACAGGCCGAGTTCCATCTTGGGGTCGGCGAAGACGTTGACCTTGCCGGCCTTGTCCCACACCGAGATATGCGCATGGCAGCCATTGCCGGTCAGGCCGGGGAAGGGCTTCGGCATGAAGGTCGCGCGCAGGCCGTGCTTCTCGGCGATCGACTTGACCATGAACTTGAAGAACGAGTGCTTGTCGGCGGTCGGGATGACGTCGTCGAAGGCCCAGTTCATCTCGAACTGCCCGTTGGCGTCCTCGTGGTCGTTCTGGTACGGGCCCCAGCCCAGCGCCAGCATGTGGTCGCAGATTTCGGCGATCACGTCATAGCGGCGCATCACCGCCTGCTGGTCGTAGCATGACTTCGATGCGGTGTCGGCCGGATCGGAAATCTGGGTGCCGTCGGGGGTGATCAGGAAGAACTCGGCCTCGACGCCGGTCTTGACGCGCATGCCCTCGGCGGCGGCTTCCGCCACGAGGCGGCGCAGCGTGTCGCGCGGCGCCTGGCTGACGGGCTGGTCTTCCATCACGCAATTGGCCGCTACCCATGCCACTTCCGGCTTCCAGGGGAGCTGGATGACCGACTCCGGATCCGGCACCGCCAGCATGTCGGGATGCGCCGGGGTCAGGTCGAGCCATGTCGCAAAGCCGGCAAAGCCTGCACCATCCTTCTGCATGTCTGATATCGCCTGCGCCGGCACCAGCTTGGCGCGCTGTCCGCCAAACAGGTCGGTGTAGGAGATCAGGAAATATTTGACGCCGTTCTTCTTGGCGAAGGCTGCGAGATCAGTTGCCAATGGAGTTCCCCATTACGTGTTTTGAAAAGCCGTTCCCGTGGCTATTGTTATGCAGAAAAGCGGCTCCGTTAGAAGCCGCCTTTTCCAGGTATCCAGCTCGTGCCGGCCAGCGGCACCTGCGCCATCGCCGCCGCTTCGACGGTCAGCGCGCAAAGGTCCTCGGGTTCAAGGTTGTGCACGTCGTTCTTGCCGCAGGCGCGGGCGATGGTCTGCGTCTCCAGCGTCATCACCTTGAGATAATTCGCCAGACGGCGCCCAGCCGCAACCGGATCGACGCGCTTCATCAACTCGGGATCCTGCGTAGTGATGCCGGCCGGGTCCTTGCCCTCGTGCCAGTCGTCATAGGCGCCGGCCGTGGTGCCGAGTTCGTTGTATTCGGCCTCCCAGCGCGGGTCGTTGTCGCCCAGCGCCACGAGTGCCGCCGTTCCGATCGACACGGCGTCGGCACCGAGCGCCAAGGCCTTGGCGACGTCTGCACCGTTGCGGATGCCGCCCGAGACGATGAGCTGCACCTTACGGTGCATGCCGAGGTCTTGCAGCGCCTGCACCGCAGGGCGGATACAGGCGAGCGTCGGCTGGCCGACATGCTCGATGAACACTTCCTGCGTCGCCGCCGTGCCGCCCTGCATGCCGTCGAGCACCACCACGTCCGCGCCGGCCTTCACAGCCAGCGCCGTGTCGTAATAAGGGCGCGCGCCGCCAACCTTGATGTAGATCGGCTTTTCCCAGTTGGTGATCTCGCGGATTTCGAGGATCTTGATCTCCAGATCGTCCGGGCCGGTCCAGTCGGGGTGACGGCAGGCTGAGCGCTGGTCGATGCCTTTCGGCAGATTGCGCATGTTGGCGACGCGGTCGGAAATCTTCTGGCCGAGCAGCATGCCGCCGCCGCCGGGCTTGGCGCCCTGACCGACGACGATCTCGATGGCGTCGGCGCGGCGCAGGTCGCGGGGGTTCATGCCGTAGCGCGACGGCAGATACTGGTAGACGAGCTGCTTGGAATGGCCGCGCTCTTCCTCGGTCATGCCGCCGTCGCCGGTGGTGGTCGAGGTGCCGGCTGCGGTCGCGCCGCGTCCCAGCGCTTCCTTGGCCGGACCCGACAGCGAGCCGAAGCTCATGCCGGCGATGGTGATCGGGATCTTCAGCTCGATCGGCTTCTTGGCGAAGCGCGTGCCGAGCACGACCGACGTGTCGCAACGTTCGCGATAGCCTTCCAGCGGGTAGCGCGAGATTGATGCGCCGAGGAACAGCAGGTCGTCGAAATGCGGCAGCTTGCGCTTCGCGCCCGCGCCGCGGATGTCATAGATGCCGGTCGCAGCGGCGCGGCGGATTTCCGACAGCGTGTAATCGTCGAAGGTCGCGGACTTGCGCGGCGTGGTCGGCGGGTTCTTGTATGTCATGCTTGCCCCTCGTCCGCTTTAGTACGCGTCGGCGTTGTCGATGTTGAAATTGTAGAGCGTGCGAGCCGAGCCGTAGCGCGTGAATTCTTCCGGCTTCACGCCCTTCACGCCCGCCGAGTCGAGAAGCTTCTGCAGCCGCTCGATATGCTTCGGGTGCATCTTCTTCTTCACGCAGTCCGCGCCCAGGCTCTTCACCTTGCCGCGCACGTAGAGCTTTGCCTCATAGATGGAGTCGCCCAGCGCATCGCCGGCGTCGCCAAGCACGACGAGATTGCCCGACTGCGCCATGAAGGCCGACATGTGGCCGATATTGCCATGCACGACGATGTCGACGCCCTTCATCGAGATGCCGCAGCGCGACGACGCGTTGCCCTCGATCACCAGCAGCCCGCCGCGCGCGGTCGCGCCGGCATACTGGCTGGCGTCGCCCTTTACCACGATCGAGCCCGACATCATGTTCTCGCCGACGCCGGGGCCGGCCGAACCGTGCACCGTGATCGCGCCGCCATCGTTCATGCCGCCGCAGTAATAGCCGACCGAGCCGCGCACATCGACGGCAACCGGCTTGTCGACGCCGACGGCGACCGCATGACTGCCCTTCGGGTTGACCACCTCCCAGGAGGTTTCGTTCGAGCCGGGCTGGATGTCGTGAAGCGCCTGATTGAGTTCGCGCAGCGAAGACTTGGACAAATCGACGGTTGGCATCAGTGCTCCCAGAAATAGACTTTTGCGGGCTCGGGCTCCCAGACCTTGGCATTCTCGATGCCCGGCAGGTTGGCGAGCGCGCGATATTCCGAACCGAAGGCGACATACTGGTCGGTCTCGGCCATGACGGCAGGTTTGCAGGCGATCGGGTCGCGAACGACGCCGAAGCCGTTCTTGGTGCCGACGACGAAGGTGAAGAAGCCGTCGAGGTCGGTCAGCGTCTTCTCCAGCGCCTGGCCGAGATTGTCGCCATGCGCCATCTTGTTGGAAATGAAGGCAGCCGCGACCTCGGTGTCGTTCTCGGTCTCGAAGCTCATGCCGTCGTGCTTCAGTTCGCGACGCATGTTGTTGTGGTTCGACAGCGAGCCGTTGTGGACGAGGCACTCGTCCGGGCCGGTCGAGAAGGGGTGCGCGCCCATCGTGGTGACGGCGCTTTCGGTCGCCATGCGGGTGTGGCCGATGCCGTGCGTGCCCGACATCTTGGTCAGGTCGAAACGCTTCACGACATCAGCCGGCAGGCCGACTTCCTTGAAAATCTCGATGACTTCGCCAACGCCCATGATGCGCACGGCCGGCCGCAACTCGAGGATCGCTTCGCGTGCTTCCGCCACCTTGTCGGTCGGCACCTCGATCACGGCATGGGTCGACTTGACGACGACGTCAGGCTTGCCGCCGATCTTCTCGGCCAGCGCCTTGCCCAGACCGGCGAAATCCGTCTCCGGATCGGCCGACTGGATGGTGATCTTGCTCTTCTTGCTTTCGCCCGAGCCGTAGATGGCAATGCCGGCGCTGTCAGGCCCGCGATCCGTCATGGTGATGAGCATTTCGGACAGCATCGCGCCGAGCTTCGGCTCCAGCGATTTGTCTTTCAGGAAAAGGCCGACAATTCCGCACATGGACTTGCCCTTTCTAGGTGGGGGATATCTTCTTCGATTTTTCTAGCGAATAGGCCAAACGATTTCAACTGGTATGAAAAAAATATTCCTGCTGTTTAATCGACGGATATCCCGCGTTCAAGCGCCCGACGCCCCTGCGCCAACGGTCGCGCGGCGAAATGCCTCCTGCCTGATCCTGGCAAGGCGATAGGCATCGGTGATGGAAAGCGCCCAGACGAACAGTCCGCCGGCATGCCGTCCGATGAACGACTGATCCGGGGTCGTTGTGGTGTAGGTAACGACCATCAGAAGTATGGCGAACAGCACGAAGCAGAGGCCGCGCTGGACCTGTCCGATTGCCACATGGCCCGCACCGGGCAGCAGGATCGCCAGCAATAGCACGAGACGCGGGTTGAGCGGTTGCTGCGCAATAGTGATCGACGGCTCGTTCATGCGATGGTCCCAGATTGTGCCGGTTCGAGAGCTTCATCGAGCAGGCGCAGTTCCGCCAGCGCGTTACGCACGATGTCGGGCGATACCTGCGCCACCGGAAAGCGCATCTGCCGGTAGAGGATATGCGCGCCGCGATCGCCCTCTGCGATCTGCCGCACCAGCCCTGTACCGCGCGGCGTGATGACGGCCTCCTTCAGCGCAGGATCTGCAAAGAGTGTGTGGAACAGGCTGCTGGTGCGCCGTAGCGCCGCCTCGGTCACGTCCTTTCCGCGCATCAGCAGCGGAAAGTCTGCCTTGAACGATGGAGTGACGGTGTCCGGCAGGCCAAGCACGCGCGAGTAGAATTCGGTGCCGACTGGCCTCGCCAGCACACCGATCGAAGGGCGCGACGCCTGCCCGTCGGTCAGCATGGTCAGCTTGAGCCAGAGTTGTGGAACGCGACGAGGGACGAGACTGTCCGGCACGATCTCCAGGCTGACGCGGTTGCCGTTGTTCGTGCCTACCAGCCTCGGATAGCCGTCGCCGCCGACCTTTATGCTTGGATTGTCAAACAGCGCGCTTGCTTGGTCGAGCAGAACGGCGCGCCGTTTGAGGTCTTCGCGCATTTCCTTGCGGGCGAGCGCCGCGATCGTCGCGACGCCCGCGATGCAGAACAGCAGGAGAGCCATGCCTCCGGCGGAGAGCGGCAAACCGGCCAGTCCGAACGCCGTCTGCATGGGAGTCCCTCGCGTCCCGCCTCAATAGCCCTGCGGCCGTGGCCAGGGCATGGTGAACTGGTCGCCACGCTTGACGAAACGATAGCGCCAGAAATGGAACCACAGAGACGCGATGATGTAGAAGCAGAGCATCGCGATGAGCTGCGTTCCGTAGCCCAGGAACACGGCGAAGTAGGTTGCCGCGCACAGAACGAGCAGAATGAGCGCCGGCAGCGGATGCCACGGATGCACATAGCCACGCTTGATCGTGCCCAGCGGCCACTTCTTGCGGAACATCACCATGTTGAAGGTCATGAAGGTGTAGCCGAGAAGGCCGGACAGGATCGAGAAGGTGATCACCTGATCGAGCGGTGCGCCGAGCGCGAAGATCAGGGCGATCGGCACCAGGAACACGATCGAGCGGTATGGCGTCCTGAAGCGCGGATGCACCGCCCCGAACCACTCCGGCAGATAGTGGTCGCGTCCCATCGAGAACCATGCGCGGGACGCATCGTTGATGCAGCCGTTGGCCGAGGCTGTCGTGGCGAACACCGTGCCGATGAACAGCAGCACCATCAGCCCCGAATTGCCGGTCACACGCGCGGCGTCAAACAGCGGCGTGCCGGCGCTGCCGAGATATTCCCACGGGATCAGGCCCGAGCAGACATACCAGGTCAACGTCGCCGCGATCACCAGCGTCATGATGCCGGCCATCGTGCCGAAAGGCAGCGAGCGCGCCGGCGAGCGGACCTCTTCGGCCGCCTGACAGGTGCCCTCGATGCCGAGATAGTACCAGAGGCCGAAATGCAGTGCCGCGACGATGCCGAGCCAGCCATAGGGCAGCGGCTCGTTGGTGACCGCCGAGAAGTCGAGCGGAACCGCCGAGGCGCCGAACTGCACCGAAAGGAACAGGACGATGATCGCGACGAAGGCAAAGGCCGTGATCACGAGGTTGAACGACAGCGATGCCAGCACGCCGCGATAGTTCAGCCAGGCGAGCGCCAGGATGGTCAGGATGATGAACGGCTTCTGGTTCAGCCCCGAATGGCCGAGCATGCCGGCCACCGTGTCGAGCAGGAAGCCGATGGTGATGGCGTTCGCTGCCTCCAGCATCGTGTAGGCCATGACGAGGAAGAGGCCGACATTGAAGGCCATCAATGGCCCGACGATGTGCTTGGCCTGCGCATATTGGCCGCCGGCGGCAGCCACCGTCGACGTCACTTCGGAATCGATCATCGCAACGCAGGTGTAGAGGAGCCCCGCCACCCAGCAGGCGACGAGGCCGGCGATCATCCCGCCTTTTCCGACGGAGAAGTTCCATCCCATATATTCGCCGACAAGCACGATGCCGACGCCAAGCGCCCATACGTGAGCCGGGCCGAGTACGCGCAGGAGGCCGAGCCTCTCCGGCGCTTCAGTTGCAGAAACATTGCTCATGACGGGGCCCTCAAAGCTCGTGACGTTCTTGCGTCAGCTCGAGCTCACCCTCTCGAGATGACGTGAGAAGTTCGTTGTCGTAGGTCGTGTCGATCTTGATCATGTCCATGATCATGATCGCGGCGATCACGGCTGACAGCGCCCAGGCCGCGTATTCCAGATAGTTCCAGATATCCATAACCCGCTCCTACCGGTTGCCATCTTTGCCGAAGCGCTCGTCGATCACCTCGCGGTACTCCTTGTCGGAGAGCCTGACGACGAGGATGAAGTAGCCGACGACGGCGACCACCATCACGATCAGCGCAGTCCAGCTGAACGTGTAGTCGAAGCGGGCGGTGATGATTTCGTTGGCGGAGGCCGCGTCGGGAAAACCGAGTGCCGCCCATTGCTGCTGCTCGGCCGCGTTCTGGCCAAGCGCCTCCCAGGTCGGGTTTTCGATCGGAGCGGGGGTCTTCGCCGCGCCGGCGAGCCCCATGTAAAGCGGCAGATAGAGTGCGCCCACCGTCAGGACGAGCAGAACGAAGACGTCGATAACCTGCCCCGCGAGACTTTGTTTCGGAGGTTTGTATGCCATGTCCGGATCCTCCTAGAGGCGCTTGCGGCGACGCATCTCGTCGAGATGCATGATGTCGAGGCCGTAGATGAAAGATTTGTCGTCGCCGTAGTGGCGCAGCATGGCCACGATGGCCGCGGTATTGAACGCCAGGACCAGTAGCGCGGCGATGCCGAGCACGATCCTGATTCCGCCTTCGCTGATCAGCGGCCAGATGGTGAACAGCGTGAACAGGATGGTGACCCAAAGCCCTATCACGAAGGCCAGTGCACCCCTGCGGTCACGTCCATGCATTTGGTCGATGCGCGTCTCGAGCGAACGCGCATCGGACCCTTCCCCGAGTCTCGCTTCCATAGTCCCTCCCAAGGCAATTTGATTGTTATGAAAACAACTTGCCTGCGAGGAATGTCCGCCTGTTCTAGGCCTGCGTCAAGCTGTCGCGCGTGCTGCATTGCATCAATTCGATGCAATTGCACAGGATTCGAGCATGCCGTGCTTTTTCAACAGTCAGAACGAATTTCGCTTGGGCCGCGTGGCCTGGTATCCTGCCACCGTGCGACGAGGAGGCTGCCAAGCAAAATATTTGCCTGTCAGGAAAACATTTTGCACGCCAGTATTGCACTGGCCGGGAAAATCGAGTCAGTATTTCGCCAAGCGACGAGAGCCATGGGAACGGTTCCGCCGCACCAATGAAAGTGAACCACTGGGGAGAGCCACATGACCCGTTCCTGGAGATTTTCGACGCTGATCGACCGCCACAAGGCGCTCGGCTCCAACCTCGAGGACTGGAGCGGCATGGGCACCGCCTGGAGCTATTCCGGCGACCCGAACGCGGAATACGAAGCGATCCGCACCAAGGCCGGGCTGATGGACGTGTCGGGCCTCAAGAAGGTCCACATCACGGGCGCGCACGCGCAGCACCTGATCGACATCACCACCACGCGCGACCCGGAAAAGATTTATCCCGGCAAGTCGGCCTATGCCTGCATGCTGAACGAGGCTGGCAAGTTCACCGACGACTGCATCATCTACCGTATCAGCCCGAACTCCTGGATGGTCGTGCACGGCTCCGGCACCGGCCATGAGGAACTCACCCGCGCGGCACAGGGCAAGGACGTGTCGCTGCGCTTCGACGACAATTTGCACGACCTCTCGCTGCAGGGGCCGCTCGCCGTCGACTATCTCGCCAAGCACGTGCCCGGCATCCGCGACCTGCCCTACTTCCATCACATGCAGACGCAGCTCTTCGGCTTCCCGGTGATGATCTCGCGCACCGGCTACACCGGCGAGCGCGGCTACGAAATCTTCTGCCGCGGGCAGGACGCCGTCGCCATCTGGGACCGCATCCTGGAGGAAGGCAAGTCGATGGGCATCATCCCCTGCCGCTTCACCACGCTCGACATGCTGCGCGTCGAGAGCTACCTGCTCTTCTATCCCTACGACAATTCGCAGAAGTACCCGTTCGAGGATGAAGGCCCCGGCGATACACTGTGGGAACTCGGTCTCGACTTCACCGTCAGCCCCGGGAAGACCGGCTTCCGTGGCGCCGAGGAGCACTACCGCCTCAAGGGCAAGGAGCGCTTCAAGATTTTCGGCGTCCTGCTTGAGGGAACCGAGCCGGCGGACGAGGGCGCGCCTGTCCATGCGGGCGGCACCCAGGTCGGCGTTGTCACCTGCGCCATGTATTCGCCGCTGGTCAAGAAATCGATGGGCATCGCCCGGCTCAGCGTCGACACGGCGGTGCAGGGCACGCCCCTTGAAATCCACAACCGCAGCGGCATCATAAAGGCCACCGCCCAGCCGCTTCCCTTCGACGATCCGAAGAAGGCCAAGCGCACCGCGAAAGGCTGACGCCGAACCGAAACGGGAGGACGCTTACGATAATAGGGAAAGGCCGGAAGTGCCGATTGAACCGACAATCAAGAGCAGGCCCGTCTACGGCACGCTCTCGCCCCAGAAGGGCACCGAACATCTGCTGATCGCCGACGCCGAAGGGGCGCAGGCGATCCTCGACCTCGCGAAGTCCGCGCCGGAGGGTTTCTTCTCCGCCGCAGAGATCGTCTACATCCCGCGTGCCGAGGGCGAGACATACGTCGCCGCCCTGAAGGCGTTGAAGCCCGCACGTTTCTATGACGGCCCGTCCATCGCCGCCGCGCTGCCGCGCCTGCGCCAGACCTTCGCCACCGCCCATATGGGCCTGCGAGTCTACCTCGCCGGCACCGAAGGCCTGATCGGCCAGGCGATGCTCGCCGCCACCGAAGCCGGAATCGACTACTCCTCCATCCAGACGGAGCATCGCGGCTCGCTGGCGCGCCGTGTCCAGTGCGTCCACTGCAAGGGCGTCACCGAGGACGTCACCACGCAGCCCGTCACCTGCGCCCATTGCGGCCTGACGCTTTTCGTGCGCGACCACTATTCGCGTCGCCTCGCCGCCTTCCAGGGCGTCTGCATCAACGCGGAGGACCGCAGCGAGCAGGTGCCTGTCGAGGAGGTATTCCGATGAGCGCCGGCACGACCAAGCTCGACGTTACCGTGGCCGACGTCGTCCCCGTCAACGATCTCGTCACGCGCTTCCACTTCCGCCCCACCGCCGGTGGCCTGCTGCCGACCTTCTCCGGCGGCGCGCATGTCGTGGTCGAGATGCGCGAGGAGGGCAAGCCGCCGCGCCTGAACCCCTATTCGCTGATGTCCTCGCCGCTCGACACCTCGGAATACACCATCTCGGTGCGCCGCGACGACCAGGGACGCGGCGGCTCGCTCTTCATGCACCGCAACGTCAGGCCGGGCGACCGCATGGTGGTCTCCTATCCGGTCAACCTCTTCTCGCTCGACCTGCGCGCGAAAAAGCACCTGATGATCGCGGGCGGCATCGGCATCACGCCCTTCGTCGCGCAGACCGCGCAACTCGCGGCCGAGGGGGGCAATTTCGAGCTGCATTATGCCTGCCGCACCGCCTCGCTCTTCACCTATGGCGACCTCCTGCAGGAGCGTTACGGCAAGCGCATCCACCTCTATCATGACGATCGCGGCGAGAAGATCGCGCTCGACCGCCTGCTGACGTCGCAGCCGCTCGGCACGCACCTCTATGTCTGCGGCCCGGCACCGATGATCGACTGGGTGCGCGGCCGCGCCGCCGAGCTCGGCTGGCCGTCCGAGAACGTGCACTACGAGCACTTCTCCGCGCCGCAGCCGGGCAAGCCCTTCGACGTCACGCTCGCTGTCTCCGGCAAGACTATCCATGTCGGTGAACAGCAGAGCCTGCTGGAGGCCATCGAGGCCGCCGGCGTCGACCCGCCCTATCTCTGCCGCGGCGGCGTCTGCGGCCAGTGCGAGACCAACGTCATCTCCTATGACGGAAAATTCCTGCACAACGACCACTGGCTTTCGGAGGAAGAGCACGCCTCGGGCAAGAAGATCATGCCCTGCGTCTCGCGCTTCGAGGGCCGTTCCCTCGTCCTTGAACGGTAAGGAGACTCTTACAGATGGGCATCCAGTTCAGGAAGGAAACCTTCCGCGACGACTTCTCGTTCAGGAACTCGCCGGAGCATGTCAGGCGCTTCCCGTTCCCGTTCCACGAGGACTCCTACATGTACGCGGTCAACATCGAGCCGCATAAGTCGGGACCGAAGGGCAGCGTGCTGGAGTTCCCGTTCGACGTCGACGAGCACTACGTCTCCGAGATGGAGGACCGCGCGCTGGTGCTGGCGGAGGACCCGCTGCGCTGCCAGTCGCTGCCGCACATGACGCTCGCCGGCTGGGACCTGCTCGAGCTGCTCATGGTCTCCATGGCCGAGAGCTATCCCGAGCATTTCACCCTGACCCGCGACGGCGACAACTGGCACTGGATCAACCGGCCGCTCGGCATCGACGACAAATTCGTCTTCGGCGACACCTCGACGCTGCCCTACGGCCCGATGGAATACATCACGCGCCAGAGCCAGGGCGACTACTGCATCCTCGACCAGCGCGACGGCAACCTCTGGATGGACGCCGGCATCGTCACCACGCAGGCCGACTGGTCGCTCGATTTCGACATCGGCATGAACTTCTTCGAGTGGCACGCGCCCGTGCCGCTGGCGCATGAGAAGGGCATCTTCACCCGCGCGCTGAAATTCCTGCTCAACGTGCAGCAGGGCCAGCCGGCGCGCCGCCTCAACTGGACGATGACCATCAACCCGCGCCTCGACACCAGCCCGGAGAATTATCACAAATGGGGTCCGGACCGCACCACCGTCACGCCGGAAAACGTAGGCGACAAGGTGCATCTGCGCGTCGAGCTGCAGACCTTCTGGCGGCTGCCGCGCTCCAACGCGCTGGTCTTCCCGATCCGTTGTTACCTCATCAAGATGGACGAGCTCGCCACGTCGCCGAAATGGGCCAAGCGCCTGCATCGCGTCATCCGCGACCTCCCCGAGGAACTCGCCACCTACAAGGGCCTCACCCGCTATCGCCCGACGCTGGTGGAATGGCTGTCGAAATATGACGACGGCGGCGTTACCTCGCCGGGCTTCGGGCCGGACTGAGATCGGCCCGGAATCGGCGACTGATCCTAGTCCCCGAAGTCCACCACCTGGTTGTTCAGCGGCAGCTGGTCGCGATGGTCGCCGGCCAGCCTGCTTGCGTCGATCCTGACCGGGCTTCCCTTCTCGAACGTGTCCTCGGTCACCTCGGCGACGCCTGGGCTCGAAAACCGCGTCAACACGAACGGCAGTCCGTTTGCGTCGAGCGGCGAGGGTCCGTCCATCAGGTGGAAGTGCAGGTGCGGCCCGGTCGTGTTGCCGGTGTTGCCGAGCAGGCCGATCACCTCGCCCGCCTTCACCTTGTCGCCGAGCTTCACCTTCAGCGATCCGCGCTGCATGTGCGCGTAGAAGGCGTATGCGCCGCCGCCGATATCGATCGCCAGCATGTTGCCGCCGATGTTCTCGGTGGTGATGCCCTTGATCGTTCCGGGCGTCTGCTCGTCGGCCTCGTCATAGACGTTCACCACGACGCCGTCGGCGACGGAATGGACCTCCGCGCCATAATAGGGATAGCTTGCGAGCTTTGACACGTCGCCGTCGAACACCCGGTCGCCCGTGTCCATCTGGATCCAGTCGATGGCGAAGCGTTCCGGCACGCGCAGCAGCCCGTTCACGGCCATCACGCCGCCGCGATGCGAGGTCAGGCTGTCGCAGCATCCGTTCACCGCCAGCCAGCCCTTGCCCCTCAGCGGCGGCTCGATCACGCGCGCGCCTGCCCCGATCCCGGTTGCAGCGCCGGTGAAGGTCACGGTTTCCGGCACCGGCTCGCCGGCCGGGAACGCGGCCGGCTTGCCGTCAGCGCCCGCGATCTTGCGGCTCACCGTCACGCGCGCCAGCACCTCCTTGGGCAAGGCCGCGTCGGCCGCGAAGTTCACGTCCATGAACACCACGGCCGATCCGCCCGGCGGAAGCTGTTGCGCGCCGCCGGAATAGGTCTGTATCATCGCGGCGAGCGCGTCGCCTTCCAGCGACCACAGGCTGGAGCCGGAGGCGTCGACGGCCTCCACCTTGTCGAGCGTCATGAACAGCCGGCTGGCGTTCACCACCAGCAATTCGTAGGCCAGGTGCACGCGCCCGTCGGCGCCCGCCACCGGGTTCGGCGCCGAGATCGGCTGCACCGAGGTGGAGCTCAGCACCTCGTCCGCCTTCAGCGACTGCGCCAGCGCAGCCCCCGCGCATGACGCTTCGAGCGCAACCGCCGCGACCAGCCCCGCCAGCATCGACCGCAACCGCATCTGCCCCTCCCGCCCACGCCCGGACACCGCGCCCGGACGCCAATCCCGGACGCCCGAAATTCCGCCCGTCGGCCGGTGTCTGTCAAGGGCGCAAGGCGGCTGTCGAAACGCGCCTGCAGCCCCTCAGCCGCCCCGCCCCGGCCAAGCCTTCTGGATGGCGGCGAAGAAAAACGCCGTCGTCAGGCCGAACACGATCAGCCCGTTCACCGCCTCGATCGTGCCGAGCAGCATCCATTGCCGTTCCAGATAGACGTCCGCATGGCCGTAGCTGGTCATCGCGCCGAAGGAATAGAGCACGGCCGTGTTGTAATCCGGCAGCGCGCCGAGCCACACATAGAGCCACGCCCAGGCAAGCCCCTCCAGCCCGTGCAGCGTCGCGGCGGCGATCGCCAGCAGTCCGACGCCTGCGATGAAGCGGAAATGCGTGTTGCGCATCGACGCCACCTCCGGCACCAGCGCCCGCGTGATCAGCATGAACGCAGCGACATGGAACACCATCACCGCCACCGCCAGCGGCAGGCCATATTCCCAGTCGGCAGTCCACGACATGTTTTTCCTCCGGTCCCCGCCCGGCCGGTGCGCGTGTTGTCAGCGGAAGGCGGGTGGTGACCGATGGCAAAACGCGCGGCGGATGGCAAGGTGGGGAGCGCACCTAGGCTGGGTAAGCGCATCCACCCCACACCTTCGTCATCCTAGGGCAAGCGAAGCGCGACCCTAGGATCCATGCCGTGACCGAGCGGCAGCACGACAACCGCTCGGGGCCCCGATCCTTGCCCTCGGCCCTCACGGCATGGATCCTCGGGTCAAGCCCGAGGATGACGAAGCGGGGGTAGGCTCTGTCCGGATAATCACCTCGGCAGCACCCCTCACCACCCAGTACCACGAAACAGCTCAAACCACTCCGGATTGGCCTTCTCGATAAGCTCGATCTTCCATTGTCGAGGCCAGCGTTTCAGCGACTTCTCGCGCTGGATGGCATCACGAATGTCGAAATGCTCCTCGTACCAGACGAGCCGCTGAACACCGTAGCGCGCGGTAAACTGTGAGCCCTTGCCGTCCTTGTGCTCGGGCATGCGCCGGCCGAGCGAGTTGGTCACGCCGATATAGATGGTGCCGCGCTTCTGGCTGGCGGTCATGTAGACGTAGCCGGTCATGCATCGACGGTATGAGAGAGGCGCAGAGGCAGCAAGGTCTGCAATGTTGCGTGCTTCGCGGATGGCACGGCATGGATCCTATGGTCTTCGCGACGGCCTTCGGCCTGCTTCGCCATAGGATGACGAATGCGCGGGGTTCTAGCGCTGTGGCAGCTTCCCGTGTGGATACACCCTCCGCCCAACCCCTTGATTTCATTCGCCCTATCAAAAAAATCCGCCCCGATTTATCCACACCCCTGCCACCTCCCGCATAATCCTCCGCATCGCTCTCGCGGGAACCGGGTCCGGACCGGGGATCAGGGAGGGCGACGGCGCCGGATCGGTCGCGCCGGAGCTGATGTCGGGCAGGCGGGCAACCGCCAGATATCATGCTCCATCGGTAGCGCGGCTGGGTGATGAGCCCCCAGGTCCGGGCCCTTGCGGAGACCAGCGGCAGCGGCCGTGTCCTCCCCCGGGGCAAGAACGCCGGACGGGCGGCCGCAAGGTCGCATGTAAACTACAAGATGAGCGATCGAACGGCCGCCCGTCTTCCCACCTCCCGCCACCGGGAGCGCTCTTTGACAAAGGCCAGACTGCGAAAGCAGGGCGTGGCAACGGGAAAGTGTGCGCCGACTTTGGCGATTGGCGGTTCCTCGCCCCTGCGAAGCGGGGGAGAGGTGGATCGGTCCGTAGGACCGAGACGGTGATGGGGAGCGATGGTCGCCATTTGAGCCCGACCGGGACATGAAGGCGCTAACACCCCCTCTCCGTCCCCTTCGCGGACACCTCTCCCGCGCTTCGCAGGGGCGAGGAACGCCACCAATCGACTCCATCCCCGTCCCGTGGCACAAGGAAACTCCCTGATCCGGAGCCTTGCGCATGCCAGACGAGATCATCCTGCGCCGCTGGACCGGCAAGGTCGCGACGGAGCGCGCCGCGGAGTATGCGAAATACATGGCCGAGACGGGCGCCGAGGAGATCGAGACGGCCGATGGCAATCTCGGCCACCAGATCACGCTGCGCGACCTCGGCAACGGCGCCACCGAGATCACCGCCCTGTCCTGGTGGCGGGACATGGACGCCGTGCGCGCCTTTGCCGGCGACGATTGTGAGCGCGCACGCTATTTCACGGTGGACGAGATCTACCTGATCGAGAAACCCGACACGGTCGAGCACCACGTGGTCGTCGCGCACGAATATACGTTCCGCATCGGTTGATAAGGCCGGGCTTACCTAAAACGCAAACGTAGGATCCGGTGTTGACAGGAACTGTCCGAGTGCAAAAATCGGAAAATCCGGTGAACCTTTCGCCTGATACGCGCGACTGAGCCTGCAGGAGCCCCATGGTTGGCACGACCGCAGCATCCGGCCAGCAGTCCGACAGCGAACTCGTTGAGCGGGTCGCGCATGGCGATCGCGCCGCCGTAAGGCTCCTGTTCATGCGCCACCACGCCCGGGTTTACCGGTTCGTCGCGCGCCAGACGGGATCGGATATGATGGCTGACGACATCGCGAATGAGGTTTTCCTGGAATTGTGGCGGCAGGCCCCGGCCTTCGAGGGCAGCTCCGAGGTTTCCACATGGCTGCTCGGTATCGCTCGTTTCAAGGCGCTGTCAGCGCTGCGACGCAAGAAGGAAGAGACGATCGACGATGACGCGGCCGCCGCCATTCCCGATACAGCCGACACGCCGGAAGTCGCCCTGTTGAAGGACGACAAGGCGGTCGCGCTGCGCCGGATGATCAACGCGCTGCCGGAGGAACACCGCACCGTCATCGACCTTGCCTACTACCACGCGAAGTCGGTCGCCGACATCGGCGAGATACTGTCGATCCCGGTCGCGACGGTGAAGACCCGCATGTTCTATGCCCGCAGGAAACTCGGCGAAGCGCTCCAGGCCGCCGGCTTCGAAAGGGGATGGCCATGACATCGGAGGACAGGATGACCAGCCGCGACGAGCTGGAAGCGCTGCTGCCCTTCTACCTGAACGGCACGCTGGACGAGGTCGATCTCGCGGCCATCGAGGAATGGCTGGCGACCGATCCGGAAGCCGTCGCCGCGCTGGAAGCCGCCGAGCTCGAGTTTGCCGGCACGGCCGAAGCCAATGAGGCGATCCGGCCGCCGGCCGAAGCGCTGGCGCGCTTTTCCGCGGCGCTCGATGCCGAAGCAGGGCAGACGGCTGCTGTCGACGTGCCTTCCATCCTGGCCCGCTTCTGGGCGGGTTTCTGGGCCATCCCCGCAAGCGTTGCCTGGGCAACGGCTGCGGCGGCGGTTGCGCTCGTGCTGGTGCAGACCATCCTTGGACCATACGAACGTTCCGGGCCGGTCGAGATCGCCGGCAGCGGGCAGAACGACATGCCGTTCGTGCTGGTCACCTTCAAGCCGGAGGCGACCCTTGCCGACGTGTCCGCCTTCCTGTCCGAACAAGGCGCGACCATAGTTTCCGGTCCGGCGCCCGGCGGCATCTACAAGATAGGCATCCCGGCCAAGACCGCCGCCGAGTACGACCGCATCGCCGGCCTTATTGCTGCCCAGCCCTTCGCGGACACTGTGCTGACCGGGAGGAAGCCGGGCAATGGCAGCTAGCACGACGCTTATCTTCAGGACGATCCTTCTGGCGGCGGGCCTCCTCGCCGCCGTGCCCGTTCTCGCGCAGACCAACGATCCGAACCTCACGGACGAGGATATCGAATGCCTGCGCCAGCAGGCGGCGGGTCACGACTGCGCGCCCGCACCGAACGAACCCGCCGCAAATGACCCAACCTCCAGCGAACCTGAGCAGGAGCCTGCACCCGACGCCGGCGGGGCGGGACAGCCGGCTGAGCCAACCGCCCCGGCACCGGAAGATAAAACGCCGGCCAACAAGACCAGTGGCGATGCTGCTCTCCCGGGCGCGGTTGCCCTGCCCGAACTGATCGTCGATCTGTTTCCGAATCCGACGCCCGGCGTGGAGCCAGAACCGCCGGCTGTGACCGCCGACACGGCGTCGCCCGCCGCCTCACCACCGCTAACCGACGCGCCCGGCGCTTCGCCCCCTATTGCCGCGCCCGTTGCGGTGCAGGGCGCATTCGTTCCCGACGAGGTGCTGGTCACCGTAGAAGGTGGCGCGGCCGTTGCCGCCGACATAGCGTCCGCCTTCGGGCTGGAAATTCGTTCGCAGCGCACGTCGACGCTGCTGGGCTCGACCGTCGTGCGCTACGGTATTCCGGACGGACGCCCGGTCGGCGTGGTCCTCGCCCAGCTAGCCAGCGACGGCCGCGCGACGCGCCGGGTGCCCAACAGCGTCTTCACGCTTCAACAGGCCTCCAGCGTCGTCGGCTATGCCTTCCAGCGCATCGCCCTTTCGCCCGACAGCGCCAGCGGCGAAAATGTCCGCGTCGGCGTCATAGACACGGCGATCGACGAGACGCATCCAGCCATCCGCGAGGCAATAGCAGGCGAATTCGATGCGATGCCCGGCACCGAAGTCACCACGCGCGACCATGCCACCTCGGTCGCCGGACTGATCGCCGGCACGGGCGGGTTCCGCGGCATGGCGCCGGGCGCGAAAATCTACCATGCGCGCGCCTTCGAAGGCGGTCGATCGACCATGGACTTCATCCTCTCCGCGCTCGACTGGGCGGCTGAGCAGGAGGTCCGCATCATCAACATGAGCTTCGTCGGGCCGAAAAACGAGCTGCTGCAGGAAGCCTGCGATGCGGCGCGGTCCCGCGACATCGTGCTGGTGGCAGCCGCCGGGAACAATGGGCCGAAGGCGCCCTTCGGCTACCCCGCAGCCTATCCGGGCGTCATCGCGGTCACCGCGACCGACGACAAGGACGCGCTCATGCCGCAAGCCAATCGCGGCGGCTACATCTTCGTCTCCGCGCCGGGCGTGAACGTTCTGGCGCCTGCCGGCGGCGGCACCGACCTCGTCACCGGCACATCGTTCGCTGCAGCCGTCGTTTCCGGCGCCATCGCTAACCTCATCCGCGCCGCGCCGGATCGTTCGGCCGACTGGATCGAGGCCGCGCTCTCTACGACTGCCAAGGATCTCGGGAACGCGGGCCGCGATTCCGATTTCGGCTATGGCCTGATCGATGCTTCAGCCGCGAATTCGATGGGCAACGAATAGCCGGCTAATTTTTGGCTGTCGCTATCGAGGCTCGGACGACCAGATCGACGGGCCAGACCTCTCCCCGCGGCTCTGTCTCCTGCCGGGAAATCCTCGCCGCCAACCGTTCCGCCACGCGCTCTCCGGCCGCGCGGATCGAGGATCGCGTCGTGGTCAGCGGTACGGAGAAATTCTCCGGCTTCAGCCACGGGAACACGTCGTCATGGGCGATCAGCGATACGTCGCCGGGAATACTCAGCCCAAGATCGCGGATCGCGCGAACGACACCGAGCGCCATGATCAGCGAGGAACACAGGATAGCCGTCGGCGGCTCGCTTCCGCGCAGCAGGCTGTTTGCGGCCCGAAAGCCGTTCTCCTCCGTCATCGCCAGCGACCGGATGCGCTCCGGCGGCAGGGAAAGGCCACTAGCCAGCAGCGCCTTGCGCGCACCCCGCTCGCGAAAGATCGCGAAGGTTTGGCTGGTATCGCCATTGATCAGCGCGATCCTCTTGTGGCCGAGTTGCAGCAGCAACCGCGCGGCGTCATGAAAAGCTGCCTCATTGTCGATGTCGATATGGGCGTAGTCGAAATCCAGCCCCTCGCTTCGTCCATGCACGATGAAGGGCAGGCCGAGCTGGTTCAGCAGCACGATGCGTCGATCCGCCGGGCGCGGCGACGAAACGTAGACTGCATCGACCTGCTTGTTGGCCACCACGCGGCGATAGGTCGTTTCTTCGTCGTCCGCCGTCGTGGGCGAGAGAACCAGGTCGAGTTCGTGGCCGCGCGCGTAGTCGCCGAGACCGGACAGAAATTCGACGAAATGCGGATCGATGTCGACAGAAGCCCCGGTGGGCATCACATAGCCGATCATGCCGGCCTTGCCGGTCGCGAGCCGCCTTGCGCTCGGGTTGGGTCGGTAGCCGTGGCGCTTGGCTGCGTCGGCCACCCTGCGACGCGTCTCCTCGCTCACTTCGGGATAACCGTTCAGCGCACGGCTAACCGTGGTCTGGGACAGCGCAAGCATATGGGACAGCTGTTTGAGGTTCACGGCAGGTCGATCGTCCAAAGCGCTTTCAAGTCAAATCGGAAAATCCCTCTCGGAGGGACCTTTAGACCCTACCAAGGATCTTTTCCTAGCGAAACAAAAACACGTCGAAATGTACTCAGAATCCTTACTGCGCTGCAGCAATAGTGCATGCCCGACACCTTTCTCATACCAAAAGGCGCTTGACACATTTCCGGTTCGGTGTCGTTATATCGGCAGCCAAAGCGCTTTGGCTTGCCACTTTGGTCGGTTGCGACCGACCTGATCCTGAGGCAAGCTAGAAGCAGGTCGCGGACGGAATGGAGGTTCCGTCGCCGGTATCTGTTCACAGGGAGGAATGCCTATGAAGAAGACCCTTTTACTGGGCGCGGCACTCGCAGCGCTTGCCTTCACGATCCCCGCATCATCCGCTGAACTCAAGTTCGCTCCGGGCGAGGATGCAAAGTTCAACTGGCAGAATTTCGAAGACCTCAAGAAGGTCGACCTCAAGGGCGAGACTCTGACCATTTTTGGTCCGTGGCGCGGTGAGGACGAGGCGTTGGTCCGTTCGGTCCTCGACTATTTCACCGAGGCAACCGGCGCGACGATCAACTATTCGTCGTCCGAGAACTACGAACAGCAAATTGTCATCGACACGCAGGCCGGCAGCCCGCCCAACATCGCGATCCTGCCGCAGCCCGGTCTCCTGCAGGACCTCGCCTCGAAGGGGCTGCTCGTTCCGCTGGGCGACGATGTCGCAACCTTCGTCAAGGACAATTATGGCGCCGGCCAGTCCTGGGTCGATCTTGGCACCTACAAGGACAAGGACGGCACGGAAAAGTTCTTCGCCTTTCCCTACAAGGCCGACCTGAAGTCGCTTGTCTGGTACGTGCCCGAGAATTTCGAGGAAGCCGGCTATGAAGTGCCGAAGACCTGGGAGGAGTTGCAGGCGCTGACCGACCAGATCGTCGCCGACGGCGGCACTCCATGGTGTATCGGGCTCGGTTCGGGCGGCGCCACCGGCTGGCCGGCGACCGACTGGGTCGAGGACATCATGCTGCGCACCGCGCTGCCCGAGACCTACGACAAGTGGACCACCAACGAGATTCCCTTCAACGATCCGGCCGTCGTTAACGCGCTGACCATCTTCGCCAACATCGCCACCAACGACAAATATGTCGACGGCGGCAAGGCGGCGGTCGCCGCGACGGACTTCCGTGACAGCCCGAAGGGCCTCTTCGGCCTGCCGCCGAAGTGCTACCTGCACCGCCAGGCGTCATTCATCTCGTCCTTCTTCCCGGAAGGCACGGTGCTGGGCGAAGATGCCGACTTCTTCTACCTGCCGCCCTTCGCCTCCAAGCCGGAACTCGGCACGCCGGTGCTCGGCGCTGGCACGCTCGTCGCCATCACCAAGGACTCCAAGGCCGCGCGCGAATTCATCAAGTTCCTCGAAATGCCGCTCGCCCACGAGATCTGGATGGCGCAGTCCGGCCTGCTGTCGCCGCTCAAGACGGTGAATCAGGACGCCTATGCCAACGCTGCGTTGAAGAAGCAGGGCGAGATCCTCGTCAACGCATCGACCTTCCGCTTCGACGGCTCCGACCTGATGCCGGGCAAGATCGGCGCGGGTGCCTTCTGGACCGGCATGATCGATCTCGTCGGCGGCAAATCCCCCGAGGCGGTCGCGACCGACATCCAGAAAAGCTGGGACGCCATCAAGTAAAGACTGCATGCGGGTTGCCTTTCCGGCATCCAGCGCCTCATCCGATTTCGACCCGGGCCTTCCGGCCCGGGTCAAGACTGCAAGACGCCTGCCCGAACGGCGCGTGCGCCGTGGCCAGGCGCGGCAACAGGGGAGGATAAAGTGGCTTCTCAGATACTTTCGGCCATCATCACGATCATCATCGGCGTCGGCGGGGCCATCGCCTATTTCTGGGGCGCGAACAAACTTCTCGACCTGATCTTTCCGTCGCGCGGCGTGACCGGAATGGCCGCCGTGAACAATCTGCGTCGGCAGGGCCTGATCCGCCCCTGGCTTTTCATCGGCCCCGCGCTGCTGATCCTGGTCGTCTACCTGATCTATCCCGTCGTCCAGACGCTCTACCTCTCCTTCCATGACCGCGCGGGCGAAAACTTCGTCGGCCTTGCCAACTATTCGTGGGCCTTCGGCGACCGCGAGTTCCGCAACTCCATCTTCAACAACATCCTCTGGCTGGCCGTCGTGCCCGCCGCCTGCACCTTCCTCGGCCTCGTCATTGCCGTGCTCACCGACAAGATCTGGTGGGGAACGATCGCCAAGAGCCTGATCTTCCTGCCGCTCGCCATCTCCTTCGTCGGCGCCAGCGTGATCTGGAAATTCATCTACGAGTATCGCGGCGACGGGCAGGTTCAGATCGGCCTGCTCAACGCCATCGTGCAGTGGTTGGGCGGGTCGCCGCAGGTCTGGATATCGCTGCCCTTCTGGAACAACTTCTTCCTGATGGTCATCCTGATCTGGATCCAGACCGGCTTTGCCATGGTGATCCTGTCGGCCGCGCTGCGTGGCATTCCGGAAGAGACGATCGAGGCCGCCGTGATCGACGGAGCCAATCCGTTCCAGATATTCTGGCGGATCATGATCCCGCAGATATGGGGCACGATCGCCGTCGTGTGGACGACCATCACCATCCTGGTGCTCAAGGTCTTTGACATCGTGCTGACCATGACCAACGGCCAGTGGAACAGCCAGGTGCTCGCCAATCTCATGTTCGACTGGATGTTCCGCGGCGGCGGCGATTTCGGGCGTGGCGCAACCATCGCCATCATCATCATGATCGCCGTGCTGCCGATCATGATCTGGAACATCCGGCAGGCCAACAAAGAGGGAGGGCGCTGAGATGGCCAACGCACGCGGTAAATCCTTCCTCGGCAAGTTCGGCGTCCATCTCGCCGTTCTCGTCTTCGTCATCATCTGGACGATCCCGACGCTCGGGATCCTCGTCTCGTCGCTGCGCGACAAGGACCAGATCATCGCGTCCGGCTGGTGGAACGCATTCGCCAGTTCAACACAGACGGAGGCCGGACGCCTGCCTGCGCCGGAAAGCCAGGTCGAGAAGGACGGCAAGTTCGTCATCGAGGGCAACATCTTCGGTGACGCACCGGCACGCGAGGTCAGCGCCTTCGGCCTGCGCTCCGCAGCACCGACGCAATATACCGTCGGCGAGACGGCCGATCTCGGCGATGGCGTGACGCTGCAGATCAACGCGGACGGCAGCTTCGTCATGACGTCGCCCGTGGCTTTCGAAGGCACGCGCGGCCAACGCATCTATTATGCCTCGTCCGCGCCGCCCCGCTTCACGACTGAGAATTACGAGACGGTGCTGTTTTCCGAAGGCATCGGTCGATCCTTCATAAACTCGCTGACGGTGACCGTCCCGGCCACCATCATTCCGATCATGATCGCGGCCTTCGCCGCCTATGCGCTCGCGTGGATGCGCTTTCCCGGCCGCGCGCTCATCATCGCCACCATCATCGGCCTTCTCGTCGTGCCGCTGCAGATGACGCTGATCCCGCTCCTCCAGCTCTACAACGGCGTCGCGCTCTTCTTCGGCGTGCCGTCCAAGACCTATCTCGGCATCTGGCTGGCGCATACCGGCTTCGGCCTGCCCTTCGCCATCTATCTGCTGCGAAGCTACATGGCTGGCCTGCCCAAGGAACTGATGGAATCGGCGCGCATCGACGGCGCCAGCGACTTCGAGATCTTCCTCAAGATCGTGCTGCCGCTGTCCTTCCCTGTGCTGGCGTCCTTCGCCATCTTCCAGTTCCTCTGGGTCTGGAACGACCTGCTCGTCGCCATGGTCTTCCTCAAGACCGATGCGAGCGAACTGGTCCTCACGGCCAAGCTCAACGCGCTGCTCGGCTCGCGCGGCGGCGACTGGGAAATCCTCACCACGTCGGCCTTCGTCACTATCCTCGTGCCGCTCGCCGTGTTCTTCTCGCTACAGCGCTATTTCGTCCGCGGCCTGCTCGCGGGCTCCGTGAAAGGAGGCTGACCTCTTGTCGGCAATACGTGAAATGAAGGTTCAGCCGGAACTTGCTCCCGACCGCGACTGGTGGCGCGGCGCGGTGATCTACCAGATCTATCCGCGCAGCTATCAGGACTCGAACGGGGATGGTGTCGGCGATCTGAAGGGCATCATTCAGCGACTGCCCTACATCGCCTCGCTCGGCGTCGATGCGATCTGGATTTCGCCCTTCTTCAAGTCGCCGATGAAGGATTTTGGCTATGACGTCTCCGACTATCGCGACGTCGATCCGATGTTCGGAACGCTCGCCGATTTCGATGCGCTGATTGCCGAGGCGCACAGGCTCGGCCTGCGCGTGATGATCGACGAGGTGATCTCGCATACGGCAGACATCCACCCGTGGTTCGCGGAAAGCCGGTCGAGCAAGGACAATCCGAAGGCGGACTGGTATGTCTGGGCGGACGCGAAGCCGGACGGCACGCCGCCCAACAACTGGCTGGCGATCTTCGGTGGCTCGGCATGGCAGTGGGACACGCGCCGCCAGCAATATTATCTGCATAATTTCCTGGCCGAGCAGCCGGACCTGAACTTCCACAACCCGCAAGTGCAGGATGCCCTGCTCGACGTCACGCGCTTCTGGCTGGAGCGCGGCGTCGACGGTTTCCGTCTCGACACGATCAACTTCTACTTCCACTCGCAGGGGCTGGAGAACAATCCGGCGCTGCCGCCGGAAGAGCGCAACGACCAGACCGCGCCGTCGGTCAACCCGTACAATTATCAGGACCATATCTACGACAAGAGCCGGCCCGAGAACCTCGCCTTCCTCGAGCGATTCCGTGCGCTTCTCGACGAATATCCGGCGACTGCGGCCGTTGGCGAAGTCGGCGACTCGCAGCGGGGCCTCGAAGTCGTCGCCGCCTACACGGCGGGCGATCACCGGGTGCAGATGTGCTACGCCTTCGACTTCCTCGCGCCCGAGAAGATCGGCGCATCGAAGGCGCGGTCCGTGCTGGAGGCCTTCGGCCGGGTGGCCAGCGACGGCTGGTCATGCTGGGCCTTCTCGAACCATGACGTGGTGCGCCACGCCACGCGCTGGGCGGCAAGCGAGCCCAATCCGCTCGCCTATCTCAAGGTCGTCTCCGCGCTTCTCATGTCTCTGCGCGGTTCCGTCTGTCTCTATCAGGGCGAGGAGCTCGGCCTGACCGAGGCGACGATTTCCTACGAAGACTTGCAGGACCCCTACGGCATTCGTTTCTGGCCTGAATTCAAAGGACGCGACGGCTGTCGCACGCCGATGGTTTGGGACGGCGGCAAGGCCAATGGCGGTTTCTCCGATGTAAGACCCTGGCTGCCGGTGGCGACAGAGCACCTCCCTCTGGCTGTCAACCGGCAGCAGGGCAACCCGGAATCCCTGCTCGAACATTACAGGCGCTTCCTTGCCTTCCGCCGGAACTACCCGGCGCTGGTGAAGGGCGACATCGAGTTTCTGGCCGTCGAAGGCGACGCGCTTGCCTTCGCGCGGAGCGAGGGCAACGAGCGCATCGTCTGCGCCTTCAACCTCGGATCGGACCCTGCGACCATCGACCTCGGCGCGGGCAAGGGCGGGCAGCCGATCGGCGGTCACGGCTTCTCTGCCAGCGCCGACGGCGGCAGGATAGAATTCCAGGGTTATGGAGCATGGTTCGGCCGGCTGGACTAGTTCGGCCGGCCGGAATACAAGGACAAGGAAACGTCAGGAGCAGACCATGGCAGATCTCACGCTGAGGCAGATCAAGAAGTCCTACGGCGCCATCCACATCCTTCACGGCATCGACCTGGACATCAAGTCGGGCGAGTTCATCGTTTTCGTAGGTCCGTCCGGCTGCGGAAAGTCGACTCTCCTGCGCACCATCGCCGGCCTTGAGGAGATCACGTCGGGCGAACTCAAGATCGCCGGCGACGTCGTCAACGACGTGCCTCCGTCGAAGCGCGGCATCGCCATGGTGTTTCAGTCCTATGCGCTCTATCCGCACATGACCGTCTACGACAACATGGCCTTCGGCATGAAGATCGCGGGCGAAAGCAAGTCCGAGATCGACCGCCGCGTTAAGCAGGCGGCGGACATCCTGCAGCTCACCAAATATCTCGACCGCCTGCCCAAGGCGATGTCGGGCGGCCAGCGCCAGCGTGTCGCCATCGGCCGCGCCATCGTGCGCAACCCGAAGGTCTTCCTGTTCGACGAGCCGCTTTCCAACCTCGACGCCGCCCTGCGCGTCGCCACCCGCATCGAGATCGCCAAGCTCAAGGAATCGATGCCTAACACGACGATGATCTACGTCACGCACGACCAGGTCGAGGCGATGACGCTGGCCGACCGCATCGTCGTGCTGAAGGATGGACGCGTGGAACAGGTCGGCACGCCGATGGAGCTTTATCACCATCCGGGCAATCTGTTCGTCGCGCAGTTCATCGGCTCGCCTGCCATGAATATCGTGCCGGCGACGGTCGAGAAGGCCGGCTCCACGACATCGATCGCGATCACGGGCGGCCTCAAGGCCGAGGTTCCTGTCGCGACACCTGCCGATGCCGCAGGCGCATCGATCAGCTTCGGCGTCCGGCCGGAGGATCTGCGCGTTGCCACCGGCGGGAGCGTGCTGTTCGAGGGCAAGGTCGACTACATCGAGCAGCTCGGCGAGGTTCAGCTCGTCTATCTCGACATCGGCCGCGCGGACGCGCCGCTGGTCGTCAAGCTGCCGGGCAACACGCCGCTGAAGCGCGGCGAGGTGCTGAAGGTGGATGCCGATCCCGCCACGCTGCACATCTTCAACGCCGAAGGCCGTTCCTTTGCGCGCGTCGCGACGCCGGCAATCGCTGCATAGGAAAAGCTTCGCCTAGGCCGCGCCCGCCTGCTGCCTTAAGGCGACTGACTCGCCAACGTCGCCGACAAGAAAAACTTCGACCGGCTCGCCGCGCCCCCGCAGCCGGTGCAGGCCGGCGGAGGTTACCTCGAAACGCTCGTCGAGGCGAGAAGCCGTTTCGGCCGAGATGGCGATCGCCGTCTCTTCCTGCGGGGCGAGTTCCTTGCCCATCCCCTCCAGCCTCTGGCTGACATTCACCGTGTCGCCGATGATCGTATAGTTCACCCGGTCGGACGCGCCGATGTTGCCTACGACGACCGGCCCGGTATGGATGCCTATCCGAACACGCAGAGCCGGGCGGCCTTCCGCCGCCGCGGCCTTGTTGTCGGCCGCGATATCGTGGCGTATCTGGATGGCGGCGCGTACCGCTGCCGCCGCATGGCCTTTCAGCCGGTCCGGCGCGCCGAAGAACGCCATCATCCCGTCACCCAGGAACTTGTCCACCGTGCCGCCATGGGCATCGATGGCGCGGCACAGCAAAGCGAAATGGCGGTTGAGCAGGTCGGAAGCGACCGTGACGTCCAGCTCTTCCGAGAGCGTCGTGAAGCCCACGATGTCCGTGAACATCACGGTGACAATGGCCTCATGCGGCTCCGCAACGCCGATCTCGCCCGAGCGCACCAGCTTGGCGACGAGCGAGCGCGGGATATAGGTCGAGAAGGCCCGCAGCCCGACCAGCATGGCGTTGAAGGCCAGCGCCTGTTCGTCCAGTTCCTTAACCCGGCTGCGCGGCAGTGGCTCGACATCGTCCAGATCGAAATTGGCAACTCGGGTGGCCTGTCCGGCGATCTGTCCGATCGGGCGCGATAGACGCCTTCCCAATAGGATCGCGACGATGACAGCGGCTGCCATCGCGCCAAGCCCGAGCATGGCGGATCCGACCACGCGCTCGACTTCGCGTCCGATCTCGCTGCCCTGAAAGTAGGCTCCGATCGTCCAGGGTTCGGCTCCGTAGCCCGATATCTGGCGGGTAATGGCTACGTAGCCGTCGCCATTCCACCAGTTTCTGTCTTCTCCATCGACATTGATCTCGGAAAGCTCCACGTCCCGCGTTCGTCCATTGCCAAACTGGTCGCCGGCTTGGCGGCTCGGATAGGCTGCCAGAACCGGATCGCCATAGGCGGAAAGCGGCATCAAGGGCCGGATCCCGTCCGAGCCGACCGGCCGGTCGGCCAGCCGCTGGTCGGCGATGATGCGGTCCTCGCCATCCAGGATAAAGGCGTGCGTGCCGAACCGCGAGGAGAGGTCACGCGTGATCTCGGACAGCTTGTGCAGTTCGACCGCCGCGATGACCCAGCCCTGCGCCACACCGTCGCGCACGAGCGGCATCGACACATTGGCAAACAGGCCGTGTTCATTGGTGACGAACGAGCCCCAGACCAACCCTTCGGATTTGCTGCGCTCCGCGAGCGCTGCTCGCATTTGCGGCGTCTTCTCGGCCTCAGCCAGAAGCGGCTCGATACGGCCATCGGCTTGGCGCGCGACACCGCGGCACACAACGTCTGGCGTACAGATCAGCATCGCGGTGGCCGGTCGCGCCCCCGCCAGCGCGCCCGAGAGGGCCGCTGTCATCCTGTTGTCGTCTATCTCGAACTCGCTATCCGCATAGAGCCGGGACACGCCGTTGACCGCGCCTTCGGCCTGCCCCATCTCCGCGCGCAGCGAATCCTCCATTGCGTCGACGAGCAAGGTCGACTGCGCGCCCAACAGGTCGAGCGTATTGCGGACATTCGCCCAAACCGTCAGCGCCAGCACGCCGCCGATCGATAGGAGCACCAGGGCGCCGAAGCTCAGCGCCATGATCGCCGCGACGGGAATGCGCCGCCGTTGTTTTTCGGCGGACCGGACGAAACGCACGGGTTCGGTCGATGACTCCATGCCGGCAAATGTCCCTACGAATCGGCCAAATGCAAGGCCGTGGGTACTTCAGCCGGCTTCGGCGGTTCGCTCAGCCCGCGCAGCCTGAAGCCGGGAAACGACGAACGCCATCACGAAGACGACAGACAGGAGCAGCACGATGGTTGGAGCCGGCGCGCTGTCGATGAAGAAGGACAGATAGACGCCGAGGAACGAGCCCGCCATCGCAATTAACAATGACAGCATGAGCATGGCACTGAACCGCCGCGTCAGCAGGAAGGCGATCGCGCCCGGGGCGATCAGCATGGCGATCGACAGGATGATGCCGACTGCCTGCAGCGCACCGACGATGGTGAGCGAAATCAGCGCCAACAGTCCGTAGTGCAGCAGGTTGACGCGAAGCCCGATGGCGCGCGCCTGCGCCGGGTCGAACGCGTGCAGCAGGAAGTCCTTCCACTTGATGGCGATGATGCCGGCCGTCAGCGCGGCGATCGCCGCCGCCTGCGCGATGTCGCCCAACGACACGCCGAGCATGTCGCCGAACAGGATGTGGTCGAAATGCACGTCGGACTGGATCTTCACGTAGAGGACGAGTCCCAGCCCGAACATGCCGGAAAAGACGATGCCCATCACGGTGTCCTGCTTGATGCGGCTGTTGTCCTTCAGGAAGCCGGTGGCGACGGCGCAGAACATGCCGGCCACGAATGCGCCGATGGCATAGGGGAAGCCCACGATGTAGGCGATCACCACGCCCGGGAAGACGCCGTGGCTGATCGCGTCGCCCATCAGCGACCAGCCCTTCAGCACCATGAAGCAGGACAGCAGCGCCATCGGCACGGCGACCAGTGTCGAGATCACCAGCGCATTGACCATGAAGTCGAACTGGAAGGGCTCTAGCAGCATGTCAATCATGCTCCGCCCTCCAGCGCCTGTGCCTCCAGCGCCTGTGCCGCCCGCCGCCGTGCCGCCAGCATGCCGTGCTTGGGTGCGAAGAAGAACGCAATCAGGAAGATCACGGTCTGCAACACGACGATGATGCCGCCCGTAGCCCCGTCGAGGAAGTAGCTCGCATAGGCGCCGACGAAGCTGGTGACCGAGCCGATCAGCACCGCAATCACGAGTAGGCGCGGAAACCGGTCGGTCAGCAGGTAGGCCGTCGCGCCCGGCGTCACCACAAGGCAGATGACGAGGAACGCACCGACCGTCTGCAGCGCTGCGACCGTCGATGCCGACAGCAACATGAAGAACATGATCTTGAGAGCGGTCGGCTTGAGGCCGATCGATCGCGCGTGGCTTTCGTCGAAGAAGACGACCATCAGGTCCTTCCACTTCACCAGCAGGATCGCCAGCGACACGAAGCCGATGATGGCGAGTTGCAGCGTGTCGCCGGGCGTGATCGCCAGGATGTTGCCTAGTACGATGGTCTGGATGTTGACCGAGGTCGGCGAGATCGAGATCATGAACAGGCCAAGCCCGAAGAAGGCCGAGAAGATCAAGCCGATGATTGCATCTTCCTTCAGCTTGGTGCGCTGGTTGAGGAACAGCATGGCAGCGGCCGCAAGACCGCCCGAGAAGAAGGCGCCGATGGCGAACGGCAGGCCAAGCATGTAGGCGCCCGCCACGCCGGGCACGATCGAATGCGAGAGCGCGTCGCCGATCAGCGACCAGCCTTTCAGCATCAGATAGCAGGACAGGAAGGCGCAGACCCCGCCGACCAGCGCCGATACCCACATGGCGTTGACCATGTAGCCGTAGGAAAAGGGCTCCAGCCAGAAGCTCACTTGCGCTCCCCGCTGGACTTCTGCTCCATCTTGCCCTTCTCGCCATAGAAGACCAGCGGCCGCTCGTCGTCGGTGAAGACGGAAACACGCCGGCGGTCGTCGTCATCATGCAGATGCTCGCCGCCCAGCACGAAATGGCGCAGGACACCGCCGAAGGTCTTTTCCAGGTTCGCCTGCGTGAAGGTTTCCGCCGTTGGCCCGTACGCCAGCACCGTTCCCTTGATGAAGATGGTGCGGTCGCAGAATTCCGGCACCGAGCCGAGATTGTGCGTCGACACCAGCATCACCCGGCCCTCGTCGCGAAGCTCGCGCAGCAGGCCGATGATCTGGTCCTCGGTCTTCACGTCGACGCCGGTGAAGGGTTCGTCCAGCAGGATGACGCGGCCGTCCTGTGCAAGCGCGCGGGCGAGGAAGACGCGCTTCTTCTGGCCACCTGAAAGCTCGCCGATCTGGCGCTTGCGGAACTCCGTCATGTTGACGCGGGCCAGCGCTTCATCGACGGCCGCGCGATCGGCAGCTTTTGGCCTGCGCATCATGCCCATATGGCCGTAGCGGCCCATCATCACGACGTCTTCGACCAACACAGGAAAATTCCAGTCGACCTCCTCTGCCTGCGGCACATAGGCGACGAGGTTCTTGCGCAAGGCGTCGGCGACCGGCAGGCCGAGCACGCGAATGTCGCCTCTGGCGAGACGCACAAAGCCCATGATCGCCTTGAATAGCGTCGACTTGCCCGATCCATTGACGCCGACAAGTGCTGCGATGGTGCCGGTGGGAATCTGGAAGCTGGCGTCACGTAGGGCCGTGAAGCCGTTGCGGTAGGTGACTGTCGCCTCCCTCACGGAGATACCGGCTCCAGAGTCGGAAACTGCGCTGCCCTGCCTGGCGGGTTGGACATTCATCGGCGTGAATTCACTTTCAGGAGGAGGGCGCCAATCCCTTGGCGATCGTGTCGGAGGTAATCCGCAGCATGTCGATATAGGTCGGCACAGGGCCGTCGGCCTCCGTAAGCGAATCGACATACAGCACACCGCCATATTTCGCGCCGGTCTCCTGCGCGACCTGTTCGGCCGGTGCCGGCGAAATCGTGCTCTCGGAGAAGACGACGGGGATGTCATGTTCGCGCACGGCATCGATGACCTTGCGGACCTGCTGGGGCGTGCCCTGCTGGTCGGCGTTGATCGGCCAGAGATAGAGTTCCTTCAGGCCAAAATCGTGCGCGAGATAGGAAAACGCGCCCTCGCTCGTCACCAGCCAGCGCTTGTCTTCAGGGACCTTGTCGAGTTCCGCCTTGATCGGCGCGATCGTCGCCGTGATCTTTACCTTGTAGGCTTCCGCGTTGGCCTTGTAGGTCTCGGCGTTGGCCGGGTCGTGCTCCACGAAGGCATCGCGAATATTGTCGACATAGATCAGCGCCGCCGTTGGCGACATCCATGCATGCGGGTTCGGCTTGCCGGTGTAGGGACCCTCGGCGATGCCCATCGGCTCGATGCCTTCGGAGACGATGACGCCCGGGACATCCTTCAGGTTGCGGAAGAAGCGCTCGAACCAGAGTTCGAGGTTCATGCCGTTCCAGAGCACGAGTTGGGCCCCCTGTGCTCGCCTGATATCACCCGGAGTCGGCTGGTAGTTGTGGATCTCCGCGCCCGGCTTTGTGATGGATTCGACCACCGCCGCATCGCCCGCGACATTCTGCGCGATGTCGGCGATCACGGTGAAGGTGGTCACCGCCTTGAACTTCTCCTGCGCGGCGACCTGCCCTGCAGCGGTCATGGCGGCAGCAAACACAAGCGCGGCTATCAGTCGTGTCATGGCATTCTCATCGCTTTTTCAGGTTGGTCTCCTTCAAATAGCGGCTGGGCAACGATCTGTCAATGCAGTTGCAACTCGTTTGCAACTAGACTGCGAGCCGATCCGCCTGTCGCGGCCTTTGGTTTTGCAACTGACTGTCAACTGGCCTATAGGGGAAACATGGTCAAACGAACGCCGAAACGGATCGACTACGAGAAGGAACTGCGCCGGCAGGGTGTGCGGATCACGCGCCAGCGCAGCGTCATCCTCGCCATCCTGTCGGAGACGGAAGATCACCCGGACGCGCTCGAAATCTTTCGGCGAGCCTCCGCGGAAGACCCCTCCATCTCGCTCTCGACCGTCTATCGCACGATGAAGCTGCTCGGCGACATGGGAGCGATCCACCGCCACGCCTTCGAGGGCGGGCCTTCGCGGTTCGAACACGCCGGCGGCGATCATCATGACCACCTGATCGACATAGAAACCGGCGACGTGATCGAGTTCAAGTCGGACCGGATCGAGCAGCTGCAGGACGAGATCGCGAAATCGCTGGGCTACGACATCGTGCACCACCGGCTCGAACTCTATGGCCGCAAGCGCCGCGCGGGCTAAGGGTTTTCACGAGATCACCGCATAGGTTGACGAAGCTTCATACGCGGGTCAAACATCCCGGCGAAATTACATCGAATTGCCGGCCCGTACCGGCGCTCAATCAAGGGATGGAAACAATGGCGGACGCCGAAATCGGACTGATCGGCCTTGGCGTTATGGGCTCGAACCTTGCCCTCAACATCGCCGAGAAGGGCAACAGGATCGCGGTGTTCAACCGCACGGTGGCCAAAACGCATCAGTTCAAGGCAGAAGCCGGCCCGCTTAGCGACATGATCGTTCCCTGCGAGACGATCGAAGACCTCGCCGCCGCGATCCGTCCGCCGCGTCCGGTCATCATCATGGTTCAGGCAGGCGCCGCCGTCGACGAGCAGATCGCGCATCTGCGCGGCGTTCTGTCGGCCAACGACATCATAATCGATGCCGGCAACGCCAATTTCCGCGACACGATGCGCCGCTTCAAGGAATTGGACGGCTCCGGCCTCACCTTCATCGGCATGGGCGTGTCGGGTGGAGAGGAGGGCGCGCGCCACGGCCCGTCGATCATGGTGGGCGGCACCGAGGCCTCATGGAAGCGCGTCGAAAAGGTACTGACCTCGATTGCCGCGAAATACGACGGAGAAGCCTGCGCGGCATGGCTGGGCACCGATGGAGCCGGCCATTTCGTCAAGACGATCCACAACGGCATCGAATATGCCGACATGCAGATGATCGCCGAGATTTACGGCATCCTTCGCGACGGGCTGGGAATGGGTGCGAAGGAGATCGGATCGGTCTTCGCTAAGTGGAACGAGGGCCGGCTCGATTCCTACCTGATCGAGATCACCGCCAAGGTGCTCGCGGCCGACGATCCGAAGACCGGCAAGCCTATGGTCGACATGATCCTCGACCGCGCCGGCCAGAAGGGCACCGGCAAATGGTCGGTCATCGAGGCGCAGCAGCTCGGCATCCCGGCAACCGCCATCGAGGCGGCCGTCGCCGCGCGCGTGCTCTCGTCGCTGAAGGATGAGCGCGTCGCCGCTGAGAAGGTTTATGGCGCCGGCGGCGTAAGCAAATTCACGGGCAAAAAGGACGAAGTGCTCGCCGATCTCGAATCCGCGCTCTTCGCCGGCAAGATCGCCGCCTATGCGCAGGGCTTCGCCGTCATGGCCGCGGCCTCGAAGGAATTCGGCTGGAACCTGCCGATGCCGACCATCGCAAAAATCTGGCGCGCCGGCTGCATCATCCGCTCCCAGTTCCTCGGCACGCTCGCAACGGCCTTCTCCGGCGGCCCCGTCACCAACCTGCTGATTGCTCCCGCCTTCGTCGCGATGATGAAGGAAGCGCATTCGGGCCTTCGCCGCATCGTGGCGCGCTCGGCCGAGGCCGGCCTGCCGACACCGGCGCTGTCCTCGGCGCTCGGCTATTTCGACAGCTACCGGCTCGGGCGCGGAACGTCGAACGTCATCCAGGCGCAGCGAGACTTCTTCGGCGCCCATGGTTTCGAGCGCATCGACGAGGCGGGCGCGCATCACGGCCCATGGGGCAGCGGCGCGGCCTGACGCACGCACGGCACAAATAAGGAGGCTCCTATGAGCTGGCATCCGGCCGACAATCGCTACGACGCGATGATTTACAATCGTTGCGGGAATTCGGGACTGAAGCTGCCGGCGATCTCGCTCGGCCTCTGGCACAATTTCGGCGACGACACGCCGCATCAGGTGAAGCGCGAGATCTGCCACAAGGCATTCGACCTCGGCATCACGCATTTCGATCTCGCCAACAATTACGGCCCGCCGCCCGGCTCCGCCGAGTTGGCGTTCGGCGACATCTTGCGCAAGGACTTCGACGGCTTCCGCGACGAACTGGTGATCTCCACCAAGGCCGGCTACGGCATGTGGCCCGGTCCTTATGGCGAATGGGGCAGCCGCAAATATCTGCTCTCCAGCCTCGACCAGAGCCTGAAGCGCATGGGTCTCGACTATGTCGACATCTTCTATTCGCACCGCTACGACCCGGACACGCCGCTTGAGGAGACGATGGGCGCGCTGGATTCAGCGGTACGCGCCGGCAAGGCGCTCTATGTCGGCATCTCTTCCTACAATTCGCAGCGCACGCGCGAGGCCGCGTCTATCCTGCGTTCGCTCGGCACGCCCTTCATCATCCACCAGCCAAGCTATTCGATGATCAACCGCTGGATCGAGGAAGATGGCCTTCTCGACACGTTGGATGGGCTCGGCGTCGGCTCGATCGTCTTTTCGCCGCTGGCGCAGGGCATGCTGACCGCGAAATATCTCGGCGGCGTGCCCGTGGGCAGCCGCGCGACGCAGGGCAAGTCGCTGCGCGAGAGCTTCCTGTCGGACGGGACGCTGGCCAACATCAAGGCATTGAACGCGATCGCTGAAAAGCGCGGCCAGACGCTGGCGCAGATGGCGCTCGCGTGGGTGCTGCGGGGCGGTCGCGTCACTACGGCGCTGATCGGCGCCAGCAAGCCGGGCCAGGTCGAGGACTGCGTCGGTGCGTTGAAGAACCTCGACTTCAGCGCCGCTGAGCTTGCCGAGATCGACCGCTACGCCAAGGACGCCAACATCAATCTCTGGGCGAAATCTGCCGAGCGCGAAGGCCCCGCTCGAAAGTAAAGAAAGCAATGATCCGCAACCCCATCCTGCCCGGTTTCAATCCAGACCCGTCCATCTGCAGGGTGGGGCACGACTACTATATCGCGACGTCCACCTTCGAATGGTATCCCGGCGTCCAGATCCACCATTCGACCGATCTCGTGAACTGGCGGCTGGTCCAGCGTCCGCTCGACCGGGCAAGCCAGCTCGACATGCGCGGCAACCCGGATTCCGGCGGGGTGTGGGCGCCTTGCCTGTCCTACGCCGACGGCCTGTTCTGGCTGGTCTATACTGACGTGAAACGCCTCGACGGCAACTTCAAGGACACGCACAACTACATCGTCACCGCGCCTGCCATCGAAGGTCCGTGGTCGGATCCGGTCTATGTCAACTCGTCCGGCTTCGATCCGTCCCTCTTCCATGACGATGACGGGAAAAAATGGTTCCTCAACATGCTCTGGAGCCACGTCTCGCATGGCGTCGGCGGCCAGCCGAAGACGCCTTCCTTCGCGGGCATCCTGCTGCAGGAATACGACCCGGTTGCCGGAACGCTCGTCGGACCGGTGAAGAACATCTTCAAGGGCACGTCACTCGGGCTGGTCGAGGGCCCGCATGTTTTCAAGCGCAACGGCTGGTACTATTTGACGACGGCCGAGGGCGGTACCGGCTACAGCCATGCTGTCACCATGGCGCGCGCGCGCCGCATCGACGGGCCGTACGAACTGCACCCCGACGCGCACATAATCACGTCGAAGGACGCGGCCGATGCGCCGCTGCCTCGTGCCGGCCACGGCCAGATCGTCGAAACGCCGGACGGAGAATTCTATCACACGCATCTTTGCTCGCGACCGCTTCCCGGACTGCGGCGCTCGCCGCTCGGGCGCGAGACCGCCATCCAGAAATGCGTCTGGGGCGAGGATGGCTGGCTGCGCATGGCGCATGGAAGCGTCGTCCCGCTGGTCGACGTGGAAGCGCCCGCAGAGGCAGTGCCGCCCGCGAACGACCCCGAGATGCGATACGATTTCGATACTGCCAGCCTGCCGCTCGACTTCCAGTGGCTGCGCACGCCCTTCCCCGAGCGCATCTTCTCGCTGACGGAACGGCCGGGCCATCTGCGCCTCATCGGCAGGGAGTCGCTAGGCAGTTTCTTCGAGCAGGCCGTTGTCGCACGACGCCAGCAGGATTTTTCGTTCCGCGCGGAAACCGAACTCGACTTTTCGCCTGAGACGTTCCAGCAGGCCGCTGGCCTGACGCTCTATTACAACCGGCACAAGCTCCATTTCCTCGCCGTCACCCATGACGAAAAACTTGGCCGCGTTCTCACGATCATGAGCTGTCTCGGCGATTGGCCCGACGCCCGGCTTACCTTTCCCCTGCCGGAGCCGATCCCGCTCGGCGAAGGACCCATCGGGCTGGCGGCCGATGTCGATCACGCCGAGCTTCGTTTCAGCTACCGGCAAGGCCAGGACTGGAAGCCGGTCGGCCCAACGCTGGACGCCAGCATCGTCTCGGACGAAGCCGGTCGCGGCGAACATGGCTCCTTCACCGGCGCGTTCGTCGGTATGGTCGCCTTCGACACAAGCGGCGCGGCGAAACCGGCCGACTTCGACTATTTCCTCTATCGCCCTGCCTGAAAAAAACGACGGCCGGAACGATGTCAGGCCGTCGTGATCTTCGCTGACTGATTTTATCGTTTACTGCGCCGTCTTTTCGGCGATCCAGTCCTTGTAGTTGGAGATGCGCGTGTAGACGCCATAGGCGTTGGCGTGGCCGCAGGCCGCTGACGCATCCATCGGACCTTCACCCCAGCTGACGACGCCGACCTGGACGACGCCGTCGGGGCCTTCCACGAACAACGGCCCGCCGCTGTCGCCGTTGCAGGCATCCCGCACACCGCTTGTGGTGCCGGCGCAGATCATGTTGTCGGTCAGCTTGTCTGCCATCGTCTCGACCATCGACTTGGTCGCGGTCGTGATGCCCGTTTCGGAATAGTGCATGCGCGGGGCGAAGTTGCGCAGGATCATCTCGAGATCGCGCGCATAGATCGCGCGGATGCCCGCGTTGCAGGCCGCGTTCGGCTGCAGTTCGAGTTCGGCCTCCATCAGGTTGACCGGGAAGCTGCCATTGTCCATGCGGCCCCAGCCGGTGACACGCACCTTGCCCGCATCCTCGCCGCGAGCCTCGATCAGCTTCACGGTCGGCGCGGTGGCGGGCTCCGCGAGCTTGATCAGCGCGATGTCGTTATCGAGCGTCATCTCGCTGTAGCCGTCATGTCGCACGACTTCCGCGACGGCGTAGCGCTTGCCCTCGGTGAGGGCCGTCGCCTCGGTCAGGATCGTCACCGAGTCCGCGGGAATCGTCATGCCGCCATCGGTCACGCAATGCGCGGCGGTCAGCACCCATTGCGGCGCGATCAGGCTGCCGCCGCAGAACTGCGCGTTTGCCTGCGAGATCGGGCTGTCATCCAGCATCTGGCTGGACAGCAGCGCCACCTGGAACGGCCATTCGCCGGGATCGGCCTCGTTGCCGCCGAAGACGCGGTCGCCCGAGTCTCCTTTCACTTTCGCCTGTTCGGCCCGGGCAGCCGTCACGCGGCTCATTGGCGACAGTTCGGGCCGCGCCTCCTGCGCCGACACCGTTCCGGGCGCGGCACTGTACAGCAGGGCTATCGCCGCGAGCGGCGCCAGATTCTTCATGCCGATCAAAATGACCTCCTGAGACTTTCGTTCGCGCGAAGGCCGAAATCCAAACCCCTTTGCCCGGCCCCACGCCTGTTCATCATAGCCCCTCACGGGCCAAGAGACAGCGATTTGTCATTTCCAATCTTGGATTAATTTGGGCACCATGCGGCATTGTCGAGGCAGGACGGCGGGGTTTCGGCGGCGGAGACGAATCGCTCTTCCTTCATCACGATCTCGACAAAGTTTACGTTAAGTGATGCGGCCCTTGCTGACTTTTGGGAGAGTCTCACAGTGACCAAACTTGCTAAGAACATCGCCATGCTTGCGCTGGCGTCGACCGCCATGTGGGCGGTTCCCGCCATGGCCCAGATGGGCCAAGCCAGCCCCGGCAATGGCGAGCAGCCGCGCGCGGCGCCGGGCGTCGAAATCGAGCTTGGCGCGGCCAAGCCGATGTCGCCACCGAAGATCGAGGACGGCGAGGCCTCGCGCGCCGCGCCGCTGGACGAGAACAAGGCGGTCGAATCGTTCGGCGTCCTGACCCGTTCGGCCGACGGCAATGTGACGCGCGCCGCGCCGAGCGACGAGCTGAAGAACCTCGTGATCGAGGAGATCAAGCGCGAGGCCGAAAAGGGCACGCGCAATCTCGACAAGTCAGGCGATCCGGCGTTCGAGAACGAGGGCGAGGCCGGGCGGCAGATCTTCGGGCCGGACGACCGCGTCCAGATCCAGAACACCAAGGTCTATCCGTTCCGGGTGTTCGGCTATATCCAGGCGCAATCGAAGAGCGGCACGGGTAGCTGCTCCGGCACGCTGATCGGTCCGCGCACGGTTCTGACGGCGGCGCACTGCGTCTACAGCGTCGATGACCAGGAGTGGCTGACCGACGTCGTTTTTGCTCCCGGGCTGAACGGCTTCGAGGACGCACCCTATGGCGCCTTCCCGGCGGAGTCGATGTCGATCCTCGAAGGCTTCGTCACCAACTATCAGGGTTTCTACGGCTCGGTCGTGCCGTGGGATCTCGGCATCATCACGCTAAAGGATCCTGTCGGCGACAATCTCGGCTGGCTGGGCTACGCCAATTATGACGAGCTCGGCGATTTCACCGCCAACATCGTCGGCTATCCCGGCGACAAGACGCCGCCGGCGCTGATGTGGCGCGCGACCTGCGACGTGGTGGCGGAAAATGTCGGCATCGAGAACTTCGCCTATGACTGCGACACCTATCCGGGCTCCAGCGGCAGCGCGGTCTATGCCTATGACGAAGGGCTGAAGCAACGCGTCGTCGTCGGGGTCAACGTCGCCGAAAGCCAGCAGTTCAATACTGCCGTGCGCCTCAACCCGGCGTACGTTGCCTGGGTCAATGGCCTCTGGAAGTAATCCGGGCCCGGACGCGCCTCGCCTCAGCGCGGGGCGCGTTTTGCCAGTATGCGCTGCAACGTGCGGCGATGCATATTCAGCCGCCGCGCCGTCTCCGAGACGTTTCTTTCGCACATTTCGTAGACCCGCTGGATATGCTCCCAGCGAACACGATCGGCCGACATCGGATTTTCCGGCGGCGCGGCGCGCTCACCCGTGGTGCGCGTCAGCGCGGCATAGATGTCGTCGGCGTCGGCCGGCTTCGACAGATAATCGACCGCGCCGAGCTTCACCGCCGTCACCGCTGTCGCGATGTTGCCATAGCCGGTCAGGATCACTGTGCGGGCATCGTCGCGCCCCTCGCGAATCGCGGCCACCACGTCAAGCCCGTTACCGTCGCCGAGCCGCATGTCCACCACCGCATAGGCCGGCGGGTTTGCCCGGGCCTTGGCGACAGCCTCCTCGACGCTTTCGGCGGTGTCGACCACGAAGCCCCGACCTTCCATGGCGCGCGCCAGGCGGGTGACGAAGGGCTTGTCGTCGTCCACCAGCAGAAGCGACGCGTCGCCTTCGATCTGGCCCGCGTCGGTGGATTCGGCGTTCATAATTTTATCCCGTCTTTCTTCTTTCGCTCTCAAATAAGTCCAGCGGGCCGGCTTGTCCAATTTTCGCCGCGATTTGGTCCGGCTTTCCGGCCTCAGGCCGTGTCGAACATGCGTTCCGGCTCCTGCGCCGAGGCGAGGAAAGCCGCGCGGTGCCATGAAATCTCGACGATGGCTCCCTCGCCCGGCTTGCTCGAATTGCTGAACACCAGCGCGGCGCCCGAGCGCTCCAGCAGGGTCTTGGCGATGAACAACCCGAGGCCGAGACCTCCGCCGCGCTCCACGCCTTGCCGCGTCGACATATACGGTTCGCCAATGCGGCCGACGATGTCGGGTGGGAAGCCGGGACCATCGTCCACAATGGCGAAGGCGACCTCGTTGTCGTTCCAGCGCCAGCGGATGACGACCCGCTCCTTGGCGAAGTCCACCGCGTTCTCGACGAGGTTGCCGAGGCCGTAGATCACGCCGGGGTTGCGCCGACCGACCGGCTCCGGCCCCTGCCTCTCGCCCGGATCGAGCTTGATCGATATGCCGAAATCGCGATGCGGCGCCGTGATCTCTTCGACGAGCGAGGTCAGCGGCAACCGCGCCAGATGCGCCTCGCTCTCGGTCGACAGGCTGGTCAACTGCTTGAGGATTTCGCGGCAGCGTTCGGTCTGAGAGCGAAGCAGCTTCACGTCCTCCGCGTGCGCCTGGTCGGCACCGAGCGAGCGTTCCATCTCGCGCGCCACCAGCGCGATCGTCGCAAGTGGCGTGCCGAGTTCGTGCGCCGCCGCCGCCGCCAGCCCGTCGAGCGCCGACAGATGCTGCTCGCGTTGCAGCACGAGTTCGGTCGCCGACAGGGCATTGGCGAGCAGTCGCGCTTCCTCGGCGACGCGGAACGCGTAGATCGCGGTGAAGGTGATGGAGGACACCAGCGCCACCCATACGCCGGCCGTGAAGACGAACGGCATCGCCAGTTCCGCGCCGTCGTACCAAGGCAGCGGCAAATGAAAGAAGGCGAGCAGTGTCGACATCGCCATCACCACGCCGCCCAGCATCGCCGTCATGCCGAGAGGCAGCGAGGTTGCCGAAATGACGACCGGGACGGTCAAAAGCAGCGCGAAGGGATTGGTCAGGCCACCTGTCATGTAGAGCAGGCCGGAAAGCTGCAGCGCGTCGAAGGTCAGGATGGCGAAGGCCGCGATCGGCGGCAGCCGGTGCGATTCCGGATAGTCCAGCGCCAGGTACATGTTGAGCGCGGCCGAACTGAAGATCAGCGCGAAGCATGACATCACCGGGAACGGGAACCCCAGTCCCCAGGCGACGAAGATCACGGTGATGCTCTGGCCGACCACCGCCAGCCAGCGCAGACGTATCAGCGTGTTGAGGCGAAGCCGCTGGCTGATGCCGGGATCGGATGCAATAAGCGCTGTCATCGTTCCACTATAGCGGTTTGATCTGGAATTGCTTCATGTCCCGCGTGGCTTGGCGCGGGCGGTGGCCTGCGCGGTTCGTGGATCTTCCGGCCAGACATGCTTCGGATAGCGCCCGCGCATGTCGGCCCGGACATCGGCCCATGAGCCGCGCCAGAAACCGGGCAGGTCGCGTGTCGTCTGGATCGGTCGATGCGCAGGCGAGAGCAACTCAAGCGTAAGTAATACCTTACCATTTGCGATGGCCGGATGCGTATCCAGGCCAAAGAGCTCCTGCACACGAATTGACAGCACCGGCCATTCGCCATCGTAGGAAATCGGCACATGGCTGCCGGACGGCGCATCGAAATGTGTCGGCGCGAGCGCTTCGATCCTGCGTTGCAGATCGTGCGGGACCAGCGACATCAGGCCGGCGCGCAGGATAGCGGGGTCGATGCGGGCGAGAGATGCCTCGCCACTCAGGAACGGCAGCAGCCAGTCGTCCAGCGTCGCTGTCAGCGCTGCGTCGGACATATCAGGCCACGGTTCGCCCAATCCACGATGCAGCCACGACAGGCGCTTGCGCAGCGTCTCGGCGTCCTTGTTCCACGGAAGCAATGCTAGCCCATGCTGGCGGATTGCATCCAGAATCGCCCGATCGGCATCGGAACCTGAAGGAGCGGGCAGCATGCGCTCGGAAAGCACTATCGCGCCCAGCCGCGCGATTTCACGTACACGCACGGCCCGGCGCGCCGGATCAAACGCAGTTTCGGTTCGGGCCTCGATGCTGTCGCCGAGGATTTCCCCCACATCCTCTTCCGAGACAGCCGCAGCCGATGCGATCCGCGCCGCCTGTGCCTTGCCCTGCAGGTCGGCCACCACGAGGAACGCTTCGCCCGCCAGCGGGTCGGCCGCATCGAGCTGTGCACCGCTGCCGTTGGCGAAAAGGAAGCGCCCCCGCTCGCCTCGCGCCTTCGCCACGCGATCCGGCCATGCATGAAGAAGCAGCGCGCCGACGCCGGGGGCATGGTCGCCACGCCGAGATTGCCCTGCGCTTGCCTGTCGCGCCAGCCTCTCGGCCAATCCCTTGGCCGAGCTGGCGCGTGGACCGCGTTCGCTGCGGAAGCGCGTCAGCCGTCGCTCCAAATCGACGCTGTCTCCGCCTAGCCCGCGTTCCGTAATCAGCACCGCAAGCTCGGCTGCCGTTTGCGCCTGGCCCTGCCTCGCTGCTTCCGCCACCATATGCGCTAGTCGCGCTGGTAGCGCGAGGCCGCGCATCGCCTTGCCCGCGTCGGTGAGCTGTCCGTTTTCATCGATCGCGCCAAGCCGCGAAAGCAGCGCCTTCGCTTCATTGAGTGCGGACGCCGGGGGCGGATCGAGGAAACGCAATGTCGTCGGATCAGCCACGCCGAACGCCGCACAATCGAGCACGAGGCCGGAAAGATCCGCCTGAAGAATTTCAGGCGGCGTGAAGGCGGGAAGCGCTGCAGTCTGCTCGGCGCGCCAGAGCCTGAGCGCGATACCGGGTTCCGTGCGCCCGGCGCGGCCGGCGCGCTGGTCGGCAGATGCTCGCGAAACGCGAACTGTTTCCAGCCGCGTCAGACCGGTCGATGGTTCATAGCGCGGCAGGCGCGACAGGCCGGAATCGATGACGACCCGCACCCCATCGATGGTGATCGACGTCTCGGCGATGGAGGTGGCGAGAACCACCTTGCGACGGCCCACCGCAGCCGGCCGGATGGCGGCGTCCTGCGCCTTGCCGTCGAGCTGGCCATAAAGGGGAACGACGTCGACATGATCCGGCAAGCGCCCCACCAGCCGCTCGGCCATACGTTCGATTTCGCGTTGCCCGGGCAGGAAGGCCAGCACGCTGCCGGCTTCAGCCGCAACCGCTTCTCGAATGGCCTTGGCCATCGCGTCTTCGACGGGTACGCCGGCCGGGCGTTCGTCGTAGCGTATGTCGACCGGAAAGCTGCGACCTTGGCTCTGGATGACCGGTGCGCCCTCAAGCAGCTTGGCAACCCGCCCGCCGTCGAGCGTCGCCGACATGACTATGATCCGCAAATCTGGCCGCAGCGCGCCCTGCACGTCGAGCGCCAGCGCGAGGCCAAAGTCGCCGTCGAGCGAACGCTCATGAAATTCGTCGAACAGCACGGCTGCGACCCCAGGGAGTTCCGGATCGTCGAGGATCATGCGCGCCAGCACACCCTCGGTGACCACCTGTATGCGCGTTTTGGCCGACATGCGGCTTTCCATGCGCATGGCGTAGCCGACCGTTGCGCCCGGCTCCTCGCCGAGGAGGGATGCCATGCGTCGCGCCGCGGCACGGGCCGCCAACCGGCGCGGCTCCAGCAACACGATCTTGCCGCTGCCGGCCCAAATTGCCTCCAGCAACGCCAGCGGCACCAGCGTGGTCTTGCCGGCGCCGGGGGGCGCCACCAGCACAGCGGAATTGCCCGACGCGAGCGCCGCCGCAAGCTGCGGCAGCACTTCTGTGACTGGTAGTGTCGGCAGATCAGGCATGGCGCGCCTTAGCAGGCCGCGCCATGACGCTCAACGCGGATTCAGCCGACGTCCACCCACTGCGACTGCTGGAACGACCTGCCCATGGCGGCAATCGTGCGCTCTATGAGAATGCCCTCCTCGAAGCTGACCGACACGCTGGGCTGTCCCATCATGCGCGCGATCAGTTGTCGGCATTCGATGATCTTAAGGTCGTTGAAGCCAAGATTGTGCCCGGCGGCGGGGATGAACTTGTCGTACGGCGCGTGGTGTGGCGCGCTGAGGATGGTGCGAAAGCCCTGCTCGGTCGGCCGGTCGGCGGTGACGTAGAGCTGCACCTCGTTCATCCGCTCCTGGTCGTAGAGAATGGAGCCCTTGGCGCCGAAAATCTGGATGGCGATGCGGCCCTTGCGGCCCCATGCGGTGCGGCTCACCGCGATATAGCCGGACGCACCGTTCTCCAGCCTGAGCAGGATCGTCGCGATGTCATAGACCTCGACCTCGCGGTCGCCCTCCGGCGTCTTGCGCGTTGGATAGGGTTTGGCCATGTCGCACATCACGCGTGTGACGCGGCCAAACAGCGTCAGCATCAGCGACAGCGGGTGGACGCCGAAATCGTCCAGCGCGCCCCAGCCGTTGATCGCCTCATGACGCTGTTGGAACGGCGCTTCCGGATCGGCAAGGAAATCCTCGTCCATCTCGATGCGCACGTGATTGACCGCACCGATCGTGTCCTCGTCCAACAGCTTGCGGATATGCCGGATCGCCGGGTTCTGGATGTAGTTGTAGCCGAGAACGGCCGTCTTGCCGGAGGCGCGGGCAGCGGCCAGCATCTCCTCTGCCTCGGCGAGCTTTGGGGCCATCGGCTTTTCGCACCAGACATGTTTGCCTGCGGCCAGTGCGGCGTTCGCCATCTCCAGATGGAACTTGTTGGGCGTGGTGATCGAGACGACATCCACCTCCGGGTCGGCGACGACATGCCGCCAGTCTCCCGACGCCTTCTCGAAGCCAAATTCGGCAGCCTTGCGGTGCGCCAGCTCCTGACTGGCCTCGCCCAGATGCAGCAGCCGAACCGGCGGCATGTCGCCGAAGACTGGGCGGACGGAGTTCCAGGCCAGCGCATGCGCCTTGCCCATGAAGCCGGTGCCGATCAGGCCGACATTGATCTGTTTCAAGGGAGTCTCCGCGAGAAGAAGTGAGTAGGGAATAGTGAGTAGCGATTAGGGACGGGAAAGTGGAGTACCGGATGGTCGAGAAGCAGGGAAGCCAGTTCGCGATTCCCTACTCCCTACTCCCTATTGACTATTCCCTACTCGCTAAACCGTCCCGCCAAGCTCGTCCGACAACTCAGCCAGTTCCCTGCCGCCGGCCATCAGGTTCTGCAGTTCTTCCGCCGTGATCTCGCCGCGCCTTGCGGTGCCAAGCGTTTTGCCGCGGTTCAGAACGGTGAAGCGGTTGCCGACCGCCATGGCGTGGCGGACATTGTGGGTGATGAAGACGACGCCCAGCCCCCTCTTGCGCACCATGTCGATGTATTTCAGCACCATCGAGGTCTGGCGCACGCCGAGCGCCGAGGTCGGCTCGTCGAGGATCAGCACCTTGGCGCCGAAATAGACGGCGCGGCTGATCGCGACGCACTGGCGCTCGCCGCCGGAAAGCGTGCCGACGGCCTGTCCGGGATCGCGCACGTCGATGCCGATGCGCTTCATCTCCTCGCGGGTGACGCGGTCGCAGAAATCGAAATCGACATGGCGGAAGGGCCAGATGCCCTTCACGGGCTCACGGCCCATGAAAAAGTTGCGCGTCACGCTCATCAGCGGGATCATCGCCAGATCCTGATAGACGGTGGCGATGCCGGCGTCGAGCGCGTCGCGCGGGCCGGAGAATGTCACCGGCTTTCCGTCGATCAGCATCTGGCCGCTGGTCGGCCTGAACACGCCGGCCATGGTCTTGATGAAGGTCGACTTGCCCGCGCCATTGTCGCCGAGCAGGCAGTGAACTTCGCCGGCGTTCACCGTCACGGAAACGCCGGATAGCGCGATGACCGAGCCGAAATGCTTCTCGATATCGCGCATTTCAACGAGGGGGATGTGGGACGAGGCAGCCATCAGCGTTCTCCCGTCACGCGCTTGCGGATGATGTTGTTGAAGAACACCGCCATCAGCAGCATTGCGCCGAGGAAGACGAGATACCAGTCCTGGTCGATGGTGGTGTAGGTGAGGCCGATCAGCACCATGCCGAAGATGATCGCGCCGATCGCCGCACCGATCGCGGAGCCGTAGCCGCCGGTCAGCAGGCAGCCGCCGATGACGGCCGCGATGATGGCCTCGAATTCCTTCTGGAAGCCGCGCCGCGCATCCGTCGAACCGGAGTCGAGCACGGTCAGGATGGCGACCAGTGCAGCGCAGCAGGCGGTGATCATGAACAGCGATGTCTTCACCCGCCGCACCGGCACGCCCGAATTGCGCGCCGCGTTCGCGTCGCCGCCGGCGGCGAAGATCCAGTTGCCGTAGCGCGTGCGCGTCAGCACCCATGCGGCAAGCACGGCAATGAGCGCAAACCAGACGATTTCGACCGGGATGCCGGTCACCTTGGGCTGGCCGTTCGGGAATTTCGCGATCAGGTCGTTGGCGGCGAGCCAGGAGAACAGGCCCTCGAACACGTCGCCGGCGAATATCTCGTAGAAGAAGGAATCGAGCGGCGTCTGTGTTGCGGCCTCCCGAACGCCGCGAAGCTGCGTCGAGCCGCCCGTCGCCCACTTCAATCCCACCAGCGACAACCCGCGCAGGATGAACAGGAACGCCAGCGTGACGATGAAGGAGGGCAGCCCGGTGTGGATGACGATCTGGCCGTTCATCAGGCCCATCGCCGCCGCAAAGGCGAGCGTCAGCAGGATCGCCACGGGCAGCGGCAGACCGATGGTGACGACGCAGGCGGCGAAGATCAGGCCGGTGAAGGCGACCATGGAGCCGACCGAAAGGTCGAACTCGCCGCCGACCATCAGCAACGACGCGCCTATGGCCAGGATGCCGAGCTGGGCGGCCGGCGCGAGGAAATTCATGATGCCCGAGAACTCGAACATCGTCGCGTTCGCCACAACGATGAAGAAGACGGTGACGATCATCAGTCCCATCACCGCGCCGAGTTCGGGCCTGCGCATCAGGCGCAAGACAAGGGGGGCTTCTTTCAGCCGCTCGTCCTTGGCGGACGCAAGGTTGGCCGCTTCCTGCTGGGACATGGCTTCCTCCCGTTCCGATGCCCTTTGGGGCCGATTTTCTTTGTTTTGGGACTAAGGGAAGGCCACGCAGGTGGCCTTCCCAGGTTCGGCGCAAACCGCTTAGCGGATGCCCTTTGTCGACAGGTCGATGACCTGCGCGGCCTTTTCCTTGGTGATCAGGTTCGGGCCGGAGGGAACGTTGCCGCCCGGCATCAGGCCGTACTTGGCGTTGAGCGCCAGGAACGTCACCGGCAGGTAGCCCTGCAGGTACTGCTGCTGGTCAATCGCGAAGGTTGCCTTGCCGTCGACGATGGCCTGCAGGAAGCCGGCCGACATGTCGAACGTGCCGATCTTTACCTTGCCTTCTGCCCCGGATTCGGCAATCGCCACCAGCGCTGGCTCGCCCGCCGTTGATGCGCCAAGGCTGAGGATGGTGTCGATGGCGGCGTCAGAGGAGAGCGCCGCCTTCACCTTGGCAGTCACCTCGGCCGGATCCATGCTGGCCGGAAGCACGGTCGAGTCGCCAAAACCTTCGGCGAAGCCCTTGCAGCGCAGGTCGAGGGCGACGTTGCCGACTTCCTGGTTGATGCAGATGGCTTTCTTGCCGCCGAGTTCCTTGAGCTTCTCGCCGGCGGCCTTACCTGCGTCGAATTCGTCCTGTCCAACATGCAGCAGCGCGCCAAGGCCTTTGGATACATCCGAGCCGGAATTCATGGAGATGACCGGAATGCCGGCCGCAACTGCTTTCTGGATGGACGGGCCGAGCGCATCGGCGTCTGGAATGGAGACGATCAATCCTGCGGGATTCTGGTTGACGGCAGCATCGATTAGCTGCGCCATCGCGACCATGTCGAAGGTCTCTGGTGCGCGGTAGTCGACATTGACGCCCATGTCGGTCGCCGCCTGCGCGACGCCGTTCTTGACGACCGACCAGAACGGATCGGAAGCCTGGCCGTGGCTGACGACGATGATCTGCGTGTCCTGTGCATTGGCGGCAAACAGCGACGCGGCAAGCGCCGTCGCGGCAAGAAGCGATTTTACAACGGATTTCATGAAATTACCTCCCGATTGGTAGAACCCAAGAGGCGATCCGCAGCTCCTCCGCCATCGGACCGCGTTCACAGAAAACGGAACAAACATGCCATTTGTTTTTTCTGCTGGAACATTTATTCCATTGCTGGCATGATCCGTCAAGCGATGTTTTTGCCGTTGCGGTTCACGTCCCGCCATGGTCAAGGGCATGGCCGGGAGGTGAAGCATGATGACCGACGCTGAGACGGCGAATGCGCCAAAAGATTTCGAGGCTCTTCGCGCCCTGATCGTGGAACGGCGTCCGTCGTTGCCCAAGCGTCTCGCCCAGGTCGCAATATACGCACTGGACAACCCGGACGAGATCGCCTTTGGAACGGCTGCGAGCGTCGCCCAGTCGGCCGAGGTACAGCCCTCCACGCTCGTGCGCTTCGCCCAGAATTTCGGCTTCCAGGGCTTTTCCGATCTGCAGGATGTGTTTCGGGCACGGCTGCGCGAACGCGTCCCGAGCTACGACGAACGCATCGCACGTATGCGTCAGAGGGGCATTTCGGCGAGCCGTTCCAGCCTTGTTCTCGATGGCTTTCTCGAGGCGACGGAGCAGTCCGTCGCGGCGTTCCGGACGGGCGCCGACCGCGCCGCTCTTGACCGGGCCGTCGATTTGCTCGCCCGCGCCGAGACGATCTACCTGATCGGCCTGCGCCGATCCTTCCCCATCACCTCCTACATGAGCTACGCCATGGGGAAGCTCGGCGTGCGCAACATCCTCATCGACGCGGTGGCCGGCATGGGGGCGGAGCAGGCCGGCTTCGTATCGGCGCGGGACGCGGCGCTTGCGATCAGCTTCACGCCCTATGCCAGCGAGACCGTGACGCTGACGGGAAACGCGCGGGCGCGGGGCGCGAAGATCGTGGCGATAACGGACTCGGTCTTCTCGCCCATCGCTGCGCCCGCCGACGTCCTGATCGAAGTCGGGGAAGCCGATTTCGAAGGCTTCCGTTCGATGGCGACGACTATGGCAGTCGCCATGACGCTATCGGTTGCGGTCGCTGCGAGGCGCGGCGAGAAGTAACCTCACTCCACAGGCGGCGACGGCATCGGCGCGTCGCCCGCGCCGCGCACCTGCTGGTCGAAGTCGATGATCGAGCCGGTCATCATGCCGCTCTCGTCGCTCGCCAGATAGGCGATCGCGCGCGACACCTCGTCGACCTCCAGCAACCGGCCGAAGGGCTTCGTCCTTTCCGACTGCGCCAGCCAGCCGTCCTGCGCGCCATGATAGGTCTTCATGATGCGGTCTTCGCCCGGCGTGTTCATGTGGCCGATGGTCAGGCCGTTGACGCGGATACGATAGTTCATCACGGCCGCAGCGACGTTGCGTGTCAGTGCGATCAGCCCGCCCTTGGACGAACAATAGGCCGTGATGAAGCTCTGGCCACCATGCCCCGACATCGAGATGATGTTGACGATGGAGCCCTGGATCTTCTCGCGCTTCATCACCTTCAGCGCGTCCTGCATCAGGAAGAAAGGCGCGCGGACATTGACGGCGAACATGGTGTCGAACAGTTCCGGGCTGGTGTCCCAGATGGTGCCGCGGTCGGTGATCCCTGCCGAGTTCACGAGGATGTCGACCCGGCCGAAGGCCTTGTCGGCCTCCGCCGTAATCCTGCGCGTGTCGTCCATCGAAGCCAGGTCGGCCTGTACGAAGATCGTCTTCACGCCCCTGGCTTCGAGGTCGGCCTTAACCTTCGCGCCGCGCGCTGCGTTGCGCCCGGTGATGACGAGGCCCGAGATCCCGCGATCCGCAAACAGATGCGCCGTGCCTTCGCCCAGCCCCTGCGTCGAGCCGGTGACGATGGCGACCTTGCCCTTGAGGGACGAGTGCTTGAACGAGTCGGTCATATGACTATCCCTCAGCCGATCTTCACGGGCTTGCCCGTCTCGCGAGACTTTGTCGCCGCATCGGCCATCAGTTGCGCTTTCAGGCCGTCCTCGCCATCAGGCTTCGGCTTCTTTCCCTTCACGATCGCGTCAATGAACGCCTCGATCTCAGCCTTGTAGGCTCCGGCATAGCGTTCGAGGAAGAAGTTCTGCACGGGATCGGCGCTGATGCCCTTCGCCCCGGCGAACTGCACGGTGGTCTCGTGTATGTTTCCGGCAGACAGCAGGCCTTTGGAGCCGTGAACCTCGACGCGCTGGTCGTAGCCGTAAGTGGCCCGGCGCGAGTTCGAAATCTGGCAGATCTTGCCGCTGGCCGTCTTCAGCACGACCGCAGCCGTATCGACGTCGCCGGCCTTGCCGATCGCCTTGTCGACCAGAGCCGACCCCACCGCGAACACCTCGACGGCATCTTCGCCAAGCAGGAAGCGCGCCATGTCGAAGTCGTGGATCATCATGTCCCGGAAGAGGCCGCCGGAGCGTTCGATATAGGAGACCGGCGGCGGGCCGGGATCGCGCGAGAGGATGGTGACGAGTTCGACCTCGCCCGCGACGCCGTCCGCGAGGCGTTTCTGCAGCGCCGCGAAATTCGGGTCGAAACGGCGGTTGAAGCCGATCATCAGCGGCACGCCCGCCTTCTCAACCCGCTCCAGCGTCTTCATGATCCGCGCCGAGCTGAGGTCGACCGGCTTCTCGCAGAACACGGCCTTGCCGGCTTTCGCCGCGCGGTCGATGAAATCCGCATGCGTGTCGGTCGGCGTGCCGATCAGGATCGCGTCGATGCTCTTGTCGGCGATGATTTCATCCGGCGTTTTGACCGGAGCGCCAGTCGCAGCCGACAGCACCTTGGCGCCCTCGGGCAACGGGTCGGCGATCGCCGCAAGCCGCGCGCGCGGCGAGCCGGCGATGTTGCGGCCATGAATCTGTCCTATGCGGCCCGCGCCCAGCAGCCCGATCGAAATCATGCTCTTCCTCCCGATATGTCGGATTTTCCGAAATAGAATAAATATTCCACGTTGACTGTCAAATGGAATTTGTGTTTCATTCCCGACAATCTCGTAACACAACAAGCAGACATCAGGCAGGGAGTAAATCGTGGTAAGGGCAGGTGAACCCGGTCAGCTCGACGTCATCGCCATCGGGCGCGCGTCGGTCGACCTTTATGGCCAGCAGATCGGCTCGCGGCTGGAGGACATCGCCTCCTTCACCAAGGCCGTCGGAGGCTGCCCTACCAACATCTCGGTCGGCACGGCGCGGCTCGGCCTGCGCTCGGCGCTTTTGACCCGCGTCGGCGACGAGCAGATGGGCTGCTTCATCCGCGAGCAGCTCGCGCGCGAGGGCGTGAATGTCGAGGGCGTCACCACGGACAAGGAACGCCTGACCGCGCTGGTCCTGCTGTCGGTGGAGGACGAAGGCGTGTCGCCAATGATCTTCGTGCGCACAGATTGCGCCGACATGGCGCTCTCGGAGGCCGACGTGGACGAGGCCTTCATCGCCTCCTCCCGCTCCATCATCGTTACCGGCACGCATTTCTCCCGCCCCAACACCGAAGCCGCGCAGCTCAAGGCGATCCGCATCGCGAAGGCCCACGGCCGCAAGGTCGCGTTCGACATCGACTACCGTCCCAACCTCTGGGGACTGGCCGGCCATGCCGAGGGTTTCGAGCGCTACGTGAAATCGGATGTCGTGTCGGCCAAGATGCGGCAGATCCTGCCGGACTGCGACCTCATCGTCGGCACCGAGGAGGAGATCATGATCGCGTCCGGCGCGGACGACGTGCTGGGTTCGCTGAAGGCGATCCGCGCGGTTTCGAACGCCGCCATCGTTCTGAAGCGCGGCGCCAAGGGCTGCATCGTCTATGACGGGCCGATCTCCGACGATCTGGAGGACGGTATCGTCGGCAAGGGTTTTCCAATTGAAATCTACAACGTGCTCGGCGCGGGCGACGCCTTCATGTCCGGCCTGCTGCGCGGTTGGCTCGGCGGCGAAAGCTTCGAGACAGCCGCCACCTGGGCCAATGCCTGCGGCGCCTTCGCCGTCTCGCGCCTGCTCTGCGCGCCGGAATATCCGACCTTCGAGGAGATGCAGTTCTTTCTCAAGAACGGCAGCAAGCATCTTGCCCTGCGCAAGGACGAGGCGATCAACCACATCCACTGGGCGACGACGCGACGCGGCGACATCCCCTCGCTCATGGCCTTTGCCTGCGACCACCGCATGCAGCTGGAGGAAATTGCCCGCAAGGTGAATGCGGACGGGAGCCGGATCGGCGACTTCAAGGTGCTGGCCGTGAAGGCCGCGGCCCGGGTGGCGAAGGGCCGCGAGGGCTACGGCATGCTGCTTGACGAGAAGCATGGCCGCAGCGCCATGTTCGAATTCGCCAAGCACGGCTTCTCATGGCTTGGACGGCCGGTCGAACTGCCGGGCTCGCGGCCGCTGCGCTTCGAGTTCAGCCAGGATATCGGCTCGCAGCTGATCGACTGGCCGGTCGATCACTGCATCAAGTGCCTGTGCTTCTACCATCCCGACGATCCCGAGCATCTGAAGGCGGAGCAGCAGGAGAAGCTGCGCGCGCTGTTCGACGCTTCGCGACGGGTCGGGCGTGAGCTTCTGGTCGAGATCATCGCCGGCAAGCATGGCCGGCTGGAGGACGACACGATTCCGCGCGCGCTGGAAGAAATCTTCGCGCTGGGCATCAAGCCGGACTGGTGGAAGCTGGAGCCGCAGGCGTCCAGCGCGGCCTGGGCCAACATCGAGGCGGTGATCGAAAAGAACGACCCATGGTGCCGTGGCGTGGTGCTTCTCGGCCTCGACGCGCCGCAGGCCGAGCTCGAAGCCGCCTTCCGGGCGACGGCCAACGCGCCTGTCGTCAAGGGCTTCGCGGTCGGCCGCACGCTGTTTGCCGACGCCGCCGAGAAATGGCTATCCGGCAAGATTGACGACGAGGCAGCGATATCAGACATGGCGCATCGTTTCGAAAGCCTGACCGATGCCTGGCTTGCCGCGCGCGGCCGCAAGGCTGCATAAGGAAGCGGGAGGACTATCATGACCAAGACCATTCGCCTGACCATGGCGCAGGCGCTGACCCGCTTCATGACGCGGCAGATGACCGTAATCGATGGCAAGAAGCTGCCTATCTTCGGCGGCGTCTGGGCGATCTTCGGCCACGGCAACGTGGCCGGCGTCGGCGAGGCGCTCTATCAGGTGCGCGACGAATTGCCGACCTACCGCGCCCACAACGAGCAATCGATGGCGCATGCGGCCATCGCCTTCGGCAAGGCCAATTTCCGCCGCCGCTTCATGGCTGCGACCTCCTCCATCGGCCCCGGCGCGACCAATATGGTCACGGCCGCAGCACTCGCGCATGTCAACCGCCTGCCACTGCTGCTGCTGCCCGGTGATGTCTTCGCCAACCGCGCTCCGGATCCGGTGCTGCAGCAGGTCGAAAGTTTTGGCGACGGCACGGTCAGCGCCAATGACGTGTTCCGTCCCGTCTCGCGCTATTTCGACCGCATCACGCGGCCCGAGCAGATAATCCCGGCGCTGCAGCGCGCCATGGCCGTCCTGACCGACCCCGCCGACTGCGGCCCGGTCACCCTGTCGCTCTGTCAGGACGTCCAGGCGGAAGCCTTCGACTATCCCGAAAGCTTCTTTGCCGAGCGCGTGTGGATTCCCCGCCGCCCACAGCCCGACGCACGCGAGCTCGACGCAGCAGTCGCGGCACTGAAGGCAGCCAAGAAGCCCGTCATCATCGCTGGCGGCGGCGTCCTCTACTCCGAAGCCACCGAGACGCTGAAGGCCTTCGCCGAAAAGCACGGCATCCCGGTCATGGAGACGCAGGCCGGCAAGTCCAGCCTGCCGCATGTCCACCCGCTGAACATGGGCTCGGTCGGCGTCACCGGCTCGTCGGCATCCAACCTGCTCGCAGAACAGGCTGATGTGGTGCTCGCCGTCGGGTCACGCCTGCAGGACTTCACGACGGGATCGTGGGCGCTTTTCAAGGCCGACGGCGCGAAGATCATTGGCCTGAACGCCCAGCCCTTCGACGCGGGCAAGCACAGCGGCCTGCCGCTGGTCGCCGACGCGAAGGCTGGGCTGGAAGCATTGGAAAGCCGGCTAACCAGCTGGAAATCGCCGGCCTCGTGGGTCAAGACAGCGAAGGACGCCAAGGCCGCGTGGCTGAAAGCCGCGAAGGCCGTCACCGACCCCACCAACGCATTGCCGTCGGACGCACAGGCGATCGGCGCCGTGCATCGCTCGCGCAGTTCCAATGCGACGCTGGTCTGCGCGTCCGGCGGCCTGCCGGGCGAACTGCACAAGCTGTGGCCGGCCGGCGCGCCCGGCAGCTACCACCTCGATTACGGCTATTCGACCATGGGCTACGAGATCGCCGGCGGGCTCGGCGTCAAGATCGCGCGGCCCGAGCAGGACGTCATCGTCATGCTCGGCGACGGCTCCTACATGATGGCCAACTCCGAGATCGCGACGTCGGTCATGCTCGGCAAGAAGCTGACCATCGTGGTCCTCGACAACCGGGGCTTCGGCTGCATCAACCGGCTGCAGATGGCGACTGGTGGCGCGAACTTCAACAACCTCTTCCACGACACGCTGCACGAGCGCCCCTCCGAGATCGACTTCGCCGCGCATGCCGCGTCCATGGGCGCGATCGGGCGCAAGGTCGAGTCGATTGCCGAGCTCGAGCGCGCCTTGAAGGACGCCGAGAAGGACGATCGCACCAGCGTCATCGTCATGGACACCGATCCGCTCGTTTCCACTGAGGCCGGCGGCCACTGGTGGGATGTCGCCGTGCCGGAAGTCTCGACGCGCCCGAGCGTCAACAAGGCGCGCAAGGACTATGAGAAAAAGCGAAAGATGCAGCATCTCGTGAACTGAGACTGCGTGGCCACCCAAACGGAGTACTTCCTTGAAAGCCAAGCTTGGCATGTCCCCCATTGCATGGTGGAACGACGATCTGGTCGAACTGTCCGATGACGTCTCGCTGGAGGAGTGCCTGCGCCAGTCGCGCTCGGCAGGCTTCACCGGCATGGAGATGGGCCGACGGTTTCCCAACGATCCGAAGATTATGCTGCCGATCCTGAAAGCCGCCGACGTGACGCTCTGCGGCGGCTGGTTCTCAGGCACGCTGGCGGCCGATAGCGATCTCGCCGCCAACAAGGATCGTATCCTGCCGATGATCGAGCTGTTCAAGGCGGTCGACGCACCCTGCATCGTCTATGGCGAGGTCGGCCGCTCGATCCAGGGCGACCGTACCAAGCCACTCGCGGGCAAGACCGTGCTCAGCGATGACGAGATGAAGGCCTACGCGAAGCAGCTCACCGAATTCGGCGAGTGGTGCGCCGACCAGGGCATGCCGCTTTCCTATCACCACCACATGGCGGCGGTCGTGCAGTTCGAGCACGAGCTCGACGCCTTCATGAACCATTCCGGCGAGGGCATTCCGCTGCTGCTCGACGCGGGCCACCTTGCGTTTGCCGGCGGCGACGTGCTGGCCGCGATCGACCGGCATCACAAGCGCATCAGCCATGTCCATGTGAAGGACGTGCGCATGGACGTTATCAAAGCGCTCGACTGGAAGACGCAGTCCTTCCTTGATGCGGTGGCGCTAGGTGCCTTCACCGTTCCCGGTGACGGTTCGCTCGATTTTGGCGCGATCGTGAAGAAATTCGCCGACTATGGCTATGAAGGCTGGTTCGTGGTCGAGGCCGAGCAGGATCCGAAAAAGAACCCGCCGTTGAAGATGGCACAGGTTGGCCACAAGGAATTGATGCGCGTCATGACGGCGGCGGGTTATACGGTCGAGACGAAAGGCTTCCCGGCCAGCTGAACCGACCAACCGAGGAAATACTCTTGAAAGATCACGAGCACCCGTTTTTCCGGCCGCTCTGGCGCCGCATCGCCATCATCGCGGTCTGCGCCGGCTGGTCGGTCTTTGAATTCTGGAATGGCTCGTCCATGTGGGGTTGGATTGCTGCTGCCTTCACGGCCTATGCCGTCTGGCAGTTCCTCTATCTCTACAAGGAGCCTGTCGAGCAGCCTCAGGCGACGGACGCCCCTGCGGCCATCGACGCCACGGCCGATAGCCCGCCCGCAAACAAGGAATAGACGATGTCGAAGCTGCAGGTGAAGAGCAAAGCCGGTACCGGTCGCGTTGCGCATGTGACGCCTGAAAACGCCGGCTGGACCTATGTCGGCTTCGACCTGCATCGGCTGCAGCCCGGCGATAGTGTTGCGGAAAACACCGGCAGCCGTGAGGTCTGCCTTGTCATCATCACCGGCAAGGCGAAGGTAACGGCCGGCGGCCACGACTTCGGCCTGATCGGCGAACGCATGAATCCCTTCGAGGGCAAGCCGTGGTCGGTCTATATGCCGGAGGGTTCGGACTGGTCGGTCACCGCCGATACCGATCTCGAACTGGCGGTCTGCTCCGCGCCCGGCCTCGGCGGGGGCCTGCCAGTCCGGCTGATTGGGCCTGACGATCTCGGGCAGGAGGTGCGCGGCAAGGGCACCAACACGCGCTACGTCACCAACATCCTGCCGGAGGGCAAACCTGCTGACTCACTGTTGGTTGTTGAGGTCATCACGCCGGGCGGCCACACGTCGAGCTATCCGCCCCACAAGCACGACCGCGATGCGCTGCCGGCCGAATCCTATCTCGAGGAGACCTACTATCACCGGCTGAATCCGCCGCAGGGTTTTGCCTTCCAGCGCGTCTACACGGACGCAGACGCGGCGGGTAAACGCGAGCTGGACGAGGTTATGGCGGTCGAGGACGGCGACGTGACGCTGGTGCCGAAAGGATACCACCCCTGCGCCGCCTGCCACGGCTACGACCTCTACTACCTGAACGTCATGGCCGGCCCGAAGCGGACATGGAAGTTCCACAACGCGCCCGAGCATGAGTGGCTGATGAAGGCCTGAGGCGAGGGCAGGCGTCCGGGCCACCTCTTCCCCCACATTCGTGGGGTTAAGGATAGGCCAATCGCGGAGGTTGGCGCTTCAGCACCCCACTCCGGCGCTGCGCGCCGACCCTCCCCCTCCAAGGGGAGGGTAAGAGCCGCACTTCTTCGTTGCCACGCCCTGCTTTCGCAGTCTGGCTGTTTCAAAGAGCGCTCCCTGCCACGGAGGGAAAAGTCGGGAAGCGGGGCACGGGGCCGAGCCTCTCAATTATTAGTACGTGGCGCGACTTCCGCGCCCCGCCGGTGTTTTCACCGCGACGATGGTGGGACGGTCGGGGCTAAAAGCTCGCCGCCGGCCAGACACATCGCCGGGCCCGGGTCTTGGGGATCGACTCCCCAAACCGCGCTACCGATGGAGCAAGATCGGAAAGAAGCGGCTTCCCGCTCTTTCGCGATCATACCCCGGCGCGGCCGACCCGGACACCGCCGCCCTCCCTGATACCCGGTGCGCACCAGGTTCCCGTGAGGGCGATGGGGTGGAGTATGCGGGAGGCGAAAGGTGCGTGAATCCAGTTGCGAAGGAAAAATCGAAAAGCGAGTGATTTCAGTCGCCTGTGTTTCCAGTTGCGAAAATGTATCCACGCTCGGTGGAAGGTTCGCCTTGCCGATGATGCGCAAGGAGGCGCCGCGGCTCATCCCCTCCGTCATTCCGGGGCCGCGCAGCGGAACCCGGAACCCAGAGCGCGGACGCTTGTGAGAACACGCTTCTGTGACTGTGCACATTGGAGACAGCATGACGCTCTGGATCACGGGTCCGCTGCGCGTCCCGGGATGACGGCATCGTGGGACGGCACCCCCCTATCCACCTGATATCTCCACCACTGGAGTGAGGATCAGACGGCCGCGATGGCGGTGGAAGCTTTCGACGGTTTGCGAAAGCAAAGCCTGTGTAACTTATTTCCCGAAGCGCGGTGAGCCGTGGTGCTGGGCGATGCGCCAGTTGCCTGCTTTGCGGACGAGAACCCATGTCATGCGATAGGGGCTTGGCGTGTCGCCGTCGACGAAATCGACGTGGCCGCCAGTGACGACGACATCGGGCGCGACCTTGCGCACTTCTGGCATCGGGTAGGATTTGACGCGCATGCCGGCAGGGCGGCCGCCAAAATAGGTGCGGATGTTTTGGCGTCCGAGATGGAGTTGGTCGTTGCCGCCGAACAGCATGGCGTTCTCGTCATAGACGTTCATATGGCGGTCGAGGTCATGCGCGTTGAAAGCGGCCATCCATTCGGCAAGCAGCGCCTCGACGGTCGGTGTGGCAGTCATTTCGTTCCTCCCTGAAGTTTTTACGCGCGGGCAACTACCCCAAACGCGCCCTAGCTCGCGCGGTCCAGGCGCCGAACAGGCGGTCGGCGATGATGCCGATGAAGGCGATGGCGAGGCCCGCGACGATGCCGCGTCCCGCATCCGCCTTCGACAGAGCGATGAATACCTCCTGGCCGAGATCGCGCGTTCCGACCATGGCGCAGATGATGATCATGGCTAGCGCCATCAGGATCGTCTGGTTGATGCCAAGCATGATCTCGGGCAGCGCCATCGGCAACTGCACGCGCCAGAACGTCTGGCGCTTCGTGCAGCCAGACACCACAGCGGCCTCGATCAGCGATGGCTGCACCTGCCGGAGTCCGTGATTGGTGTAGCGGATCGCGGGCACGACGGCAAAGGCGACGGTGGCGATCATGGCGGTCACGTCGCCGACGCGGAAGAGCATTACCACGGGGATGATGAAGCAGAAGGACGGCAGCACCTGCAGCGTGTCGATGACCGGGGTGACGATCTTCTCGAAACGGTCGCTGCGCGACGCGGCCAAGCCGATCGGTATGCCGATCAGGCAGGCGATGACGACGGAAATGCCAGTGAGATAGACGGTCGCCATCGTCTTTTCCCAGAGCCCCGTCACGGCGCAGAAGGCTGTGAGAGCTGCGACCAGCGCCGCCAGGCGGAGCCCGCCGAGCTGCAGGCCCGCCAGCCCGATCAGCAGGACCGCGCCGAGCCATGGGAAGCCCTCGAAGAAGGCGCGAACAGGGTTCAGGACATACAGGATGAGGAAGACGCGGAACGCCTCGATGACGTCGAAGAAGTTGACGGTCACCCAGTTGATCGCGGCGCGCCATGTCGGCGCGGTTGTGAAGGTGATCGCCTTCGGCACGTCGGCGAAGAAAGGAATCACGAGGCTGAGCAGCGTGGTGGCCACCAGAAGGACGATGGCGAGCGTCAGATTGGGATAGCGTACCCAGAACGCCTGCCCACCGGTGAGTTCGCCGTGATACTCCGACTGGCGGCGGGCTGCGGCCTGACTCAGCCGGTCAAGCACGATGGCGAGCGCAACGATGGCCAGCCCGGCCTCCATCGCCTCGCCGACCTTGAGGGCTCTCAGCGCCAGCAGCACGTCGTAGCCGAGACCGCCGGCACCGATCATCGAGGCGATGATGACCATGTTGAGCGCCAGCATGATGACCTGGTTGACGCCGACCATCAGCGTCGGTCGCGACGATGGCAGCAGGATGCGCCAGAGCTTCTGCCTGACAGTGCAGCCGACCATGTCGCCGAATTCGGAAATCTCTGGCGGCACGCGCGACAGGCCGAGCATGGTGGCGCGCACCATCGGCGGCGTCGCGAAGATGGCGGTGGCGATCATCGCTGAGACCGGGCTGTTGCCGAAGAGCAGCAGCATCGGAATGAGGTAGGCGAAGGTCGGGATGGTCTGCATGAGGTCGAGCGTCGGCAGCACGACATATTTCTCGACGCCCGGCCGCCGCCACGCCCATATGCCGACGAGCAGGCCGGTGAGAATGCAGAAAGGTACCGCGATGGCGATCAGGCCGAGCGTCAGCATGGCGCTCGTCCATTTGCCGAACAGCGCGATGTAGAGGAAGAGGCCGCCGCACAGGAGACCGAGCCGCGTGCCGCCGAAGGCGCGCCCGGCGAGGAAGGCGGCCGCGCAGACACCGACCCAGGACAGGCGCGGCAGCATGAAGGCTTCCGGACCGGTGCCGATCTTGAAGCCCTTGGCGAGGAGGTTGAGGGCGAAGTTGAGGGGTATGCCGAGCACCGCAGCGATCGAGCGCGTCAGCCAGCTCAGATTGACCTTCAGCCAGGTCATGGTCGCGCCGATCCAGTCGGCGAACGGGATCACTAGGTGGGCGGGATATTCCACCGCCCACAGAAGACGGTCCTGCATGAGGAAAAGACCGAGAACGGCCGCCAGCGCCACGGCCCAAATGAGCAGCCAGCTATAGGCCGGGCGGGGTGCGGCGACGACGCCTTCAGTGGTCGCCGTCACGCACCTGTTCCCTGGCTGTCGACTCGGCGATCGATTCCGGCGAGCAGGTTGATGACCGCTTCAGGAGTCACTTCGCCGACTGGCTTTTCGCCGCCGTCGAGGACCGTGAACGGCTTCTTCGCAGCGACGAGGTCGGCGGAGAAACTGGCGACGCGGGCATCAGCGGAGATGGTGCCGGCATGCTGTGCCTTGCCGAGCGGGCGCATGATGCTGCGGGCGGAAATGACCTTGGCGCGCTGCACGTCGCGGGTGAATTCTGCGACATAGTCGGTGGCGGGGTTCAGCACCAGCTGCTCCGGCGTACCGACCTGGATGACCTCGCCGTCCTTCATGATGGCGATGCGATCGGCAAGACGGATCGCCTCGTCGAAATCATGCGTGATGAAGACGATCGTCTTCTTCAGAACGGCCTGCAGGCGCATCAGCTCGTCCTGCATCTCGCGCCGGATCAGCGGATCGAGCGCCGAGAAGGGTTCGTCGAGGAACCAGACTTCCGGCTTGGTCGACAGGCTGCGCGCGATGCCGACGCGCTGCTGCTGGCCGCCGGAGAGTTCGCGCGGATAGAAGTGCTCGCGCCCGCGCAGGCCGACGAGCTCGATGACCTCGCGCGCCCGCGCCTCGCGCTCGCGCCGGTCTACGCCCTGTACGGAGAGCGGAAACGCGATGTTCTCGAGAACGTTGAGATGGGGCAGGAGGGCAAAATTCTGGAACACCATGCCCATGCGATGGCGGCGAAGCTCGATGAGTTCGCGGTCGGAGATGGACAGGAGGTCCTTGTCCTCGAACTCGACGCGGCCATAGGTCGGCTCGACGAGACGCGACATGCAGCGCACCAGCGTCGACTTGCCGGAGCCGGAGAGGCCCATGATGATGAAGATCTCGCCGCGGCGGATTTCAAGATCGACGGCGCGCGCAGCACCCACCAGCCCCGCTTCCACGATCTCGGCGGTCGTCGCCTTGCCGCTGCGCCTCTGGATGAATTCGGACGCGCCGTTGCCGTAGAGCTTCCAGACATTGCGGCAGGCAAGCTTGATCGGGCGAGGGTCCACGGCCTTTTCGGCCGGACCATCCTGGGAGGCGACTTTCATGCTTTGCCTTCTAGAAAACCGGAAGAAAGGTGCGGCCCCGATCGTGGTACGAACGGGACCGCTTGTCCATGCTCGGCTTGGGCTTATTCGGCCCAGGCCTTCCAGGTCGCCTCGTTCTCGGCGATCCACGCGGCTGCAACGTCTTCAGGCGTCTTGCCGTCCAGATCGACCTGTCCGCTCAGCCCGTTCAGGACGTCGGTGTCGATCTTGTAGTTCTTCGCCACCTTGTAGGCGACCGGCCACTTCTCCTTCATGCCGGACCATGCGTATTTGTAGATTTCGCCAGTCGGCTTGCCGCAGTCATAGGCGGCTGACGTGTTGCTGCCCCAGGCGGGATCCTCGTAGCATTCCTTGGTGTAGGCGGGGAATTCCACCCACTCTCCCTTGTATTTGGCGGGCGCCCAGTGCGGCGAATAGATCCAGAGCATGATCGGCGCCTGCCTCTGGTAGGCCGAGTCGAGCTCGGCGAACATCGCAGCGTCGGTGCCGGCGTGGATGACGGTAAAGGGCAGTCCGAGCGAAACCACACGCTCGTCATCGAAGCCTTCCCAGGTCACGGGACCACCGAGATAGCGGCCGTTCGGCGCGGTCTCGGGCGTCGAGAACGCCTCGGCGCATTTGGGATCCTTCAGCGCTTCCCAGTTGGGAAGGCCCGGGCACTTTTCCTTCATGTACTCGGGATACCACCACTCTTCCTTGGCCTGCGGGCCGAGCGGGCCGAGATTCTCGGTCTGGCCGGTGGCGTCGGAAGCGGCCATCGCCTCGCCGGCGGTGGTCTGCCAGAACTCCATGCCGACTGTCAGGTCGCCGTTGGTGAGGCCGGTCGTGAGACTGGAGAGATAGTCGGCGGTCGGGTACTCGACGGTGTAGCCGAGCTTTTCCAGAATGCCGCCCATGATCTTGGCGTTCAGGTTGACGCTGGTCCAGTCGAAAAGGGCGATCTTGATGGGATCGCTCGACTCAGGCGCCTGCGCCTGAGCCACAGGCGCGACAAAGCTGGCGGCGGCAAGCATGGCCACTCCCAACCCGAAAGATTTCAGTTTCATAATGTACTCCCGTTGCATTGAACTCGTGTTCCCGGCGTATCCTCGCGCGGTTGCCCCGCGTTTTTTCATGTTATGAAAATTTATATACCAACGGACTTCGCGCGCAATGGTGATTGCGCGGCGACGACAAATCTCGAGCCGGGGCTAGTGGACGCTGACTGAACGGGCACGCGCCGGAGACGAGTCGGCGTCGCTCATCCTCAACGGAGCCGGGCGGCCGAAGAGGAAGCCCTGGAACACGTCGCAGCCGGCAGCGCGTAACAGGGTGGCCTGGTTCTCGGTTTCAACGCCTTCGGCGATGGCGTCCACGCCAAGCGCCCGGGACAGGCCGACGATGGTGGAGACGACCGCGCCGGAATTCTGGTCTGTCTCCAGCCGGCTGACGAAAGAGCGGTCGATCTTCAGCTTGTGGAAGGAGAAGTCGATGAGGTAGCTGAGGTTGGAATAGCCGGTGCCGAAATCATCGACGGCGACTGTCACGCCCAGTTCGCTGAGTTGTTTGAGGATGACGGCCGCGCGGGCGCGATCCTGCATCATAGCCGTCTCGGTGAGTTCCAGCTCGAGCCGCTTCGGCTCGATGCCCGTCTCGCGGATGATATCGCTGACGAGACCGACGAAATCCTTCGTCATGAACTGCACTGCTGAGATGTTGACGGCGACGAAGCAATCCTCGGGGAGATGGCGCGCGTCGCGGCATGCCTTGCGCAGCACCCACTCGCCGATCGGCCCGATCATGCCGGTTTCCTCCGCGATCGGGATGAACTCCATCGGCGGGATCATGCCACGCTCGGGATGCTTCCAGCGGATCAATGCCTCGTAGCCGACCGTGCGGCCCTTCAGGAGGTCGATCTGCGGCTGGTAGTGCAGGTCGAAGTCACCGCGCTCGAACGCGCCGTGAAGTTCGGCCTCGATCCAGCGCCGGTAGTCGGCGACCCTGCCGATGTCTGCGTGGAAAACGGCCCAGTCACCGATGCCGGTGGCGCGAGCGTGCTGGAGGGCCAGATTGGATCGGCGGAGCAGGAGAATGGGGTCGTCGCCGTCCTTGGGCAAGGCTACGATGCCCATCGAGACGTTCACCGATTGCTGATGGGTTACGAGGTCGTAGGGCTCCATCAGCTCGGCAATCAGGCGCTCGGCGATGACCTCCATGGACATGGTGAAATAGGCATCGGGATAGAGCACGACGAATTCGCTGGCTGCGATGCGCCCGATCACCACATTGGCGGGCAGGCTGGCCTTCAGCCGCTGTGCGAAGGCTCGAACCAGTTCGTCGCCTTTGTGGTAGCCGATCGACTCGTTGATCTGCTTGAAACGGCTGATGTCGATGTCCAGCAGGAAGACTGGCTCTCCTGTCCGCACCGTCGATTGAGCCGCCTCGGCGATCCGCGCGATCATTGCAGGCCGGGAAAGCAGGCCGGTCAGCTTGTCGAACTGTGTTTCCTTCACGACATAGTCCACCGACTCGTCGATTCCGGCGAAGAAGGACATGGCTGCACCGCCGGCGGCAAGCGCGCAAAGCCCGGCGATGATGCCGCCTACGGCCTGTGCGGACAGGCCGGCAATGCCATCGCCGAAACCAGTCTGCAGCCACCACAGGCCAAGGATGAAGCTGCCGAGCGCGGAACTCGCGATCGTGACCAGCCTGAAGACCGGACTGCGGTTAGGGTTGCCGACTGCGGGCATGCTTCGTTCCCGGTTCAGCCGGCACGTCTAGCATCGATCTCCTTAAATTCGGTTTCCGGCAAAGCCTTGCATTTTACCAACCGGAAGCCCGCTTCAGGGATATTGCAGCGGATGTAACGAGGATTTGCCCGCCCTGTTGCAGAAAGGGAATGGCAAGACTGCCGGGCATAGGGTAGTGGCCTGAACAAGGATGTCCGTGTCGGGCAGGGGCAATACACGACGTGTTCGTCGCAAAGACCTATATTCCTCGGTCGATCGAGATGTTCCTCGGCAAGGTCGTGGCCCTGCTCGGAGTGCTCGTGCTCGTTTCGGCCTGCGCCACCTCGGGCGGGCCGACGCCTGCCGATGTCCTCGCACCGCAGCCGCCCGGGCCGCCGACGAAATATTCCGCATTGGTGATCGACGCCTCGACGGGCGTCATGCTCTACCAGTCCGAGGCGAATGCAAGGCGCTATCCGGCTTCGCTCACCAAGATGATGACGCTTTTCCTGCTGTTCGAAGCCGTGAACCAGGGACGGGTGTCGACGACGACGGAAATTCCGGTGTCGGCCAATGCCGCTCGCCAGCCACCCTCCAAGATGGGCATAAAGGCCGGACAGACCATCGACGTGGAAAGCGCGATCCTGGCGCTGGCGGTGAAGTCGGGGAACGATGTCGCGGTTGCCGTCGGCGAATTTCTTGGCGGGACGGAAGAGGCCTTCGCGGCGCAGATGACGGCGCGGGCTCGCGCACTCGGCATGAGCGGCACGGTCTTTCGCAACGCCTCGGGCCTGCCTGACGACGACCAGTACACCACGGCGCGCGACATGGCGCTACTCGGTATGGCGCTGCGCAGGAATTTCCCGCAGCATTTCCACTATTTCTCGAACCGCGACTTCATGTTCCGCGGTCGCCTGATCCGAGGCCACAACGACCTGATCGGCAGGGTCGAGGGCGTCGACGGCATCAAGACCGGCTACATCCGGGCTTCGGGCTACAACATCGTGACCTCCGTCACCCGCGGCTCGAAACGGCTGATCGTCGTCGTGATGGGCGCCGACAGCGCCCGCGCCCGCAACGACCATGTCGAGGAACTGATCGAACGCTATATGGGCGGATCCAACAAACCCTCGCTCAGCATGTTGAGTTCGATGTCTGCCGTCGAGTAGTCTCGTCCGGACGGGACGGAAGGGGTAGCGATCGATGTCGGAGAGATTGTCCGCGTACCAGCCTCACGCGCGAGCGTTGCTGCGCATCGTCGCAGGGCTGCTGTTCGTGCATTCGGCCCTCGTGCTGCTGTTCAACATCCCGCCATCCATCTATCCGGAGCCGCCTCCGGAGACCGCCACCACGCTGGTCATCGGTGGTGTGCTCGAACTCGTCGGCGGCATCCTCCTGATCCTGGGATGGCTGACCAGACCTGCGGCCTTTGTCATGTCCGGCATGATGGCCGTCGCGTATTTCATGTTCCACGCGCCAGAGAGCCTGTGGCCGTCGAACAACAATGGCGGGGCCGCCATCCTGTTCTGCTTCATTTTTCTTTATCTCGTGTTCGCAGGCCCGGGCGCCTGGGCGCTCGACAACCGGCGTGGCGACTGACCCGGCTCCCGGGTCACTTCATCAATTCGCATTTCCCCACCGGAACCGCACTCCCACCCGGACGTTTATCCCTTCACCGACAACGGCATGAAGGGGAGATTCCCGGCCATGGAACAGGTGATGGAACATTCGCATTCGGGTCATCAGCCGCACGATGAGGCGGCTGCACAAAAGCAGCTTCGCATGCCTTTCGGCAGGACCGTCTGCGTACGTATTGCCGACAACAAGAAGCGCGAAGTGAAGTCCGTGCGGGGTGCTTGCGAGATTTTGATCGATTGGCCGCACTCGAGGCGCGGACCGGTTTATCAGTCGACCATGGAAGTGCTGCAGTCGGCGCTGGCAGGCAGGGTTTCGGCCGAGGAAGCGCATGATGCTTTCGTGGCCTTCGCCAAGCACGCGGACGTGCTGGTCTAGCGATGAAAACCCTGACCGCCTCCGGGCGGCCCGGTCCGGCCCCGGACCCGTTTCCGGGGCCATCGCCGGAGCCAATGCCTCCCGAACCGGCTCCACCGCCGGGTCCCATCCCGGTACCGCCCGAGAGAATGCAATGAGCGCCGTCCCGAAAAGAAAGCCTGCAACGCCAGACGGCGCACCGCAGTCCCGCTCTCCCAGACGCAAGAGCAATGTTTCCGACGTGCAGGATCCCCTGATCGCCGGAGACGCGGGCAAGGATGCGAAGACCGTCGAAGCTGGCCATCTCATCGTCGATGAGGCCGGTCAGGTCCGGCGCAAGGACAACAACGAAGTCGATCTACTGCACTAGGAGATTATGGATGAGCCACGAGGACAAGACGACCCTGACCGCCGAGGAAGCACGCGATCGCGCTTGGGAACTGGCCGAGAAGATCAACATCTGCATGTTCGTGACGTGGGACGGTGAACGCCAGCGCGCCCGTCCGCTCGCCGCCAATGTCATGCGCGAAGAGCATGCGATATACTTTCTCGTCGATGTGAATGGCATGAAGGACGACCAGATCGAACGCTTCCCGATCGTGACGATGGCATTCGCGGATACCGGTTCCTACAAATTCGTCTCGATCACCGGTGAGGCCGTGGTCACCAACGACCGCGCGAAGATCGAGGAGCTCTGGACTCCGGACAACAAGGCGTTCTGGGATTCCAAGGACGACCCGAACATCCGCGTCATTACGGTTAAGCCCGATGATGCGGAAGTCTGGGACAGCCCCGGCAAGATCGTCTCCGCGGTCAAGATGCTGACGGCGGCCGTCACCGGCGCGAAGATGGAACTGGGCAACAACCGCAAGGTAACGATGTAGCGCTACCTGCGAGCTCATTTTAGTCAGCTTCGGCGAAGACGCGCGCGCGGTGGATGCGGACGAAACCGCTATCACCGACGCGCGCGACTGTTTCGGGAACCACATCCAGTTCGACATGATCGCCGTCAACGGTTGTCGCGAGGATGCGGCGTCCGTCCGGCTTGTCGATCACGCGGGTAATGGTGGCGGCGATGCCCGGCGCTTCCTCCGACCAGTCGAGGTCACGCGGCCGCAGGTAGATGTTCGCGCGGCCGTTAGCGAAACCGGCTGCCTCCAGTTCCGTGCCGCCGACACGGGCCTTGCCGTTGGAAACTGTGGCGGGAAGTCGGTTGGCGTCGCCGAGAAAGTTCATCACGAAGGCTGAGTTCGGTGTGCGGCAGACCTGCTCGGGCGTGCCTTCCTGAACGATCCTGCCCTGGTCGAGGATCACGACGCGGTCGGCGAGGTCGAGTGCCTCCTCCTGATCGTGCGTGACGAAGAGCGTGGTGATGCCGAGTTCCTCGTGAATTTCGCGAAGCCAGCGGCGCAGGTCGCGCCGCACATTGGCGTCGAGCGCGCCGAAGGGCTCGTCGAGCAGCAGCACCTTCGGGTCGACCGCAAGCGCTCGCGCGAGCGCGACACGCTGGCGCTGGCCGCCGGAAATCTGGTTGGGGAAGCGATTGCCGAGCCCTTCCAGCCGGACCAGCCGCAGCAGCTCGTCCACGCGCGCGGCGATTTCGGTAGCGGAGCGTTTTACCTTCGAGACCTTCATGCCGAAGGCTACGTTCTCGCCCACCGTCATGTGTGGGAACAGCGCGTAGTGCTGGAAGACGAAGCCGACGCCACGGTCGCGCACGGGAATGTCGGTGGCGTCCTGATCGCCGAAATGGATCGTGCCGCCATCGGCGAATTCGAGGCCGGCGACCATGCGCAGGATCGTCGTCTTGCCGGAGCCGGAAGGGCCCAGCAGCGCGACCAGTTCGCCGCTCTCGATGTCGAGCGAGACGCCATGGACGGCGCGAAAGGTGTCGAAGGTCTTCACGACATTGTCGAGGCGGATCTTCATGAGGATTTTCCTTGCGGAGCAACAGGCGAGGCGAGCGCCGGGCGGCCGCCACGTCCGGCTCCCTGCCGTTCGAGCAGCACCTTGGCGACGATGGTGACGATGGCGAGCACGGTGAGAATCGAGGCAGCCGCGAAGGCGCCGACCGTATTGTAGTCGTGGTAGAGGAGTTCGATGTGGAGCGGCAGCGTGTTGGTCTGGCCGCGTATGTTGCCGGAGACCACGGAGACAGCGCCGAACTCGCCCATGACGCGGGCATTGCAGAGCACGACGCCGTAAAGCAGCGCCCAGCGTATGTTGGGCAGCGTGACCGAGAAGAAGGTGCGCCAGCCGGAAGCCCCGAGCGACGTCGCGGCCTCCTCCAGATCACGCCCCTGCGCCTGCATCAGCGGGATGAGCTCGCGCGCGACGAAGGGCGCGGTGACGAACATCGATGCCAGCACAATGCCGGGAAGGGCGAACAGGATTTTTATACCGGCTGCGTCCAGCGCCGGGCCGAACAGCCCCTGCAGCCCGTAGACGAAGAGATAGGCGACGCCGGCGACGATGGGCGAGATCGAGAAGGGGATTTCGATGACCACGAGCAGGAAGCGGCGGCCCCAAAAGTCGAACTTGGTGATCGCCCAGGCGGCGGCGACGCCGAAGGCTGTGTTGACCGGCACGGCGATCAGCGCGGCGGCGCCCGTCAGCCAGATGGCATGGAGCGTGTCGGGATGCGTGATCGCCTCGGCGAAGAAGGCGAACCCCCTGGAGAAGGCCTGGTGGAGAATCACCACCAGTGGCGCGAGCACGAGGATCGCGCCGACGACCAGCACCGAGGCAATCAGCGTACGGCGGATCGCCGCGCCGTCGCCGACACGCGGTGGCTTCCTGCGAAGTGAGGGGCCGCCGGTCATGTGCGGCTCCTGTCCATGTAGCGCAGCGCGCGCGCCTGAAGGATGTTGGTGACGGCGAGCATGACGAAAGCGGTGATCAGCAGCACCGATGCGATCGCCGCGGCTGCCTGATAGTCATATTCCTCCAGCCGGATGAAGGTCAGCAGCGCGGTGATTTCCGTGCTGAAGGGCTGGTTTCCGGCGATGAAGATGATGGCGCCGAATTCGCCGAGGCTGCGCGCGAAGGCAAGCGAAACCCCCGCCAGCAGGGCAGGCGCCAGCAGGGGCAGGATCACCCGCATGAAGATCGACGCGTCCGAACCGCCGAGCGTCTGCGCCGCCTCCTCGAGCGCCGGGTCGAGGTCTTCAAGCACGGGCTGAACGGTGCGGACAATGAAGGGCAGGCTGGTGAAGGCCATCGCCACCATGATACCGAGCGGCGTATAGGCGACGGTGATGCCGAGCGGCGCGAGGACCGAGCCGAACCAGCCGTTCTGGGCGAAGAGCGTGGTGAGCGCGATGCCGGCAACGGCGGTGGGCAACGCGAAGGGCAGGTCGACGATCGCATCGACAAGCCTGCGGCCGGGGAAGCGGTAGCGCACCAGCACCCAGGCCAGAGCCATGCCGAACACGAGGTTGAAGGCAGTGGCGGCGAGCGCGCAGAGCACGGTGACGCGATAGCTGGCGACAGCGCGCGGCGACGAGACGATGCGCCAATAGTCCTCAGGTCCGAGGCTCGCCGCCTTGAAAACGAGCGCGCCGAGCGGCAGCACCACGATCAGCGCGACGTAGAAGAGAGTGATGCCGAGGGACAGGTTCAGCCCCGGCAGGACGCGGCGTCTCGACAAATTTACCTCGACTAAGAACGGAAATAGCCGGCGGACTTACGCCCGCCGGCCTTGAAAACCCAAAGCGCCGTTCAGGTCAACGGTCGCCGTAGATCTGGTCGAGCAGACCGCCCGACGCGAAATGCTCGGACTGCACCTCGTCCCAGCCGCCGAACACGTCCTCGACCGTCACAAGCCGGACTTCCGGAAACTGATCCTTGAAGGCGTCGGCGACGGCTTCGTCATGGACGCGGTTGCCGTTTTCGGCGGCGATCTTCTGCCCTTCAGGCGTGTACAGGAAACCCAGATAGGCCTTGGCAGCTTCCTGCGTGCCGTGCTTCTCGGCGACCTTGTCGACGATCGCGACCGGGAATTCGGCCAGCAGACTGACGGACGGCGTCACGCGTTCGAACTTGTCCTCGCCGAATTCCTTGGCGATGCCGCGCGTCTCGGCCTCGAAGGTGATCAGCACGTCGCCGACCTCGCGCTCGACGAAGGTGGTGGTCGCTGCGCGGCCGCCGGTGTCGAAGACAGGCACGTTGTTGAAGATCTTGGTGACGAATTCGGTCACCTTGGCGGGATCGTCGTTGAAGGCTTCCTTGGCGTAGGCGGTCGCGGCCAGATAGGTGTAGCGCGCGTTGCCTGAGGTCTTCGGGTTCGGGAAGATGACCTTCACGTCGTCGCGCGCCAGATCATTCCAGTCCTTGATGCCCTTCGGGTTGCCGGCGCGCACGAGGAAGGACGGCAGCGAATACCAGGGCGAGGCGTTGTTGGGGAAATCCTTCTGCCAATCCTCCGAGACGAAGCCGTTCTTCACGAGGAAGTCGATGTCGGTGATCTGGTTGAAGGTGACGACGTCGGCCTCCAGTCCCTCGACGATGGCGCGCGCCTGCTTCGACGTGCCGGCATGCGACTGGTCGACGACGATGTCGCGGCCGGTGTCCGCCTTGTACTTCGGGACAAAGGCAGTGTTGACCTGCCCGAAGAGCTCGCGCGCGACGTCATAGGATGCGTTGAGGAGCTTGTCCTGCGCGCTGGCCGGGCTGGCGATGAGGGCGGCGACGGCTGCGCCGACAAGGATGAGGCGTTTCATGGAGGCTCCGCTTAGGCTTTGGCTGATTTGGGCGAAATCTAGCCAAGGCCGCCGCGCCATCAGAGGTATCGTCCACCTAATGCGCGCCAGTTATTAGAATTCTGTTCCATGGCGAGTGATGTTTTCTCACCTTGGATTCCCACGCGGGCCAAATGCAGTGACGCGAGAGAAACAGCGTACTCTTCAGGGAAAGAAAATGAGGAAGAAATAGGCGACGAAGACGACGAGATGGACGAGGCCTGTCAGATAGGTCGTTCGGCCCGTCCCGAAGCTCAGCGTGCTGACGCCGATGGCTAACAGCAGAAGCACGGTATCGCCGGCCCCAAGGCCCAAGGTGAGTTCCTTGCCGGTCCAGAGGCTGACGGCTGTCACGGCAGGGACGGTCAGGCCTATCGTCGCGCAGGCCGAACCAAGCGCAATATTGAGGCTGCGCTGCAGCTGATTGGCCATTGAAGCGCGGATCGCGGAAACCGCTTCGGGCATCAGGACCATGGTTGCGATAAAGGCGCCGACGATCGCGTCGGTCTGAACGGCATTGACGGCATGAAGCGCGCCCTCGATTCCGGCGGCGATGTCTTCGGCCAGCAGCACGACGCCGACCAGGCCCACCAGCAGGAGAAATACGTTGATCGCGATGCTTTTCGTGCGCACGATTTCCCGCCGGCTCTCCGGCTCGATCAGATCCTCGACGAAATCCTCCCGGTGCAGCCCGGTCTGCGCATAAACGAAGCTGCCGTAGAGAAGGATGCACAAAAGGCCCACGAGGCCGAACTGGGCGGCGGCGTTGGCGGCAAGCGTGTAGTTCGGCAGGACCAGCGTGAGCACGGCCAGCGCGGTCAGCACAGCGAGGTAGGCGTTTGTGCCCTGCCGCTTGAGGTCCTGGTGCCGATGCCGCAATCCGCCAACCGTCAGGCATATGCCGACCACGCCGGCAAGGATCATCATGCAGGTGGAGAAGATCGACTCCCGCGCCACCTCGGGATTGTCACTCCCATGCAGCATGACCGCGACGATGACGGAAACCTCGATGCTGGTGACCGCGAACGTCAGCACCAGCGTCCCAAAGGGCTCGCCGATACGGTGAGCAATGATTTCGGCGTGATAAAGCGCGGCGAAGACGGTCGCGAACACGAGACCGATCGCCATGACCGTAAGTACGACGCGCAGGGGTAGGGCGGCATCGCGAGCATAAAGTATACCGAACTCAAGCAGTACCGCGAGGCCGAGTGTTGCTAACGGGAGGGCGTGGTACGCCGTGCGCCTGTCGAGTACCATGGACCGCCCTGCAGGGATGCCTGAACGCGGCAGATTTACACCAAAGGCCGCGCCACCGCGATGGCTGTTTTCAACCTTCCCGATGCTTGTCGGTCTTCTGTGTGCGCCGGCTGAGATGATGCGCAGCGAACCAGCCGGCAAGGCCGATGACGAGGCCAATGCCGAGCGCGACGAGCAGGCGCTGGTGCTTGTGAAGCTCATCACCGAGAATCTGCTCAGCGCCGAGCCCGAAGACATAGCCGATCCCGCCGAACAGGATCGTCCAGATGACGGCCGAGATGGCGTTGAGCACGATGAACGTCATAACCGGGATGGTGGAAAGGCCGGCGGCGACCCCGCCCACGAGCCGAAAGCCGTAGGCATAGCGGTTGCCGATGACATAGAGCGCGGGATGGCTGTGCAGCATGTCAAAGGCACGGTCGAAGCCGGGTCTCTGGCGCAATCGCGTGACGAAAGGCCGGTCGGCGAAGCGGCGGCCGGCCAGGAAGAAGGCCGCATCGCCGCCGAACGCGCCGAGGAACACCGCGACAAAGGCCTGCCACGGCACGAAAACGCCCTGATGCGAAAAGAAGCCAGCGAGGATCGCGGCTGTTTCGCCTTCGGCGACGCAGCCGATGAAGACCGCGATCAGCCCGTATTGCTCGATCAGGGAGTGGATGGTTTCGGACATTGCGGGCCGGTCACGACGAACCGGCGTCTATGCGCCGGCCCATCCTTCTTGCCTCCTGGATCGCCATCAACGCAAGCCGAAAGCGCATGGCGATCATTGGGCGACAGGCGTCAGTACGTCTTGGCGCCGTTCACCATGACGCGCACCATGTAGAGCGACGTGGTGCCCGCGATATAGACGTCGTTGCGCTTCGACCCGCCGAAGCAGAGGTTGGCGACAACCTCGGGCACCTTGACCTTGCCGATGAGCGTTCCGTCCGGCGCGTAGCAGTGGACGCCGTCGCCGGCGCTGGTCCAGATGTTGCCCTGCTCGTCAAGGCGGAAGCCATCGAACAGGCCGGCCGTGCAGGTGGCAAACGACTTGCCGCCGCTGACCTTCTTGCCGTTCGCGGCCACCTTGTAAACGACGATATGCGCCGGATGTCCCGGCACATGGGTCGCGCCAGTGTCGGCCACGTAGAGCTTCGATTCGTCGAGCGAGAAGGCGATGCCGTTCGGCCGCACCATGTCGGTGATGACGGCCTCGACCTTTCCGTTGCCGGGATCGACACGGTAGACGTTGCAGCGGCCGATCTCGCTTTCGGCCTGGTTGCCTTCGTAGTCGGTGTCGATGCCGTAGGAAGGGTCGGTGAACCAGATCGATCCGTCGGACTTCACGACCACGTCATTCGGCGAATTCAGCCGCTTGCCCTGCCAGCTGTCGGCGATGGTGGTGATGGAACCGTCGAACTCGGTACGGCTGACGCGCCGCCCGCCATGCTCGCAGGAGACGAGCCGACCTTGCCGGTCAACGGTGTGCCCATTGGTGTTGCCGCAAGGCTGCCGGAACACGCTGACCGCGCCATCCGTCTCGTCATAGCGCAGGATGCGATTGTTCGGGATATCAGACCAGACAAGGTAGCGTCCGGCTGCGAACCATGCCGGGCCCTCGGCCCACTGGCAGCCTGTGTAGAGCAGGCGGACACCCGCGTTGCCGTTGATCAGTTTTCCGAAGCGGGGGTCCAGAATCTCGTAGTCGCTAGCCGGCATGAAGTCCTCCCATTCTTCGACCCCCGATGGGCCGCATCAGCGATGGCGGCCTGCCTGGCTCCGCGCATCTTTCCTCAAACGGCGAGATAAGAAGGGCAATCGGCGAAGTTTGACAAGCCTGCAGGCGACGATGAGTTGCAAAATCGTCGCCTGATGGCTCGCAGCCGGCGTTTACTCGCTGGGACGCCACTCCGGCAGGGGAACCGCGACGCCGTCGGCGGGGAGGTAGGCATTTGCGCCGATGACTTCGGGGGGCGCTTTCGGGACGGTCGCGTCCGCCTGGTCGATGACGGCCGCGATCGACATGCTGGAACCGCCACCGCTCTTGAAAGTCGCAGCCATTTCCGATTCAGGCGAAGGAGCCTCGAGCACCATGCGGCATTCCTTCGGCAGGGCGGACATCTTCATGACATCGCGCGCCTTCGGAGCATCGGGGTTCTTGTTCGGACGCCACGGCTCCTCGGTGAACCACCAGGCAAGCGACTTGTCGCAGCCGTCGCCCGGCGCGGTCGCGGCTTGCTCCTTGCAGCCCGTCGAGCCCGGCTGGCAGCCGATTCGGATGTGGAAATGGTAGTCGTGTCCCCAGAAGGGGCGAACCTTGCGCAGCCACGAGCGGTCGCCCTTCACGGTGTCGCAGAGCTTCTTCTTGATGCCGGGGTGGACGAGGATACGCTCGACTTCCGGGTAGCTGGCGGCGCGGCGCAGAAGGCGCATGTGCGCTGGCGTCCATATCTTCTCGTCGACCGTCAGCCCCTTCTTCTTGATGACGGAGACCGCGCTGATCTCCTCGCGCTCCTGCGCGGTCAGCGTGCGGCGGGGCATGGGCGTCAGCCAGATGTCGGCGTCGAGACCGATCTGGTGCGAGGCGTGGCCTGTCAGCATGGGTCCGCCGCGCGGCTGCGAAAGATCGCCGATGAGAAGCCCGGGCCAGCCGTCCTTCTCGGCGGCGTCGCGCGAAAGTCTCTCGACCACCGAGACCAGGGTTGGATGACCCCAGCGACGGTTGCGCGACAGGCGCATCGCCTGCCACGTCGGGCCATCGGTGGGGATGGCGACGCCGCCGGAGAAACAGCCCTTGGAATAGAAGCCGTAGGATTTCGCCGGCAAAGCGGCCGGCAGTTTCTCGTTGCCGAACAGATTCTTGGCAAGTTCCTCGGCGCTGGCCTGCGGCGCCTCTATGCCGGACACGGCAAACGCGACGACGGTCATCGCGGCGAACTTCAGCATGGATTTGAGGATGGTCATCATGGGCTGTCCCCAGCTTCTAGACTTGACCCTGGGCCTCGATGATTACCTGACGGTAAATATCGAGCACCGACGAATCATAGCATTTTCTCGGGCGCGCTTCGATCACGAGCGTTTCATCGGGCTCCGGGCGTCGCTTCCGCCCTCGCCGGCCCAGTTTCCCTCTTTCCACATGGCGTCGAAGGCGACGTGGTAGTCGGGATAGCGGAAGCGGTATCCGGTCGCCTTGATCACACCATTCGAGACGCGCTTGTTCTCGCCATAGAAAGACCGGGCCATGGGCGAAAGTTGGGCGGCGTCGAATGGAATTTCGGGCGGGGGCTCGATGCCCATCAGGCCCGCCGCGTAGGCGACGACATCCTGCGGCGGTGCGGGCAGGTCGTCGGTGACGTTGAAGATGCCGCCGAGATCGCGGGCCGACAGATGCCAGAGCGCGCCGGCGATATCGGCCGCATGGATGCGATTGAACACCTGCCCGGGCTTGATAAGGCGCTTGGCCGTACCGCTCTCAAGGTTGACGAAGGCGTTGCGGCCGGGGCCGTAGATGCCCGAAAGGCGCAGGATCGCGACCGGAATGCCGGCCGCCTCGCCAAGGGCCAGCCATTGGCGCTCGGCCTTGACGCGCAGCACGGATCGCCGCGAGACGGGGCGGCATTCGGCGGTCTCGTCGACCCAGCCGCCATCGTAATTGCCATAGACACCGACAGTCGAGAGATAGCCGATCCACCGCAGGTTCGGCGCGAGGTCGCGGATGCGTTCGCCCACGATCGCCAGCACCGGGTCTCGCCCGTCATCCGGCGCAGTCGACACGATGATGTGGGTCGCGCGCTGCAGTTCAGCGCGCAGTTCAGGTGAAAAGGACAGTCCATCGAACAGCAGCGGCTCGATACCGACGGCGCGCAGGGCGTCGAATTTTTCCGGTGACCGCGTGGTGCCAGAAACGGGTATCGCCGCATTAGTGCGGGCGGCGGCGAAGGCCTTGCCGGAGTAGCCGGCGCCGAAGTTGAGGAAGCTTTGGGTCATGCAATCGCTGTCTGGTCCGGCATCGCGGCCTGCCATTCGGCAAGCACGGACGCGTCGGTTTCGTGGGTACGGGTGGCAAGTTCTCGCATGTCCGGTCGGGGCATCAGTCTGGACAATGCCCAGACCGCCGCGCCGCGCACCAGCGGGGATGCATCGTCCAGCAGAGCGCGGCATCGCGGGACGAGCGCCGCATCGTCGGAATTGCCTGCCGCGATGAGGACATTGCGCAGGAAGCGGTCGCGGCCGATGCGCTTGACCGGCGAGCCTGAGAACAGTGCGCGGAACGTCGTGTGATCCAGCGCGAGCAGGTCTGCAAGATGCGGTTCGCGCAGGTCTTCGCGGGCGACGAGTTTCGCTTCGGACGCCGTTCTGGCGAACTTGTTCCACGGGCAGGCGGCGAGGCAATCGTCGCAGCCATAGATGCGGTTGCCGATCGTCTCGCGGAATTCGAGCGGGATGGGGCCTTTATTCTCGATGGTCAGGTAGGAGATGCAGCGCCGCGCATCGAGCCGGTAGGGCGCGGGGAAAGCGTCGGTCGGGCAGGCGTTGAGGCAGGCGCGGCAGGAGCCGCAATGGTCGACCTCGGCAACGTCCGGTTCAATCTCGGCGGTGGTGAAGATCGAGCCGAGGAAGAGCCATGAGCCGAATTCGCGGCTGACCAGATTGGTGTGCTTGCCCTGCCAGCCGATGCCGGCTGCTTCGGCCAGCGGCTTCTCCATGACAGGTGCGGTGTCGACGAACACCTTCACGTCCTCGCCGGTGCGGGAAGCGATGCGGCCGGCCATCTCCTTCAGCCTGCCCTTGATGATGTCGTGATAGTCGCGGTTGCGGGCATAGACGGAGACCGCGCCCCGGTCGCGCCTGGCGAGCAGGTCGCGCGGGTCGTGGTCCGGACCATAATTCATCGCGAGCACGATGATCGATCGCACGTCGGGCCACAGGGTGCGTGGGTCGGCGCGGCGCTCCAGCGTTTCTTCCATCCACTCCATGGAGCCGTGAAGCCCTTCGGCGACGAACTGCCTCAGCCTTTCCGGAACAAGCGGGATCGAATCGGGCCGGGTGATGGCGACGGCATTGAAGCCGGCGCGCATGGCCTCGCGGTCGATCATCTGGCGCAGCGTCTCGCCGCGCGCGGGCCTTGTTGGCTTTTCAGCGCTAGAAATCGAGGTCCGCATAGTGGGCCACCGGGGACAGGCCCCGGACACGGTCAGAGAGCAGCGGCCGGAAAGACGGGCGCGACTTCATGCGAGTGTACCACTCGCGCGCGGCGTTGTGGCCGCTCCAGTCGATCTCGCCGAGATAGTCGAGGATGGATAGCGAGGCGGCGGCCGCAAGGTCGGCATAGGTGATGCGCGGCCCAGCGAGCCAATGGCGCGTGCCGGCCAGCCAGTTGGTGTATTTCATGTGCTGGCGCACATTGGCGCGGGCGGCGCGGATGGCGCCCGAATCGGGGGAGCCGCCGCCGAGTGCTTCCGGCATCAGCGGCTTGAGCACGCGCTCGCGCACCAGATGGCGGGTGACCTCGCTCTCGGTCTTGACCAGATACCAGTCGCACAGACGCCTGATCTCGGCGCGGTCCATCGGGTCTTCGGCGAGCAGCCGGCGGTCGCGCTTCAGCGCGCCGCGCGTCTCATCGAGATATTCGGCGATGACATTGGCCCCGATGATCGGCACGTCGCCCTCGGCCAGCAGCACCGGCAACGTGCCGGCGGCGTTGAGCGCGAGGAATTCCTTGCGCCGCGTCCACGGCTTTTCCTCGATCAGCGCCAGTTCCTCGTTGAACTCGCCGAAAGCGAGGCGGACGAAGCGGCAGGTGGCGAACATAGGATGGTGGAAGAGCGTCAGCATGATCCCGCGTATGAACTGAAAATGCGTCTGGCCTCGCGGAGGCTCGAACGCTAAAAGTTGAGTACCCCCGATTCAGGGTCGCCACGGCCCGCCCGACCTATAGGGCCGGTTCCTCGCCGTGACAAGCAAGAGCGGCCTCTTCCCGGAGATTGCGGCATATATGGAAAACCAGACACTTTTCGACGCCCTCGTGCTCGGCCTGCTTGAGGGACTAACCGAATTCATTCCGGTTTCCTCGACCGGGCACATACTGCTGGCCGGCCATTTCCTGGGCTTCGAGTCCACCGGTAAGGCCTTCGAGATCCTGATCCAGCTTGGCGCGATCCTCGCCATCCTGACCGTCTACTTCCACCGGCTGGTGAAGCTTCTGGTCGATTTTCCGAGCGACGGCCGCACCCGGCGCTTCGTTCTCGGCGTGCTGATCGCCTTCCTTCCGGCGGCTTTCCTCGGCGTGCTGGCGCATGGCTTCATCAAGACCGTGCTGTTCGAGACGCCCATGCTGATCTGCGTCATGCTCATCCTCGGTGGCTTCGTGCTGCTCTGGATCGACCGGCTGGAACTGAAGCCGAAATTCCATGACGTGATGGATTATCCGCTCTCGCTCTGCCTGAAGATCGGCCTTTTCCAGTGTCTGGCGCTCATCCCCGGCACGTCGCGCTCGGGCTCGACCATCGTCGGCGCGCTGCTGATGGGGACGGACAAGCGCTCGGCGGCGGAATTCTCTTTCTTCCTGGCCATGCCGACCATGGCCGGGGCCTTCGCCTATGATCTGTTCAAGAATCGCGACGTGCTGTCGAGCGCGGATATTCCGATCATAGCGGTTGGGTTCGTCGCCGCGTTCGTGTCGGCGCTTCTCGTCGTCAGGCACCTGCTGGACTACGTCTCGCGCCACGGCTTTGCGCTGTTCGCCTGGTGGCGGCTAATCGTCGGCACGGTCGGGCTGATCGCGCTTCTGATCTGGGGCTGACGGGTTCCGTCAGATTCCCATCAAACCTCGCCGCAGCAGGTCTAGCCCCAAAAGCGTGATGCCTATGCGGAACCATCGGCGGAAGGTTTCCTCCGGCATGCGTTCGAGCACCCCGGTGCCGTAGACGGTGCCGAGATAGCCCGACACGATCATTGCAAAGACCAGCGGTAGCCATTCGCGGAAGGCGAAGCCGGCGATGCCGTAGACGATGATCTTGAGCAGGTGCTGGGTCGTCATGGCCACCGCGCTGGTGGCGATCAGGGCCTTGCGGTCGGTCTCGAAGAAGCGGGCGAACAGCGTCGCCACCAGCGGCCCGGTTGCGCCGACCAGCATGGAAAGCACCGCCAGTCCGATGCTGGCGACGGCGAGGCCGGTGTGGGTCAGCCGCTCGATGCCCGGAATTTTCGCCCAGGTGAGAAAGATGATGAAGCCGCCGAGCAGGAGCTTCAGCAGCGCATCGGGAAGCTGCACGACCAGAAACACGCCGAGCACCGCGCCGACGATGCTGCCGGCGATGAAGGGTTTCGCCACGTCCATGCGGACGTGAGCGCGCTGATGCCAGGCACGGCCAGAGTTCGAGCCGAGCTGCACTGCGCCATGCACGGGGATAACCGCAGACACCGGAAAGAAGACGCCCATCAGCGCCAGCATTGCAAGGCCCCCGCCGATGCCGAAGGCGGCGGTCAGCGCCGAGGTAAAGGCGCTGGCGACGATGAGAAGCGCTGCGACCCAGGGCTCCAGACCGGACGGCAGGAGCGCTGCGATGGTCTCCATGACGGCAGAGGCTGAGCCTTACGCCTCGCTCTTGTGCGTGAACTGGCCGGCGGCTCGGTAGCGCCAAAGGTAGCTCGGTAGCACGGCGGCGGTCGACTTCGGCTGGATACCGATGCCAACAAGCGTGCGATGGCCTTCCTCGGCCTCGCGGGAAACGACGTTATCGCTCTTCAGCAGGGTGACCTGGTCGCGCGTCAGAAGGGGCCTCGGAAGGAGTTCGAGCACCGCCGCCTGCAATTCGGCCACAAGCCACGGCATCGGCACCAGCAGGCGCTTGCGATCGACGATCTCCAGCATCTGCTCCATGCATTCGCGGAACGTCAGCACGTTGGGACCGCCGAGTTCATAGATGCGGCCACCCTTGACGCTGCCATCGACCGAGCGTGCGATCGCCTCCGCGACGTCGCCGACGAAAACCGGCTGGAACTTGGTATTTCCGCCGCCAATCAGCGGCAGGGCTGGCGAGTAACGCGCCATGTCGGCGAAACGGTTGAAGAACTGGTCTTCCGGCCCGAACACGATCGAAGGGCGCACGATCACAGCTTCCGGGATCGCTTCGTGGACGGCTTTTTCGCCTTCCGCCTTGGTGCGGCCATAGGCGGATGCGGAGTCGAGATCGGCCCCGATGGCAGAACCGTGCGTCAGCTTCGCGCCAGCGGCCTTGGCGGCCACCGCGATGTTTCTCGCACCAACAGCCTGCACCGCGTCGAATTTCTGCGCGCCGGACTGGTGCAGGATGCCGACGAGGTTGATGACATGGGCTGCGCCCTCGACGGCGCGCTCGATCGACCATGGCACGCGGATATTGGCCTGCACCGGCTGGATCTGGCCGACATTGCCGAGCGGCTGGACATGACCGGCAAGCTCGGGGCGACGGGTCGCGACGCGGATCAGATAGCCGCGCTTGGCCAGCGCTCGCACCACATGCCGGCCGATGAACCCCGAGCCGCCGAAAACGGTGACGAGTTTCGGTGTTTCAAGGATTTCCGTCATGACTGGCTCCGGGCTTGCCGACGCTGGATTTGAAGTTGTCTCTTAGTCCGTTTTGCACAAAAGGCAAAGCATGCCGATGGCATCGCGGCGAGAGGTAGCAGGGATGCGGGACGCCTACTGCGCGCGCTCGGCATAGGCCGCGATGCGCCCGACCAGATCGGCGGGGACGTCGAGGCCGAGCGCCTTCGCCAGCATGCCGGCCCTGCCGCGCGCAACGCCCGGTATGTGGACGCGGTAGTCGGCGGCAAGGCGATTGGTCTGTTCCGCCAGCCGCACAGCGAAATCGGGCGCGATCAGCTTGGGCTCGATCGCCAGCACGAAGAGGCCTGTCCCGGGGCTCTCGCTGCCTTCCTTGAAAGAGGGCGCATCGAGCGACCAGTTGGCGCCGGTGACGCCCGCCGCCAGAACCTCCACCATGAGCGCGATATTCGCGCCGCGATGCCCACCGAAGGCAAGCAGAGCGCCCTTCATGGCGGCGGCCGGGTCGGTGGTCGGCTTGCCTGCGGCGTCAAGCGCCCAGCCAGCCGGAATCTCACGGCCCTGCTCCGCAGCCTCGCGGATCGAGACGAAGGCGGTGGCGCTGGACGATTGATCAATGACGAGCGGCACATTGTTGTCGACCGGAGCGGCGAAGGACAACGGATTGGTGCAATAGACAGGCTTGGTCGAGCCGGCCCCTGCGAGCATGGCCGGGCCGTTGGTGGCCGCGAAGGCGACCAGCCCCTCATTGGCGAGCCGGCTGGTAAAATGGCCGAGCTCGCCGCAGGTGAAGGCGTTGCGTTGCGCGAAGATCGCCACGCCGAAGATGCGCGCGGCCTTGGCGAAGTCACTGAAAACGCGGTCGAAGCCAGTGTGCGCGATGCCGCCGGCGGCATCCGAGACATAGACGGCGAGCGCCGGCCGCGTGATCGCGGGCTGGGCCGTTCCGTTGATGCGGCCATCTTCGAGGGCGGCGAGATAGTCGAGGAAATGCGACAGGCCGACCGACCTGAGCCCGCGCGCTTCCGCTGAAACCACGGAGGCTGCCAGGGACACGGCGGCTTCTTCGCCGGCGCCAGCGCCCAGCGCCGCCTGCTCGCAAAGCGCAATCGCTTCCGCCAGATCCAGCCGGACCATTTCGACCATGTGGGAGCCTTTACCCCAGCCTGTTGGGTATTCGTGCCTCAAGCTTGCGGAACGCAAACACCAGAATGCCGGTAATGCACAGGTAAACAACCGCGAGAAGAAGAAGCGGTTCATAAACAATAAAGGTCGTTTGCCGAACACGCGAGGCGACGGCGTAGATATCCACGACTGTTATGGTGGCAACCAGCGGGGTCGCCTTGAGCTGCAGGACGGTTTCGCCGGCCAGAGTGGGCAACGCGCGGTAGGTCGCCTGCGGTAGCCAGATGCGGCGGAACACCTTCCAGCGGCTCATGCCGAAGGCCCGCGCCGCCTCCAGCTGTCCGCGCGCCACGCCGGCGAAGGCCCCGCGCATGACCTCGCCTTCGTAAGCCGCGTAGGACAGCGTCAGGGACAGGACAGCGTAGGGCCATGCCTGCCGGAGATAGGGCCAGAGGAAGGATTCGCGGATCCATGGATATTGCGGGAAGAGCGAGCCTAGCCCGTAATAGAGGAACCAGAGCTGCAGCAAGAGCGGCGTGCCGCGGATGACCGTGCAGAACCAGTAGGCTGGCCAGGACAGCCAGCGCGGGCCTGTGACCTGCACCAGCCCGATGGGCACCGCGAGCATGAAGCCGAGGACGACGGTTACCGCGAGGATCCAGAGCGTGCGCCAGATGCCCTGCAGCGCCAGCCCGTAATAGTTGGGCAGCCAGTCCCAGCGCATGAAGACCGCGGCACAGACCACCAGCACCACGCCGATGGCGATCAGCACGATGCGGTGCGGCTGCAGCCAGAGCGAGGCGCGCGCGCTCGCGTCGATGAGGCTGCTGGCGGTGCGCTCGCTCATCAGTGGGTCTCCATGTACATGCCGCGCCGCGCCCATCTCTCGATGCGTGCGATGATGACATTGGAGAAGAGCGTGAGCAGCAAATAGAGCACTCCGGCCGCGAGGAAGAAGGTGAAATAGGCCTTGGTTGTGCTGGCGGCGGTACGCGTTTCCTGCGTCAGTTCGTTGAAGCCGACGATGGCGAGCAACGCCGTATCCTTGGTGGCGATCAGCCAAAGATTGGCGAGGCCGGGAATAGCGAAGGGCAGCATGGCTGGCAGCGTGATGCGCCTGAGCATCAGGCCCGGCGACATGCCATAGGCGCGCGCCGCTTCGATCTGCCCCTGCGGGATGGACAGGATCGCACCGCGGATGACTTCCGTGGAATAGGCGCCCTGCACGATGCCAAGCACGCAGATGCCGGCCACCAGCCCGTTGATGTCGATGCGCTGGTATCCGAGCACTTCCAGCAGCCGGTTGATCAGGTCCGTGCCGGCGAAATAAAGCAGCAGGATCAGCACCAGTTCGGGGATAGCGCGCACCAGCGTCGTGTAGAGACCAAGCAGGTCCTTCGTCATCGGCCCGCCATAGAGCTTGCCGAAGGCGCCGCCGATGCCGATCACGATGCCGATCGAGAAGGCGCCGACGGCGATCAGGACGGAATTCGTCAGGCCGCGCAGCAGGTTGCCGCCCCAGCCCGGCGGGCTCAGCGCCAGCAGGTCGAAGACGCTCGTCTGCGCAAGATGGATCAGTGCTTGGATAGACCCGTCCCCATTATAGTCGGCGGCGTCCCTTTTCGGGATCTGCGCGCCGATGCCCCTCTGAAGGCATGTTCAGTGCAAGCCGGCCGCACCTCTGTCGATGCGGCCGGCTTGAAGTCGTTCAGCCGCCGTAGATGTCGAAGGTGAAGTACTTCTTCGTGATCTCGGCATACTTGCCGTTGTCGCGGATCGCCTTGATCGCGGCGTTCAGGCGGTCCTTGGTCGCGGTGTCGTCCTTACGCACGCCGGCGCCGACGCCCGGTCCGAGGATTTCGAGATCTTCGGCGACGTAGCCCTTCAGGTCGCAGCAGGCCTTGCCCTGCTCGGACTGGAGGAAGGCGTCGAGGGCGATTGAGTCGGCCTGCGTGGCGTCGATGCGGCCCGCGGCGAGGTCCTGGTTTGCCTCGTCCTGGGTCTGATATTCCTTGATCTCAGCCGCGTCGGCGAAGTGCTTCTTCACGTAGTCGGCGTGAACCGTCGAGGACTGCACACCGATGATCTTGCCCTTCAGGCTTTCAGGGGTCGCGTCGAAGGTCTCGCTCTTCGGTCCGATGACCGCGGTTGGCGTGTTGTAGTACTTGTCGGTGAAGTCGATCGTCTTCTGGCGCTCGGCGGTGATCGACATCGAGTTCATTATGGCGTCGATCTTCTTCGTCGTCAGCGCCGGGATAAGCCCATCCCACGGGATCGGCACCAGCTCGCATTCATACTTCGCCTCGGCGCAGATCGCCTTGACGATCTCGACTTCCCAGCCGGTCCAGTTGCCCGATGCATCGGCCTCGTAGAAGGGCGGATAGGCTTCGGGCGAGAAGCCGACCTTGAGCGGTTCGGCGCTGGCCATCGCTGCTCCCGATGCGGCGAAGATCGCCGCTGCGGCTGCCATCTTGAGTGATTTCAACATGCTTTACTCCCAGTTGTTATGAGATCGTTCCCGGTTATGGATTCTGGTTAGTGCGTATTGCGCAGGAACTGCTTCAGCCGTTCCGATTGCGGGTCGCCGAAAAGCTGTTCAGGCGGACCTTCTTCCTCGACGAGCCCGTTGTAGAGATAGACGACGTGCGTCGCGACGTTGCGGGCGAACTTCATTTCGTGGGTGACGAGGATCATGGTGCGACCCTCCTGCGCGAGATCGCCGATCACCCGCAGCACCTCGCCCACCAGTTCGGGGTCAAGCGCTGACGTCGGCTCGTCGAACAGCATGACGCGCGGATCGATCGCGAGCGCGCGGGCGATCGCGCCGCGCTGCTGCTGTCCGCCGGACATGAAGGAGGGGTAGACGTCGCGCTTTTCGGCCAGCCCGACGCGCGCAAGCAGGCGTTCGGCAGTGGCGATCGCCTCGTCGCGCCTCACGCCGAGCACGTGGATCGGAACCTCGATGACGTTTTCCAGAAGCGTCATGTGGCTCCACAGGTTGAAGCTCTGGAACACCATGCCAAGTCGCGAGCGGATGCGCTCGATCTGCCGGCGATCGGCGGGGATGGTGTGGCCGTGGCTGTCCGCCTTCAGCTTTATCTCCTCGCCGTTGACGCGAATAATGCCGCTGGTGGGATTCTCCAGGCAGTTGATGCAGCGAAGCAGAGTAGACTTGCCTGACCCGGAGCCGCCGATGATGGCGACCACGTCGCCGTCGCGCGCCGAAAGCGAGACGCCCTTGAGCACCTCGAGCTCGCCGAACCTCTTGTGCAGGTTTTCGATGTGGATGGCTTCGGCCGCGCCATTATCTGGCTGCCGTTGCGTCAGCGAAGTGGCGGTCGCTTGTGTCACCGCCTGCGGTTTCCGCGTCTGAGGTCTTGCGGGACTTCTCTACCCATCACCCAATCACGAACTCTGTGCCCATTTGTCAGGATGGACCGGCTTTGTCGCAGTCGTCAACCGCTGAATGCGCCCGATGATGTCGCCAGCGCCTATTGATCGGGGCAGGTGTCTGGTGCAGTGTCAGCTCCTACCTCGAAAGGGTGAGCCATGAGAATCATTCACACGATTGTCGCCGCCGCGTTCCTGGCGGGTACCACTCTGGCCGGCATGGCCCCGGCCAAGGCGCACAATAATGCGGGCGCCTTCGTTGGCGGCCTCGTGGCCGGCGCTGTTCTCGGCGGCGCGGTCGCGGCTGCCTCCCAGCCTCGTCCCTATCCCTATTACGGCTATCCGCCGCGCTATTATCCGCCGCCGCCTCCACCGCCGCCCTACGCCTACCCTCCCTATTGCGGCTACTATCCGTATCCGCCCTGCTACAGGTAAGGGTCGAAGTCCTGAGCAAATGCCCCGGGTGCAATGCCGGGCAATCATGGTCACGAACAAGAGATGAGTGGCACGATATGCGCAATCTGCTGAAGTTCACCCTTGCGACGGTTGTGGTCGTGGGCGCTCTGTCCGGACGGGCCTTTGCCCAGGAGGCGGCAGAGCCTGCCGCCGCACCTCCCGCCCCGCCGACGATGCCTGCCCCCTACGATTGCACGCTTACAGAAGCGGTGATCTGCAAGGCAGGTGCGACCTGCACCCCTGCAAAGACACTCGGCGAGCTTCCGCTGCCTGCGCGCGTCCTCGTGCATTTCGAGAACGAGATCATCGCTACGGTCGGACCCAACGGGCTGCCGCACATCAGCAAGATCGCCGACCTGTCGAGCTCGGGCGACATCGTCGTCGCACAGGGCGTCGATGGCGGCACCGGCTGGATGCTGCACGCGACGAGCAATGACGATGAAGTCACCTTCGTCGCCGCCTCGGACGACTTCATCCTCAGTGCATTCGGCACTTGCAAGCCGGCCGAATAGCGGCAAGCCTGTGGAATAGCGGGCAACCGCGACTGGGCGTAGCGGGAAGGCCATGCGGCCGTTATGCCGCATGATCGATACCGGAGATACGCCATGAACATTCAGGCCAAACGCGCATATGGATCGCAGTCGATGGCCGCGCCCCTGCGGCGCGTGCTGATGCGCTCCGCGGCCAGCGCCATGCGCCGTGCCGACCGGAAGGAATGGCACTACGGCCCGGGCTTCGATCCCGCGCGAGCGGCCGATCAGCACAAGGCTTTCGCCGAACTGGTTGCGGCGTCCGGCGCGGCGGTCGAATGGCTGACTGACGAAGACGACGGGCTTGCCGATTCGGTGTTCACGCACGACCCGTCGCTGGTGACGGACCGCGGCGCGGTCATCCTCTCGATGGGGAAGGCGCTCCGCAAACCAGAACCCGCGCTGCATGAAAAAGCCTACGCGCGCATGGGCGTGCCCATATTCGGCCGCATCGAAGCGCCGGGACAGGTCGAAGGTGGCGACTGCGTCTGGGTCGACGCGCAGACGCTAGCCATCGGCCGTGGAGTCCGGACCAACGAGGCCGGCATTCGCCAGATGGCTGCGCTGCTGGAGCCGCTAGGCATCGAGGTGCTGGGCTACGACCTGCCGCTCTGGCATGGCGAGGAAGCCTGCCTGCATCTGATGTCGGTGATCAGCCCGTTGGCCGACGATCTGGCGCTGGTCTATTCGCCGCTGCTGCCGGCTGCATTCTACCAGTTGCTAAAGGCGCGCGGCATCACGCTTGTCGAGGGCGACGCCGACGAGTTCCGCGACAGCTTCGGCCTGAGCCTCAACGTGCTGCCGACCGCGCCACGCGAGGTGATCGCAGTCGCCGGCTTCCCGAACACCGCCGCGGCGATGGAAGCCGCCGGATGCAAGGTGCAGACCTTCGAGGCGGACGCGCTCTGCATCGCCTGTGAAGGCGGGCCCACCTGCCTGACGCGCCCGGTGCTGAGAGGGTAGCGCGATGACGCTGGGAGAAGCGCTGGTCCGCCTGCTCGAGGCGCACGGTGTCGATACGGTGTTCGGCATACCGGGCGTCCACACGGTCGAGCTTTATCGTGGTCTCGCCGGCTCCAAGATACGGCACGTCACGCCGCGCCACGAGCAGGGTGCCGGCTTCATGGCCGATGGTTATGCGCGCGCGTCCGGCAGGCCCGGCGTCGCGTTCGTCATCACCGGCCCGGGCCTGACCAACGCGATCACCGCCATGGGGCAGGCGCGGGCCGATTCGATACCGATGCTGGTGATCTCCGGCGTCAATGCGAAGGCGACCCTCGGCAAGGGCTTCGGCCACCTCCATGAACTGCCCGACCAGATCGGGCTTATCGGCAAGGTGGCCCTGGAATCGCATCATATAGCCATGCCTGACGAATTGCCGGCGGCGCTTGCCGACGCCTTCGCTATCTTCGCGAGCGCAAGGCCGGGGCCGGTGCATATCGAGATACCGCTGGACGCGATGACACTGCCGGCGGATGCTCTGTCGGCGCAACTCGCAAACGCCCTGCCGCCACAGCCGGAGGCCGGAGCGATTGCCGAGGCGGCTGCGCTGGCGCGTGACGCAAAACGTCCGCTCATCCTTGTCGGCGGTGGCGCCAAGGCTGCAGAAGAGCCTCTGAGGCGCCTTGCCGAAGCGCTCGACGCGCCGGTGGTCCTGACCGCGAACGCTCGCGGGCTGGTTCACGGCCATCCGCTCGGCGTTCCGGCAAGCCCCAGCTTCAAGGCTGTCCGCAAGCTGATGGACGAAGCCGACTTCGTCATTGCGGTCGGCACCGAATTTGGCCCGACCGACTACGACATGTATGGCGACAACGGTTTCGTGGTGCCGGGAAACTTGGTGCGCATCGACATCGACGCGGACCAGATCGCGCGTCATCATTCGAGGCTGTCGATCCAGGCGGATGCCAGCGCGGCCCTGGATGCTCTTGTCGCTGCCGTCGAGGTCAAGCCGAAGATGGATGGCGTCGAACGCGCTGCTGCTGCTCGGGAGGCGGCGCGCGCCGAGCTGTCGCCGCTGCTTTCGGAGCAGTTGCGCGTGGTCGAGACGATTCGCGACACGCTGCCTGGCTCGATCATCGTCGGCGATTCCACGCAGCCGATCTACGCCGCCAATCTCTATTACGACCACGACCGTCCGGCTGGCTGGTTCAACGCGGCGACGGGCTTCGGCACGCTGGGCTACGGGCCGCCCGCCGCGATCGGGGCGGCACTGGCCTTGCCCGATGTCACCGTGGTCTGCATCTCCGGCGATGGCGGCTTTCAGTTCACCCTGCCGGAGCTCGGCGCTGCGAAGGATGCCGGGGCGCCGGTCATCTTCGTGGTGTGGAACAATCGCGGCTACCGCGAGATCGAAACCTCCATGACCAGCGTCGGCGTCGAGCCGGTCGGCGTGTCGCCCGCGCCGCCGGATTTCATCAAGATCGCGGATGCCTATGGCATCGCCGCTGAACGGCTGCAGTCGGTCGAAGAACTTCCCAACGCGCTGCGCCGCGCGAAAGCGAAAAAGGCTCCTTACCTCATCGAAATCGTTGTAGACTGACCCGTATGGCAGGCGAGTTCGAAGGCAAATCCGTCGTCGTGACGGGCGGAACGGGTGCGCTCGGCGGCGCGGTGATCGCGCAACTGATCAGCGCTGGCGCGACCTGTCATGTGCCGACCGGCAGGACGTCCGCGCCGAAGGATTTTGCTTTTGCGAATGACGCGCGGGTGAAGTTCACGCCGAACGTCGATCTCGGCGATGCCGGCTCGGTCGCTGCCTTCTATGGCGCCATTCCTGATTTCTGGGCGTCGATCCATGCCGCCGGCAGCTTCGCCATGTCGCCGGTCGGCGAGGACAACGCGAAGGCGTTTGCGGACCTGATGCAGGCCAACGCCGCAACTGCTTTTTTTTGCAGCCATGCCGCCGTACGCTCGATGATCGCTTCGAAGACTGCGGGGCGCATCGTCAACGTGACCGCCCGCCCCGCGCTCGATCCACGCAAGGGCACGGGCATGTCCGCCTATGCCGCAAGCAAAGCTGCTGTTTCCGCGCTCACCGTGGCGCTCGCCGAGGAACTGAAGGGCGACGGCATTCTGGTCAACGCTGTCGCACCGTCCACGCTGGACACTCCGACCAACCGCAAGGCGATGCCCAAGGCGGATTTTGCCAAATGGGTCAGCCTCGATGCGGCGGCACGGGCGATGCTCGACCTTGCCTCGCCCCGCAACACGGCAATGAGCGGTGCGCTCGTGCCGATCTACGGCCGCGCATAAATTTCGCAGCGATCACGACGATCCGTGGATGTCGACCATCGGCTTGAGCTGATCCTGCGACGCGGCCCAGTCGGTCGGCCGCTCGATCATGCGCCGCACCTTGATCGGCTCTGGCCCGGCGTGGAGCCTTCGCAGCGTGTCGCCTACGATCGCGTCCGAATGGGTGGTGCGCATGTTGTGGCGCACATATTCGTGCCATGTCGGCGTGTGGTAAGTCTCCACCCAGAGCTGCGGATTTTCGAGGTCGCGCGACAGCGTCCATTGCCGCGCGCCGTCGCGGCGGCGGATGCGCCGGCGCTCGGCCATCGCGTCGAGGAACTCGTGCAGATCCTCCTCGCGGATCGTGTATTCGATCGCAATGACGATCGGTCCGGAGCGCGCCCGGAGGTCAAGCGCGACGCTCGGTTCGCGCCAGCGGTTGAGCGGGTCGAGGTTGAGTTCGGTATAGCCAGGCAGCCTGATGAAGAAGCCGATCGCTGCGCCGACGAGCATGAGCGCGGCCGATGCCAGCAGTGCCTCGGCTGGGCCGTGGCTTTCCGCGACCATGCCCCAGACCCAGCTTCCGAGCGCCATGCCGCCGAAGATCGCCATCTGGTAGATCGACATGGCGCGCCCGACCACCCAGCGCGGCGTCGAGAGCTGCACCGTCACGTTGAACAGCGCCAATGTCAGCACCCAGGCGACGCCGCCGATCAGCAGGCCGATGCAGGTGAGCCACGCCGTGGCGGAGAGCGCCTGGATCGTTGCGGAGACCGCGAAGGCGACGAAGCCGATGCGCGTGATCCACTCGTTTTCGATCATGCCTCGCAGTCGGCCGCCGAGAAAAGCGCCGCCGATCGCGCCGACGCCATAGGCGCCGAACAGGACGCCGTAGAGAAGCGGACCGCCGCCGACGAGGTCACGTGCGACCAGCGGGAGTAGGGCAAGCGTCGAGATGGCCGCGAAACCGAAGACGAAGCCGCGCAGCAACACCTTCTCGATGTTGGGCGACATGGCGACATAGCGAAGGCCGGCGGAGATCGCGAGGCCAAGCGATTCGCGCGGCAGGTGCGATTTCGGGGTCTCCAGCTTCCAGCGCAGCAGCACGGCGATGAGCGCCAGGTAGCTGACGGCATTTACGGCGAAGGCCGCCGCCGCGCCCGCGGCGGCGACGATGATGCCACCGATCGCCGGGCCGACGCTGCGCGTGATGTTGAAGCTCATTGCGTTGAGCGAGACGGCGGCGGGCACCTGGCTGCGCGGGACCATGTCGCCGACGGCGGCCTGAATTGACGGGTTCTGCAGAGCCGTGCCGCAGCCGATCAGGAAGGTGAAGGCGAGAAGCACCCACGGCGTGATCATGCCGGCATAGGCGAGCAGCGCCAGCACCGCCGAGACGACCAGCATGAAAGCCTGCGCGATCAGCATGATGGTGCGGCGGTTGTAGTTGTCGGCCAGCGCGCCCGAAATCAGCGAGAACAGCATGATCGGCAGCGTCGCCGCCGCCTGCACCAGCGCGACGAGATCGGCCGAACTGGCGATGGAGGTCATCATCCAGGCAGCGCCGACGCCCTGGATCAGCGAGCCGAGATTGGCGACCAGCGTCGCCAGCCAGACATTGCGGAAGACATTCGACTTGAAGGGGTCTAGCGCGCCGGGCCGGGCGGGAAGGGGAGTGTCTGGCATGCAGGCCTGTATCCGGCCCGCGGGCTTGCAGTTCGCAGGCTTTGCAGGCTGCTATGCCACAGGGAGGCTCAAGAAAAAACCCGCCGGATCGCTCTGGCGGGTCTTTTGTCTCGTGAGGGTTGGCCTTAGGGCCAGCCCTGTCAGGCTTAGCTGCCCTGCTTCTTCAGCGCGGCGCCGAGGATGTCGCCGAGCGAAGCGCCGGAGTCGGTCGAGCCGTACTGGGCGACTGCTTCCTTCTCTTCCGCGATCTCCAGCGCCTTGATCGACACGGTGAGCTTGCGCGTCTTCTTGTCGAAGGCGATGACGCGGGCGTCCACCTTCTGGCCGACGGTGAAGCGCTCGGGGCGCTGCTCGTCACGATCACGCGACAGGTCGGCCCGCTTGATGAAGGTCTCGACGCCATGGTCGACCAGACGCACGTCGAGGCCGCCATCCTTGATGCCGATGACTTCGCAGGTGACGACCGCGTTCTTGCGCAGTTCGCCGGAGGTTGCGGCTTCGCCGACGGAGTCGCGGGCCATCTGCTTGACGCCGAGCGAGATGCGCTCCTTCTCGACATCGACGTCGAGAACCTGCGCCTTCACCATGTCACCACGGTTGTACTCCTCGATGACCTGCTCGCCCGGACGGTTCCAGTCGAGGTCGGAGAGGTGCACCATGCCATCGACATCGCCTTCCAGGCCGACGAACAGACCGAACTCGGTCTTGTTCTTGACCTCGCCCTCGACGACCGAGCCGACCGGATGGTTGCGCTTGAAGGCTTCCCACGGGTTCTCGAGCGTCTGCTTGAGGCCGAGCGAAATGCGGCGCTTGGACGGATCGACCTCGAGCACGACCACGTCGACCTGCTGCGAGGTGGACAGGATCTTGCCGGGGTGCACGTTCTTCTTGGTCCACGACATTTCCGAAACGTGGATGAGGCCCTCGATGCCCGGCTCCAGCTCGACGAACGCGCCGTAGTCGGTGATGTTGGTGACCGTGCCGGTGATCTTCTTGCCGATCGGGAACTTGGTGCCGATCTCGCCCCACGGATCCGACTCGAGCTGCTTCATGCCGAGCGAGATGCGGTGCGTTTCCTGGTTGATGCGGATAATCTGCACCTTCACCGTCTGGCCGATGTTGAGGATCTCGGTCGGATGGTTGACGCGACGCCATGCCATGTCGGTGACATGCAGCAGGCCGTCGATGCCGCCGAGGTCCACGAACGCGCCGTAGTCGGTGATGTTCTTGACCACGCCCTCGACGACCTGACCCTCTTCGAGGTTCTGGACGATCTCGGAGCGCTGCTCGGCGCGGCTCTCTTCGAGAACCGTGCGGCGCGACACGACGATGTTGCCGCGACGGCGATCCATCTTGAGGATCTCGAAGGGCTGCGGGTTGTGCATGAGCGGGGTGACGTCGCGGATCGGACGGATGTCGACCTGGCTGCGCGGAAGGAAGGCAACAGCTCCGTCCAGATCGACGGTGAAGCCGCCCTTGACCTGGTTGAAGATGACGCCTTCGACGCGCTCGCCCTTGGAGAACTTCTCCTCGAGCTTGACCCAGCTCTCTTCGCGGCGGGCCTTGTCGCGCGACAGCATGGCTTCGCCAAGCGCGTTCTCGATGCGCTCGACATAGACCTCGACGGTGTCGCCGACCTTCAGGCTGCCGTCTTTGGCCTTGGCGCCGAATTCCTTGAGTGCGACGCGGCCCTCGACCTTGAGGCCGACGTCGATGATGGCCATGTCTTTTTCGATGGCCGTGATGATGCCACGGACGACCTGGCCTTCACCCGAATGTCCGTCAGAGAAGGACTCTTCGAGAAGCGCCGCGAAATCGTCGCGGGATGGATTTGCTGCAGACATATGTTCTCCTGGAAAGCTCCGTTTTTTGCGGAGCGGGCGCCGTGGTTAGCGTTGCGTTGGCCTGCCGGCGTTCCGGGTTTTAAAACCCTGATGCCGCTGTCGCGGCGATGTCGGCGCAAAGAATGCTGGCAGGCTGGTTCGGTATTGTCGGCCCGATATGGGTATTTGGTCCGCTTCCGGCAACCGGAAGCACCCGGCTCAGGTCTTGTTCCGTTTGGCGAGGACGTCCTCGATAGCCGACCGCGCCGCCTGGAACGCGGCTTCTATAGACATTTCCGACGTATCGAGCAAGTGCGCGTCGGGTGCCAGACGAAGCGGCGAGTCGGCGCGGCCGGCGTCGCGCTCGTCGCGCCTGACAATGTCGGCGAGGATATCGGCAAGATCAGCCTTGCCGCCGCGCGAATGGATATCGCGCAGCCGCCGCGCCGCGCGCACCTCGGGCGACGCCGTCACATAGAGCTTCACGTCTGCTTCGGGACACACCACGGTGCCGATGTCGCGGCCGTCGAGCACCGCGCCGCCGGGCTGCGCGGCAAAGGCTCGCTGCTTGTCGACGAGGATTTTCCGGACGGTCGGAAACACCGCGACCTTCGACGCCGCATCCGCCACTTCATGCGCGGACAGCACCTCGCGGTCGAGATTAGCGAGATCGACCTGCCGCGCCGCAGTCTCGGCCGCCGACACATTGTCGAGCGGCAGGCCGTGGATCAAAAGCGCATGGCCGACCGCGCGATAAGTCAGCCCGGTATCGAGATGCGGCAGGTGGTAATAATCCGCCAGCCGACGCGCCAGCGTGCCTTTTCCCGAAGCGGCCGGGCCGTCGATGGCGATGGTGAGGGATAGCGAATGATTCATCAAAGGTTTTGTCCCCGCCAATGCCGAACACTACCTGCCGACATTTTCTGGGCTCGCTAAAGCAGAAGCTGTCGAAGCTTGGTATTTTTCCCGATGGGTATTTCGTGCATCGAAGGTGCGGCAAGAAGATTCGTGACTTGTTCGATCTCAGGCCACTTCCAAACCAGCGTTGCCGCAACCTGATGGATTGGAGTCTTCTGATAGGCAGGTGCCAGGATGAACCCATGAAGGCCTGCTGACCTTAGAGCTGCTCGTTCGGCCGAATTTCTCAATACTCGGCCATCGCCTGACACAAACACCCAATTGTCAGGATGAAGTTTTAGGTAGTTGATCCATTCAATATCTGCCGCGTGTCGTCCAGTAGGCAAGCCTTTCAAGTCACGAATATGCGTGGCGCTGTGTCCGTAGTTGCTGATAAAGCCGTGAAGGGTGGAAGCCCAGACTGGGGCGGTGCAGTTGTCGAACAGCACATTCACGCTGCGTGCCGCGCTACCAGCGAGGCCTCAAAGTCCATGGCCCTAACTACCGACGACTCCGGCACGTCGTATGCTTGCGCCGTTATTTTGCTGCCTGCCGAGTTGCCAGTGGCAGCTAATATCGCCGTGGGTACGCTTGAAACCGAATCGATAGGTTGACCGAACGCGCGGTTGGGATCGAGCACGATATGCGCCTGACGTCCGTGCGGCCACCAAGCCGTAGGACTACCCTCCTTATCGAAGTCCACTGTCTTCAATAGTGGATCGATGATTCCCTTAAACTCGTATTGCCGCCGAAAAAGATTGAGCAATCGCTCCTTCTCTTGCCCTTTCTCATCAGTCTCGATCACGTGAAGGAAAATTTCGCGACCGTCTGTGCGAAAGCGGTTGGTGGAAAGGGGATGGTTACGACCAAGAACTTCTTCTGCCAAGCGAATGGCGCTTCGGACACGAACGGAGGAAACGCCAGCCTTTATAAACGCGTCTGCGACGCGCACCTCCATCAAATCTCGAAACCCGAGGAATAGGCGATCCTCTTTCAAATCGATTTCTGACATCCAGAGCGGGGGATATTCCCTTTCACCAATTTGGTGGCCACGCATCCAGCGAACAATTTTCTTAGGAGGCACGCGCAAAAGCCTGCCAGCCTCCGCAGGGGTGTACAGTCCGATGCCGAATAAGGTTTCGGCTGCTTTTGGTCGCCTTTCCAGCATACTCATATTGATTCAGGCTTCGCTCGTCCTGTCAATCGAAGCTCAATAATTCCCCGCGGCTATTGCGGTTTAGATGACTGCGGTCAGGGTAAAGTATGCAAATCGCTTCGATTATACACTCCGCATCAGGCCGCCATCCACTCGCAGGCTCTGGCCGGTGATGTAGCCGGCGGCGTCGGAGAGCAGGAAGGCGATGGTTGCGGCGACTTCTTCCGACCTGCCGTAGCGCGCCATCGGCACGCCGGCGCGGCGCTCTTCTGTCTGCGGGAGGCTGTCAATCCAGCCTGGCAGCACGTTGTTCATGCGGACATTGTCGGCTGCGTGACTGTCGGCAAAGAGCTTGGTGTAGGTGGCGAGTCCGCCGCGCGCGACCGCCGATGTCGGGAACATCGTGGTCGGCTCGTCCACCCACGCGGTCGAGATGTTGACGATGGCGCCGCCCTTTTGGGCGATCATGACCGGCGCGACCAACCGCGTGGCGCGCACGACATTCATGAAATAGACGTCGAAGCCGGTCTGCCACTGCTCGTCCGTGATCTCCAGCAACGGGGCGCGCGGACCGTGGCCGGCGCCGTTGACCAGCGCGTCGATGCGGCCCCATTTCGCCATCGTGAGGTCGACGAAGCGCTTGAGGTCGTCGTTGGACTGGTTGGAGCCGGTGAAGCCCAGCCCGCCAAGCTCCGCGCCGAGCGCCTCGCCCTTGCCGGATGACGACATGACCGCCACGGCGTAACCGTCTTCCGCCAGCTTGCGCGCGGCCGCGGCCCCCATGCCCGAGCCGCCGCCAACCACCATCGCGACCTTTTGTGCGCTCATCATCCTTACTCCGTTGGTGCGTGCGTCCGTCGCTACTCGATCTCCGCGCCGAGTTCCTTCATCAGCCCCATGAATTCGGGGAAACTCGTGGCAATCATGTTGGCATCATCCACCGTAACGGGCTTTTCGGCGGCGAGGCCGAGGATGAGGAAGCTCATGGCGATGCGGTGGTCGAGATGCGTCGCGACCGTGCCGCCGCCGAGCCCCTTGCCGCCCGGCCGGCCGCGCACGGCGAGCGTCGCCTCGCCTTCCGTGCAGTCGATACCGTTGGCTTCCAGACCGCGCGCGACGGCCGCGAGGCGGTCGCTTTCCTTGACCCGCAGTTCTTCCAGACCCTGCATCAGCGTCTCGCCCTCGGCGAAGGCGGCCGCGGCCGCGAGCACCGGATATTCGTCGATCATCGATGGTGCGCGCGAGGCCGGTACCGCGACGCCCTTCAATTCGGAGGACCGCACGCGCAGGTCGGCAACGTCCTCGCCGCCGGCATTGCGCGGATTGAGGATTTCGATGTTGCCTCCCATCTCCTGCAGCGTCAGCAGCAGGCCGGTGCGGGTCGGGTTCATCAGCACGTTCTCGATGACGATGTCGGAGCCCGGAACGATGAGCGCGGCGACCAGCGGGAAGCCTCCCGATGACGGGTCGCCGGGCACGGCGATGGTCTGGCCGGTGAGCTTGCCCTGCCCCTCGATAAAGATATGGCGCACGCCTTCCTCGTCGGTCTCGACGGTCAGGTTGGCGCCAAAACCCTGCAGCATCTTCTCAGTGTGGTCGCGGGTCATCACCGGCTCAATCACGGTGGTGATGCCCGGCGTGTTCAGTCCGGCCAGCAGAACGGCCGACTTCACCTGCGCCGACGCCATCGGCACGCGATAGGTGATGGGCGCGGCATGCTTCGGCCCGCGCAGCGTGATCGGCATGCGGTCGCCCGGAGCGGCTTTGAGAACCTGCACCCCCATCTGGCGCAGCGGGTCCAGCACGCGGCCCATTGGCCGCCCCGAGAGCGAGGCGTCGCCGATGAAGGTCGTCTCCATGTCGTAGACGCCAACGAGGCCCATGGTCAGGCGCGATCCCGTGCCGGCATTACCAAAGTCGAGCGGGCCTTCCGGCTGCAGCAGGCAGCCATTGCCGACACCCTGGATGATCCACTCATCGCCATTCTTCTCGATCCGGGCGCCCATCGCCTTCATCGCCTCGCCGGTGCGCATCACGTCCTCGCCTTCCAGCAGCCCGGTGATGCGCGTCTCGCCCGAGGCGAGGCCGCCGAACATGAAGGAGCGGTGCGATATCGACTTGTCGCCCGGTACGCGCGCAACCCCTTTCAGTCCCTGCGAGCGCCGGGCAAGAGCGGGGCGCGGTGGCGCAGCATGTGTCATGACGTTTCCTCGGGCATTCCGTGAAGCATTTCCCGGGAACACGTCTCTGGACATGTCCCGGTGGCGCGGGCTTGTTTTTCGGCGGCTCTCCTATCACGACGCCGTGACACGGTCATCCCCTCGTTCCATATCGGCCGGCATGCCCGAAAGGAGTGTGAGAATGCCTTCCTTTTGGCTTTGACAAGGGCCGTTTTCTATGAATATGGGGACCGGAAATCACGGACGAGGACGGCAGTGGCTAAATCCGATCTTGGCACAAAACGCATCGACCCCGAAACGGGTCGCAAATTCTATGATCTGAACAAGGACCCGATCGTCTCCCCCTACACGGGCAAGAGCTACCCGCGGTCGTTCTTCGATTCCGGCAGCGAGAAGGTGCTGGAAGAAGAAGTCGACGAGAAGGAGACCGAGGAAGAGGATGCTCCCGAGGTCATCTCGCTGGAGGACGCGGACGACGAGGCGAAGGGTGACGATCTTCCCGATCTCGACGATGACGACGACGACGTCGATCTCGGCGACGATGACGACGACACCTTCCTCGAGGACGAGGAAGAAGAGGAAGACGACGTCAGCGGCATCATCGGCGTCGGCGAGGACGAGGACGAGGCATGATCGTCCTGCCGCACCCGGCTTATTCGGGGCGCGGCGAACAGTCTCCGGCAGGCTGCCCAAATAAGCTTGCCGGGAGACTTGATCTTGATGCGGGGCGGCGCTAGAAGCCGCCACCTGATCTCTTCGCCGGAAACGGCGCCGGCGCGAGCCGGGTGTGGGGCCATAGCTCAGTTGGGAGAGCGCTTGAATGGCATTCAAGAGGTCGTCGGTTCGATTCCGATTGGCTCCACCAAAAATCACTGACCAGTTCAGCTATTTACAATCCGCCGGCTAGGGCGGGTTCGGCCCAATAGTTGCCGGGGCACGCGAGAACACATCTCAACGCTCTTGCCTGGGAATAGCCGGGATTTGCCGAGAATAGACGGTATGTCTGTCCGGGCCGGAATAGGCCAAGCCAGTTATGCTGCGGCAAGCTCGGACTTCCGAAGCGCTCTTTCAAGCGCCCTGATGCAGGCAGGATCGTGAGAAGTCCCGGCACCCTCCCAAAGAATTGCGAGCGCTTGCGAAACCGGCATGGCCCCTCGATATGGCCGGTCAGCAGTAAGGGCATCGAATACGTCAGCCGTAGAAACAATCCGGGTCTCAAGGTCGATCTCTTCGCCGGATAAGCCGTTCGGGTAGCCTTTTCCGTCGAGTCTTTCGTGGTGGGCACCGGCGACCTTCGACAAGTCAGCGAAAGAGGTAATGCGCGAGAGAATAGCCTGGGATAGTTCCGCATGCCGCCTCATGGCTGCCCATTCGCCATCGTCGAGCTTTCCCGCTTTGTCTAGGACACAGTTGCTGACGCCCAGCTTGCCGATGTCGTGTAGAAGTGCCGCGCGCTTTAGCCAGCGTCGCCTTGAGAAATCGAAGCTCATTTCCTCGGCGATCAAGTCGGTAAACACCGCAACACGCTCGCTGTGGCCGGATGTAAATGGACTCTTCGCGTCAATAACACGTGCAAACGCCTGAGCGATGTCGTCAAGATAATCATCGTCAGCCAAAGCCGCCTTCTGGCCCGGCTCCATATCGAGCACTGTCTCCTCGATATCTGATCGGGAGAGCATATCCCAGAACCGGTCTTCTTCGGCCACAGCCTGGAACGCAGCCACCGCAACCGGATCGAACCACGAACCCGATCGGTTTCCGACTTCCCTAAGCGCAGCGTGTCGTCCGCTGGCAGCATGGAATACGTCCACGACCTGCGCCAGCAAAGCAATCCGAGCGAACAGTGAGATATCCTCGCCAGCCTTGCCCACCGGCTTCCCACCTCCATCCCAATGCTCGTCGAGATCCTCGATTGCTAGCGCGACCGCAGCGGAAAAATGCATCTGCCTTGCGATTTCCGCACCCCGGTGACAACGAGTTTCGACAAGCTCGCGAGCGATTTGCCCGCCGTTCTGCAGGATTGCGATTATGCTTCTGAACCGCTGTGCGAGATGCGTGTTGACCCCTGTGTGCGACAGAACAAAACGCAGCACTTGCGGGAGGCTGCCGTCCAGCAGCTTGAAATCGTTCTTGAAAGAGAGATCGTCCGCCAGATAGAGATCGCAGATGCGAGCAGCATTGCTGCTGCAGCCGAGGTCCTTCAGGAGCAGGGAATAATACAGATCACCGAGTTGTTGCTCCGACAATCCCATCGCTCGTCCGATGTTTACGCCGATCCAGCAACACCGCACGCAATGACCGGGAGGCTGCCCCTCTGTCAGGTCAAGAGCGCGACTGAGTGCGCCGAGGACTTCAGCCAATCGAACTACATTGCCCATCACGCAAGACCCGCCACACTGAGTCCTGCCTACCGCCGAAAATGAAAGCCCGAGTTAACAAGCAGGTGTTTGCCGCCACGATAAAATGGTGAATGGCTAAGCAGTCACCGCAAGCAAGAGAAAAAGAGCCGACGAGCAAATTACGCCCGCCGGCTCTCCAGCCCCCGCTGTCTGAGATGCTCGGCTACATTGCAGGCAGGATAGCGATGTCGCGCAGCGCTCCGGGTGAGCCGGCTATGTCGGCCGTCCTGGTCGCTTTGCCAGTCATGAGATCGACCGTGTGCAGCCCACCACCGGCCACGAGCCAAGCAGTGTTCGTACCGTCGGCGGTCGTTTGTACGTCGAATGCGTAGGTGTCCGACATTACGCCAAGCGCGCCAATCGTCTTCAAGGTGCCGTCGTTCGGCTTGATCTGCTGAATGAATGTACCATCCGCTCCGATGTCGTACATCGCGGTTTTCTCGGGCTTGCCGTAGGAGTTGATGTAGGCCGTCGCCACGATATTGGGCGTAGCCTCTGCATTGGCATCGCCGGCTTCGAAGTTCAGCGCCCCGTCCGTCATAACCTCACCGGTATCGGGATGAGCGCGCAGGTTGGTGCCGTCCGAGCCCATGATCCGCAGCCGGTCGGCAGCAGGGTTGAAGTCAACACTGGCCATGACACCCTCGGGCAGCACTGTAGACAGCTTTGCGCCAGCAGTGGCTGCGCCGGATTCAAGGTCGATGGTCACGATCGCGCCGTCGGCTGCAACACCGTAGACCCTGCCGTCGCCCGGCCGGAGGTCGATGCCAAGAAGGCGATCAACACCTGTCACCTCGACAGTCTTCGAGATTTCTGGTTTTTCCGTATCGAACCAGACGAGGGTTTTGTCGCCCGTGAGGCCAACGACAGGGGCGGCTTGTGCAGACAAGGCGATCAGGCTGGCTGCGGCAGCAAGCAGAAGCATGTGGGGGGTCATGGGATTCCTCCTGTTCAGTCAGGTTTCGCAAGGCTGCAATGCTCTTGCATTGTGGTTACCCGCAAGCAGGGGCTTCTGGATGCAGCAGGCGCAAAAACTTTTGTGAGTTGCATCGATGCGGGTTCCGCGTGTGTATGGACGTAAGAAAGAGAGGCCGGCACCGCAGCCGGGGAGGACCATGCCGGCGGACGACGAGACATGCGCAACGCTGATAGGGCGGATCGCGAACGGTGACAGGGCATCGCTTGGAGAACTGTTCTCCAGCGAGGCAGGCAGGCTGCTGGCGGTAGCGCGCCGCATACTCCGACGCACGGATTTGGCCGAAGAGGCCGTGCAGGAGGCATTCGTGTCGGTCTGGAAGCGGGCGTCTAGCTATGATCGTGCGAAAGGCGGGGCACGGGTCTGGTTGACCACTATCGTACGCAACCGTGCGATCAACATGTTGCGCGACGGGGCCAGGCTCGATTTTGTTGATCATGCGGAGTTGGAAGCCTTCGGGGACCGCAGCGGGGATGCCGAGGCGGCCTATGCGGCGCTGCCGGACAAGGAAGCCTTGAAGCATTGCCTGGAGCAGCTTGAACCCGCGCGCAGACGTTCAATCCTGCTCGCCTATGTTGTCGGCTTCACGCACGGAGAGATCGCGGCCGAGCTGAAAGCTCCAGTCGGTACAGTGAAGGCCTGGATCAGGCGGGGTACGATTGCATTGCAGGAGTGCCTGTCATGAGCGTCGAGTCGGACCGCAGGGCTCGCGCCGGCAACTATGTGCTCGGTTTGATGAGCGATGAGGAACGTCGGCTGGCGGAGCTCGATTTGGAAAATGAAACGGAATTTCGGGATGCCGTGCAGATGCTCTCGGCGCAGATGCATGGCCTCGACCTAACCGCCAAGCCGGAAATAGTGCCTGACAGGCTGTGGGACAGAATTGCCGCTCTTGTTGCCAACGAACCTCAGTTACCAGCTGGCTCAGAAAAGGCTGTTGTCGTTCCGATGGCTGGCGCTCGCCGGTTGGGAACGCGCACGGTCGGTGGCTGGCGTGGTATTGCGATCGCCGCTTCGCTGGCGGCCGCCTTTGCCGTCGGCTATTTCGGGTCACTCGCAACGACGCAAACTCCACAACCAGTCGTGGTCGTGGTGCTCGATACGGCGGAGGATGTACCCGGGGCCATCTTCGAAGCCTTCGCCGACGACAGCGTGCGAATTGTGCCCTTGCAGAATTTCGTCGTGCCGGAAGGCCAGACAATGCAGGTCTGGACGCTCTACGATGAAGCCGTCGGACCTGTTTCCCTGGGTACAATCGGACGTGACGTTACCGAGGTAAGGCTACAGGGGCCACATCTGCCGCTGCCGAAGGCCGAACAGCTTTATGAGATAACTCTGGAGCCGGCTCCCGGCTCTCCGACGGGAAGCCCTACCGGTCCAATTCTCGTCAAGGGCTTTGCGAAGGCAGTTCCGGGTTAGAGGAAGCGCCGGCCACTGTGCACGACCGGCGCGCCGTTGATGCCTGAAGGTGCGATTACATCTTCGGCAAGAGAACTTTGTCGACGACGTGGATCACGCCGTTCGATTGCTCGACGTCGGCGATGGTCACATTGGCAACGTTGCCATTCTCGTCCGTTACAGTGACCTTTCCACCTTCGTCCTTCAGCGTCAGTTCGCAGCCGCCGACTGTCTTCACCTTGTGAGCACCGCCGTCGTCCTTGACCATCTTCATGACGTCGGCTGCCATAGCCTTCGCGCCGATGACATGACACGTCAGGATCGTTACCAGTTGAGCCTTGTTCTCGGGCTTCAGCAGCGTTTCCACTGTGCCGGCGGGCAGCGCTGCAAAAGCTTCATTTGTCGGAGCAAAGACTGTGAAAGGCCCCGCCCCAGATAGTGTTTCCACCAGGCCGGCCTCCTTGACAGCCGCGACAAGCGTTGTGTGGTCCTTCGAGTTTACCGCATTCTCGACGATGGTCTTGTCAGCGTACATGGCTGCTCCGCCGACCATTGGGTTCTCGGCGTAGGCTGCTCCTGCAAATCCCGTCACGACGAATGCGCCTGCGAGCAAAGTTGACCTGAAAATACGCATGATGGTGCTCCCTTGAGTTCGGTCTTTCGTTTGAAACCACCTAGTCGATACGAAGCTGAAGACGACGCGGTTCTGCCTGCGCGGAATCTTTATTTTTGCGGTTGGACGAAACTATTTATGTTCCCAAGCGTACGCGCCCGCGATGTGCGTCGGTAAGAACCTTCGGGTTAGAGTTACCTTCGGATCCGGGACGCGGTGGTCCGGAAGCTCGCGAACAGAGACGTCCCCTGTCCGAGGCCCCACCAATTCGGCTTGGAGACGAATTTTTCTGCGCGGGCAGTGCCATTGTTCTCGGTTGACGAAAGGTCAGCGCGTCGCATCCCCTGCGCCGATTTTCGCGCCGGCCTATCAAAGGTTATTGACCGCTTAGCCATCGCAGCGCCACTTCGCCTCATGTTCGGAGGTCGGTGTGAATGAAGCACAATGGCATTGCGGACCCCGACCAGCTTGTGATGCTGGCCAAGGTCCTGGAAATTTATTGCACTCAGGCAGGTATTTTAGCGAATTCGCCGGAACGGGAACAGATCGCGGCGACCATTATAGCCCTTTATGAACGCGGGATCTCCGACGAAGAGCAGTTGATTGCATCATTGCCGGCGCGCAATTCGATGGGAAATGGATCGGATGGGAAGCGCGCTCAACCAGCCGTCGGGTCAGACGTCGCCAACGTCACTTCCACAAAGACCGCGATCGACAGGAGATGATGGCTTGCGTCGTCCCTGACGTCGATTGATAGTGAGTGCCGCTCGGTTCCGGGGAGTATTTCCCGCGCCCGTTCAAGCAAGGATCGATACGCTTCGGCCCTGGCCGCTGCCAGATCGGGCAGATCGACCCCGTCCTCGTCGAGGTCCAGTGAGCCATTGTCCCGCCAGTCGAAAAAGTAATGGGCCATTTGACACGTCGAAGGGCATGAAGGATGAAAAACTTCAGACCAACGAAATGGCGATGTATTGGTTTCAATTATCGCCGCCCAAAATGACTGATTGAGATTCGGGTATGCCTACAAAGCCGTCGCTCGCGGATTTCTTGCTTCGCAGGCTGAACAGCATCTATGCGCTGGACGAAGACGACATAGCGGCCGTGGACCGGCTTCCGATACAGATTGCCGATCTTCGAGCGGACGAAGATCTCATCCGCGAGGGCGATCGGCCGACACGTAGCTGCTTCATCGTCAGCGGTATGACATGCTGGTTCAAGATAACCGGTAAGGGACAGCGGCAGATACTTTCGTTCCATGTGACGGGCGACCTTCCCGACCTCCAGAGCATCCATCTCAGCAAGATGGACAGCACGTTGAGCGCGGTGAGCCCTTCCCGTATCGCCTTCGTGCCCCATCAGGCCTTGCACGCCATATGCGAGGAGCGTCCGAAAGTTGCCAGCGCGCTCTGGCGGATGACACTGATCGACGCCGCAGTCTTCCGCGAATGGGTGGCCAATGTCGGCGGACGGCAGGCCTATGCCCGGATGGCCCACCTCCTGTGCGAGATGACTATGCGGCTTGGCGCCGTTGGACTGGCGGAAAACCACGTCTGCTACCTGCCGATAACGCAGGGCGAGCTTGCCGACGCTACCGGCATGTCGACAGTGCATGTGAACCGGACGCTTCAGACGTTGAGGCGCAACGGTCTGGTGGACTGGCGCGATTCAAAGCTGACAGTGCTGGACTGGCCCGGCCTGCAGAAGGCCGGCGATTTTGATCCTGGCTACCTGCATCTCAGGATCCCGCCTGACTTCAAGCCCTGGCCGACCTGATATCCGCGCTGGCCACGGGTATCGACTTCAGCGGACGGAATAGCCGCCGTCGATGGCGATGGCCTGCCCGGTGACGAAGGCTGCCGCATCAGACGCAAGATAGACGGCCAACTCCCCGACCTCTTCAAGACGCCCGGCGCGGGGAATGGCATGCATGCGCCGCTTGGCCTCGAGGACCGCTTCCGGATCGGCCTCCTGACTGACCACCTCCAGGGCCAACGCCGTTTCGATGAAGCCAGGGCAGATCGCGTTGACGCGAACTCCCTTGTCGGCGAGGTCGAGGGCCATGGACTTCACCATTCCGTTGGTGCCGTGCTTGGCGCCGCAGTAACCCACGCGTTCGGCAAGGCCGACGAGACCCAGCATAGACGAGACGACAATGATCGATCCCTGGCCCGCTTCGACCAGATGGCGCGCGCCGTAACGCGGGCCAAGGAATGCCGGCATGAGGTTGTTGTTGATGATACGCTGAAATTCTTCCGGGGACGTGTCGAGAAGTGGCGTCCTGCCGCCGGCTCCGGCGCTGACGACGATCGTGTCCAGGCCGCCCAGAAACCGGAGGGCCAACTCCGTCACGCGCTCCACATCGGCCGGAATGGAAGCATCGCCGGCCGCGTATCCAACAGGAGAAGATATTCCGAAGCCGGCCGCTGCCTCCTGCAAGACGGGTTCGCGCCGCGACGACAGGAAGATCGCCGCGCCTTCGGCATGCATCGCGTCCGCGATCGCCAGCCCGATCCCCGTTCCGCCGCCGTAGACCAGTGCCCGCTTTCCATCCAGCCTTCCGGTCATGTCACCTCTCCCGTTCCTCACCTCTGGAGTTAATCAGAGGAGTCGCCCCCGGACCATGCCTTCATCTTTCCGGTCATGCCACCGTGTAGCGCCGCACAATGTCCCAATCCACTTCGACGCCGAGGCCGGGCTTTTGCGGGAGGGCGATCGTGCCATCAGATGCAAGCACAAGTTCTTCCTGCGCGAGTTCGCGGCGCAGCCTTTCATGGCAGAGCTCGCGCGGCAGGTATTCGATGAAGGCGCAGTGATCGGTGACGAAGGCGAGATGCGCCGTGGCCGAGATCGAAATGCCGGTCTTCCAGCAATGCGGAACGATCTTGCGGCCGCGCGCCTTGGCCATGTCGCAGACGATCTTGGCCTCGCCGAGGCCGCCGACCCTGCCGACGTCGGGCTGCGCGACCTGAACCTTGCCGATGTCCATCAGGCTTTCGAACTCGTATCGCGTGGCCAGCCACTCGCCAAAGGCAATCGGCATCGGCGCGCGTTCCGCAAGCTTCGCCATGTCGCGCTCATTGTCCGACCACACCGGCGTCTCGAGGAAATAGCAGTTGAATTCCGCCCAGTCGCCGATCACCGAAAGGCACGTCTCGGCATCGTCCCACAGGTACTGGACGTCGACCATCAGCGTTACGTCGTCTCCGACAGCCTGCCGGACCGCGGCCAGCACCTCGGTGTGGCGGTCGTAGGATTCACGCATGCCGCCATGGGCGTAAGGGCCGTTCATCGTGATCTCGGTCTTCATGGCCTGGAAACCGAGCTTCAATGCGCCTTCTGCCGATTTGCAGAGCGCGTCGCGATACTCCTCGAAGGATTTTCCGGCCGGCTGTAGCGAGGCGTAGGGCACGATGCGGTTCCGAGTGGCGCCGCCGAGCAGCGCATGTACGGGCTTGCCGACGGCCTTGCCGCAGAGATCCCAGAGCGCCATGTCGACGGCGCTCATCGCATGGATGACCATGCCGCGCCGGCCGTTCATCGCGGTGCCGAGATACATGCGCCGCCAGATCTCGCCGATCTCGAAGGGATCGGAGCCGATCAGCATGTCTCGGATCGAGAGCCCCATCGTATGGGTACCGGGCGCCTCGATGCAGGCCTTGGCCATCCACGGGTTGGCGTCGCACTCGCCGATGCCGGAAACCCCGCCGTCGGTGTGGATCACCACGACGAGGCTGTCCTGCGCCGACGACGTGAAACTTGCGTCATAGTCGGGCGCGAGCAGCACGTGGCATTCAACGCCTGTGATGCGTAGGCGAGGCGGCGTTCCGTCGAGGACAGGTGAAACGGTTTCTATCGGCATGAGGTTCTTCCGGGACTGTGAATGAAGTTGGATTAAGGGCGAAACTAAGCCGGCTTAGGAACCAGACGGTCATGGTTGGCCGCTCAGATCATCGTCATGCCGCCGTCGACCGGCAGCACCACGCCGGTGATGAAGCCGGCCGCGTCGGACGACAGGAAGGTTGCGACGTCGGCAACTTCGTCGGGCGTGGCGCAACGGCCGATCGGGTGCAACCCGGCAAGGACCCGCATGCCTTTCCCTTCGCCGCCCTCCATGCCGCCCGCATAGCGGCGCGTCGGCGGGGTGTTGATGACGCCGGGAGCGATGGCGTTGGCGCGCAAACCCTGACCGGCGTAGTCGGCCGCGAGCAGCGCGCGAGATGGTGCAACCCGGCCTTCGCGACGTTGTAGGCAACGTCGTCCTGCCATGCGACAAGGCCGGCCACGGAGCCTACGAAGAGCACCGACGGTTTCGTCCCCTTCAACATGTCCGGGATGAGGGCCTTGGAAAGCCTGAAGGCCGCCGTCAGATGGATCGACATCATGTGGTCCCAGGTGGCGTCCGGTGTCTCGTGCGTTGGCGCGGTGCTTGTGACATCGACCCCCGCGCAATGGACGAAGATGTCGAGCCCGCCGAGTGCCTCGACAGCGGCTTTTGCGGCGGCGTCCGTTGCCGCGCGGTCAGACAGGTCTGCGACGATCACATGCGCGGTGCCGCCGTTGCCACGGATTCGACCGGCCAAGGCCTCGGCGTTCCGGGCACGCTTGGACGCGCCTATCGCGACGGTCGCGCCGGCATCGGCGAAAGCCTGGACGATGGCGGCGCCAGTCCCGCTGGAGCCGCCGGTCACATAGGCCCGCCGTCCTTCCAGCGCTCTAGTCATCTGTGCCCTCGCCCCACCCTTGCAGCACCATTGTCGTCCATCTGGAATACTTGTATACAATCATGCAAAAGCTGGATTGGCAACCGCCACGAGTCTATGGAGGTAAAATTTGGGCCGGGCTTTCGAGATGGGCGGCGTGGTGGACAGCATTCCGAGTGAAGCCGCGTCGGTGACGACCGATCTGTTGGCCGCCCAAGGTCGGGCCCAGGGCAGCTACCAACTCGGGGATGCCGTTGCGGATGCCATCGTCAACGCGGTCGCGTCTGGCTCGCTGAAGCCCGGCCAGCGGATCGTTGAGACCGACCTAGCGGCGATGCTGAAGGTGAGCAGGGTGCCGATTCGTGAGGCCATAAAGATCCTCCAGGCGCAGGGCATCCTCAATGTCACGCCGAACCGGGGTGCGCGGATCGCCGAGTTCGACGAGAAGTTCGTCGACTCCGTGTTCGAGGTGCGGCTGGCGCTTGAGAAGATCGCGACACGCGGTGCGCTTGACGCTTACCGACACGACAAGCGCCGCATCGACGCGTTGCGGGAAATAGTCTCCCGCATGGAGCGCGTCGCCCGCTGGAGCGACTGGGTCGAATTCCGGAAATGCGACGTCGATTTCCATCGCGAAATCTGTCGCGCGTCGGGCAACGACATCGTTCTCAGATTATGGGAGGCGATAGCCCGGCATATCACTATCATCTTCGGCCGCGAGCTTGCGCAGGAAGATGACTTCCAGGTGGTGATCGATCAGCACAACCACCTCATAGCCAAGCTCGAAGCATCGGATGCCGAGGTGGAGGCGGAACTCGAAAAACACATCATGCGCCTGCGCGCAAGTTAGCCAGAGCGGGCCAGATGGAGTTAGGCGTTCGCTCCCTCATAGCGTTTCACGGCTAAGCGCTTGAAGCATCACCTTGAACGCGACCATCCCCGGATCATCGATCCCGATCGTCTTCTCAGCGAAGATTCGCGCGCGCCCGATCTTGTTTGGTTTGGCGCGGAATTCTTCCAGGGCGCTGTCGACTGCCTGCCGAGCCTGAACCAGGCATATTGCAGGGTCGTCATGGCCTGCGATCGACAGCACGACAGCATGCAGCGCGTCCAGCACCGTCTTGTCGCCGAGCGAAGCCTTTCCCCTGGCTGACATGGCGAGTTGCGCCTTTTCCAGATAGCCGGACAAATTCGACCACGGTGCATTGTCGATGCCCCTGGTCTCCTTCGCAACCGCCATGAAGCTGGTCGCCATCAGCGTTCCGAAGCTGGAGCTGGAGACCTTGCTCGTTGCAGCGGCGGCCTGCATCAAGGCCTGACCGAGATCGGCCGGCAGATCGGCCTTGATGCGATCGAGCTCCCGAAAGGCCTTCAGGAGGGTGATCCCAAGGTCTCCGTCGCCGATCTTCCCATCCAGCTCGGTCAACATTCCGTGCTCGGCTTCGAGCAACGCCAGCACCCGTCCGATGCCTGTGCGCAAGGATTCGACGGTCATCCCCATGTTCAGATATTCCAGAACGCGCAGCTTGCCGGCGCCTTGAGATATCCGAGCAATTCGTCGTCGACAGGCAATATGGTCAGCGAAACGCCGGACATTTCCATCGAGGTGGCATAGCGTCCGACAAGCGGATAGGCGATCTCCGCGCCGGTCTCCTCGAGCCGGTCGGCAATGCGGTTGTACAGAATGAATAGCTCCTCGGTCGGAGTGGCGCCAAGGCTGTTGACCAGAAGGGCGACCCGTCCCCCGGAAAACGACAGATCCTTGATAAGCGGTTCGACCATGGCGTCCGCAATCTCGTCTGCGGTGCCGAGCTTTCCGCGCTTCACGCCTGGCTCGCCATGGATTCCCATGCCGATTTCCATCTCGTCTTCGCCGATGGTGAAGGTCGGTTTGCCGGCTTGCGGAACAGTGCAAGGTGAGAGCGCAACGCCCATCGTGCGGCAGCCGTCGGCGGCACGCTGGGCCACATCGGTCACGCCCTTGAGGTCGAGCCCCGCATCGGCGGCCGCTCCCGCAATCTTGAAGGTCAACACCATTCCGGCGACGCCGCGCCGCTTTTCCCGCTCTTCGAGAGGTGCGCTCGCAACGTCGTCGGCGAGCAGCACTGTGGTGCTTTCGATGTCATCCATCTCAACCAAGTCGCCTGCCATATCGAAATTCATCACGTCGCCGCCATAATTCCCATAGAGGCGCAGCACACCGGCACCACCATTCGCGGCCCGCATCGCTGTTGCCATCTCGTCCGCTGAAGGCGAGGCGAACACGTCACCGTTCGCGACGGCATCAAGGAAGCCAGGTCCGACATAGCCGGTGAATATCGGCAGATGACCCGATCCGCCCCCTGAGACGATCCCGACCTTGCCCCGTACCGGAGCATCCGGGCGCTGGATCACCCGTGTGGTCCCTTCAACGAGCTTGTAGAACTGCGGGTAGGCACGGGTGAGCCCGCGCAGAGTTTCTTCCGCATACGTGAAAGGATCGTTCAGTATCTTCTTCAAGGCTTTCCTCCATTGCGGCCCATCGTCTTCGCGATACGCGATCAGAGTAGCCATCTTGTCGCTATTGGATGTCATACTGCTATGCCGATCGCAAATTGCGAAGAGATCACCAACATTAATGACAGCGCTGCCAACGCAGATTTTGCATAGTGATCGGTTGAATCAAAGCGCAAATGACAGCGCCAGCATTATTGCTTGACGGTCGCGGTGGAGCTGACATAGCGTCGGGTCGGAGACCGAGTCATTTCTTGGAGGACGGCTGTCGAGGAGGATGGCTGCAGAGGGCCGGTTCATCCGGGAGAGGCTAGGGTTTTCGCGCAAGGGAATTGTGCCGTAGCTACGGCGCGTGTGACTTCGAAACTGTCTATCCGGCATGCATGCCGGTCATCGGGAGGATGAATAGTGATTGAAGATATCAATGAACTCGCGACGTCGCGCCGCGACGTATTCAAGGCAATGGGAGCGACGGCGCTTGCCGGCGCACTGCTCGGGATGGCCGGCCTTGATCCGGCCATTGCGCAGGAACTGAAGCCATCGGCCAAGCCGCTCAAGGCCGCGATGAGCAATGCCGGCCTGCAGGCGTCGTGGTGCGCGCAGGGCAAGCAGGCTGCTGAAGCTTGGGCCAAGCTGATGAATGTCGAGATCACCTGGTTCGACGGCGAGCTTTCCGCGACCAAGCAGCGCTCGGCGATCGACAATCTCGCCACGCAGAAGTGGGATTTCGTCGCGATCCAGACCTTCGGCATCGGTACGCTGAACGATCCGATCAAGAAGGTGATCGATGCAGGTACGCCGGTCATTGCACTCGACACGATGATGGCGCCGGAGGGCCAGCTTGCGCTCCACACCTTCATCGCTCCGGACAACGTCATGATGGGCTCGGTCGTCGCCGACCAGCTCATGAAGGCCATCGGCGGCAAGGGTAACGTCGTCATGACGCAGGGCGCGCTTGGCCATACCGGTGCGCAGGGCCGCGCCAAGGGCTTCATGAACGTCCTGGCCAACTATCCGGACGTCAAGCTCGTCGACGAGCAGCCTGCCGACTGGGACGTGACCAAGGTCGCCCGCATCTGGGAATCTCTGCTCACCAAGTATCCGGACATTGCCGGCGGCTTCTTCCACAATGACGACATGGCGCTCGCAGCGCACAACGTGATGAAGGCGAAGGGCCGCGAAGGCATCGTCATCGCCGGCGTCGATGCGATGCCTCCCGCGGTGAATGCCGTTCTGGACGGCACCATGCTCGCCACCGTGCGCAACCCCTCATGCCGCATTCACGGCTGGGGCGTCGCAGCCGGCGTCGCTGCAGCTGCTGGCGGCGAGAAGGCTGGCCCCGGCGGTATCCCCAATTTCATTCTGGCCGATGGCCCGGTCATAACCAAGGACACGGCGCCGGGACATCTCTGGCTTCAGAAGAACTTCCTCATCTGATCGCTTCGGTCGTGGCTGATATGACTTCAGAAATGGATGGGGGCCCGAAAGGGCCTCCATCATCGACGCCGGTTCTCGAAATGATCGGCGTTTCAAAGGCGTTCGGCGGCATTCACGCTCTGCGGGACGTCGACTTTTCCCTGATGGAGGGTGAAATTCACGGATTGGTTGGCGAAAACGGCGCCGGCAAATCCACCATGATGAAGCTGATTTCGGGCGTGTATCATGGCTTCGAAGGCGAAATGCGAATGGCGGGCCAGCCGGTTCATCTCCGTTCTCCGCGCGACGCACTCGACCACGGCATCGGCATGGTACACCAAGAGCTTTCAGTCATCTCCGACCTGACGGTCGCGGAGAACGTGTTCCTTGGTACTCAGCCCGTTTTTTCAGGCGGTGTCATCGACTGGGCGCGCATGAAGCGCGAAGCGAAGACGCAACTCGTCACACTCGGGCTGGACATAGATCCGGATACCCGCATGGGCAGCTTGCCGGTCGGTATCCAGCAGTTGATCGAACTTTCGCGCGTCCTGTTTTCGGGAGCGCGCATCATTATCCTCGACGAGCCGACCTCGGCATTGTCTCCTCCCGAAGTCGAGCGTCTGTTCGCCGCGTTGCGCATGCTGAGACAGCAGGGGCGGACAATCGTCTTCATTTCCCACTTCCTCGACGATGTCCTGAACGTTACCGATCGCGTCACCGTTTTCCGAAACGGGCGGAAGGTGACGACCGAACTGACCTCTAACCTGACCAAGGACAGTGTCATCTCTCACATGATCGGCCGAGGCACCGCCGAGATGCATATCGGCGAAAGCGCCGAACTTACCGGTGACGACAGCCGACCGGTCGTGCTGGAGGCCAGGGACCTTAGCGACGGCTCGATGGTGCGCGGCGTCTCGCTCAAGCTTCGCGCTGGGGAGATAACAGGTGTTTACGGTTTCATGGGCTGCGGCCAGATCGAACTGGCGCGCGCTCTGTTCGGCAAGAACGGCCTGAAGGGCGGCCAAATACTGCTCGACGGTCAACCCGTCAGCTTTCCCTCCACCGCGTCCGCCAGACGTGCTGGCATTGCATTTCTGCCGGAAAGCCGCGGTCTCATGCTCTTCCGCAACGAAAAGGTGTTCAAGAACGTCTCGATCGCCATTCTCGGACGGATCAATCGGATCCTGCTGAAGCCACAGCGCGAACGCGAGATCGCCGAAGGCCACATCAAGGACCTCCAGATCCGCCCACCGCGTGCCGACATCAATCTCGGCAATTTGTCAGGGGGAAACCAGCAGAAGGTCGCTCTGGCAAAATGGCTGACCTATCTGCCGAAGGTCCTGATTCTTTCGGAGCCGACGCGGGGCATGGATGTTGGCGCCAAGGAAGATGTCATCCGCATCGTGAAGTCCCTGCGCGAAAAGGGCGTCGCCGTCCTCGTCCTGTCCACGGAACCAGAGACGATCCTTACGCTGGCCGATCGCGTGACGGTCATGAAGCGCGGGACAGTTGCCAGGGAATTCGTCAGCGGCAGCATCGAAAAGGCGGATCTGCTCGATGCCGCCTGATCGAACCGCCCATCATTTCAAGACATACCCCGATCGGGATCGCCAACCATGACCGTCACGACCGAAGCCGCTCGACGTCCTTTCAATTTGAAGCGTTTCCTCGCTGAGCAGATGCGTAACATCGCGCCGGTGTTTACGCTCATCGTGCTGGTGATCTTCTTCGCCTCGCAGGCACCGAGTTTCCGGACCTTCGACAACTTCATGAACATCCTGTCGCAGGCGTCCATTACAGGCATAATCGCTGTCGGCCTGACCTTCGTGATCCTGACTGCGGAAATTGACTTGTCTGTCGCGGCGATCGCCAACGCTATCGGCATCATGGTGGCTTTCTTCACCCTCCAGCCGGACTACGTGAACATTGCGAATCTTCCCATGCATGGCGTCATGGCAATCATCCTGACCCTGGCGAGTTGCTTTGCGTTAGGCAGCATCACGGCATTCGGGGTCACGATCGTCGGGATACCGTCGTTCATCATGACATTGGCGATGATGCAGATCGCCAATGGCGTGTCAGCGATGCTGATACGCGGCCAGATTGCCTACAATTTCCCGGATCCGGTGACGCTGCTCGGCGCGGGCACGATTTTCGGCGTGAAGTGGTCGATCGTCATCTGCATACTCTTCCTGCTCGTCGCCCACCTTGTGCTAACCTACACCCGCTTCGGCCGCTACGTTTACATGGTTGGCGGCAACCGCGAGGCTGCTGAATATTCGGGCGTCAACGTCAAGATGATCATTGCCTCGGTGATGATCATATGCGCCATGTGCTCGGGCGTCGCGGGCATGCTCGGCGTCGCCTATTTCGGTTCTGCGCAGCAGAACCAGTTCGACACCTTCCTGCTCGACGCGATTGCCGCGGTGGTGGTCGGTGGCACCAGCCTCTTCGGCGGGCGCGGCGGTATCGGCAATACGATCATCGGTCTGCTCGTGCTCGGAGTCCTGAACAACGGTCTGGATCACATTCAGATAGACAGCTTCCTGAAAATCCTCATCCGTGGCCTCATCCTCCTCGCGGCGCTCGTCATAAACGTCTACGCGCAGAAACTGCGGGAGAGTGCGCGCGAATAAGGTCTCTGGCTGTATAGCGTGGTCGAAGTCGCCATGCATTTGCTCGCAATGCGAGGAATTGGAAATGCGGAAGGGGCCTCCCACACTTAGCGACGTCGCCCGGCTCGCCGGCGTAAGCGAGATCACTGTCTCGCGTGTAGTTCGCAATAAGGGCTCGATTTCACCGAAGACACGGGATGTGGTCGCAGCTGCGATCGAAAAGCTCGGATATCTGCCGAACCGCGCGGCCGGTGCATTGGCCTCCGCCAACTCTGCGCTGATCGCGGTTCTGCTTCCGTCGCTTTCGAACGTGGTGTTTCCGGAGGTTCTGCGCGGGATCAACGAGGGGCTTAAGGATACGCGCTATCAGCCTCTAATTGGCGTCACGGAATACAATCCAATCCTCGAAGAGCAGCTCCTATTCTCGCTGCTGGCGTGGAAACCACGTGCCGTGATCACTACGGGTTTTGAGCATACGTCGAACGCGCTGCGCATGCTTGCAACCTCCACGGTTCGCGTTGCGGAACTCATGGATATCGACTCGCAGCCGATCGACGTCGCGGTCGGCCTCTCCCATCGCAGAGCCGGCTACGCGACCGGCCGCCATCTGATCCAGCGCGGATACCAGCGCTTCGGCTATGTCGGACATAACTGGCACAAGGACGTACGAGCGAAGCTGCGTCTCGACGGACTTCAGGCGGCGCTGCAGGACGCGGGAAAGACCGTCTCGGATATGGAATTTAGCGACGGGCCCAGTTCCACCGAGACCGGCAAAGCGATGCTGGAGACGCTGCTGAAGCGGAAACGACAGTTGGACGTCGTTGTGTTCTCCAACGACGACATGGCCGTTGGCGGCTTCTTCCACTGCATGTCGTCATCCATCGCCGTCAAACGCGATCTCGCGCTCTTCGGGTTCAACGGGCTCGAGATCGGCCAGTCGCTTCCGATGCCGCTGTCTACCGTCCGCTCCAACCGCTTCATGATCGGCAAGAGAGCGGTCGAGATATTGCTCGCCAACGACGAGCGGCCGAGTTCGAAGACGGTCGTGGATACCGGCTTCGAGATCGTTGAAGGCGAAACCGCCTAGAAATTTGTAGCGCTCTAGCGTGTGGAGTAGCCGCCGTCTGCCATCAGGATCTGGCCGGTAACGAACGAAGCAGTCTTTCCGACGAGATAGAGAATGGTATCCGCGATCTCATCAGGCTCGGCCCAACGACCGAGGGGATGTGCCTTCCGGATTGCAGCCTCTTCCGCCGCCGGATCTGGAAGTCCTTCCAGATAGCGGCGCAGGAACGGTGTATCGATGGAGCCGGCGCCCACTGCATTGACGCGGACGTTGTAGCTCGCATAGTCGATCGCCATCGCGCGAACCAGTTGCAGCAACGCACCCTTGGCTGCGCAGTAGGCAGCCTGTCCGGGCAGGCCGCATACGCTTGAGATCGATCCGGTGGCAACGATCACGCCGCCGCCGCGAGCCATCATGTTGGGTAGAGCGCGACGTGCGGTTAGGAACAGCGATTTCGCGTTCACGTCGATGACTCGGTCCCACTCTTCGTCCGACGTCTCGTGGACGGGCTTTGGAACGATGTAGCCTGCATTGCTGATCAATATGTCGACCGGTCCGAACGCCGACTCTGCGCGCGCAAAAATCTTCTCGACATCGTCCTTCACCGTCACGTCGCCGGCTACTGAAACCACTTCGCCGTCCCAGCTTTCCAGCTCCTTCACATTAGGCGTTATGTCGGTGGCGCAGACCCGAGCCCCCGCCGCCAAAAGCTTTCGTACGGCGGAGCGGCCAACGCCGCCCGCGGCTCCCGAAATTACGACGGTTTTTCCCTTCAGCCCGATATCCAACTGTTCAACCTCCCTCGAACTTTGAACCACAAAATCAGCGCTTTGATCAGGCCTTCGCCCCAGGCAGCGCTACGCCTGCCAGGCCGGCATAAACTTTCGCCACTGCGGAATCGTCTTCTCCGCCAAGTCCGGTACCGGAAGCGGCGAGATACATCTGGAGCGCCGCCGCCGCGATCGGCGATGGAAAACGCAGCGCGCGCGACATGTCGTTGATGATGCCGAGATCCTTGACGAAGATCTCGACGGAACTGAGCGGGCTGTAGTCGCCGTCGATGACATGCGGCATGCGGTTTTCGAACATCCACGAATTGCCCGCCGAGCTCGTTATCACGTCGTAGACGGCTTGCAGATCCAGGCCGAGCCGCGCTGCAAGGACCATCGCCTCGCTCGCTGCCGCAATGTGGACGCCTGCTAGAAGCTGGTTCACCATCTTCATCGCCGCCGCCCTGCCGGCTGCGTCGCCCAGGCGAAACACCTTGGCGGCGATCGCTTCGAGTACGGGAGCCGCGGCGTCGAATGCCTCTGGAGTTCCCGATGCCATGATGGTCAGCTCTCCGGCCGCAGCCCGTGCGGCACCGCCGGAGATCGGAGCGTCCAGATAGAGCAGGCCAGCTGCCTCAACTTTCGCGGCGAGCGCTTCCGCGCGCGCAGGCGCCATGGTTGCGCAGGAGATGAAAAGTCCTCCCCGCGCCATCGACGAGGCTACAAAGCCCGACCCGAAAAGAAGGTCTTCCGTCTGATCCGCATTCACGACGACGGATATCACTACGCTCTGCCCTTCGACGGCGGAGGCGACGTTTGGACATGAAATGCCGCCGCAAGCCTGGAAGTCTGCAAGAGCCTTTGCGTTGAGGTCGAATCCGCGGATCGTCCAGCCGGCGTTCAAGAGCGTCTTCGCAATGCCCCTTCCCATCGAACCCAAACCGATCACGGATGCAAACATTGTGTGAAACTTCCGCTGTTCGAGTTTAAATTGTTAGCGCTGTCATTTCGTATATTGCATTAAAAGCTGGCCTACAACATATATATGGCAGCGCTGCCATTGGCGGCTCATACGCGGATTGTCCGGAGGACGCCCGCGTCTGTTTTCAAGGGATAACGACGGACTGGAGGATGGAATGACGAAGCGCATCGTGTTCACAGGCGGCTCCGGGAAGGCCGGAAAGCATGTGGTTCCTTGGCTCAAGGAAAACGGTGACTACGATATCCTCAACGTCGATCTGAAGCCGCTGGATTGCCCCGGCGTGAACACGTTGATCACCGATGTCACGGACTCCGGACAGGTGTTCAACGCGCTCTCGATGCATTTTGGTTTCGAGGGCTACGACAGGGGACAAACACCCATCGCTCCGCACGCGGTCGTGCATTTCGCCGCCGTTCCGCGTGTCCTCATCAACCCGGACAACGTTACTTTTTCGGCGAACGTGATCAGCACCTATAACGTGCTGGAGGCCGCCATGAAGCTCGGGGTGCGCAAGGTAATCATTGCGTCGAGCGAAACCACATACGGCGTGTGCTTCGCTGAAGGCGATCGCGACTTCAAGCAGTTCCCGCTGGAAGAGGACTACGAGATCAACCCGATGGACAGCTACGGCCTGTCCAAACAGCTCAACGAGCACACGGGACGCGCATTCGCGGATCGCTATGGCGCCGATATCTATGCGCTGCGGATCGGCAATGTCATCGAACCGCACGAGTACGGACCCTTCAAGGGTTATGCCGAAAACCCACCGGTGCGCAAACGCAACGCGTGGAGCTATATCGACGCCCGCGATCTCGGGCAGATCGTTCATCTCTGCCTTGAGAAGGACGGGCTCGGCTTCCAGGTCTTCAACGCGACGAATGATACGATAACCGCAAACGAACCGACCGCCGATTTCTTGAAGAAATGGGCGCCCAACACTCCGGTGACACGCGAACTCAACGGCTACGAGGCGCCTCTGTCTAACCGCAAGATCCGCGAAGTCCTGGGGTTCAAGGAACAGCATGACTGGCGCAAGTACGCCTGATTGCTTGAGCGGAATGTGAAGTAATCTCTAAACGAAAGGCGTGTCGATTATCGCGTGTCGCGCGGCCGACTCCAGCAAGAAGGCTCTAGCCTTTCGATGACCTATGACTTTCTTAATGATCCAATGCAGCAAGTATCTGAGTGATGCAGACTTGTCGCTCTTTTACCAATCTCGTGCCGAGCTGGCAGCGCATTGAGTTCATCGGCACGAAGCCGCCAGTTACGGGATCTTAGCGAAATCTCTTGGAATACCGCTTGAAGTCAGAAATTTCCGTCTACCTTCGCGGCCGGATGCCACAATGCCGAACGGCAGTGAGAGCACCTAGGCGCTTCTCCAACATTCGTTTCCAGAACGGTAGCGCAATTCGAACAAGCGATTGCGCCATCGAATGTCTCGCCCGCAAGGATTTTGGTAGGCGGCTGAACATCCCACGGGGGCTCAATTGAAAGGCCGCGTGTAGCGGCAGCGCCTTTGCCCTTGAAGACGGAAATCATCCCATTGGTTTCCAGATAAGCCGAACGAACCTGGCTCAGGTTTGTCACCTCTTTGAGCCTCAATTGTTCAAACAGTTCATCGTGGCCCAGATTTGCCTTTCTTAAGGCGTCGACATCAATGACCCCCTCGCCGACGATCTCAACGCTTACCCCTTCAATAGCGTCCTCTAACTTGGGATGACGAACCACGAGGTAGCTCAGAACTTTATCGAGCAGGATGACGATCGTTATCACGATCATGCAGTGGAGCAGGGGAACATCCGGGTAGAACATCGCGTCGCCGACGGCCGATCCGAGGGCAATGACAAGTAGAAATTCGACCAGGGAAAGCTGTGCAATGGATCGACTGCCGACCCAGCGGATCAACACAAGGGTGTAGACGTAAATGATGACCGTCCGAACCGCGATCTCCAGCATGAACAGCGGAGGTTCGTCTCCGACGAGCATACGTCCAAGGTCGAATGCAGCAATCGGTTCGTTCATGCGAAGGTGCTATCTTCTGAGCTACAACCCAAAACAATTATGCGGGAGTTTGGTTGCAGCCCGACCCTCAGCTTCGGGTCGCCTCTTTCTCGGGCACGCCGCGTTTCTCGTAGCCTTCAGCGATGTGATCGGCCTTGCGTTCCTGCTTGTCGGTGTATTTCGATTTGTCCCCGCGTGGCATGGCGGCCTCCTTAGTAACCGCCGATGATGGGTAGGATTTCGCCGGTAATGTAGCTCGAGCAGTGTGGAGAAGCGAGGAGGACGTAAGCCGGGGCGATCTCTTCAGGCTGAGCCGGCCGCTTCATTGGGGTCTTGGACCCGAACTGCGCAACGTCCTCTGCTTCCTTCTCCGACGGGTTGAGCGGTGTCCAAACCGGACCCGGCGCCACACAGTTCACGCGGATACCGCGCGACAGCAGGTTGGCCGACAGCGCCCGCGTGAAAGCGTGAATGCCGCCCTTGGTCATCGAATAGTCGACCAACTCTTTCGATCCGTCGATGCCGGTAATCGAGCCAGTGTTGATGATAGCAGAGCCCGGCTTCATGTGCGGGATAGCAGCTTGGGCCATGTGAAAGTAGCCATAAAGATTCGTCTTCACAGTAGTGTCGAAATGCTCAGGCGTTAGGTCCTCGAATTTGGCCGAGTGGATTTGAAAGGCAGCATTGTTGACGAGCACGTCCAATGAGCCCAATTCCTTGATGGTGCGCTGGACAGCCCTGAGGCAATAGGCGCGTTTCGACACGTCTCCTGCGATGGTGATGCAGCGCCGGCCCTCTGCCTCAACTGCCTTCTTCGTGGCTTCGGCGTCGGTCTTCTCTGTGAGATATGAGATCGCGACGTCAGCGCCTTCTCGGGCGAACAGAACTGCGACAGCTCGACCTATGCCAGAGTCCCCGCCCGTGATGAGCGCAACCTTTCCGTCGAGTTTCTTGGAGCCGATGTAGAAGGGAGCATCGTAAAGCGGCGCCGGCTTGATTTGATATTCGTGACCAGGCTTTGGATGGTGCTGCTTTGGGAACGGAGGTTCGGGATACTTGCGGGCACCCAGTTGGGCAGGTTTCGGCCTTTCCTCGCGGAAAGCCTTGTCCTCCGCATCTACGCCCTTTTTAATTCTACGCTGCTTGGTGGCAGCAGACTTTGTCGATCCGGTTTTCTGATCTAGTTTGGTGGGCATCGGCCTCTCCAACAAGGCGCGCCCGGCGGGGTGACCGACCGGGCGCAATCTGCTTCTCTATTCTGCGGCCTGAAGGTTGATGCGACCCTCGCCGAGCTGCGTCAGCTTCTTGTCCGTGGCCTCTTCTTCCCTGAGGTTTTCGGCGAGGACAGCTGCGCAGTCATCTCTCCCGAGCTGCTTTGCCCAGACCACGAGCGTGCCATAGCGGGTGATTTCGTAGTGCTCGACGGCCTGTGCCGAAGCGATGAGCGCTGCATCGAGAACCTGTTTGTCCTCGACGTCACCAGCGACTTCGTCCGCTTCCTTGAGGATGCCGTCGATTGCCGGGCAGTGGACCGCCTTGGCGCTGACACCATGCATCTGAAAAACTTCTTCAAGGCGCTCGATGTGGCCCTTGGTCTCCTGCAAGTGCTTCTCAAACCCTGCAACGAGTTCGGAATCGGTCGCCTTGTCGATCATCTTCGGTAAGGCTTTCTCGATCTGCTTCTCGGCGTAGTAGATGTCCTGGAGAGTATGGACGAAGAGGTCGTCCAGGGTTTTGATGTCTTTAGAGAAAAAGCCCATGGCTTCACCTTCCTTTTCTGTTGTTCTGGGAAGGCCGGGGCGATCGTCCCTCAATCGAACGAATACCGGCATGCCGGATAGTCTCCGGCTACGGTTCAACGTCCTTCTGCTCCCTATGTTCCGAAAGCCGTCAAAAAGGGAACCAGCATCTAATCGAGGTGTTGTTGCTGATCGCGCAAAAGCTGAGGAGAGACTACGATGGCCGACGACAAAGCCAAGATCAAAGAGGACCGCAAGCTGGTAGCGAGCGAAGAGACATACGAAGTTGCAGACTTCGCCCGTAAATTCGGGGTTTCGCCAAGTGAGGCCCAGACGATTATCAAGCGGTACGGACCTTCACGGAAAAAACTGGAAGCGCACATGGCAGCCAGGAGCGCTTAGCATGCAACGGATCCTGACTTGTGCGTGTGCGTCGGCCCTCACGCTTTTAGCCGCTTGCAGCAATGATGACTCCCGCTCGATAAGAGAACCCGATCCGACGCCGCAGATCGACACCGACCCTACACCGCAATCAGGCACAGGGGGTGAGTCGCAGTCCACATCACCTGACGCAACAGTAAACGGCGCGCCGGGATCGGCGCCTATGGAAAACCAGCCGACGCCATCTGATAACTGAAGGCTGCGGAAATACCCCTGAAGGATTTGCAGACGCACGCGGCTCATCAAGCCTGCGGGAACGAAAATCCGGAGAAGCTTGTCACTTATGCGCTTCACCTGATCGACGACTCCGAGCCGGAGCGGGCAGCGAAGCTGAAAAGGTCTGACCCGCCAAAGAGCGTTGTCACAACCGTGTCAACGCAATCACTTTTCCCAACCTCAAGGCAACCAGACGCTCGCGAGCCAGTTACCGTTAAAGGAGGTATCTGCGATGGAATGGTTCATGAACTGGTGGTGGGTGACCGTGCTTGGGCCGATCATCCTTGGCGTTGTGATCGCTTACGCTCTTCTCAATCGCCGTCGTCTCAGCCCGCGGGAAAGACGCGAGCAGGCGAAAGCGGTCGAGCGGCAATATCGCGAAGCAGATTAGCCAGTCGATAGGAATTGGCACGCTCCGATGCACGTCTGAGCGGGCTGATTTTTTGCTCTAATCCCTATTGCCCGTCTTCTGGAGAAACAGCAGGCGCGACGTTGGTCTGCGGCGGCTCTGTCGGAGCCTCGGCAGGAGTGGAGGGCTCCGTAGCAGGTGTGTCCGTCTGGGTTGGTTCCAAGGTTTCGGTTGGGGCCGGGGCGATCCCGCCGCCCGGCGGCGGCGTTTCCGTCACAGTGGTGGTAATCCGGTCTGTGCCGATCGGCTCAGGCGTGACTGAACCATCTGCTGCTGCGACTCGCCAGACGGTGTTTCCGGCGTCATCGGCGATAAGCAACGCACCCGTGCCGTCGATTGCCAACCCCACTGGTCGGCCGCGCGCCTTATCGCCGTCAAGGAAGCCGGTGACAACGTCCTCAGGCATTCCGGACGGCATGCCATCGACAAACGGCACATAGATGACCTTGTAGCCGTTGAAGTGATTTCTGTTCCAGCTTCCACGATTTCCGACAAAGGCGCCATTCCGATAAGCCTCCGGCATAGCCGAGTCGTTCGTAAATGCGAGGCCAAGCGCCGCGACGTGACTCGTCAGCGCATAATCGGGAGAGATCGCGTTCTCGACGAGATCAGGGCGGGGCGGATGCACCCGTTCGTCGACATGGTGCCCGTAGTAACTCCATGGCCAGCCATAGAACCCGTTCTCCTTCACCGAGGTCATGTAGTCGGGGACGAGGTTGGGACCGAGTTCATCCCGTTCGTTGACGACAGTCCAGAGCATGCCAGTCTGCGGATGGAAGTTGAGGCCGTTCGGATTGCGCAGCCCGGATGCGAAAACCTTGGCGGCACCCGTTGTGCGATCGATTTGCCAGATTGCGGCGCGGCCCTTTTCCGCCTCCATGCCTCGCTCGCCCGCGTTGGAGTTGGACCCCACGGACGCAAACAGGAATCGCCCATCCGGGCTCAGCGCCAGATCCTTTGTCCAGTGGTGGTTAATTGGGCCGCCGGGGAGCGGCGTGAGAATAGCGGGCTCTGCCTCGACGGAGGTCTGGCCGAGTTCGTAGGGATAGGCCAGCACGGCGTCCGCCGCTGCGACATAGAGGGTGCCGTCATGCCAAGCGACCCCAAAAGGGGAGGTCAGTCCGGTCAGCAGATCGCTGCGCTCGTCTACCGTGCCGTCGCGGTTGGTGTCGCGCAGAAGCGTGATGAGGTTGGTTTCCTTTTCGTCGCCTCCGCTGCCCGCGGCCATGGCCATAATCCAGCCCCGGATGATATCCTTCGGGCGCTCGAGCGGTTTTCCAGGCGGCGCCTTCGACTGCACCACCAGCACATCGCCATTTGGCAGCGTGTGAACCGTCCGAGGGTTGGCCAGATCGCGGGCATAGGCCGTCACGACCAGACCATCCGGAACGGTCGGCGTCTGGCCCTCCTGCCAGCCGACCACCTCAGCCACCTTGAGGTCGGGCAAGAGGCTGCTTGACGGGGCAGGAAGCACCGGGTCCGGCCCATATTGCTGCGAAACGTCGAAATCTTCGCTGCAGCCGGCGACAGCCAGCATAGAGCCTGCGAGGAACACGCCGGTGCAGGTTTTTATCTCAGACATGACGGACTCCTTCACGGCCGAACCATGCGGTGACCAGCATCGCGACGACGGTCAGTAAGGAGAAGGCGAGGCCCCAGGGCACGACGGCGGTCCAGCCGTCCGCCGTATGCACGAAGCTGTTGATTGTCGCGAGCAGCAGCACAACGATGCCGCACAGGGTCGCCATCCACGGGGGTCGGGCACGCGTGATCAGCCAGTTCACGAGAAGCACCAGCAGGGCAATGGCACCGAATACCAGACCAGCCAGCAGCAGCCATTCGGAAAAGTGTAGCCAGAGCAGATTGCTCGTCCGCCAATATGCGATGTCGGTCAGAACGGTGAGGCTGAAGCAGGCGACGGGAAAACAAAGCAGCGCGGAATTGAAAAAGTGGAGGAAGCCGATCGGTCTCGACAACGGATATGTGTTCGCCATGAGCCGCCGTACCTCCGCGTTTCGGTTTGAAGCACCGCGCCGGAACCGGCACGAGTGCATGTCCATTACGCGTGGCTGCGGCTTTGGTTCCCTTGGCGCTTGCGGGAAGCCGCCGTCAGGGTGCCTGCTCCGGCCTAAACATGCGCAGCAGCACGTCCGAGCGCCGGACGAAATGCTGGAAAAGCGCGCCGCCGATATGGAGCGCGATAGCAAGCAGGAGGAGGTTCTGCATAAGTTCATGCGCGTCGCCCGCTGCCTCAACGACAAAAAGCCATGCAACGAGGCCGGAGATCGGCAGCAGCAGGAGCAGGACGTAGATCGATCCATGCACCGCCTCGGCCGTGATGTGCATCAGGCGCGGTTCGTTCGGAGGGGGCGGAGGAGTGCCTCGCGTGAAGCGCAGATAAATCCGCGCAAGCGCCAGAACGAGGATGAGGCTGCCCGCCGCGATATGCATATAGGCTAGCGGCGTGGTGTCGGGATCTGCTCCGCTTTGGCCACGGACAATCGAACGCCAGGCGTCTTCGATCCCGTCATGAGCTACGAACTGGAACGCGACCAGAACGACGACGACCCAGTGCAGCGTCACCTGCGTCGGCGAATATCCCTTCACCTTGTCTGTCACTTCAGTCCCCCTTCCGTCACTAATCCCACAACGCGACCGATACGACAGCGTTCCGTTTCGCAAGGCGCGGGGAACTTTGTCCGCGCTGAGCTGTTTCTTATGACTGATCTTTCTTGGCCAGCCTCAAGATATCTGCTTTCCGTATCCAAGCCGGAGACGCGCATCACAACAAGAACGGTTTCCAAAAGGCAAGTCGAAGCTTGGTTACGTGTTCTGGCGCTGGCCTCGGTCGCGCCGGCCGCCGCCTCATGCAGTGGCGTCCAGTCGGCGCTCGATCCGGCAGGCGCGGAAGCAACCCAGATCGCCACGCTATTCTGGGTGATGACGGTGGGCGGCTTCCTGATCTGGGCGCTGGTCGTTGCTGTCACGCTCTATGCGTCGCGCTGGAAGCGCAAACCCATCACCGAGGACAATGCAGGACGCTTCATCTTCTGGGGTGGGGTGGTGTTCCCAGTCACGGTGCTGACGGCGCTTCTCGCCTACGCGCTCTGGCTGATGCCGTGGCTCCGTCCCTTCGGTGCGGAGGAGGGTGCCGGCGTGCGCGTCGAGATCGTCGGCAGCCAGTTCTGGTGGCATGTCGTCTATCGCAGGCCTGATGGGTCCACCGTCGTATCCGCCAACGAGATCAGGCTGCCTGTCGGCGAGCGCGTCGAGTTTTCGCTGGAAAGCGCCGACATGATCCACTCCTTCTGGATACCGGCGCTTGGCGGCAAGATGGATATGATCCCCGGCCGAACCAACCGGCTCTCCCTGCTCGCTACGCGGGCTGGCACCTATCGCGGCCAGTGCGCCGAATTCTGCGGCATCTCGCATGCCTACATGGCGTTCCCGGCGATCGCCATGGAGCCGGCGGATTTCGAGGCGTGGCTCGATCAGCGCAGCCGTCCGTCTGTCGATCTGGACGTGAACAGCGACGGGTTTGCGCTCTTCATGCGGGAGGGCTGCGGCACCTGCCACCGTGTCGACGGAACGGCGGCGCGGGGCACGCAGCCTGTCGGGATCGCGGCCGGACGGACGCCGTCGGGCATTCCGGGTCCCGATCTCTCCCATGTCGGCTCGCGGCTCACCATCGGAGCCGCCCTGCTTGATAACGACGAGCAGACACTGTCGCGCTTCATCGCGCATTCCGCCTCGCTCAAGCCGGGCAGCCAGATGCCGGGCTATCCCAACCTGACATCAGACGAACTGCGCGAGATCGCCGCGTGGCTGAAAGGTCTGCAATGAGCGACGTGTCGGACACCGACCGCGAAAAGGCAGCCGAAGAGGCGCAGCTTCGTGCCGTCTGGGCCAATCCGCCCGGCTGGCGTTACTGGACCTCCGTCAACAACACGCAGGTTGGCCTCTGGTATGGCTCGGCAGCCTTCGCCTTCATGCTGTTCGCCGGTCTGCTGGCGCTGCTTGTTCGAGCCCAACTTTCGGTGCCCGAGAACGACCTGATCTCCGCCGAACTCTACAACCAGGCTTATACGCTGCACGGCACGGTGATGATGTTCCTCTTCGCCGTGCCGATCTTCGAGGCGGTGGCGATTTTCCTGCTGCCCCCTATGCTTGGGGCGCGCGAACTGCCGTTTCCGCGTCTTGGCGCTTTCGGCTTCTGGAGCTTCTTCATCGGCGGCGTGTTCGTTTGCGGCTCGATCTTCTTCGGTGCGGCGCCGAACAGCGGCTGGTTCATGTATCCGCCATTGGCCACCTCAGATCAGGCGGGCATCGGCGCCGATATCTGGCTGCTCGGCCTGTCCTTTATCGAGGTGGCGTCGTTGGCCGCGGCAGTCGAGCTTATCGTAGGCATTATGAAGTGTCGCGCGCCCGGCATGCGGGTAAACCTGATGCCGCTCTTCGCCTGGTATCTGCTGATCGTCGCCGGCATGATCGTCTTCGCCTTCCCGCCTTTGATCGCCGGCGATCTGCTCTTCGAAATGCAGCGCATATTCGACTGGCCATTCTTCGACGCGGCGCGCGGAGGCGATCCACTGCTTTGGCAGCACCTTTTCTGGATTTTCGGCCATCCGGAAGTCTACATCATCTTCCTGCCGGCCATCGCGCTGCTGGCGATGATCGTCCCGACCTTCGCCGGGCGTCCTATAGTCGGCTATTCATGGATCGTGCTTGCAGCCGTCGGCACAGGATTTCTGTCTTTCGGCCTTTGGGTCCACCACATGTTCGCGACGGGCCTGCCGCAGATATCGCTCGCGTTTTTCTCCGCAGCATCCGAGGCTGTGGCGATCCCGACGGCAGTGCAGATTTTCGTATTTGTCGCAACGATGCTTGCCGGCCGGGTCATCTTCTCGATCCCGATGCTGTTTGCTATGGGCGGCATTGCCATCTTCGTCATGGGCGGACTGACCGGCGTGATGGTAGCGCTGGTGCCATTCGACTGGCAGGCACACGACACCTATTTCATCGTCGCGCATCTGCATTATGTGCTGATCGGCGGCATGCTGTTTCCGATCTTCGCCGGCCTCTACTATTACTACCCGCTGATCGACGGGAAGCACATGTCGGAAAAGGTCGGGCGTCTGGCCTTCTGGCTGATGTTCACCGGTTTCAACATCACCTTCCTGCCAATGCACATAACAGGCCTGCGGGGCATGCCGCGCCGCGTCTACACGTATCCCGCCGACATCGGCTGGGACTGGCTGAACCTGATCTCCACGATGGGCGCGGTGGTGCTCGGCATTGGCATGTTCGCGGTCGTGGTGGACGTCACGCTGCACCGGAAACGGAAGCCGAAGGGCGAGCAGAACCCGTGGAAAGCCGGCACGCTGGAATGGGTGAGCGAGCCGGAAGAGAATTGGGGCGTGCGCTCCATTCCGCGTATCGAGAGCCGCTATCCGCTTTGGGACCAGAAGGATCTGGCCCGGCAGGTGCAGGCAGGCGAGTGGTACCTGCCGCACGCCCGGGAAGGAAAGCGAGAAACGCTGGTCACGTCCGTTCTCGACGCCGAGCCGGAACAGGTGCTTCGCGTCGGCGGCACGTCTCTGGTCTCGATCTTCTGTGCCGTCACATTGGGCACGGTCTTTATCGCCCTGACCTTCAAGCTCTGGTTCATCTCGCTTGCCGGGGGCATCGCCTTCCTTGCCGGCCTCATCTACTGGCTGTGGACCGGCACCGGCGAAATCCCCGAGGCGGAAGAGAAGGACATCGGGCGTGGCATCAGCGTTCCGCTCTATGCGTCGGGTGTAAAGGCGACCGGCTGGTGGGGAATGTTTGTCGCCATGAGCGGCGATGGCACGGCATTCGCCAGCCTCGTCTTCGGTTATTTCTTCTTCTGGACGCGGCACGAAGACTTCACCGGAGGCGTTGTAGGGCCCGGCATGTTCTGGCCTTTGCTGGCACTTGCGCTGTTCGTCGGAGCATGGGGCGCGACTTTGGCCGCCCGCGAGATCAATCGGCGCCATGGCGTCAACGCTGCGCGGCTGCTACTTGGCGCAGGCGCAGTGCTTTCGATCGCAGGCAGTGCGGCGGGTCTCGTCGGCCCATGGGTATACGGCATGGACCCGACGGTTCACGTCTATCCGGCGATCGTCTGGATTCTCGTCATATGGGCGGCCGCGCACGGCGGCGTCGGCGTCATCATGCAGCTCTATTGCCTGGCGCGCAGCCTTGCCGGCAGGCTGACCGCACGGCATGACATGGAACTGCAGAACGTCGCGCTCTACTGGCACTTCATGCTGGTTACGGCGCTGATCACCTTCAGCGTCGTCGCCGTGTTTCCTGAGGCGCTCTGATGTGGCACCTCCTGCCCAGACAGATCGAGTCGATGTGGACGCTGTTCACGGCGCCGGTCGTCTGGGCCGCGCACTTCCTCATCTGCTATGTCGGCGGCGCGATCTTCTGCGAGAAGCCGCATCTTCTCGGAGGCGACTTCAACAATCTGCGCGTCGCCATTGGCGTGCTGACCGTCCTGGCGCTGTCCATGATCGTTGTCTCGGCCCTGTTGGCCTGGCGGCAGTGGGGCTTTGGCACCGGCGACCCGCCGCATGACGATCCGACGCGCCGCGACCGACTGCTGTTCCAAGGCTATGCGACGCTGCTCCTTTCGGGTCTCAGCTTCGTCGCGGTGATCTACACCGCGCTGCCGGCCCTGTTCATCACGGACTGCCTGCGGTGAGACGCGCTGCGCTCATCGCCGGTTTCGGCCTGCTTGCGCTGATCTGGTTCGGTCCGCTTCTCGGCGCATGGCGCGACTCGTTTTCCGCACACATGCTGGCGCATATGGGCGTCGTCGCGATTGCAGCGCCGCTGATCGCGATCGGCCTACCCGACAAATTGCGGCCGGGCTCCTCGATGCCGGTTGCGCTGCCTGTGGTAGCTTCGCTGATCGAATTGATAGTCGTGTGGAGCTGGCATACGCCGGCGATGCGTGCCGCTGCCGAGGCATCGCTGGCCATGACCGTTGCTGAACAGGCGAGTTTCCTGCTTGCAGGCGTGCTGCTCTGGACCACGAGCTTCGCCGCGCCGAACGAGCGTCGCCATGCCGCAACGGGAGCGCTCGCGCTGCTGATGACATCGATCCATATGACGTTGCTTGGCGCGCTTCTCGCCCTCAGCCCGCGGCCGCTGTACGTCCTCGGCGAGGTCACCTGCTTCGGAGTCGTCCTGAGCGGCGGTCAGGACCAGCAGCTTGGCGGGGTCGTCATGCTGCTGGTGGGTGCGGTCGTCTATCTGGCCGGCGGCCTCGTTCTTGTCTGGCGATTGCTGGATGTCCCGATGCAGCGTCGACTGGAATCTCGCGCCAGAGCGCAACTCTAGCTGCGGGCCACAATAGCGCGGATCAGACCTCATAAGCGCTCGCCGCTGTGCCTACTGCGCATAGAACCGGGCGCTACGGGGCACAGAACTCATCCAGTTGTTGTTGCTGATCAACTGCGGGAGGCGTCCCTATGGCTGACGACAAATCCCGACCAAAGAGGACCGGAAACTGGTTGCGAGCGACGAGACGTACGAAGCTTCAGACTTCGCGCGAAAATTCGGTATACCGCCGAGCGGACCCAAAACAGTCACCAAGCGCTACGGACCTTCTCGAAAGAAATTGGAGGCTCATATGGCGGCGAGAAAAGCCTAGCCATTCAGCGCTGCCGCGATTCTGGGGCGACCGGACTTCATGAACTTATTCCTCAGGCGCCCGGAACTTTTCGATCTGTAATGCGCTGTTGGGAATATGCACTCACAAACCCGTGAGCATCAAACCACACAAGATGCATCGGAGGATTATGGAAATGGCAAAACAAAAAACGCTGGAAGATCTCTTCCACGATACGCTCAAGGACATCTATTACGCAGAAAAGAAGATTCTGAAGACTTTGCCTAAGATGGCGCGGGCCGCCAACTCTCAGGATCTCAAGGCAGCTTTTGAAAAGCACAAAGCCGAGACCGAGGGCCACGTCCAACGCTTGCAGCAGGTCTTTGAGCTGATGGGCAAGCGCGCTCAAGGCAAGACCTGCGATGCTATCGAAGGGATCGTCGCAGAGGGCGAAGAGATCATCGAGGAATTCAAAGGCACACCGGCGTTGGACGCGGGACTTATCTCATCTGCCCAGGCCGTCGAGCACTATGAGATCACGCGCTATGGGACGCTGCGTCGATGGGCTGAAGTGCTTGGCATGGACGAGGCCGCGACCCTGCTTGGCCAAACGCTGGACGAGGAGACGGTCACCGATGAGGCCTTGACCGGTCTGGCCGACAGCTCGGCAAACGAAATGGCAAAAGCTGCCTAGACTCGATGCCGCTGGCAACCCGGCGGCATTCGGTGAGCAAAATCCTGACCTCTGCCTGCGAAAGGAATGGGTTGCTTGATTTTTAGCCAGTATTCTCCTCGGCTCCGTGTCGCAAATGCAGCTTCGGGTAACACCGCGGCAACGCCGATCGTTTTACGGCTTGCGACTATTGTCAATGACCTGCGGCGAGGCTCCAGCTACTGCAGTGATCGTAGCAGACGGCACGGGTTGCGGCACATAATCGCCCCGTTCTCGCCAGCCTTCAAACCGTCGCTAGACACCGAAGAGATTTGTGGCGCGATAGAGGAAAGGATATGTCTGGTCGATCGCTACCATGGCCAAGAGAGCGAACACGACGACAAGAGCCAGCCAATATCGGGTCCGATAACGATAGCGCCGAACGATCTGTTGCTCAAGCGCCGCGACCTCATTCTTCATCATCTCGGCGATCGACTTCGCCAGTCCGACCGAGATATGGGCCTCGAGGATGCCGAATGACTCCTTCATCGAGTCGAAGTTCGCATTCAGGTAAGCAAAGTTCTTAGCGACATCCGCCTCGTTTAGGCGATTTGCCTTCAGATCGTGGATTGCGTCCTTGATCGCAGCAAGTTCGGCGACCGGGACAATCACATGGGCAGCGTCAGCCTGGCCGGCAACAACTGGTCCGGAGCGGGCTGTTGGCAACAACGGCACAGATTGCTGCTGATGAGTTTCGGCGCCCCCGACACGTCCGATGCGGACCGCTCGCGCGTCGGTGCCGTTGCCTGAGACACGATGCCTCCTCGCGGTCTTGGGTTGGTTCTCGTGTTGAACGACCGCGGTGCCGAAGTTGCCGGCCTCGATCTCTGAACGCCCTGAGCCAGCATTGTCCTCTTCGAGCATCTCAGCTTTCCCTCATCGCGTGCTGGACTTGGTCGACGATCGGCTTCACCAGATAGGAGAGGATGGACCTGGCCCCGGTCGACACGAAGACCTCGACGGGCATGCCGGGACGCAAATTCTCAGCGCCAACCTTTTCGATGTCTTCCTTGCCGATCCTCAATCTCGCAACGTAATAGCTCATCCCGGTCTGCGGTTCGGTGGTCAGATCGGCAGCGATGTCCATCACCTCGGCATAGAGTTCGGGCGTCGTCCTCCGATCGAGCCCGGTCAGGCGCAAGCGGGCAGTCTGGTTCGCTGCGACCTGGTCGACGTCGTTGGGAGCAATCTTGGCTTCGACAATCAGTTCATCGTCTGCGGCAATGATGCTGACCAGCCTCTCCCCCGGCGAAACGACGCCGCCGATCGTGTGCAACTCGAGCTGGTGCACATAGCCGCTGATCGGCGCGTAGATGCTCAATCTCGCCAGACGATCGACGGCCGCGATCCGCTCTTCCTGCAGCTTGGCGATGTCGGTCTGTTTCTGGTCCAGTTCGACAAGGACGGATTCGTAGAACTGCTCGTCAACCTGCGTCAGTTGCAGCTTTGCTTGGCTGATCGCCTGGCGCGCTTCGGCAATTTCGGCGGCCAGGGAAGCCATGCTTCCCAGCAACGAAGCATTCTCACGGCGGATTGCTATGAGTTGCGAGTCGACCATCAGGCCTTTCTTGTGCAGATGGGCAGCGTCTTCGATCTGTTCCCTGAGCAACTCGACATTCTCGGCGACGGCGGAGCGCTGGGCCTCAAGCGCGACCGCCTTGTCCTGCAGCTGTCCTACCTGCTCAACAAGCTGGGCCTTCAGGCCGTCGCGAGTGGCCCGGCGGGAGACATAGAGCTGTTCCTGGCCTTTCATGACCAGCGCCGCACGCGGATCGGTCGAGTTCAACAGCGCAGGAGGGAACTGGATCGGCGCCGAGCCACCTGCCTGTTCGACCAACAGACGGGCCTCTTGCGCCTGTAACTGCTGCAGTTGCGTATCGACAATGCCGAGGCTCGCCTTGGCTACGGTATCGTCCAGACGGAACAGCAATTCGCCGGACTTCACCATCTGGCCTTCCTTGGCCAGTATTTCGCCGACGATCCCGCCGTCGCGATGCTGAACATGCTTGGCGCGACCCTGCACGATCACCATCCCCGACCCGAGCACGGCGCCTCCGATCTCGGCGTAGGCTGTAGCCGCTCCGACGCCGCCGACCAGCGCGACACTGAGCGCCAAGGCGAGCGTAAGATGCCTTGAGGTCGAGTGTGTGATCTTCCGGTCGATGTCTTCATACCGCATGGCGGACCACCTCCCTGTCGCCGGGAACGGGCAAGACGCTCACATTGCCAAGCACGGTGTCACGGTGCCCAAACTCGGCCTGCTTGCCGTTCTGGATCACCAGCACATGGTTGACGGCAGCGAGCGCGCTGGTGCGGTGCGCGATCACGATGACGATGCCGCCGCGCTTGCGCATTTCAATGAGCGCCTCCGTGAGGGCCCGCTCGCCTTCCTGGTCAAGGTTGGAGTTCGGCTCGTCAAGCACCAGCAAAAATGGATTGCCGAAGATGGCCCGTGCCAAGCCAATGCGCTGTCGCTGGCCGGCCGACAGGCGCATGCCGCCTTCGCCCACCATGCTGTTGTAGCCCTCAGGAAGGCCGGCAATCATTTTGTGGATGCCCGCCAGCTTCGCAGCGGCAACGATGTCGACCAGCTTGGGATCGGCGCGGAAACGGCAGATGTTGTCGGCAACAGTACCGTCGAACAGTTCGACATCCTGCGGCAGGTAGCCGATTAATCTCCCTCGATCCTCGTCCGTCCACTGATCGAGGGTGGAGCCGTCGAGCCTGACCGATCCACTGACCGTGGGCCAGACACCGACGAGCGCGCGCGCAAGGCTCGTCTTGCCGGAACCGGAATGGCCGATGATGCCCAGCCCGTCGCCGGCCTTCAGTGTGAAGTTGGCGCCTTGCAGAAGAACCATCGGCTCGCCAGGCGCCGTCGTCGCGAGGTGTTCGACGCGCAGCTCCTCGCGCGGCAGCGGCAGTCCAGGCGCCCCGCCATCCTTGGGAACCTGGCGCAACGTCTCGGCGAGGCGGCTGGACGCCTGCCGCGCGGCCACGAAAGAGGGCCATTGCGAGACAGCCTGTTCGATCGGCGCGAGCGCCCGAGCCATAATGATCGATGAGGCGATCATCACGCCTGGCGTGATCTCGTGGTAGATCGCGAGATAGGCGCCGAGGCCTAGCATTGCCGACTGGAGAATAAGTCGCAGCGTCTTGATAACGGTCGAGTAGAAGTTGCTGCTGTCGGCCGAAAGTTGCTGCGCTTCGCAGTGGGCCGCGACCTTCTCGACGAACTGCTCCTGGATGCGGCCAAGCATGCCCATCGAGGTCACCACCTCGGCGTTGCGGCGAGTGGATTCCATGATCTTCGACTGCGCACCGCTGGCACGGTTGAGCTCGCGAGCTGGTTCGCGAGAAGAAATCTCGTTGGCAACAACAAGGACGAAGATAAGAACACCGCCGCCCAGCGCCAGCAGCCCGAGCATAGGATGGAACAGGAAGAGAATAACAAAATAAAGCGGCATGAAGGGCAGGTCGAAAATCGCCGCCGGCCCCTGCGAGCCCAGGAAGCGGCGGATGGCGTCGACGTCGCGGCCGGGCTGCAGAGCGCCGGCCTTCTGGCCGGCAACGATCGGCAATATCGCGTGCGCACGCAGCGCCGGGTCGGAAAGCTTGGTGAACACCTTCATGCTGACCCGGGTCAAGGCGCGCGAGCGCAATAGATCGAGAGCCCAGCTGAAGACATAGAGAGCGAGCGCGATACCCGCCAGTACAACCAGCGTTGGCACGCTGTTGCTGGCCAGCACCCGGTCATAGACCTGCAGCATGAAGATCGGTCCGGTCAGCATCAGGAGATTGATGACCGCGCTGATCAGGAACACGCCTGTGAAAGCTGAGCGGCATGCATCGAGCACCCCTCTCACCGCCGAACTATCCTTACTCACAGCCACCGCACTCAACCCCAGATTTACTTTTCATTAAGCACGTCGGCCGGCCAGCTCCAACCCATTGAGCAAGTTAAGGTTAAGCTGCAATCCGGCCACCACACCCAAGAATCGAGCGGCCCGGAAGCATGCCTCCGGGCCGCACGCATCACATCACCAGATCGTAGCCCTGGATTGGATCCTGCGGCGGAGGCGTGCCCGCATCGTCAGGGGTATCGTCCGCGTAATCCGGAAGGTCGGCAAAGAGGTCTTCGCTCAAGTTGACGAACAGAGCTTCAGGTCCTTCAGACTGCGGCGCGGCAAAGGCCGACGCCATGAGCGCCGATGCCGCAGGCTCCAGAGTGAAGGACTCCAGATCCTGCGAGCCCCCGTTGAATGTCAGTCGAACGACCGTAATCCCCGCCGGCAGGTCGACGGTCGCGTCCTGCGTGTCCTGGAAGTTTGTCCAGGTGCCGGTACGCGGCGTGTTGACCGTCACCGTCTCGACATTGCTGCCGGTGGTGAACGTTGCCGTGACCGATCTGTTTGGTCCTGTGGCATCACCCAGCGACATCGAAAGGTTGAAGCTATAGGGGCCGGCCTCGGTTACGTTGATCGTGTACTCGAGCCACTCGCCCGACGCGATCCAGCCGATGTTGCCGCCTGACGTAACCTCGACAGCGCTGCCTGTCCTGCCGCCATTGGTGCCACCCTGTAGGCCGGCGGCGTCGTTGTAGGCGACACCCTGACCGCCATTGTCGTAGTCTATGCCGTCGATCGTCAGGCCGTCGGCGTCGAGCACCGGCGCCGTGCCGCCAAACGGCGTCTGCGGCACCTGCGCCTGCAGCGTGAACGAGGCCAGGTCGAGGACGTAGCCATTTGCCGCCAGCGGACCGTTGAAGGTAAGGCGCAAGGTCTGCACACCCGCAGCAAGCGAAAGCGATATCGCCTGGCTTTGAGCAAAGGCGGCGCTGTCGAAGTTGCTGCCGCCGGCATGGCCGTCGGCGAGCGTCACGGTCCCCAGCGCCGTCGTGCCGTTGAGCGAGACCGCGATGGTTGCTCCGGCGACGGGCGTCTTGGCGTTGGCGGAGAAGGTGTAGATGCCGGTTGTCGGCACGTTGATCGTGTATTCGACCCACTCGCCCGGCTTGACGTAGCCGATGTCGTTACCGGCACCGACAAACTCCACAGCACGGCCTGGTCGCACGGTCGTATTGCCGCCGTCGAGACCCGGATTGTCGTTGTAGGCAACGCCTTGTCCGCCGTTGTCGAAGTTGGTCGCATCGACGTTTAGTGTGCCGTTGGTGAAGCCCGGCGCGGTGCCGCCGAACGGTGTCTGCGTGACGGGTGCAACCACCGGCGTAATGTTGAACGAACGGAAGTCTTGGCTGCCGCCATTGAAAGTGACGCGAACGATCTGCTCGCCCTCTTCAAGATTGATTGTGCCACCGGAACGGCTGACGAAGGTCGACCAGCTCGCTGTCTGCGGATTTGCGATCGAAGCGCTCGTTGCATAGGGCGTCGATTCGCCCGGCCGATAGAAGCTGACGACAGCCGACCTGCCCGCGCCGTCAGCATTGGCAAGCAACAGGCTGAGGTTGTGGGCGCCGGCAGTGTCGACGTCGATCGTGTATTCCAGCCATTCGCCGCCCGCGATCCAGCCAATGTCGCCCGACGATGTCGACTCGACCGAGCTCCCGGCGCGGCCGCCATTGGTGCCGCCCTGCAGCCCGGCGGCATCGTTGTAGGCAACGCCCTGGCCGCCTTCGTCGTAGAGGCTGGCGTCGATGGTAACGCCGTCGGCGTCGACCACAAAGGCCGTACCGTTGAACGGCTCCTGTCCGTCGCCGGTGCTCGGCGCGTCATACTCGTAGATCGTCACCGCGTTGAGCGCCGCGTTGTCGATATCGGCGGTTGCGTTGATCGTGATCTTGCCGTCCGTCACCGTGACAAGCGCTTCGAAGGCGAGGGGCTTGTCGCCGCCGCCCGCCGCCACAAACGGGTCGAGGTTGTTGATGACCTGCTGGCCGTTCACGCTGACGTCGAACTGACGCATGCCGGGCGAGTTCCAGTAGGTCTCCTGCGTATGCAGGACGACCACATAGGTGCCATTCGGTACCGTGATCGCGGCGGTCCAGTTGGTGCCGTCCTCATAGGTCTTGAAGGCGGAACCAGCCACGGCGTTGGCGCCGTTGGGATTGGAAGCAACGTCCGTTCCGGCAGAAGCCGTAACCGAGCCGGTGATGGTGACCCGCGAGTTGGTCTGCGCAAGAAGAGGCACGCCAAGCACCGGATCGTTGGCTATCGCTCCACCGCCGAAGTTGACGCCCACAACGAAGGCGCCGCGGTCGTTGCCGCCGCCCGGCGGGTTCGAGTTCGGGTCGAAGAAGTTGACCGTCCCGTCGCCGTCCGCATCATTCTGCAACGCATCATTGATGTCGTCATTGTTGGCGTCATTTGCCGCGGTGAGTTCGTACGGCTTGACGTTCTTTATGACGAACATGTGGTCGTTGTAGTCGTAGTTGCCGGCGCCCGGATAATCCTGGATGCCGATATAGGTGCCCTCGATCACGTTGCCCTGGGCGTCAAGCGCCTGGAAGAAGCGGATGAGGTGACCCTCGTTGTTGTCGACGAGACTGCCGAAATTCGGATCGATCTCGTTGGCTTCAGGATCGCTCCATGACGCGTAGGTGGGGCGGCCATCGACCGATATGTAGAGGCCGAACGGCGTGCTCTGGTTGATCGTGCCGCGCGCCACACCAGCGCCGGCGCCCGAGCCCGCGACATGCGGGTTCGGCGATACGGTCTGGTAGTCCTGGTCGTCCTGCGCAAAAAGGTTGGTCACGGTGCTGGAATTCAGGCCGTGGAAGCCTAGCCGCGCAACGTTGTTCTGCTGCAGGAAGGCCGCCATCTGGATGACCTGCACCGCCTGCGTGTTGTCGAGCCGCTGCATGTAGGGCATCAGCACCTCGTCGCCGATCGTCTCGACGGCGCCGCCGCTGGCGAGCTCGCCCTGTGCCATGTCGGTGCCGTAGCCGAAGGCCTCGACAATCTGCTCGACTGTGGGTTCGGAGCCGTTCTCGGAGAACTCCTGCGCCAAACCGGCAAGCTGAACCACCTTCACGCCCTCGGCGTAATCGTCCGAGTTGATGGTGAGCGTTGAGGTGTGCAGCTGAGCACCGGCTGTCGTTCCGGCATGCGTGCCGATGTACCGCACAGTTATCTGCGCGCTACCGCCGGCCGCAACCGTCGTCGAGATTGCACCGACAATCTGGAAGTTCGCGGTGTCGCCGAGCACGATCGAGCTGATATTGAGCGCCGCGAAGCCATCATTGGCGATGGTCAGCACGGCTTCGTTGCGGAAGCTCTGCTGGGCGTTGGCCGGATTGTCGATGCTGGTGAACACCAGACGCTCGTCGGCCGCCGCGTCGTCCAATCCCGCAAGCCTCAGGTCCTGGCCGAAACCAACCGGCTTTACGCCTTCGATGACGAAGAGGTTGTCGTTGTAGTCGTAGTTGATGCCAGTGTAGTCCATGATGCCGAGATAGACGTTCGGGATCACGTTTCCGTCCTCGTCCAGCGCCTGGAACATCTTGACGGTGTGGCCCTGCTGGGCGCCCGGAACGATGACGTCGCCCGTCGGGTTCAGCCGTGGGTCGGTCGACAGGCCGGCAACGCTGATACCAAACACTTCGTTGCCCGCCCAGCCGTCCGGTATGTCGGAGTTGCCGAAGGTGCGCGTGGCGAACGTCGTGTCGTTGCCCGCGTTGGGCAGCAGCCGCTGGTTGTCGGTGCCCTCATGGTTCCAGAAGGTGACCTGGGCGCCCTTGTTGTTGGGGTTGTGGATGGCAAGCGTTGCGCCACCCGTTCCGTGGAACGCTGCTATCTGTGTAACCTTGGCGCTGGTGACCCCGTCTGCGAGCGTCCAGTAGGGCGACAGCACCTCGGTGGGGTCGGTCTTGGCGAAGACGTCGTTGGTGCTCAGAGCCGAGTTTTCACCGCCGCCGATCAATGTCAGGTTCTCGATGACATTGCCGAAGCCGAAGATGCGCCAGATTTCGTTGACGTTCGGCTCCTGCCCTCCCTCGTCGCGTGCCTGCCAGAAACCACGCAGGTCGATGGTGGTGACCGGATCGTCGGCGTCGTTTGTGACGATCGTCAGTTCGCCGCTGAAGATCGTCGATGTTCCATTCACGTTAGAGGTCGGCGGCGTGTAGGCGGCGCGGTTGAACAACACCGTCACGTCGATGAACGCGCCGGGAGCGAGCGTCAGCCCGGTGAAGATCGCCGGATTGGCGAGCACAAACGGCCCGGTCAGTTCGGTCTCGGTGAAGGTAAGCGGTTCGGTTCCGGTGTTGCTGATGCGCACCGTGCCGCTGTCCTTGAAGTCGCGGTCGGCGTCATCCGGAGCGACTGCGTCCGGATCTTCCAGGAAGCTGAAGTGCAGACGGTTGTCCAGATAGGCGGGATCGAGGCTCTGGATCCCGATGTCGGCGTTGGGGTTGCCGGGCGCCGGGCTCACGTCGAGATAGTCGATGCCGGCCGCGCCAGGCGCGTCGGATACGATCTTGATCTGATACTGGGTGCCAGCAGTGAGAGTGAGATAAACGGACTCCTCCCCTGCAAGGCCGATACCCGGGAAGTCAGTCTCGTCGATCTCGACGCCGTTGAGGAACCAGGTCAGACCCTGGCCGTTCGCAGCGTTGGCATTGGCTGCGGCATCGAGCTTGTACACGCCGTTGTCGTCGACGGTGAAGTAGAACTCCACCGTGCTGCCATTGACGATGTGGGCCGAGCCATCCTGTGCTTCGAGTTCGATGCGGCCGCTGCCGTCAATCTGGACATAGTCCGGCTCGAACTCCGCAAGGGGGCTCTTGGTAATGCGTAGAAGGTCGATGTTCGGCGCGACGCCGCCAGGCGCGGAGATTGTGATGGTATTGACGCCGGCATTGAGCAGTAGCGTTGTCTGCTGCGCGCCCCAGACATTTTCAGCCTCGGGGCTGTTGGGCACAAAAGGCAGCGTCTCGACGGGCGTCCCGTTCACGGAGAGCCCCATGGGACGTGCCGCCTTGTTGGTGCCAAGCGCGTAGAGGATATCGACACCATAGACACCGGCCGCCGAGACCTCCACGGTCCAGGTCAGCGTCTCCGTGTCAGGGCCGAGGAAGTCGACGAAGTCGCCGGACTGGTTGCGATCCTCACTGACGATTGCGGGGCTGCCGGTCGATGCCGCGTTCTCCGCCTCGTAGAGGACGTATGTCACGCCGTTGATCACCGTCTCGCCGTCATTCGGCGTAGTGGTGTCTGGCTCGCTAGGTACCAGAATCTCGAGCTGGTCGATGTTCGGGCCGGTCGCATTGACCGCGCGCAGCGTCACCGTGTTCTGGCCGGCGACGAGCGAGACCGGGATCTCTACAGTGGACCATACCGTCCATCCGTCGACCGTTCCGCCGGCAGGGGTTGTCGGCACGAAAGACTGCACCTTGATGATGGTGCCGTTGACCTCGAGTTGCAGTGGCCGATCGACCGTCGAACCGTTGGCATAGCGGAAGCGCAGTATCGCTGTGCCGGCGTCGTCGGATGGGACGGTGAACGTGAAGGTGAGGAAGTCGGCGTTGGTCGAGCCGAAATCCGCGTAACCGCCAGGCGTGCCGTCGAGATTGTCCGTGTTTCCATCAAGGCCGATGGCGCCGGGACGCAGGCCGTTAACATAACCGGCGCCTGTGTTCGCCTCCGTGTTGCTCGCGTCACGGATCTGAATTTGCGCCGCAGCACTTGTCGGCACGGTTACCGCAGTCCCATCGGCCGGCGTCTTGTCTTCGGCCTGAATAGTCATCAGCGTGACGAATTCCGGCTGCTCGGGCTCCACGCCCGGCGTGAAGCTCGTCGAGACACTCGCCTCGTTTAGGTCGTCATCCGTAACACGGATGGTCGCCGTAACGGTGCCGCTGAGCGAGCCGATGTCGATGGTAAAGCGGTCCTGCGCGTTCAGCGTGACGGTCGTCTCCGGCCCGTTGTTGAAGCGCACGCGCACCGCCGTGATGTCGTCGTCCAGGCCGTTGATCTGGAACACGGCAGCAGCGGGGTCTGAGACATCGAAGGCGACCAGAGCGAGGTCCCCGCCCTCGTTCGCCGTGACGTCTTCGGTGATTCCGCCCGGAGCCGGCGTCAACAGGATGAGTTGGCTGGCGCCCGTGCTGCGATTGAGCGTCATCAAATAGAGCTGGCCGGTAACCGGGTTCTGAATGATGTCGAGCGGATCGATGTAGTTGTTGATGACGGAGCCGTCCGGCCTGCGCAGCACGTCGTCGCCGATGATGTTGCCGTTCGAGTCGACGCGGATCATGCGCACGTTGTCGCCGGTCGAGAACTGCGCGAACAGGATCGCGCCCTTCAGGTTCGAGCCGAATGCATTGCCGGTGTACTCGATGGCGCCGTTCGGCGAACGGTTGTAGCCGAGGTTGTAAACGCCATCGAGATCGTAGTCCGGGTCGGGATCGACGCCGACCTGATAGCCGTCGGTTGCCGAGTTGCCGTCGTTGCCGCCAACCACTTCGTTCGGGTCCAGCCCGGAGGTCGGATTGCCGCCGTTCAGTATGTACTGATCGTGGAGGACGTTGGGGTGGCCGTAATAGCCCCCCTCGTCAACCGTGAAGAAGTAGTCGTACTGCTTCGGCGAGTTGGCGATGACCGTGTCGAGACCAGGCTGCGTAGGATCGTTCGGCGTCTTGCCGCCCGACGCCGTGCCGTTGGTCGGCACGTAGAGATGGCCGTTCGAGTGCCAGACGAGGTCGTAGGCATTGCGGACGCCGGTGGCGTATATCGTCAGTACGGCGTCTTCGGCGTACGGATTGTAGAAACCGGGATAGGTGCCGTCCGCGTTGAAGGCCGAGGCGGGGTTCTGCGTCGTCGGGCTGTTGTTGGTCAGCGGCTCGGTCTGCACGTTGAAGCCGCCGGCTGGTGGCGTCTTGGTCGGGTCGATCTCGAGGATCGCCGCGTTGAGCAGGCGCTCAGGACGGTTGCCCCAGGCACCGTCAGGGGCGCCGGCCGCGGAATTGGACCCCTGGCTCATATAGAGCAGGTATTCAGGCTCGCCCGCCTGGCCGAAATCAGGGTTCTCGCGGAACTCGAGGCTGTTCGACAGATGGTCGGCGCCGGAGCGGGGCAAGCCCCTGATGTAGGTTTCGGCAGTCGCGTCCTCGAGCGAGCCGCCAGGCCCGAGCGTGACCTTGCTGACGCGTCCGGAGAATTCGGGCGTGTCGAAGGCCTTCTGCTCGCGCGGGATCGGAGCGTTGTCGGTGATCCAGATCGTATTGGGATCGTTCGGATCGAACACGAAGCCGACGATGCCGCGTCGCTCGCCTCCGCCGGCATCGAGATAGTCGAGCGCCACGGTCTCCTGGGATGCTTTGTCGATGGTGCCGTCAGAATTGACGTTCCAGCGATGAATTTCGCCGGTGATGGTGGCAACGTAGAGTTTGCCGTCTGGGCCGAACTCGATTGAGGTGTAGCCGCCGGCCCCGTCAGCGAAGCCGTTGAGCTGAACACTGGTCGAGAATGCCACCTCGCGCGCGACATCCTCCGGCGCTTCGCCGGTAACGAACGTCGTTGTAAGGTCCTGCATCTGGCGAAGCGGTGCATCCGGATCGGTGATGGAGCCGAGGTCCAGCACGTCCTGCACCTTCAGCGTGTAGCTGGTGTTCTCTTTCAGTGCGGTCACCGGCCGGATGGTCAGCGAGTCCGCGCCGCCGCTGATCTGCACGTCGATCTCGACCTCGATACCGGTCAGAGTCTCGACGAGCTTGATGTTCTCGGTGTGTGTGATGTTTGGCCCGCGATTGCCTTCGGCCTGGACGTTGACGCCGATGACGAACATCGAGGTCGGATCGATATCGACCGGAAGTTCGCCGTTCGGACCGAGAGCGATCGACACCTGGCCGTCCAGCGAGTCGGCGACCGGCGCCACGAAATAGGAATAGTCGAGGTCGGCGGTGCGTCCATCGCCGGGCGTCAGATCCTCGATCTTTTCAATCTCGAGGTACTGGATCTCGGTGTTGGTGCCACCGATCGAGTCGATGGTCAGGCGGCCATCGGTGACTGTGACGGTGCGGGTGACAAGCGTCGAACGGAAACCGCCGCCAGTCGTGGTCCCGTCGATGGGATTGGCGGGAATCCAATCCGGCAGGAATTCCTGTCCCTCGACGTTGATTGCATAGAGGCTGTCGAAAGCGCCGGCGGTGTCGCCGACCGAGATGGTGACCTGGTAGGTGCCATTCTCCAGGCCCATTTCCCAGGCGCGTGATACGCCACCACCAGGATATTCGAAGTGGGCGTAGGTTTTCTGCAGGTCAGATGCGCCGGTCGCGATATTCTTGTACCAGTGCGCATTTGCCGGCTGCGCCGCAGCAATCGTGCCGTTGGCCGTGCCGTCGGCGACGCTCGCCTCGGTAACCCAGCCGTAGCTGAAGCCGTTGCCGCGGTCGCCGTAGGCGAGCCCGACATCGGCAAGATAGCCCGCCGGTGTCTGGAATCCCGCAGGCAGGCCTTGGGTCGTCTGGCCTGCGGGCGGCTGGAAGTTGATCTTCACGACTTCTTCGAAGCGTATCTGCTCGCGGGTGTCGACGGGGTCGGTGCCTTCGCGGCTGATGGTGACGTTGTCGATGTTGGGGCCGTTGGCGATCGTGTTCGTGAAGGAGATCGAGTTGGTGCCGGCATCGAGCTCAATGTCGATGGTGAACTCCGCCCAGGTCTGCCAAGCGACAGCGGCAGTCGAGCCAGCAGGTGCGGTGGAGGCAAAGGCCAGGGTCTGGGTCACGCCACCGACGCTCAGCGTCATCGGGCGATCGGTCGCGCCGCCGTTCGCATAGCGGACTGTCAACTGGTAGGTGCCGGCTTCCGGGGCATCGATCGTGAACGACGCGCTGTCGCCAATGTCGTTGCCCATGTCCATGTAGCCAGTGCCTTCGTGGCCCGGCCGCAGACCGTTGGCGTCGAATTCGAGGCCGGGACCGCTGGTGGCAGGTGTCGCGCCCGGTTCCGGGTTCGTCGGTGTGCGGGCGACTGTGTCGTCGACGGCTTCCGGGTCGAACGTGGTGAAGGTTTCGCCTTCGATCGTAACCGAGAAGGGTTCGACCGGGTTCTCCGCTCCGTCCTGGAAGTCGAACGTGATCTGGTCGATATTCGGGCCGGCGACCGCGCCGGTCGGGATGGTCAGCTTGATCGTGTTTGTGCCTTCGACCAGCGTCAGCTCGACGGTCTTGTCCAACCACGTGTTCCACGGCGAGGCGGGCGTTCCAGAGGAGGCGCCTGGCACGAACGACACCGAAGTAGCCGCGCCCCCGTTGAGCGAAAGGTCGAGCGGACGGTCGGCCGTGCCACCATTCGCATAGCGGAAGGTAACGAGATAGGTGCCGGCTTCCGGCGCGTCGACGTTGATGGTGATGGCGTCGCCGGCATTGCCGCCGAAATCCATATAGGCTTCGCCGACGCTGCCCGGTCGGAAGTTACCGGTGGCATCGGGATTGGCTGCGGTGACGACACGCGTCAGCGTGGCGTCGGCATTGCCGGTGCCGGTATCCTGCACGGTCACCTTCGTGGTGTCCTCGGCCTGGATGGTGAAGGTCGGCACGTCGACAACGGTACCTGCGACGACGATGTCCATCGCCTCGGTGGCAACATTGCCGGCGTCGTCGGTCACATAGGTGGTGACTGTGTAGTTGCCCGCCGTCAGCGCGGAACCGTCGACCGTGAAGTCGCCGTCGGCATCCGGGAAAACCTCGACGCGCGTCGCACCGCCGTCGAAGCTGAGTTCGACCTTGACGATGTCGGAATCGATGCCGGAAAGCTGGAAGTTGATCGAGTCCTTGGCGGCGCCTGACAGAGGGCCGTCAGGTCCGCTGAGGAACAACGGCTGGTCGTCGGCGTCAGCAGAGGTGTCGGGGGCGGTGCCCTCGCCGATGATGGTTATGGAATCGAGATTCGGGCCGCCAGTCGCACCGGCAGGCAGCGCAAACGCAATTGTGTTGGAGCCAGCCTGTAGCTGCACCGAGACGGTTTGGATTGACCAGTTGTTGAAGCCCTCGTCCGGACCCGCGACGTTTGTACCGGTCGGAACGAAGGGCAGGTTGGGCTGCGCCACGTCGTTCACCGCAAAAGCCAGCGGCCTTGCCAGATTCGTCGCGTAGCGCACCTGGATTTCATAGGTGCCAGCGGTCGGGACTGCGAACGTGTAGGCCACATTGTCGCCGGGGAAATTGCCGAAGTCGACATAACCCGTCCCGGTGAAACCTGGGCGCAGGCCGTTGACCAGCTGCGGATTTGTCCCACCCTCCTGGTTATCCGGGTCGCGGACGGTGGTGTCGTTGGTATCCGCGTCGTTGTCCAGCACCGTGAGCAATCCATCCTCGGCCTGGATGGTGAGCAGGAAGGGTTCGGGGTCTCCCTCTTCCTCGATGGTCACCGCAAAGGAGACGGAGTCCGAGTCTAGAACGCCGTCCGTAGCCAGCACGGTGATCTCGTAGGTTCCGACGGCCAGCGTATTGGCGATCTGCAGCGACGAGCCGACGAGCGTGATGCCGGCCGGCAACGCGCCGCCGCCCGCAAGGGTCGCCTCGTAGGTCACCGCGTCCCCGGCGTCGGGATCGGTGGCCCCGAGCGCGGCAGCGAGATCGATCGACTGCGCTTCGCCTTCGGTAAGCGTTACATCGGCAATTGCTGCCGTCGGCGCCAGCGCCGGCGCTTCGTTGACGTCGCCGACCGTGATCGTGACATCGGTTGTCGTGGATAGGCCCTGAGCGTCGGTTACGGTTACAGCGACCGTGACGGTCTCGCCTGCCTCGTGGTCGAGACTGACGCCGTCAGCGAGCCTGAGCTGGTTGCCGACAATCGTGAAGCGGGCATCCGTCGTCGAATAGACGAGCCCGGACTCTTCGCCGTCGGGGTCTGTTGCCGAAAGCGTGCCGATGACGCCGGCCGCGATGTTTTCGTCAATCGCAGCGGGCGCCAGCACAATCGCCGAGGGCGGCAGCTCGGGAGAAGCGGTGCGCGTGAACGTCAGCTTGTCGATGCGCAGGTTCTCACCTGCGTCGGCCTGGCCGGTGAGCAGCGCGATGGTCGATGCGTCGACGAAGACTGGCGTCTCGAAGCTGATCGTCTTCAGGTTGCCGGCCTGGCCGGCATTGCCGCGCGGCAGGCTGTTGTCGAACGTCCCGTCGGCGAAGCTCTTGTTGGTCGCCAGCTGCGTGTCGCCGATCTTCAGCGAGAACGTCGCGTTGCCGTCCGTCTCGTCATAAACGGTGATCGTGACTGTGTACCAACCTTCGGTCAGCCCGTTCTGCGCCAGGGCGGTGGCAATTGAGCCTGCCTCATTGGCGTCGGTGCGGATGACCTGATTGTTGGACGCGCCCGGGGTCGCCGCGACGAAGAAGTTCGTGGCCGAACCAAGTCCGGTGAACTGCTCTGCCTGGACGATCGTAACGTCGCCGACGCCCGCTTCCTCGATATCGAGCTGGATCTCGAGCTCAGCGCGCAACCCGTCCGGGTCGGTCGCCACGATGGTGAACGATCCGGTGCCCGTTCCCGTCGGCGTGCCGACGATAACGCCTTCGCTGTTGAGGCTGAGCCCCTCCGGCAAACCCTCGACGCTGAAGGTCAGCGCGTCGCCGTCCGGATCGGAAAAAGCGTCCTTGAACAGGTTGAGGTCGATGCCGTCGATCTCAGTGCCGACCTTGCCGAAGTGGGGCTCGAAGGCAACGCCTGCGTCGACTTCGGGCGCCTCGTTCACATTCTCGACCGTAAGGTCGAAGCTGAGGCTCGTCTCTCCGCCATTGCCGTCATTGGCGACGATGGTGACAGTGTAGGGAATCGTGCTCGGTGCGGCATTGATCTGGCCGACAAGCACGCCACCCTCGACGCTGAGGCCTTCGAAGCCAGCGACCGGATTACCAAGCGAGTCAGTGACGGTCAGGACGTAGGTCAACGTATCGCCGTCCGGATCCACGAAAGGCAGGTCGAGCTCAAGGGAACTGCGCTCGTCCGCCACCAGGTCGGCGATGCCGCCGCCGACGATGATCGGCGCCGCATTCTCCACCTCGACCGGCGTCTCGCTGAGCTGAACATTCGTGAAGCTCGCCGAACCGATGCCGTTGCTCGGCGAATCGTCATCGGCGATGAACACCAGCGACGAAATCGTCTTGCCGGCATGAGCGGCCAGGTCGATGGTGATCGTCACGGTCGTGCCAGGCGCGCCGACAACTCCGTTGCGAAGGTCGACGAAGGCCGGCTGGTTCTCTGTGCCGGCAATCTGGTAGACGGACTTGTCGGCTGTCTCGAAGGGGGAATTGTCGTCGTCGAAACCGACGGCGACAATCTCAGGAAGTGCCGAGCCTATCGTATAGGTGAAGGTGAGCTTGGTGTTCTCGGTGATCGTGTAGCTCTCGCCAAGCGAGGCGCGCTTCCACAGATTGCCACCGAGGTTGAGCGTGGCGCCTTCGTCGCCGACGGAAAGACCCGTGCCGACGTCCTGCGGGCTGTAGGACGTGATACCGGCAAGGCTGAATGTGACGTTGAACGGCAGGACCTGCTCGTTCACGTCGGTGACGGCCAAGGATACGTTGAGTGTTTTCGTGAGGCCGCCTTCGTCGGTCGCCGTGATGACCAGCGGGATGCTCGATTCGGCCTCGAAGTCGAATGCCGCGCCGTCTGCGACGACGATCTCGCCATTGGCGTTGACTGTGAATCGCGCATCGTCGACGGTGAATGTCAGGCTGTCTCCCGCATCGGGATCGACCCCCGAGACATTGCCGACGACGGTGCCGGGAGCCGCGTCCTCGGCAAGCGACAGCACTCCATCGGCGGTTACCGACGTGGGCGCCTCGTTGACATCGGATACCGTCACGGAGACGGCTTGAGTCACTGTCGACGTGCCGTCTGTGACCGTCACCTCGACGGAATACGAATTGTCGCCGCCCGTCTCGAAGTCAGGCGAGGCCTTGAAGGTCAGCACGCCCGTTGTCGGATCGATGTCGAACAGCACGTCGTCTGGGCCGTTGCCGCTGAGCCCATAGACAAGCGCGGTGCCATCGCCGTCGGTGGCATTGACGTCGAGAACAGTGCCAACGCCGTTCTCGGCAAACGTCGCGGTCGCTTCACTCGTGAAAACCGGCAGGAAGAATGAAGGAGACCCGCCGGGTTCGGTAATGGCAACGGCGTCGATGTTCGGCGCGCCGGCAGTTGCGCTCTGGATGATCCCGATGGTGTGCGGCCCATTCCCGGTAAGCGTGACCACGAAGCTCCGGATCTGCCAGATATCGAAGCCGCCGGTGTTTGTATTCTGGGAAGCGCCCTGTTGGATGCCATCCACCGCAACTGCAACGGGTCGGTTGAAACCGGCACCGGTACCCGTTGCGCCGTTGGCGAGACGCAAATGGATCTCGTAGGTGCCCGCCGGCGCGTCGAGTTGGAAGGTCGCGCGCGGTGTTGTCAGGGTACCGTTGATGTCGAGGTAGCCTTCGCCCGTGTAGCCGGGCCGCAGCCCGAACGGATCGAGCAGAGATGGATCAACCGTCTCGTGGCTCGCTACGTTTGCACGGGTGCGGGCCAACGAATCGTTCGTCGCGACGGCGTCGCTATCGGGCACGATTGTAAAGTTTTCCGCCTGCAGCACGAAGGGTGAGAATGGCGGCGGCGGAGCAGATTTTGTCAGCGTAAAGGCGACAGGGCTTGAGTCCACCGATCCGTCATTGGCGAAGATTTCGATCTCGTAGTTGCCCGCCGCAACGGATGCATCGACCGTCACGCTACCGCCAGAGATGCCGATGCCTGCAGGCAGCGAGCCCCCTCCGGCGAGACGGATTCCGAGCGTGGTGGCGTCGCCATCCACGTCGGATACGATCAGCGAGGAAAGCGCCAGGCTGCCGCCCTCGGCCGGGACGGTTGCGTCGGAAAGTGAGCCTGAAATCGTGGGAGCATCATTTTCCGGCGCAACGCTGACCGAGATTGTGCCATCGGCGGCGAGTGTACCGGTATCGGTGACGGTGTATGTGATGGTCGCGTCGCCGTGGAAGTTCAGGGCCGGCGTGAAGGTGATCTCGGTGCCGTTCACCGACACGGTTCCCTGTGCGGCGGGAACTGTGGCGGTGACGGTCAGCGCATCGCCATCGGGGTCATTGATATAATCGAGGACATTGATGGTGATTGCGGTGTCTTCGTCGGTCTCTGCCGCAAAGTCCTCGGCTTCCGGTGCACTGTTGACGAAGCCAACTGTAATGACGGCTTCTTCCGAGGTCGAGAGGCCAGCGGCATCGGTTGCCGTCACCAGAATTGTTATCGTCGGCTCGGTCGTGGAATCGAAGGCGGCGTCACTGGCCACCACGATCTCTCCGCTGGCATTGATCGTGAACCTGCTATCGTCGACGGAATAGGTCAGCGTATCGCCGGCGTCGGGATCGAGCGCCGAGACGGCGCCCACAACAGTGCCGGCAGTCGCGTCCTCCGGCAGCCCGAGTGCGCCTGTTACTGTCAGCGACTCCGGCGCATCATTCACGCTGGCAACGGAGACCGTGATCTCGGCCGTGTCCTGCAGAAGGCTGGGGTCGGCTACGGTGTATGAGATTGTTGCTTCGCCGTGGAAGTTGGCGGCAGGCGTAAAGGTGATCAGAGTGCCGCTGAAGCTCACGGTGCCCTGCGATGCGGGCACGCTGGCGGCGACGATGGTCAATGCATCATTGTCCGGATCGTCGAGGTGCGCAGCGACGTCGATGACGATCGCGGTGTCTTCGGTGGCTGCAGCGTCGAAATCCTGGGCCACGGGAGCCCGGTTGTCGGGATCGACAAGAACGAACTCGATCTTATCGATGTTCGGACCGGCAGTTCCGGAGAGCTTAAAGATATTGGCACCGGCTTCGAGCCGGATTGTCACCGGATTGCCTGCTGCGCTGAGCGTTTCCTTGCGCCAGCTTTCCCAGCCGGTCGGGTCCGGGTGGGTGTCGGCATCGTTTGCGCTGTCATTGGGCCGGATCCTGGCAGGGATGTCGAGGTAGTCGTCGAAATATGCCGCTGGAATTTGAGCCGTGGGAAGCTGCGCGAAATTGAAGGTTCCCTTGAGAGAATTATCGGCACCCAACAACTGAATGTTACGGGGAGCATTGCCTCCATTGGCATATGTTACCACAACGGCATAGGTGCCCGCGATGGTCGCGGTGACAGGCAGATTCGTAATATTGGCGTTGGAGCCCCAATCCAAGTAAGAGTCGCCCTCGGCGCCTCCGCGGAACTGCTCGACAGCCGGTTCTGCCATCAAATAGGGTATGGTAATCGCGCGATTGACCGTCGGGTCCATCGTCGCCGCATCGGCAGTCGGAAGCAGGCTCTCGGCCTGGATGACGATGCGGCCAGGATCGGCCGCGCGCACCTCGAGATAGTCGAGGTTGGCTCCGCTGTAGCCGGTAGTGGTCAGCCGTACCGTGTTAACGCCTTCCTGAAGGGTGACCCTCGTCAGCGCCTCCGAATAGGTGGTGTTCGACGCCGTCGCCGGCATCTCGAACAGGCGGTCCCATAGTTGCCCGTTGACCTTCAGGTTCATTGGGCGGTCGACGGTCGTGCCCGAGTTGAAGGCGTAGCCAAATGCGAGATCGTAGACCCCTGCCTCTGGCACCTCGAAGGTCCATTCGATGAACTCGCCTGATCCGATGTTGAAGTTGGTTCCTATGCCCGCAAAATCGACATAAGCATCGCCACTTGCGGCTTGGGCGTTGGCCTCGTCATTAACTGGAATACCCGGCGTGCCGGCGATAACCAGGTTCGGCGTCGTTGACTGTGTGCCACCAGAGTTTCCGCGAACGGCCGTTTCAGCTTCGAGGCGCATGGTCTGGAATCCTTCCTCTTCGTCACCGGCTGCGAGTGCCTCAAAGGACGCCGCGCTGGAAAATGCGATGCCTTCGGGCTGCGGTTCGATATCCAAGTTGCTGATTTCCGCCGTCGCGATCTTTGCGAACGTCATTGGCTGAGCGAGCACGTCCGCACGCATGAGGATGGGCGAGGAACTTCCGTGCAGGTGGAAGTCGCCGTCCGGTTCCTCTGAATCGTCTGGTACGACCGGTGCGCCGGGGGGGGCGTCGACTTCGGCTGCGTCCTGTCCAAGGCCGGCCGCCGCGACTTCTTCCGGGATGGCCTGTGTCCCCTTCGGGCCTGAAGGCGCCGTCCCGGACTGCACCGCGTCCAGATTAAGCGCCAGCGCCAGGGCGGCGATGCCGGCGGTGCCCATTGCGGCAAGTGCGTCGTCGCCGATGGCAAGCCCCTTTCCGGGGAAGACGTGCGTATCGAGATGAACCGAGGCGATTTCGGGCCCTGAGCGGTTCGTGTTGACGATGGAAATCTTGACGTCGCCGGCGGGCAGCTCGAGATGCAGAAGCTTGGTCTGCCAGTTGGCCCATGAACCCGTGGGCTCAAATTTCACTTTGTCTTTTGGGACGCCGTCAATCTGCAGGATGGCGGAGCGGCTCTGCTTCCACCCGTTGGCGAAGCTCACCAACAGATCATGCATTCCTGCATTCGGGACAGATATCGTAAAGTCGGAGGAGGTTTGCAGAGATCGCGGACTCTTGCCCGACTTCTGGTTGAGATCGGCCACAGCCGTGGGTTGATCATCCGCAGGGCCGGCAGCCCCGTCAGCGAACGGATCCAGATCCATGACACCACCCTTTGCCACGCACGTACACCGCGTGTCCCGATTTCGGCCAATCCCCCAGATCGACCTGTTAAGCCCTCGTTAGGTATGGTGACGTGAATCCGAAGCGATCAGGAGTCTGTAAAACGGCCGCTTGCCGACTAAAAAGTGGTAGGACCAGAGCGGTCTTATAAACAAAATGCGCAGGAAAGTGAATCGTGGTGATTAATATTTGCGCATATGATGTTCTTCTAATCAAGGATGGATGATTGATATCATTTGCCTGACTAAACAAATGGTATCTTTGACATGTGCCATATTAGTTATTTGTGAATAACTGAGTCCGGATACTTGTCCCACAGACTCAATGATGAGAAGTTTGATGTGCCGGACTTTCGTCCGGAGGCAATCAATCCACGTTGCGCGGGCCGCAATCGGGTGAGACTGCACCGATTGCGCGCAACGACGGGTGGTTTCGTTCCGCTAGGCTGCGCAGACTAGCCGGCCTGTGGCGAATGAAGTTGCTGATTACGCTCCATCTGGACGAGTTGCGGGCCCTTGCCGCGCCTGTCGAGCACGACCAATGCGGCCTGCGTACGGTTCTGAACTCCCAGCTTTTTGAGCACCGACCTCACATGGACACGCACCGTGCTGTCGCTGATGCCCAACTTGCGCGCGATGACCTTGTTGCTGGAGCCCTGTGTGACGAGCGTAAGGACCGCATTCTCCCTGGCGGTGAGAGAGGCCGTCGCCTCTGTTGTCAGTCTCGGACCTGGATTTGGACGTGACAACATCGGTTTCATCTGCATTGGCAGGACGTGCAGACCGTTGCGCACCATGCGGGCCGCCTGGGCTACGTCTTCAAGGTTGCTGGTGTCCAGAATTATCGCGCCCACCACACCGACCAGCGGCGCCAGTGCATGAAGGTCATCGGCTTCCCGCGTCAACACCACGCAGTGTTTCAGATTGCTGGTGCCGAACGCGAGCAGATCCTCCAAGCCGCGTGCCGCATGCGCCATGTCGAAGATTATTGATGCCTCTGACCAATCTTCTGTCGCTCGAAGCTGCGAAAGCTTGCGGACTTTCTTGATCTCGCCGAACTCGCCTTGAATGCAGCGCTCCAGGGCGCTCAGAATAATCGTACTTTCGCTAACGAGAACTGCAATCATCCCACGCTACACCCACTCTGCCCCGAAACAACGTATCGCGGCGCAGCAGATCGTCAAACGGAACGAACGATTAACTTTAATGACCGACAGTTATCACACTTTTGTGTCTTACCAATTCGCTACACTAGCGGTCGATCAACTGATTCGTCGCAAGCAGACGCCACTCGAGGCCACGAAGCAATCGGGCGATGCAAGCTACCGTTGGGAGATATGTCGTACTTAGGCGAACTTGGCGAGACCAACCAGATAACAGTTCCCCATGAGGATTCTCAAATACCTGGATCGTGTGACCCGGGTGTTACCCCACAAATTTGGATGCGAGGCCATGGCTAAGCGCAAACAGAGTAAGTCGACGAAATCGATTATTTCTTGGCGCACCATGCTGGACGAGTACCGAACTGCAATAGCGCATCCGGACACTCAGCTTCGCTGGCTCATCGAAAGGATTCGGGAGTTCGAGATTGCGGGAGGCCGGACAGCGAAAGTTCTCCCGATGCGAAAGGTCTGAGGTGGTCCAGGTAACGTCCGCGAACGTTCCCCCGATCGTTTTTCAGGCCTTCTGAGCCCTTCGATCCTCTCCGCGATCATCGCGATGAACGTCACGCGCTTGTGCACTGGGTGATGAAGATCGGAGCGATGCGCAGTTGGGGCAAGCCTCACCCTCCCCGCACGGCTGCGTGCCAGTGGCGCTTCTACGATCACCTTCAACGCTGAGAATGCGCTAAAGGTAGGCGCAGACTGCATCGGCCGCTACCCCAAGGTCCTGCACGATCGTCCGACCTACTACCCTAGAGCATCTTCGATGAACGCAGAGTCGGATTGAGGATTCACGCGGTCGCTGGCCCGATGGCCAGGCTCGGTCGAAACAGGTACGGTTTCTTCGACAACCAGCCAATAGAACTGCGAGAGCGTATCCCAGTTGAGACTGCGGTTCGGGAAGGCACGGGCGAGGCGCGGCGCATCAGCGATCTCCTGCAGCTCGGCAGAAGATAAACGGCTAATCTGGTTGTCACCGAACGTCACGTCTGACGGATCGTCCGCCCAGTCGAGAGGGCAAAGATAGCTCACTTTGGCCGACGTCGCGGTCAAGGTGGGGTGGAGCTTCTCCGCCGCCTCTTCCGGCGGGAGCGCCAGCCGACGGCGATCGACGGGCAGGTACATCGGGCATCCGAGCGAGCGCAGAATTTCTGACAGCGAGAAACTGAACCAGAATTGCGCACCGAACCCATAGGCGTCTGCGCACGCCGCTTTGAGTCGCAGCAATTGCGGCGCCCCAAAGCGATTATCAGGCCGCTGGCCATTGAAGGCCCACAGTGCGGCGACAGCCTCCGAAATCGGCTGGGGAACCGGGGTATACATGAGCGCTCCTTCTTGGACCCTAGGCGTCGCCGTTATCGTCCGGTTCAGCCCGAGACCTGGTCACCGCCAGAGCAACGAGTCCGCCTAGCGCGCCGCGCGACTGGCGTTGGATGGAGCCATGCCATAGACCGCCGGATAGACGCGGCCGGCCTTGGCAAGCCAGGACATCACGGTCAGATGTGCGCGCCAGCCACGATATTCGGGGTCCTCGTCGATGCCCAGGGCGCGATCCCCGATCGGCGCATAGCCCATAAGCTGACCGGCAATGCCTTGCCTGCCAAAGATCCAGCAGGCCACCCGGTGGCGCGAAAGCATAACGCACAGACGCCCGGCATCGAGGTGGAAGGCGGATGCGTCGGCACGTCCCGAAAGCGGATGATGGACAAACATGAAGCGGCGCTCGATACCTTGGAAGCGGTTTGCGGTTTCAACGAAAATGTCCGCAAGGTCCGGACCGAGCCGTTCGCGCACGGCGTTGACCTGACTAACATGGGCGGCGACCACGCCGATCATATTGGGTGCCACACGCTCTATCCTGCTATCGTCCCGCACCCACGGCCCGCGCATGAGCAGCCGGCGAATGGAGGCTACAAGTTCGTCGGCAATCTCTTCGTCCCGCTCGCCGGTGAGTTGCGGCGGCAGCTCGACCATGACGATCTTGGCACCCCCCGTCACCGCATCGAGGGCAGCGTCGAATGGCATGATCCCGGCCACCTCGAAGGTAAGCTCGCGGTCCGCACTCATCGCCTGAAATGGCATGTCCGGATAGAATGCGGGCTATACGAGGCGCACGGTATCGGTATTAAGCCGGCGCGACACCGGCAGCGCGAGCTGCATGACGCCGGGATGCCGTTTGAGAAGTGCTGCGGGCGAGGACACCTGCGGTCCGGCAGGGTTGCAGCGCCAGCGCTCGATCTCGCAATCAACAAAGGGTTCGATCTGGCCGGGGTCACCGATGAGGACATGGTGCGGCGCCAGATTGGCGATCAGCTGGAACCGATAGTCGGGCAGCTGGAAGGCCTCATCGACGATCTGGAGATCGAACATCGTCTCGCCGGTATTGATCCAGCTCCATTTGGCGGCATTGCCGATGGTGATGCCCGGCTGCTGCGGAATATCCGCAAAATTCTCAATGATCCTTATGTTGCGATGGCCACGGATGTCGGCGGGAAGCTCGAGTCCGCGCCGCGTATAGAGGTGAATAGGAAACCCTTCGGCATTGCCGCCGAGGCGGCGGGCCACGTCGAATGCCTGCTCGTTAGTCTGGGTCACCACCATGCAGCGCTGTTCGAGCGCACGGGCGCTCTGCAGCGCCACGCGCTGGGCTACGCCGGTCTTGCCGGCGCCGGGGGGCGAGCGCAGGACAACGGCGGGAGCGCCCTGCCTCTGGCTCTCAAGGATTTCGCGCAGTGCGCCGTCGGCGAGGGTCTGGGGATCGCTCATCAAACCATCCTTTCCACAGCGGCCAGCAAATCGTTCGGCCGCGGCCTGGTCGAGGGGACGGGTGGCGGCATGACCTCGGAATGCGTCCATGGCGGTACCGCCAGCCGCGTGCTCATCTGAGCGAATTCGCGGATCGAGGCATCCCAGTCAGGATCGTGCGGACCAAGATCAACGACATCGCCGATATTGAGCAGCAGGGCGGCCTTCTTGCCTTTTTCCACAATACCGCTGACCCAGCTGAACGGGCCCCGGCGTTCGATCCCGGTAACGCGAAGGCATAGCTTCGGATCGTCGAGGTTCCAGATCTCCTCCCCGGCGCGCAGGTGTAGGCTCTCTTGTGGCGTCGAAAGCACCATCCGCGTCTCGAAGGTGTAAGGCGCCAGCTTGACCTTGTCCCGTCCGACGATCGTGCCACGCAGCACCCTGCCGCTTTCTGCGCCTCGTTCTCGCGCGGCGCGGTCATGTCGGATCGAGGCCGCCTCGACATTGTCGACGGCGCGTTCGCGCGCGACGATCTTGAAGGCCGCCGCCTTGGCGGAGTCGTTGTATGGAAGCCGATAGCCGGCGTCCCGGTTCTGCATGAAGCGAGCGAAGTGGGCGGCTTCTTGCCTGCCGAGAATGTCCAGTGCGGCGTTTGCCTTCCAGCGCGGTCGATCGAGGATGGCCATGGCCCGCTGGGTGGCGGCGTAGATCGGGCGGATGACGGTTTCGAGCATCTGCTGGATGCGGCCGGCGTGAAAGGCTTCTGCCCGGACATCACCGTCCTGGCGCGCTTTATTGAAAAGCGCAACAGCGGGCTGCAGCTCAGCTGCGTCGAAACTGGGATCGGTCTTGGCGCCCATGGGCTGAGTTTCCGCCATAGCGACTGCAGCGAGGATATCGCGGCCAGCGGGTGGGTCGATCCAGGTGAGCAACGCGCCCAGATGTTCGTCCTCGGTATCCTGCTGACCCGTCGCGTAGTGGGCTCTGAGGGCGGTCGTAGCGCTGATCAGCGCCTGCTGTCCGGCGATGGGCGAGCGCTCGCCGGCATAGGTCCACAATTCGCCGAGCCGCTTTACCTGCGTGTCCTCGGTGAAGCGCAGGCGATCGGCGAGGGTATCGAGGTGCCCGAGTGCGCCATCCGAGGATACCCAGATCTGAGGAAACGTTCCCTCGGCGCGACACCATGCATAATAGTCCTCGAACTGTGGCAGCAGCCACAGCAGCAGCTCGTATTGATCGTCGCGACGGCGAGGATCGGGGGCGACTTTGATCTGCGGAGCAACCCCCTGACGGCCGATGGCGACGGCATGAACGGATGTATCCTCCCCGGCCATCGACAGCATTGTCACGATCCGAGCATGGGGCTGGATGATGACCTGACTCTGGCTGACAATGGGGACAGCCTCGCCCTTTTCGAGCGCGCGCATCCGGGCAACGACGGCAAGGAGATCAGCCATTGGCGATCCTCTCAAGCAGCAGCGAGGCAGCCTGAAGCTCCGCTGCGAGAACTGCTTCGGCACGATTATCGGGAGGGCGGCCGACGCCATTGAGGAGATCCATGGCGCGGTTGAGGGACCCGGCGGCGGCCAGTTGCTCGGCTGCCTGGTCACCCAAAATGATCGCATTGCCCTGCGCCTGTGCCTGGGCGCGGCAATGCTTCCAGAGGCTACAGTGCTCCTTGCAGGTAGAGCAGTAGTGGTTGGGCAATCCCTCGATGACGGCGGGGTCGGCGAGGGAAGCTCCTGCAGGGAGCATTTGCTCGATCTGGTCGAGATCGCTCGGCGCAGCAGACAGAGCGCGGCTCAAGGAGGCAAGTTCCGACTCCGCCCGCTGTGCCGCGAAAAGCCGGGGGCTGAACGAGGCAGGCGCTTTGAGAACCATGTCGACACGGTCGCCTGCGAGGTCCCCCGGCCGCCCCGCCTCTTCCAGCAGCTGCCTCAAGGCCAGCGTGCCAACCGCAGCTTCCCGGTAGGCCGAACGGACATGGGCATTGTTGGTCTTGCCACCACGATCGGCATAGCTCTTGATGACCCCCGCGCGGTAGAATGGCTCTTTGTCGCTCGCCACCAGATAGTCGAGCTCGATGGCGTGGCTGACGCCCACGATGGTGAGGGTGAGACGCGGCTTGAGGATGAGGTTGGGAGCCGTGGGATCCCCACGCATCTTGAGGTCGATGAGCCGGCGGGTCTCGCGTTCGCGGCGAATACGGTCAACATGTGTATCGCGCGGTGCGACATCGGCCACGTTGACGATCTTGGCGTCCTGAGGTTCCAAGTACCCTTTTTCGCGGTAGACGGTCAGCAATGACCCGCCTGCATTGTCGAGAAGGCGCCGTTCGAACGCTTGCGTCAGCGTCATCGCAAAGGGCGACATGACGTCGGCCGCCTCGCCCAGCACGTGCTTTATCACGTCGTTGGGCGTAAGGCCGGCGATGACGATTGCACGCAGGCGCGTGCAGTCTGCATTGCGAGCGATGCTTTCAATCCCGCGCGCGCCCACTTCGACGGGCGCAAGTCCCCCGCGCAGCTGATGAAGACGGGCGTTTTCGGGGGTCATTTGATCGCCCTCGCCGCCGCCATCGTGTCAATGATTGCTGGACGCCCCCAGAGCCGCACATGCGAACTTGCATTGGCAAGCCTGGCGCAGGCCTCTCCGCGTTCCGCCTGGTCAGCCTGGTCGAGGGCGGCAAGCTCAGCGCGCGCCGCATCGCTCACCTTGTCTGGATCGACCAGCTTGCCCGTCTCCGTCGCGCCGGGGATTGCTCGGGCGATGGGGAACAGGAGGCGGTCGATATTCTTGGACTCGGGTGCCCCCGCCTCGCGCAATTGCTTGAGGCGGCGCGCCAGGCTTTCCGCGATACGCAGGTGATCGGTCCGCAGGCTGCGAGATCCAACGATGCGGCGCTCAAGGCTCCAGGCCGAACTACAGAGGAGGCGGGGGATGGCCGTCAGTTCGGCCGCATTGATGGCAGGGACGATCCAGGCGGGCTTGGCAGCGATGTTACGCCGGGCGGCATTTTCCTCGTCGCGCCGCAGGCTGGCAAAGCGTGAGGGTGACGGGCGGACACCGGTGAGGGCTTCTGTAAGGTCAGCGATGAGCGCGGGTGGTACCGGAACGCCGAGATCATCAAGCGCATCGAGAGCGAGTTCGCGGAGCGGCTTGGCCGGTTTGCGCCCGCGCGGCGCTGCGAGTTCGCGCGCTTCGAGTTCGGCGAAGCGCAGCTGCTCGGCAAGGCTTTCATATTCGGCGTTGAATTCCGATATCTTGGCCTGTGACCGCTCACGCGCGGCCGCATCGCCTGAACTCAGCGCTTTGGCAAGGCCGGCATAGGCCTGCTGCAGCCTTTCGGCGTTGCGGGCGAGCTTTTCGGCAATGGGCATCGTTCGGGACATATGAGCTATATAGCTCTCCACGCTCTTCCATGCAATACCATGCTTCTCACAGGAACGCTCGCCGCCGTCAAACATTGCTATTGCACAATCTGCCTATATTGCCTATTCTGCATAGGCAAGGAGCGCGAGACATGAAACAGAGCCAGCAAAGGGCGGTACTGACACAGGCGATTGAGGCCAAGGTGCATCGTCTCGATATGAGCGCGCTGGTGCAGCTTGCCGTCGACCTAAAGGTCCCCCTGCCTGAAACCGTTGCGCCGCCACAGCGTCATCGGCCCGCCGCGCCGGCCCATACCGGTGGTCCGACCGGAAACGTGCTCGTCGGCAAGGGAATTGGACGCGTCCTGCCTGCCACGGAAGGCGCACGGAGGCTGGACAAAGTCACCGAGGATGATGATGCAACGGACTGGGCTGAAAGCGAGCTGGTCGGCGCCGGCGAGGTTGTCGCCAGACTAAAGGTGGCGCGGGCGACGCTCGATAACTGGCGAAAGGGGAATAAAGTCGTCGCGCTCCGGAAGGGTGTGCGCAACTACGTCTACCCCCTGCGCCAGTTCGACCGGCGCGCTCCGATCAGCGGTCTCGACCGGGTGACGCCAATGTTCTCCTCGGCCGAGGAGGCTTGGGAGTGGCTGGTGACACCAAACCGCCTGACCGGCGGCAACGCGCCTGTCGATGAACTGAGGGCCGGCAAGCTCGACGCCGTGCTGAGCGCTGCTGAAGGTGCACTGGACTACGCGTGAAGCTTGTCGCCAAGAAAATCCGTGAAAGGATCATCACGGCTGGGGTCAGCGACTGGCCGCGCATCCTTCCCGGCCGCCATCGCGGCCAGCCGACCGGTGCCGGGTTTGGCTCGAGCCGCTTTTCGAGTCCATCGCGCCAATTCAAGGTTCTTTATGCCGGCGAAGATTTCGCGACCGCCTTCGCAGAGGCCGTCGTCCGTGATCGCTTCCAAGGCAAGCAGCGCCGGTTTCTTTACCGGCCGCACCTTGATGCGCTCTGCGTCACCGCCATCTCGTCTCTGCGAGAACTGGCGCTTGTAGACCTTACTGGCGCGGGCAGTTACGAGCTCGGAATCGACACGGACGCAAACAGGGCGCGCGACCACGGGCGAGGCCAGGAGTTTTCCGAGCTCCTGCATGACCTCCTGCCTCACGTCGACGGCATTCTGTTTCACTCCCGACTGACCAATGCGCGCTGCATTGCAATCTACGAGCGGGCGCTGCCAAGCCTTTCAGGCAGTGTTCCGGTTTCCCTGCTGCAGGTGGCCGAACTCATGCCGGAACTGGAGCGACTTCAGATCACCATTCGCCGCGAGCGCGGATTTGGAGTATCGTGAGGCGTAGTGTTTCCATACCGAGAAAAACAGTTGCGAGCACGCCTCAAGATCGGTTCGCCGAAACGGAACAAAAAGCTGCAGACCGGCTGGGAAGGATTCTTTCCCTACTATGCGGGCTTTCCCGAGCAGTTCGTCCGCGACATGCTCGAAAGCGCCCAGCTTGGCGCCGAGTCCGTCGTGCTGGATCCGTGGAACGGTAGTGGGACCACGACTTACGCCGCGAGCCAACTCGGCCTCAAATCGATCGGCATCGACCTCAACCCCGTGATGATCATTGTCGCGCGCGCGCGCTTGCTCCCGCCGAGCGAAGCAGACCACCTGCGTCCGCTCGCGGCGACGATACTTTCGCAACTTCGCAGCGCCCCGGTGGTGATGGCTGCCGACGACCCCCTGCTTTCCTGGTTTCAGCCAGATGCCGCAAGGCTGATCCGCGGCATCGAGCGGAACATCCGCCGCTCCCTTGTGGGCGGGATCACCAAGTCTCCCGACGGCATCCACCTGGACAAGATTTCGGGCACTGCGGCCACGCTTTATGTGGCGCTTTTCGCTGCCTGCCGCCGTTTCGCTGCGACACTGCAATCGTCCAACCCTACGTGGATCAAATTGCCGAAGGCAGACGATGACCGGCTCGATCCGACCGTCTACGCGGTTGCCCACCAATTTGCTGAGAACGTTCGGGGGATGTCCGACGCTCTGGCGGCCAGGCAACTCATTGAGGATACGTCCGGACTAGATTTCGCCGCTGCTGCGAGCACCATCCAGCTCTCCGACACGGCCAAGATGGCGGTGCCGGCATCGAGCATCGACTTCGTTTTGACCTCGCCGCCATATTGCACCCGCATCGACTATACGGCAGCGACCCGCATCGAGCTCGCCGTGCTCGGCCCGCTTCTTAAGGTGAAGCCTCGCGACCTCGGGCGCCAGATGATTGGCTCGGTCCAGGTACCGCAGGACACGATCGAAATCGATGAGAGTTGGGGCCGTACCTGCACAAGGTTTCTGGCTGGGCTCAAGGCGCATCCATCCAAGGCGTCGGGTGGCTACTACTATAAGACTCACCTTGACTATTTCGACAAGATAGCACGCTCGCTGGGTCGGGTTACGACCGCACTCAAGCCCGGCGGCCGCGCGGTTTTTGTGGTGCAGGATTCCTACTACAAGGACATCCACAACGACCTGCCGCAGATACTCAAGGAAATGAGCACCCGGAAGGGCCTGACGTTCTCAAAGCGCGAGGACTTCCACCTTCGGTCGATGTCCGACATCAATCCGGGGCGGAAGAACTACGAGCGTCCAGCCGGTGCAACTGAGTCGGTGCTCTGCTTTACCAAGCCTGCCTAGTCAGGCTGCTCGGTCGAAAGGCCGCCTGCAACGATCAGCGCGACCTACTGTTGTCGCTCTCCTGGTGAAAACTCTCCACCACCGCGTCGATGAAATCGGTCGTGTCCGAGCCCACCAACCTCACAACCTCCGCAATGACCCGCGGTTCGCTGGCGACGATCTTGATGTCGATGGCGACGCTGGTTCGGTCTCGCCTAGAGGCGTTACCAATGCGGTTTTCGCCGTTCTGTCACAGATCAGCGGTACCGTAGTTAAGTCCAATGGAGGATCCAGTCGTTCGGCCACAGAGCAGAACCGCGCGAGCGTTACCTGCAGTTGAAGTGAAGTTTCCCCACGGCCCCGCATCACTTAGAACGGCAGCTTTTTTGGCAGCAGCGACACAGTGGCGAATGACTGAAATTCGGGCGCCAACCGGTCATTTGTGAAATCCCAAGAAACGGTCAACGCGCATGCGACGACCCATTCCCGTACTGAAATTAACCATGCCGGCGCCTGGGACTTGAGATCCCCATAAGATCCCGATCGGTTGCGATCGTTCACGCTGCGGCATGGACGAGAAACGGCCTCCGCCGGGTGCGGCAAACACCTGACGAAGGCCTGACCCAAACACCTGTTGAAGAGGTTATCGGGCTATGGGGATTGATAGATGGCGGGGCCGCCGTCCGGAAGGGGCGCGCGGCAGTTCGGTGGCGAGGCTGGCAGGTTATCGACGCCATTATCGACAGGTCGGGTCGCAGGTCCCGAAGGATACCCATCAGGCGGATGTGGGCTCCCTCGTCAACAAGGCGATGGCGGCGGCGCTCGCTGGTGAGACCCGGGACGACAACACCTTCGGCGATTACGCATCCGTGTTCGGCTTCTGCCGCTCGGCCGTGATGCAGGAGGGGCGACTGCTCGAAGATTCGATCGCGCAGGCGGTGCGACGCGATCCCGATCTCATGCTGCTGCCGCCGAAGCCGATGCCCATCGTTCCGGCGGCGCAGGAGATGCTGAAGCGGACGCCGTCGGATGAGATCAAGGGCATCAGGTTTCCGTCACGCGTCCATGCCACGGAATCCTACAGGCCCGACCTCTTCGTCGTTAACCGGGCGAAGCACTCCGGGCTGATCCTTGACATCAAGCGCTCGCTCCCTTCCTACCGCCCGCAGGAGATCGACCGGCTTCGGTTTCGAATGCTTGCGGTGGCGGCGATCGCATCGGAATGGATAGCCGAGAACCGTGGTCCCCTGCTGGTCTCGGTCGAGACCGCGATCGTCGACGGCGCGGACGAGATTTCCGACCATGTGCGTGGCGTCTTCCGGCTCTCCGAGATCGACGAACTTCTGGGCACCGACGGCACCGCAGGATTCGTCAAACAGGTCCGCGAAGGCTTTTCAAGGCGCGTCCAGGAGGAGCTGGAGCTGCGGTGCAAGACAGTGCTCGGACACCCCGTTCGCGGGGGACCAGGCGCTGCTGCGCTGAATCCTTTGGGGCAGCCAGATGAGGCGTCGCCGCTTGGCGGCGAGGTCATCGGCCTGAAGGCTTCCGGCTCCACCGAGCGCCGCTTCGGATACGCCCAGAGGCCGGGTCTCCACTAGGACTCTCCGGGCCGCCTTCCTCCTCGACCCAATTCCGATTCCACCAGCACGGATCGCGCTAGGCGCCGACCCGACAGGAGAGCCATGCCATGCGACGGCATTCCAACACCCCACCGCCCCGACAGCCCGGCCAGCGGGAGTCCTTTAGCGCCATCTTCGGAGGGTCGAGCACGGCGGGAACCGACCCAGGAGCAGCGCTGCCGCGACCCACTGTCCCGCCCCGCTATCTGGCCGGGTCAGACGTACTTCAGGACGTCCTCGGGCACACACCCAGCTGTATCGCGCTCAGCCGACAGGGGGCGATCTCGTCCTGCGACTGCAGGATTCGACCCATCGAGGACCCTGCCGTCGTGATCAGCATGGTCATCCAGTATGTCCGCCTCGGGGGCTACGGAAAGCATTCCCTACCACCTGTCCTGACTGAACTCCTATCCCGGCAGCTGGAGGGGGGCGACCCTGCCTGCAGGGTGGTCGCGGCGTGGCTCGTCAACCTCGGCGTGCTCGACGCTCGAATCCTGCGCAGAGGGGCTGCCCGATGAGCCGCAAGCGCATGACGCCGCAGGTGCGGGCCAAAGCCACCAAGACCGTCGGCAGGTTCCTTGCCTACTGCTCGATCATGAGTGCCTGTCGTGATGATCGGCGCCTGCGCCGCGGGACGGCGTTGGCACTCCTTCTGATCCTTCCCGACGGCGCCGACGACGAGGATTTCAAGGAGGCAGCGCAGGTCGCGCTTCTGCGACCTGGCAAGCGCCTGTGGACATCGAGGGATGACACCGCACGGGTGGTGAAAGCGTCCGACCTTTGGGGCGGGGAGGCCAAGAAGCTCAAGTCCCTGGACAACGCGATCCTGAGGGAGGACCGGCTGATCATTCTGGCAAGGACTCCTGGCGAGGTTCCGGCAGGGGTTCGAGCGGCCGTCGACGATGTCATCATGCTCCAGCGCCCAACCGCACGACACGTCACGGCAGCCGTCCGACTCTGCATCGGAAAGCCGATCGAAGCGGAGGCAGCCGAGGAGATCGCGAACATGCCGCTCTCACTCATCGCCTCGATGCTGCGGCGCGGGCGCGCGATCTCCGCGTCGCTCGATGCGATGAGAAAAGCGCTGGCAGTCGCCGACGTCCGGAAACCACCAAGGTTGGATCTGGCCAACCTTCACGGCCTCGGCGAGGCAGGCGCCTGGGGACAGGAACTGGCCACTGATCTCAGGGACTGGCGGGAAGGTCGGATCAGCTGGTCCGACGTTGATCGGGGCGTCCTCGTCAGCGGTCCGCCAGGGACGGGCAAGACGACCTTTGCCCGTGCCCTCGCTTCTACCTGCGAGGCTCACCTGGTGCTCGGCTCGCTGGCCCAATGGCAGTCGCACGGACACCTCGGCGATCTGCTGAAAGCAATGCGGGCAGCCTTCGCAGAAGCTCGGGAGAAGGCTCCGTCGATCCTGTTCATCGACGAGATCGACGCTGTCGGCGACCGCGACAAGTTTAGCGGCGACAGCGCCCACTATTGCACCGAGGTCGTCGCGGGGCTGCTCGAATGCATCGACGGTGCCGAGCGCAACGACGGTGTGGTCATCGTCGGCGCTTGCAACCAGCCGGAGCGCATCGACGCGGCGCTGCTTCGCCCTGGCCGCCTCGACCGCCACGTGCGCATGCCGCTTCCGGACGAGCCGGCGCGGGTGGGCATCCTTCGATGGCACCTCGGCGAGACGCTGGAGGGAGCAGACCTCTCCGAAATCGCGCAGCGGACAGCCGGCTGGAGCGGCGCAGGTCTCGAACAGCTCGTTCGCGACGCGCGCCGCAAGGCTCGGCGTGAACGGCGGGCGATGATCCTGGAAGACCTGGTCGCGCCTCTACCCGCACTCCAGACGGTTCCGCCCGCGCTACTGCGCCGCGCCGCCATTCATGAAGCGGGCCATGCCGTGGTAGCAGTCGTGCTCGGGCGACCGATGGATCATGTCGAACTGCGTGTCGGGCCGACGGCATCCAACGCATCCGGCTTCCTCTCTCTCGGCCGCGTCCAGTACAGGGAGCCACCGTTCCAGGAACGGACCGTGCAGGACCTGCTCGACCAGATCTGCGTCTTTCTTGGCGGCACCGCCGCCGAGGAGGTGCTTCTCGAGGGCCGATCGGCCAGCGCCGGCGGCGCTTCCGGTAGCGACTTGCACCATGCCACTCTTGCCGCGCTGCGGATCGAGGCGTCCTACGGACTGGGTCAGGGGCTGGCATACCTGTCGGCCGACCAGGACGAGGAACTGATGGCAAGCCTGCAGATGTCCTTCGTCCTGCGGGATCGGGTGGAGGCGCGGCTTGCGGAGCAGATGAAGCGGACCACTTCGATCGCCGCGCAGCACCGGGCCACCATCACCGACGCTGCGGAGCGTCTTCTCAGGGGTGGGCGGCTAGTCGCGAACGATATCTCCGCGCTTCTCGTTGCGACGGACGGGACTGGATGCGCTGGAGAGATTGCCGAAGTGTTCAAGGCCTGATCGCGCGACGCGGCGGCGCAGTGTCGCGATGCTGGTTGTTCGAAATTCTTGCGCTGATATCGGGCCGCGAAGGCAGCCAAAGCCGCCCCGTCCGGGGTCAGGCAACTGCCTGGCGACGTCGCCCACCCACTCATGCAAAGTTCGATCGAAAGGCTTCACTCAGGCATCCCGGGGGGAGTGGATCGCGATTCCTTGTTGTTCATGCCTCACCCCCGTTTTGTTTCCAGTTCGGGCCTTCGGATGACGATCCCGCGATCGCCCCACATGAGCTTCAGAGTAGGATTGGAGACGATCTTTCAGTGGCTAATGCCCAAGGATTCGAAGCGGCCTGAAAGGATTCGCAGAGACAATTTATCGAATCCTTTCAGTTGGTTAGCAGGCATTTTTCTCTTGACGGGAATATCGAACTGGCGGTTGATGTCGGCGCCCAAAAGGTCCGGGGCAGTCGCTGACGGATCAGAACGGGAGGAGAAGGAGGCTCGACGAATGGCCAATGAAGGAGAGGACGGGGGCACCTCGACCGCACATGAGCGGATGCCTGCGGAGGCCAGACCGCCCGGGAGGTCTCCTTGGGGGTGTGGCATGGTCGGAGACATACTCAGCGTCGCGCGCGTTGTTGTATCGAACGGTCCGGCAGGGCGTGCGCCCTGGCTGGCAGGAGTGGAGTTGTGTCAATGCCCAAGCTGACAGTCTCAGACCCGAATTGCACACCACGGCGGAAATCGCGCCCAAGCGCCTCGAATGATAACCTACCACCGGACACGGCCGAGTTCTGGGAAAAGCGCCTCGGTCGACCTTCAAGTGCTGATGAACTGCGACAGTTCTCGACCTTGGTACCTAGCTTCTTCCGAGTTCTATGTGACTGGAAGCTCGATCGCGAACTTGGTGCGGCAAACGACAACGATACCGGCCAGCGTCGCGTCGCTGTGCCTCGCAGGATCAGCACTCCTCCAGTGCCGCACTCAAAGCCGCGCGTTTCCAGACCACGGAAGAGGCGCGCGGCGCCCTTACAGTCGCAGTGACCCGAGCAATACAATGAACCTGGGACCGGAGTTGAAAATGAGCACGACTCTTGATGACGAAGATGATGGGGTTTCCTATCTGCGTGTCTCATCTAAAGAGCAGTCAGACGGATTTTCAATTCCTGCACAGCGAAAGCTATATCTTGACTATATAAAAAAGATACCCGTCAAAGTGCACGAGGAGTTTGTAGACATTGAGTCTGCTAAGCAGTCTGGACGACGTAACTTCCAGAGAATGGTAGAATACCTAACGAAGAACCCACACATAAAGACAATTCTCGTTGAAAAAGTTGATAGACTATACCGCAATCCAAAAGATTGGATAACTCTTGAAGAACTCGGTGTAAATATTCATTTCATCAAAGAGAATACAATAATATCGCCAAATTCCCGTTCGAGCGACAAGCTCATGCACGGCATCAAGGTCGTTATGGCGAAAAACTTCATTGACAATCTAAAGGAAGAAGTTCGGAAAGGGATGCACGAGAAAGCATCTCAAGGAATGTGGCCTAGCTACGCTCCCATCGGATACTTAAATACGCATAACCCAGCTGGCAAGGACAAAATCATAGTTCCCTGCCCAGAAACTTCCTTCTACGTCTATCGAATTTTCGAATTGTGCGCAGAAGGAAAGACATTAGATGAAATACAAAAAATCTGCAAATCCGAGGGTTTTCGTTTTGGAAAATATAAGCGACCACTTCAAAGATCCCTTATACACAGAGTGCTTCGGAATCGTATTTACACAGGGGATTTTGATTACGCCGGAATTTTCTATATAGGCAGCTATGAGCCGTTGATATCAATAGAGCTTTGGCAGCGCGCCCAAGATACTCTCGATGGAAGGGGTAGCTGTCACGATGGAGGTCCGCATGAGTTCGTCTACAAGGGTCTAATCTCCTGCAGTCATTGTGGCTGCGCCGTTACGGGGGACATCAAAAAGGGCAAGTACGTCTACTACGAGCCCACCGCATATCGAACACTATGCACGCGCGATCCAAAGGCCTGCCGCAGCTCCCGTCTTCCCGAGCGACTGATCGATCCGCAGGTGGCGGAAGCGCTCGGCTCGCTGACGATCGATCCCGAACTCCTCCAGTGGGTCCGTTCGGCTTGGAATCATCTTGATGCAGATAGGCGCGCGACTCACGAGGATGCCATCGCTCGTCTCGAAGCCGAGAGCGAAAGGCTGCAGAAGCGACTGGACGCGATGTATGTGGACAAGCTGGAGGGGCGGGTCGAGGAGGCGCAGTTTGCTCGGCTCTCGAACCAATGGCAGCGGGAGCAGGTTGAGGTCCTCAGGGAGGCCCAGGGACATCGGGATGCCTTAAAAACCTCGGAAAACGAGGGGGTTAAGCTTCTCGAATTCGCGCACGAGGCTCTCGCCACGTTTTCGGATCAGAATCCGGAGCAGAGGCGCCGTCTTTTGAAAATTGTACTATCGAACTGCACTTGGGATGACGGAAAGGTGGAGGTCACCTTCCGTCAACCGTTTGATCTTCTTATAAAAAAAAGGTCCGAGATCGCCCCTCCCGACGGCCAAGGGGCGATTAAAACGCGAAATATTGAGAATTGGTGCACCCGACAGGATTCGAACCTGTGACCTCTGCCTTCGGAGGGCAGCACTCTATCCAGCTGAGCTACGGGTGCTTACCGAAATGCTTCGGCGGGGCCGGAAGTTTGCGTGTCATAGCCGATGTCGACGGCAGCTTCAACGGGCGCAATCCATTTCACAGCGCTGCTGTAGGTTTTAGGCAGGCGGTTTTGGTTAGGTCAGCGTGTCCGCCGCCAGGCATATTGGCCCGGCGTGGAAGGGCCACCAGCCGCAGGCTGGTAGTAGAGGCCGAGGCCGCCGGTCTCGCCCGCTTCCAGCCGTCGGATCAGCACCGGATTCGTAAGCTCGAACTCGTCGAAGCCGACGCGCAGCATGTGCGGAAACTGGTCGACGAGGATCTGTCCGGTGGCGCGGACGGCACCCTTGAAGCCGTGGCGGGCGCGCAGCAATTCGGCCTTGGAAAACGAGCGGCCGTCATTGAAGGCCGGAAACGCCAGCGCGACCAGCGACAGGTCGTCAAGCAGGTCGATGACGTGTTCCAGCTTGTCGCCTGGCTGCAGCAGGACGCCCAGCCTTTCCTTCGCCGATGTCCGCTGCACGGGGTCCAGCGCAAGGAACGCCTGCAGCGAGAGGATGAAGCGGCCGTTGCCCAGCAGGGCATCTGCGTCCTCCGCATGGGTCCATTCGTCGTCGCGGAAGCCCGCAGGCGTCCATAGGCGGATGGTTTTCGCGTTGGTCTCGGTCATGGGCGCGAGCATATGTCCTATTATGGCGTTCGTTTCCAGAGTCGGATGGCGGATCACGTTGGATGTCGTCATAGCGCAGCATCCGTAAGCGAGGCGTTGAGACCGGTAAGGTGAATGCCGCATTCGGTCTTCGCCTGTCCGACCCAGCGTCCACTGCGGGCATCCTCGCCCGGCTGCACAGGCTGCGTGCAGGGAAAGCAGCCGATCGAGAGATATCCGTAGGCGACCAGGGGGTTCTCGCGCAATTTATGGCTGCGCATGTAATCGGCCTGGTCGGCGGTCGTCCAGCGCGCCAGCGGATTGACCCGGATGCGCGAACCGACGGCCTCGAAGACGGGTAGCGCCGCGCGTGTTGCCGCCTGGTGGCGCTTGCGACCGGTGAGCCACGCCTGGAACGGCGCCACGCCGCGCGCCAGCGGCTCGACCTTGCGGACGTCGCAGCAGGCGTTGGTGTCGGTTTCGTGCAGCCGCCCGCTGGGATCGATGCGCTCCAGCGCCGCCGCGTCGGGCGTCAGCACGCGCAGGTCCGTCAGGCCCAGATCGGCGACCAACGCATCGCGATAGGCAAGCGTCTCGCCGAAGTGCTTTCCGGTTTCGAGAAAAAGCACGGGTACATCGCGATCGACGCGCGCCACGATGTCGACCATCACGGCCGAATCCGCGCCAAAAGAGGAAACGAGGGCGATGCTGCCCACGAACTCCTCGCGCACCGCCAGCTCGACGATCCTCTCGGCCGGCAGGTCACCGTAAGCGGCATCGAGGACGGCCGCGCGGGCAAGCGCGTCCGCCTCGCCGTCACGCAGCCTTGGCTTCGCCGCCATAGAGCGCCTCCTTGAACGGCGCGGGGCCGACCCTGCGATAGGCGTCGATGAACTTCTCGCCGGCATCGAGGCGGATGCGCAGATAGGTGTCCACGACCGTCTCGATCGCATCGGTGATCTCGTCGGGGCCAAAGCCGCGCCCGATGATCTCTCCGACAGACGTGTTCTCGTCGGCCGAGCCGCCGAGCGTCACCTGGTAGAGTTCCGCGCCCTTCTTCTCGACGCCCAGTATGCCGATGTGGCCGACGTGATGATGGCCGCAGGCGTTGATGCAGCCGGATATCTTCAGCTTCAGTTCGCCGATGTCGCGCTGGCGCTCCAGCGAGGCGAAGCGGTTCGAGATGTTCTGCGCCACGATGATCGAGCGGGCGTTTGCCAGCGCGCAATAGTCGAGGCCGGGGCAGGCGATGATGTCGCTGATCAGGTTCGAGTTCGCGGTGGCGAAGCCAATCTCCACCAGTCGGTCGTAGACGGCCTTCAGGTCGGCGCGCGCGACGTGCGGCAGGATGAGGTTCTGCTCGTGGCTGACGCGGATTTCGTCGAACGCAAGCTCCTGCGCGAGATCGGCAACAGCCTCGAGCTGTTCGGCTGTGGCGTCGCCCGGAACCTCGCCGATGCCCTTCAGCGAGATCGTCACGGCGGCATAGTCGGGATGGCTGTGCGTGATGACGTTCTGGTCGAGCCATTCGCTAAAACTCTTCGAGTCGAGCCGTGCCACGCGAACGGCCCCGTCGCCTTCCAGCCGCGCCGGCAGGACAGGCGGTGCGAAATAAGCATCGATGGCGCGGATGTCGGCATCGGGCAGCGTCAGGTTGCCACCTTTCAGTTCCGCCCATTCGGCCTCGACCTGTCTTGCGAATTCCTCAGTTCCGGTCTCGTGCACCAGGATCTTGATGCGCGCCTTGTACTTGTTGTCGCGGCGTCCGTTGAGATTGTAGACGCGCAGGATCGCAGTCGCGTAGGACAGCAGGTGCTCCTCCGGCAGGAAATCCCTAATCTTCTTCGCCACCATCGGCGTGCGGCCTTGCCCACCGCCGACATAGACGGCAAAGCCGAGTTCGCCCTTGTCGTTCTTCTTCAGGTGAAGGCCGATGTCGTGTGTCTGGATGGCGGCGCGGTCGCGCTCGGCGCCGGTCACGGCGATCTTGAACTTGCGCGGCAGGTAGGAGAATTCGGGATGGACCGAAGACCACTGCCGCAGGATTTCGGCATAGGGACGGGGATCGGCCGCTTCGTCGGCAGCTGCACCCGCAAAATGGTCCGCCGTCACATTGCGAATGCAGTTGCCGCTGGTCTGCATGGCGTGCATCTCGACGCTGGCGAGATCCGCGAGGATCGCCGGTATGTCGGAAAGCGCAGGCCAGTTGAACTGGATGTTCTGCCGCGTGGTGAAATGGCCGTAGCCTTTGTCATACTTGCGCGCGATGTGTCCGAGCATGCGCAACTGCTTGGAGCTCAGCGTGCCGTAGGGGATTGCGATGCGCAGCATGTAGGCGTGGAGCTGCAGGTAGACGCCGTTCATCAGCCTCAGCGGCTTGAACTGGTCTTCCGTCAACTCGCCTGAGAGCCGGCGCTGCACCTGGTCGGTGAACTCGGCAACCCGGGCCTTCACGAAATCATGGTCGAACTCGTCGTAGCGATACATCTTCGTCTTTCAGGGCGCGTCCGCCCGTTTCTGTTCTACGCGCCTGCTTCCGTCCGCGCCTGCTTGCCGAGGTCGAGCCGGTTGGTCGGGCCGGCGGCGCGAATCTTCTCGCGCAATCTCTGCGGTACGATCACACCGTCCAACACATCGATGTCGATCAGGTTGACGTCGACGACCTCATTGTTGTCGGAAGCTGCCTTGCCGATCGCTTCCAGCCTTGCCTCGCCGTCCTTGTCGCCGACGATGTCGGAAGCCTCGATCGTCTCGATCCAGACGCCGTCCTTGCCGAACCACACGGCTTCGCCGTCGTTCAATCTGTTTGCAGTGAGTATCTTCATGCGTCCGCTCCCTGCCGCTCGGTGCGGGCAATGCTCCGGCGCGCGGCAAGCGGCTCTGACTTCTCGAAATTGGCGCCGGCGACCGCATCGCCGATGACAGTCATCACCGGCCCGGTGAGGTCGGCGCGATCTTCCAGCGTCGGCAGGTCGGCCAGCGTGCCGTGGAACCGCCTGCGTGTCGGCAGGCTCGCATTCTCCACAACCGCCACCGCCGTGTCGGGCGAGAGGCCAGCATCGATCAGGCGCGAAGCGACGTCGGCCGCGACCGAGCGCCCCATATAGACCGCGACCGTCGCGCCGGAGATCGCGAGCTTCGCCCAGTCGGGAAGCGAGCCGCCCTTGAGGTCGTGACCGGTGGTAAACACCATGGAGGAGGTGACGCCACGCAACGTCAGCGGAAGCTCGAAATCGGCGGCCGCTGCAAAGGCCGCTGTCACGCCAGGCACGACCTCGTACGAAATTCCGGCTTCACGCAGCGCCGCCATCTCCTCGCCGGCTCGCCCGAAAACGAGCGGGTCGCCAGACTTGAGGCGGACGACACGGCGGCCTTCGCGGCCAAGCGTGACCAGCATCGCATTGATCTCGGACTGGCTCTTGGAGTGGCAGCCTTTGCGCTTGCCGACGGGTATACGCTCGGCGTCGCGGCGGCCCATGGCGACTACCGCCTCCGGCACCAGCGCGTCGTGGACGATGGCGTCGGCTTCCATCAGCAGACGCTGCGCGCGCAGCGTCAGCAGGTCTTCGGCTCCGGGCCCGGCGCCGACAAGCGCGATATGGCCCTTTGCAGCCGTCGAGGTGGACAGCAATTCGGTGGCGGCGCGATGCGCGGAAATCGCGTCGCCGGCGTCCATCGCCCTTGCGGGCGCACCCCGGAAGAATTCGCTCCAGAAGCGGCGCCGCGCCTCGCCCCTGGGAACCAGCCGTTCGGCCGCCTCGCGAAACGCGCTGGCCAGCGCCGCAAGCGGCCCGAGCGAAGGGGACAGCAACTGGTCGATCCGCGCGCGCACCATCTGTGCGAGCACCGGTCCGGCGCCTTCCGTTCCAATGGCGATGGCGAGCGGTGCGCGATTGACGATCGCCGGCGTGAAGAAGTCGCAAAGCTCCGGCCGATCGACGGCGTTGACCGGAATGCCGGCGGCTCGCGCATCTTCCACGATCCGGCGATCCTGCGCCTCGTCGCCTGTCGCGGCGAAGACGAGCGTCGCTCCGTCGAGATCGGCTGGCGAGTAGTCATGCGCGCGATGTTCGCGGCTGCTTGCCGATATCCACTCGCACAGCGCAGGTTCGGGGTCGGCCGACACGATGCGCAACGCGGCGCTCGATAGATCGAGCAGCCGTGCCTTGGCAAGCGCCTCGTCGCCGTCGCCGATGATGGCCACGACTTCGCCTTCGACCCGCATGAAAATGGGGAAGGCGTTCAGTCTGGGCACATCCTTGATCATAGCTGGTTCCGATATCTGAAAGATCGTTCTATCGCCAAGGCCCTGAATTCTAAAGAAATGCGGTCGCTTGGCCCGGTCAGGGGAGCAATCGATTTTTCGCAACTATCATGCTTGAAGCAAAAATTTTCCATGAACGTTGTCGCCTGAGGCCGCTTTGGCATGGTCGCAGGAACATCTGGGACCCTGCGGGCGGCGTGCTGGGTGGCATCAACGGCGAAGAGCCTGCGCCCACGATCCAGGTCTTCGCGCTGCCTGCCGATTTCGGCATCTGGGGCGTGGTCGTCATCACGCTTGCCAAGGTCGCCGTGTTCGTCGCGCTGATGCTCGTGGTCGGCCGCCGCGTCATCCCATGGGTGCTCCACTATGTCGCCCACACAGGCTCGCGCGAACTGTTTCGGCTCGCGGTTCTGGCGATCGCGCTTGGCGTTGCGTTCGGGGCGGCCCATCTCTTTGGCGTTTCACTGGCGCTAGGCGCATTCTTCGCCGGCATGATCATGAGCGAATCCGAACTCAGCCACCGCGCCGCCGAGGAATCGCTGCCGCTGCGCGACGCCTTCTCGGTTCTGTTCTTCGTTTCGGTCGGCATGCTGTTCGATCCGATGAGCCTGGTCGATCATCCCTTGCCGGTTCTGGCGACGCTGTTCATCATCGTCATCGGCAAATCGGTCGCCGCCTTCCTGATCGTGAGGGCCTTCGGGCACCTGGTCAGCACCGCCCTGATGATTTCCGCCAGTCTTGCGCAGATAGGCGAATTCTCCTTCATCCTTGCCGAACTCGGCGTCGACCTCAGGCTATTGCCCGAGGAAGGCCGCGATCTGATCCTCGCAGGCGCCATCCTGTCGATCCTGCTCAATCCGCTGGTTTTCGCCGGCGTGGTGCGGCTGCGCCCATGGCTGGAGAAGAAGTTCGGTGAACCGCTGACGCAAGTCGCGGAGCCGAAGCCGATCGGGCCCGCCACGGAAATCGGAGCTGTTGCGACTCAGGCGCCCGTCATGGCGTCGGAACCCCTGCCCGAGGAAGACGGCCCGCCCCCTCCAACAGAGCTTTCGGATCATGCGATCCTAGTCGGCTACGGCCGCGTCGGCACTCTGGTCGCCAAGTCGCTCAGGGAGCGTGGCCTGCCGTTCCTTGTCATCGAGGATTCCGACAAGACGCTCGCGCGTCTCAAGGCCGATGAGATCGAGACCATCGCGGGTAATGCCGCCAATGCCGATATCTTCGCAGCCGCGAATCCGTCCGGCGCGAAACGCCTGATCCTTGCCATTCCAAATGCCTTCGAGGCTGGACGCATCGTCCAGCGCGGCCGTACCGCCAATTCGGAGATAGAAATCATCGCGCGCGCTAACTCGGACGCGGAGGTCGATCACCTGACCGGGCTCGGCGCGGACACGGTCATCATGGGCGAACGCGAGATCGCGCGCGGCATCGTCGAGGAAGTGATGGGTACGCGCCCGAGGGGCAAGCCGGCGGGCGCGAAGGCTGAGGAAGCCGGCGCGGCAGAGGAGCCTACCGCTACCTAAAAGTCTTTAGCCGCCGGTCAGGATGTCAAGGATGGACGTCGAGCGTCGCGGTGCCTGCTGGCCGACGTCGCCGGGCGGTCGCGGGATCGACGAAGTTGAGTCCTCGGAGATTTGAGGAGTATCTATCCGTTGCGCCTGCCGGTCCGTCGCCGGAGCCTCCGGGAACGCATCGAGGTCCTGGACCAGCGGCGCTTCAGCCGGCATCGAGTTGTCCGAGCCGTAGGTCACACCTTGCGTCCCAGGCAAGGCCGCCACAGGCACGCCTTCATGCGCGGCAACCATGAACTCATGCCACGCCTGCGCCGGCAAAGCGCCGCCGGTTACCTTCTTCATCGGCGCGCCGTCGTCGTTGCCGAACCAGACGCCCGTGGTCAGGTTGGCCGTGTAGCCGACGAACCATGCGTCGCGCGAATTCTGGCTGGTGCCGGTCTTGCCGGCCGCCGGCCAGGCGAAGGCCGCTTTCTTCGCGGTGCCTGTCTCGACGGTGCCGGTCATCATCCTGTTCATCATGCCGGCCACTTCCCCCCGCACGACGCGCGGGTTGGCGCCGCCGGTGAATTCGTAGAGAACTTCGCCTTCCGTCGTCGTAATGCGCTGGACGAAATGCACGTCCGGCCGATAGCCGCCATTCGCAAAGGGAACGTAGGCCGCCGTCAGCTCAAGCGGCGTCACTTCGGACGTGCCCAGAGCCAGCGAGGTGTTGGCCTGCAGGACGCTTTCGATGCCCATGCGGTGCGCAGCCTCGACCACCGCCTCCGGCCCGACTTCCATGGCGAGCTGGGCCGCGACCGAGTTCAGCGACTTCGCCAGTGCCGTCGCCAGCGTGACCTTGCCGTAATACTTGCCGTTGTAGTTTTCAGGTGTCCACTTGCCGATCTTGATCGGCGCGTCGTTGCGGACGCTGTCGGGCGTACGGCCCTGTTCGAGCGCGGCCATAAAAACGAACGGCTTGAAGGCCGAACCAGGCTGCCGCCGCGCTTCCGAGGCGCGGTCGAACTGGCTGGTGGCGTAGTCGTAGCCGCCGACCATGGCGCGCACCGCGCCCGAATTGTCGATGGAGACGAGCGCGCCCTGGCTGACGTTGAGCTTCTCGCGGTTCTCATCGACCAGCCGGCGGATCGACTTTTCCGCCAGTTCCTGCAAATCGAGATCGACGGTCGTGTCGACGATGATGTCCGAGCGCACTTCGCCGATCAGGCCCGGAAGCTCCTCCATGATCCGGTCGGCAACATAGTTTTCCGAACCGGTCCAGTAAGCGGCGGCGCGCGTCGCCGGCGCGGTCATCGCCACCGTCAGCTCCTTGTCGCCGATCATCTTTTCCTCGCGCATGGCGGCGAGCACGAGCTGCGCGCGCTCTTCCGCTGCCTTGGGGTCGCGGGCAGGCGACAGTCGCGACGGAGCCTTCAGCAGCCCGGCCAGAAGTGCGGCCTCTGCCAGCGTCACGTCGCGCGCCGACTTGCCGAAATAGCGCCGCGACGCAGCTTCCACGCCGTAGGAGCCCGAGCCGAAATAGACCCGGTTGAGATACATTTCGAGGATCTGGTCTTTCGTGTGCTTCTGCTCCAGCCAGAGCGCCAGCAGCACTTCCTGCACCTTGCGCTCAAGCGTTCGGTCGGGCTTCAGGAACAGGTTCTTGGCGAGCTGCTGCGTCAGCGTCGAACCACCTTGGCTGAAGCGGCCCTGCAGGAGGTTGGTGCTCATGGCGCGGGCAAGGCCGATCGGGTCGATGCCGAAATGCGAATAGAAACGCCGGTCCTCGATCGCCATCACCGCCTGCGGGATGTAGGGAGACATCTCGTGCAGACCGATGGATTCACCGCCCGTCATGCCGCGATTGGCGAGCAGCCTGCCGTCGACGGAAACGATCTTGATGTTGGGCGAACGATCGGGGATCGACCATGTCGTGGCCGCCGGCATCTGAGCGCCGTAGTAAAGCACCACGCCAGCGCCCGCGATGCCGACCCAGATGGCCATGACGAAGGCCCAATAGGTCAGGCGTCCGAGCACGCGAATCAAGCCCGGCCTGCGGCGCCGGGAACGCCCGCGTGGGGCGGCAGCCCGCTTCTTTTGCGCGGGCTTCTTGCGCCGCGACGGGATCACGCGGTCGTCCTCGCTGACCGACAGATCACGCGACGACCGCCCTTTTGCGGGGCCGTCGAAGGTCGGCTCGATGCGCCGGTCGCCTCTTTTCGCCATGAAATATGCTGGTCCAGTCCGGAGATATATCCGCCTGAACGCTAAATGCGGCGATTTAAGGTGGGGTTAAGTGCGCTGAATCTGGCAAGGGATCGCGCAGCGGGGCCGCGCGACCCCGACGCTCAGTTCTGCTCGATGGAAACGCCGGATTCGTCGATTCTCAGCTCGACGCCGTCCGGCTTCGATTCCTCGCGCCAGACATAGATGCCAAGCGCGATGACAGCGACGAGAAGCGCGCCGATGACGAGATAGAGTTGGTTCTGCCGCATCGGCGCACTCCTGATGTAGGTTAGGCTCGGTTCAGGCCCGTTTGACGAGCCGGATGATGAGCAGGAGGATCACCGCGCCGATGACGGCGTTGATGATGTCGGCGATGATGCCGCCTCCGATGATAAGGCCGATGCGTGGCAGCAACCAGCCCGCGATGATCGCGCCGACGATACCGACGACGATATTTCCGAGCAGGCCAAAGCCGAAGCCCTTGACGATCAGCCCGGCCAGCCAGCCGGCTATCGCGCCGACGATGAGGAATACAATCAGACTTTCAATGCCCATGGCGACTTCCCTCCGTTTGCGAGGCACGAGTTCGGGCCATGGGGCGGCACGAATCGACCGTGCATCGAATCAATCATACCGGATAATGCAGTGGACGAGAAACGCCGCCCCGGCGGCACTCACTCATCGTCGTCTTCCCCGCCCGGCGGCTTCCATCCATGAGGCTGGATACGCTTCAGCGTGTCGCTGTCCACATAGGCCCACCAGCCCTCGTCGCTTGCGTCCCACTCGCCTCCGGCGGACTTCAGTCGATCCAGCGAGCGGTATTGCGCGACCGACTCATTCTCTTGTCCGTCGCGGTCGGTCCAGAAGACCGTGACCTTTCGACCGTCCTTGGGCGCGGTGGCGATTGGCTGTGGATTTGTCATGTTGGACCCCCCTCAGGTTCCGTATGCGGACATCTGAAATGCGCCAAGCGGCATTTGGTTTCATGCCCAGTTTGGTTTTCAAGCCCGAACGGAACGAACCTGCCGCCGGCGAATTCTTGACGCGAGAAGCATGAAAGGAAAAGCCATGAAACGAATCATCCTCGCACTTGCCGGTTACGCGCTTTATCGCTGGTGGACCGCGCCGGTTGAGCAAACGCAGGCGTCAGCCGGTCCCGCTCCCCGTATGCGCGGCCCGGCAAAGAAGACTGTTCCTGAAAAAGGCTGAGCCCGAGCAGGACGCTGGGCAGTCTAACTATGTGCGAAAATGTCTTCTTCCGGCCAGCCCAACAGGTCGAGTTTTGCGCGCGACGGCAGGAAGCGGAAGCAAGCGTCGGCCACGTCCGTCCGGTTCTCCCGCGCCAACCGCCCGGCCAGCACCTCGCGCAGCCGGTGGAGGTAAAGAACGTCGGACGCGGCATATTCGAGTTGTTCATGCGTCAGCGTCGTCGCCGCCCAGTCCGACGACTGCTGCTGCTTGGAGATGGCAACCCCCAGCAACTCGGCGCAGATGTCCTTGAGGCCGTGCCGGTCGGTATAGGTGCGGGTCAGCCGCGAGGCGATCTTGGTGCAGAAGACAGGCTCGGCCATCGCGCCGAACGCGTTGTAGAGCACTGCGATGTCGAAGCGCCCGTAGTGGAAAATCTTGGTGATCGCCGGATCGCGCAGAAGTTTCGCGAGATTGGGAGCCTCGCGCTGGCCCTGCGCGATCTGCACGACATCGGCGCTTCCATCGCCCGGCGAAAGCTGCACGACGCAGAGCCGATCGCGATGCGGGTTCAGCCCTAACGTCTCCGTGTCGATCGCCACCGCCGGCACATTATAGTTGGCGAGGTCCGGCAGGTCGTTCTTGTGAAAGCGGATATTGGTCATCTGGTGTCCCCGCAAACCCGTCAGCGCGAAAGCGCATCGAGAATCCGCGCCCATGAGCGCTGACCCTTATGGAAGGAATTGAGATCGTACTTCTCGTTCGGCGAATGGATGCGGTCGTCCGGGAGAGCGAAGCCGACCAGCAGCGATTCCATGCCGAGATAGGTGCGGAAGTCGCCAACGATGGGGATCGAACCGCCACCGCCAATGGTGACCGCCGGCTTTGGCCACTCTTCCGACAGCGCCTGCTTCGCCTTGGTCAAAAACGGCGCATCGTAGGAAAGCTGGATCGCCGGCGAGCCGCCATGCGGATGGAATTCGACGGAGCAATCGGCCGGCAGGCGCTCGCGAACGAAGTGCTGGAACGCTTCGGCGATTTTCGCGGGGTCCTGCTTGTGGACGAGGCGAAACGAAATCTTCGCTGAGGCCTCGGCCGCGATCACAGTCTTGAAGCCCTTGCCTGTATAGCCGCCCGAAATGCCGTTGAACTCGGCGGTTGGCCGCGCCCAGACCATTTCCAGAACCGAGCGCCCCTTCTCGCCGGCAGGCACCGACAGGCCGATAGGCCCGAGGAAGCTTTCCGGCGTGACGCCGAGCGTCTCCCACGACTGCAGCACCTGCGACGGAGTCTCATCGACACCGTCATAGAAGCCGGGGATGGTCACCCGGCCATTCTCGTCATGGATGTCGGCCAGAATTTTCAACAGGATCCGGATCGGATTGGCGGCAGGGCCGCCATACATGCCGGAATGGAGGTCGCGGTTGGCCGCCTTGACTGTCACCTCGACGCCGACCAGCCCGCGCAACGATGCGCAGATGGACGGCGTCTGCGCGTCGAACATGTCGGTGTCGCAGACCAGCGCAAAGTCGGCCTTCAGCTCCTCGCGATTGGCTTCGAGGAAGGGCTTCAGCGATGGCGAGCCCGATTCTTCTTCGCCCTCGAACAGGATCGTCACGCGGCACGGAAGCTGCCCGTGCTCGGCCTTGAAGGCCCGGCAGGCTTCCACGAACAGCATGAGCTGCCCCTTGTCGTCGGACGAGCCGCGCCCGGTGATCACCTTCCGGCCCGGCTCGATCTCCCTGACGGCCGGATCGAAGGGCGGGTTGTCCCACAGCTCGATCGGATCGACGGGCTGGACGTCGTAATGGCCGTAGAAGAGAACATGCGGGCTGTCTGCCGACGGTCCCGGGTGATGCGCCACCACCATCGGATGGCCGGGGGTGTCGCGCACGCTGGCCTCGAAGCCGATCCCGTTCAGGTCCGCAACGAGCCACTCGGCCGTCTTCCGGCATTCCGCCGCATAGTCGGGATCGGTGGAGATCGACTGGAGTCTGAGAAGCGCGAACAGCCGCTCGAGGCTGGCGTCCAGATGTGTGTCGATATGATCGAGAACCGGGGAAAGAGCGGGCATTTCTATTCTGGCTTCCTTCAGGCGTGCTGCCAAGCGGGCTGGCATGCCGTCCTACAACAAGCCCGCCGTGAAGAAAACCGCTGACCCCTGAGCCAGGGTCACGATGTCGGCGCAGGCCGAACCGGCTTCAGCGGCAGGAGGAACAGCGCGGCCAGCAGCCCGACCACCCCGCCGATGACGGTTTCCCATGCGCGCGAGAAAAGCAGGGGCACGGAATGCTCGCCCGAGGCCGCCAGCGTGACGACCAGCGCGAAGGCGAACGCACCACAGGCAATGTCGTAGCGCTCGGGCAGGGCCATCGCGTAGATCACCATGGCCAAGGCGGCTACAAGCCAGAGAACCAGTGGGGCCTCGTGGGCTAGTGGCAGGCAGATCAGGCCGAGCGGCACGCCGATGGCCGTGCCCAGAATCCTGCGACGAACGCGGTCGAGCGTGCCGGCCGCCGAACCGGCGATGACATAGGTGCAGGCTGTGATCGCCCAGGCCGGTTGCTGCAGGCCGAACAGCGACGTCAGGCCGATGATGGCGAGCGCGCCGGTTGCCGCTTGCAGGCCCATGGCAAGCTGGGGACGCATTCCAGGCAATCCCGTGACGCGAACGTCTGGGGTGGGTAATGCAAGCGCAGGCTTCTCGGATGGTCCGCTCAGCACGCGCGGCACGATCGCTGCGACGGCGGCGATCACGCCGGCGAGCGCGATCGTCCAGAGGTCGTCAGGTCCGAGGCCGGACGTATAGGCGAGAAGCTGCCCGATGTAGATCTGCGAGCCGAGGCCGGTCCCGAGGATGCCGAACCGCCGGAGATAGCCGGTACAGAATGCGCCGGTAACAAGGACCAGTTCGGGTCCGAACGTGCTGACAGACGACAACAGCGGCGCAAGGAGCACGTAAACCATAGCGCCTGCCGCTGCCGCGATACACAGGTACAACAGGTCGCGACCGGAATGGAACCGGCTTTCGCGCGCCTCGGAGACGCTTGCCCAAAGCGCGAAGCCACCGGCAAGAACGCTCAGCGACGGGCCGGCATCGAGCGCATTGACGACCTCGGGCATGCGGCCGGCCATGGCTGCGATGCCGAAGGCGGTGACGAGCCTGAGCCCCTTGATGCGGCGGTGGACGCCGGGATCAAGCCTGTCCAGCCAGTCGAGCAGTCCGGAACCCGTGTTCGCCATGACACACCCTCCAGCGTTCATAGCGCGGATTTTAGACCTGCGGCAGGGTCGTGGAAGACTGCCTGTCAGCGCCAGCCAAGGCCCGGCGCGACGTGCTTCAGGATCGCCTCGATGACGTGGGCGTTGTAATCCACGCCGAGCTGGTTCGGAACGGTGAGCAGCAGCGTGTCGGCCGCCTTGATCGCCTCGTCCTCGCTCAATTGCTTGATCAGCTTGTCGGGCTCGGCCGCGTAGGAACGGCCGAAGACGGCCTGCTTGCCGGGCTCGATATAGCCGAAATGGTCCTGGCTGCCGCCTTCGCCGCCGAAATAGGCCCGGTCCATGTCGTTGACGATGGCGAAGATCGAGCGGCTGACCGAGACGCGCGGCTCGCGCGTGTGGCCGGCTTCCTTCCAGGCTGCGCGAAAGGCTGCAATCTGCTCGGCCTGCTGGATGTGGAAGGGCTTGTCGGATTCTGCCATGACCAGCGTGGAACTTTGCAGGTTCATGCCCATCTTGCCCGTCCATTGCGCGGTCGGCGTCGTCGCCGCGCCCCACCAGATACGGTCGCGCAGGCCTTGCGAATGCGGCTCGAGCCGGAGCAGGCCGGGCGGATTGGGGAACATCGGCCGGGGATTGGGCTGCGCGAAGCCCTCACCGCGGATGACATCGAGGAAGACTTCGGCATGACGGCGCGCCATGTCGGCGTCGGTCTTGCCCTCCTCAGGCGCGTAGCCAAAATAGCGCCAGCCGTCGATCACCTGCTCGGGCGAACCACGGCTGATGCCGAGCTGCAGGCGACCGCCGGCGATGATGTCGGCTGAACCTGCGTCCTCGGCCATGTAGAGCGGGTTCTCGTAGCGCATGTCGATGACGGCGGTGCCGAGTTCGATGCGGTTGGTCTTGGCCCCGGCTGCGGCCAGGAGGGGAAAAGGCGAGCAAAGCTGGCGGGCGAAATGGTGAACGCGGAAATAGGCGCCGTCGGCGCCGAGCTCCTCTGCCGCCACAGCGAGGTCGATCGACTGCAGCAGCGCGTCGGAGGCGGAGCGCGTGCCCGACTGGGGAGACGGCGACCAGTGGCCGAAGGAGAGGAAGCCGATTTTCTTCATGATGTGCCTGCCTTGCCGCGTTCTGGAGATGCCCGCAGTTAGGCGCTTCCGCCGGTCGCGACAAGCACCGTGAGGGCGACGGTCTGTCCAGTTTTCAGAACGTGGTGTGAAGCAGTCGGCGATAGAGATAGCGCTGCGGCAATAGCATCCAGCGGCCTTCGCCCTTTGCGGCGAGCACCATCGAGGCGCGGATGAGCCGTGATTCCAGGCCGCCCCAGCGGAGGGGACCGAGGCGCCCCAGGAGGTCGGCGCTGATCTCGCAGCCGTAGATTTCCCACGCCAGTCGCAGCATCGTGACGAGCGGAAGCGTCGCGCCCGACCGTTTGGCGCGCACAACCAGTTCCTCCGGATCGGGGCCAAGGCGCGCGACCATCAACCCGTCGACCACATATTGCAGCCGGCCGAAAAGATGCGATGTGGAGCCGTGCAGCGCTGCCAGCACAAGCCTTGCCGCGTGCGTGACGCCACCAAGCGCCGGATCCGCGTAGAGGTCGTAGGTAAGCGACTGCGCGGCGCGCAATTCAGGGGCATGCACGACATCGGTATGCACTTCGACAAGCGTGGTGCCGTGCTGGTCGGCGCGCGTCCAGGCGCGCTCGGTGTAGTCCACGCGCTTGCCGGAGGGGACGTGCTCGGTGAAACCGAGGTCGCGCAGGACGTCGCCGAGAGCTTCCGCGGCATCGGGTCGAACCAGCAGGTCGACGTCGGAGAAAGTCCGCAGGTAAAGTCCGCCATAGGCGACCTCTGCGAAGTCCACGCCCTTGACGATCACGGCGGGCAGGGCCGCAGCCGCTATCTTCTCCCTGATCGTGCCGGCCACATCAGCCAAAAGGCTCGCGCGCGCAAAATCCCCGATGCGCAGGTCGTTTGCATGATCCGACAGCCATGCGGAGGTGGCGGCGACGACCCGCGTGTCACCTGCCAGAAAGTCCAGGGGCGCGTCCTTCAACTGCCGCATAAGGTTGCGCGCGAAGGCCGGGCGCACATTGTGCCGGGCGGCGAGGCCGACGAGCCGCTCCATCTGGCCGCGTTCCGAAGCATCGAAAGGCGATGGACGAAATCGCTCGTTCGCACCCCGAGGGTCGGACAATCGCGCCAGCCACGCTTCTGTCCGACCGATCTTCACGGCGCATTCCCCGCGCCATCCTTCATGGCCCGAGTCACCATCCCCGGCAGGCTGGCGAGATCCTCGCCTGCGTGCAAGGTGAACGCAGGCGTACGCTGGATCATGTCGGCGAACGTCATGAACCTGTCCAGCGCCTTGGCGGTCATCCCCGCCGCCCGGGCCGCGACATTGTCATGCGCAAGTACGGCAAGGACTTCCGGTCGCGACGCGGGTTCGAGAACATGGCCGGCGGGCGAGCGCGATCCCAGGATGATGATCGCGGCCAGCGGCCTTGCCTCTGGCGGCATGACCCCGATCCGGTCGGCAATTTTCTCAAGCGCAATGCCCTGCTCGCCATTCTCGTCCCATCGGTCGTCAGGCAGCGGACCGATCCATGACAAAAGCTCGGCTGTCCGCCTGTGAACTTTCAGTGAGCGGGGTACGCCCCAGGCCAGCACGCCCTCGGGCTTCGGAACGACGACCGCCACGTCGTCTGTCATCAGCGAAAAGCCCTCATGGGCGAGCGTCATCGCGGTTGTCGTCTTGCCGTAGCCGGATGGCGCGCAGACCAGAACTGCGCGGCCGGAGGCTTCCTCGACGAGGCAGGCGGCATGCAGCAGATACTGGCCGCCATGGAACAGCGCGGACTCGACGACCGGGATCACGATCGAGGACAGGAACGCATTGCGGCCTTCCGGCAGCACGAAAACCGTGGCGGCCCCGCTTCCGTGCAACTCGATCTTCACGACCTTGTCCTCGGCGACGAAAAACTGCTCGGTCTCCGACTCGAAGATGCGGCATGGCACCCCCGAAGTGTTCAGGCCCGCCCACGTCAGCGGCAGGTCCGGGTCGGGCGGGAGAACGTCCGCCTCAATGATGTCCAGCCTGAATGCGTCAAGCAGCGGGGCTCCGTCGGCGACGAAACCCGGATACATTGCGGCTATTGCGTCTATCCAGGCGCGGTCGCCGGCCGATACCAGAAGGCCGGCCCCCTGGAAGTCCAGATGCAGGGTTTGCTCGGGCACGGGATCAACAGAATTCGGCACGGTCGAAGCGACGGGCGATCCGGACGTTGCCACTTGTGTCAGGCGACCCGCACGAGGTTCTGGCTGAGCAGTTCGCGCGCCAGCTCGACGAGATCGCTTTCGAGTTCCGCGGTAGTGACTTCGAAGACATCGGCCATGCTCGCGGCGATGTCGCCTACTTGTTTAGATCCGTCCAGTTCGTTGAGGAAGAAGATGGTCGTATCGTTGGCGGTGAACATTTCGCCTGAATCGCGCCGCAGCAGCACGCCGCCTTCGTCATCGCCCATAGACTTGACGATGACCTCGGGAGCCAGTTCTAGCTTGGTCGACGGGGAAATGTCGCCGCCGGGTTGTTCAGTCGTCACGCCCATGTCCTCCAGACCGAGGCGGTTTTGATGCAACCCGGTCGCGCGGTCAAGCCTGCTCCGTACAACCGGATGCCACCGTTGGCTGGAAAACGGTCCTTTTTGACGGGTGCCGGCGTTTGGTCTGCGCCGGAGGCGCGAAAATTTCGAATCTTGCTGCTCCGCCGCGAATTCGGTAGAGCTTGATGACTGCCAGGAAGAGGATGCCACGATGAAATCCGAAGCAAGCAAATCTTGCAGGCTCGTAACCAGCCAGCGCAGGCGCTACGAGCGGCCGTCCCTCTCCAAGTCTCCCCTCGTGTTGCAGGCCGTAACGGCGGACCCGGGCCAGATGTCCGGCGGGTTCAAGTGAGCGATCGGGTGTCAACTGGCCGGCTGGATGCGCGGAGGAATGCGCTAGCGAGATAGCAAGGGCGCCTAGCTTTTCAATTCATGCTGCTCTCGCTTCTTCATAACCAGACAAGGCTGATCGATGCGCGAACCGGGACCGAACTGGGTCTCGGGCATTTCGTTGCCGAGGTCGAGCAACGGGCCCGCGCTTTTCGGGAAGCAGGACTCGGACCGGGATGTTGTGCGGTCGTGGCGCGTCCCGCGCCGGTCGACTATCTGCGCGACATCTTCGCGCTTTGGGAAGCAGGGGTCATGGCGGTCGCCGTCAACCCGGGGATCACGCAGGAGGAGCGCTCCAATGTGATGCGGGCGACCGGAGCGTCGGCCCTCCTCGACGAGGATGCGATCAGCCTTGCTGCCGCCATCGTGTCGACCGGATCTTCTCCGCTTGGGCCCGACGACCCTGCACTGACCCTGATGACATCCGGCACCACCGGACGCCCGAAGGGCATCGTTCATACACAGCGCAGTCTGTCTGCCCGCGTCGCCCTCAACGTGGCGGCGATAGGCCAGGCCGATCTCCGGACGTCGCTCTGCGTCCTTCCCCTGCATTTCGGACATGGGCTGATAGGCAACATCTTTACCGTCATGGCGGCGGGCGGCACGCTCATTCTGTGGCCGCAGCCCTCGATCGACGAGATGCGCGGTTTCGGTACACTGGTGGATACGCGGCGCATCACCTTCATGAGTTCCACGCCGTCGTTCTGGACGGTGGCGATGCGCCTGTCCATGCGGCCCGTGCATGTGATGCGCCGCGTCCATGTCGGCTCCGCCCCGCTCTCCGTCGAACACTGGCGCGCGATTGCCGGCTGGACGGGGACACGCAACGTCTTCAACATGTACGGCATGACCGAGACGGCGAACTGGATCGGCGGTGCCAGCCTTGAAGACCCGGGCGCAGCGGACGGCCTCGTCGGCAAGCCATGGGGCGGCAGCGCCGCGGTTCTTGACGAGTCCGGCAACGTCCTGCGGGAAGGGTCGGGCGAAGTGCTTGTGGCGACGCCATCGATCATGTCCGGCTACCTCGGCATGGAGGCCGAGACACGCGCTGCATTCCATGGTTCCTGGTTGCGCACCGGCGACACCGGCAGGATCGACGCCGATGGCTGCCTGACGCTCGTCGGCCGCATCAAGAACGAGATAAACCGCGGCGGCGTCAAGGTTCCGGCCGAAGAGATCGACATGCTGCTGGAACGCCATCCCGCCGTGCGCGAAGCTTGCGCCTTCGCCCTGCCAGACCCGATCGCCGGCGAGGCGGTGGCGGCGGCGATCGTCTTGGCCGAAAATGCCGACATTCCTGCGCTCCGCGCCTGGTGCCGGGAGCGATGCAGGGCGGAGGCGGTGCCGTCGAAAATCTTCGTGCTCGACGCGATCCCGCGCAACGACCGCGGCAAGATCGTGCGTGACCGCGTGCGGGAAGCAGCGCTCGCATCGGGACCGGGGGCCTGAGCGGCGTGGGGCGCCAGGCACTGCGCGAGAGGATCGAAAGCGAACGTTTCGATCTCGTGCCGCTCAACAGATGGCAGGCGTTCCGCCTGACTTATCCGTGGACGCGGGATATCGAGTTCGTTACCAGTTTCACGGGATCCGGTGCGACGCGCTCGCTCCGCGGATGGTATCGTGAAATGATCCGCGCCAACAAGCGGAGGCGCTTCGTCCACGCGATCGTGCCGCGCGGCGGCTCGGTGCCGATCGGCATACATACTATGTCAATGTACGGATACCGGTCCTGCCGCCTCGGCATCGGCATCCAGGATCGAAGCTGGTGGGGCAAGGGCGTTGTGCAGGAGGTGCGCGCACGCCTGATCGATCATATTTTCGAGCATTCCGATGTGGAAAGACTGCATGCCGAGGTGGTGGGCCGCAATCTTCCGTCGGTCTTCAACTACCAGAAGCTCGGCTTCGCCCATGTGGGCACGATGCACCGCTCAAAATCCGACCCAGTAACCGGTCAGGTTCACGACATGCTGATCTTCGAGATGTTCCGCGATGAATGGATGCGGCGGAAGGCCGAGCGCAATGGATGAGGCGCGCCTGACGGTGGTTGCCGGCATTATTGCGGGAGTGCTGGGGTGCCGTCCGCAGGACGTGCCCGCGGACGCACCAGTTGGATCGCTGCCGCAGTGGGACAGCATCGCACATCTGTCGATCGTCCTGGCCTTCGAGGAGAAGCTCGGCCGACAGCTCACGCCCGACGAGATTGCCGCGCTGAAGACAGTCGCCAGCCTGGCGGATCTGTTGCCCTCGGAAGCCGGAACCCCCGCTTAGCCGTTGCGTGCAGGCGGCGGGGGCACGTCCCTCGGCGCGACGCGCAGAATTGAGTACCCAAGAATGCCGGCCAGCAGGGAACCGAACAGGATGCCGACCTTAACTTCCTCTTGGAGGTGCGGGTAGTCGGCAAACGCCAACAGGCCGATGAAAAGGCTCATCGTGAAGCCGATCCCGCAGAGAAGCGACACGCCGACGAGTTGGAAGGTGCCGGCGCCCATTGGCATGTCCGCCAGACGGAAACGAATGACCAGCCACGCGCTGCCGAACACGCCGACAAGCTTGCCCACGAGCAGTCCAAGCGCAACGCCGAGTGTCAGGTCGTCGCCGAGCACGCCGAGCGAAAGACCTGCGAACGAAACGCCGGCATTGGCAAAGCCGAAGATCGGGATGACAAGGAAGGTCACCCATTTCTGCAGTCCGTGCTCGAGCTGATGCAGCGGCGACGTTATGTCGTCGGGCCGTCCTGGTGCGGGGCGCAACGGAATGGTTATCGCCAGAAGAACGCCGGCAATGGTGGCGTGAACGCCGGATTTGAAGACCAGATACCAGAGCACGAGTCCGAGCAGCAGATAGGGCGTCAGCCGCATCACGCCGAGGCGGTTCATGGAGAACAGCGCAATGACCACGCCGGCCGCCAGCGCCAGATAGGGCACCGAGAGATCGCCGGTGTAGAAGAGGGCGATGATGATGACCGCGCCGAGGTCGTCGATGATCGCGAGCGCCGTCAGGAAAAGTTTCAGCGAGGTCGGAACGCGGTTTCCGAGCAGTGACAGCACGCCAAGCGAAAAGGCGATGTCGGTCGCGGTCGGTATCGCCCATCCACGCACCACCAGCGGATCATTCCAGTTGAACGCCAGAAAGATAACAGCGGGCACGGCCATGCCGCCCACCGCCGCGACCCCGGGAAGGATGCGCCGGCTCCATGAACCGAGCTGCCCGTCGATCATCTCGCGCTTTATCTCGAGGCCGACCAGCAGGAAGAACAGCGCCATGAGCGCGTCGTTGATCCAGTGCGAAACGCTGAGCGGGCCTACGTAGGCCTTTAAGGCTGCGAAATAGGTGGGAGCGAGCGGCGAGTTAGCGACCAGGATCGCCAGCGCCGCAGCGCCCATCAGGACAAGGCCGCCTGATGCTGCATTGTCCAGGAATTCTCTGATGACGGAAAGCGGACGCCGGGGGCCCCGGCGATCATAAATTTCGTGCTGCATTGCCTACGGCTCCTCGAAAAATGCCAAAACATTCTCCGTATTGGGCTCGGCCCGGCGCACGCAGCACACGCCTGCCGCAAATTAACGCGCGCGCGCCAGATTGCAACGCGAATCGGGTCGAATTTCCCGCGTCGGCAGCCGTTGGGGTCGCGGCGAAGTAGTCTTTAGACGACGGGCGGGATAGGACGCGGGCTCCTGCGCTCGGCCAATGCCTTCTTGAAGATGACCAGCGGCAGGAAGATCGAGGCGAGCACGCCGCACAGCCAGACAATCAGCGTCGACAGCACCCAGGTGGTGAAGCCGGTGATGACGAGATGTGACGTCAGCCATGTCGTCACCAGCAGTCCGACGAAGGTGATGGCGAGCGCGACGCCACCGTTCAGCGCGCGCACATATTTGAACGACAGCTTGAAGATCAGCGGCCCGAGGATGAACTTGGCGATGGTGAACAGCGCAACCACGATGATGAAGCCGATCACGTCGATCACAAAGCCGGGCAACAGCCAGGCGGCGATCAGCAGCCCGATGGCGTTCGCGGCCAGTTCGATAACTGTTGTTGCGATCAATCGAATCATCAGGTGCTCCGGTAGTGGCTGATCGGCCTGCAATACGGGTCAGCTTATAGGCGATTTCCCCTTGCGGAAAGAGGCGCCATTCTCAGTTTGCGGAGCGATCTTTACCGCATTCAAAGGTGGCAGCCGGGCTTGCGCTTCAGTGCCAGATATTCGTCGATCAACTGACGATAGCGCGTTGGGCCGAAGCTCGGGAAATGCCCGCCATGGACGATCGAGACGTTCAGATCGCGCATCCCCTCCAGCGTCGCCAGATAGTCGCCGATGTCGGAATGATAGGCGTCGTCGATAAGCGGCCCGTCATAGACGATGTCGCCTGACAGCAGGATGCCGGTCTTCGCCTCGTAAAGCGCGATGCCACCCGGCGAGTGGCCGGGGGTGTGGATCACCTCGAAGGCACGGTCGCCGAGATCGATGACATCGCCTGCCTCAAGGATACGGTCGGCGGGCGCGGGCTGTATGTGGTAGCGCGCTGCATCCCAGCCCTCGGGCGGGACGATGAACATCTCGTCGGTCGCGTAGCGGTCGGCGACCGTCCACTCGTTGCGCGGGACGGCGAGGATTTCTGCCTCGGCACGATGCACGCAGCGGTGGGGAAACTCGTGATGGCAGCCGATATGGTCGAAATGGGTGTGGCTGGCGACGCAGACGAGCTTTTTCTCCGCAACCAGCGGAACGTGTTGCCGCAGGCTGAAATGGCCGAGCCCGCTGTCGAAAAGCAGGTCGCGGTCGCGCCCGCGCACATGCCATATGTTGCAGCGGTAGAAAGGCGTGATCCACGGCTCATGGATGAGCGTCACGCCATCGCCGAGCTTGATTGTCTCGTACCAATCGGCTGCCGCGATAGCCCGTGTCATCGCGAGAGCATCACCATGTCGGCAGGCGTCGCGTACAATTCGACCTTGTCGCCGATGGCGACGCCATAACTCGAACGGAGCTTGGCGATGAAGGTGACATCAGGGTCGCGCGTGGAGACCGCCAGGACCCGCTTGAAACTGCCCTGGAAGACGACGTCGGTGACGGCAGCCTCGCCGAGTGAGACGGAGCCGCTTTCGGGGACCAGCGTGATGTGTTCCGGGCGGATGGCGAGCGACACGTCGAAGCCGGGCTCGCCGGCGCCGGCGAGCGACAGCGGACCGACCTGCGTATCGACGCGGATTTCGTCCATGCCGAGGTCGAGAATCTTGCCTGATATCAGCGTGGATTCGCCCATGAAGGTGGCGCTGAAGCGCGACGCCGGCCGCGAATAGACCCGTTCGGCCGGCCCCTGGTCCTCGATGCGGCCTTCGCTCATGACGACGCAGTGATCGGCCAGCGCCATCGCCTCTTCCTGATCGTGCGTGACGTGTATGAAGGCTGTGCCGACGCGCTTCTGCAGGGCCTTCAGCTCGTCCTGCATCTGGCGGCGGAGTTTCAGGTCGAGCGCACCGAGCGGCTCGTCGAGCAGCAGAACGGCCGGCTCGACGACCAGCGCGCGCGCCAGCGCCACGCGCTGGCGTTGGCCACCGGAGAGCTGGTGCGGGCGTTTGTGGATGGCATCGCCAAGGCCGACCATCGCCAGCGCATCGCGCACTCGCGAGGCGCGAGCCGCGCGCGGTACGCCGCGCATTCGGAGCCCGAAGCCGACATTGTTGCCGACGGTGAGATGGGGGAAGAGTGCATAGTCCTGGAAGACGGTCGCCGTGGGGCGTCGTGCCGGCGGCGCTCTGGTAAAGTCATTGCCGCGGATGAAGACGCTGCCTTCGTTCGGATGCACGAAGCCGCCGATGATGGAGAGCAGGGTCGTCTTGCCCGAGCCGGAAGGCCCGAGCAGCACCGTGTAGCTGCCGGGCTCGACAGTCAGCGACACCTCGTTCAGCGCCTTGTGTCCGCCGAAGCTGTGCGAGAGCTTGCGGATTTCGACCAAAGGCCCAGAGAGGGACTGCCCGGGCAGGGGTGCAGTCATCGACGGGTCCTTCGCAGGAAAACAAGTTCGAGCAGCAGCGCCATGACGATGGAGACGCCGAACACCAGCGAGCCGATGGCGTTGGTGCGCGGGTTCAGCCCGGAGCGCAGCAGGTTCCAGATTTCCACCGGCAGCGTCGTGTCGAAGCGCGTCAGCAGGAAGGCGATGACGAACTCATCCCACGAGAAGGTCATCGACAGGAAGAAGCTGGCGAAGATGGCGGGCCACAAGACGGGCACGCTGACGAGGAAAAGCACCTTCCACTCGCTGGCGCCGAGGTCACGCGCGGCGCGCTCGAAATTCACCTGGTTGTCGCCCATCTGGCTGTAGATGATGGCGAAGCAGAGCGGCAGGTTGATCACCACATGTCCGATGCCGGCGGCCAACAGTGACTTCGGCACACCCGCCCAGTTGAAGACGATCAGCAGCCCCATGCCGATGATCAGGTAGCTGACGGTCAGCGGCAGGGTGATCAGGCCACGCATCAGGCTCGAGCGCGGCAGGTGGTAGCGCGCGAAGCCCCATGCCGCGAGGAAGCCAAGCGTCACCGCCATCGCCGAGGACAGGCCAGCGAGCACGACCGAGTTGAACAGCGCCGACATCAGCCGCCGATCGGCAAGCACTGCCTCGTACCAGCGCAGCGACGGCCCGGTGAAGGGCGGGATCGGGAAGGAACTCGCCTGCAGCGAGAACAGCACGAGCACGATGACCGGCAGGAAGATGAAGCCGTAGATGGCGAGCGCATAGGCGGAGACGAGTATCTTGCCAGCGATCCGCATCACGTCCGCTCGATCTTCAGCCAGCGGGAGCAGAGGATGTAGGCAATGGTCACGACCACCATCAGGATGATGGCGAGCGCCGAGGCGAGCGGGAAGTCGCCGCGCCTGCCGATCTGCATCATGATGAGTTGCGGCATTAGCAGCTCATTGTTGCCGCCGAGTATCTGCGGCGTGATGTAGTCGCCGATGGCGAGCACGAAGGTCAGGAACGCGCCGACCATGATGCCCGGCAGCGTCAGCGGCAGGATGACATGCAGGAAGGTTCGCACCGGTCCCGCGCCGAGGTCGGCGGCGGCGCGCCGGTAGCTCGGCGACAGCTGCTTGAGGTTGGCGAAGATGGTCAGCGTCAGCAGCATGACGAAGAAATGCGTAAAGCCGATCACCGTCGCCGCGCGCGTGTTGGCGATCTGAAGCGGCGCGTCGACCAAACCCGAGCCGGTCAGCGCCTGGTTGACGACGCCGTTCTGGGCCAGCACCAGAAGCCAGCTGTAGGAGCGCACGACATAGGACGTCCAGAACGGCAGGATGGCCAGCACCAGCGCCAGCCGCTGCAGGCGCGGCGGCACGATCTCGGCGAGGATCCAGGCGAAGGGATAGGCCAGCAGCACCGAGATAGCGGTGACGATCAGCGTCACCTGCAGCGAGTTGACCATGGCTCGCCAGTAGCTCGGATTGTCGAAGAACTGGCGGTAGTTTTCGAAGGTCGCCCGGCCATCGTCGTGATGAGTCAGGCTCAGCACGACCATGGCCGTGAAGGGCAGGACGAAGAACACAAGCGTCCACAGAAGCGCTGGCGTGACCAGCGCCCAGGGCAGGAGCCGTACGGGCTGCGATTCGCTCACAGCTCGGATTATTGCGCCTGGAGCATTTCTGTCCAGATGTCCTGCATCTTCTTGTCGAGATCGGCGTCCGGCGACGGGTAGGGCTGTGCGCGGGCCAGGAAGCCCGGCTGCTCGTCGAAACGCAGCGTCTTCTTTTCCTCAGCGCTCAGCGCCGCTTTGGTGCTGGCGGGCATGCCCCAGTAGCATGACGAGGTGGCGAGGCGTGCCTGGCCCTCGGGGCTCATGATGTACTGGATGAACTTGAGCGCCAGATCCTTGTTTTTGGAGGCCTCGAACATGGCGAGCGCTTGCGACCAGAGCACAGCGCCTTCCTTCGGAATCGAGAAGTCGAGCGCCGGGTTCTCCTTGGCGAGACCCGCCGTCACCCATTCGCCGCCGCCGACGAGGATATCGACCTCGCCGGTCGCGAGCGCCGTCTGGCTGGCGGTGACCTCGCCGACCAGCTTGGCGTTGGCCTTCATCTTCATCAGTTCGTCGCGGATGGCCGGCAGGTCGGCTTCGGTCAGCTTGGCGGTTTCCTTGCCGAGCGCCAGCGCCGCCATGCCGATGACCGGTAGGTAGTAGTCATAGATCGCGATGCGGCCCCTGTATTTCTCGTCGGTCAGCGACGCCAGCGACTGCATGTCGGCCGGATCAACCTTCGTGTTGTTGAAGCCGATCGTGTTGTAGCCGAACTTTTCCGTGATGCCGTAGCGCTTGCCGTTGACGACCGTTGAGCCGTCCATCTTCACTTCCGGGAAGATGTCGGCGATCGGCAATTGGTCCTCGGGCAGTTCCGCGAACAGGCCCTTCTCGACGCCGCGCGGGATGTCGATCGTGTCGATCACCATGACATCCCAGTCGCCGGGCTGCGACTGCTCGACGATTGCGAGGCCCGCGCCGGTGCCTTCGAATTCCTTGACGTTGACCTTGACGTTGTTGGCCTCCTCGAAGGGCTGCAGCAGCGCCGGGTCGGCGTGATCGCACCAGATCAGCGCGTTGAGCTCCTGAGAAAGAGCGGGCGATGCGGCGAACAAGGCGACTGTCGCCGCGGCGAGCGCTGACGCGCGGACATGCTTCCTAAGGATGGACTTCATCGTGAGGCTCCCATTGCCATTTTGGCTGTTGGGAAAAAACTGAACCAGTTCTAAACTTGAGTCAATTCCAAAATCAGTGCAGTGTTACCCAATGAGCGGGTTGCGCGAGAGACAGAGAGCTGACCGGCACCGCCGCATCCTGGAGGCGGGCGCCTCGCTGTTTCGCCAATCCGGCTACGAGGGCGCTAAAATAGAGGCGATCGCTGCAGACGCCGGCGTCTCGGTCGGCACGATCTACAACTACTACCGAAACAAGGGTGACATCCTCGTCGCAATCGTATCGATGGAAGTGAACGAGGTGCTGAATGCCGGGCGCGGTGTCGTGGCGATGCCGCCGGCGAACGTCGCTGACGCGATCGATACGCTGATCGGCATCTATATCGACCACGCACTGATCTACCTGTCGAAGGAGATGTGGCGTCAGGCAATGGCGACCTCGACACAGCAGCCCGACAGCCCTTTCGGCAAGACCTATACGGGGCTCGACCGGGGCCTCGCCGACCAGACCTGCGAACTGGTGGAGCGTCTGAGGGCGCTTGGCCTTGTGCGGCCCGACATGGATATCCGGTCCGCCGGACAGATCATCTTCAACAACATGAACATGATGTTCATCGAATTCGTGAAGGATGACGCCATGACGCTTGGCGACCTTCGCACCGCGATCCGCCGCCAGAACAAGGTCCTGGTCGACGCCATCGCGGCACGGGATGGATAGGGTCGAGTCAGAGCGTCTCTTCGGCGAGCGCCCGTTCGGTTTCGTTCCTTGGTTCGCCGACATTGGGCTCGCCTTTGCCCGTCAGAATGAGGGCACGCAGGCTGCCATTGATATAGGTGGTCCATCCCGCCGAGCAGGCCTCCCAGCATTCATAGTCCGGAACGAGCCCGACATGGGTGAACGTCAGTTCGGCGCCTCCCTTTGCCGGGCGGATGTCGAACACGACCTCCGTACCCTTCCATTCGCTCTTGTCCTCGGTGAAGTTGAAATAGTTATCCACGATACTCCAGACGACTTTCTCGCCGGGAACCGACGTCTTGATCTTGATCGTGCAGCGGTGAATGTCTCGAAAGCGGTAGTTGAAGATATCGCCGGCCTTTTCGGACTTGCCCTTGATGTCTTCCGACCACCATCCCCGGACATTGATGACGGCGGCGTAGACCTCCGCCGGCTTGCGGTCGACGGTGAAGCGGGTGGTGAAGTTCTCTTGTGTCATGATGCTCTCCCTTTCAAGAGGTGCGTCAGGCCGGCAGCCGCCGGTCATATTCCTGTCTGAGTCTGCTCCACCGATCCCAGAACGGCTCGGTTTCATCGCCGCTCATGCGCGCGGCCAGCACGTCGAGATGCACATGCCAGCCCGGGCTGACGTTGAGCATGATCGACCGGTCCGGGATGCGGTGGTGCGTCACCGTCAGCAGGACCTTGTCGCCAGTCGGCTCCAGATCGAAGGTTACGCCGCCCGTGCTGCCCCAGGTGAAGGATAGCTTGCGCAGGAGTACAAGCTCGGTGATCTCGCTGCGCATGCTGTGTTCTTGGCGGATAGTGTCGGGACGCTTGCCGGGAGGCGTAGTCAGCTCGTCGTTGCGCCAGGTGAGCTCGAACGGCGCGCCGACCGAAAGTTGCATGTCGCCGGAGGCCAGCCATTTGCGGCGCAGGTCGCTTTCCGTCAGATAGGCCCAGACGCGCTCGACCGGCCCCGGCAGGACGCGCTTGATGGTCAGCGTCGTGGGTTCGGTCAGCACGCCGAATGCGCCCGGACTGCCGATATCGTTCATTCTTCATCTCCCTTTTTGGAATCGGTGCGCCGGCGTGCGTCTTCCTCGCGCAGCAGGCGGTCGAGTGCGTCGAGGCGGTCGGTCCAGAAGCGCTCGTAGAAGCCAAGCCATTCATGCGCGCTGGCAAGCGGCCCCGGCTCGAGCCGGCACATATGGATGCGACCGCGCACCTCGCGACGGATCAGGCCAGCAGCCTCCAGCGTCTTGATGTGCTTGGATGCGGCCGCGAGCGAGATCGCGAAAGGTTCGGCGAGCTGGCCGACTGTCTGTTCCCCATCCGCCAGCCGGCGCAGCATGCTGCGCCGCGTGGCGTCGCCGAGCGCGTGGAAGACGGGATCGAGTGCGGGAGCAAGATATTCAACCATAAAGTTGAATATAGCCACACACTCTTAATAATCAACCCATCGGTTGAATGTTTTTGGAAGTGGGAACAGATTTGGTCTCAGCGCTCGAGCAGGATCGTCGGCGCACCGTGATAGGTCGTCTGTGCCTTTTCGCGATAACCGCACTTGCGGGCAACGGCCAGCGAGGCACCGTTCTCGGGATCGATGATGCACGCAGTCTTCTCGAAGCCCGGACGACCCTCTGCCCATGCGAGCATGGCCGTGACCACTTCGGTCGCGATTCCTCGACCCTGTGCCGTCGGGGCAAATATCCAGCCCGCCTCCGGTGTTCCTTCGAAGGATGGCGTGATGTCGCGCTTCATCTCATGGAAACCCGCCACGCCGATGAATTTTTGCGATGTGCGGTCCACCACGGTCCATAGGCCATAGCCGAGCAACTGCCACATGCCCGTGATCAGCAGGAACCGGCCCCAGCTTTCCTCGCGGGTCCGGGCTTTTCCTCCGATGAAGCGCATGACGGCGGGGTCGGCCCACAGCGTCGCGTAGCTGTCGAAATCGTCAAGCACGGGAAGCCTGAGGATCGTGCGTTCGGTTTCGATGCCTGGTGTTTCGGCCATTACATTCGTCCTGTGTCGGCACGGATTGTCGGAATTCTCGTCCCGGGTGGATAGGGCCAAGCTAGGTCTGCCTGCTGTCTGGCAGGAAATGGCAGCTATCGGCGTGCCGTTCGTCGTGGCAGTTTCTATCTATCGCAGGCAACCTCAAGCGAACGAGAGCCAGAGGACAATGGACGTCGTCGATCTTCTTCTCGCCATCCTGCATCATTTCCTCGTCTTCACCCTCGCCGGCCTGCTGGCAGCCGAGCTGGCGCTGGTGCGCCCCGGTCTTTCGGGCTCGAACCTCGCTTTGCTCGGGCGCATAGACGGCGCTTATGGCGGCGTAGCGATGGCGGTGATCGTGGTCGGCATCTGCCGGGTAATCTTCGGCCTCAAGGGCTGGGAATATTACCTGTCCAACCACGCCTTCTGGGGCAAGATGGTCGCCTTTGTGATCGTCGGCCTGCTTTCCATCCGGCCGACCCTGCGCATCCTGGCCTGGCGCAGGAGCGGTGCGGCGCCGGTTCCGGACGGCGAGATCGCCGCTGTCCGCTCCTGGATCAGGGGCGAGGTGTTTTTCCTCGCACTGGTGCTGGTGTTCGCCGCCGCCATGGCGCGCGGGATTGGCGCCTGAAGCATGGTCCCGAAAAGTTGCATGACTTTTCGGATAAGATCATGCGTTCTTGCGGCTTAAGGCACAGCGCCCGGCGCAAGCTCCACCAGCGGTGCGGGAATATCGGTCGTCTTCTCCGCAGACTTGCAGATGTCGGCGATGACGCAGCGCTCGCATTCCGGCCGGCGCGCCTTGCAGACATAGCGCCCGTGCAGGATCAGCCAGTGGTGCGCGTGGCGCATGTATTCCGGCGGGATGACACGAATAAGCCCTTCCTCGACCTGTTCCGGTGTCTTGCCCGGCGCGAGCCCGAGCCGGTTGCCGATCCGGAAAATATGCGTGTCGACGGCCATCGTCGGCTGGCCGAAGGCCATGTTGAGCACGACATTGGCGGTCTTGCGGCCGACGCCCGGCAACTTGGTCAGTTCGTCGCGGTCGCCGGGAACCTCTCCGCCATAGTCGCGGATAAGAGCCTCCGACAGGGCGATCACGTTCTTCGCTTTGTTGCGCCAGAGCCCGATCGTACGGATATGCTCGCCGACCTTCACCTCGCCGAGAGCAAGCATCTTCTGCGGCGTATCGGCTATCTTGAACAGTGCACGGGTCGCCTTGTTGACGCCGGCATCGGTCGCCTGCGCCGACAGCACCACGGCAACCAGCAAGGTGAATGCGTTGACGTGCTCCAGTTCTCCCTTCGGCTCCGGCCGCTGGACAGCGAAGCGGCGGAAGATCTCATGCACCTCCGTCGGCGTGTAAAGCGAATAGGGCCTCACCGGGCGCGGCCGCCGCTTGGCGTTCGAACCGTCCCGTAGCGCGGGTGCGGCGGTTTTTCGCTTGGGCTTTTCCATCGCCCTTCTATAATTATTCGCCATGAGCGACACAAACGCGGCCGCGGCCGACGAACCGTTCTTTCAGGCTCTGTTGACCCCGCACCGTTCGCTGGGGCGGACTGGGTTCGCCATCCTGATGGGCGCGCTTCTCTTCGGCTGGCTCGTGACAGGGCTCTTCTTCCTGTCGCACGGAGCCTGGCCCATTTTTGGCTTTCTCGGCCTCGATGTCCTGCTCGTCTATGTCTGCTTCACGCTGAACTACCGGGCTGCCCGCGCCCGCGAGGAGGTTTCCGTCTCGCGAACGAGCCTCGACATCCGCAAGATCGCCCCGTCGGGCCGCTCGGAGGATCATCACTTCAATCCGTTCTGGGCGAAATTCGCGGTGGCGCGTCACGACGAGATCGGCATCACCCGCATGGCGGTCGAGGGGCAGGGGCGCTCGGTGTCGATCGGCGGGTTCCTCAACCCGGACGACCGCGAAAGCTTCGCCACCGCCTTCTCCCGCGCGCTGGCGACGGCGAAAACGCGTTAGGCTGGGCGGCAGGAATCGGGTGGCGAAGGCTCCGGCGACATCGGATATTGGCGGACAAGGAGAGTCTGCCATGAATGCCCATTCGTCCATCAAGCCCACAGCGGTGCTGAGCCGCGACGTCACCCCCGAAGGCGGCGACTACGAGATCGTCCGCCGGGTGATCGAGAAGATCAGCCTCGATTATCGCGACCAACCATCGCTGGAGACGCTCGCCGACGATGTCGGACTGACGCCGACGGCGCTGCAGAAACTGTTCACGCGCTGGGCCGGCCTGTCGCCGAAGGCCTTCCTGCAGGCGGTCACCCTCGACCACGCACGCAGGATGCTCGACAGCGGCCTGCCTCTGCTCGAAACCTCGTTCGAGCTTGGCATGTCCGGCCCCGGCCGCCTGCACGATCTCTTCGTGACGCACGAGGCGATGTCGCCGGGCGACTACAAGACGCGCGGCGCGGGTCTCGTCATCCGCTACGGTTACCACATCTCGCCCTTTGGCCTCGCGCTGGTCATGGCGACCGATCGCGGCCTCGCCGGCCTCGCCTTCTGCGATCCGGGCGAGGAACGCGCTGCGTTCGCGGATATGTCCGGCCGTTGGCCGAACGCGTCCTTCGTCGAGGACATGGGCGCGACCGGCCCCTATGCGGCGCGCATTTTCAACCCCTCGCGCTGGCGCGCCGACCAGCCGCTGCATGTCGTGATGATCGGCACCGACTTCCAGGTTCGCGTCTGGCAGGCTCTGCTGCGCATCCCGATGGGCAAGGTGCGCAGCTACGGTGCGATCGCAGGCGAGATCGGCTCGCCGTCGGCCAGCCGCGCCGTGGGTGCCGCCAACGGTGCAAATCCGATCTCATTCGTTGTCCCCTGCCACCGCGCCATCGGCAAATCCGGCGATCTCACAGGCTACCACTGGGGCCTGACGCGCAAGCGCGCGATACTCGGCTGGGAGGCCGGCCAGCTTTCGGGCTAGTCACAAATCGCGGCTGGAAATGGCCGGCCACAAGAGCTAGCTTCCCGGCCAGACTCGGGAGGCTGTTCTTGATCACTGTTGTAGGCTCCATCAATCTCGATCTCATCGCCAATGTCGACCGGCTGCCTGCGCCCGGGGAAACCCTCCGCAGCAGCGGCTTCACCACCGCCCCCGGCGGCAAGGGCGCGAACCAGGCGCTCGCGGCGGCCCGCGCAGGTGGCGAAGTCCGCATGCTCGGCGCGGTCGGCCGTGACGGCTTCGCCACCGAGGCGCTTGCCTGTCTCAGGCAAGGCGGTGTTCAACTGTCGAGCGTGCGCGAGGCGGCGGCTGCGACCGGCATCGCGTTGATCTTCGTCGATGGAAAGGGCGAGAACGTCATCGTCATTGCCCCCGGCGCCAATGACACCGTGCTGCCCGGCGATCTTGCCCGTGCCGCTTTCCGCCAGGGCGAGGTCGTGCTGCTGCAGCTTGAGATCCCACTCGCGACGGTCGAGGCGACGCTTGCCGCCGTCGCTCAAACCGGCGGCGTGAGCGTGCTGAACACAGCGCCTTTTCGTGCCGAGGCAGCCAAATTGCTTCCGATGGCGGATTTCGTCGTCGCGAACGAAACCGAGTTCGATCTCTATGCCGATACATTGAAACTGGAAGGCGGTGACCGCAAGACCCGCATGGCCGATTTCACGAAACGCACCGGACGTACGGTCATCGTGACGCTGGGCGCAGATGGCGTGATCGCCGCCTCTCCGGAAGGCGAGCTTGCGGTTCCGGCGCTTGCCATCACGCCGGTCGATACGGTCGGCGCCGGCGACACCTTCTGCGGTTATCTCGGGGCCGGTCTGGCCGATGGCCTTTCCCTCGAACACGCGCTGCGCCGGGCCGCTGCCGCCGGCTCGCTGGCCTGCCTGAGCCCGGGTGCGCAGCCGGCCATCCCGCACGCGAAGGAAGTCGACGAGGCTCTGGCCGGCGCATGAAAAACGTCGTTCCAGGCAGAAGCACTGGCGGCTTCCGGCTGCTGCTCGCCATCGCCCTGTCCGGGTTCGGCATCGCCGGCGCACGCGCCGACTGGAAACCAATCGAACAGGTGCAAGCCTACTCGATATCCGGCACGAGCGGGCCTGAGCTTTATGCGTCGATCGGCGAAAACGGACCCAAGGCTGGCGTCGGTCGCGTGGTGGCCTTCACCAATTTCAAGCTGACATGGCAGCGCGACTACCGCCCGCAGGCCGATGGGTCATGCAAGCTGGTTTCGGCGCGCCCAAAGCTGATCCTCATCTATACGCTGCCCAAGCCGGCCAACAAGCTCGCCGAACCGGTCGCGAGCAACTGGAAGACTTTCTACGAGGGCGTCCGCCGTCATGAACGCGTCCATGGCGACATGATCATCGACATGGTGAACGAGATCGTCGCCTACAGCGTCGGCCTGACGGTCGAGAACGATCCGAACTGCAAGAAGGTCAGGACGACGCTCACCGATCGCCTGTCGCAGATTTCACAGGCGCAGCGCCAGCGAAGCCGGGACTTCGACCGCACCGAGATGGCGGACGGCGGCGCCGTCCACCAGCTCATCCTCAACCTCGTGAACGGCGGCTAGGCTACTCCCGGCCTTCCTCGAAGCGCCGCAACTCGTCCAGCACCGGCATCGAGACGATGTGATAGCCGGAATCGACGTAGTGGATTTCGCCGGTCACGCCCGACGACATGTCCGACAGCAGATAGAGCGCCGAGCCGCCGACCTCGTCGATGGTAACAGTGCGTCTGAGCGGCGAGTTGCGCTGCTGGTAGGACAGCATCTGGCGCGAATCCGCGATGCCCGCGCCGGCGAGCGTGCGGATCGGCCCGGCAGATATGGCGTTGACGCGAATGTTGCGCGGACCGTAATCGCTGGCGAGGTAGCGCACGCTGGCCTCAAGCCCCGCCTTGGCAACGCCCATCACGTTATAGTTCGGCATGATGCGCACGGAGCCGGCATAGGTGAGCGTGAGCATCGCGCCGCCGTCGTTCATGAGCGACGCCGCGTGGCGCGCGCATTCCGTGAACGAATAGCAGGAGATGACCATGGTGCGGATGAAGTTCTCGCGCGTGGTGTCGGCGTAGAGGCCCTTCAGCTCGTTCTTGTCGGAAAATCCGATGGCGTGGACCAGGAAGTCGATCCCGTCCCACTCCTGCTTCAGCGCCTCGAAGGTCGCGCGGATCGACGCGCTGTCCTCGACATCGCAAGGCAGCAGCAGCTTTGAGCCGAGCTTGTCCGCAAGCGGCTTCACGCGCTTGCCGAACGCCTCGCCCTGGTATGTGAAAGCAAGGTCCGCGCCTGCCGCGGAAAGTTTCTGGGCGATACCCCAGGCGATCGAGTGGTCGTTGGCGACGCCCATGACGAGGCCGCGCTTGCCCTGCATAAGCTGACCCATTCCCGGGCCCCCTATGCGGTGTAGCGCTGGAAGACCAGCGTCGCGTTGGTGCCGCCGAAACCGAACGAGTTGGACAGCACGGTGTCGATCTTTGCATCGTCGATGCGCTTGCGCACGATCGGCATGCCCTCGAACTCGGGGTCGAGGTTCTCGATATGCGCGCTTTCGCCGATGAAGCGCCCCTGCATCATCAGGATCGAGTAGATCGATTCCTGCACGCCGGCAGCACCCAGCGAGTGACCGGTCAGCGACTTGGTCGAGGTGATGTTGGGAATGTTCGCCCCGAACACCTCGCGGATCGCACCCATTTCCTTGCTGTCGCCAACCGGCGTCGATGTGCCGTGCGTGTTGATATAATCGACCGGCGCCTTCACCGTGGCCAGCGCCTGCCGCATGCAGCGGATAGCGCCCTCGCCCGAAGGCGCGACCATGTCGTAACCGTCGGAAGTCGCGCCGTAGCCGGTCAGCTCGCAGTAGATTTTCGCGCCACGCGCCTTTGCGTGCTCCAGTTCCTCAAGCACCAGGACGCCCGCGCCGCCGGCGATGACGAAACCGTCGCGATTGACATCATAGGCGCGGCTGGCGACCGATGCCCGGTCGTTGAACTTGGAGGACATAGCGCCCATGGCGTCGAAGAGATTGGACATCGTCCAGTCGAGGTCTTCGTGACCGCCTGCGAACATCACGTCCTGCTTGCCCCACTGGATCATCTCGGCGGCGTTGCCGATGCAATGCGCTGACGTCGAGCAGGCCGACGAGATCGAATAGTTGACGCCGTGGATCTTGAACCATGTCGCCAGTGTGGCCGATGCCGTGGACGACATCGCCTTAGGCACCGCGAACGGGCCGATGCGCTTTGGGCTGTTGTTCTTCAGCGTGGTCTCGGAAGCTTCGACGATGGTGCGGGTCGATGGTCCGCCCGAGCCCATGATTATGCCAGTACGCTCGTTGCCCGACACATCGCTCTCTTCGAGGCCGCTGTCGGCGATCGCCTGCTTCATGGCGACGTGATTCCACATGCCGCCCTGCGACAGGAAGCGGGCGGCGCGCCGGTCCACCTGGTCGGTCGGATCGAGCGTCGGCGCACCCCAGACCTGGCAGCGGAAACCATGCTCCGCAAACGAGTCCGAAAAGCTGATGCCGGATTTCGCATCGCGCAGGGAGGCGGCTACCTCTACGGCATCGTTGCCGATCGAGGACACGACTCCAAGGCCGGTGACGACCACACGTCTCATAGGGAAGCTCCTTGTCGTCGAGCGCGGCCGTCAGGCAGCCGCTGCCTCCTTGAACAGGCCGACTCGCAGGTCGGTGGCCTTGTATATGGTTTCGCCGTCGGCCTTAAGCCAGCCATCTGCTATGCCGAGCACGAGGCGGCCGCGCATCACACGCTTGAAGTCGACGCCGTATTCCACCTTTTTTGTGGCAGGGGTCACCATTCCGGTGAACTTGACCTCGCCCGTGGAGAGCGCGCGGCCCTTGCCGGGCTCGCCCAGCCAGCCGAGATAGAAGCCGGTCAACTGCCACAGCGCATCGAGGCCGAGACAGCCCGGCATGACGGGATCGCCGATGAAATGGCAGGGGAAGAACCAGAGGTCGCGGTGGATGTCCAGTTCGGCGCGGATGAAGCCCTTGTCGAACTCGCCGCCAGTCTCGCTCGTCTCCGTGATGCGGTTGAACATCAGCATCGGCGGATAGGGCAATTGGGCGTTGCCAGGGCCGAAGAGTTCGCCGCGGGCGCAGGCCAGCAATTCCTCGTAGTCGTAGCTGGACTTCGATACCGCCATCAATTCGCCTTCCCGTTCCTCCGGGCGAACCGCCCCTCATATCGTTGCGTAGCTATCACAGCCGTTATTGGGCGGAAAGCGAAGTCAGCGATTATCGCGGCCTCTGTCTCCGGTCAATCCGGGCGCGACAGAGGGTGAAGTGTCGCTATTGATCGGATTTGGCCGACAGAATATATCTGCAATGGTTGGATTTGCTGGATTTGCGCTCAACCTCGGGTGCAAAAAGGGCTTTTAACGGATTCGAGGCTTGATGGATCACCGGGTCCGGAAAGATTGGCTGGCTATAGACGAGCGGGTGCGTGACGCAGGCTTAAGGCCGACGCGTCAGCGTGTCGCGCTGGCGGAATTGCTCTTTGCCAAGGGCGACAGGCACCTGTCAGCCGAGGAATTGCATGAGGAGGCCATCGCCGCCGGCGTGCCCGTCTCGCTCGCAACCGTCTACAATTCGCTGCATCAGTTCACGGATGCCGGGCTGTTGCGCATCCTGGCCGTCGAAGGCGCGAAAACCTATTTCGACACCAACACCTCGGACCACCACCACTTCTTCGTGGAAGGCGAGAACAGGGTGTTCGACATCGAGACCGGCCCCGTTTCGGTCACCAACCTTCCGGACCCCCCGGAAGGCATGGAGATCGTCAATGTCGACATCGTGGTGAGGCTGCGCCCCAAGCGCGCCTGATACGCCGGTGCTTCCGGCTCAGTCCTTCACGAGTTCGCCCGGATAGGCGCCCCAGACCTGCGACTGGCTGACCCAGCCGGATTGCCCGCCAAAAGCCATCTCGCACCAGCTGCCGTCGCAACTGCGAATGCTGCCGATCGCGCCCGGCTCGACCACGGCGACAATACGCGCATCGCCGTTGGGGCGCGCCAGCAGGTTAATCCTGGCGTCCTTGCCCTTCTGCCAAGGCGCGGCGATCGCTGTGCGGCGGCCGGAAAGCAGCGACTGGTTGACCCAGCCCTCTGCGCCGTCGGCGTCACGCACGCGTCGCCAGTTGTCATATTCCTGGATGATTTCCATCGGCAGGCCGGGCTTCAGGTAGAGCCAGTCGACGGCGTAGTTCACGCCGGGTCCGATGCGCGAGTTCACGCGGCCCGATTTCAGGCTGACGAAACGCGGAAGCGGCAGGCCGCTAGGTCCGCGCCGGGCGTCGGCCGCGGCGGCGGGTTGCTGCTCGGCTGGCGCTGCGGCGGCCTCCAAGACAAGCGTTGGCATGGCGATGACGCCGGCAGCAAGCGCGGCGATCAGGCGGAGAGACGAAAAACGGTACACCTTCGTTCCTCTACGGACAGGAGGTCCGCCTGCGCCACGGCGGAGTGCTCCCTTTTTCTTTGTCATCGGCGGGGCGTCTTGTTACACAGGCAGCCGGCCGGGGCCTGTTTCCAGTTTCACCTCTCTTGGTTAAAGAGGTCTGAAGCAGGACCGCAGTTGAGGGAATAATGGCCGGCAGGAAAAAACCTCTCGTCGTCATAACGCGCAAGCTGCCGGATCAGGTTGAGACCCGCATGCGCGAACTGTTCGACGCGCGGCTGAACATAGACGACCGTCCGATGAGCCGCGAGCAACTCGCTGCGGCCGTCCAGGAGGCTGAGGTCCTCGTTCCGACGATCACCGATCGCATCGACGGCACGCTGATTGCCAGCGCGGGAGAAAACCTCAAGCTGATCGCCAATTTCGGCAACGGCGTCGACCACATCGACGTTGCCGCCGCCGCCAAGAGGGGTATCACCGTCACCAACACGCCCAACGTGCTGACCGAGGACACAGCCGACATGACGATGGGCCTGATCCTCACCGTGCCGCGTCGCATAGTCGAAGGAGCAAACACCCTTGCCGGAGATGGCAAATGGGCCGGCTGGTCGCCGACCTGGATGCTCGGCCGCCGCATCTGGGGCAAGCGCCTTGGCATCGTAGGCATGGGCCGCATAGGCACCGCGGTGGCGCGCCGCGCCAAGGCGTTCGGCCTCTCCATCCACTACCACAACCGCAAGCGCGTGATGGACTCGCTCGAGGACGAGCTGGAGGCCACCTATTGGGAAAGCCTCGACCAGATGCTGGCGCGCATGGACATCATCTCGGTCAACTGCCCGTCGACGCCGGCCACATTCCATCTGCTGTCGGCGCGCCGGTTGGCGCTGCTGCAGCCGACAGCCTATCTCGTCAACACCGCGCGCGGCGATATCATCGACGAGGATGCGCTGATCAAGCTCATCCACGAGGGCAGGATCGCCGGCGCCGGCCTCGACGTTTTCGAGCACGAGCCGGCAATCAACCCGAAGCTCTTGAAGCTCGCCGCGCAGAACAAGGTCGTGCTGCTGCCGCATATGGGTTCGGCCACGATCGAAGGCCGTATCGACATGGGCGACAAGGTCATCATCAACATCCGCGCCCATCAGGACGGCCACCGGCCGCCGGACCGGGTTCTGCCCGTGCGTGTGTGAGTCGATGCACCGCGTGTATTTCGACGAAAACGAACTGTTCGATCGGCGAGAGCAAGACGGCGCGCTGGTCGATTGGTTCTGCCTCGATATGGGCGCATCCCAGGCCGACCTAGCTGCGATTCCAGGCGGGCCGCGAGAGGGCCTGCGTGTTATTCTCTATGAGGATGGATTGGAGATGGAAGCCGAGCTCGAATATCGCCAAGAAGACCAGCTTTGGGTTGGTAGATACATCCCGGGTACCGTTCGCGATATTCCCTATTCGGAAAGCTGACGCTGTTTCGGCTGCTTCTGTCACATGTGACTAGCGTGGCCGTGCGTCGAGCATAGGATCCAGTGGCATGAGACCGATGTCAGGCAGATTCCCGGCAGTTGCCATTACTGTTCTGTCGACGCTTTCAGCAGCTAATGCCGGTGTCGGCTTCGACGTGGTCGTGCTCGGCGCGCGCGGCGGCATCGAGGACGGCAATCTGAGCGCCTTCATGGTTGCGCCGGCAGGCGACAACCGCGCCGTCACCTGCGACGCGGGTTCACTGGTGAACGGACTGCGTGTCGCGGACGCGAAAGGCGCGTTCGATGCTGTCGAAGTCCCGGCAGACTCGCCCTATACGCGCATCGGCTATGTGCTGACGGAGACCATCAAGGGATATCTGGTCAGCCACGCCCACATGGACCATGTGGCCGGCATCGTCATCGCGTCGCCCGACGATTCGAAGAAGCCGATCTACGGGCTTCCGTCGGTGACCGCCGCGATCCAGGACACCTACTTCAACTGGCAGGCCTGGCCGAACTTCGCGTTCGGCGGTAAGGCGCCGCAGTTGAAGAAATACGCGCTGACAGACCTGACGCCGGGCGAACAGCGCATGCTCGATGGCACCGCAATGGAGGTCACCGCCTTCCCGCTATCACACGGCGGCACCGAGTCCACCGCTTTCTTGATCGAGAGCGGCGACGACGCGCTCCTCTGTTTCGGCGATACCGGGCCGGACGAGGTCGAGAAGTCCACACGCATGCGTGACCTCTGGGCCGCTGTAGCAAAGCGCGCGAAGGCCGGGCATCTCAAGGCCATCATCATCGAGGTGTCCTACACCAACGCGCAGCCGGACGAATACCTGTTCGGCCACCTGACGCCGGAATGGCTGCAGAAGTCTCTGGCCGAACTGGAGGCATTGGCGGGGGCGGGTTCGCTGAAGGATCTTCCCATCATCGTCAGCCACGTCAAATATTCGCTGAAGAAGGGCATGCAACCCACCGAGGCGATCCTCGGCGAACTTGAGGCAGGCAATACGCTCGGTGTGCGCTACATCATGCCGGAGCAGGGCATGAGCTTCCGCTTCTGAGCGGGGCAGTCACGACAGACTTCCATCCGCCTCCACCGTGACGTGGCGTCCGGCGAACGTGCCAAACCGACTCCGGTCGAGACGCAGCGCCAGGGGAGTCTCCCAGCCCATCTCACGCGCGACGATCAGACCGAGCAGCAGGATCGCGTCCGGCTCGTGCAGGACAAGGGCGGCCGGCGCACGTCCACTGTGAACCAATTCCATCAGCACGGCCGAAGCCGAGGAGGAGCCGATTGTGCCGGGCAGGAACAGTACGCTGCCTGCAATGCTTAGGCCATGCTCGGGATGGCGCACATCGGCGATGTGGCCCGTTTTCGGATCGACACCGCCCCAGAAACTGATCGGCGCGGACAACGCCAGCGCGGGGCCGCTGGCTGGCCTCCCGGGAACCAGGATTTCAGCTAGCATCGCGCTCATCCGAAATCCGTAAGTATAGGCTTACCTGTTGCGGCAGTCTCGACGCAGTCGGCCAGCGAGCCGTAGATCACTGCATATCCGGTGTTTCCGGGCGCATAATGCGCGAACTTGCCAGAATTGGTCATCAAGACACCTTCGGGTCTGTCGGGCAGGATCGGCGTCACCACCACGCAGGTGTCGGCGACGACAACTACGCCTGCGGCTTCCAGCGCGCCGCGCCGGCCCTGCCGGTCGAGTTCGGAGACGACATGCCGGCCCGTGCAGGCGTAGATGGGCACACGGAGCCTGCGCCCATCGATCAGCGCTTCCAGCCTGTCGAATTCGGCCAGCGACAGATGCGGACTGCCGATGGCGACGGCATCGATCTTGTCATCCGACACAGCGGTGGAAAGCGACATGCGAGCGTCGGCCACCATCTGCGGCGTGACAACTAAAGTTGTTTCCGGTTTATGCCCGCCAAGTGCGGTCTCCAGCATTGGTGCCTCCGGCGTTACGCCGGCCATGTGAAAAAGCCCGACCGCACCCGAGGATGCGGCTGTGGCTCCGAAAGCCTTCAGCGCATCCTCGCCGGGATGGCGTGTCACACCAACGACGACACCGACCGCGTTGCCGACTTCGCGACCGTAGAGATTGCCGAGTATTGGCCACGCGACTTCGGACTCGAGAAATTTCGCCGGCAAAGCGGACACGTCGAAGACGAGCGTGGCGCGACGGTTTTCCGGTCGGTGCAAACCGTAGTCGGGAGCGCGGCCAGCGATCGCGCAGGCGATGTCGAGAAAATCGCCATAGCGGTTGGTGCGTGCGCCGAGAACCGAATTGCAGAACGCCACCGCATTGGATTCACCCCAGGCGACGTCAGTGCCGGCAGCCGGCCGGTGGCCTGCCTGATAGGGCGCGCAGGTCCAGTTCTGCTCGCAGCCGAGCCTGCGATAGGCGTCCATCATGCGCCGCGCCATGCCGCGCGCCGGCTCTTCCAGCCGTACGCGCGAGCAGCCCGTCAGGTCTAGCGCGCCGACGTTGAGCGTCGAGCGCACCGAGACTTGCGCGCCGCCTTCGAGCAGCCGTTCGGCAAAGAGTGTGCCCGAATCGCCGTGATAAAGCGCGCCGTCTATGTGCGCGGACGCAATCGGGATGAGACGAGGCGCGCCGAGCAACTTGGCGCTCTCGGCGAGGATGCGCATCGCCATGGCGGACCCATCGCCGGCGTCGCCCGCAGCGATGGCGCGCTCCTCGGCGGTCAGATGCACGCTCATCTACGGGCCTTGTAACTGATCGTGTCGAAGCGCGCGGCCAGAGCATCGTACAGCAGCAGCCGGCCGACCAGCGGCTCGCCGATCCCGGTGATCAGCTTGATCACCTCCATGGCTTGCAGAGTGCCGACGACACCGGTTAGCGCACCAAGAACGCCAGCCTCCGCGCAGGATGGTACCAGCCCGTCCGGCGGTGGCTCCCGAAAAAGGTCGCGATAGGACGGATTGGGCGTGCCGTCGCTTCCGGTTTCATAGGGCTTCAGCACCGTAATCTGGCCATCGAAACGGCCGACAGAGGCATGCACCAGAGGCCGCCTACCGGCTTCACAGGCGTCGGCCACCGCATAGCGCGTCGCGAAATTGTCCGACCCATCCGCGACGACGTCATATTGCGCAACAAGCGCCCCAGCATTTTCAGCATCCAGCCGCACGTTATGTAAGTCAACACTTACATACGGATTGGTTCGCCGGATAGCCTCAAGCGCGCTGTCGAGCTTGGGCCGTCCGACCGATGCGCTGTCGTGAATCACCTGCCGCTGCAGGTTCGACAGCGACACTGTGTCATCATCAACGATGCCGAGCGTGCCGACGCCCGCTGCAGCCAGATATTGCAGGATCGGCGAGCCCAGTCCTCCCGCACCGACGACGAGCACGCGCGCACGCTTTAGCTTCTGCTGGCCCGCGCCGCCGATCTCCGGCAGCACGATATGGCGCGCATAGCGTTCGAGTTCATCCGGCGAGAGAGGGGCCATCCCGTTCAATTCCAGTGCTTGGATCGAAATCGCGGTGCCGTTTCACTCAAGGGAACGGTGCATCTCCCTGACTGATCAAAGTACCCACCTACTCGGGCGAATTCCGAGGCCATCCACGCCTCGAAACCACTCCATTCATTCAGCACTGAACGCGAGAAATCGTCAGGCGTGCGAACTACTCTTCCATCCGGTTCTATGAATACCGGAGACTTATCTTGGTAAGTGCATATACATAGTCCCTGACCTGAAGGACTCATGTTTCTCCTTGTGACGGCAGGAGTCACCAGATCGAAGGGGCTACAGGCCATCGTATCGAAATCTGCCCTATCGTAGCTCTTTCTAAAACCAAAGACCACGATACTGCGCCGAAAGAGGTCGCATCCGTTGTGATGAAGGTAGAAGTGCCTCAAGCTTTCCGGAATTGGTTGCATGACAATCCGCGCCAACTCGTCGACCTCGGCCTCGCTAAGGGGTCCGTACCAATTGTGCAGGTAAGCTTGGCTACCGTGTTTTGATAGGTGCCCTATTCGCGCGGTGCCATCGAGATAATGCTTTTCTCCCAGACTGGACCATTGCCCGGTCTTCGCTTTCAAGTCTTCGATATATGAGGCCAAGAGGGCACCGTTTGAAATCAAGGTTCAAATGTATGCCGGACACTACCATGATCGACCGTCAGAAACTGCGCATGACCGCGGATGCTGGAAAAAAGCTCCGCCTCGGTGCCGGTCATGAAAGTCTGGCTGCCGAGTTCGTCGAGAATCGAGAAGAGCGCGGCCCGACGACCGGCGTCCAGATGGGCCGCGATTTCGTCCAGCATCAGGATCGGCGCACCACCCGCCATCTCGCCGCAAAGTCGTGCGTGCGAGAGCATGATGCCGACCAGCAGCGCCTTCTGCTCTCCGGTGGAGCAGAGTTCGGCCGGCATCGATTTCGGGCGATGCCGGACGATGAGGTCCGAGCGATGCGGCCCGTCGAGAGTGCGCCCCGCGGCGCGGTCGCGCTCGCGGCCGGAAGCCAGCGCCGCCCGAAAGCGTTCCTCGATCTCGATGGCCGGAGACGACCCGACCATCGCTTCCAGAAATCCGTCGAGCGCAAGGTCAGCCTGCGGGAACGGGCCGTCCGGCAACCTGTCGATCATCGCTGATAGCAGCCGCACCATCTCCACGCGGGCGGCGGCAATCGCCGTGCCGGTTTCCGCCATCTGCACCTCGATCGCCTCGAAGTAGGCGCGGTCGCGCGAGCCGTCCGAAAGCAGTCGGTTGCGGTTGCGCATCGCCTTCTCGTAGTCCTGCGCTCGGCGGCCATGTCCGGGATCGACCGCCAGCACCAACCGGTCGAGATAGCGACGGCGGTCTCCGGCCGGCCCCGTGAAGAGCGAATCCATCGCGGGCGTCAGCCAGAGCACCCGCAGCCATTCCAGCAGTTCGTCCGCAGTGGCCCGCGCAGCATTGATGCGTACGCGCCGCCCGGTATCGCCGGGGTCCAGACCCGCGGTGCCGGTTCCGACATCGAAGGTTCCGGTCGGCCCGTCCATCTCAGCATGGACGGCGAAGCCGTTTGTGCTTCCCTCCCGCGCGACATCCGCGTAGGGCGCGCGGCGTAAACCCCGACCCGGCGTCAGCAACGAGATCGCCTCGAGGAGATTGGTCTTGCCCGCACCGTTCTCGCCGCTGAACACGACGAGGCCCGGGCGAAGATCGAGCGAAAGAGCGGAATAGTTGCGAAAGTCCGTAAGCGCAAGGTTACGGATATAGGGTCCGCCGACGGTCAAGGCCGATGCTGTCTCAGACGCGCATCGGCATAAGAACGTAGAGCGTGTTGTCGTCGCCGGTGTCCTGGATCAGCGTGGGCGAGCCGGAATCGGCCAGCATGAAGCGGGCGTCGCCGCTCGACAGCTGGCCTGACACGTCGAGCAGGTAGCGGGCATTGAAGCCGATCTCGATCGGATCGGAGGAATAGTCCGCCGCCAGTTCCTCGGTCGCGCTACCGGAATCCGGATTGTTGACGGTGAGCGTGACCTGCCCGTCAGCGATCGACAGCTTCACCGCGCGGCCACGTTCCGACGAGATGGTGGAAACGCGATCGACGGCAGAGGCAAAGGTGGCGCGGTCGATGATGAGCGCCTTGTCGTTACCGGTCGGGATGACGCGCTGGTAGTCGGGGAACGTCCCGTCAATCAGCTTCGAGGTCAGCACCACGCTGCCGATGGTGAAACGGATCTTGGTGTCCGAAAGCTCGGTCGCCACCGCCACATCTGGCACGTCGACCAGCTTCTGCAATTCGGCCACGGTCTTGCGCGGGATGATCACGCCGGGCATGCCTTCGGAGCCGGCAGGCGCGTCCATTTCCGCACGCGCCAGGCGGTGGCCGTCGGTCGCAACCGCGCGCAGCTTCAGCTTGCCGCCGGTCTCGATCGTGTGGAGGTAGATGCCGTTGAGGTAGTAGCGGGTCTCTTCGGTCGAGATTGCGAACTGCGTCTTGTCGATCAGCCCCTTCAGCGCTGCCGAATCCAGACGGAAGATGTGCGAGAAGGAACCAGCGGTGAGTTCGGGGAAATCGGACTGCGGCAGACACTGCAGGCGGAAGCTGGAGCGACCGGAAATGACAGACATCGCGTTGCCGTCCTCGTCGGTCCGCAGCATCACCTCCGCTCCATCAGGGAGCTTGCGCACGATGTCGTAGAGCAGGTGCGCCGGCACCGTGGTCGCGCCGGCCTGCTCAACGCTGGCAGGCGTCGCCTCGGTCACTTCGAGGTCGAGATCGGTAGCCTTCAGTTCAAGCACAGCGCCCGAAGCGTTGAGCAGCACGTTCGACAGGATCGGGATCGTATTGCGACGCTCCACGACACGGTGGACATGGTTCAGCGACTTGAGAAGGTTCGACCGTTCGAGAATGACACGCATGACCGCACGAGCTCACTTGTAAGATAGAACCGGACTTCCGGACCCGGAATCCGCCACAGGCCTGAAACACTTAAGAATCGGCGCAAAATGACAGGAAAACCGCCGGGAAGGCAAGCCCGACCGGCCCTGCGAGCGCCTTTCGGCGGGCTTTCCGGGGGATAAGCCGGCCGGTTGCGTGAAACCGGCCGGATAGGGGATTTTCAGGCCTGGTCGTTGATCAGGCGGCGCAGCAGTTCAAGTTCCTGCGCCAGCGTGTTGTCGTTGCCGGAAAGATCCTCGATCTTGCGCACGGCGTGCAGCACGGTCGTGTGGTCGCGACCGCCGAAACGCCTGCCGATCTCGGGCAGCGAGCGCGGCGTCATCACCTTGGCGAGATACATGGCGATCTGCCGCGGCTTGACGATGGTCCGGGTGCGCCGGTTGGACAGAAGCTCGGTCTTCGACACGTTGTAGTGCCGCGCGACGATGCGCTGGATGTCCTCGATGCGTACGCGCTTCGGCTCGCCGGAGCGATAGATGTGGCCGAGAATCTCGTCGATGCGCTCCAGCGTGATCTGCGGCTCGAAGCTCTGGCGGAACAGCAACTGGTTGAACGCACCCTCCAGTTCGCGGCCGCTGCCGGTCACGGTGCGGGCGATATAGGCGAGGATGTCCTCCGAGATGTCGATGGCCGCGTCCTCCGCCTTTGCCGCGTCGTGGCGGAGCTTCAGCATGCCGAGGCGCATCGTGTAGTCTGGCGCCGACATTTCAAGCGCGACGCCGCCATTGAGGCGTGAACGCACGCGCGGCTCTAGCGATTCCAGTTCGGAAGGCGGCCGGTCGGCGGCGACGACAACCTGCTTGGCGCTGTCGAGCAGCATGTTGATGAGGTGGCAGAACTCGTGCTGGATCGACTTGCCCTGCAGGAACTGCATGTCGTCGATGATCAGCAGGTCGATGTCGCGCAACTGCTCCTTCAGCGTCAGGGCGTTGTTGTCGCGGATCGCGGTGGCGAAGCGCCACATGAAATATTCGGCGGTCAAGTAGACGACGCGCGATTTCGGATTCTGCCTGAGCGACTCCGCCGCGATGGCCTGAAGCAGATGGGTCTTGCCGAGCCCGACTGTCGCGTGGAGGAACAGCGGATTGAAGCGCGACGCGGATTCAGCCACTGCACGCGCGGCTGCAAGCGCCACGCGGTTGGACGGTCCCTCTACGAAGGACTGGAAGGTGTAGCGATGGTCGAGCGGCGAGCCGAGCACGCCCTGGCGGAACTCCGGCGCCGGCGCAGCGGACCCCGTGCGCGGCAGGGAAGGGCTTTCGCCCCTGACATTGGCGATCGTTCCAGACCCCAGTGCGGTCTGCACAGGGCGGCTCGCCTTGCGCGGCTGTTCCACCTCGCTGTCGACCGCAGGGCGCGTCTGGCGCGTGGCGCTGCGCACGACGATCTCGACGCGCAGCAGGCCCGGCTCATCCTGTCGCCACAGCTCCGTTATCAGGTCGAGATAGTGTCCGTTGATCCACGACTTCAGGAAGGCGGTCGGCACCGAAAGACGCACGACGCCCTTGGACGCTTCGTCGAGCTTCATGCGGCCGAACCAGCTTGAATAGACTTCCGCTCCCAGCCTCGCCTTCAACTGTGCCTTCGAACGCTCGAAAATCTTCTCCGCATCGTTCGAAGCCGCCGCCATGTCGTTACCCCCGATCATTTGGATAGGAAAGGGAACCCCGCCCTGGGTGTCCCTCTCGATGATGCCGCTTTGCATTTTCAACGTTCCGTTCCTCGCATTCCGGCTGCCAGGCCGCATACCCGACAGGTCATTCTTCCAGAATGGGTCAACAGTTCTCCTGCGCTGTTGCCGCGTCGACTGACGCAAGCAAAAGACACCTGCCCGGCACAACTGCCAGGCTCTGACTGTTACGCGCTGCTGCTAACCCCACTTGGCGTCGAAACGGACAAAACTTCCCCGCACACGGAATCGTCCATGTTGCAAACTTTGCCTTATCTGGCTGGTTTGTCGGAGGCTGCCGCCCGTCCGTCTTGACGATCTGACCTTACAAAAATCGCGGACCGCAGGGCAAGGGCGGCACTAACCGATTTTTAATGAATCGGGCCTCCGGATGACCCGATTCAGGCGACCGCGAAGATGGTCGGATCGACAAAGCCTTTGTGATTCAAAACCTTTTCGCAAAGCTGTCAAAATTGCCTGCCGTGGACGAAATTTTTTCAAATTATTCGCTTGACACCGACTTGTCCCCGGAGCGGAGGACGCGCCTTGCGCAACCTGTGGATGACCATCTGCAAGATATTGATAAATATGAATTATTTTTGACAGGCGTAAAGTTGCTTCTGGCCGGCGCGACGGCCTTCTAATTGAGAAATTGCGCATATGTCGGCAAAGAAAAACGGGCGGTCGACAACGACGTCGAAAAGCAGTCCCAAGGCCTCGTTCCAGACCGCGGAGAAGGCTTCGGCGAGTGCCGTCCAAGCCATTGTCCGGCAAACAAAAAACCCGGCGTGTGACGCCGGGTTTTTGGGTAGAGTTTGAAGCTCAGTATCGCCTCAGGCGGAGAGCGATTTTACCCGCTGCGCCAGGCGCGAAACCTTCCGCGAAGCCGTGTTGGAATGCATGACACCTTTGGTCGCTGCCCGCATCAACTCGGGCTGTGCGGCCTTGAAGGCTTCAGCGGCGGCAGCCTTGTCGCCCGCTGCAAGAGCCTCTTCAACCTTGCGCACATAGGTGCGGACCCGCGAACGGCGGTTCTTGTTGATGGCAGTCTTGCGCTCCATCTTGCGCGCCGCCTTTTTGGCCGACGATGTATTGGCCATGATGCCTCTCTTCGTATCTGTTCGATAAGCGCTGTGAGATAATGACCAGCGCAAAAATAAACGGGCAGCCGTCAGGCCGCCTCGGTTGGTGCGGGCTTATAGTTCAGCTTTTCCGGTGCGTCAACGAGGATTGCGCAGATTCTGCCACTCATCGGTTGCGGAATTTCGCGGGACGTTTCTCGGCGAACGCCGCCATGCCTTCCTTCTGGTCTTCCAACGCGAACAGCGAGTGGAAGAGACGCCGCTCGAAGCGCAGCCCCTCGGCCAGCGTCGTCTCGAAGGCGCGGTTCACCGCCTCCTTGGCCATCATCACGGCAGGCTGCGAGAACTCCGCGATCTTTGTGGCCGCCTTCAGGGCCTCCTCCACGAGATCCGCCGCCGGCACCATCCGCGAGACCAGTCCGCAGCGCTCGGCTTCCGCAGCGTCCATCATGCGGCCGGTCAGCACCATGTCCATCGCCTTCGACTTGCCAACATAACGAGTCAGCCGCTGCGAGCCACCCATGCCCGGTATCACGCCGAGCGTGATTTCCGGCTGGCCGAACTTCGCCGTGTCGGCGGCAATGATGAAATCGCACATCATGGCGAGTTCGCAGCCGCCCCCGAGCGCATAGCCGGAGACTGCCGCGATGATCGGTTTGCGCGACCTTGCGAACTCCTCCCAGCCGGAGAAGCGGTCGGTGAGGTAGGCCTCGACATAATCCATCGCGGCCATCTCCTTGATGTCCGCGCCGGCGGCGAAGGCCTTTTCCGAGCCGGTCAGCACCGAGGCCGAAATCTCCGGGTCGGCGTCGATCTCGCCAAAGGCCGCCAGAAGGTCGGCGAGCACCTGGCGGTTCAGCGCATTCAGCGCCTTCGGCCTGTTTAGCGTCACCAGCGCAACCTTGCCGCGCTTCTCCAGGATGATAGTTTCATAGCTCATGGTTCGGTTCCTGGTCTCTGGTCGGACTGTGCATCAGCGCTGGCAGGCAGGGCAATAGAATGTCGACCGCCCGCTCTGGACAATGCGCTGGATCGTGCCGCGGCATCCCGGTCGCCTGCAGGGTTCGCCTTCGCGGTCATAGACCGAGAAGGAATGCTGGAAGTAGCCGAGCGAGCCGTCGGCGTGAACATAGTCGCGCAGCGACGACCCGCCGGCCTCGATTGCGTCCGCGATGACGGAGCAGATTGCGTCGGCAAGCTTTTCGGCCCGCACACCCGGCCCGCCCTTGGCCGACACGATGGAGCCGGCTGATCGGCGCGGCGAAAGGCCGGCGCGCCACAGGGCCTCCGAGACATAGATGTTGCCGAGGCCGGCGATCAACGTCTGGTCGAGCAACGCCGCCTTGAGCGGCGCCTTCTTGCCGCGCAGCAGGTCGGCCAGCAGTGCGCCGCCGAGCGCGTTCCCTGTCGGCTCCACGCCGAGGCCGGCAAGCATCGGGTGTTCGTTGCCTGCGTCTGCGAACAGCATGAAACCGAATCGGCGAGGGTCGTTGAAGATGACTTTGGCTTTGCCGCCATCGGGCGAGGCAAGATGAAAGATGACGTGATCGTGCGAGGATAATTTCGAGCGCTCGTGGTGGAAGACACCCGGTGTCGAACCGCCGTCCTCTTCCTCGATCCGGAACGAGCCGGACATGCCGAGATGGCAGATCAGCAGCGGCCCGCCCTCGATGTCGGCGGTGAGATATTTTGCGCGTCGTCCTAGCGAAATGATCTTCCTGCCCGACAGACGTTCAGCGAAATTTGGTGGAAAGGGAAAGCGCAGGTCGGGCCGCCTTGTCTCGACAGACAGGATGCGTGCGCCTTCCATGACCGGCTGGAGTCCCCGGCGGACGGTTTCGACTTCCGGTAGCTCGGGCATGTCAGGCGATCGTCCGGTAGAACGAGGCACCGTGCCGTCCTGCTGGCAGCCCCAGATGTTCGGCGATGGTCTCGCCGATATCCGCATAGGTCGGGCGCAACCCTACATCTCCGCCGGGCAGGGCTGCGGCAAAGCCGAAGATCGGCACGCGCTCGCGCGTGTGGTCGGTGCCTGTCCAGGTGGGATCGCAGCCGTGGTCTGCGGTCAGCAGCAGCAGATCGCCCGGCATCAGCAAGGCCAGGGCCTCCGGCAGCCGGCGGTCGAAGGCCTCCAGCGCGGCGGCATATCCCGCGACGTCGCGCCTGTGTCCGTAGAGCGTGTCGAAATCGACGAAGTTGGCAAACACGAGGTCGCCGTCGCCCGCATCGCGCATGGCCGATAGCGCAACGTCGAACAGCGCCATGTTGCCGGCCGCCTTGCGTACCTCTGTGACGCCGCGATGTGCGAAGATGTCGCCGATCTTGCCGACACCGATAACTTTCGAACCGCGCGCGGCGAGGCGGTCGAGCAGAGTTGGCTCGGGCGGCGGCACGGCGAAGTCACGACGGTTCGCGGTACGCTCGAACGTGGCTGTGCTTTCGCCGACGAAGGGGCGAGCGATCACCCGGCCGATGTTGAGTGGATCGACCAGCCTGCGCGTCGTCAGGCACAGCTCATAGAGACGCTCCAGCCCGAAATGGGTTTCATGCGCCGCGATCTGGATGACGGAGTCGGCCGAGGTGTAGAGGATCGGCTTGCCTGTCCTTATATGCTCCTCGCCATATTTCTCGATGATCACGGTGCCGGACGCGTGGCAGTCGCCGAGTATGCCGGGCAGATCCGCCTCGCGGATGATCGCTTCGGTCAGGCTTGCGGGAAAGGTCGGAGTCGTCTGGGGGAAATAGCCCCAGTCGAAGGGGACCGGCAGCGCCGCGATTTCCCAGTGGCCGGATGGCGTGTCTTTGCCGGACGAGACCTCTTCGGCCGCGCCGTAAACGGCCGCTGGCCGGAGTGTGACAGCATCGACGGCCGCCTCGTGCCCCGCTGCGAGCGACGCCCGTCCGAGCCCAAGCGACATCATGTTCGGGATATGGAGCGGTCCCGATCGGAGACCTGCAACGTCGGCGCGCCCCGAGGCGCATTCCTCGGCTATGTGACCAAACGTGTTCGAGCCTGCGTCGCCGAAGCGCGCAGCGTCACCGGCGCCGCCAATGCCGAAAGAGTCGAGGACGAACAGGAACGCACGCGACATTGGAAAAGTACTGGCCCCTGTTGCCGGATCGATGAAGGCAGACATAGGGTCTGGCAGGAACATTGGCAATTCGGAAGCGAAACGATGCGTCGCCCTGCGACATGGAAGGCATTGGCTGTGTTGACGGCGACGTGGCCGCTGGCCCAGCCGGCAATGGCCGGCTGGCGTGAGGATATCGGAACGTTCAGGGTGGGCATCGTGGCAGAGCCGGGTGCGGGAAACGCGATCCCAGGACTGACGGAGCTCAACGAGGCCTTCGGCGAGGCGCTCGGCATGAAGGTCGAGTTCTTCGTTGCTCGGAGCTATCCGGCGCTGATCGACGCGCAGGTGTCCGGCCGGATCGACTATGCCGTCTACAGCGCCTCAGCCTATGCGGCTGCGTCCCTGCGCTGCGAATGCATCGAACCGCTCGTCGCCCCGACAGGCGAGGACGGTTCGACGGGCATTCGGTCAGTGCTTATCGTCCTGGACGGGAAGATCAGCACCACGGACGATCTGACCGGACGCAAAATAGCCCTGTTGCCGCCTGACAGCGTAGCGGGTCATCAGGTGCCGCTCGCAATGTTTCGGCCGGGCGGCAGGTCGCTTAGCGGTACCGAGGACTTTCTGCTGCAGGCCGGATCGGCGGAGGCTGCCGAAACTTTGCTGATTGACGGCGCGGCGGACGCGATCTTCGGCTGGATCACCGCCATGCCTCCCAATGCGCCGGACGCAACACCAAGCGGCGGAACCATCGCCCGGCTGGAGGCCGCGGGAATAGATCGCTCGAGGCTGACTGTCGTCTGGCAGTCGGACACTCTCCGCTACGGCCCGCACGCCGTCTCGATCGCGCTCGATCCCGACCCAAAGGGCAGGCTGACGGAGTTCCTGACCAGGATGAAGCTCGCCGACCCGGAGATGTACGAAAGGCTGGAGGCCTATCGCCTGGGCGGCTTCACACCCGCCGCGGCATCGGACTACGCGCTTGCGCTGGAGGTGGCACGGTCGATGGCTGCACCGGCCTCAGATGCTCAGTAGCAGTCCGTGCAGGGGATCGTCATGCTCATGCGAGGACGCAGGTAGTAGGTCTCCGTCATGGGGATATTGTCGAACGCAGACATGAGCCCCAGTGTTTCCTTGGCAGACGCCGCCCAGGTTATGACTGGCCGATAGTCCAGCTTTCCCTCCACGCGGATCAGGAAGCTTCCCTTGATCCTCAGCGCGGGTGGAATGGTGACCGGCGTCCCTTTGGCAGAACCGGCCAGGAATGAGCCGTTGACCAGCTTTCGCGCCCATACGACCTGGACCTTGGGTGTCGTTTCGTCGGTCACCTCGATGGCGGTTATTTCGATGTCGGGCGCGCTGCGATTGTAAGGTTGCAGCGTCGATTCGCCGAGGCGCATGATTCCCTCGAGTTCGCTCTTTGACATCTGCTGCTGCTGCGTCACGAGATCCCCGACCATGCTGCCGACGCGACCGACCTTCTTGTTGGCCTCGATGGCTTGCGCCACCTCCATCGTGACGAAGTACAGCATCAGCAGGAGCGGAACGACGAGCGCGAACTCCAGCGCCGCGACGCCCCTGCCGTCGCGAGCGAACAGCCTGACCCGCGCAAGAAAGGATGCCCTGCCCGATACGAACATTTCCTGTCCTTCCTGACGTCCCGCGCTTTTCGCCATCAGTCGTCGAACGGTTCGTTCTGCCACGTCACCGTGGCGAACAGCAGCGTCTTGCCGCCCTTGAGGTTGGAAATCATCTTCGCCATGAAATCGGTAATGACCGGCCACTTGTAGAATACGCGGATCATGTTCTTCGACATGGAGAGACCGGGCTTCACCGCGAATTCGCTGGTGTCGAGGTCCCTGTCGGCCGTCAGCTTTATCCTCACCGCCGACGCTGCCGCGAAGGTCGGGAATTCGCGCAGGTCGACCTCGAGTCCGGGGCAATCCTTTGCGACGAGAATTTCCAGCCTGTCGCAGATCTTCTCCTTCAGCGATTCCGTGCTGATGGCGGCGGGCTTCAACTGGCCGGTGCGGATTTCGCGTGCGACGTCGTCTGTGATGTTTGCTAGGAGTTGCTGGCCGGCAAAAGAGATGCAGCTCTCCAGGATCGCGAAGACAAGCATCGCGAAGGGAATCGACAGCAGCGTGAATTCGATGGCGACGCTGCCCTGCCGATTACGGCCGAAGCGCCTGAAAAAGCCCCCACTACGCGTTGGTCCTGCGTTGCCGCATGGCGTGCTCATCTTAAGCCCCGACTACAATTCCGTATCGGCTGACCATAAGCCATGCGGGTTGAAGGCGCGTTTTGTTGTCGCCGTTAATCTTAACGAGCGTATTAAGCTGTCGTTAACTCTGGTCTTCGGCGAATACGGCGCGCCTTAGTTGCCGCTCATCTCGCTTTCCGAGGTGCGCTCCGCTTCGGACTTGAAAGAGCCTTCGCAGAACGGCGTGCAGGACATGGTCTGGATTTCCGCACGGCGATAGATGCGGACCGTGGAGGCGGTGGAACGGCTGACCGTAATCTGCTCGTCGATGATCGGGCCGCCCTCAGCGTCGAGAACGACGAGGTTGGTCACCCCAAAACCCTTGCCGGTGAGAACAATCGTGGACGCGTCCTGGACAGAAGCGTCGGCGATCTCGGGATTGCCGACGATGATGGTATCGGCCTCGCGGGAGAGCTTGATCACCTTTGCCTGGTTCATGGTGATGTCGATACCCGTTTCGGCGGATGCGGGCATAGCCGACGCAACAAGAAGCGCGAGCCCCACTGACAGACCAAGCTTCGCCATGACGAACACCCCCGACGCGATTTAGGTTCAACGGATCATGAAGGAGATTGGTGAACCAAGCGTTAAGCGATCTGAGCCATGATCGGGAGAGGCCGTCGAATTCGATCGTCTGCGCCACCGATCTCCAGCATTATTGTATATAGGGCACGGCTCGATCCTGGTTGTGCTGGATGTTTCGCTGTTGTTAACCAAGGTTACGATCGAAACCGGAAACGTTTCGGTAAGGCTGTTTCTTAAGCCGTTTGAAAGAGCTCCTCCGTACAGTGTGCTCATCCGATCAACCGGTCACAGAAGTTGACGGAAGTGCTGTAACACGGAGTAGGAGCTCTACCATGTCGAAGCTTTTTGCACGTTTTGTGAAGGACGAGTCCGGCGCAACCGCTATCGAGTACGGCCTGATCGCCGCCCTCATCGCTCTGGCCATCATGGCTGGCGCTGGCGCCGTCGGCAACCAGATCGGTGCGCAGTTCAACACGATTGCTGACGAACTGAAGTAATCGCTTACCGGCTAGCCGGTTGGAAAAAGGCCGCCGGAAACGGCGGCCTTTTTTGTATCCGGGAATCTTGAACTCTGCCTTCACGAGCGATTAAGGGCGCCCGCGTAAGGTTCTGAGCCTGGGTATCGCTATGGTGGCAGTCATGCAGGGAGCCCTTCATGCTTGAAGCGCTGATCTTCGTCGTCTTTCCGTTCTGCATGGTCTTCGCTGCGCTTTCCGACATGCTGTCGATGACGATCGCGAACCGGGTTTCGCTGCTTCTTGTCGCGGTCTTCGCAATCGTGGCGCCGCTAACCGGAATGGATTGGGTCGCCTTTGGCTGGCACTTCGCCGCCGGCGCTCTGGTGCTCGCAGTCACATTCAGCCTTTTTGCGCTCGGCGGAATGGGCGGCGGCGACGCCAAGCTGATGTCGGCCACCGCGGTATGGATGGGCCTCAATTTCCATCTTCTGGAATACCTTGTCATTTCTTCATTCATAGGCGGCGCCCTTACGGTCGCGCTGCTCGGTTATCGCAATTCCGCGCTCGCGCTTTACACTGGCCAGAATATGTTCCTGCGCCATCTGGCCAACAGCAAGGGAGGTGTGCCTTATGGCATCGCGCTCGGGCTCGGGGGGCTCATCGTTTATCCGAGCACCCCTCTGATGGTGTGGGCGCTAGGCCGCCTTGCCGGCCAGTAAGGCTGGCGCCCGACGGTCGTGTAAACTTTAAATTAATCACGATCGTAAGCAATCCATTAACTCTAATTTGACGATTTCCGCCGCATTGTCCGGCCTGGCTTGAGGGTTTGCCAGGTAACGAGGTTGGACAAATGGCAGCATCCCGTTTGATTATTCTTGGGGTGGCGGTGGCGGCGGCGGGTGGTGCCGGCTACGTCGCAAAGAACATGATGGCTCCTCCTCCTCCCAAGGTCATCGTGGAGGACAAGGGACCGGCGATCGATCTTAGTGACGTCCTGGTGTTGAGTGCGGATGTGCCCATGGGTGCCGCTCTGCAATCCTCCCTGGAATGGCAGGCCTGGCCTTCCGATGGACTGAACGAAAACTTCATTACCCGGACCGCCGACCCGGAAGCGCTCGAAAAGTACAAGGGATCGATCGCCCGCGTGGCGATGTATTCCGGCGAGCCGCTGCGCAAATCGAAGCTTGTCGGTGAGGGCCAGAGCTTCATGTCGTCCATCCTGCCGACGGGGCGCCGCGCAGTAGCGACCCAGATCGCGGCCGACACCTCGGCCGGCGGCTTTATTCTTCCAAACGACTATGTCGACGTCATCATGACGCGACGCTCCGACACCGCGACCGCCACGGCCGGTTTCGTCACCGAAACCATCTTGGAGAACATCCGCGTGCTCGCCATCGACCAGGCGATCCAGGAGGACGAAGAGGGGCGTCGCGTCAAGGTCGGCCAGACCGCGACGCTCGAACTTACGCCGCAGCAGGCTGAGATCATCACGGTCGCCCAGCAGATGGCCGACCGGCTGACCCTGGCGCTGCGCGCCGTCGTGGATGCGCAGGAAGAGGCGACCAAGGAAGCCGATTACCTCGTTTCCGGCAACGGCCGCCGCGGTACCATCAGGATGATAAGAGCCGGCGCGGTTACCGAAGAGGGAGCAAGGAAATGAGCGTGACTGAAGCCTTGCGTAAGCCAGCCGGTACAAAATCCGCCTTCGGTGTGGTTGCGGCATTGGCGCTGCTGCTTGCCGGCGGCGGCCTGCCAGCCGGCTATGCTCACGCCGGTGGCCAGCTCAACGGCAGTGGGAACCAGGCCGGCGTGGGATCGGCTGTCGCCACGCAGAACGTGAGGCTCGGCCTCAACAAGTCTGTGGTGATCGACCTTCCGGCCGATGCCTACGACATCCTGGTCGCCAATCCCGCTGTCGCCGACGCAGTTACGCGTACGGCGCGCCGCATCTATCTCTTCGGCAAGGCGGTCGGCCAGACCAACATCTTCGTCTTCGGCGCCGGCGGCGAGCAAATCGTCAACCTCGACCTGCAGATCGAACGTGACACCGCTGGTGTCGAGGAAAGCATCAGGCGCTTCATCCCGACTTCCGACGTGAAGGTCGAGCTCATCAACGACAACGTCGTCCTGACCGGGACGGTCGATACGCCGCTCGACTCGGCGCGCGCCGCCCAGATCGCCTACATGCTGGTGCGCGGCGGCGAAGCAACCACCGGCCAGTACTCGCAGACGGCTGCTGCCAGCAGCGATGGCGGCGGCGTAGACATCAACAATCCGGACTCCTCGCGCCAGCTCAGCGGCATCGTCAACCTGATCGAGATCATCGGCGAAGACCAGGTAATGCTGAAAGTGACGGTGGCTGAGGTCAGCCGAAACGTCATGAAGCAGCTTGGCGTAAACCTCATTGCCGGCGGAAGCAGCAACGGTATCTCGTGGGGCGCGATCAGCGAGGCTGCGTACGGTTTGGGCAAACCCCTTTCAGCATCGGGCGTGGGGCTGGCGACATCGACGGTTGACGCCTACTTCAACGCCATGGAACAGGCGGGCGTGATGAAGACGCTGGCCGAGCCGACGCTCACCGCGGTATCCGGCGAACAGGCGACGTTCCGGGTCGGGGGGGAATTCAACCTCGTGACCGGCCGGAGCAGCGCTGTTTCGGACGACAATCAGACCGGTCAGGTCACCTACGACGTCGAAAAACTCGAATATGGCATCGGCCTGGAGTTCAAGCCGGTCGTCCTGTCTGCCGGGCGCATCAGTCTGAAGATACGCACGTCGGTGTCCGAGCCGACCAACGAAGGAATGGTGACGCTCGAGGGCGGTCCTGCCTGTAAAAACAGCCTGACCTGTCTTTTGGGTATGCCCGATCCCCGCAACAACCTGCCTGGCATGACTGCCTTGTCGATCCGCAAGCGTCTGGCCGACACGACTGTCGAACTTCCATCGGGCGGATCGATGATGATCGCCGGTCTCGTCCGCGATGACATCCGCCAGGTGATGAACGGGTTGCCGGGTCTGTCGAAGCTGCCGGTTCTCGGCACGCTGTTCCGCAGCCGTGACTTCATCCGCAACGAGACCGAACTGGTCATCATCGTGACGCCCTATATCGCCCGGCCGACGGCGCGCAACCAGCTCGCAAAGCCGGATGACAATTTCAATGCCCCAAGCGACGGCGCCGGCATGTTCCTCGGCCGCGTCAACCGCGTCTACGGCACAATGAAGACTGATCTTCCCGACGGCCGCTATCATGGCGTCGTCGGCTACATCTACAAGTGAGGGTTGCGGGGATGTCTGACACAATGTTCAGGACCAAGCCGATCGGGACGCCGGCCATGATGCGTCTCGTGCTTGCCGTCGCTGCGGTCTCGCTCATGTCGGGATGCGCCATGCAGAAGCGCGACTCGGTGGTCGTCGGGGCTATCCCGGACGATTATCGGACCAATCATCCGATCATCATCGCGGAAAAGGAAGAGAAGCTCGACCTTCCCGTCGCAGCCAGCGACAGGGGAGCGACGGCCTCGCAGCGCGCCACGCTCGAAGGCTTCCTGTCGAGCTACGACCGGTCCGCCGCGCCGACGCTGAACATCATCAAGCCATCGGGCTCCGCCAACGCAGTCGCCGCCGGCGATGCCGCGAAGGATTTTGCCCGCATAGCCAAGAACAGCGGCGTTCCCGCAAGCCGCATCATGTTCTCCTCCTACCAGGCCAGTCCGGAAGAAGTCTCGGCGCCGGTGCGCATCTCCTATGTCGGCATGGACGCGCAGACGGGCAAATGCGGCAGGTGGCCGGAAGATGTGCTGAACACCAGCGACAACAAGCACTACGCCAACTTCGGCTGTTCCTATCAGAACAACCTGGCGGCACAGGTCGCCAATCCGACCGATCTGCTCGGTCCGCGCAAGCAGACCCCGATCGATGCTGAGAACCGCGGTCGCGTGATCCGTGATTATCAGACCGGCGATTCAAGCTTCAACGAAAACGTCGGTTACTAAGCCGAACGAACTTGGGGTAAGGGCAACATGACCAATCTGGCTTACGACAGCCCCGCCGGCAGCGAAAAAGAGCCGGAAGTGGCCGCCATGCAGGCCCTGCGGCCTGTCCCGCGCATTTCCATACAGGCGTTTTGCGAGACGGAAGGCGTCGCCCAGCCGATCGAGCGTGCCAGCGAGGACCGCCGCATGGCCAAGGCGCATCTGAAGATACACATGGGCGGTGCGGCCACCGCGGTCGAACTCTACAAGTCCGCGCCGACGCCTAACCTGATTATCCTGGAGTCGCGCAAGGAGCCGCGCGAGATGCTCCAGTCGTTGAACCAACTGGCCGAATATTGCGACCCGAGCACCAAGGTGGTGGTCGTCGGCCACTACAACGATGTCGGCCTTTACCGCGAACTGATCCGTTCCGGCGTGTCCGAATATGTCGTGGCGCCGATCTCGATGGCGGACGTCGTCAGCGTCATCTCGACAATCTTCGTCGATCCTGATGCCGAGCCGATCGGCCGGGCGGTCGCCTTCATCGGCGCCAAGGGCGGCGTCGGCTCCTCGACCATCGCGCACAACATCGCGTGGACGATGTCGGATCTCTTCAAATCCGACGTTGTCGTTGCGGATCTCGACCTTGCCTTCGGCACCGCCAACATCAATTTCGACCAGGACCCTGCGCAAGGCATCGCCGAGGCCGTATTCTCGCCGGAGCGCATCGACGAGGTCTATCTCGACCGACTGCTGGCGCAGTGCTCCGATCATCTGTCGCTGCTGGCCGCGCCTTCGACCCTGGAGCGTGTGTACGATTTCGACCAGGACGCCTTCACCCAGATCATCGACACCGCGCAGCGCAGCGCGCCGATGCTTGTCCTCGACGTGCCGCATGTATGGACCGCCTGGTCCAAGATGACGCTTTCCAAGGCGGATGACGTGGTCATCACCGCGACGCCCGAACTGGCCAACCTGCGCAATACCAAGAACATCGTCGATATGCTGAAGCGCTTGCGGCCTAACGATCCGCCGCCGAAGCTCATCATCAACCAGGCCGGTGTGCCCAAGCGTCCCGAGATCAAGGCGGAAGACTTCACCGAGCCGCTCGATATCACGCCCATGGCAGTCATCCCGTTCGAGCCGCTGTTGTTCGGTAACGCGTCCAACAATGGCCGCATGCTGGGCGAGATGGATGCTGCGCATCCGGTAGTCGGCGCCTTCAATGAGATCGCGCACGTCCTGACCGGGCGAAGCGAGATGAAGACCAAGAAGAAGGCCGGATTGGCTGGGCTAGGCGGCCTGCTTGGCAAACTCAAGTCGAAGAAGAAGTCGTAGTCCGACGGAGTGGTAGGGGCACATGTTCGGTAAACGAGGTAACGACGATGGATCGCGGGCGACGCACGAGTTCCGCGCGCCGGCGCAGACGGTAGCACCGGAGCGGGTAGCGCCCGAGCCTCCGCGCACCCCGGCGTCTGCCCCCGCCCAAGCTGCGCCGGCCGCACCGGCCGCGCGCCGCTCGGTGGAGGCTCCGCCGATGGCGGCCGAGCCGCCGCGCAGGATGCAGCGCGAGCGCAGCGAGACCTACTACGACACCAAGAGCCAGGTCTTCTCCGCGCTGATCGACACGATCGACCTGTCGCAGCTCGCCAAGCTCGATCCCGACAGCGCGCGCGAGGAAATTCGCGACATCGTCAACGACATCATCGCGATCAAGAATTTTGCAATGTCGATCGCCGAGCAGGAAGAACTGCTCGAGGATATCTGCAACGACGTTCTGGGTTACGGCCCGCTCGAGCCGCTGCTTGCCCGCGACGACATCGCCGACATCATGGTGAACGGCTCGCGCAACGTCTACATCGAAGTGAACGGCAAGGTCGAGCAGACGGGCGTTCGCTTCCGCGACAACCAGCAGCTCCTCAACATCTGCCAGCGCATCGTCAGCCAGGTCGGCCGCCGCGTCGATGAATCGAGCCCGATATGCGACGCGCGCCTGCCCGACGGCTCCCGAGTCAACGTGATCGCGCCGCCGCTCGCCATCGACGGCACCGCGCTCACCATCCGTAAGTTCAAGAAGGACAAGCTGACGCTCGACCAACTCGTCAAGTTCGGGGCCATCTCGCCGGCGGGTGCCGAAGTGCTCAAGATCATCGGCCGCGTCCGCTGCAACATCATCATCTCGGGCGGTACCGGTTCGGGCAAGACGACCTTGCTCAACTGTCTGACCAACTATGTCGACCGCGAGGAGCGCGTCATCACCTGCGAGGACTCCGCTGAACTGCAGCTACAGCAGCCGCATGTGGTGCGCCTGGAAACCCGTCCGCCCAACCTCGAGGGTGAGGGCGAGGTCACCATGCGCGATCTCGTGAAGAACTGCCTGCGTATGCGTCCCGAGCGGATCATCGTCGGCGAAGTGCGCGGACCTGAGGTGTTCGACCTCCTGCAGGCGATGAACACGGGTCACGACGGTTCGATGGGCACCATCCACTCCAACAGCCCGCGCGAATGCCTGAACCGTATGGAATCCATGATCGCGATGGGCGGCTACACGCTGCCGCAGAAGACGGTGCGCGAGATCATCGTTGGTTCCGTTGACGTGATCATCCAGGCCGCCCGTCTGCGCGATGGTTCGCGCCGCATCACACACATCACCGAGGTGATCGGCATGGAAGGCGACGTGATCATCACGCAGGACCTCGTCCTCTACAACATCAAGGGCGAAGACGCCGGCGGAAAACTGCTCGGCGAGCATGTCTCGACGGGTGTCGGCCGGCCTCACTTCTGGGACCGCGCGCGCTACTTCGGCGAGGAGCAGCGCCTGGCCGTTGCCCTGGAGTCCATGGAGAAGCGGGCGAGCTGATGCCCAGGCGAAGAGGACGCTGACCCCTGATGTTCGGCATCGACACCACGGTACTGGCTTTCATCGCGCTCGCCGGCTTCAGCGCCGGCGCGGTGGCCTATGCGTTCCTCTTCAACAGCATCGCTGAGGAGAAGACCACCGAACGCCGCCTCGACACCATCAAGAAGGCCGAGACGGACAGGTCCGTCGTGAAGGCCAATCGAGACCGCGTCGCGGAGGCAGCAAAGCGCAGGAAAACAGTCTCGGATTCTCTGAAGGAACTGGATGCCAAGCAACTGGCTGCGGACAAGAACATCAAGAAGCCGCCGCTAAGAATCCAGCTCAAGCAGGCAGGCCTGCATATCTCCGTGGAGCGTTTGTACATTTATTCTGTCGTCTGCGGCGTCGTTCTGACGATGGTCGCCTACTTCCTTGGCGCGCCGCTGCTCATACTGCCGGGCGCCTTCGCCGCCGGCGCCTTCGGTCTACCGCGCTGGGTCGTGGGCTTTCTGCGCGCGCGACGGGTCAAGAGGTTTCTCAACGAATTTCCGAACGCGCTCGACATCATCGTGCGCGCGGTCAAGTCAGGCCTGCCGCTCAATGACGGCATCAGGCTGATCGCATCTGAGGCGCCGGAGCCGGTCAAGTCCGAGTTCCGACGTATCGTGGAATCCCAGCAACTCGGCATGTCCATACCCGAAGCCACGCTGCGCATGCCCGAAACCATGCCGTGCCCCGAAGCAGGCTTCTTCGGCATCGTCATCCAGATTCAGAGTCAGGCCGGCGGCAATTTGTCCGAGGCGCTCGGCAACCTGTCGCGCGTGCTGCGCGACCGAAAGAAGATGAAGGCCAAGGTGCAGGCGCTTTCGATGGAAGCCAAGGCCTCGGCCGCCATCATCGGCGCGCTGCCGTTTATCGTGGCATTTCTCGTCTACCTCTCCAGCCCGAACTACATCATGCCGCTTTTCACCACGAGCACGGGCCACCTGATCCTGGGTGTCTCCGGGATCTGGATGTCGATCGGCATCTTCGTGATGCGCAAGATGATGAATTTCGAAGTTTAAGGTGTCGACCGCATGACCGCTCAAGTCGTCAAGGCTCTGACAGACCCGGCATTCCTGATCGCCATGCTGGTGGGAATAGCGGTCTTTGCGACCTTCTTCACGTTGATGCCGTCGCTGTCCGGCAACGTCTTGAAGTCGCGCATGAAGTCGGTCGCGCTCGAGCGCGACGAGTTGCGCATGAAGCAGCGTGCGCGGCTCGCTGCGGAGGCCGACCGTCGCAGGAAGGGCCTGCGCGAAGAGCAGTCACACGGCATGCGCGCTATCGTCGACCGGCTGGATCTGAGACGCCTGCTCGCCGACGAAAGCACGGTCGCGAAGCTGAAAGTGGCGGGCTTCCGCGGCCAGAACCCGCTGACCCGTTTCCTCTTCTTCCGCTTGGTTCTGCCCTTCGTCTTCTTCGCGGCAACGGCGGCCTATGTTTTCCTGCTCGGCGGGTTGCCCGAGCAGCCCCCGATGATCAAGGGCTTCGTCTGCATCGTCGGCGCCTATGCGGGCTTCTACGCGCCGGTTGTCTACGTCAACAACAAGGCGAGCAAGCGCAAGCAGTCGATTCAGATGGCATGGCCGGACGCGCTCGACCTGATGCTGATCTGCGTGGAATCGGGCATGTCGATCGAGGCGGCGATCCGCAAGGTGGCCGACGAGATCGGCGGCCAATCGATCGGCCTTGCCGAGGAACTCATCCTCACCAACGCGGAACTGTCCTATCTGCCGGAGCGCAAACAGGCCTATGAGAATCTCGCTGCGCGTACCGGACTGGAATCGGTGAAGTCCGTTGGTCAGGCGCTCATTCAGGCTGAACGCTACGGTACGCCCATCGCGCACGCGTTGCGCGTGCTTGCCAACGAAAGCCGCGACATGCGCATGAACGAGGCCGAGAAGAAGGCGGCCGCGCTGCCGCCGAAGCTCACCGTGCCGATGATCCTGTTCTTCCTGCCGGTGCTTTTCGCCATCATCCTGGGGCCGGCCGGCATTCAGGTCAGCGCGCGTGGCGGCTTCTTCGGTACAGGCGAGAAAGTCGACCACCAGTAGGCCGCTGGCCGAGTCGCCTGCGCAACCCCTGCCCGAGGTTGGATTTCGAGGGATAGTCCCGATTGACTATCCCTGAAAATTTGCTTCCTTTGTAGCGTCTCGGCCAATCGGAAGAGACGAACATGAATCAAACTTTCCTTGCACCTGACAGACGCCTCATGACCTGCGATCCGTCACCAAGAGCATAGTCGGCCTGCTCTACGGGATTGCGCTGGACCGTGGGTTGGTCCCGGACCCCGCCGCTCCGCTTCTGTTGCAACTCCCGGAATATGCCCGCGGTCTGCGGACGCCGAACGCCACGGCCTGACGATCTCGCACGCCCTGACCATGACCCTTGGCATGGAATGGGATGAGGAGCGACCCTACACCGATCCGCAAAACGCGAGATAGCGATGGAAAACGCGCAGGTATGCCATTCAAAGAAAGTAGAACGCTCTAGTTGGTCGCCTTCTTCTTTTTCTTGTCTTCGTCCTTGAGCTGGCTCCAGGCGTTCTGCTGCGCCAGCATGCTCCTGAGATAGGCGACGTTCGCCTTGGCCTGGTCGGGCGACAGCTCGTGGCTAGCGATCTGCTCGGCTTCCTCGAAGCGGCCCTGCAGGCCGACGACGAGCGCGAGGTTCTGCCGCACGCGGCTGTCGGCGGAGCGCTGCTGCGCTGCCGAGCGCATGTAGGTCTCGGCGGTCTTCAGGTCACCTTCCAGCACATAGGACATGCCGAGGTTCGACAGGATCGTCGGGTCGTTCGGCTTGATGTCGAGCGCCTTGCGATAGGTTGCGCGCGCCTCGTTCGACTTGCCCATCTGGTCGAGGATAGCTCCCTCGGCCGAAAACAGTTTCCAGTCCGGATATTCAGGTGTCTGGGCGCGGCGCACGGCGTCGAGCGCCGGCTCCAGGTCGCCCGCGCTGGCGAGCGCCTTGCCGTAGGCGGCCAGCACCTCCCTGTCCTTGGGGTTCTCGATGGCGAGCTTGCGCATGACGGCCAGAGCCTGGTCCGTGCTGCCGTTCATTTGCAGAGCCTGCGCGTATTTGAGCGCGGTTGCCTTGTCGGTTGGCTTGGCGGCGTATGCCTTGCCGAGCGAGCCGCTGGCGTTGGCGAGTTCGCCGGCCGACATCTCCTCGACCGCCTTGCCCGACGATTTCGAAATGGACCCGGTCGTCATCTTGCTGGTGCCGCATCCGGCCAGGCTCATCGCGATGGCGATGGCGGCGGTCGCCCGGAGCAGGTTCTTTCCCGTTGCGTTCATCGAGCGGCTGGTCAACATCTGTCCCGGATCTCCCAATCTGTTCGCTCGGGCCCACTGGGCCAAGCGCCGGACCTGAAAAGCAATATTCCGTTAACCCTAACGGATGGTTAATTACGGAAGCCGACAACGCGGCGAGCAAGGATTTGAAGCATGCCTGTTGAACTGATCGACAAGAAATCGCGGTCCTCGCGCCCCATTCATCTGGTGAGTAAAAACGGGCTGTCGGATGTGGGATTGGACGCGACTGCGATTGCCTGGGCCAAGGCGTCGGGCTTCAACGGCGAGGCCGGCAAGACGCTGCTGCTGCCCGATCCGCGCGGCGCGGTCGTCGGCGCGCTTTTCGGCGTCGGAGTTGCCAAGGACCATGCCGTGCTCAGCGCCGGCGCGCTGGCAAAGGCACTTCCAGGAGGCGACTGGCATTTAGCCACGACACCGGAAAAGCCACAGCTCGCAGCGCTTGGCGTCCTGCTTGGTGGCTATGTCTTCACGCGCTACGGAAAGAAGCCGGGCCGCGACCTCAGGCTGGCTGCTCCAGCCGGGACCGACGTCGATCGGCTGCGGCGGACGGCCGACGCGATCTCTCTGACGCGCGATCTCGTCAACACGCCGACCTCCGACATGGGGCCGGAACAGCTCGAACAGGCGGCAAGGGCGCTGGCGGGCCGGTTCAAGGCGAAGATCTCCGTCGTGAAAGGCGACGATCTGCTGGCGAAGAATTTTCCGATGATCCACGCCGTCGGCCGCGCGTCGCCCGATGCGCCCCGCCTAATCGATCTCACCTGGGGTCCGAAGTCTGCACCGAAGGTGACACTGGTTGGAAAGGGCGTCTGCTTCGATACTGGCGGCCTCGACATCAAGCCCGCCGCCAGCATGCTGACCATGAAGAAGGACATGGGCGGCGCGGCCAATGTGCTGGGCCTCGCCTCCATGATCATGGCGTCGGGCCTGAAGGTCAGGCTCCGCGTGCTCATTCCGGCGGTCGAGAACGCGATCGCCGGCAATGCCTTCCGGCCGGGCGACGTGCTCACCAGCCGAAAGGGACTGACCGTCGAGATCGGCAACACCGATGCCGAGGGTCGGCTGGTACTGGCCGACGCGCTGGCGCTGGCCGACGAGGAAGCGCCGGACCTTATCATCGACATGGCGACGCTGACAGGAGCCGCCCGTGTCGCGCTTGGTCCTGACCTGCCGCCCTTCTACACCGACGACGAAGCACTGGCCTCGGCCGTTTCTGCTGCTGCGGCTGAAGAGGAAGACCCGCTTTGGCGCATGCCGCTCTGGCGTCCCTATGACGCGAAGCTCTCTTCCAAGGTGGCCGACATGAACAACGTTACCACCGACGGTTTCGCCGGCTCGGTGACGGCGGCGCTGTTCCTGCGTCGCTTCGTCGACAAGGCGAAAAGCTGGGTGCATTTCGATATCTTCGCCTGGAATCCCTCTGACAGGCCTTGGGGACCGACAGGCGGCGAGGCGCAGGGCATCCGCGCGCTGGAACGGATCATTTCGGACCGATATCGTTCGTCAGGAAAATGAAACGCATACGAAACGATTGTCGCGTAACCTCGCGCCATGATCGTTTTGCGCCCCCTGCAGGCTTTGCGTCTGTGGCAGCAGGTTTCGCTGTCCGAGGTGCGCGATGACGCACCGGACCTGACCGTCCGCCAGATGGCGATCCTGCTGACCATCTATCTCGACCAGCCGCCGCATACGGTGCGCGGACTGGCCGCGAGGCTCAACGTGACCAAGCCCGTCATCACCCGTGCGCTCGACACGATGGGTGCGATGAAGCTCGTCTCGCGTCACCGCGACGAGAAGGACAAGCGCAACGTCCTGATCCGTCGCACGGTCGAGGGCGCGCTCTATGTCGAGCGGTTTGGCGATGCTATCATCGCCAAGGCACAGGAGCTTCCGCTTTGACGGCATATGACAGGAGATTGCACGCCTTCCGGCCCGACCTCGCCGATGTCAGGCTGGAGGGCGCGGTCGAGGCCGCACGGTTCGTACCCGGCCAGCCGGCGCGGGTCGTAGCCCACGTTGCCGACGTGCTGCGGGAACCGCGCGTCGGAGCCGGACTCGACACCCAGCTCCTCTATGGCGACGACGTGGAAGTCTTTGACGAAACGGGCGGCTGGGCATGGGTGCAGTCTGCGCGCGACGGCTATGTCGGCTATGTCCCCTCACCGTCGCTAGGCAAGCGTTCGGAAGCCGCCACGCATCTGGTCAACGTGCCGCGCACCTTTCTTTACCCAGCCCCCGACCTGAAACTGCCGCGGCGCGGCGAACTCTCGCTCGGTTCGGCCGTTGTGGTCACGGACTTCGCCGAAACGCGCGGCACACGCTATGCGCTGCTGTCAACGGGCGAGGCTGTCATCGCCGCCCACCTGCGTCCCGTTGGCGAACACGCGTCCGACTATGTCGCCGTCGCCGAGACTCTCCTGATGACGCCCTATCTCTGGGGCGGAGCGACCGCTTTCGGCATCGATTGCTCTGGGCTGGTGCAACTGGCCATGCGCATGACCGGCCGCGACGTGCTGCGCGATTCCGACATGCAGGCCGCCGGTCTCGGCGAACCCATCGAACCCGGCACGGATCATTCTGGCCTGCGCCGTGGCGACCTCGTCTTCTGGAAGGGCCATGTCGCGATCATGACCGACGAGCGCACCATGATCCACGCCAACGGCCACACGATGATGGTCTCGCGCGAGGGATTGGCTGAAGCGGTCGACCGCATCGGCTATCTCTACGGCGGCCCGACCGGTTACCGCCGCCCCTGACGCAAGCTACCGTAGCGCGTTCACGATCTCCGCATCGGGAAAGCAGGTCGGCGCGATACCATGCTTCGCCTGCCAGTCGCCGATCGAACGACGCGTCTTGAAGCCGGGCAGGCCGTCTGCGCCGCCGACGTCGTAGCCGGCCTTTTCCAGTCCGCGCTGCATGGCGGCGACATCCGAACGGTAGAGCCCGCCGACCTTGCCCCATTTGCCGGCAAACTGTTTGTCTCCTCCCGCGATGCGGTCGGCGCCGTGGCCGATGAACAGCGCGTATAGGTCGCTTTCGTTATATTCCTTCAGCACGTAGAAATTCGGCGTCACGATGAAGGCAGGCCCGCTGCGCCCGGCCGGCATCAGCAGGAAACCATCAGCCTTCAGCTCGTTTTGCGGGAACGGCTTGCCGCTGACTCTCTCGACGCCGAGCGACGCCCATTCGGAAATCTTCTTGCCCTGGTCCGGTCCTTCCAGCGAACAGGAAATGCCATCTGGAACGGTGACCTCGAAACCCCAGTCGCGGCCTTTCACCCATCCGTAGTGGACGAGGTAGTTGGCGATGGACGCCAGGGTGTCCGGCGTCGAGTTCCAGATGTCGGCGACGCCGTCACCGTCGAAATCCACGGCATGGTCGAGGAATGACGTCGGCAGGAATTGCGGCTGCCCCAGCGCGCCGGCCCAGGACGACTTCATTGCGCCGCGCGACACCTTGCCCTGCTCGACCATCACAAGAGCGGCGATGACCTCCTTGCGGAACATGTCCTTGCGCGTGGCGAGGAACGCCTTCGTTCCCAGCACCTCGAACGCATCGTAGGGAATCTTCGCCGCGCCGAAGCCGGACTCTCGACCCCAGATCGCCAGCACCACGCCGACCGGAACGCCATACTGCTTCTCGATCGCCGCAAGCGTCTTCGCATGGCGCCCGGCCCGCGAACGGCCGCCCGAAGCCACCGCGCCGATTGTCTTCTCGGCGAAATAGTTGCCCGGCGAACCGAACTCCGCCTGATGCTGCTTCTTCGGCGTTTCCGCCTTCTGACCGGGCAGCACGAGGTCGGGCAGCTTGCGGTTGGGCGAGACGCCGGCAAACGCCGCGTCGAATGTCTTCTTCGACACGCCCTTGGCCTTGGCCTCTGGCCAAAGGTCGTTGGCCAGCCACGCGCGGAACTGCGCGTCGATGTTTTGGGCGGAAGCCGGGGATGCACCGATGAGCAACAGAAGGAAAGCGAGAATGGCGAAGGCCGATCTCCCCCCTTGTGGGGGAGATGTCCGGCAGGACAGAGGGGGGCAACGTGGAGAACTGGTCATCGCGATCTTCTCCACACAAACCGTGTCAAAAAGCTGTCCGCGACTTCAGCGCTGCCGATAGCGTCCCCTCGTCGAGATAATCGAGTTCGCCCCCGACAGGAACGCCGTGCGCCAAACGAGTCACCTTCACCCCGAAGCCGGCAAGCTGGTCGGTCAGGTAATGCGCCGTCGTCTGGCCCTCGACGGTCGCATTGACCGCCAGGATGATCTCCTTCACCGCGCCCCCCGACACCCTGTCGATCAGGCTGCGGATGTTGAGCTGGTCGGGACCGATCCCGTCGAGTGGCGACAGCGTGCCGCCCAGCACGTGGAAAAGCGCGTTCATCGAGCCTGCCCGCTCCAGCGCCCACAGATCGGAGACATCTTCCACCACGATGATGGTCCCGGCATCGCGTCGCGCATCCGTGCAGATCATGCAGGGGTCGCTGGTGTCGACATTGCTGCAGACCGAACAGATTCGGACCTTGTCGAGTGCCTCCCCCATCGCGGACGCCAGCGGCGCGAGAAGCTGGTCCTTCTTCTTGATGAGGTGCAGCGCGGCACGCCGTGCCGAGCGCGGCCCAAGCCCCGGCACCTTCGCCAGAAGCTGGATCAGACGCTCGATTTCGGGGCCAGCGATTCGTTTGGAGGACATCGGCTAGATATAGGGAGTAGTGAGTAGAGAATAGTGAGTAGGAAGCGGGCAGCTGAATACGAGGCGTCAGCGCCTTTTTTCACGACTCACTATCTCACCATTCCCTAACCCCTCAAAACGGCAGCTTCATGCCCGGCGGGATCGGCAGGCCGGCGGTCAGTTCGCGCGTCTTCTCCTGCACGGTCGCGTCGACCTTGGCCTTGGCGTCGTTGTGCGCGGCCAGTAGCAAATCCTCTAGAATCTCGACTTCCTCTTCCTTGAAGAGCGACGGATCGATCTTAAGCGACTTCATCTCGCCCTTGCCGGTCAGCGTGACGCTGACCAGCCCGCCACCCGCAACGCCGGTGGCCTCAAGCGTAGAAATGTCTTCCTGCATGGCCTGGAACTTGGCCTGCATCTCCTTCGCCTTGCCCATCAGGCCGAGAAGATCCTTCATACTTGCCTCCGTCAGATATCTGTTTCGTCGTCATCCACGCCCAGATCGGGCAGCGGGTCGGTCTCTGTCTGTGGTTCGTCGGCCGGCGCGTCCGGAATGCTTATGTTGACGATCCTCGCGCCGGGAAACCGCGACAGGATCGCAGCGACTGCGGGATCGTTCTTGGCGTCGAGGATGGCGTCGTTCTTCTTCGCGGCTTCCGCCTCGGCCAGCGTCGGCCCGCCATCCTCGCGCGACACGGACACCAGCCAGCGCCGCCCGGTCCATTTTTCCAGGCGGTTGCTGAGGTCGTTGGCTATGGTCCTTGGCGCGTCCTGTGTCAGGCTCACCGAGAGCTTGCCCGGCTCTATGCCGACAAGCCGGACACAGGCCTTGAACTGCGTCTTGAACAGCATGTCGCGATTTGCATCGGCAAGCGCCGCGATATCCTCAAGCGACCTCACCGGAACTGCCGGTGCAGCTTCCGCAACCGGCAGCGGCGGCGCCACATAGTCCACCGGCGCGCTCTCGACCAGCCGCATCGTCTGGCCGCCCGACGTCACTGGCGCGCGGGCGACGGAGACGGCATTCGTCACGCCATTGCTCGGCGAGGGGGCAGGGCCGGAGGGCCGGCCTGGCAAGCCACCGCCTTGAGGCGCATTGCCAAGCGACTTCAGCGCCTCGTCCAGCGTCGGCAGTTCCGCCGCGTGCGCGATGCGGATCAGCACCATTTCGGCAGCACTTGCCGGACGGTTGGAGGACTGCACCTCCGGAATGCCCTTGAGCAGCATCTGCCAGGTGCGCGACAGCACGCGCACCGAAAGACCGGTGGAGAACTGCGCGCCGCGCCGCCGTTCTTCTTCCGACAGCGACACGTCGCTTGCCGCCGACGGCACGAAGCGCAGGCGCGTCACCAGATGATTGAACTCGGCAAGGTCGGTCAGCACGGCTGCCGGGTCCGCGCCGACGTCGTATTGTGCGCGAAACTCGGTCAGCGCGGCAGCCGTATCGCCCTTCATCAAATGCTCGAACAGATCGACGACGCGCCCGCGATCGGCGAGCCCCAGCATCGAGCGGACCTGTTCGGCCGTGACGGTGCCCGCACCATGCGCGATCGCCTGGTCGAAGATCGAGAGCGCGTCGCGCACCGAACCTTCCGCCGCGCGGGCGACCATCGCCACCGCCTCGTCCTCGACCGAAATGCCTTCCAGTCCTGCGATACGGTTCAGATGCTCCGTCAGCATGCCTGCATCGACACGCCGGAGGTCAAAGCGCTGGCAGCGCGACAGCACGGTGATCGGCACCTTGCGGATTTCGGTGGTGGCGAAGATGAACTTCACATGCGGCGGCGGTTCCTCCAGCGTCTTCAGCAGGCCGTTGAAGGCCTGCGTCGAGAGCATGTGGACCTCGTCGATAATGTAGACCTTGTAGCGGGCCGAGACCGGCGCATAGCGCACCTGCTCGATGATCTCGCGGATATCGTCGATACCGGTGTGCGACGCAGCGTCCATCTCGATCACATCGACATGGCGGCCTTCCATGATCGCCTTGCAATGCTCGCCGAGTACAGAAAGATCGACCGACGGCTGGTTGATTTCGTCAGTCTTGTAGTTGAGCGCGCGCGCCAGAATGCGCGCTGTGGTCGTCTTGCCGACCCCGCGCACGCCGGTCAGCATCCAGGCTTGGGCAATCCGCCCGGTTGAAAAGGCATTGGTTAGCGTACGGACCATCGGCTCCTGGCCGATAAGGGAAGAAAAATCCGCGGGACGGTATTTGCGCGCGAGAACCCGGTAGCCGCCGGCGGCCTTGCCTTCCAGTTCCTTGCCGGCGTCGCTCATCGGCGCGTTCGAAACTCCCTTGCCGCCTCGGCGGGCGATTCCACACTCCGACTTTCGCCCGCGCGGCTTTGCTGCGTCAATGACGCGGTAGTCCGGCGGGCAGTCGAAGAGAAGGCGGGAGGCTGGAACAATGACCCGTTCCGTGCTCGTTAGGGCTGCTTCCTTCCGGACCTGACCCGGTTGGCGAGTGGCGCGTCCAACACCAACCTCCCGCGACCCATATCGGAAATTTGCACGCCGATTGCAAGAGCGCGAATTGCCTCAACACCTTGACAGAAATTTTAGCTGAAGCCGTTTATCTTAAGCCTCAGTGGTGGCATCGAATGAGCAACCAGCTGTGTATTTAAGATTTGTCAGGCTGAAAACGGTCAAAGGCACCAGATCACGTGCCGGCTTTTTCACGGCAGCCTACGAACTGCAAAGGGCTGTAGAGATCGACGCCAACAGCAGCGCCCGGCTGAACAACATCTTGGTTTGGTTTCAAAAAAACCTGGCGATTCCGACGGACTTCAATAAGTCCAAGTCGAAGGGGGCGTCCCGTCGAACTGATACTAAGGGACTTAGCTGGTTCAAACCAACGGCGGAAATGCATTTGGCAAAGGCCTTTGAGCTGACCGATCTGCTTTCGCAGCACGGGTTTCATATCGAAGTGCTCAAAAGTGCCCGGCCGGGTCACGTGATCTATGAAGATGACATCCAGATTGTCGCCGAGCCCTTTGCGGATACTCCCGGGGGCTAGCCAAACTTGGATACACTCCGCGCTTGCAGGCGTTCCGGCGCCGCTCTAGCTTCGTCCGAAACGAGGGAAACGCCATGTTGCCGGGCCTCAAGGCCGGATTTTCACTGGATGCGCGGCTTGACGCCGACACCGACCCGCTGATGTGGCTCGGGCTGTGCGAACTGCGCATCATGAACGACCGGCGCTGGCCGTGGCTGATCCTCGTTCCGCAGCGCCCGGAAGCCGTGGAAATCCACGACCTAACCCCGCTGGACCAGGCCATGCTGACCTTCGAGACGAACATGGTCGCGCAGGCGCTCAAGAACGTCACCGGCTGCACCAAGATCAACACCGGTGCGCTCGGCAATGTCGTGCGCCAGCTTCATGTGCATGTCATCGCCCGCAACGAGGGGGATGCCGGGTGGCCGGGACCTGTCTGGGGCCACGGCGTACGCGAGCCCTATGACCGGGCGGACCTGCACCGGTTTGCCGAAAGCGTAAAGGCGGCGTTATAAGCGTCCGATTCTCCAGCCAGCCCCGCCAGAGCCGCTCCATGACCTTTCGCCTTTTCGACGCGCCGCAAGCCGAGCCGAGCCAGTTCGTCGGCTTCGCCGGCAATGTCATCGACAGGCAGGCGGAGAAGCGCTCCGACGATTCCGCGAAAACCGCGCTGGCCGATCCTTCGGCGCGACTGCTGTTGATGGGCGGTGGGCGCATCCTGCTGAAATTCAACGGCAATGCCGGTAACGATTCTGGCGCAGCCTGCTATTTTTCCGTGGCGGAGGCGCAGGCCCTTGGTGCGGATGTCGGTAGCGCCGTGCTGCTTGGCGTCGACGGGCAAGGTCCGGTGCTCGCGGTATCCGTCGCCGTGGAAGGCGATGATCTGCCTGAACCCCTAAAAGCCATCGATTATCGTTCCGTCTATATGCAGAATCTGGTCGACGGCTCGGCGCTCGGCGCACTGGCGCAGGGCGCAAGCCTGCTTGCCTGGCACGCCAATCACGGTTTCTGCGGCAAATGCGGTCAGCCGAGCGCAATGCGGATCGGCGGCTATAAAAGAGTGTGCACGGCCTGCGCCACCGAACACTTTCCGCGCACCGACCCCGTCGCCATCATGCTCACCGTTACGAAGGAAAGGTGTCTTCTCGGTCGCGGCAGGCATTTCCCGCCGGGCATGTATTCGGCGCTGGCAGGTTTCATCGAGCCCGGCGAGACGATCGAAAATGCCGTACGCCGTGAGACCTTCGAGGAATCCGGCATCCGGCTCGGACGCGTCGTCTATCACGCCAGCCAGCCCTGGCCGTTCCCCTATTCGCTCATGATCGGCTGTTTCGGCGAGGCGCTGAACGACGACATCACACCCGATACAGTCGAACTCGAGGACTGCCGCTGGTTCGACCGCGCCGAGGTGCTTTCGATGCTCAACAAGACCCACCCGACGCTTTTCACGCCGCCACCCGGCGCGATCGCCCACCATCTCATCCGCGCCTGGGCAGAGAGCGCGTGAGGGATACCACACAAGAATTTTCTTGCGTGGTAAGTGCGAAATAGTTATTGTACCACGCTAGAAAATTTTCGTGTGGCAAATTATGCGGCCGGAAGTCCAACGCCATTCTGCTACGGCGCAAGCCGCATACATTGACCTTGTCTCGCTTCTTCTCGACGAGGCGATAGCAGAGATCAGGGGCTCGCCCACCCCTCGCGAACGAGCCGGTCGGATATACTGGTACGACCGATACCGTATCGGCACCGAAACCCACGAGCGCTATCTCGGCGAGGACTCTCCCGCGTTGCGCGACAGGATCGATCAACATGACGCGCTGAAGTCGCAGCGCGAGTTGCGTCGCCGCGAGCGAGCAAGACTGGTGAGACTGCTTCGCAGCGAACGCTTCCTGGGCATGGACAATGCCACAGGCAGTTTGGTTGGAGCGCTAGCCAAGGCGGGCGTCTTTCGGCTCGGCGGCGTCATGGTTGGTACGAACGCCTTCCGGATGTATGAAGGCGAACTCGCTGTCCATTTGAGATTCGATCAGACGGCGATGACCAACGACATAGACATCGCGAGCTTCGAAAAGCTTTCTCTGGCGCTCGGAGAGACCATTCTGCCTTCCATGGAAGAGATTTTGACGGACTTCGAGTTTTCTCCGGTCACCAGCCTGGATAAGGGAAAAGTTTGGCGGTGGAAGCAGTCGAGGAGCCAGACGCTAGTGGAGTTTCTCACGCCGTCCTTCGACGCAAAAGAAGACTTGCGTGAGCTTGCTGCACTTGGCGTCAGTGCGCAATCCCTGCATTTCCTGAACTACCTCATCGCTGACCCGATCCACGCAGCAGGCGTTTACCGCGACGGCATCCCAGTCCACGTCCCGCGCCCCGAAAAATTCGCGATACACAAACTTATCGTCGCCGACCGACGGCGTGATGGACAAGATGGATTGAGAGCGCGAAAAGACCTGATGCAGGTTGAGTTTCTATTGACCATCCTTGTGGAAGACCGACCGACCGATCTCCTCGTCGCCTACGAAGACGCGCTATCTCGTGGGCCTGCTTGGCGTGAGCGGATAGATCGAAGCCTGGGTCGGTCTCGAAAGTCGGCCGAATTGCTTGAATCCCTCAAATGATGTCTTCGAAAAGGCAACGTCCATGATCCGTCACACCGTCGCCTTTCGCCTGAAGCATCCGCGCGGCTCCGCGGACGAAAAAGCCTTTCTCGATGCGGGCAAGGCGCTGGCTGACATACCGGGGGTGGAGAAGTTCGAGCGGCTGAACCAGGTCAGCCCGAAGAACGACTTCCATTTCGGCTACTCGATGGAGTTTGCCGACCAGAAGGCCTACGACGCCTACAACGACCATCCCCTCCACGTCGCTTATGTACGCGACCGCTGGATTCCCGAAGTGGAAGCGTTTCTGGAGATCGACTACACGCCGCTTGCCTGACCGGGGATCGACGCCGGCATAGAAGCGGTCGTCAGTCGGAAACCTTCCATTCCTCGCGCGACGAACTGCGGGGATAAACGCCGACAATTCGAACTTCCTTGGAGAAGAAGCGAAGTTCGTCAAGCGCGAGCTTGACGTTCGCGTCGTCCGGGTGGCCCTCTATGTCCACGTAGAACAGCGTCGCCGTGAAGGCGCCAAGCTGGTAGCTCTCCAGCTTCGTCATGTTGACTCCGTTGGTGGCGAAGCCGCCCATCGCCTTGTAAAGCGCTGCCGGGACGTTGCGGACGCGGAAGATGAACGTCGTCATCATCTTGGCGTCAGGCGTCGGACGTTCGGCCCATTGCTTGGACTTCGTCAGCACGACGAAGCGCGTGACGTTGGTGTCGGTGTCCTCGACATTCTCTTCCAGGATGTCGAGACCGTAGAGGCTGGCGGCCAGCTTCGGCGCCAGCGCCGCCATCGTCCTGTCCTGCATCTCGGCCACCAGTTTTGCCGCGCCGGCCGTGTCGCCTGCGACCATCGGCTTCCAGCCATTCTTGCGGATGTATTTCCGGCACTGCCCGAGCGCATGGATATGGCTGTGCACGGTCTTGATCTCCTTGCGGGAGACGCCGGGCAGGACCATCAAGTGAAAATGGATCGGCAGGAAATATTCGCCGATGATATGCAGCTTCGATTCGGGCAGCAGGTGGTGAATGTCTGCGACACGGCCGGCTATCGTGTTCTCGATCGGGATCATCGCCAGATCGGCCTTGCCGCTTTCAGCTGCGTTGAACGCATCCTCGAAGGTCGGGCAGGGCAGCGGCTCCATCGAGGGAAACATGTTCCGGCAGGCGGTGTCGGAATTGGCCCCCGGTTCGCCCTGGAACGCTATGCGGTTGGTTCGCTCTGGCGACATGTTTAATCCTGTTATTTCGCAAGCATGGCGCGGGCGCGCTCGAGATCTTCCGGCGTGTCCACGCCGAGCGGAACCGACCGAACGATCTCGGCATCGATTCGCATGCCGGCCTCCAGCGCACGAAGCTGCTCCAGCTTCTCGCGTTGTTCGAGCGGGGAGGGCGCCAGCGCGACGAAGCGCTCCAGCGCGCTGCGGCGATACGCATAGAGTCCGATGTGGTGATAAAGCGGACCCTCGCCCCATGGCGCGGTCGCGCGGGTGAAATAGAGCGCCCTCAGCCGCGTCGCGGAAAGCGCCGAACCGACGAGCTTGACCACGTTCGGATTGGTCTTTTCGTCTTCACGGACGATTTCGACGCAAAGCGTGGCGATGTCGACAGCGTCGTTTTCCAGGGGCCTGATCGCGGCTCGCACGGTGGCCGCCTCGATCGTAGGAAGATCGCCCTGCACATTGACGACGATATCCACAGCCCGGTCCGGGTCGAGCGCGCTCAGCGCCTCATAGATGCGGTCCGACCCGGACTGATGATCGGAACGGGTCATCGCCGTCTCGAAACCGGCGGCACGCACGGCGTCGGCGACCTCGACGCTGTCGGTAGCCACCACGACCCTGCCGAGCCCGCTTTCCTGCGCCCGCGCAGCCACATGCACGATCATCGGCCTGCCGGCGATATCGGCGAGCGGCTTGCCCGGCAGCCTTGTGGAGGCCATGCGGGCGGGGATCAGGACAAGGGTCGACATCTCGATCGGGCGGGTTGAAACTGGACGCGTCAAAAAGTGGCAAAAGGTCTCATGGACGAGGCCCTTATAGGTGTTGCAACGACCAAGCAAAAGCCCTAGTTTCCGCCCAAATCGGCCGGCCCGGTCGATCAAAGCAGCATGCCGTCCAGCCGACAGCCGGCTCGGAGGACAAGGGAGCCAGGGGCGGATGGATTCATTCGAATACAACAAGTTGATCGGCGCATTTCTCGGGACCGTATTTGTTGTCTTTTCCCTGAGCATCATCTCCGACTCGATCTTCGCGGCTCCGCATCCTGAGAAGGAAGGCTTCATCATCGAGGCGGTCGAGGCCCCCGCTGCTGGTGGCGCTGAAGCGCCTGCCGAAGAGCCGATCGCCGTGCTGCTGGCTTCAGCCGACGCGACCGCCGGTCAGGCCGTCGAGAAGAAGTGCTCGGCCTGCCACACCATTGACAAGGGTGGCGCCAACAAGGTCGGGCCGAATCTCTGGGGTATCGTAAATCGCCCCGTCGCCTCGCATGAGGGCTTCGCCTATTCCGGCGCGATGAAGGAGTTCTCGCAGGGTGGTTCCGTCGTGTGGGACTACCAGCACCTGAACGACTTCCTCCTGTCGCCGAAGGGCCTCGTCAAGGGCACGGCCATGGGCTTCGCGGGCCTGAAGAACCCGACCGAGCGCGCCAATTTGATTGCCTTCCTGCGGACGCTTTCGGACAGTCCCGCACCGCTTCCCGAGGCAACTGCTCCGGCAGCCGAACCCGCGTCCGCCCCGGCTGGCGAGGCGCCCGCCGCCGAACCGGCTGCACCGGCTGAAGCCGCTCCTGCGGAACCAGCCCCGGCCGAACCGACGCCTGCGGAACCCGCGCCGGCACAATGACGAAATTGTAATGCGATCCATCACGAAAAAGCCGGGTTCAGCCCGGCTTTTTTGTTACAAGGGGTTGCCCCATTTCACCGGCAAGACCGGTTTTTCGTTGTTTTAGTACGAGGCCCGCATGCGATCCACCGCCGCCCTGCTTCTCGGAACCTTTGCCGCCGTGGCTTTGTCAGTCGGCTCTGCCGCTGCGCAGGAATGGCATACGACCAGTTCGCTGATGGGCAAGTCGAAGTATGGCGAAAACTTCGAGCGCTACGACTACGTCAATCCCGATGCACCCAAGGGCGGTACCCTCAATTCGGTCGTGCAGGGCTCCTTCGACAGCCTGAACCCCTACATCGTGCGCGGAACCCCGGCAGCGGGTCTGGCGCCCTTCGGCGGCGGGCTGCTCTACGACACGCTCATGGAGCAATCCATCGACGAACCGAGCGTCAGCCACCCGCTGGTTGCGGAGGCATTCAAATACCCTGACGACTACTCCTCCGCCACCTATCGGCTGGATCCCCGCGCCAGATGGCATGACGGTCAGCCGATCACGGTTGAGGACGTGATCTGGTCCTTCAACATCCTGAAGGAACACAGCCCCTGGTATCGCCGCTACTATGAAAATGTGACGGAGGCCGTGGCAGCAGGCGACCGCGAGGTCGAATTCCGATTCGATCAGAAGGGCAATCGCGAATTGCCCAAGATACTCGGCGATATGGCCATCCTCCCGAAACACTGGTGGGAAGGGACGGACGCAAAGGGCAAGAAGCGCGATATCACCCAGCCCACCTTGGAACCGCCGCTCGGTTCGGCGGCGTACAGGATCGAAAGCGTCAGGCCCGGCCAGGACATCGTCTGGGCGCGCGTGCCCGACTACTGGGGTGCGAAGTTGCCCGTGAAGATCGGCCGGGAGAACTTCGACAAGCGCAAATACATATACATCCTCGACACCGAGGCGGCTTGGCAGGCTTTCACCAAGGGCGGTTTCGAGGACATCAACCGCGAACCGAGCGCCCGCGACTGGAAGACGAAGTACGATTTCCCGGCGCTGAAGGCGGGTGACGTCATCCAGAAGGAGTTCCAGTCGATCAGCGGCGCGAAGTTCCAGGGCTTTGCCATGAATGCGCGGCGGCCGCTTTTCGCCGACCGCAAGGTGCGCCAGGCGTTGACGCTCGCCTACGACTTCGAGACCCCCAACCGTATGTTGTCCTTCGGGCTCAACACCCGCGTGAACAGCTATTTCATGGGCAGCGACCTCGCTTCGTCCGGCCTGCCGCAAGGCAAGGAACTCGAAATCCTCGAGCAGTTCAGGAGCGAACTGCCGCTGGAGTTGTTCACGCAGGAATTCAAGCTCCCGGTCTACGCGACCCCTCAGGACGAGCGGACGCATCTGCGCGAGGCGCTCAAGCTGCTGTCCGAGGCCGGCTGGACGTTGAAGAACGGCAAGCTTGTCGATGTCAGCGGCAAACCCTTCGAGTTCGAGGTGCTCAGCGCCAACGACGGGCTTGAGGCGCCGTTCAATTTCTATGCTGAAACGCTGCGAAAGATCGGCATCACCGCACGCATGCGGATCGTTGACACGTCCCAATACACGAACCGCCTCAACGACTACGACTTCGACATGATCTTGGCGCCGCTCGCCCAGTCCGAGTCGCCCGGCAATGAGCAGCGCGAATTCTGGTCCGCGAAGGCAGCCGACACGCCCGGCTCGCGCAACTATTCCGGCATCAAGAACCCTGTGGTCGACAAGCTGGTGGAGCGCGTCATTTTCGCGACCGACCGCGACGACCTTCTGGCGGCGACGCATGCGCTCGATCGCGTGCTGCTCTGGAACTACTACTACGTGCCGCAACTGACCCGCGACGTCGATTTCTATGCCTACTGGAACAAGTTCGGCATACCGGAAAAGCAGCCCACCTATATCGGCCCCGACACCGAGTCGTGGTGGATCGATGTCGAGAAGGAAAAGGCGCTGGCCGCCAAGTACGGACGATCGAACTGATGAGCCGCCCGGGGCAGGGTATAAGTCGCCGGGAATTCCTGGCGCTCGCGGCAGGTGCGGCGCTCGCGCCCGCTTTGCCGTTCCGAGCCTTCGCGCAAAGCAAGACCGGCACGCCCCTGCATGGCGTTTCAGCCTTCGGCGACCTCAAATACGCTCCCGACTTCACGCATTTTGGCTACCTGAACCCCGACGCCCCAAAGGGCGGCACGTTGAACTTCTCGCCGCCGAACTGGCAGTTCAACCAGAACGTCACGACCTTCAACACCCTCAACACCTTCGTCCTGACCGGCGATGCGCCGCCGCGCATGGAGATGTGCTACGACGCGCTGATGACGCGCGCGCTGGACGAACCGGACGCGCTCTATGGCATGCTGGCCGAGACGGTCGAGATTTCGGCCGACCGCAACAGCTTCGCCTTCCGGCTGCGCCCGCAGGCGCGCTGGCACGACGGAACGCCTGTTACCGCCGAAGACGTTGCCTTCACCTATTCGACCTTCAAGGAGAAGGGCCATCCGGTGCTCATGCTGCCGCTCGCCGAGATGACGGCGGCCGGAGCGATCGATCCGCGCACCGTGCGGCTGACCTTCTCGGGCAAGCAGGCGCCCACCACGCTTCTGTCGGTCGCCACCTTCCCGATCGTCTCAAAGGCCTGGTTCTCGCAGAACCCCTTCGACAGCTCCCAACTCGTCGCGCCGCTCGGCTCGGGTCCCTACAAGGTCGGCCGGGTCTCTGCGGGCCAGAGCATCGTCTACGAACGAGTAGCCGACTATTGGGGTCGCGATCTCTCGGTGAACAAGGGGCGCGCCAATTTCGATACGATCCGCATCGACGTCTACCGCGAACGGCAGGCCGGCTTCGAGGCCTTCAAGAAGGGCGACGTGACCTACCGCCAGGAGTTCACCTCCCGCGTCTGGGCGACTGGCTACGATTTTCCGGCCATCAACGACGGCAGGGTCGTGAAGCGCGAGTTTCCGGGCGAGAAGAACCCGAGCATGCAGGGCTGGGCGCTCAACCAGCGCCGGCCGCAGTTTGGCGATGCGCGTGTGCGCCGCGCGGTCGCACTGTGCTTCGATTTCGAATGGACGAACCGCAACCTCTTCTACGGCCTCTATGACCGTTCGCAGTCCTGCTTCCAGACGTCGGAATTCGTCGCCGAAGGCCTTCCGTCGCCGGAAGAACTGGCGCTGCTTGAGCCATTTCGCGCCGAGATTCCCGAAGAGGCGTTCGGCGAGGCCGTCATGCAGCCGGTCTCCAATGCCTCGGGGCGCGACCGCAAGCTGCTCGGCGAGGCGTCCCGCCTTCTCGCCGATGCCGGCTGGAAACGGAACGGTGCTTTCGTCGTGAACGAGAAGGGCGAGCGGCTGAAGCTCGAAATACTCGTCAACGACGAGGTCTTCATCCGCGTCGATTCTCCCTTTGTCGAAAACATGCGCGCGGTGGGCATCGATGCATCGATACGCCAGGTCGATCCCGCGCAATACGCGGTGCGCCAGAACGACTTCGACTTCGACATGATCAGCCTCGCGCTGTCGCTTTCCGCCACCCCGACCTTCGACACGCTACAGAACATCTTCCATTCGAATGCCGCCACCACGCGGGGATCGCGTAACCTGCCGGCGACCGCCAGTCCGGCAGTGGACGGCCTGATCGCGAAAGCCGGCGAGGCAAAAAGCCGGGACGAGCTCACTGTGGCCTTGCGCGCGCTCGACCGGGTCTTGCGCGCGCGCATGGACTGGATTCCAAATTGGTTTTCGGCGAATCACCGGGCCGCCTATTGGGACATGTTCGGATTCGTCGAGCCGAAGCCCGATTACGGCTTCCCGATTGAGGCGATGTGGTGGTTCGACAAGGACAAGGCGGCGGCGATTGGCAAGGCCTGAACTGATTTCGGCGCGGCGGGGGCAGCCATGCGGCATCATGGTTTGACGAAAGGCTCCCACTGATGGGCGCCTATATCCTTCGGCGTGTCCTGCTGATGGTCCCGACCCTGCTCGGGATCATGGCGATTTCTTTTGTCGTCATCCAGTTCGCACCCGGTGGTCCCGTCGAGCAGGTCATCGCCAGGCTGACCGGTCAGGCAGGCGGCGACCCGTTGAGCGGCGGCGGCGCCGGCGATGCGGTCGGCTCGCAGGACAATCTCGGCTCCGGCGAGGGGTCGTCGCGCTATCGCGGTGCGCAGGGCCTCGATCCCGAATTCATCGCCAAGCTCGAAAAGCAGTTCGGCTTCGACAAGCCGCCGCTCCAGCGCTTCGGCATGATGATCTGGAACTACGCCCGCTTCGATTTCGGCGAAAGCTATTTCCGTGACATCTCGGTTATCGACCTCATCCTGGAAAAGATGCCGGTGTCGATCTCCATCGGCCTCTGGATCACGCTGATTTCCTATCTCATCTCCATCCCGCTCGGCATCCGCAAGGCGGTCAAGGACGGCTCGACCTTCGACGTCTGGACGAGCGCCATCGTCATCGTCGGCTATGCCATCCCGGGCTTCCTGTTCGCGATCATGCTGATGGTGTTCTTCGCTGGCGGTTCTTTCTTCGACTGGTTCCCGCTGCGCGGCCTGACATCGGACAATTTCGACCAGCTCACCTGGTGGCAGAAGATTCTCGACTATTTCTGGCATCTGGCGCTGCCGCTAACGGCGATGGTGCTGTCGGCCTTCGCCACCACGACGCTGCTGACGAAAAACTCCTTCCTCGACGAGATACGCAAGCAGTATGTGGTGACCGCCCGCGCCAAGGGTCTGTCCGAGCGGCAAGTCCTCTACGGACACGTCTTTCGTAATGCGATGCTTATCATTATCGCCGGCTTTCCCGGCGCCTTCATCGCCGCCTTCTTCACCGGCTCGCTGCTGATCGAGAACATCTTCTCGCTCGACGGGCTCGGGCTGCTCGGCTTCCGCTCGGTGATCGACCGCGACTATCCGGTCGTCTTCGCCAACCTCTACATCTTCTCGCTCATCGGCTTGTTCGTCAGCCTGATCTCCGACCTGATGTACACCTGGATCGATCCCCGCATCGATTTCGAGCGGAGGGACGTATGACGGCTGTGGTCGAGGCGACGCCCGTCTCGGAAAAGCGGTCCCGGCTGTCGCCGCTGAACCAGCGGCGCTGGGCGAACTTCAAGGCCAACCGGCGGGGCTACTGGTCGCTCTGGATATTCCTCGTCCTGTTCGTGCTCACGCTGTTCTCGGAACTGATCGCCAACGACCGGCCGATCCTCGCCATGTACAAGGGCGAACTCCTGTTCCCGGTCTTCGTCGATTATCCGGAAGAGAAGTTCGGCGGCTTCTACGCCGTCACCGATTATCGCGACCCGGTTATCCAGGAGGAGATCCAGGCCAATGGCTGGATGGTCTGGCCGCCGATCCGCTACTCCTATCGCACCGTCAACAACCAGATACCGGAAGCAGCGCCCGCCAAGCCGTCCTGGCTCTACGACAAGCAGACGCGCTGCCAGGCATTTCCGCAGGGGGTCGACGATCCCAACTGCGTCATCGGCAACTGGAACTGGCTTGGCACAGACGACCAGGCGCGCGACGTACTTGCCCGCGTCATCTACGGCTTCCGCGTCTCGGTGCTGTTCGGCCTGATACTGACCCTCGGCTCTGCCGTCATCGGAGTCTCGGCGGGAGCCGTGCAGGGCTATTTCGGCGGCCTGACCGACCTTCTCTTCCAGCGCTTCATCGAGATCTGGACGGCGATCCCAGTCCTCTATCTCCTGCTGATAGTCGCCGCCGTGCTGCCACCCGGCTTCTTCATCCTGCTCGGCCTGATGCTTCTGTTCTCGTGGACGGCCTTCGTCGGCGTGGTCCGCGCCGAATTCCTGCGCGCCCGCAACTTCGAATACGTGAACGCGGCGCGCGCTCTCGGCGTCTCGAATGGCACGATCATGCGCCGCCACCTGCTGCCCAACGCCATGGTGGCGACGCTGACCTTTCTGCCGTTCATCCTCAATGGCTCTATCACGACGCTGACCTCGCTCGACTTTCTCGGCTTCGGCCTCCCGCCCGGTTCCGCCTCGCTCGGCGAACTCCTGCGCCAGGGCCAGCGCAACCTCAACGCGCCTTGGCTCGGCATCTCCGGCTTCGTCGTCATCTCGCTGATGCTGTCGCTGCTCATCTTCGTCGGCGAAGCCACCCGCGACGCCTTCGACCCGCGGAAGACCTTCCGATGACGGAGGCTCCCCTCCTTTCCGTGCACGATCTCTCCGTTGCCTTCTCGCAGGGCGGCAAGGTGACGACCGCCGTCGATCACGTTTCCTTCGACATCGCCAAGGGCGAGACGCTGGCGCTGGTCGGCGAATCCGGCTCCGGCAAGTCCGTCACCGCGCTTTCCGTGCTGAAGCTCCTGCCCTATCCCCCAGCCAGCCATCCGTCGGGAAAGATCCTGTTCGACGGGAAGGACCTGCTGGCGCTCGGTGAAAACGACCTTCGCAAGGTGCGCGGCAACAAGATCGCTATGATCTTCCAGGAGCCGATGACCTCGCTCAACCCGTTGCACACGATCGAGCGGCAGGTCGGCGAAATCCTCTCGATCCATCAGGGCATGCGAGAGAAGCAGGCGCGCGAGCGCACGCTCGAACTGCTGCATGAGGTCGGCATCCGCGACCCCGAGAAGCGGCTCGGCGCTTATCCGCACCAGCTTTCTGGCGGCCAGCGCCAGCGCGTCATGATTGCCATGGCGCTCGCCAACGAGCCCGACCTGCTGATTGCCGACGAGCCGACGACGGCGCTCGACGTCACCGTGCAGGCGCAGATCCTCGAACTGCTGGCGAAGCTGAAGGCCAAGAAGGGCATGTCGATGCTCTTCATCACCCACGACCTCGGCATCGTGCGCAAGATCGCCGACCGGGTGTGTGTGATGACGAAGGGACATATCGTCGAGAGCGGCCCGACCAGGGAGATATTCGCGCATCCGCAGCACGAATACACCCGTCATTTGCTGGCTGCCGAACCGAAAGGCCGCCCGCCCGCCGCCGACCTGTCCGCGAAAACGGTCATGTCCGGCAGCGACATCAAGGTCTGGTTCCCGATCAAGCAGGGTTTCTTCCGCAAGGTGGTGGACCATGTGAAGGCGGTCGACGGCATCGATGTCACGGTGCGCGCCGGGCAGACGCTGGGCGTGGTCGGCGAATCCGGCTCGGGCAAGACGACGCTGGGCCTCGCGCTCGCCCGCATGATCTCGTCGCAGGGCCGTATCCAGTTCAACGGCCGCGACATCGACAAGCTTTCCTTCAGCGCCATGCGTCCGCTGCGCCGCGAACTCCAGATCGTCTTCCAGGACCCGTTCGGCTCGCTCAGCCCGCGCATGTCGGTGTCGGAGATCATCGAGGAGGGGCTCGCCATTCACGAACCGTCGCTGTCGGCCGGTGAGCGCGACCAGCGCATCGTCGCTGTGCTGGGGGAGGTCGGCCTCGATCCGCAAACCCGCTTCCGCTACCCGCACGAGTTCTCCGGCGGCCAGCGCCAGCGCATCGCCATCGCGCGGGCCATGGTTCTGAAGCCGAAATTCGTCATGCTCGACGAGCCGACATCGGCGCTCGATATGAGCGTGCAGGCGCAGGTCGTCGACTTGCTGCGCGACCTCCAGAAGAAGCACGACCTCGCCTATCTCTTCATCAGCCACGACCTGAAGGTCGTCCGCGCGCTCGCCAATGACGTCATCGTCATGCGCAACGGCAAGATCGTCGAATACGGGTCGGCCGAGCAGATCTTCGAGCATCCGCAGACCGACTACACGAAGGCGCTGATCTCTGCCGCCTTCAGGATCGAGACCGCGAATGCGGGCGCGGTCAGCGAATAGCCAGACACCAGCGAATTCGGAGGAAAAATGGCTGCGAAGGACAAGGGGCGCATCCTGCTCGCGATGACGGGTTACAACCCCCGCCCCTGGTACGACCTGCTGTCGAAGGAACGCACGGTCGTCACGCAGTCCGATGGTCCCGCCGATCCGACGATCCATTATGCCGTTGCGTGGAAGCAGAAGCCGAACCTGCTGTCGAACCTGCCCAACCTGCGCGCCATCTTTTCGGTCGGCGCAGGGGTCGACCACATCCTGTCCGATCCGACGCTTCCGGACGTTCCCATCGTGCGCGTCGTGGCGGACAACCTGACCGAGCAGATGACAAACTATGTCCTGTGGCGTGTCCTCGATCACTACCGCCGCGGTCTCACCTATCGCGCCCAGCAGAAGCGCAAGGTCTGGCGCGAGGCGCCGCCAGCCGGCGACATCACCGTCGGCATCATGGGCTTTGGCGAACTCGGCCGCGCCGCCGCGAAGGTCCTGATGGCCTGTGGTTTTACGACGAGGGGCTGGAGCCGCACGAAACAGTCATTCGATGGGGTGGAGACCTACCACGGCGAGGAGGGGCTCAAGCCGTTCCTCAACGGCACCGATATTCTTGTCGTGCTCCTGCCGTTGACGCAGCAGACGACCGGCATCGTCAATTACCGCCTGCTGAGCCAGTTGCGCCGGAACAACGGCCTCGGCGGCGCCGTCCTCATCAATGCCGGGCGTGGCAGGCTGCAGAAGGACGCCGATATCCTGCGCGCGTTGGACGACGAGACACTGATCGAAGCGAGCCTCGACGTGTTCGAGGTCGAGCCGCTGCCGAGGACCAGCCCGCTCTGGAACCATCCGCGCGTCTTCGTGACACCGCACGCCGCGGCCGTGTCCGACCCCGCCCATCTCGTCCCGCTCATGCTCGATCAGATGGACGCCTTGGAGCGCGGCAAGCCGCTGAAAAACCTGGTCGATCGCAAGGCGGGATACTGAAGACAGTCAGGCAGCCTTCGAGAGCGATTGGTTGACCTCGGCGAGGATTTCAAAGGATTTGACGCGCGCGGCATGGTCGAAGACCTGTGCGGTCACCATCAGTTCGTCCGCGCCGGTACGATTTACGAAGGCGTCGAGACCACTCTTGACGGACGCCGGCGATCCGACGATGGCGCAGGAGAGCGCGCTGGCGAGCATGCCCTTCGCCATCGGGTCCAGCGTTGCCGCATAGTTCTCGACGGGAGCAGGCAACTTGCCGGGTCTGCCGGAGCGCAGGTTGACGAAGGCCTGTTGCAGCGAACTGAAATGAAGCTCCGCCTCCGCATCAGTGTCGGCCGCGACCACGTTGAGCCCAAGCATCAGCCGGGGCTTTGACAGCCGCTCGGAGGGCTGGAAGCGCGACCGGTAGATGTCGATCGCATGCTCCAGCTCAGCCGGCGCGAAATGCGAGGCAAACGCATAGGGCAGGCCGAGCATCGCGGCGAGCTGAGCACCATAGGTGGACGACCCCAGAACCCAGACTTCGACCTGTTCGCCCTCGCCCGGCACGGCGCGCACCCGCTGGCTCGGCTCGGCGGGGGCAAAATAGTTCATCAGCTCGATGACATCCTGTGGGAAGGTGTCCACTCCAGCCTCCATGTTGCGTCGAAGCGCCCGCGCGGTCAGCATGTCGGTGCCCGGCGCGCGGCCGAGGCCGAGGTCAATACGTCCCGGATGCAGCGCCGCCAGGGTCCCGAACTGCTCTGCGATGATCAGCGGTGCGTGGTTGGGGAGCATGATACCGCCCGCGCCGACCCGGATTGTGGAGGTGCCGGCCGCGACATGGCCGATGACGACTGAGGTCGCCGCGCTCGCGATGCCCGGCATGTTGTGGTGCTCGGCCAGCCAGTAGCGGTGGTATCCCAGCCGCTCGGCGTGACGTGCCAGATCGAGCGTATTCTTGAGAGACTGGGCGACGGTGCTGCCCTCGGGTACGGGAGACAGGTCGAGGACGGAAAGCGTTGCCATGGCGTTCTCCCGCGGCGGCGTTGGAACCAGCCGTCGATATAGGATCGCCGAGGGCAGCCCGCAATGAAGCTGTATGTCTACCGCGCAGTCGTCGCGTCCGCTGGGACGTTTGCCTGCACATCGTCACCGGGGCTCGGGTTTTCCGCCGACAGGAAATTGCCGACATGTTTCCAGCTCTCGAAATGATCGCAGAAGACCTTGAAGATGACCAGTAGCGGAACGGCGATCAGCGCGCCAACGAAACCCCATAGCCACGACCAGAAGGCGACGGCGATGAAGATCGAGACCGCGTTGATCTCCAGCCGCCGGCCGACAACGAGCGGCGTGACAAATTGGCCCTCGATAATGTTGCAGATGATCACGAAAGCAGGCGCAAGCAGGGCGTAGGACAGAGAATCAAAGGTGATGAGCGAGATGCAGGCGACAAGCACGATGGTCGCCAGTGCGCCCACATAGGGAAGGAAGTTGAGCGCGGCCGCCGCCACACCCCACACGGCAGGGTTGGGCATGCCCAATGCCCACAGGCCGAGGCCGATAGCGGTACCCAGCCCGGCGTTGATGATGGCGACCGTAAGCAGATAGCGCGAGATCTCGCGCTCGACGTCATAGACGATGCGCAGCGCGCGCTTCTTTTCACTCAGCCGGGCGAAGGACTGCACGATCTTCTCGTAGAACATGGTGCCGGAGGCAAGCAGGAAGAGTGAAAGCACGAAGGTGATTGCCGCGGTTGTCGCCCCCGAGAGCACGTTGCCCGCCGCCTGCGATACTATGCCCGGTTGGGCGACGACGACGCGTTGCACACCCGGCTCCTGCGTGGTTTCGGCGACTTTTTCGACCTGCTGCGACGCCTGCATGAAGCGCTCGAAGGGGTGGCGGAATTCGGCGAGTCTCTCGCTGATACGCCGGCCTATCTCGGGTGCCTGGTTCACGAGATCACTTGCCGGCCCTGACAGGAAATAGCCGGCGCTGACGATGGCCAGAACGGACGCTAGCACGAGCAGCGTGGCTGAAATCCCTTCCGGTATGCCGCGCTTCCTCAAGAAGCGGACGATCGGCGTCAAAGTCAGGGCGAGAAGAAAAGCGAGGATCACCGGCATGACGAAATCACGGCCGAAATAGAGCGCATAGATCGCCGCCAGGATAAACATACAGATCAGCAGTTTTCGCATCAGCCGCGTATCCGAACGTATCCGGCCGAGTTCATTTTCGGCCCCTTCCGACGGAATGGCCGTCTCGGCAGGTTGCACTTCGGCCATGGTATCCCCCGTCACGCGCCCAAATCGGGCAAGGCAGTAATGCGTAAGCAGGGGCTAAAGTTCCGTCCCTGGTCAGAAATGCGGCTGGATAGGCCAATTTTCATGGGAGTCATGCAGCAAAGCGACTTGAACTCTGTCCCCCGATGCGTATTTAAGCGACGCTTGGAATATTTCAGGGACTGACATTGGCTATATACAGAGAGAAGGACGTCTTCGAGCGCCGTAACGCGGCGAACGAAGCGAAGAAGGCTTTGCTTGCTCGTTACAACTCCCGGCCCTCGGAAGACGACCCGGCGGTCGTCGCTCGCAAGGCCGAGCGGCAGCGCATCCTCGAGGAGCGCGAGAAGCGCAACATCGAGAAGGAAAAGCTGAAGCAGGAGCGGCTTGCCCGCGAGGCTGAGGAACGCGCGGTCCGCGAAGCAGCGGAATTGGCTGCTCGGCTCGAGGCGGAGGCCCGTGCGGCCGAAGAGGCAAAGGCGCGCGAAGCCGAGGAAAACGACCGTATCGCACGCCTGCTGGCCGACGAGGCCGAGCGCAAGGCAAAGCGCGACGCGCGCTACGCGGCCCGCAAGGCACGCGCCGGCCGGCACTGAGCTGCCACCACGCATGTAGCTGTCGGCATCGAGCCGGCAGCTAGGCTATTGATCATCGTTCGGGATGAGTGGCCGTTGACAGACGGTCACTTGTCCTTTTGGCGCGTCGCTGCCACAGGCGCTGCCTTCAGGGCGGGAGCGGCCACCGCCGGCTTCTTCGCATCCTTCTTCGGTTTGCGCGTTTCCTTCTTGGCTTTCATCTGACCTTTAGCCATGATTCGCTCCCTTGGATTGAGGACGCGGGAGTGAAACAAGACTTCTGCCACAACGGCAAGGGTCTGCTGCCTCTTTGACCAACGCGCGCATTCCATTTTTCCTGCGTCAAAGGGAGAAGGTATATGAAAATCGACGGTGGATGCCATTGCGGCGCAATCGCCTACGAGGCCGAGGTCGACCCTGAGATGGTCAGCATCTGCCATTGCACGGATTGCCAGACCCTGTCGGGAACGGCGTTCCGCGTCGTCGTGTTCACGCCGGCGGACAAATTCCGTCTTAACCGCGGCGAGCCGAAAATCTACGTGAAGGTCGCCGAAAGCGGCAACCGGCGCGCACAGGCGTTCTGCCCGGATTGCGGCTCCCCGCTGTACGCTGCCTCTGCCGATGAGAAGCCGACGGCCTATGGCCTGCGTGTCGGTACCATCCGCCAGCGCGATCAATTGCCGCCGAAGCGCCAGATATGGCATCGCTCCGCCGCGTCGTGGCTGCCAGACATGGAAGGGCTGGCGACGAAGGAAACCACCTGAAGCCTGTCTGACTTCAGGCTCCCTCGTCCACCACACGCAGGCGCAACTGTCCGCTCTTTGTCCCCACCGACGCGCTTTCGTTGGCAGCCGGTAGCTGACGCGACGGCGTGTCACCGGCCGTTTCCGCGCCGAGTTCCAGCGCCTCGATCTTCTGCCCGCGCTTCACGACCTTGGAGGACGACACGAGGATATCGTCGATATCCTTCGACGCCTGTCCAAAATGCCCCTGCAGCTTGCGCACACGATCATCGAGTCGGCTGACGTCCTCCATCAGCCGCACGACCTCGCCCTGTATGAGATGCGCCTGTTCGCGCATGCGCGCATCCTTCAGGATCGCCTGCACCACCTGGATCGACAGCATCAGAAGCGACGGCGAGACGATGACGACACGGGCGCGGTGCGCCCGCTGGATGACGGCTTCGAAATTCTCGTGGATCTCTGCGAAGATCGATTCCGAGGGCACGAACATGAATGCGGTGTCCTGCGTCTCGCCGCTGATCAGATATTTCTCCGAAATCGCACGGATATGCACTTCCATGTCACGTCGGAAGAGCTGCGCGGCGCGAACCTTGTCCGCGTCCGTTCCGGCATCGCGAATGGCGTGCCATGATTCCAGCGGAAACTTGGCGTCGATCACCAGCTTCGGCGCATCATTCGGCATATGGATGACACAGTCCGGACGGTTGTTGTTGGACAGCGTCCATTGGAACTCGTAGCCGCCCTGCGGCAGGCCGTCGGCGACGATCGCCTCCATGCGCGACTGGCCGAACGCGCCGCGCGTCTGCTTGTTGGAGAGGATCGCCTGCAATTGCACGACCTGGCCGGCAAGCGACTGGATGTTGTTCTGCGCGCTGTCGATGACAGCGAGCCGCTCCTGCAGCTTGGCCAGCGAATCGTGAGTCGACTTCGTCTGCTCGGTCATCGTCTGGCCGATGCGCCCGGTCATGGCGTCGAGCCTCTGGGTCAGCGACTGGGTCAGCTCGGCCTGCCGCGCGCCGAACACATCGGCCACTGCGCCGAGCCGCCCCTGCATCTCGGCCTGCGCCTGCACGATCGCGGCCAGGCGTACATCGGCTTCGCGCGCCCGTTCGGAAGCCTCCATGGCGGAAAGCGACCGGGCTCTCGACGACCGCCACAGCGCGACGCCGAGCGCCAACAGCAGCAGGACGACAATGCCGGCGGCGGTGGCGAGCGCCTGCCCGAACGTGATCGTGGTCGCGCCGAGGCGCGCGACCGGTTCGGAGAGAATCGCTGCGAGCTGTTCCATGCGACGAGCATAGCTGATTCATTCCACGGATCAAAACGAGAACATGAGCCGTTCCGCGGTGTTGACGGCTTGAAAGCGAGGTCTTAGGTGAGGCGCATGTCGATCAAGCCCCTTGTTATCCTCCCCGATCCCGTCCTGCGCCTGGTGTCCAAGCCGGTCGAACGTGTCGATGCGCCGCTGCTGAAGCTCGCCGACGACATGCTGGAAACGATGTACAACGCGCCCGGCATCGGGCTTGCGGCGATTCAGATCGGCGAACCGCTGCGGCTGCTCGTCATCGACCTCGCCAAGGAAGGCGAGCCGCCCGCGCCACAGGTCTTCATCAACCCGGAAGTGCTTGATACCAGCGACGAGCGTTCCGTCTACGAGGAAGGCTGCCTGTCGATCCCGGATTATTATGCGGAGGTCGAGCGGCCCGCCAAGGTGCGCGTGCGCCACCTCGACCGGTCAGGCAAGGAACAGGAGATCGAGGCCGACGGCCTGCTCGCCACCTGCCTGCAGCACGAGATGGATCATTTGAACGGCGTGCTGTTCATCGACCATATCTCCAAGCTGAAGCGCGACATGGTGGTGAAGAAATTCAAGAAGCTCGCCAGGGATCGCCAGCCCAAGAAGATGGTTAGCTGAGCGCCGCCAACGATGCCGCTCCGCATCATATTCATGGGCACGCCGGATTTTTCGGTGCCGACGCTGCGCGCCCTGGCGGAAGCCGGGCATGAGATCGCGGCCGTCTATACGCAGCCGCCGCGCCCGGCCGGCCGGCGCGGGCTGGAACTGACTCCCTCGCCGGTGCAGCGGGAGGCCGAGAGGCTCGGCATCGAGGTGCGTTCGCCGCTCTCGCTGAAAGGCGAGGCCGAGCAGGAGGCGTTCGCGGCGCTGAAAGCCGATGCCGCCGTCGTCGTCGCCTACGGCCTGCTGCTGCCCAAGCCCGCGCTCGACGGCACGAGGCTCGGTGCCTGGAATGGCCATGCCTCGCTGCTGCCCCGATGGCGTGGTGCGGCGCCCATCCAGCGGTCGATCATGGCCGGCGACCGTGAAACCGGCATGATGGTCATGAAAATGGACATAGGACTTGATACCGGTCCGGTTGCGCTCACTGAGCGCATCGCGATCGGACCCGACGAAACATCAGGCGAACTGCACGACCGGCTGATGCAGGCTGGCGCGGCCCTGATGGTGAAAGCTCTGGATAAACTCGAAGCCGGCACGATTGAACTGACGCCACAGCCAGAGGATGGCGTTATTTATGCAAGCAAGATTGACAAGGCTGAGACACGCATCGACTGGCGCCTGCCGGCTTCCACAGTGCATAATCACATTCGCGGTCTTTCGCCTTTCCCCGGCGCGTGGTGCGAGATGACGGTCGGCGGCAAGGTCGAAAGGCTGAAGATCCTGCGCTCGACGGTGGCGGAAGGGCGCGGCAGGCCCGGCGAGATCGTCGATGGGAATCTCACAGTCGGCTGCGGCGAGGGCGCCGTCCGCCTGCTGGAGTTGCAAAGGGCCGGTGGCCGGCCGGTTACTTCGGACGAATTCCTGCGCGGCATAAAGACAGAAAAAGGAATGACACTCTCATGAGCATGATGTCGATCAGGACAGCGACGCCCAAGGATCGCGAAGCCATCCGCCTCGTCGAGGAACACGCGTTCGGCCAGCAGACGGAGGCCGGACTGGTCGACGCACTGGTGGACAGCGGCGACACGGTGCTGGAACTGGTGGCCGAGGAAGATGGCCATGTCGTCGGTCACATCCTGTTCTCCCGGCTTTATGTCGAAAAGGGCGGTGTGCGCCATCCGGCCGTCGCACTCGCGCCGCTGGCGGTCGAGCCGTCCTTCCACGGCACCGGCATCGGCGGCGCGCTGGTGCGGGAAGCGCATCTGCGCCTCAAGCAATCCGGCGAGACGCTTGCCATCGTCCTCGGCGAGCCCGCCTATTACGGCCGCTTCGGCTACGCCCATGGGCGGGCTGCGCAGTTCGACAGCGACTACCAGTGCGAAGCGCTGCAAGCGCTGGCGTGGGGCGAAGCGCCGGAAAGCGGCAAGCTTGTCTACGCGCCTGCCTTCAGTGCGGACCTCGCGGCCTAGGCCTTGCCGCGCTATCGCCTCGACATCGAGTATGATGGCACGCGCTATGCCGGCTGGCAGCGGCAGGCCGGACCGCCTTCGGTTCAGGCGGCGCTCGAGCAGGCGATCCTGAAATTCAGCGGCGAGACCGTCACGCTACGGGCGGCCGGGCGCACCGATTCCGGGGTCCACGCGACCGGGCAGGTGGCGCATATCGATCTCGAAAAAGCCTGGTCCAACGACAAGGTTCGCGACGCCGTCAACGCGCATCTGCGGCTCGCTACCGAAGCCGTGTCGGTGACGGCGGCACGTCGGGTATCCGACGCGTTCGACGCGCGCTTTTCGGCGACCGCCCGGCATTATCTCTACCGGATCCTCAACCGCCGCGCCCATCCGTCACTTGAGAAGGACCGCACCTGGTGGGTGCCAGCCCCGCTCGACGCCGCAGCGATGCACGAGGCGGCAAGACACCTGCTCGGCCGGCACGACTTCACCACCTTCCGCTCATCCCAATGCCAGGCGAACAGCCCGGTGAGGACGCTCGACCGGCTGGACGTCACCCGCACCGGCGACCTGATCGAGGTCCGCACCTCTGCGCGCTCCTTCCTGCACAATCAGGTCCGCTCGATGGTTGGCACGCTGAAGCGCGTCGGCGAGGGCGGCTGGAGCGCGGCGGACGTGAAGGCTGCCTTGGAGGCAAAGGACCGCGCCGCCTGCGCTGGCATCGCGCCGCCCGAAGGGCTCTACCTGACAAAGGTGGACTACGGAGACGTGGACTACAGTCCCGACGCCTGATCGAGAGGCGCCAGCCCGAACGCGCTCTGCAGGATGAAGAGCGTCAGCAGCGATACGATGAACATGCCGGCGAAGACTGCCGACGCGACGCCCGCGCCCTTGCCCAGCGCCGCATTGGTCATGCGCCATGTCAGCACCATGGCGGCGACGAAGAACACCAGCGAAAGCATGTCCTCGAGTGGCCTGACCTCAGGCAGAACAAGCCCGATCAGCGCCGGCGGCAGTATGATCCAAGCGATCAGCGCGGACGCCCAGTTGCTGGCGACCACGAGATGGACGAAGCGGTCGGCGATGCCTGCGGGCTTCGCCACCGCGGCAAGCACCAGCAGCGGGACCACCCAGGCTGCGAGGTCGATTGTCGCCAACCGCAGCACGATGGACAACCGCCCGTCGAAACCGTCACCCAGCGCGCTGAGGTCGTTGGCGAAGCCGACCCAACCGACCACCAGCGCCGGCAGAGCTATGAGCATCGCATAGAACGAGTTCCAGAAGCCGTCGGCGCTGATGTCTAGCAATTTGAGGCCATCGGCCTTGCCCAGCATCATTTGCCAGGCGCCGGTCAGGTATTGCTGGATTTGTTCGCCGGATGGCATGCGCTACCCGAACCAGTCCTCGAGGAAACGGCTGTAGATGTCAGCCAATGTCTCGAGGTCGACAAGAGACACGCGCTCGTCGACCATGTGCATGGTCTTGCCGACGAGGCCGAACTCGACAACCGGGCAATAGTCCTTGATGAAACGCGCATCCGACGTTCCGCCCGAGGTTGAGAGCGCCGGCGTCTGGCCCGTCACGGCGTGGACCGAGGCCGATAGCGCCGAGATCAGCTTCTCGTCGTGTGTCAGGAACACATGGCTCGGCCTGTCGCGCCAGACGAGGTCGAAGGCGACCGGCTCCTTCCGTCCGGGGCGATACTTGCTCCGGCTACTTGCCCGGTCGAGGCGGTTGTGGATTTCCGCCTGCAGCGTCTCGGCGGTCCATGTGTCGTTGAAACGGATGTTGAAGGCGAGCGTCGCCTTCGCCGGAATGACGTTCGTCGACGGGTTGCCGACATCGATGGACGTGATCTCCAGATTCGTAGGCTGGAAGTCCTTGGTGCCGGCGTCGAGCACCGGGCTGAGCAGCGCATCGGCTAGCGTCAGCAACCCGCGCACGGGACTGTCGGCGAGGTGCGGATAGGCCGCGTGGCCCTGCACGCCGTTGACGGTCAGCAGTCCCGAGATCGATCCCCGCCGACCGATCTTGATCATGTCGCCGAGCCGCTCGGGATTGGTCGGCTCGCCGACGACGGCCGCATCCCAGCGCTCACCCTTGGACGCCGCCCATTCCAGCAGCTTGGATGTCCCGTTGATCGACGGGCCTTCCTCGTCCCCGGTGATCAGCAGAGACACCGACCCCTTGAGGCTGCCCTTCTTCTCCACATGGCGGGCCACTGCGGCGACGAAGCAGGCGATGCCGCCTTTCATATCGACCGCGCCGCGGCCGTACATCTCGCCATTATGGATCGCGGCCGAAAAGGGCGGGTGCGTCCAGGACGTCTCGTCGCCCGGGGGCACCACGTCGGTATGGCCCGCGAACATCAGGTGCGGCCCGTTGCCTGAGAGCCGCGCATAGAGGTTCTCGATGTCCGGCGTGCCATCTTCCGAGAAGACCGGCCGTTCCACCGAAAAGCCGAGTGGCTTCAGCATGGTTTCCAGCGCCGACAGCGCGCCGCCCTCGGCGGGCGTCACCGACTGGCAGCGGATCAAGGCGGCGAGGTTCTCTGCCGGATCGGTCGATAGGCTCATGCGCGCGGGATAATCCAAAGAGCGAAAAATGTCACTTGGCGGAAATGCGCCATGCCCCGATCAGCCGCCGGCGGGTGCGTTCGGACGTTGCCCGTACTGGTTCGGTCCGGGATTGCCCGGGATGAGGCAGAGCGCGATGAAGGCGACAATGGAGATGACCGGGATAAACAGCGCCGCCGCGATGATGCCGGGCTTGCCGATGTCATGCAGCCGCTTCACGGACAGTGCGATGTTGGCCCAGACCGCCACGACCATGACGATCCAGAATGCTGCGGCCCAGCCTTGGCCGGCCGAGCTTTCTTCCGGCACGAGCGTGAACCGATAGAGCAGGAAGGCCTGGATCACCGCCAGTAGAAGTCCCGCAAGGAAATAGGCCGCGCGGCTGACGCGGCCCGAAAAGCGGAAGAAAAGCCAGATAAGCTTGTCTTTTTCAGGCAAGGGGGTCCGGTCCGAATCTGTTGGCGCCCCGGTTGCCTTCGAGGATGCCGAGTTCGATGAGCATCCAGAGGCCGCCGATGATGGGAACCAGCCCGATCAGGCTCCACCAGCCCGACTTGTCGCGGTCGTGCCAGCGCTTGGCGTAGAGCGCCAGCGCGAAGTAGATCGAGCCGATGGCGACGATCGCGCCGAGGATGCCGAAGCCGCTGTCGCTGATCTGCAGGCCGAGGATTGCGTCGAGGATCGAGGCGACGATGCTGATGGCGATCAACACGCCGATGCCCGCCCAGAACTTGGCCCTGTTGATACGGCCTTCGAAGCTTGTGAAGAGATATTTCCAGTCCATTCAACCCCTCCATCCGGATATCGCGCCCAGAGACCGGCGCGCGCCGGAAAGTGCGTCGGTTTCAGGCAAAGATCAATCTCTCAGCAGCTCGTTGATCGAGGTCTTGGAACGTGTCTGCGCATCGACCTTCTTGACGATGACGGCGCAGTAGAGGCTGGGACCGGGCTCGCCATTGCCCATCGGCTTGCCGGGCAGCGCGCCGGCGACGACCACGGAAAAGGGCGGCACTTCGCCATAGGTGATCGCCCCGGTGGCGCGGTCGACGATCTTGGTCGACTTGCCGATGAAGACGCCCATGCCGAGCACCGCGCCCTCGCGCACGATGCAGCCTTCCACCACTTCGGAGCGCGCGCCGATGAAGCAGTCGTCCTCGATGATGGTTGGGCTAGCCTGCATGGGTTCCAGCACGCCGCCGATACCGACGCCGCCCGACAGATGCACGTTCTTGCCGATCTGGGCGCAGGAGCCGACCGTCGCCCAAGTGTCGACCATGGTGTTCTCGCCGACATGGGCGCCCAGATTGACGAAGGACGGCATCAGGACCGCGCCCGGCGCGATATAGGCCGAGCGGCGCACGACCGCCGACGGGACCGAGCGGAAACCGGCCTTCTCGTGGTCGGCGGCGGTCCAGCCGTCGAACTTGGAGGGGACCTTGTCCCACCACGTGGCGTTGCCCGGCCCACCCTTAACGATGTCCATCGGGTTGAGCCGGAAGGACAGCAGCACCGCCTTCTTCAGCCACTGGTTGACGGTCCAGACACCGTCCGCCTGCCGCTCGGCGACGCGCACCTCGCCCTTGTCGAGAAGGCCGAGCGCCGTCTCGACGGCGTCGCGAACCTCGCCTTTCGTGGCGGTCGAAATCGTGTCCCTGGCGTCGAACGCCTTTTCGATTGTGCTTTCGAGCCCGGACAGATTGGCCTTCGCCATGAAATTCCCCTATTACAACGTGCCGTTAAGCCTGTGGCCGATAAGCTCGGACAAGGTCGCGCGGGAACCTATGTCAACCCTCCGGGAGGGTCAATCGCGCATGCGGCATGGCACGGCGTGGAATGGCCGGACATCCGGTGTAGAGCAAGGGGTTTGGGAAATTGAGCATGAATCCGACCCAGAAGGCGGGATGGACCCCGCTGCCGCATGCGGATGAGGATCTGGAGCGCGCCAAGAGTGTGCCGGAGACGCCGCAGACGGTAGCTCCGACCTACCGCCTGGCCTGGAACGACGAGGACTTCATGACCCGCCGTGAGCTGCGCCCGGTCCGGTTGCAGCTCGAACTGATGAAGCCCGAGCTTGTCCTGTCCGAACGCGGCATCCGCTCGACGGTTATCCTGTTCGGCGGCGCGCGCATTCCCGAGCCGGGCGGAGCCGCATGGGCGGCCAAGAACGAGACGCAGAAGAAGAACCTCGAGGCCAACAGCCGCTATTACGAGGAAGCGCGGGCCTTCGCGCGCATATGCTCGCAGCACTCCGCCGCGTCATACTATCGCGAATTCGTCGTCGTGACCGGCGGCGGCCCCGGCGTCATGGAGGCTGGCAATCGCGGCGCGGCCGATGTCGGCGCGCCGTCGATCGGGCTGAACATTGTCCTGCCGCACGAGCAGGCGCCCAACCCCTACGTCTCGCCGGAGCTCTGCTTCAACTTCCACTATTTCGCCATTCGGAAGATGCATTTCATCATGCGCGCCAAGGCCATTGCCGTCTTCCCGGGCGGCTTCGGCACGATGGACGAACTGTTCGAGACCCTGACGCTGATCCAGACCGGCCGCATGGAACGGGTGCCGATCATCCTGTTCGGCGAGGAGTTCTGGCGGCGTTCGATCGACCTCGACTATCTCGCCGAGCAGGGCACCATCTCTCCCGGCGACCATGACATCATCGACTTCGCCGACACGGCCGACGACGCCTGGAAGGTCATCCAGAAGTTCTACAGTCTCTGAGAAAGCTGCGTTCCGGGGGAACGCTTCGCCGGCCGGAGCAGTTTCTCCCGCCCGTGGAGAACGACGATGGCCCGCAAACCCGAGACGCCGAGCAAGCCCGACACCGAGAAAGCGGCAGGCAAGTCACCGAGTCCGAGCGAGACGCAGGAACTGCGCGAGCGCATCGAGCGGCTCGAGGAGCGGCTGGATGAAAGCATCCTCGGCGACGACGGGCTGGCCGAACTCGATCACGGCATCGACAAGACCCAGTCCGCCGATCCCTTGCGCAAGGCTGTCCAGCGCTCCAACGTCAAGCGCGGCAGCCGCAAGGCCTGAGCCTATTCGGCGGTCTTGTCTGCTCCATCGAGCGGCTGCGGCCGGTGCACCAGCGTCACCAGCACGAAAGAGATGATCATCAGCAGGTACCATGCGCCCAGCTTGTGGATCGACACAGGCGTCCATTCGTCACCCTGCCCGGGATAGAGCCAGGCGCGCGACCACGTTCCTATGTTCTCGGCAAACCAGATGAACAGCGCCACCAGCAGGAAGCCGACCAGAAGCGGCATGCGGTGGCGGAAGCGGAAGACGCGGTAGTGCACGGTCGTGCGCAGGAACAGCACGAACGTCGCCGCGAACAGCACATAGCGGACATCCACCACGAAATGATGGGCGAAGAAATTGATGTAGATTGCCGCCGCCAGCAGAATGGTCGCCCATAGCGGTGGGTAGCGCGTGTAGCGCATGTCGAAGATGCGCGTGATGCGCGCGATGTAGGAACCGACGGCCGCATACATGAAGCCCGAGAAGAGCGGTACGCCGCCGATCCGGAAGAAGGCTTCTTCCGGATAGATCCACGAGCCGGCGGAGGTCTTGAAGATTTCCATCACCGTGCCGACGACATGGAAGATCAGGATGACCTTGGCTTCCGAAAGCGTCTCCAGCCGGAAGGCCAGCATCGCAAGCTGGATGGCGAGCGCGGCCAGGAACAGGAAGTCGTAGCGCGCCAGCCCAAGAGGCTCGGGCGACAGATACTTGGTGGCGATGATGAGGAACAGCATCGCGCCGCCGAACAGGCAGGCCCAGGCCTGCTTCAGGCCGAAGACGAGGAATTCGACCAGCGCGCCTGAGATGCCATGCGCCGGCAGCCGGTCCAGCACCTGACGCGCGGCATGGTCGATGCGCGCTTCGAGGGAGGTGAAGCGCTTCAAGTTTTCTCGACGATCGCGGCGAGGAAGGAGCCGAGGTCGTCGGTAACGAAATCCACATCGTCCTCGTAGTTCTCGTCTTTTTCCCAGATTTCGGAGAAAGTCGGCTCGAAATTGCGCGGCACCACCAGAACGGTCGTCATACCGAGCGACTTCGGCACCGAAAGGTTGCGCGCCAGGTCCTCGAACATCACCGCCTTGGGTCCGGTCACTGCGTGCAGCGCGGCGAAGCGTTCATAGGTCTGCCGTGCCGGCTTCGGCGTCAGCCCGGCTGCGACGATGTCGAAGATGTCGTCGAAATGGTCGAGGATGCCGAGTTGGCGCGCGGCGCGCTCGGCGTGGCTGCGGTTTCCGTTGGTGAAGATGAACTTGCGGCCGGGTAGCTGGTGGATCGCAGTTCCCAGCGTCGGATCGGGCACCAGCCAGGTGTAGTCGATGTCGTGCACTTTCTGCAGGAAGTCGTCCGAATCGATGCCGTGCCGCTGGATAAGCCCGGCCAGCGTCGTGCCGTATTCGCGATACAGCTCCTTCTGAAGCTTGCGCGCCTCATCGCGGGGCAGTGACAGCAGCTCGGACACATAGGCCGTCATCCGCGCATCGATCTGAGAGAACAGGTTCGAGTGATGCGGATAGAGCGTGTTGTCGAGGTCGAACACCCAGTCGGTGACATGAGAGAAGCGGGCGGTGTCGGGCAGCTGTGTCATGCGGGTTCTATGTCACAAATCCGTGTGAGCAACCACAGGCCGATCACGGCGGATTTATGTGCCCAACTGTCGCGAAAGGGTCCATCGCATAAAATTTTAAGAGAGCAGGAAAGCACGCATTCACGGCCGCCTGTCATTGACGCTCCTGGGACGCGGGAGCAGTGCATGAATCGAATTTTTCTGAAGTCCATGGCCGTTGCCTTCTCGTCGCTGGCGGCCTCTGTCCTTCTCGCCTTGATCATCGTTCCGGCAATCGGCGGCTCAATCGACGGCAACGCCTGGCTGATGCTGACCATATGCCCGCTCGCCATCGCCTGGCCTGCCAGCGCCTTCACCTTCTGGCAGGGTGAGAAGTTGAAGCGCGCCCATGGCGACCTCGCCCGCGCCCACGCGGAACTCGCCGACGCTCATGCCAAGCTGGAGGAGAAGTCGCGGCGCGATCCCATGACGGGCATGCTCAACCGTGAAACCTTTTTCGCTGCCCTCGATCGCTCGCGTCGCAAGAGCGATCGCGGCGCGCTGCTCATCATAGATGCCGACCACTTCAAGAAGATCAACGACAGTTTCGGCCATCTCACCGGCGACAAGGCGCTGCTGGAGATCGCCGCCGCGATCAGCCGCGCGGTCCGCTCCGGCGACATCCTTGGCCGCATCGGTGGCGAGGAGTTCGCCGCCTTCCTGATGGGGGCGAGCGATCAGGAGGCGATCCGCGTCGCCGAGCGCGTCCGTCACGAGGTCGAGCTCATCCGGTTTCAGCCGATGGACGAACGGGTCGTGCCACTCACCGTGTCGATCGGCGGAACGATCTGCAGGAGCGAAGCGAATGTCTCGGAACTCATGCGCGCCGCCGACAAGCACCTCTACGAGGCGAAGAACCGCGGCCGCAACCTCGCCATTTTCGATGTTCACGCTGCGGCCTGACGCATGTCTCCCGAAAGTGGTCACCGGTTTGGGATGAGGACATGCGCAGAAACCGTCAGTACGCATAAACCGGCTGCAGCCCCTCAAAACCCTTAAAGGCGGCCTCCGCGACCAATCTCGGCGGCAGGCAGAGATGTTCGAGCGCGGCCGCCGAAGCAACGCGCGGCTGGTCGAGTTCGGACGCGGCCGCGAGAAGGCGCGCGGCGTAGTTGACCGGCTGGCCGATCGCCGTGAAATCCAGCCGGTTGGCGCCACCGATATTGCCGTACAGAAAACGACCAGCGTGTATGGCAGAGCGGAAACCGACCATCTTACCGACCTCGGCCTCGGCGAGCGCCTTCTCGCCTTCCATCACCGTCTCGCTGGCCGCCTTCACCGCGCCGGCAAGCGAGATGTCCTTGCCATAGGGAAAGATCGCAAAGAAGCCGTCGCCAAGGAATTTCAGAATCTCGCCGCCATGCGCTTCCACCGGCGGCACCATAACGTCATAGGCGGCGTTGAGCAGCGTCACCAGTTCAGCGCCTGAACGCGTGCTGGAAAGCCCCGCGAAGCCGATCAGGTCGGTAAACAGGATCGCTGCGTCGATCTCCTCGCCGTCGCCGCGGTGGATGCGGCCCTGAAGGATCTGCTCTCCACTGTTGCGCCCGACATAAGCCGAGATGATCGAGGCCGCGTTCAGCCTGAGCAGATAGGCCTCCACCAGCCGCGCGAACGGCCTGCGGATGCGCTCGAAGACGGCGATAGCATCGTCGCTCCAGCCATCCGGATGTTTGGTCGACCAGGTTACGGCATGCGTCTCGCCGGTCGTGAAGATCAGCGGCTGCGCCACATAGTCGGTGAAACCTTCTGCCACCAGCTCCCTGAGGATAAGGTAATCCGACAGCATGTTGGGATTGGTCAGCCGGCGGCGGATCGTGACCTGCTTCGACGTGACCACGGGCAGCGGATTCTTGACGTATTCGTCGCGGGAATAGAGGTCGATGCCTCCCTCTGACATCGCGACCCCGCCCTCCGGCGTCCACAGCAGGCGCCGCCCGGCGATATTGGGGTGCAGGGTTCCGACAAACAGCGCGAAGCGGCCGATCGGCAGTCCCGCGCCCACGAGGCGGCGGCCGATCACGTCCAGCGTCCGGGTCATGCCACCCGGCCGCGCACCGTCGATCATCCAGTCGACCAGTTCCTCGATCGCGACCGTGTCGATCATCCGCCGTCCCGAATTGCGCCGTCGACCGAAGCCTAGCATGCCGTCGCGTTTCCGGAAGCGTTATGCAGCTTTATCTCGAACCTGATAGTCCTTGATCGCCGCGAAGCGGATATCCTTCCAGCGGTCGGCCTCGTAGTTCAGGCCGAACTCGTGGGGGGCGAGGAACACCGGGTCGCCGTCGAGGTCGCGTGCGATGTCGCCGCGATGGCTCTCGATGAAGCGCTCCACGTCGAGCTTGTTGTCGCCGGAAATCCAGCGGCAGACCGAGAAGCGCGCCACCTCGAAGTCGACCGGCAGGCCGTATTCGACGTTCAGCCGCTCCTTCAGCACGTCGAGCTGCAGCGCGCCGACGACGCCGACGATGGCCGGCGAGCCGTCTTCCGGCTGGAACAGCTGCACAACCCCTTCCTCGGCCATCTGCTGCAGCGCTTCCTTCAGCTTCTTGGCCTTCATGGCGTCGCCGAGGCGCACGCGCCGCAGGATTTCCGGTGCGAAGTTGGGCACGCCCCGGAACAATATGTCTTCGCCTTCGGTCAGGGTATCGCCGATGCGCAGCGTTCCGTGGTTCGGAATGCCGACCACGTCGCCGGCATAGGCCTCGTCGGCGGTGATGCGGCTGCGCGCGAAGAAGAACTGCGGCGCACTCAGCGACATCGGCTTGCCGGTACGCACCAGCTTGGCTTTCATGCCGCGCTCCAGCGTGCCCGAGCACACGCGCACGAAGGCGATGCGGTCGCGATGGTTCGGGTCCATGTTGGCCTGGATCTTGAACACGAAGCTGGTCATCTTCGGTTCGGTGGCATGCACCACGCGCGTGTCGGCTTCCTGGTCGCGCGGCGGCGGGGCGTAATCACCCAGCCCTTCGATCAGATCGCGCACGCCGAAATTGCGCAGCGCCGAGCCGAAATAGACCGGCGTCAGGTGGCCCTCGCGAAACGCTTTCATGTCGAAGGGACGGCAGGCCTCGCGCGCCAGTTCGAGTTCCTCGATCAGCGTCGCCCGCTCGTTTTCCGGCAGCAGGCCGGCGACATTTTCGGAATCCGCGCCATTGACCTTGGTGCGCTCGGCCTCGGCATCGCCGCGCCGCACAGCGTTCTGCGCAAGGTGGTAGGTGCCGGCAAACGTCTTGCCCTGTCCGATTGGCCAGGTGATCGGCGCGGTATCGAGCGCCAGCTTCTGCTCGATCTCGTCGAGGATCTCGAACGTGTTGCGGGCCTCGCGGTCCATCTTGTTGACGAAGGTGACGATCGGGATGTCGCGCAGGCGGCAAACCTCGAACAGCTTCAGCGTTCGCGGCTCGATGCCCTTGGCCGCGTCGATGACCATGACTGCCGAGTCCACCGCCGACAGCGTGCGATAGGTATCGTCGGCAAAATCCTCGTGGCCTGGCGTGTCGAGCAGGTTGAAGACGTTATCGCCATATTCGAAGGTCATCACGGAGGTGACGACCGAGATGCCGCGCTCCCGCTCGATCTTCATCCAGTCGGAGCGCGTGTTCATGCGGTCCTTCTTGGCCTTAACCTCGCCGGCGAGCTGGATCGCGCCGCCGAACAGCAGCAGCTTCTCGGTCAGCGTCGTCTTGCCGGCGTCAGGATGCGCGATGATCGCAAAGGTGCGGCGGCGGGCAACCGCCCGGCTGAGGTCTTCGGCCATATCGGGATTCCATTGGATGGCCGGCTATATAGCCATGCGCGACGGCCCTGTCGAGAAAGGGCAGCGCCTCTTTCCAGGCGGCCCTACCGCCGCGCCTTGTCCGCCGCCGACCGTATCGCCTCGATATTGGCGCGGTAGCTCGCTTCCGTACCGCCTTTGAAGATCGCGCTGCCGGCGACCAGCACGTCGGCCCCGGCCGCCACCACCAGCGGCGCGGTGTCGGGCGCGACGCCGCCGTCGATCTCGATCCGGATCGGCCGGTCGCCGATCAGCGCCTTGACGCGCCGCACCTTGTCGACCACCGCGCTGATAAAACTCTGCCCGCCAAAGCCCGGATTGACCGTCATCACGAGGATCAGGCTCAGCCGGTCGAGCACATATTCGATCGCGCTTTCGGGCGTCGCCGGGTTGATCGCCACGCCCGCCGTCTTGCCGAGTTCGCGGATGGCGTGCAGCGAGCGGTCGAGATGCGGCCCGGCCTCGGCATGCACCGTGATGTTGTCGCAACCCGCGTCGGCGAAGGCCGCGAGATAGGCGTCCGTCGGCGCGATCATCAGATGCGCGTCGAAAAGCTTCTTCGTCCGCCCCCGGATCGCCTTGATGATCGGCGGCCCGAAAGTGATGTTGGGCACGAAATGGCCGTCCATCACGTCGAGATGGATCCAGTCGGCGCCGGCGCGGTCGATCGCCTCGACCTCCTCGCCCAGCCGCGAGAAATCCGCCGAAAGCACCGACGGCGCAATGATCGTTTTGCTCATGCCTTCCCATGTCGCCGTCCTGCCGCCGCGTCAAGGCCTGCGCCCGGCTTTCCAGCGCGCGCTTGTGGAACAAAAGCCCGCCTGCTAAAGCGCCGGCCATGTCCACGCCCATCAAGAACATCCGCAACTTCTCCATCGTTGCCCATATCGACCACGGCAAGTCCACGCTGGCCGACCGGCTCATCCAGCTCACCGGCGGGCTGGACGAGCGCGAGATGGCGGGCAAGGAGCAGGTTCTCGACAATATGGAGATCGAGAAGGAGCGCGGCATCACCATCAAGGCGCAGACCGTGCGCCTGACCTACAAGGCCCATGACGGCGAGACCTACATCCTCAATCTCATCGACACCCCCGGCCATGTCGACTTCGCCTACGAGGTGTCGCGCAGCCTCGCCGCCTGCGAGGGCTCGCTGCTCGTCGTCGACGCGTCGCAGGGCGTCGAGGCGCAGACGCTCGCCAACGTCTACCAGGCCATCGACAACAACCACGAGATCGTCGTCGTCCTCAACAAGGTCGACCTCCCCGCCGCCGAGCCCGAGCGCATCCGCGAGCAGGTCGAGGAGGTCATCGGCATCGACGCGTCGCAGGCCGTCATGATCTCGGCCAAGACCGGCCTCGGCGTCCCCGACGTGCTCGAGGCGATCGTCAAGCAGCTGCCGCCGCCGAAAAGCGAGGGCGGCGAGAAGGCGCCGCTCAAGGCCATGCTGGTCGATAGTTGGTACGACGCCTATCTCGGCGTCATCGTGCTGGTGCGCGTCATCGACGGCGTGCTGAAAAAGGGCCAGACGGTGCGCATGATGGGCACCGGCGCGAAATACCCGGTCGAGCGCACCGGCTTCTTCACGCCCAAGATGATCCAGGCCGACGAGATCGGCCCCGGCGAGTTCGGCTTCATCACCGCCTCGATCAAGGAAGTGGCCGACACCCGCGTCGGCGACACCATCACCGAGGACCGTCGCCCGACGGCTTCCGCGCTGCCCGGCTTCAAGCCCGCGCAGCCGGTCGTCTTCTGCGGACTCTTCCCGGTCGATGCGGCCGACTTCGAGGACCTGCGCGCCGCGATGGGCAAGCTTCGCCTCAACGACGCCAGCTTCTCCTACGAGATGGAGACGTCGGCCGCGCTGGGCTTCGGCTTCCGCTGCGGCTTCCTCGGCCTGCTGCATCTTGAGATCATCCAGGAGCGGCTGGAGCGCGAGTTCGACCTCGACCTCATCGCCACCGCGCCCTCGGTCGTCTACCGGCTGAACCTGCGCGACGGCACGCAGCGCGAGCTGCACAACCCGGCCGACATGCCCGACGTGATGCAGATACTGTCGATCGAGGAGCCGTGGATCCGCGCCACCATCCTCACGCCTGACGACTATCTCGGCTCGATCCTGAAACTCTGCCAAGACAGGCGCGGCATCCAGGCCGACCTCTCCTATGTCGGCAAGCGCGCCATGCTGGTCTACGACCTGCCGCTGAACGAGGTCGTGTTCGACTTCTACGACCGGCTGAAGTCGATCTCCAAGGGTTATGCCAGCTTCGACTACCACCTCACCGACTACCGCGAGGGCGACCTGGTCAAGATGTCGATCCTCGTCAACGAGGAGCCGGTCGACGCGCTCTCCATGCTGGTCCACCGCACGGCCGCCGAAAAGCGCGGCCGCGTCATGTGCGAGAAGCTCAAGGAGCTGATCCCGCACCATCTGTTCAAGATCCCGATCCAGGCTGCCATCGGCGGCAAGGTCATCGCCCGCGAGACCATCTCGGCGCTCCGCAAGGACGTGACCGCCAAATGTTACGGCGGCGACGTCTCCCGCAAGCGCAAGCTGCTCGATAAGCAGAAAGAGGGCAAGAAGCGCATGCGCCAGTTCGGCAAGGTCGACATCCCGCAGGAGGCGTTCATCCAGGCGCTGAAGATGGGCGACTAACCCCTGATCCTCCCCCGTTCACGGGGGAGGGGGGCCATGCGAAGCATGGTGGAGGGGGTATCTGATCCTCCCCCGTTCACGGGGGAGGGGGACCATGCGCAGCATGGTGGAGGGGGCATCTGATCCTCCCCTGCGAAGCGGGGGAGGGGGACCGCCGAAGGCGGTGGAGGGGGCAGGCATGCGAAGGAGGAGCGGGCACAGCTCAACCTCCCGCCGCCTCTGCAATCATGACCAGCATTCCCTCCAGCGCCCGCTCATCCAGAATGTCGGTCGCCGCGATGCGCATCACACGAATGCCGCGCTCCGCCAGCCACCGGTCCCGTCGCAAATCGTGCAGCATCTGCTCGGGCAGGTCGTGATGCGCCCCGTCAACCTCCACCGCCAGCCTTCCTTCCGCATGAAAGAAGTCGAGAACATAGGGGCCGACCGGATGCTGCCGTCGGAAGCGCAGCCCGTTCAGACGCCGGCCGCGAAGGCAGTCCCATAGGATCACCTCCGGCAGGCTCAATTCCCGGCGGAGCCGTTTCGCGCGCTGGAATGTCCGTCGTTCCGCCCTCATCGACCGCCTGGCGCCCCCTCCACCATGCCCCCTCCACCATGCTTCGCATGGTCCCCCTCCCCCGTAAACGGGGGAGGATCACGCAAGCTTCGACAAGCAGAAAGAGAACAAGAAGCGCATGCGCCAGTTCGGCAAGGGTGAGGAGCGGTCTGCCGAAGGCAGATCGATCGACAACGATTTGTCGATTGAAGCGACGAACGCCCGGAGCCATGGCGAAGGGCCGATCCCGCAGGAAGCGTTCATCCAGGCGCTGAAGATGGGAGATTAGGGGGGCGCTTGACGTGTCACGGTCTATCGCTGCCAACGAACAACTTGACCCGGCCTAAGACCAAGGACATCCTTTCTTCAGTGTGAACTCGGGGCTGAATGAAATGAAAATTGAATCGCACGATTCAAACATAGAATCCCTCCTGACTTCCAACTTCTTTTTCATCCCAACCTTTCAACGACCGTACTCGTGGGACGACGAGAATTTGGATGACTTCTGGAAAGACGTCGCTCAATCCGATGAAGATGACTACTTCATCGGATCGATGGTTCTTTATAAGAGTGGACGTCAGCAATTTGGCGTTGTCGATAGCCAGCAACGGCTAACAACCATAACCATCCTTCTTTGTGTGATTCGGGATTTCTTCCTGACGCTAGGTAGCGATGACCTCGCGAGAGGCCTACATCAGCTTATCGAGCGAACCGACAGAGACAATCGTCGTACTTTCGTTCTCCGCACCGAAACGTCGTATCCATACTTTCAGGACGAGATTCAAAACTTTAACAACCCAGAACTTACCCACGAACCACAGCAGGAGGAGATAAGGATTAAGGCCGCATATGATCTGTTCAACGGCCGGATACTCGAAATAATGGGATCAATAGACGGGGATCCTCAAATTGCATCAAAAGACAAAATCGATAATAAGTTAAAAAGACTCAGAAATCTTAGGGACTCTGTTCTCTTTCTGAAAATAATACTTGTAGAACTTGATAACGAGGATGATGCATATCTTATATTTGAAACTTTAAATACACGTGGAAAGGACCTTTCTCTTTCTGATTTACTTAAGAACCTATTTACTAAGCTGGTAAAAGGAAAAGGCGACGTCGATGTCGTCAAAGAATTGTGGACCCGCTTGATGTCCGAGTTGTACAATTCCTCCGCCGAAATTGACCCCGATGTATTCTTCACTCATTCTTGGGCATCAAGATTCGATGCTACGACGCAACAAAAGGCTTTTAAGAAAATAAAGGCAGAAATCAATAAAACGAACGCAAAAGCTCATCTTGATGACCTAGTGGAGGATAGTATCTACTATCGTGCGATATTTGAGCCTAGTTATCTATGGGATAAAAGTGAAAAAAGTATCGCCAAATCTCTTTCAGCGTTGCAGATGTTCAAGGTCACACAACAAACTCCGGCAGTTCTTTCTTTGGTAAGAGCATACAAGAGAAAACTTATAAAGAACTCCAAAGTTCGTGATAGCGTTCATAATATCGAAAATTTCCACTTCGTATTTACCGCAGTGACATCGTCTCGCTCCTCTGGAGGCATTTCAGCGATGTATTCATCATTTGGACGAAAGTTGTTTGAATCAGAAGACTCCAATGAGGCCGGTATCCAGATACGAAATTTGACAGATCGGCTACGCGAAAAGAGGCCATCCGAAAGCGAGTTTGTCGCGTCGTTTAAAGAGCTTTCTTACACGACGGCCAACTCGAAACAGGGGGCTCTTGTGCGCTATATTTTGGAAAAGATTTCTCGTCACACTGGTCTCACATTTTCAGATGATTTTGCTGACCTCACGATTGAGCACATTTTTCCTCAATCGCAGATAGGGGAAATCTGGACTGATAGGGTTGTCGGCCAATTGGGGAATCTTATCTTTCTAACTTCGGCGCAGAACGAGCAGCTCAAGGCCACAGCATTTGATCGTAAGGTTGAATACTATAAACAATGGGACCAAACCGTTCCGCTTTTCGTACGCGAGCAGGCTGTCTGGACGCCAGAGATAGTTGCGCTGCGAACGCAGGAAATGGCGGAACTTGCTTATCGAACGGTGTGGAACATCTAGTAGGCCAACGCCTAGCCGTTTCGGGCATTCAGTAATTCATCATCCGTCTCGGCGCTGTCGCGCCGATCCACCTTCTCCCTCAAAGGGGGAAGGGCCACCACCCCTCCCATCCACCGCCCCCCAATGCTACCCTCCGCCCAACCGGAGGCCGATCTTGCGCAATTTCGATTTCACCTCATGGCAGGCGGTCCTGACCTCGGTCCTCGGGCTGCTTCTGTTCACGCTGGTCGGCATGGGGATCAGGCTCCTCATGATGATGACGATCCAGGCGCGGCGCGAGCGCCAGAACCGCCAGATCAACGAACGGCTGAAGGTGCTGATCGCGGCCTACAAGACGCTGGGCGGCTCCTTCACCGGCACGCTGTCGGTCAATCCCGCCCACATGCGCGACCTGCGCGCCGCGCCGCCCGAGGGAGCGGAAGACGCAACCGGCGAGCCCTCCGGTTCGGGCGCCACCCCCTCCGAGCGGGCGCGGCGCATCCGCGACGCGGTGGAGGCCGCGCTCTCCGATATCGTCCTGTTCGGCACCGAGGAGCAGGTGGCGCTTGCCGCCGCCGCCATGCGCGACATGGCCGCCGGGCAGCCGGTGCTCGTCCACGACCTCGTCATCTCGCTCCGCAACCACATCCGCGAAGTCCTCGACCTCCAGCCCATCCCGGCCGGCATCGTCATCCCCAACCAGGGCCCGGCGCGCCCGTCAGGCGCGGGTGGCGGTCGCGAGCGCGGCGGCGATCAGGGAGCCGGGCGCGGGGGAGCGGGCATGGGCGGAGGGATGGCCGGGGGAATGGCTGGCGGCATGGCCGGTGGTGGCATGGCCGGCGGCGTCGCGCTCGGCCTCGATACCGACGACAGACCCGACAAGGGCTGAGCCCTTCCCCCGCGCGGCGCAATCCTTTATGGCGTCCGGACAATTCTTCCGGACGCCATGAACCAGACCTCACCTGCATCCCAAACCCGCTCCCTCGGGCCCCTCTTCCTCGGAATCGACACCGGCGGCACCTACACCGACGCGGTGCTGTGGGCCGAGGGGTCAGGCTCCAATCCCGGCCGTGTCGTCGCCAAGGCAAAGTCGCTAACCACCCGCCACGATTTGGCGGTCGGCATTTCCGGCGCGGTGGACCGTGTGCTGGAGGAAGCCACGATCGACCCGGGCGCTATAAAACTCGCCTCCATGTCGACAACGCTCGCCACCAACGCGCTGGTCGAAGGGCAGGGCGGCCGCGCGGCGCTGGTCATGATCGGCTTTTCCGAATCCGACCTCGACCGCGACGGCCTGCGCACGGCCCTCGGCTCCGACCCCGTCATCTTCTGCCCCGGCGGCCATGACGTCCACGGCCGCGCCGCCGAGCTCGACCTGTCGGCTCTGGAGGCAGCACTGCCCGAACTCGGCCGCGGCGTCTCCGGCTTCGCCGTCTGCGCCTATTTCGCGACCCGCAACCCCGCCCACGAGATCGCCGCCCGCGACCTGATCCGCGCCGCAACCGGCCTGCCGGTCACCGCCAGCCACGAGCTCTCGTCAAAGCTCGGCGGCCCCCGCCGCGCGCTGACGACGCTGCTCAACGCGCGCCTCATCTCCATGATCGACCGCCTCGTCGCCGCCACCGAAGGCTTTCTCGCGGCGCGCAACATCGCCTGCCCGCTGATGGTCGTGCGCGGCGACGGCGCGCTGGTCTCCGCTGCCTTCGCCCGCCAGCGTCCCATCGAGACCATCCTCTCCGGCCCCGCCGCCAGCCTCGTCGGCGCCCGCCACATGACCGGCCTCGACAACGCCATCGTCTCCGACATCGGCGGCACCACCACCGACGTCGCCGTCCTCGATCGCGGCCGCCCGCGTCTCGACCCGGAAGGCGCGACCGTCGGCGGTTTCCGCACCATGGTCGAGGCGGTCGCCATGCGCACCTTCGGCCTCGGCGGCGATTCCGAAGTGCAGCTCGAAGCCGGCGCGCTCGATCCAAAAATCCTGCTCGGGCCCCGCCGCTTGTTGCCGCTGTCGCTTTTGGCGCTCACGCACGGCAACGACGTTGCGACCGAACTGGAGCGCCAGCTCCGCTCCCCGAACCCCGGACGGCTCGACGGCCGCTTTGCCGTGCGCACCGGCGTGCCCGAACGACTTGCCGCCGGCCTCACCGCGCCGGAGGCAAAGCTCTACGAGGCGATCGGCGCGGTTCCGTTGGCTCTCGACAGCCTGCTATCGACCACAGCGCAGCTTGCGACGCTCAACCGTCTGGTGGCGCGGGGCCTTGTCCATGTCGCCGGCTTCACGCCCTCCGACGCGGCTCACGTGCTCGGTCGCCAAGCCAACTGGGATGCCGCTGCCGCAGAACTCGGCGCTGAGCTCATGGCGCGCCGCCGCGACGGACGCGGCCAGCCGGTCGCGCAATCAGGGGAAGCCTTCTCGGAGCGCGTGCTCGCGGCACTGACCCGACAGTCGGCGGAAGTCATCCTCGAAACCGCCTTCACCGAGGACGGCTTGGACGGCGCGGCGACCGTCGCGCATGCGCTGGTGCAGCGCGCGGTCGATAGCCAGCATGGCATCGCGCGGCTGACGGTCGCGCTCGACCGGCCGGTGATCGGCCTCGGCGCTTCCGCCGGCCTGCACTATGCCGGGCTTCCGCCGCTTGTCGGCAACGCCTGCGAGGTTCCGTCCGATGCAGACGTCGCGAATGCGCTCGGCGCGGTCGTCGGTCAGGTTCGCGTCTCGGCGGACGCTACCGTCAGCCAGCCGTCGGAGGGCGTCTTCCGCCTCACGGTCGGCGACGACGCGCCACGCGATTTCGGCTTTGAGGAGGAGGCGCTGGCCGAGGCCGAGACGCGCATCCGCGTCATGGCCGCCGAACGCGCGCTTGCAGCCGGCACCGACACCGCCGAAGTCGACATCGAGCGCGACATCCAGGCAACGATCGTGGAAGGTCGGCGCATGTTCATCGAGGCGCGGCTCGTGGCCACCGCCTCAGGTCGTCCACGAATTGCGGACTAAAGCAAGCCGGCGGCTTGCGCTTCCTGCCTGAGATTCTGGCGCGGGCGCGGACCGATCTGCTGTATCACTAGCGCGGCAGCCAGTGAACCAAGGTCGCCGCAGTGCTTCAGGTCGAGGCCGGCTGTGTAGCCGTAGAGGAAGCCGGCGGCATAAAGATCGCCCGCGCCTGTCGTGTCGACCAGTTCGCGGATCGGAACCGCGTCGATCCACACCGTCTCGTCGCCGCGTACAATCACCGAACCCTGCTCAGAGCGCGTTACAGCAGCTATCGTGCAATCTTTGCGGATCGCCTCCAGCCCTGCTTCGAAGGACGATGTCTGGTAGAGCGACTTCAATTCATGGTCGTTGGCGAAGACGATATCCACGGTGCCCGACCGCATCAGGTCGAGGAACTCGTCGCGGTAGCGATCGACGCAGAAGCTGTCGGACAGCGTCATGGAAACCTCGCGACCGGCCTTGTGGGCGTAGTCGGCCGTCAGGCGGATCGCTTCCTTGGCGCGCGGCGGATCCCAGAGATATCCCTCGAAATAGGTGACCTTCGACCCGGCAGCTTTGTCAGCCTCGACATCCTCCGGGCCCAGTTCCACGCAGGCACCGAGATAGGTGTTCATCGAGCGCTCGCCGTCCGGCGTCACGAAGATCATCGAGCGCGCCGTCGGCGGCTCGCCGGTCAGCGGCTTGGTGTCGAAAGCGACGCCCTGCGCGCGGATGTCGTGTGTGTAGATATGGCCGAGCTGGTCGCTCGCGATCTTGCCGAAATAGGCTGCGCGTCCGCCGAAACTGGCGACGCCGGCCGCCGTGTTTCCCGCGCTGCCGCCTGAGGCCTCGGTCGCAGGTCCCATGCGGCTGTAGAGCAGCCCGGCGCGATCCATGTCGATCAGGTTCATGGCGCCCTTGATGATGCCGTTCTCGGCGAGAAACGCATCGTCGCACTGCGCGATGATATCGACGATGGCGTTGCCGATGCACAGGACGTCGTAGTCGCTCATGAAGGTCCCCGAAGTGAATTCCACCGCTGTTGTGGCACGGCGGCCCGAAAAGGGTCTAGCCGCTGCGGGTCTTTTTGCCTACCCGCGGCAGCGTCGTTCTTGTCGCATGCGGCTTTGCCGCCTATCTCCCTGCGGAACCGGAATGACCAGATGATATTCGACTCCGCCCGCGCCGCCGCCAGCCAGCTTTTCCTGCCGGAATTCCGCTCGGTCTTCTGGAAGACACTCAGCCTGACCCTGCTTGCGCTTGCCGCCCTGTGGTTGGGCCTGAAAGAGCTTTTCGACTGGCTTGCCCTGCCCTGGATCGATGCGCTGTTGCCCGGTTTTCCCGGCTGGGCCGGTTGGATAGGCTTCATCGCCGCGATTGTTGCCGGGATCGGTCTGGCGCTCGGGCTTGCCCTGCTGATCGCGCCGGCGACCGCCATCGTGGCCGGCCTGTTCTTGGACGATATCGCCGAGACTGTCGAGCGGACCGACTATCCCGCGGACCCGCCCGGAACTCCGGTTCCACTCCTGCGGTCGATCTTGCTGGCATTGAAGTTCTTCGCCATCGTTGTCCTCGGCAATCTGATTGCCTTGATCCTGCTGCTGGTACCGGGCGTCAACATCGTCGCCTTCTTTGTCGTCAACGGCTACCTTCTCGGCCGTGAGTTCTTCGAATTCGCGGCGATGCGTTTTCGCCCGGAGGCCGAGGCGAAGGCGCTCAGATCAAAACATGCGTGGGCGATCTTCCTGGCCGGGCTTGTCATCGCCGGCGTTCTTGCAATTCCGCTCGTCAACCTGCTGACGCCGTTGTTCGCAGCGGCCATGATGGTACATCTGCACAAGGCGATCAGCGCGCAGGAAAGCGCGGCTGGCAGACGAGCGTTGGAAGTTGCAAGTTGAGATCACCCCGTCCCGGTAGAACCGAAGCCGCCTGCTCCGCGCTCGGTGGAACCGGCAAGGCTGCGCTCCTCGACGGTCGCCCGCTCGACGGCCGCGAAAAGAATCTGGGCGATGCGGGTGCCGCGGGTGATTTCGAAGTCGTCGTTGCCGAGATTGACGAGCAGCACCTTTACCTCGCCGCGGTAGTCGCTGTCGATCGTGCCGGGTGTGTTGAGGCAGGTGATGCCGTGCTTGAAGGCAAGGCCGGAGCGCGGGCGAACCTGCCCCTCGAAGCCCTCGGGTATTTCCATGACCAGCCCTGTCGGCACCAGTGCACGTCTTCCCGGCACAATGACCAGCGGACGATCCTCCGGCACGGCCGCGCGCAAATCCATTCCGGCGGCGCCTGGCGTCTCGTAGGAAGGTAACGGCAGGCCTTCGCCATGCGGGAGACGCACCATGCCGACGACAGGGCCGGAAACGGGAGTTTTGCGGAGGGCGGTATTCATTAAAGCCGACCTATCGAAGAAACCGCCGGGCGGGTCAACATCGACGTCATGCCAATCAACTGCTTTCTTCGCACAAACTGCCCGCGAAAGGGTTCGTAACGCATGCATGTGACATGCTGACAGGATCTGTCAGGACCGCTGTGCCATAGGGAAGAAAAGGAGAGATCATGGCCGGCGAATCGACCGAACGCGCCCCCGCGCTCAAGGAAATCTTCAATCGCGAGCGTCTTGCCCATATCGCCCGCGAAACGGCTGGTGTCTGGCCGGCCTTTGATCGCAAGCGGTTCATGAAGCTGGCCACCGAAGGGCCGGACGATCTCGGCATCATGCAGCGCATGCGGCTGGTGGCGACAAGCCTGCACGAGACGTTTCCTGAGGATTTCGCGAAGGCGGTGCCGATCCTGGAAAAGCTCGCCCCGCGCATAGGACACGCCTTCACGGCGATATCGCTCTCCGAATATGTCGCACTCTACGGTCAGCAACATTTCGACCGGTCGCTGGATGCGCTCAAGCTGTTGACGCGTTTCGGTTCATCGGAATTCGCGATCCGCCATTTCCTGGTCGCCGATTTCGAAAGGACCATCTTCGTCATGCGCGGATGGGCGGATGACGACAACGAACATGTCAGGCGTCTGGCCAGCGAGGGTTCACGACCACGCCTGCCGTGGTCGTTCCAGTTGAAAAACCTGATCGCCGATCCGTCGCCTACCGGGCCGATCCTCGACGCCTTGAAGGCGGACCCCAGCCTCTACGTGCGCAAATCCGTCGCCAACCATCTCAACGACATCGGCAAGGACCATCCAGATATGCTCGTCGAGCGCGTTTCCAACTGGGAGAGGTCCGACAAGCACACGGCGTGGATCGTGCGACATGCGCTGCGGACCCTGATCAAGAAAGGTGACCCGCTCGCGCTGGCGCTGATCGGCACGACGGGCAGGGCCGAGGTCAAGGTTCTGGACTTCAGCGTCGACCCCAAGAAGATCAACCTCGGCGACCGCATCACGACGCGGGCCAAGCTGGTGTCCGCTTCGAAAACGGCGCAAAGGCTCGTCGTCGACTACGCGGTTCACTACGCGAAGAAAAACGGTCTCTCCCGCAAGGTGTTCAAGCTCAAGGAGATCGATCTCGCGCCGAAGGCGACCGTCGATCTCGCCATCAGTCAGACCGTCAGGGATTTCACCACCCGAAAACACAATGCAGGCTTCCATCGCGTGGAACTTCTGGTCAACGGTGCGGTCCTTGCAGAGAGCGGTTTCGACCTCCGCATCGGGGATAGCCGGACCCGCTAAAAAATACCGGCAGCCATGCGCCGGGCGCTCTTTACAATCGCGCGGAGTCGGCGTTCCGTCCTTACTTCAGCCAGGTTTGAGGGAGCCGAGCGATGGTTCTGGGAATGACGCTTACCGCCTACACGATCCTGCATGTCGTCCTCAGCATCATCGGCATCGCCACCGGCCTTGTCGCCGTCGGCGGCCTGCTTGCCGGCCACCGGCTGAGTATCACGACGGCGATCTTCCTGATCACCACGCTGGCGACGACGCTCGGTGGCTTTCTCTTCCCGTATAACGGCTTCACGCCTGCAATCGGTGTCGGCATCGTGTCGACTATCGTCCTGCTGATTGCGATCGCGGCGCGGTACGTATTTCGCCTGCGTGGAGCGTGGCGGTGGGTCTATGTCGGCACGGCGGTGCTCGCGCTCTACCTCAACGCCTTCGTGCTGGTGGTGCAGTCTTTCTTGAAGGTGCCTGCGCTGAACGTCTATGCACCCACAGGATCGGAGACGCCCTTCGCGGTCACGCAAGGCATCGTACTCGCCGTTTTTATCGTGCTCGGCATCGTGTCGATCTGGCGGTTCAGGCCGGCAACCGCCTGACGGTTCCCGGCCTGCCCGGCGAAGAACGGTCTAGCTGCCCAGCCCCTCGAACAGGATAGTGGACAAGTACCGTTCGGCGAAGGACGGGATGACGACAACCATGTCCTTGCCGGCATTTTCCGGCCGCGAGCCGACGACGATCGCCGCCTGTAGCGCAGCGCCCGAAGAGATGCCGACCGGCACGCCTTCGAGGCGGGCGACGAGGCGCGCATTGGCGACCGCGTCGTCATTGGAGACCTTGACGATCTCGTCATAGACGGTGGTGTCGAGGATTTTTGGTGCGAAGCCAGCGCCGATGCCCTGGATCTTGTGCGGGCCGGGCTGGCCGCCCGACAGGACCGGCGAGGCTTCCGGCTCCACGGCGACGACATGCACGGAGGGCTTGCGCTGCTTCAGCACCTGGCCGACGCCGGTGATGGTGCCGCCGGTGCCGATGCCGGCGATGAAGATGTCGACCTTGCCGGCGGTGTCGTTCCAGATCTCCTCTGCGGTCGTGCGGCGATGAATCTCCGGATTGGCAGGGCTCTCGAACTGCTGCGGAATAACGGCGCCCGGAATGGACTGGGCAAGCTCGTTGGCCTTGGCGATGGCGCCCTTCATGCCCATCGGGCCTTCAGTGAGCACCAATTCCGCACCGAGCAGCATCAGCATCTTGCGGCGTTCGAGCGACATGGTCTCCGGCATGGTGAGGATGAGCTTGTAGCCCTTGGCGGCCGCCGCGAAGGCGAGCGCGATGCCGGTGTTGCCCGAGGTTGGCTCGATCAACGTGTTCTTGCCGGGTGCGATCCTGCCATCGGCTTCCAGCGCCTCGATCATGGCGACGCCGATGCGGTCCTTGACGCTGGCAATGGGGTTGAAGAACTCCAGCTTGGCCATAAGGTTGGCGACGATGCCCTTTTCGGCCGCAAACTTGTCGAGCCTGACCAGCGGCGTGTCGCCAATCGTCTCGGTGATGGAATTGTAGACGCGACCGCGGCCGGGAACGTGAGTGGTGACGGGCTTGTTCATCGAAAGCTCTCCTCTTCGCGGGCGAAGATAGAACTTCGGATCGGGAAATCCGAGCGAAAATCTTGCTTTTTTGCGTGATCTATTGCCGCGTCGCGATCGCCGCAGCCGCGCCAGCCATGAAGGCGGCGGCGGTTCTGCTCAAACCCTTCAGCGCGCGCGGCGTTTTCAGGAACCAGCGCGCCCGCGCCGCCAGCACGAGATAGGGCAAAAGCACGACGAGCAGCACGGCGATGGTGAGCAGCACCAGAATGCCGTAGTCCGCCACCGTTATGGTGCGCAGGTCGACGATGGTCGGCGTGATGGCGAGGTAGAAGATCATCGTCTTCGGATTGCCGAGCGTCAGCGTCAGCCCGGCAAGGAAGTTGCTCAGGAAGCCGCTCTTCGCCTTGCGCGCCTCGATGCTTTCAGGCGTGATGCCCTTCGTCCAGAAGGTCCAGGCGAGATAGCCGAGCCAGGCAACGCCCAGCCATTTGACGACAAGAAAGACCGTTCCGAAGGTCTGTGCCACGAGGGCAAGCCCGAGCACCACCGCCGTCAGGTAGACAAGGTCGCCAAGGATGAGGCCGAGCGACATGTAGAGCGACGAACGGAAGCCGGAGCCGAGCGCGCGGGCGACCAGCGCGGTTATGCCGGGGCCGGGAATGGCGGCTGCAACGGCTAGGGCGCCGCAATAGGCGATGAAACCGGCAAGGGTCATGGAGGTCGTCCGTGAAATTCGGCTCTGCCGATATCAGATGCGGAGCGCGTATTCACGCGAATTGACGTGATCGATGCATCAGCGTCTTTGATGGGCGTCTTGCCTGTCGACAAACTGGCTTTGTCCGTGTATCGGGCACGTCCCTTCCGTTCCGCCACATATGAGGAAACTGCCATGCGCCCGTTTTTCGGCGGCATCGATTTCGGCACGTCCAATTCTACGGTCGGCGTCATCGAAGGCGGCCGGCCTCGGCTGACGCCGCTCGAACAGGGCCACGTCACGCTTCCCAGCGCGATCTTTTTCAACTTTGAGAACAACGGCGTGCTCTTCGGCCGCAACGCCATCACGCACTATGCAGACGACGTGGAAGGCCGCCTGATGCGCGCGCTGAAAAGCGTGCTCGGCAGTTCGCTGGTGCATGAGAAGACACGGTTGAAGGCGCGCTCGGTCACCTTTATCGATATCGTCGGCATGTTCATCGGCCACCTCAAGGGCAGGCTGGACAGCCATGCGGGTGAGGATGTGGATACTGTCGTGCTCGGACGCCCGGTTCAATTCGTGGACGACGATGCCGAAGCAGACATGGCTGCACAGGACGAACTGGAGAAGGCGGCACGCGCCCAAGGGTTCAGGAATATCGCCTTCCAGTTCGAGCCGATCGCCGCGGCGCTCGACTACGAGCAGGGCGTGACGGCCGAGGAACTGGCGCTGATCGTGGACATGGGCGGCGGCACGTCGGACTTTTCCGTCGTGCGCGTGTCGCCTGAAAGGGCGAAGGCGGCCGACCGCAAGGCCGATATCCTTGCCAATCGCGGCATCCACATCGGCGGTACCGATTTCGACCGCTTGCTCAGCCTGCAGCATGTCATGCCGGAACTCGGCTATCTGTCGGCCACGAAGGACGGCAAGCGCAACCTGCCGGCCGGCTATTTCGTCGACCTCGCGACGTGGCAGCGCATCAACCTGCTCTATACGGCCAAGGCGATGTCTGACCTGCGCCAAATCCGCTATGAAGCGTCGCGGCAGGACCTGGTGGATCGGTTGATCGCGGTGGTCGAGCATCGGTACGGCCACGCGCTGGCGACGCTGGTGGAGCGGGCCAAGATCGAGCTGACCGACCGGAGCGAGGCGACGGTGGCGGTTCGCTTGCCGGGAGCCTCGTTCGAGGCGGTCATCAGCCGCGCCGGGTTGGAGGAGACGATCCATGCCGACATCGACAGCGTCACGGCGACGGTGGCGCGAACGATCGCGGACGCGGGCCTTCGGACGGACGATATAACCGCCGTGTTCCTGACCGGCGGCTCAACTGCGGTGCCGCTGGCACGCCGGAGCATCCTGTCGCTGGTGCCGCAGGCAAAGGTGGTGGAAGGCGACGTGTTCGGCTCAGTCGGGCTGGGCCTGGCGCTCGACGCGCAGAAAAAGTTCGGATGATTACGGCGTCGCTGCCGCACGTTCGGTAATGAACTGCTTTATCCGCTCGGCCATGAACGGGTGAAACGGGTTCCAGCGCTGGCGCGTCATCATGGTCGGCGGGATGGACAGCGTGTTGTTCTCGCCGTGCAGCGCCAGCCGTCCGAGCCTGATGCCGGGGTTCTCGGAATTGGGGTCTTCGCCATAGAGCGGATCCTCCTCCGAAAAGGGCAGCGCGATGTGCGACAGCGAATAGATATCGTCAGGCCACGACAGACCGAGTTCAGTCGTAGTGGCGGTCTCTGTGCCGGCTGAGCGGCTGCGCAGGACCGCGTCGAAGCTGGTCGCGTTGCGGTTGGTGACGATATCGACGGAATAGGCTCGCGGAGGCCCGGCGACGAGACGCTCGGTCTCTATCGACCGGCGAAGCAGGCCTTCGGCCTCGTAAAAGCGGTTGACGTCGAACACCACCAGATCATGCTGTCCCGACGGCAGCCGGTCGAACAGATTGGTGACGACGGCGTTGGCGATGACCGTGGCGTCGGCCGCCGACTGGAAGGCAAGGATCGGTGCGACCTCGCCCAGTCGGCCAGTCTGCGCCAGCCTGTTAAGTCCAAGCTGGACCTTCTGTGTCATCTGCCAAGCCTGCTCGCCCGCGTTGACGGCGAAGGAATTGTATTTGTACGGGTCGAACTCGGGCAGCACCGACGACCAGGCGAGCTTTTCGAGGCCGAGGAGGTCGCTGACGCGGGCCTGCCAGTTCGAATAGGCGGCGGCGCGGGTTATGCCAATCTCCGGCTACATCAGGACGAGGCCGGCGGGAACGGGCAGGGTCGGGTCCTCGATCGCCTCGATGTCGTAGTTGAGCGCCAGGGCCGCGCCGTTGGAATAGCCGATGATGAAGATCGGCTTGTCGCCCAGCACCTCCTTCATGTGCCGCATGGCGAGGCGGACAGCGGCGGTCATGTCGTCGGCGACCGTGTATTTGAGCGCGGAGGGCGCGGTCCCGTGGCCGGGTATGCGCAAGCCGACCACATGGGCGCCGGCGTCGCGCATCATGGCGCCGAAACCACGCAGGCTGTAGGGGCTGTCCGAATAGCCGTGCAGCATGAGCACGCCGAAGGGCGCGGTGCTGTCGCCATACTCGAAGGTGTGGTTCCAGTTGGGCGTCCAGATTCCAGGATCGGAGCGGCTGCCGGTGGTGTAGCGGTTGAAGAAGGAGCGCTCGGCCTCCGGGACCTTGTCGTAGACCTCGGTCTTGAGCTCGGCGAACAGCGCGTCCTCCAGCTCCAGATATTCGCGGAAGGTCGAGATATTGGATTTCGCCGTGAATTCGCCGTCGAGGTCGGCCTTGTGCCAGACCGACAGGTCCGGCTGCGCGTTCATGTAAAGGATACCGGCGACGGCGATGGCGATGACCGCGCCGGAAACGAACAGCACGATCGCGTAGGAGGTCAGCAGGAGATAGCGCCAGATACGGCGCCTCACGCGCGGCGGAAGTTCGTCGATGACGTTGCTCATCGGGCGGTCAGGCTTGCTTGCGGGCGGGGGCGGGGAGATGCGCGATCACGTCGCGCTCCCCGGAAACCGGTCCTCGAGCTGTTTCTCCAGTTCGATCAGGTCTTCGGGCAGCGGCATGCCCATGGCGCGCAACTCGTTGAGTTTTTCGCGCACCTGTTCGAGCAATTCATGCTCGTCCTCTGGCTGGTTGACCATCTCCTGCAGCAGCAGGCTGATCTCGGCCTTGATATCTTCGAATGCCATTCTGTCGCCCCTCCGACGAGAAAGGCAGACTACATCAGGCTTGCGCCTGCCGCTAGCGCAGCATGCGAGAGATGAGCTGGGCGGTGTAGTCGACCATCGGCACGATGCGCGCGTAGTTGAGCCGGGTCGGGCCGATGACGCCGAGCGCGCCGATGACGCGCGCGTCCTTGTCGCGGTAGGGCGCGACGACGAGGGATGAGCCGGAAAGCGAGAAAAGCTTGTTCTCCGAGCCGATGAAGATGCGCACGCCCGAGCCTTCCTCGGCGAGGCCGAGAAGCTGGACGAGGCCTTCCTGCGTCTCGAGATCCTCGAAGAGGCGGCGCAGCAGCTCGATGTCAGCCTGCGCGGTGATGTTTTCCAGAAGGTTGGCGCGGCCGCGCACGATGAGGCGCGATGGCAGCCCGCCCTCCGTGCCGGCCCAGACGGCGAGGCCCCTCTCGACCAGATCCTGCGAAAGTGTGTCGAGCGCGGCGCGGGTTTCTTCCTGGATGCGCGCGATCTCGGTCTTGGCCTCGGCGAGCGTGCGGCCACGGATATGGGCGTTGAGGAAGTTCGATGCTTCGTGCAACTGCGAGACTGTAACGCCTGCCGGCAGATCGATGACGCGGTTTTCCACGTCGCCGTTCTGGGAAACGAGGACGACAAGCGCGCGCGCCGGTTCGAGCTGGATGAACTCGATATGCTTGAGCGCGACCTCGTTGTTGGCGGTCAGCACGAGGCCCGCGCCGCGCGACATGCCCGAAAGCAACGAACTGGCCTCGGTCAGCATCTGTTCGAGGCTGGCGCTGTTGCCGGAAGCCTTGACCTGCGCCTCGATGACCCGGCGCTCTTCCTCCGACAGGTCGCCGATCTCCATGAAGGAATCGACGAAGAAGCGCAGACCCTGCTGGGTTGGCAGGCGGCCGGCCGAGATGTGCGGCGCGTAGACGAGGCCGAGCTGTTCGAGGTCGCTCATCACGTTGCGTACGGTGGCCGGCGACAGCGAGGAGGGCATCATGCGAGACAGGTTGCGCGAGCCGACCGGCTCGCCGTCACGCAGGTAGGATTCGACGATGCGCCGGAAGATGTCGCGCGAGCGCATGTCCAGCATCTGCAGATTCTGATCGAGGACTGCTTTTGTCATCGCGTCCGAAACCTCCAAGGTCCAAGATATAGACAGCCTGTGCCGGAACGCAAAGTGTTGGCTAAGCATGCCGTGTGGGTAAGGTGGACGGGCAGGCTTTTCCTTTGCGCTGGTGGAAGTGGAGGGCTAAAAGCCGCCAAACAGAGATTCCAGCGGGGAAGTGCCCTTCATGCGTCCATCCAAGCGCCAATTCGACGAAATGCGCGCCGTTTCCTTCGAACGTAACGTCTCCAAGCATGCTGAAGGCTCGTGTCTCGTGAAGTTCGGCGACACCCATGTGCTGTGCACGGCAAGCCTGGAGGAGAAGGTGCCGGGCTGGATGCGCAATTCCGGCAAGGGCTGGGTGACCGCGGAATACGGCATGCTGCCGCGCTCGACCGGCGACCGCATGCGCCGCGAGGCATCATCCGGCAAGCAGGGTGGCCGCACGCTGGAGATCCAGCGCCTGATTGGCCGATCCCTGCGCGCCGTCGTGGACCTGCAGGCGCTGGGCGAGCAGCAGATCACCATCGACTGCGATGTGATACAGGCCGATGGCGGCACGCGCACGGCGTCGATTACTGGCGGCTGGGTCGCGCTCTACGATTGCCTGCGCTGGATGGAGGCGCGCCAGATGGTGAGCGTACAGAAGGTGCTGCGCGACCACGTGGCGGCGATCTCCTGCGGCATCCATGACGGGCAGCCTGTGCTCGACCTCGACTATGTCGAGGATTCGTCCGCCGGTACCGACGCGAATTTCGTCATGACCGGCAAGGGCGGCATCGTCGAGGTGCAGGGCACGGCGGAAGGCGTACCGTTCAGCGAGGCGGAGTTCCTGTCGCTGATGGAGCTTGCCAAGAAGGGTATTTCGCGGCTGGTCAGCCTGCAGCAGATGGCGGTGGCCTGAGCGACATGAAACCGTCCGCCATCCTCGAATCGGCGCTTTATGTGACCGACCTCGATGCGGCGGAGGCGTTCTATCGCGATGTGATCGGGCTCGAGCGGATCGCGAAGGTGGACGGCCGTCATGTCTTTTTCCGTTGCGGGCAGGGCATCCTGCTGCTGTTCGACGCGGAGGCGACACGGCACGCACCGCCGCCGGATGCGAAGCTGCCGGTGCCGCCGCATGGGACTGTCGGCCAGGGACATCTCTGCTTCGCAGCGACTGCGGCGGAGATCGAAGCTTGGAAGGCGACATTGGAGGCGCATGGCGTCGCCATCGAGGCTGATTTCGAATGGCCGTCGGGAGGTAGATCGATCTATTTTCGCGATCCGTCCGGCAATTCGATCGAGTTCGCCGAACCGAGAATATGGGGACTGTGATGCGCGCGCTCGAAGGCAAGAGAATCGTCGTGGCGAGCCATAATGCCGGCAAGCTGAGGGAGTTTGCCGACCTGATGGGACCTTTCGGGCTCGAGGCGAAGTCGGCCAAGGAATATGGTTTGCCGGAGCCCGACGAGACCGGCACGACCTTCGAGGAAAACGCCTATATCAAGGCTTTTGCCGCGGCCAACGCCACCGGCCTGCCAGCGCTGTCGGACGATTCGGGACTGGTGATCGACGCGCTTGACGGGCAGCCCGGCGTCTACACGGCAAACTGGGCAGAACTGCCTGATGGCACCCGCGATTTCGGCATGGCCATGCAGAGGGCCGAGGTAGCGATGCAGGAAGTCGGCGCCACGGAGCCCGCACAGCGTACCGGCCGCTTCGTGGCCGTGATCTGCCTCGCATGGCCCGATGGCGAGGCAGAATATTTCCGCGGTGAGGCGGAAGGCACGCTGGTCTGGCCGCCGCGGGGCGAAAGCGGCTTCGGCTACGATCCGGTGTTCCTGCCGGAGGGGCACATGCGTACCTTCGGCGAGATGACGGCCGAGGAGAAGCATGGCTGGAAGCCGGGACAGGCGCAGGCCCTGTCGCACCGGGCGCGGGCGTTCCAGAAGTTTGCCCGCGCCAAGCTCGGATCGGCATAAGATCAGGATGGGCGGAAGAAGCGCGTGGCCGCGATGACGCACGACAACGCACCCGGCTTCGGGGTCTACGTCCATTGGCCGTTCTGCGCGGCGAAGTGCCCCTATTGCGACTTCAACAGCCACGTCCGGCACCAGCCTGTGGACCAGGAGCGGTTCGTGGCCGCCTTCGAGACTGAACTGGCGACGATGCGCGAACGTACTGGAGCGCGCACGGTCACGAGCATTTTCCTCGGCGGCGGTACGCCGTCGCTGATGAAGCCGGAGACGGTCGGCGCGGTGCTCGACGCGGTGGCACGAGAATGGGTTGTGCCTGACGGTATCGAGGTGACGCTGGAGGCGAATCCGTCCTCGGTCGAGGCCGAGCGGTTCCGCGGATACCGCGCGGCCGGTGTGAACCGCGTCTCGCTCGGCGTGCAGGCGCTGCACGACAGAGACCTGCGGTTCCTCGGCCGGCTTCACAATGTCGAGGAAGCGCTGGTCGCCATCGATCTCGCGCGCAAGACCTTCCCGCGTCTGTCCTTCGATCTGATCTACGCGCGGCCGGGCCAGACGCCGGAACAGTGGGAAGCGGAACTGAAGGAGGCGATCGGATATGCCGTTGACCACCTGTCGCTGTACCAACTCACCATCGAGGAAGGCACGCGGTTCCACGCGCTGCATGCTGCTGGCAAATTCGAGATTCCGGATGGCGACCTAGCGGCCGAACTTTATGCTGCGACACAGGAGGTGACGGCGGCGCGCGGCCTGCCGGCCTACGAGATTTCGAACCATGCCAAGCCGGGCGCGGAAAGCCGTCACAACCTGACTTACTGGCGCTACGGCGAGTATGTCGGGGTCGGGCCCGGCGCGCATGGACGGTTCGTCGAGAATGGCCGGCGCGTAGTCACGATTGCGGAGAAGATGCCCGAGACATGGGCGAATCTCGTCGAGGCGCGGGGTCATGGCGTGGTGGACGGCGAAGTGTTGACGCGCTCGGAAGAGGCCGACGAATTTCTGCTGATGGGACTCCGGTTGGCCGAGGGCATAGACCTGACGCGCTACGAGGCGCTGTCTGGACGGGGCTTTGCGCCGGGAAGGCTGTCTGTGCTGCAAGATGAGGGGCTGGTCGCACCGATCGGCAATTCGCGGTTGCGCGCGACGCCGTCCGGCATGATCGTGCTGGACGCAGTGGTCGCCGACTTGGCGCGCTGACGAATGCGCCTGCCGTCGAGGCGGGCAATCTAGATGTCGAACCGACTCGCCACCACTGAATCAGTGAGCGATCGCGCGCCGGTCGCGACGTCTTATGATTGCGACTGGCGTTGTAAGCGGGGACGGCAGAACGATTTCGACGTCACGCGCCTGGGGCTGCTGTTTGGCGGCCGAACGCTTGTTCGTCTCACGAGACTCGTCCTCGCGCCCCGCATAGTAAGGTTCGAACGTATCGTGGATGATGAGGTTGGACATCGCGTCCTCCCCGGACGTTGTTCTTGTCGTTCATTCAACCCGCCAGCCGAACTTTCGTTCCCGATCATGGCCAAGCGATGGCAGCTTTTCGAGAAAACGAAAGGCCCAACGCGACAGGCGCTGGCGGGCCTGCATCGTAGGACGGAGCAACTCCTTACTTCGACTAAAGAGACTTGCCCGGCATGGCCGCCGGCTGATTAATGCGACGATGGACAATCAGCAGAAAACATACATTGTCGGACAGGCCGAAATTCCTGCGCGGCCGCTGGATCCGGCGCTCTATCTGGTGGCGACGCCGATCGGTAACCTTGGCGACATCACGCTGCGCGCTCTGGAGACGCTTGCAGCTTGCGACGTGCTTGCTTGCGAGGACACGCGCGTGACGCGCGTGCTGCTCGACCGCTACGGGATAAGGCAGCGGCCTGTTGCCTATCACGAGCACAACGCGGGCGAGGCCGGACCGAAACTGATCGCGGCTCTCGAGGCAGGAAAAAGCGTGGCACTGGTGTCGGACGCCGGGACACCGCTGGTTTCCGATCCCGGATTTCGCCTCGTGGAGCAGGCACAGGCTGCGGGGGTGCGGGTCGTGCCTATTCCCGGACCTTCGTCCGTGCTGGCAGCGCTGACGGCATCGGGATTGCCTTCCGATTCGTTCCTGTTTGCCGGCTTCCTGCCGGTGAAGGACGGACAGCGTAAGTCACGGCTGATGGAATTGGTTGCCGTGCCGGCGACCCTGATCTTCTTCGAGTCGCCCCGTCGGCTGGCAGATATGCTTGTTGCGATGGCCGAAGTCTATGGTGACCGGCGCGCCGCGATCGGGAGGGAACTGACGAAAACCTTCGAGGAAATCCGAACAGGGACGCTTGGCGAACTCGCAACCCACTATGCGGATGCCGCGACGCCAAAGGGCGAGGTCGTCGTCTGCGTCGGACCGCCCGAAGAAAAGGCGGACGCGCCTGAGGATATCGACCGACTGCTGGTTTCGTTGGCCGGGGAGATGCCGGCCTCGAAGGCGGCGGCCGAAGCGGCGAGGATGACCGGCCAGCCCAAGCAGGCGCTCTACCGACGGCTGATGGACCTCAGGGATGGCTGAACGGTCCGGCGACGACCTGCTGCGCAAGCGGCGGAAGGCTTATCGGCGCGGTCACTCCAGCGAATGGCTGGCTGCGGCCGCCCTGATGCTGAAGGGATACCGCATCGTGGCGCGGCGTTATCGCACGAAACTCGGCGAGATCGACCTGATCGCGCGGCGCGGCAATCTCGTGCTGATCGTCGAGGTCAAGGCGAGGAAGACGCTGATCGAGGCGATGGAGGCGATCGCCCGCGAGTCCGAACGGCGCATCGATGGTGCCGCCGACCTGTGGCTGGCGAGGCAGCGGGATTACGCGAAACTGTCGCTGCGCTTCGACATGGTGGCGGTTCTGCCGTGGCGTTGGCCCGTGCATGTTAAGAATGTGTTTTACGGCAGAATCTGAGCTTCTTCTCGCGACGCACCCAGTTATTTCGCAGACAAGTCAACTACCGACCTGCGTCACTGCGCCCATTGGGCGACCCGTCTCCGCCCCCGTTGCCCTTTCCGTTGTTACCCTTGCCTATTGACGGCGAAGGGTCAGGCGAGGGGTCGGGGGAAGGGCTGGGTGCAACGCCAGGCGTGGGTGGAGATACCGCACGCGCCCTCCTTTCAGGCGTTACCGATGCAGTAGTGACGCAGCCGGCGCCAACCCTGAACCGGCTAGACAGGCGCTGCTTGCCCGTTATGAACGGAAAAGCTTGTGCGCTTCGCATCTTTTGAAGCGCGTCCCTATCGAGGCGTTTCGGATCGGAAACGCCTTTCCCAGGCGTCGCCATGATGTAGTCGCAACGTTTGCGCAGGTCACGGCAGCCATTTGCACCGCAAAACTGAACCGACCCCTTGAGGAGCACAACGGCGGTCACGCCGCCCTGACCGATAAAAACATCGAAAGCGGTTCCACGAATGCCAATAGTGCCGGCAGGCGTTGCGATTTTGTACGCTGATGAATTGGAACCACCGCTTATCCAGCGGAAACTGCCTCTTGCAGCATTTATGGTCAGGTTCTTGACCGAACTGTCGCCGGCGTAGACAAACTTGTCTATGACGACCGAAGAGTTGGACCCAACCGCAAACTTCGTGCCATCGTTAAACAAGAACTCGCCAAGTCCAGTGTTGGAAGTCTTTATACGTTCGTTTCGATGGACGGGAGACTTGGTCGCAAGCGATGTACCGTCGCCGGTAACCGATGTAGCGATAAGCGTCGCTTTTCCGACAGGCTCAGAGAGGACAACCGAAACGGTTGCTACCATCCAAGCCACGCCGACACCAACGATGTGCATCAATCGTAGACGCATGGCCTCAACCCAACGAGACACGATACAGATCAGGGCAGGCACGACATACTTAATAAACTCCTAACGTAACCTAACGGCAGATTTTGTCAATGGACGAGCTGGTCGTGGCTCGCTATCGGAACGCTGTGCGATTTTTTGCTTTGGAGAAAGAAATGACGCTTCCCGACCGCCTGAGCAATGACCCGCGCAGCCCCTTCTATAATGAAGAGTTGCTGCTGAACGGCATTGGCATCCGGTTCAACGGCAAGCAACGGACGGACGTCAGCGAATATTGCGTCAGCGAAGGCTGGATCCGCGCGCAGGCGGGCAATTCCAAGGATCGTTTCGGCCAGCCGATGACCATCAAGCTGAAGGGAACGGTCGAGCCGTTCCTGGAGCAGGAATAGTCACCGCTTCCTCGGACTTACCCGCATGGGCAGGCCGCCCTGCGGCTGGGTTGTAAGCTTCTGCACCGGCCATGGCTTCGTTTCGGAGGTCGTGTCGAAGCGGAAGCGGTTCATCAGAACGGCGAGCGCGATGATCGCTTCCTGCATGGCGAAAGACGCGCCGATGCAGACGCGGGGGCCTGCGCCGAAAGGCAGATACTGGTAGCGGTCCATCTTCTGGCGGTTTTCGGGATGGAAGCGGGACGGCATGAAGGCGTCCGGCTTCTCCCAGAGCTTGCGGTGGCGATGCACCGTCCATGGCATGACCAGCACCGCGGCCTTTGCCGGAATATCGAGGTCGCGCCATCTTTCCGGAACGATCGGTTCGCGATTGATGGAAGGCGCCGGCGGATAGAGGCGCAGCGCCTCCTCGAAGGCGGCGCGCGTCAGCGGCATGGCGTCGAGCCATTTCGTCGGGTCGGGCTCGCGGGCGAGCACCGCATCGATCTCGGCCTCGATCGCGTCGCGTTCCCACGGCGCCTCGGCGAGGCAGAACAGCGTCCAGCCCAGCGCCCGTGCGGTCGTCTCGTGGCCAGCGCCGATGAAGGTGATGATGTTGTCCTCGATCTCGCCGCGCGTCAGGCCGTCCGGGCCTTCGGCGCGCAGGAGCAGCGTCAGGAAATCTTCGGGCACGTTGGCATCCTTCGCCATGCTGGCGCGCCGCATCTCCATCGTGTCCGCGACGATCTGGCGGAAATAGGCCATTGTCTTGCGGCCCCGGATGCGGGTGACGCGCGGCAACCATTCGGGAGCGCGCAGCAGGTCGAGCGGATCGACACGACCCATCGTCTCGAACAGGCGATCGATCTGGTGGGCGAAGCTGCCCGGCTCGCCGGCAATCTCGCCTGAGAAAAGCGTCTCGGCGAGGATGTCGTAGGTGAGGTTTGTCATGTCGACGGCCATGTCACGGACGCCACCGTCGTCGTAGCGCTCCGCGAAGGCTTCAGTGCGCTTCAGCATGGGACCGGCGAAACCGAAGATGTGGCGCGGCGTGAAGATCGGCGCCATGGCCTTGCGCGAACGTTTCCAGACGTCGTTCTCGGCAGTCAGCAGCCCATCGCGAAGGATAGGCCGGAGGACCAACTGGCGCACCGTTGCCATCCGGTAATTCTTCGCATTGTCGACAAGCACGTGCTTGATCAGAGCCGGATCATTGGCGATGACCAGCGGCCCGCCCACGCCGGTGACCGAGATATAGGGCTCGTTGTAGGAGGGCTCGCCCCATAGCTCGAGCGGGTTGCGATAGACGATCCGCATCATTTCAAGCATGGAGGGCGGTTTTGCTCGCGGCGCTGGTGCCGGCGGCACGAAGGGGGCGGGCTTTGTATCCATCACATGCTCCGTTCAGACACATGTAGTACGAGCCTCGAACCGTATCCATACGCCGGGTGATCAAACACGGTTTATCGCATCCCGAGGGCGGATGCCTCGAACGCTGCGGACTGGCGATTTTAATCACGGCCACGCGGCGCATAAATCATTGACAAGGCAGCCGGATTATTGTGCCGATCCGGGACTGCGTTGTCCCAAGGCGAAATGGCCGCAAACCTTGGAAAAACCACCATTCCGACCTATATCTCAGGCATGCCGAAGCGCGCGATTCGGGGCAATGGATCGGCGCTTTTTTCGCAGTAGTCAGACGAAAGCATTTCATGAGCGACCAGACCGAGAACACTCCCGGCGCTGCAGCCGAGTACGGGGCCGATTCCATCAAGGTTTTGAAGGGGTTGGATGCCGTCCGCAAGCGGCCGGGCATGTATATCGGCGACACCGACGACGGCTCTGGCCTGCATCACATGGTCTATGAGGTGGTCGACAACGCCATCGACGAGGCGCTGGCTGGCCATGCCGATCTCGTGACGGTGACGCTCAACCCCGACGGCTCGTGCACCGTGATCGACAACGGACGCGGCATCCCGACCGATATCCACCCCTCGGAAGGCGTTTCCGCTGCGGAAGTCATCATGACGCAGCTTCATGCGGGCGGAAAGTTCGACCAGAACTCCTACAAGGTTTCCGGCGGCCTGCACGGGGTCGGCGTTTCCGTGGTCAATGCGCTGTCGTCCTTCCTCAAGTTGAAGATCCGCCGCGACGGCAAGGTCCACGAAATGAGCTTCACGCATGGCAATGCGGACGCACCGCTTGCGGCGACAGGAACTTATGTTCCGGACAAGCAGCCGGGCACCTATGAAGGACGCTCGGGCAGTGCGATCACCTTCCTGCCGTCCACCGAAACCTTCACCAAGGTCGAGTTCGATTTTCAAACGCTGGAGCATCGTCTGCGCGAACTCGCCTTCCTGAACTCGGGCGTGCGCATCGTGCTGACCGACGCGCGCCACGCCGACGTGAAGTCGACCGAACTGCTGTATGACGGAGGGCTGATCGAGTTCGTGAAATATCTCGATCGTGCCAAGAAGCCGCTGATCGGCGAGCCGGTCGCGATCAAGGCGGAGCGCGACGGCATCACCGTCGAGGTCGCGATGTGGTGGAACGACAGCTACCACGAGAACGTACTCGCCTTTACCAACAACATTCCCCAGCGCGACGGCGGCACGCACCTGGCCGGGTTCCGTGGCGCATTGACGCGGCAGGTGACGGGTTACGGCGAGTCGTCGGGCCTGACCAAGAAGGAAAAGGTCGCGTTGACCGGCGACGACTGTCGCGAAGGTCTCACGGCCGTACTGTCGGTGAAGGTTCCTGATCCGAAATTCTCGTCACAGACCAAGGACAAGCTGGTCTCGTCCGAGGTGCGTCCGGTCGTGGAAAGCCTCGTCAACGAGGCGCTTGGGACCTGGCTGGAGGAACATCCGGCCGAGGGCAAGATCGTCGTCGAGAAGGTGATCCAGGCTGCGGCCGCCCGCGAGGCGGCACGCAAGGCGCGCGACATCACCCGCAAGACGACGCTCGGCGTCACGTCGCTGCCGGGCAAGCTGGCCGACTGCCAGGAACGCGATCCGGCGAAGTCCGAACTGTTCATCGTCGAGGGTGATTCCGCTGGCGGCTCTGCCAAGGGCGGGCGTTCGCGCCAGAACCAGGCCATCTTGCCGCTCCGCGGCAAGATCCTGAATGTCGAGCGCGTGCGCTTCGACCGCATGCTGTCTTCGGAGATGATCGGCACGATGATCACGGCGCTCGGCACCAGCATCGGGAGCGACGAGTTCAACCCTGACAAGCTGCGCTACCACAAGATCATCATCATGACCGACGCCGACGTGGACGGCGCGCACATCAGGACGCTGTTGCTGACTTTCTTCTTCAGGCAGATGCCGGCGCTGATCGAGCGCGGCCACCTCTATATCGCGCAGCCGCCGCTCTACAAGGTGAGCCGGGGCAAGAGCTCACAATACCTGAAGGACGAGCAGGCGTTCGAGGAATACCTGATTGAAACGGGCACCGACGACGCATCGCTGACGCTGTCGTCCGGCGAAGTGCGTGTCGGGCAGGACCTGCGCAGCGTGATCGACGACGCGCTCGCAGTGCGTTCGCTGATCAACGGGCTGCACACGCGCTACAGCCGTTCCGTCGTGGAGCAGGCGGCGATCGCCGGTGCGCTGAATGCGGCCTTGCTCGCCGACCTCGGCGCAGCGGGCGACATGGCGCAGGCCGTGGCGAAGCGCCTTGACGCGATCGCCGAAGACACAGAGCGCGGCTGGATCGGCAGGCTTTCGACCTCGAATGAGGGGCCGGGTGGCTATGTGTTCGAGCGGACCGTGCGCGGCGTGAAGGAGTCCGCAAGCATTGATGTCGCGCTGGTCAACTCGGCTGATGCGCGCGCCATCGATCGCTATGCCGGCAAGCTCGGCGAGGTCTATGCGCAGTCGCCGGTGCTGCGGCGCAAGGACGAGTCGCAGGCCATCTCCGGTCCGACGGCGCTGTTGGATGCGGTGTTCGCGGCCGGTCGCAAGGGCTTGACCATGCAGCGCTACAAAGGGCTGGGCGAGATGAACGCCGAGCAGCTTTGGGAAACCACGCTCGACCCGAACGTCCGCTCGCTGTTGCAGGTGAAGGTGACTGATGGCACGGATGCCGATTCGCTATTCTCGCGGCTGATGGGCGACGAGGTCGAACCGCGCCGCGAATTCATTCAGGAGAATGCGCTTTCCGTGGCCAATCTGGACGTTTGACAGCGCTGCCACGCAGGCGAATTGTCGCGGAAATCGCTTCCTGGGTCTCTTGAAGCTCTAGCGGCTAGAGAAATTATGTTGCCTGCATCGAAAACCGTCAGGTGCATGGATACAGCGTTTCAGAAAACCCGCTTTCGCATTGAAGGCATGGATTGCGCGGCGTGCGCGGCCAAGATCGACAAGGTCGCACGTGGCGCGCCCGGCGTCCGCGAGGTCAGCGTGTCGGCCACTGCAGGGACGATGCTGCTCGAGCATGACGACAGAGTCGACCTCGAAAGCATCGCGGCCGGTCTGGTCGCCATGCGCGACGAGCCGCGCGCGGATGCGCGCGAAGGTATCTGCGCGCAGGCCGACCGCATCGCCGTCGAGCAGTTCGAGGGGTGCGTGGAAAGATCGGAAAGCTCAAACGCCTTGAGAGCGAGCTTGACCGCATCGCTACGCGTTGTCATGGCGATCAGATCAAGGATTGTTACGTCATTCAGGCGCTGGCCAATCACGATCTTTGTGAAAGCGAGCACTGATGGCTTGACGTCTGCCGAGGACGTGCGCGAACTGCGCTCACCCTAGGGGAGCCGGATATGATTGCCGAAACGATCAAGTTCGTCCTGACCAATTTGCCGCTCATCCTTTTTGTGCTGGCGATTGCCTTGGGCTATCTGACGCGACGCCCCGAGGCGGCGGCGGAACGCTACCTCGCGTGGCTCCTGTTGCTATCCGTGGGTATCGACGGAATATGGGCCGGGATATTCCATGTATTCTTCCCAGGCATAGCTTCCGCGCAGATTGGCTGGACTCCCAGCCCCTTCGAATTCGAGATCGGCGTCGCCGACATGGCGTTGGGCATCGTCGCCGTCATTGCCTTCTGGCGCAGCCTGTCGTTCCAGAGCGCCATCGCGCTTTATGCGATCCTGTTTTACGTCGGCGTCACCATCGGACACTTCCAGCAGGCCTTCGCCAAGGGCGACTATTCTCCCGACAATTTCGGCGCGCTGCTGGTGATCACGATGGCGCGCGCGATATTGTTGACGCTGCTGCTGGACGCCGCCTGGCGAGGCAAAAAACCATCTGAGGGCAGCGCCCGCCCATCTTCCCTAGATTGACGTCGGACGGGGCTGGCCTAAATGGCCAGTGAGACCGACGAACAAGGGAAAATATCTTTGCAGAAGCGATCGATCGTTCTGGCATTCGCGGCGTCGTTGCAGCTTGGCCTCCTGCCGTTGCCGGCTGCCGCCCAGTGGGCTCCTCCCACGTCCTGCGATCAGAATTCCGGATACGAGTTGGAGAATTGCCTCAAGGCTGCGCTCACCGAGGCCGACACCGCATTGAACACTGCCTACAAGATAGCGCAGGCCGCGATCGAGGCGGATGCGGAATCGACAGCCGCTGCCAAGCAAGCCTGGCAGGCAGATCTCGTTGCCGCGCAACGCGCCTGGATCGCCTTCCGCGATGCCAACTGCAAGTTCGAACTGATTGCTGCCGAATGGCACAACGGAAGCGGCGCGACGTCGGCCCAGCAGGCTTGCGTGCTTGCGCTCACCCTTCAGCGGACGGAAGAACTGACCAAGCGCTACACATTGAATTGAGTGGGCTGGGACAGCCTAGACGAATTTGGGGATAGGCCCATCCTGAGGCGTCTTGCGGTCGCTGAGGTCGAGGAAGATCTCGTCGACATAACACCAACCCCAGCCTTCAGGCGGGTCGTAGCCCTCGATGACCGGGTGGCGCGTAGCGTGGAAGTGGGCCGTCGCGTGCTTGCTGGGCGAGTCGTCGCAGCAGCCGACATGCCCGCAGATGCGGCAGAGCCGCAGATGCACCCACCAGCCATTGTTTGCCAGGCACTCCTCGCAGCCCTTCGCGCTCGGCTTCACATCGCGAACCTGCTCGGCATGCTTGCATTCATAAGCCATGGGCAGCTCCTCGGATGTCACGCCGTCGACTGGCGGGTGCCGGAAAGATAGGTGTGCAGGGCGGCGACAACCTGCGCGCCCTCGCCGATCGCGTTGCCGACTCTCTTGACCGAGCCGGAGCGCACATCGCCAACAGCGAACACGCCCGGCACGCTGGTTTCCAGATGGCTGTGCGGCGACGCGCCAGTGGTGACAAAACCCGGCCGGTCCATCGTGACGCCACAATCGGACAGCCAGCCGGTCGCGGGGTCGGCCCCTACGAACAGGAAGACGTTGCGAACGTCGTGCTCGGTTTCCGTGCCATTCTCATGGCACAGCAGGCGAACGCTCTCCAGCCTGCCCGACGAACCGGCGAGCGCGGCGATTTCCGTTCGGGTACGCAACTCGATGTTGGCGGCGGCCCCGATGCGGTCGATGAGATAGCGCGACATGGTCTCGGCAAGGCCGGCGCCGCGGACAAGCATGTGAACTTTCGAGGCGACGCCGGAAAGATAGACGGCAGCCTGGCCGGCGGAATTGCCGCCGCCGACCACGATGACCTCCTGCCCGGAAGACAGATTCGCCTCGATCGGCGAAGCCCAGTACCAGACGCCCTTGCCTTCGAAGTCAGGCAACTCCGGAATGGCCGGGCGGCGGTACCGCGCGCCGCTGGCGATGACGACCGACCGCGCCCGCACGCGCTCGCCGCCTTCCAGTTCCACGGCGAAAAAACCATCTTCTTTCCGGCAGTCGAGGCTCTTCACCTCGACGGGAATCATGATGTCCGCACCAAATTTTTGAGCCTGCACGAAAGCGCGACCCGCGAGAGCATTGCCCGAGATGCCGGTCGGGAAGCCGAGATAATTCTCGATGCGTGCACTCGCGCCCGCCTGTCCGCCGTAAGCCCGTGCATCGAGCACTGCGACCGAGAGGCCCTCCGACGCCGCGTACACGGCGGTCGCGAGGCCAGCGGGGCCTGCGCCTACAATGGCGACATCATAGATTGTCGAACTCGAAACCGAACCGGCGACGCCCATCGCACGGGCCAGTTCGGCTTCGGTCGGATTGTGAAGGACGGCTCCGTCGGCAAGCACGACCCATGGCAGGTTGCGCATGCAGGAAGGAGACGCCTCGATGAGACGCGCGGCGTCGGCATCGTTTTGCGGATCGACGTGATGATGCGGCAACCCGTTGCGCGCGAGAAAGCCCTTCAGGCGCGTCACGTCCGGCAGGTCCGGCGCGCCGAGGATGAGCGGTCCGCCGACGCCACTCTGGATAAGTCCGACGCGCCTCAAGATAAGCGAGCGCGTGACGCGTTCGCCGAGATCGGCTTCCGCCACGAGCAGTGCGCGCAGGCGGTCGGGCTGGATGACGATGGCCTCGACCGCTTCTTCCGCATGCGCGTCGACCAAGGACGCCCGGCCTGAAAGCTGGCCGACTTCGCCGACGAACTGGCCCGGACCAAGATCGACGACCGCGGTGATATGGCCGAGCCCATCGCGCTGCGTGATCGCAACATGGCCGGACAGGATGAGGATCATGCCTGGCGCAAGCCGCCCGGTTTCTATGATGCGCTCGCCTTGCGAGAAGCTACTGACCTCGCCGAACTCCGCCATCCGCCGAAGCTCGGAATCCGTGAAGACCGGAAACATCTGATCGTAGCGCGAATGGAGCGGCGAGACAGGCGAGGTGGCGTATCCACTGTCCTGCGCCATCAGACCACCGTTGTCCGCAACTTGTCCGCGATCAGATCCGCGAGCCTCGTGGCGACCTCGTCCTTGCCCATTTCGGGCCATTCCTCGACGCCGGCCTTCGAGACGATCTTCACCCGGTTGCGGTCACCGCCCATCACGCCGCCCTTGGACGTGCCTGCGGGGCCGACGTCATTGGCAACGATGAAGTCCGCGCCCTTCTTCTTCAGCTTGGCCTCTGCGTTCTTCAGCACCTCCTGCGTCTCGGCCGCGAAGCCGACGACGAGGTAAGGGCGCTTCTTGTGATGGCCGACCGTGGCGAGGATATCGGGGTTCTCGACCATCGTCAGCGACGGCGGACCCTTGCCGGCAACCTTTTTGATCTTCTGGCCGGCAGCGTCCGCGGTGCGCCAGTCGGCGACCGCGGCAACGAAGACGGCGGCGTCTGCGGGCAGGAGCTGCTCGACAGCGTCGCGCATTTCTTCGGCGCGCTCGACATGGATAGTCTTCACGCCAGCGGGATCGGGGATGGTCACCGGGCCGGAGACGAGGCGCACGTCCGCGCCGAGCGCTGCGAGCGCGGCCGCGATGGCGTGCCCCTGCTTGCCGGATGAGCGGTTGGCGATGTAGCGCACGGGGTCGATCGGCTCATGCGTCGGGCCTGAGGTGACGATGATCTTCTTGCCGGCGAGAGGCTTCGGGCGGCTGTCGAGAAGCGCCTCGACCGCAGCGACGATCTCCAGCGGCTCGGCCATGCGACCGGCGCCGGCCTCGCCGCGTTCCGCCATCTCGCCGCGGTTCGGCCCGACGAAGACGATTCCGTCATTTTCGAGTTGCGCGTGGTTGCGGCGGGTGGCGGGATGCGACCACATCTTCGGGTTCATCGCCGGAGCCATCAGCACTTTCTTGTCCGTGGCGAGCAGCACTGTCGAGCCGAGGTCGTTGGCGAGACCGCTCGCGAGCTTCGCCATCAGGTCGGCGGTGGCCGGCGTAACGACGATGATATCGGCCTCGCGCGACAGGCGGATATGCCCGACATCATGCTCGTCCTGGCGGTCGAAAAGCTCGATGAAGACATGGTCGGCCGTGAGCGCGCCGACCGATAGTGGCGTCACGAACTCGGTCGCGGCCGCAGTCATGACGCAGCGCACGGACGCGCCGCGCTCGCGCAGCCGACGGATCAGGTCGAGCGACTTGTACGCGGCGATGCCGCCGCCAATGATGAGCAGGATGCGCTTGCCCGAAAGGGTCATGCCGTCACCGTCTTGCCGGCTTCAGCGCCGGTTCGATATCGGTATGGACGAAATCGTCCCCCTTGAACAGCAGCGGAAGGTTTCGTGTCTTCGCCAATGCGTATGAGAAGCAGTCGCCGAAGTTGAGATTTGCCGGATGCCTGCTACCGCGCCCGTAGCGCCGAAACGTTTCATATCCCATCCGAGCCTGATCAGCGTCGACAGGTACGATTTCGAGCGACAGACCGGCACAGAGCTCCCTCATTCCCCGCAGACCCGCCTCACCATATTGGGCTCCGACCACGATGCCGCATTCGAGTACCGACCCTGCGCTGATGCAGCGCTGCGATGCTCTGGCTATGCACGCGATCAGTTGGGAAGCGTCGGGTTCGTCCTTGAGTACGGCAATGATCGCCGATGTATCGACTGCGATCATTTCTGTTCGTCGAGGTAGTCGTACAGCCTGTCGGATTCTTCCTTCTGGTCGAATTCGACATGCGGCAGCCTTCGACCGATCGCCAGCAATTCCTCCATGCTGGCTTTCAGACGCCAGCGGGGTTTACCCATCTCCTCCGCGTCCTCCGCCCTATGCTCTTGGTCCAGGGGCTGGCGCAAGCGATCGCGCGCTTCCTGCTCCATGGACACGCCCCGGCGTGCCGCGCTGATCCGCAGATCGCGCATCACCTCGTCATCAAGTTTACGGACGGTCAGGTTGCCCAAGTCGCTACCTCAAAATCCGGAGCAGAACTGAAATATAGGAGGAATATGACGTGACCGCAATGCTAGCAATGTAAGCATTGCAGTCAATCAGTGGAGCTGGATCGCGATCCAGACGAGCGCCAGCGCGATGACCCAAAGCGCGATGCGACCCCAGCGTGTTGCGCGGGCTTCGGCCTTGCCAATGCGGCGTGCTGTGTCTTCGTCAAAGCGCAGGCCGTTCTCGGCCATGGCGTCGATCTCGCGCGACAGGCGCTCGGTCCGGTGGGCGAGTTCCGGCGCTTGCTGGGCCAGCGAGACGAGAGCGCCAACACCCTCGCGCGCGTCGTCCAGCATGCCACGCGGGCCGAGATTCTGTCTGATCCAGGCGCCGACGACGGGTTCGGAGGTCTTCCACATGTTGAAATGCGGATCGAGCGTGCGCGAAACGCCCTCCACTACAACCATCGTCTTCTGAAGCAGCACGAGTTCGGTGCGGGTCTGCATGTCAAAAAGTTCGGTGACCTCGAAGAGCAGCGTCAGCAGGCGGGCCATCGAGATGGTTTCCGCCGGTTGGCCGTGGATCGGCTCGCCGATGGCGCGGATCGCCTGCGCGAAGGCATCGACATTGTGAATGCGCGGCACGTATCCGGCCTCGAAATGCACCTCAGCGACGCGGCGGTAGTCACGCGTTATGAAGCCGTAGAGAATTTCCGCCAGGAAGCGGCGCTCCTTCTTGCCGAGTCGGCCGGTGATCCCAAAATCGACCCCGACGATGGTGCCGTCAGCCTCGACGAAAAGATTGCCGGGATGCATGTCGGCGTGGAAGAAGCCGTCGCGCAGCGTGTGACGCAGGAATGACTGGACGAGCGTTGCAGCCAGCGCCTGGAGGTCATGGCCAGCAGCGCGTAGGGCTTCGACATCCGAGAGCTTGACGCCATCGATCCACTCCATGGTCAGCACGTCGCGACCGGTCCGTGCCCAGTCGACGGCGGGAACGCGGAAACCTGGATCCGCCTTGGTGTTCTCGCCGATCTCTGAAAGGGCTGCCGCCTCCAACCTGAGATCCATTTCGATCTTGGTGGTCTGGGCAAGCGTCTTCGTTACCTCGACGGGCCGCAGGCGGCGGGACGACGGGATGAATCGCTCCTGCAGCCGCGCTGCTAGGAAATAGGACTCGAGGTCATTCTGGAACGCACGGCGCACGCCCGGGCGGATGACCTTGACGGCGACCTTGACCGGCTGGCCGTCGCGCTCGACATCTGCCTCGTGGACCTGAGCGATCGACGCGGCGGCGACGGGGTCGCCGAGCCTGAGGAAAAGCGCGCCGACGGGCTGGCCGAGCGAGCCCTCTATGGCCGCGACCGCCTCGGCCCGCGGGAAGGTCTTCATGCGATCCTGCAGCAGCGCAAGGTCGAGCGCCATGTCGTTTCCGACGACGTCCGGTCGCGTGGCGAGGAACTGGCCAAGCTTCACATAGGACGGGCCAAGCCGCGCAATGGCCGCAGCGAGGCGGTCGCTGCGACCGGCACGGCGGGCGCGACGTTTTGTGAAAAGCCGCGCTACGCGCCAGCCCAGCCGCGGCATGCCGGAAAGCTGGTCGCCGGGCAGCGCCGCCACGACACCCTCGCGCGTCATGATCCAGCCGGCCCTGAAGAGCCGAAGCGCGGCGCTGAAATCGCTCATGACGCGTATTCCGTCAAAGCTTCCAGCCTGAATGCAGAGCGGCGATGCCGCCTGTGTAATTGCGATAGGTGACGCGCTCGAATCCGGCGCGCCGGATCATCGCCGCGAAATTCCCCTGGTTGGGGAATTTGCGGATCGATTCCACCAGATAGGAATAGGGCTCGCTTTCACCGGCGACCATCTTGCCGATGCGCGGGATCGCGTTGAACGACCATGCCTCGTAGACGCGATCCAGCAGCGGCATGTCGACCTCGGAGAACTCGAGGCAGAGGATTCGGCCACCGGGCTTCAGCACCCGGTATGCCTCCGTTAGAGCTGTTTCGATGCGGGGCACGTTGCGGATGCCGAAAGCGATCGTGTAGGCGTCGAATGTCTCGTCGGCGAAGGGCAGTTGCTCGGCGTTCGCCTCGACGAAATCGACCTTGTCGGCATAGCCTTTCTTCTCGGCGCGCTCGCGACCGACGCCGAGCATGGAGCCGTTGATGTCGAGAACGGTTGCCCGCGCGTGGCCGTGCGAGTCATCCACGATGCGGAAAGCGATGTCGCCAGTGCCGCCGGCGACGTCAAGAACGCGCCAGCCGTCACGCTTCGGCGGGTTCAGCGCCGCCACCAACGCATCCTTCCACAGCCGGTGCAGGCCACCGGACATCAGGTCGTTCATCAGGTCGTAGCGGTTGGCGACCTTGTGGAAGACCTCGTTGACCAGAGGCTGCTTCTCGTTCGCGCCGACATTCTTGAAGCCGTAGGCAGTCTCCATGTCGGAGCCGGCCGTGGATCGTTGTTCTGACATTTTCGTTACCAATCAAAGGCGGCGGACCATAGCCCATCATAAACCGTGGCGCTATGGTCCGCGAAGCGGCCTCACGTCGCGCCGGGCGGGACAACCGGGAATGCCAGCATGCCAGTGAAAGCAGAACTCCACTGCCACATAGAAGGGGCGGCGTCGCCCGAACTCGTCGCCCGACAGGCGAAGAAATATGGCCGGGACACGTCGCCATTTATCCAGGACGGAGCCTTCGTCTGGCATGACTTCACCTCCTTTCTAGCCGCGTATGACTTTTCCGCCGATCTGTTCCGGTCAGAGGACGACTATGCGCTGCTTTCCGAACACTATCTCAGCAGCCTGGCGCGCGACGGCGCGATCTATTCTGAGTTCTTCATCTCGCCGGACCATGCGACAAAGGCCGGACTTTCGGCCAAGGCGTATACCGACGCGCTTGGCGAGGGCATCCGGCGGGCGAACGCCAAGACAGGCATCGAGGCGCGTATGATCGTCACCGGCGTCCGCCACGTCGGGATCGAGGCCGTCGAGCAGGCGGCGCGCTTTGCCGCGAAATCCGGGAACCCGATGGTGACGGGCTTCGGACTGGCCGGTGACGAGCGGATCGGCGAGTTCGAGGATTTCGTCCGTGCTTTCGAGATCGCGCGGGAGGCGGGCCTGGGGATCACGGTCCATGCGGGCGAACTGACGGGGTGGCAGACTGTGGAGGAAGCGCTGGATCACATTCGGCCGGCGCGGATCGGTCACGGCGTGAGGGCGATCGAGAATCCGGACCTCGTGAAGCGGATCGCAGAAGAGGGTGTGGTGTTGGAGTGCTGCCCAGGCTCTAATATTGCGCTTGGTGTCTTTGCTAGTTTTGCCGAGCATCCGTTCCCTGCCCTGCGCAGGGCTGGCTGCCGGGCGACACTCAATTCGGATGACCCGCCGTACTTCTCAACCTCGCTCAAACGCGAATACGAGATCGCGGCCGAACATTTCGCCATGAGCGAAGCTGACTTGGCAGCAGTCACAAGAACAGCCATTGAAGCGGCGTTCATTGATCGCAGAACCAAAGCAGGCCTGTTGGCAAAAGTGGACGCCAGATCGGCTCATCGCAGGCTCTGAGCGATAGGGGCGGCGAAATTGAACGCCGCCCGGCTTTACGCTAAGTCATTTAACGGTAGTAGCGATCGTCACAAGGCGCTTCGAAAACGCGTCCGGTGTCGTAGTCGCGATAGCGGCAGTACTGCTGGCCACGCGGTGCAGTTGCAGTGCCTACTACCGCACCGAGAAGCGCTCCGCCCGCCGCGCCTGCAACCGTGCTTCGGGTATTCCCACCGATGGCTTGCCCGACAAGGGCGCCACCTGCTGCGCCAACCAATGCGCCTGTCCCGGCGGACCTCTGCTGCGGCGACGTCGTTTCCGAGCAGCCGGCGAGTGCTGCAGTCAATGCGATGGCTGCGATTGCAAGAAATCTGGTATTCATCAATCTCTCCTGTGCCCCTCGGCCTGTGCTTACTAGAGGATCGAAGATGAACGCAGCCTGAGCGGTTGCGTTCCCTCACACGTCACATCCGCCGAAAACTGTGGTCTGGAAGCCGCAGGCCTTTTCCTTCATGGTCCAATGCCGCTAGGGTGCTGCACAGTCAGGGTTACCGGAGAAGACCATGAAGGGCGTTACCGTCGTCGACCATCCGCTTGTACAGCACAAGCTGACGATCATGCGCGACAAGGAGACGTCGACGGCCGGGTTCCGCCGCCTGTTGCGGGAAATCTCTCTGTTGCTCGGATATGAGGTCACCCGCGACCTGGAACTGACGACCCGGACGATCGAGACGCCGATCCAGGAGATGGAGGCGCCGACGCTGGAGGGCAAGAAGCTCGTCTTCGCTTCCGTCCTGCGCGCAGGCAACGGCCTGCTAGAGGGGCTCCTCGATCTGGTGCCAGCAGCACGTGTCGCCCATATCGGCCTTTACCGCGATCACGAGACGCTGGAAGCGGTGGAATACTTCTTCAAGGCGCCAAGCGACCTCGGCGACCGGCTGGTGATTGTCGTCGACCCGATGCTGGCGACGGCCAACTCGGCGATCGCGGCGGTCGACAAGCTGAAGGGGCGTGGAGCGACCAACATGCGCTATCTCTGTCTGCTGGCTGCCCCGGAAGGCATCGAGCGCTTCACCAAGGCGCATCCGGACGTGCCGGTCTATACGGCCTCGATCGACGAGCGGCTGAACGAAAAGGGCTATATCGTACCAGGCCTCGGCGATGCCGGGGACCGCATGTACGGCACCAAGTAGAGCATTTACCTTTCGTTAACGTCACAGGCGGAAACGCGGGCGCCCTGTCGCTTTGAAGCGCCCTCTTTAAGCATGCGCTGACTTTCGCCGGCTAGGGTGCTGGTCCAAGTCAACCGGACCTTGCCATGCTGCGCAAGCTTGTCATCCTGCTGGTCTTCGCCCTTGCGTCGGCGTCCGTGCCGTTCTTCTACGAGCGGAATCCGGAGTTGTTCGACGGCCTGATCCTGTGGTCGCTGGGCAAGCAGGAGCAGGAACTGCCCCATGCGATCGCGAAAGCCGATATCAGGACGACGCACTCCATCGATCCAGCTGCCGAGATCCTGCTGGGGCGCAAGGTGCGCATAGCCGCCAACGACGCAGGCCACTTCAACGCCGATTTCAAGCTCAATGGTCGCAGCATAACCGGACTCGTAGATACCGGGGCAACCCTCGTCGCCATGAACGTGTCGACCGCAAGACGCATCGGCATCAACATCGCGCCAGAAGATCTCCAGTACTCGGTCAAGACCGCCAATGGCGAGGCCAAGGCGGCGGCTGCCGTGATCGACAGCCTGCAGATTGGCCGGATCGTGGTCGAGAAGGTGGACGCCGTTGTGCTCGAAGATCGTGCGCTGAAGGACACGCTGATCGGCGTCAGCTTCCTCAGGCGGCTTGCGAAATACCAGGTCGAGAATGGCGCGTTGCTGCTCGTGCAGTAGTCTCGGTCATCAGGCCGCTGGCGAAATCCTGCGTACGACCGCTTTCTGCGTCGCGGGGCGGCTCGGGCCGAGCGTATAGGCCGCCTTGATAACGGTGGCTGCTTTCTCGGCATCAGCTTTCGACCGCGCATGGATGATGGCAAGCGGCTCTCCGCGTACCGCCTCGGCTCCGACGGGGAGCAGACCGGTGATGCCGACCGCATGGTCGATCAGGTCTTCCGGCGCGCTGCGTCCGCCACCAAGCGCGACCACCGCGACGCCGATATCGCGGGTAGCGATCCCGGTGACGAAACCCTTCCTGTCGCAAGTAACGGCGAGTTCGACCGGGGCCTTTGGCAGATAGGTCAGGGGTCGTTCCATGAAGTCTTTCGGTCCTCCGAGGATGGCGACCATCCGGCCGAAAGCTTCGGCGGCGCGACCGCTGTCGAGGACCTCGGTGGCGCGCGAAAGCGCTTCCTTGTTCGAGCCGGCAATGCCGGTCGCGATCAGCATCTCGGCGGCGAGCGCCAGGGTAACCTCGGTGAGCCGGCGGTCTCGCCTGCGTCCCGAAAGGAAGTCGACCGCGTTGCTCACCTCCACCGCATTGCCGGCGGCCGACGCCAGCGGCTCGTTCATGCCGGTGATCAGGGCCGATGTGCGGGTGCCGGCGCCGTTGGCGACTTCGACGAGGCTGGTTGCGAGTTCGGTCGCGTCGCGGCCCCTTTGCATGAAGGCGCCGTTGCCGACCTTCACGTCCAGCACCAGCGATTCGAGGCCGGCCGCGAGCTTTTTGGAGAGGATCGACGCGGTTATGAGCGGCACGGACTCGACGGTCGCCGTCACGTCACGGATGGCGTAGAAGCGCTTGTCCGCCGGCGCGAGCGCGGCTGTCTGCCCGATAATGGCGCAGCCGGTCGTGCGGACCGCCTTACGGAAGAGCGCGTTGTCGGGCTGGCTGACATAGCCCGGGATAGCATCCATCTTGTCGAGCGTCCCGCCGGTGTGGCCGAGCCCGCGCCCGGAGATCATCGGCACATAGGCGCCGCAGGCTGCGACAATGGGAGCGAGCATGAGCGAGACATTGTCGCCGACGCCGCCCGTCGAGTGCTTGTCGGTGACCGGGCCGGGCAGGTCCGACCAGTCGAGCGTCTCGCCGGAATCGCGCATTGCGGTGGTCAGCGCAACCGCTTCTTCACGGCTCATGCCCTTGAAGAAGACGGCCATGGCGAGCGCTGCGACCTGACCTTCGGTAACCTTGCCCGAAGTCATGCCGGCGACGAAAGTGGAAATCTCGTCGGCGGTGAGCGGCTTGCCGTCCCGCTTCCTGCGGATGATTTCCTGAGGGAGCACAGTCACGACAGCAGGCCTTCCCCGAGCGCGTGTTTCAGGATGGCGGCCAGCCGAGCGCCACCGATGGGCGCCATGTCCTTGGTCTCCTGATGCGAAAGCTCGCTGCCTGTCATGCCGGCGGCGAGATTGGTGACGACCGAACAGGCGGCGACGCGCAGGCCTAGGAAACGTGCGAGGATGACCTCCGGCACGGTCGACATGCCGACGGCATCCGCGCCCATGACGCGCGCCATGCGGATTTCGGCGGGCGTCTCGAAGGACGGGCCGGAGAACCACATGTAGACGCCCTTCGCGAGCGGAGTTCCGGTCGCTTCCGCAGAGGCTTCGATTGCCGCGCGCAGCCTTGCGTCATACGCCTCCGTCAACCCGACGAAGCGGCGTTCGCTTGGCTCCCCGAACAGGGGGTTGGAGCCGGAGAAATTGATGTGGTCGGTGATGAGCATCACGGAGCCGGGTGGAATGTCTTCGCGCAGTGAGCCGGCGGCGTTGGTCAGGATCAGCCTGTCGATGCCGATGGCGGCGAGCGCCTCCAGGACCGGCCGCATGACGCCGGCGTCACCGTGCTCGTAATAGTGCGCTCGGCCGGCAAGCAGCAGGACTGGCCGTCCGCCAAATTCCCCGGCAACAACCTCACCGGCATGGCCGCTGACGCCACTCGGCGGAAAACCGGGCAGGTCGGCATAGGGGATGCGGACAGGGTTCGAGACTTCGTCCGCGAGTGGGCCAAGCCCCGAACCGAGAACGATCGCGACATACGGTTTCAAACTGCCGAGTTTGCTTTTGAGAATATCGGCGGCGCTCATTTCAGGATGTCTCCAGCAAAACCGTAGGGCAGGATCTCGCCCATCGTGACGGTCTGCGCAATGCCGTTCTCGTCGCAGAGATGCACCTTCGTATCGGGCGTCGTGAACTCGGCGAGCCGCTGCCGGCAGCCGCCGCAGGGCGTGACCTTCGCCATGCGCTCGGCGATGACGGCGATCTCGGTGATCTTGCCACCGCCGCCCATGATGTAATGGCCGAGTGCGGTCGTTTCGGCACACCAGCCTTCCGGATAGGAGGCGACCTCGATGTTGGCTCCGGAGAAAACGCGACCGTCGTCGCAGCGCAACGCGGCTCCCACCGGAAATTTCGAGTAGGGCGCATAGGCCTTCGCCATGGCGGTTTTCGCCGCGAGGAAGAGGTCGTGGGACATGGCTGCTTTCTTTCGCTTGGCGGCTGGCCGCGCCTACCGTTCTTTTACATAGGGCACGCCGCCGGCGCGGGGCGGGATTGCCTTGCCGATGAATCCGGCAAGCAGGATGACCGTCAGCACATAGGGCAACGCCTGCATGAACTGTACCGGGATCTTGCCGATCATCGGAAGCGCAATGCCCTGGTAGCGGATGGCCATGGCGTCGAGGAAACCGAACAACAGACAGGCGAACATCGCCGGCACCGGCCGCCATTTGGCGAAGATGAGGGCGGCGAGCGCGATGAAGCCGCGCCCGGCCGACATGTCCTTCACGAAACCGGCATTCTGCGACAGTGACATGTAGCAACCCGCCAGTCCGGTCAGGATCCCGGTGCAGATGACGGCGCGGTAGCGCAGCCATGTGACCGAAATGCCGGCGGTATCCACTGCCGCCGGGTTCTCGCCGACGGCCCGCAGCCGCAGGCCGAAGCGGGTCCGGAAGAGCACCCACCACGTGAAGGGCACGGCAAGGAAGGCCACATAGGCAAGCAGCGAGTGGCCGGAAAGCAGGCCGGAATAGAGCTGGCCGATGACAGGCACGCCGCGCAGCTCGTTCGCGAAGGGCAGGGTGATCGCGCCGAAGCGACCCTCGGGCGGAAGCGAAGGCGTGCGGCCGCCCTGATTGAACCACGCCTGGCCGAGAATGATGGTCGAGCCCGCGGCAATGAAGTTGATCGCGACGCCTGAGACGATCTGGTTGCCGCGATGCGTGATCGAGGAGAAGCCGTGCACCAGCGCCAGGGCAACCGACACGAGCACCCCCATGCCCAAGCCCACCCAGGCGGAGCCATAAACCGCAGCGGCCGCTGCGCCCGCAAACGCGCCTGCCAGCATCTTGCCCTCCAGCCCGATGTCGAAGACGCCCGCGCGCTCCGAATAAAGCCCGGCGAGACACGCAAGCAGCAGCGGCACGGAGACGCGGATCGTGGAATTCAGGATGTTGATGAGGTCGTTGACGAATTCCATCTCAGGCGCGCTCCGCCTTGGACTGGGTCATGCCGACGGAGCGCGGACTGAAGCTGGCGAAGACAGCCTGCACCCACGGCCTGAACATGTGTTCCAGCGCGCCGGCGAAGAGGATGACGAGGCCCTGAATGATGACGATCATGTCGCGGCTGATGTTGGGCATCTCGAAAGCGAGTTCCGCGCCCCCCTGATAGAGCATGCCGAACAGGATGGCGGCGGGAACGATGCCGACGGGATGGGATCTCCCCATCAGCGCGACCGCGATGCCGACAAAGCCTGCGCCGGCGACGAAATCGAGGGAGAGCCTGTGCTGGTCGCCCATGATAGGGTTGAGCGCCATCATGCCGGCCAGCGCGCCGGAGATCAGCATGGTAATAATGATGATGCGCGACTCGGAGATGCCGGCATAACGCGCGGCCTTGGGGCTGAAACCCATGGTGCGGATCTCGTAGCCGAGCTTGGTGCGCCAGATCAGGACCCAGACGAGGAAGGCCATCAGCAGGGCAAGCAGGAAGGTCAGGTTGAGTGGCGCGGACGGCCGGACGGTCAGCCCGAATTCGGAGAGGATCCAGCCGAGCTTCGGCAGTTGAGCACCTTCGAGCAACTGCCGGGTCTGCGGCGCCATCGATCCGCGCGGCTTGAGCACGTCCACCAGCATGTAGACCATGATGGAGGCCGCGATGAAGTTGAACATGATGGTGGTGATGACGATGTGTGAGCCGCGTTTCGCCTGCAGATAGGCGGGGATCAGGGCCCAGAGCGCTCCAAACGCGGCTGCGCCGAGCACGGCGAGCGGAAAGGTCAGCCACCAGGGCAGGATGGAATCGAAGGCGAGGGCGACGAGAGCGACGCCGAGCCCCGCGATATAGGCTTGCCCCTCCCCGCCGATATTGAACAGGCCGCAATGGAAGGCGACCGCGACCGCCAGCCCCGTGAAGATGAAATTGGTCGCGTAGTAGAGCGTGTAAGCGATGCCCTGACCGCTGCCGAACGCGCCATCGACAAGAATGACGGCGGCATGGAAGGGGTTTTCGCCGGCGAGCAACACGACAAGTCCGGCGACAAGGAAGGCGACGGAGAGGTTGATGAGCGGGATCAGGCCGTAGTCGGCCCATGCGGGGAGCTTCGCGTAGGGAGTGCTCATTGTTTGCCGATCTCGAAACAGTTCATTTTCGGCAGACTCCGGAGGCTCAGTGGCATTTTGTCAGCGCAGTGAATGAAGTGCAGCGGGACTGGATCGTGATCCCAACTTTGGCCTTCATTGACCGACCGAGCCCAAGCACGCGCCCAACTCTCGGCTTTTGTACCCCACAGAGCCATGCCAGAGGGAAGGGAGCGAAGCAATGAAGCCGGATTCTTTATTACATAGACGGTAGCGGCAGGGCTCCGTTTTCCGGCGTGCCAATGCACATCACTCATAACATCATCGAGCGCCGCCTGGTTGCCGGCTATGGGTCGGCCGAGCGCTTTTCCGAGTTCGTGGCCGAGCTCTTCGAGATCGCGTGCCGCGCTGCCATTGATCCGGCGCACAACCAAGGATTCATCAAATCTGGTCTTGATATCCTTTTCAACGTTCTCGGCTCCTTCAGGAGACCAGTGCAGGAAAGGGGGTCCCACACGTCCGAGATCGTTTATGGAAGATGAAGCTGCCCTCACTCGGCCGCCTCCAGCTTTTCCACGCCGGCCATCAGGAGGCCAAGTTCGCCTTCGGTCGCGTCAGGCCCGCGTTCGCCGACGATGCGGCCGTCGAACATGACGAGGATGCGGTCCGACAGCGAGCGGATTTCGTCCAGTTCGACGGAAACGAGCAAGACGGCCTTGCCGCTGTCGCGCATGGCTATGAGCTGCTTGTGGATGAACTCGATCGCGCCGACATCGACGCCGCGCGTCGGCTGGCCGACGATCAGGACGCCAGGATCCTGCTCCATCTCGCGCGCCAGAACGATCTTCTGCTGGTTGCCGCCCGAGAAGTTGGCGGTCCGCAACCGGTCGTTGGGCGGCCTGATGTCGAACTTCTCGATCTTCCTCTTCGCGTCGGCGCGGATGGCCTCGATGTTGAGAAACGGGCCTTTCAGATATTGCGGCTTGTCATGGTAGCCGAGAATGGAATTCTCGTTCTCCTCGAAGGCGAGCACGAGGCCGACGTGATGGCGATCCTCGGGGACATGGGCAAGCCCGCGGTCGCGCAGCTCACCGGGATCGGCGTGGCCGGTCACATCGATCGGACTGCCGTCCAGCATAACGGAGCCGGAGGCCGCGCGGCGGATGCCAGAGATGGCCTCGATCAGTTCGGACTGCCCATTGCCCGCAACGCCCGCGATGCCGACGATCTCGCCGCCGCGCACGTCGAAGGACACGTCCTTGACCATGGTTACGCCGCGCGAGTCCTTCACGGTGAGGTTGGCGACCGAAAGCTTTACAGCAGCGGGATTGGCCTTGCCCTTCTCGACGCGCAGGAGGACGCGCCGGCCGACCATGAGTTCGGCAAGTTCCTCGACCGTCGTCTCCGAAGTCTTGCGGGTTGCAACCACCGTGCCCTGCCGCATGACGGAAACGGTGTCGGTGATCGCCATGATCTCGCGCAGCTTGTGCGTGATGAGGACGATGGTCTTGCCCTGCTCCTTGAGCTGCCGGAGGATGCGGAAGAGATGATCGGCCTCGGCGGGTGTCAGCACACCGGTCGGCTCGTCGAGGATCAGGATCTCCGCGCCGCGATAGAGCGCCTTGAGGATCTCGACGCGCTGCTGGAGTCCGACGGGCAGTTCCTCGATGATCGCGTCGGGATCGACTTCGAGGCCATATTCGTGCTCGAGCCGGTCCAACTCGGAGCGCGCGTTCGCGATCGAGCGCTTGAGCAGCGCCTCGTGTTCCGCGCCGAGAATGACGTTCTCGATGACGGAGAAGTTCTCCACGAGCATAAAATGCTGGTGCACCATGCCGATGCCGAGCGCGATGGCGTCATTCGGGGTCTTGATGGAGACCGGCTTCCCGCCGACTTTGATCTCGCCACTATCGGCCTGGTAGAAACCGTAGAGGATCGACATCAGCGTCGACTTGCCGGCTCCGTTCTCGCCGACGATGCCGAGGATGGACCCGCGCTCGATGACCAGATTGATGTCGCGATTGGCGTGGACCGTGCCGAAGCTCTTGTTGATGCCGACAAGCTCGATTGCAGCTTCAGCCATTGCGGCCGCATTCCCCATTCTTTTCTTGTCGCAAACAGCTAGCATGCCGCATACCGGCTGCCAATCGCGGCTCTACGCAGGCTATCTCGACAAATCCCGCCATGCTTGTCAATTTCCGGGGAAATGCCCCAAGGTCCGGTGGGCAGAGGATGGGTGGGTAAAATGAGGATCGTTCGATGACGACCCCGGACGAGCGGGCCGCGGACCGCCTGACGACGCTGGAAATGCGCGCCGCCGAGCAGGAAAAGACGATCGACGAACTCTCCGCGCAGCTTGCCGAGCAATGGAAGACGATCGAAGGTCTGCGGCGCAAGCTCGACCTTTTGACCGAACGCTTCCTGACGCTGGAGGAGCAGGTCGCGCCGGACGTTCCGGTGACGAAACCGCCGCACTGGTAGGAACATGAGGATGGGGGACGCAGGGGATCGGATGGACAGGGCCGGGCGCTATGTACTCGGCCTGATGGACGAGGATGAGCGCGAGCGCGCCGAGCGCGACCTCGAAGTTGATCCGGCTTTTCGCGAGGCGATGGTGCTGATCGCCGAGCGCATGCACGTCTTCGATAAAGCTAAGCCTACGGCAAGCGAGGCCTTGGCGGACAACCACGATCCCTGGCGGCTGATCAAGGATCGCATCGACGCGATGCCGCAGATGCGTCCGATCGATGGAAAACTCCTTCCGCCTCCGCCCAATGTAGCTGTCGATGCCGTGCCTCGCGGCGGGGCGGTGCCGGCAGCAAGCACTGGCCAGAAGCCTGATAGTGCCGACAAGACAGCCACTTTTGGAAGGCGCAAGACCGACGTGTTCAAGGTGCCGGTGACGGTTCAGGAGCCTGAGGTGAAGCGGATGTGGCTCGACGCGTCGCGTAGCGCGATTGCCATCAAGCTTGCTATGGCGCTGGTCATCGCTTTTGCACTTGGTTACGTTGCAGGGCGGATGTGACGCAGGTGGCGTGACATGAGCGCCATGGGCCCTTCGTCCTGCATGAATGTCTCCATCTCGGTCCAGCCGCGAGCAGCATAGAAGCGGCGGGCATCCCAGCTTTAGAGATGGAGGGTTTCGACACCGCAGGCGGCCGCCTGCCGCTCGACCGCGCTCACCAGCGCCGATCCGATGCCCTTGCCGCGATGCGCTTCGGCGACAACCAGACCTGCCAGCCACGGCGTCAGGTCGTGTGCGGCATCAAGCTCGTTTGGCACAAGGAGAACGGATCCGATCCCGTTTCCATCGATGCGCGCCACAAGCGCCTTGCCGGCTTCGTTATCCAGCAGCAACCGATGTAGCCCGGCGCAATCCTCCGCATACGTGCTGTCCGTGCCTGAGAAGAATGCTTCCATGCGCAATGCGGCGACGGTGGCGATGTCTTCTTCGCACATTGGGGAGACGGTCGGCGTCATGGCGGTCATCCAAAGAAAAAGCCGCCGGGCATGCCGGCGGCTCTCATGCTGTTGTGATCTGGAGGATCAGTACGGGCAGTTGTCGTCCGACATGTAGTCGTGGACGGTGATCGTGCCGGCGATGATGTCGGCCTTGGCCTTTTCGACGGCGGCCAGCATTTCAGGCGAGACCAGGTCCTTGTTGTTGTCGTCCATGGCGAAGTCGACGCCGCCTTCCTTGAGGCCGAGGTCGTGGATGCCGCCGGAGAAGGTGCCGTTCTTGCCGTCCATGAAGGCGTTGTAGACGGCGACATCCACGCGCTTCAGCATCGAGGTTAGCACCTTGCCCGGCTGCAGGCCGTTCTGGTTGGAGTCGACACCGATGCCGAGCTTGCCGGCATCAGCCGCAGCCTGGAGGACGCCGACACCCGTGCCGCCTGCCGCCGCGTAAATGACATCCGCGCCCTGGTCGATCTGGGTCTTGGTGATCTCGCCGCCCTTGGTCGGGTCGTTCCATGCAGCAGGCGTATCGCCGGTCATGTTCTGGAACACTTCTGTCGCGCCGGCCGCTTTCGCGCCTCCGACATAGCCGCAGCCGAAGCGGCGGATCAGCGGGATGTCCATGCCGCCGACGAAGCCGACCTTCTTGGTCTGCGACGCCAGGCCTGCCATCACGCCGACCAGATAGGAACCTTCATGCTCCTTGAAGACGACGGAGCTGATGTTGGGCTTGTCCACGACCATGTCGATGATGGTGAACTTCACGTCCGGATAGTCCGGCGCGACCTTCTCGAGGTAGGAAGCCCAGGTGAAGCCCGCCATGACGATCGGGTTGCGCCCGTCGTCGGCGAAACGACGCAGCGCCTGCTCGCGCTGGGCGTCGTTGGAAATCTCGAACTCGACATACTCGATACCGGTTTCGGCCTTGAACTTCTCGGCGCCGTTGAAGGACGCCTCGTTGAACGACTTGTCGAACTTGCCGCCCAGATCGAAGAGAAGGGCCGGCTTGGCCTCCTGCGCATGGGCCGAGAAGGACAACGCGGTGGCGGCCAGGAGGCCGAACAAAATACGTTTCATGTGATCCACACCCTGTCGGTTGTTTTTTTACTGGATACCTGACCGAGGCCGGCTTGCCCGGCTCGCTCCGGCGCATGGCAAGGGAAGCTCCCCTCCGCTCATGAAGGCAATCTGGCATGGCCCGGAACAAATTTCACGTGGAATTTTGACCTTCCGGAAAAACTGACCGGTTGTCGCGGATGCAGCGCAAAAAGTGCGCTGCGCCAGGATGAGGGCGAAAAATACGCAGATGATGGAAAGGTTGGCGGGTCAGCGCTCTGCGACGAAGCGACCGATGCGTCGTTCCGGCTTGTGGCCGATTGCATAGAGCAGGAATGCGAGCAGGCCGAAAACCAGAAAACCGGGCTGGCCGAGGATGAAGACCATGACCGGGTTCCACACAAGCGGATGCATCTTTTCCACGATGAAGGATTGCGTTTCCTCAAGCGTGGATGGCGACACGCTCGCCCAGCTTTCGCCGAGCGGCGTCAACACCAGGCGCGAGACGGCGATTGTGCGGGTGGCGTCGAGTACCGCCATGATAACGGCGACCGCGAGCGAAAAGGTGGCCATCAGCCTGAACAGGAAGCGGATCATCGCGGTCTTTCCTTGAGATCGACCAAGAGCGGAGCGTTGCGGCCAGGACTTGAGCCTGACCCGCAGGCCTCCCATCCCTGAGTGGGCCTGTAGATAGAGTGTGTGGCAGATTTCCGCAATCACCCGTAGCAAAGGTCAACTTGCCTGCGGCGGGCCATGCTGGCGTCTGGAGATCCAGACGCCAAGAATCGCTCCGGCGAGCGCGCCGACAAGCAGCCCGGCAAGGCCTATGAAGAAGGCAAAGAAGCCGCACGCGCCCTCGAAGCAACTCATGCGGGTGACCTCGGCGACCACTGCTCCGAGCAGCAGTCCGCCACCGAATCCGACCGCGCCGCCCAGGCCCAAGCCGAGGGTACCCGCGACGACCGATAGGGTGGTCGATGGTCTGTCGCCATCGGGGCGACGGCGGAGATCGACCGGTTCGGGCCGGCGGCTGACGATCCGCAGGCAAGCGAGGCCGATCACCATCTCGAAGGCGGAAAACAGCAGCCCCCGAAGGCTGAAGCCGAAATTGGGAACTACCAATACATAGGCAGCCCCGGCGACTGTCCATACGAGCACGAACATCTGCCACGGAACGAAGCGGCGTTGGAAATGCGGGGAACGAGCGACGGCGAGGCCAAGCAGATACAGGCCCCAAACCAGCACCGCGAGTCCGCAGAGCACATTCGCGACGATGAAATTGCCGACGGCCGTCGGCAGCGTGTGATCGAACAGAAGGGGAAAAGCGTTGACCAGCCCGCGTAGCACAAGCAGGAGGACCACGCCCAACCATGCGACGGGGAGATAGTTGAGAAACGTTGGCGTCCGGCCCGGTGGTGGCTCGGCGCCGTCTATCCTAAGCGGACGCGATTCGCCTGAGCCCGTCATGCAAAACCCCGTCCTGCCAGGCTGATCATGCTGGCCGGCTCCCGCCGACCGGGTCAAGATCGCACGTATCGTCGCCTCGTCCTCTTTACCGAAGCCGTCGATAGGCCGAAAGTCAAGCGGGCGCAGGCGGGACGCGCCTTGCAGCCAATACCGCATGATCGACGGTGCGTGCCGGGAAGCTCCGTTGGAATAAGTCCTGGAGGTATAAAGAAACCTGGGCTTGGCATTCCGCGCCGGATCGACTAGATGACCCCCGCGTCGGCAAAGTTCCTCACATGGTTCGGAGCCTGCGCGCGCGGAGAGGTGGCCGAGTGGTCGAAGGCGCACGCCTGGAAAGTGTGTAGGCGGGAAACCGTCTCGCGGGTTCGAATCCCGCTCTCTCCGCCACATATATCTCCTATAGGGTTGAAATTTCAATGGAAATTGGCTTGTCAGATTTCCATCCCCACTTCCGTCCCCACTTTGAGTATTTGTGCCTAGTGTCTTTGGCGCTCTTGTCCCTTCAGGCCGGCTAAAGCATTTTGGACTCTCTACGGGGAGGATGGGCATGCGCTGGCGACGTGGCTTCTTTCGTATTTGGGTACTTCTGTCGATCCTTTGGCTGATTGTCGTGGGGGTGTTTGCGTACCAGCCCATCGTGGACCCGTATGTGCGAGAGCGAGTATTTTTCTACTCATTCACCGACAAGCCCGGCCCATGGGTGAAGTATGCTGCCAAGGCCGAGCTCAATAGGCGGAATGGGATCGACCCCGAACTGCAACCGGTTAGCTTTGAGACATACTCGGACGGTTACCGAATGTTGGAAGACGGCCGCGCTTCGGGTGATCTTCAGGTGGTGAATGCCAAATCCGAGCCTAACTTTACTCTCTATGTGTCAAAAGGAACTGGGAAAGACGAGATATCCAGGCAACTCGACGAAGTGTTGCCTATCGCGAAGGAGCTCAAGCAGAGATCAATCAGCCGCAGTCGGTTGGAAGCGATCCAAGCTACGCTGGCGTCGGCCTTGATTCCGCCGATTGCACTGCTGGGAATTGGTTGGGCGGCAGCTTGGGCAATTTCGGGCTTTCGTTCCTCATGATGTGGCCGAGCTTGTGAGAGCCCGGCCACAATGTTGAGGGGTTGAGGCTTACGCCGGCTGCTTGTCCATCAGCGTTTCGATGCGGGTGAAGTCGCAGTATCTGGCATGGAGCCGCTGGGCGTACGTCTCCTGTCCGGCACCGGCAATCGCCTCGATCACCTGTTCCAGTGCCACCACGTCGAAGCTGACCAGCCCGTCCCGATGAGGGGCCAGCTGTTCCTGATATGCAGTGCAGGCGTTGGCCACTGACCGGTTGGCGGCCGGGGCGATGACGATGAACTGTCCGCTGTCGAACAGGTCGGCGTCGATCATGGACTGCATCAGGGCCATCTCGCGCAGCAACTGTTGATGCGGGTTGCCGAGAAGCGCCTTGTTGCCGGGCCGGGTCGCGAAGCCGCTTTCGCTGGCGATCTGGAGGTGGCGCGGGTTGATGTTCCTCGGCACCGCGTCATTGCAGCCCTCGCCATATTTCATCTCGACGGCGATGAACGCCCTCTCCCCGACAGGTGAGATGCCGGCAATGAAGATATCGACCGCCGTAAAGTCACCCGTGAAACGCGGATCGCCTCGGCCAGGCGAGAACTCGAACGATATGCCGGTCACCTGCCTGAAGGCGTCCGGAAACAGGCCGGCCATCATCTTGTCCGCGAACCGGGGATCTAGCTTGGCGGGGCCGAACAGGTTCAGGCAGAGCGTCTGCGAGGCCAGAAGGTTGGTCCGCAGGCGATGGGCGTCATAGAGCGCACCGATCTGTCGGAACACCAGCTCACGCGATGCGAGGTCGGCGACGGCAGGGCTCATGAAGTTGCGGCCGGCGCGCCCTGCCTTGTCGGAGATGCGGCTGCCGAGGCTATGGGCCTTGCCCTCGCGATCGATGAAGCGGCCGATTGGCAGGCCTTCCTCCTCGCGCCACAGCGCGGCCAGCAGGCGTAGCGCGCCACGGTATCGGTCGTCGGAGGCGATCAGTGTGTGGTGCTGCTTGGCGATGTCCGGCCCCACGGTCGGCACGAAGCCGGTGTCGTTGGATGGTTCGATGGTCATCAGTGTCCTCTTGGGTTTGAAACGAACATTGGAGGTTCGTTGAGGACGCCTGCGTATTGCGCGTTCGAAAAACCATCATAATTTCTGTGTCCGCCACGAGAGGACAAGAAGATGGACAGACCAGAGCGGGCGCTGACGCGCGACGACTTTATCGACGCCGAAGATTGGTATCGCTATCAACACGAAGGCGGGTTCTTGCGGCGCGTCCATCGAGGCCAGCGGTACGTGCCTGCGCTGGGCAATGGCCCGTGGGCACAGTTAGTCAACATGACCCATGATGTCAGGGAAAAGCCAGAGCGGCGGTATAGCCGGCTCTCTACGGGTTTGCGCGGCAAGGATTACGAAAGGCTCTGGAGCGCCGTCGCGCTGGCGAATCTCAAATCACATGTTCTGAACGTGCACGTCACGATCGCGTGGTCCACGGTGGGCATCAGGGGCGAGGCTGACGTCGGTGAGGCAAACGAGAAGTTTTTGGAGCGGATGCGGCATTGCCTCGACGACTTGGCGATACCGCATGCATGGATTTGGGTTTTGGAGCGGAAGTCGAAGGTCGGCGTGCATAGCCACATCCTCGTCCACGTCCCGAGCATGTATCATCATGCCTTCACCAACTGGGTCAGGTCCGGCTTTCGATCAGCAACCGGCAGAGAGCCTACGGACGCGAAGGCGAGCAAGTCCATCGTCGTCAGGCTGGCTCGCGATCGGGACTGGAACCAGCAATGGGTTTGGCTCCACTACCTACTGAAGGGTGTTAAAAGGGGTGAGGCGATTCGCGATTTGTATGACCACCGAGCACGACATGACATAGCGATGGTCGCCAAGCTGAAGCTACGCCCCCAAGGCAAAATCTCGATCAAGCGCAGCGGGTATGCGCAGGCTGTCGGACCAAAGGCCCTTGTTGAGTATTTGGCCGAATATCCGCTCGCCCTTCACGAACTTGCAGATCGTGGTCCCATCACAGCGCGCTTCCTTCACGCAGGTGAAGCATGTCGGGCGATCAGCCATATGGACATTTGAAAGAAATGGAGATGTGGAACAAAGAAATGGAGATGCGGTGCCCGCCGGCCCTTGAACAGTAAGGGAAAAATAGGTGGACTTTTGTTCTAGGCGCCCCGATTCCACTAAATAGGCCCTCCTTCCGGCGCAAAAGAGAAAGAGCGCAAGGGCGATAAGATCGTTTTTGGATAGTGATCTGATGGTGATCAGATCGAGAAGGGGACAAAGAAAAAATGCGCCTGCAGCGACTGGCTTGCAAGCGCATTATGCGGCGGTTCCCCGAGCGATCATTCGTCGTGTTCGAGAGTGAGCGTCGGTCCCGGCAGCATTTTCAAGAGGGCGTCCAAGCCCTGCCTGGTGATCTTGGGAGCGGCGTCGCGCGTGATCCGGCCGGTGGCGGGCCAGAAGTTCAGATCGCCGATCTTGAGTTGATAGATGGAGGGCCGCCAGACGGCGACCCCTCTCTGTTGAAGCGCCTTGATGGCGGACGCCATGTCGGCGGTGTCGGTGCCGTTTTGCAGCGGCAGGCCCTTCGACTTACGCGCCATGATCCGGTCCCGAGCCCGCTGCCGAATAGGCTTCAAGTTCGGACAGGAACACGGGAGCCCACTCGGGTTCGACTTGGTAGAGGTCGAGGTCGCCCTGACCTGCAAGGAACAGCAGAAGCGCTTGAACCTGCCGTGGGCACCGGTCGATGATGAGCACGCGGTCGTGGAAGTTGCGGCGTTGGGCCATGGTCAGTCCTCCATCGTGATTTCGGACAGCGGGCGGATGCGCAGCGCGTCGAGCCACGCCTGCGCCGCTGATGCCGGGATCAGCACCTTGCGCCCGGCCTTGACGGCATGAAGCCGCCCTACCGAGATTTCGTTGAGGGTCTTGGTGCGGCCGATGCCGGCCCACTGTTGGAACTCGCGGAGCGAATACGCCCCCTTGGTGATGGTGGTCATGGGTTTCTCCATCTGACCTGCGCGACCACGATGGCTGCGCTTTATGGAGCCCATATCGGTGGGGGCGGATCGGTGGAGTCAGATGGGTCGCTTCGGAATCTTCGCCGGGTGCCATACCGATGCGCGGCGCAATGAAAAGCCCGCCAGGGCGAACCGTGGCGGGCTGATCATTGTAATTGGGGTCAGGACTGGCGTGCGCGCCTGCCGGTGCGGGCCGTAGGGTGGGCGGCGATGAAGGCTCGGTCAGAAGCGATAGCCCGCTCAATGCAAGCCATTTCAGACTGGCTGAAGCCGAAGTACTTCTTGTGACGGTCCTTCCAATCAACATCTGCCTTTCGCTCGGCCGGCGTCAGCAGGAGGTCGTACTGCGCCTTCTTGGCCAATTCGAAAAGCCGGTCACGGCTGGGAAGGGGAACCGTCACCTCAACGTCGAGTGAGGACTGGCCTATCTGAAAGCTGAGGGCGCATTCAGCATCCCGTAGGGCATCATAGTATCGCTTCTTCGCTTCCGCGCGCCGCCACGGATCAAGACGCGCGCGGCGCGCCAGCATATTGTAGTGCGTGTCCAGTAGGGCATCACCTGGGATCGGATCGAGGCACTGCTCGATAAAGGTTTGAAGCGCGGTCACGCACACACCTCCTCTATACCGGCGACCGAACACGCGAGTTCCGTCAACCACGCTTGAGGGTTCCCATCTCCCGTAGCCTCGTAGTGTCTGGCGATGTATCGAACAGCCTGACCGATCTCGTCTAGTGACGAGTACCGGTGATGAATGATGGCCTGCATCGTGTCGCGTGTGGCATCGCTCGCAGCTTCCTGAGCGCCTTGCGCTGCTGCCTCGGCTTCAGTCCCCGCCACCCGATCGGTCTCCATGCATGCGGCGTCGAGCTGGCGGAAAGATTCCGCGTGTGCGTCGATCAGCAGTGCGATAGGGGACGGGGAGCATTCTGGTGTCAACGCGTGGATGAGTTTGACGGGCTCAAAATCGTCCCACTCGGAAAAGGCCTTGTCCCGCGCGAGGAAAGATGCCTTGGCTCGGGCTTCTTCGAGAGAGGTCGGACGATGGGCAAACAGCGCGTCCCTAGAAGCGTTGATCGCGGCATTTATAGCAGCTTCCTGACCTTTCCAGTCATCATCCGAGCATGCGGAGTATCTTGCCATCGCGTTACGATGGTTGGTCATCAGCGTGGCCAGCGTGTCAGTGATCCTTGGGAAGGGCGCGTCGCTCGACGCAACCGACGGAAATGCCTCCGCCGCAGCCGTCTCGAGAAATCGCAACGCTGCCTTCAGGATCGATTCTGCTGATCTATCGATCAAAGAGTCTGTTTCGAAAGCGTAGCGGATCGCTTCGTGGACGCCTCCAAGCGTACTGGGGGCAGGACATTCGTCGGTTAGCTTCCGCATAGAAGGCCCATATGTAGCGTCTACAGCGGCATCCTCACTGGCGTACCCCGGAAAGTCGTCAGGCATGGCCTCGAAGATCCGAACCTGCCGGCGATATTCGGCGATAAGTTCCAGGAGAGGATCGGAAGCGACCTCGGGCGAAGACGCTGGCAGTGCGGGACGGTCCAACAACGCTTCACGCATCTCATCGTTTGGTGGAATGTCAGCCAGAAACTCTCTCAGGAACGATGTGCGTTCGAAGCGCTCCGATTCATTGACGGGCTGATAGCGGCAAATCTTGAGAACAATGTCATCCTCAATATGGATGGCGGTGCCCTGAGCTTCGAAGGCGGCGTCGTGATCCGGTCCAGGGGCGGTGGTATCTGTCTTCTTGATCGCAGCCAGATGCTCCACACGTGCCAGTTTGAATGCATCAAGTAGCGCCGACAGCCCGCCGCCGACGGGCAACGGCCCCGCTAAATAATCCTCAATCGCGGAAAGCAAGTCGTCGTGACCTTTCTGTAGGGCATAATCCAGTTCAACACGAACCCTCGCCAGTAGGTCCCTAAGTGACGATATGGATGCGTCGCCAAGACGCTCTTCAATCGGGTTAAGGGTGGTCTCGATGAAGGCGTCACGCTCGTCGTCGGAATTGTAGCCTTCTGCGTCACGAATGACGTGGTCGGCGTGGTGCCTTGCTGCCACCCACTCTCTGTACACGCGCATTAGCGGAGTTTCGGACGCCACGATTTCGGGACTGCGCCATTCGGGAGACGGGATCGGCGCTGATGTCGTCAGGAGGGTCTGGCGATCGACATGCTGGTTCACTGCTTCATTCTCACTCTGTACTGACACTGGCGAATTTGCCGCCGGCGTTGAAGCATTGTCAGCCTCCGAAATCGACCGGTTGGAGACCTGCTTGAGCGCTGTTTTTGCCATTAGTGTTACCTCCAGTTTTTGGGTGTACGGCGATGCGGATATGATGTTGCTGGAGCGCCCTACGCGACGAGCGCAGAAAGCTCCTGTTCGAGCGCCTTGCGACGCCAGTCGATGTTCATTTGAAGCGGCTTGTATTTGAGGGCGTCGATCTCGGCTCGGATAGCCTCAGCCCGGCGTTGTGCCGGAGTCTGGCCGGACTTCGCCTGCTTCCATGCCGCCTTGAGTCCCCACGACATCAGCACGGCATATGACCACTCGCGGCCCTTGTAAGCGCGGGCGTAGCGGTGTGCCTCGCGCATGATCGCGGCACAGTCAAACTTGGGCATACCTCCGGCGTTTGCCGGAACGACAGGGTTCGGCATTTGCGACTCCAAAGCTGGGTTAAGCGACTGATAACTACTTATCACTAGACAGGAGGTGATAGCAAGTGCATCAGTGATAAAAATTGCTCAGTATGGCGAGAAGTATGAAAACCCGCATCAAGGCAGCACGCGACCTGCTCGGGATCACCCAGGCTGAACTATGCGAGGCGGCAAATATCCCGCTCATCACCCTGCGACGGATAGAAGGCAAACCGGAGCATGCTGGGCTGGTGTCTCAGGAGACCGTCGAGAAAGTGCGCCTCGCGCTTGAAGCGTTGGGTGTCCAGTTTTTGGAGATCGGCGATCGAGCGAAGGGCCCCGGTGTGGCGCTTCGGCGATGAGGGTTCGCTTACCCGCTCCCGTCGCGGCAATCTATCGAGCGGTCGAGGAATTGAGCGTTGCCTATCCGGGCCGGAAGTTCACACCGGACGGCCATCTTGTCGGCTCGATAGGTGAGGTTGTTGCCGCTGAAGCCTTGGGCCTGACTCTTTATCCAAGCTCAAATCCGGCACATGATGCCTACGATGCCGATGGCAATGACGTGCAGATCAAAATGACTGCAGGACGAAGCATATCCCTCTACGCCGATTGCAGCCGTCTCGTCGTACTGAAGGTTGTTTCTCCAGAAGAGGCTGAAATCGTCTACAATGGCCCTGGGGCACCAGTTTGGATGGCGGCCGGGAAAATGCAGAAGAATGGACAAAGGCCCATAACACTCTTCAAGCTCGCGACGATTCGCCAAGACCTCGAAGCGGCCGGCGTCGAGTTCATCGCCGAGAACGGTGGTGGGGCAGGAGTGAGGTTGAGGAAGTGAGGCCCGCCTTTTTGGCCACGTATTTGGCGGCGGGCGCTTTGGCGCTGCCGATCGAGGCTGCGGTGGCAGAGGGAAGCGTCATTGGCGTCTACACGTCTGGGGAGGCGCTGACGAAGGACTGTCGTGCGTTTTTGCGGGGGCGTCGAGATGGCGGCTTTTCATCCGCTGCGGACGCGCAGGACGCATCTGTATGCTACGGTTTTGTGGTCGGAATACTCGACAAAACATCTGTAGACGCGAAAACCAATATTGCCTCTCCAGGGGGGATACCGCCGACGTTCTGTCGCGGCGATGAAGTCAACGCCAACGATGCGGTTGAGGTTGTTGCCCGCTATCTGGACGAAACCCCGGAGAGAAGACGATTCGCAGGCTACGTTTTGGTTGCTGAGGCGCTAAAGCGCGCTTATCCGTGCCCGTGATCTCTTTGGAGGCGCTATGAGCGCGATATTCTCAGAATGTCGTCGATACAGGTATCGGCTAGATCGGACAATCGGTAGTGGTCCGCCAGTAGCGTTCCTGTTGCATAATCCAAGTACGGCAGGAGAGGTGGCGGACGACGCCACGTCTCGACGTGGGATCGGCTTTGCTCAAGCATTGGGATTTGGCCGCCTCATATTTATCAATCCCTGGGCGATGATTGCGACGAAGCCTCGTGACCTATGGGCGGCCGACGATCCGGTCGGTCCGTCAAACGACGATCACATTGCAAATGTAGCGTGCGAGATCGCCAGGGAGCACGGTGTAATCGTGGGCGCGTGGGGCAGGATTGCGCCGCCGAGCCCGAAGAGAGCAGCAGCAAAACAGAGGATTGATCATGTTCTCGAAATCGTCCTTCGGAACGGATCAGCAGTCTACGCACTCGGCATCAATATGGATGGATCGCCCAAGCATCCGCTCTATTTGCCTGCCAATGCAACTTTATGCAGGTGGAAAGGAAGGGATTCCCATACCGTTTAATTTGTGGAAAACGTCACACGCATGGCCACTAGGTGATTCGCGACGGTATACCGGTATCAGGCCGGGGGCGTGCCAAGGGGAGCTTTGCTGATCAATGTTTTCTGACGCAGATATGCTGCGCCTTCAGCAAGAACAGTACCGGCACGACCACCGCAATCATACTGACATTTTGCATTTGTCAAAGAACGACAGGTTGAAACACTACGGTCTGCATTTCGCAAAGTACGTCGGCAGGCTAGCTCGTGGCGAGGCCGATCCGATTCCGCACGATCGCACGATCATCGACACGTTGTTGGTTTCATTGAGCGCTGCCAACACGCTGCACCAGCATTTAACTGCTCCGGCACCTTTGAGTAAGGACGCGCGGCAGATCGATCCGCTGCGGACGTATGCCGACGCCGCTGGGCGCTTTGCAGACGCCTGCGAAAAGATCGACCATCTTGAGGAATTCATCCCCATCGCGCGTAAGGCAAACGCAGACATCATGACTTGGGCCCTTCACACGGCTGAAGAGCGCGAGATTGATCTGCAACAAGCGCTGCGAACGCGACGGGGGGAATTGCGTGCCAGACAATTCTACATCGCCGACTGAGCTACAGTCAGGCGGCTTCTGGAGCGGCGAAAAGCTCCTAGAGAACAAGTCTGTCATCACAGATTTCAATGAGGCCCACGTTGACGCAAATGCCTACAATTTGCGTATGGGCGATACACTCTTCAAAACAGCGGATATTTCAGGGAAGCACCAAGGCAAAGTCACGCTGAAGGATCGTGAGCCGTTTAGCATCCCTCCCGGGCAGTTCGCATTCCTCCTCACTAAGGAGGAGGTCAACATCCCATCGAATACCATGGCGTTCATATCGATGCGTACCCGCATCAAGTATCAAGGCCTCATCAATGTGTCAGGCTTCCACGTTGACCCTGGCTACAAAGGGAAGCTGATATATGCGGTCTATAACGCGAGCCCATCTCCCGTTCAGCTTTGCGAGGGCGATCCCGCCTTTAAGATTTGGTTCTGCAGCTTGGACAGGAACTCTTCTGAAAAATTCGTTTTCAACAAATCTGGCGTTTATGACATCGACAACGAGATAGTCAGAGGTATGAGCCGAGAGATCTACTCTCTCCAAGCGATATCTGAAAAGTTCCGCGATTTGGAAGCAAAGATCGATCTGAAATTCGCAGAGCAAAAGCCTACTGTCGATGGGCTCAAAATGGCTTGGGACACCATTACACGAGGCGTTGTCGTGTCACTGCTAATAGGGTTGTTGGCTGTGGTTGTCCCTATCGCTTGGGGGATTGGGAACAAGTTGCTCCCCTATATTTTGACCTGGCTGCCTGTTCAAGTGGAGCGCGTCGTGGCGCCTGCAAATCCGGCAGGGCCGAACCGAAAAGACGAGGCAGCGTCGAGCCGGAATCCAACGGAGTAGCCGGCTGCATGGTCAGGTTACAAACTTACCGTTAACCCCCATGCACCCCTTTAGAAATCTCGGATAGAACGAGTTCTCACGCTGCAGCTCGCGTGCAATCTCGATGTTGGGTGTTTGCACGGAAGCGATGAAGCGGCGGCCCGTAGCCTCGTCCATTCCCTCCAGTGTGCCGGCCTTGATTTGCTCCGCCAGCATATCGGCATATTCGGCAACGGGCATACCGACGCTGGTCTCAATCTCGCAATCGAGGGCATTCAGGGTAGCCACGATCTGACCGATGCTCATGTCGGCGTAGGCATCACCAGGAGCATGCTTCTGCTCCAGCCGTGTAAGGCGCGCTTTCAGCGTCATGACAGGGCTCCGCTTCTCAACTGATTATAGGCCAGCTTGAAATCCTTCTTCATGGAAGCGAGGAAGGCGTGGACAGATGCGTCGTCCAGCGGCGACGGCTTGCCTGCGTCAATGTCCCTCTGAAGTTGCTGGGCATACTCGGCCGCAGGCATTCCGGTCGCAGCTTCTATGGCAGCATCCAAAGACGCCATCGCTGCTTCTATCTCTTCGTCGGTGAACTCGTCGAACGGATTGGTGGGGCGCTTCTGCTCCAATCGGGATATGCGGCTCTGTAGGGTCACGATAGCGACTCCACGAAGTCCTCATGCGAGGCGAGCTTGATGGCCTCGTTGAAGGATGTGGGGCCAATCGATCCGGACACGGACAGGAGACCGGGGCGCGAGGCAAGAAGGGCGTCCTCGAACTGACGGTCAAAGTCGTCGTCATCTACGGCGATGATCACCAGCGGCGGATTTCTGCCGCCGTGCATGGCTTCCATGCGGGACAGGCGGGCATTCAGGCTCATTTCGATGCCATCCTCTGTTCAAGGGCTGCGACGCGCTGGGCAAGGTCGCTGGTTTCGATTGCCTTGCGCTGTGCATCGAGCAGTCCGACGATCAACACACCCTCGTCGGGAGACAGGTCGCCGTCTGCAACCTGCCTGTTAATGCCGGCAATGGCCGTGGGCAGCTCGTCGGCCGTTGCCACATCGGGAAGGGCGAACTGGAGACGCGCACCTTTCCGGGGCGGCCAGATGCGTTCGAGAATGGTCTTGCCGGCCTGGCTGTCGCCTTCCTTGGCCTTGTCGATCATCGCACGGACAATATCTTCAGCCTCACCCTCGGCGAGTGCATCGAGAGCGGTGAGCACCTTGGAGCGTGAACCTTCCTTACGTCCGCTCGGATTACCCGACTGGCCCGGCTTGAAACGAGTGTCCTTCTTGTCGTCTTCCTGCGTCATGTCCTGCTATTCGCCTGCTTTGTCAGAGCTTCAGTTCGCCTGCCCGGTGGTGACCGTGCTGATTGCCTTTTCGCCGGTTGATCGCTCCAGAGCCTCTACGGCGCGCGTAATGTGCGCCCACGCATACAGCGCGAAGATGGAAGCATTGGACCCCTTCGGAGTGGCCTGGATCGTCTCGGTCAGGAGATGACGGGCGACGGATACCAACGCGAGAGCGTCAGATGGCGTGTCGGCGTCGGCGGTCAGAATGTCCTCGAACGTACTGTTGAAGGCCGGGAAATCGACACGCTCCTGGATAGATGGAAGCTTAATCTTGGCATCTGCGGCGTTCATTGCGTTGCTCCATGGTGATGAAGTAGATTCCACCCGATGACGCCCGATCTACAGTTGATGCTGTTTGCCGCTGCCGCGACCATCGCCGGCAACATCGTTGCCGCGCTCGTTATCTGGCGCGTGATCGAATGGCGGAAGACGCGAGACTGGAAGAACCTGCTTGCGCCGCTCGGAATTGGAATCTGGATCGCGTTTGGGCTGTCGGTTTTGATACTTCCGTCCAAGTCACCGACCGTGTCGCTCTCACTGAGCCTAATGATCTGTGGCGGCGTAATAGGCGCACTGGTGTCCGCCCGCGCACTATTTGGTATCGTCCGATATTCCCGAGCCGAAACCGTCCTTGGCAACGAACCGCAATACAGAGGCGCGATGGGTGACGTGTTCGCATTCGTCGTTGCGCTCGCGCCGGTCGCGGCTGCGGCATTCCTGTTCTGAGCCATCACGGGCCACCTACCGGGCCGACAGTGATTTCCAGAGGCTGACGACGATCCTGCCCAAGAATGCGCGGCGGTGCTGCGGGAGGCATTTCCGCAGGCTGCGCAGATTGGCCGGTGCCAGCGACAATGCCGCCCTTGCGCATCACGTCTCGCACGCGCTGCCAGTTCTTGGCCGAACGCTGGTTCTTCATCGCCATCATCTGCATGCGCTCGATGATCTGATTTGCCACTTTGGGATCAGTGGTCGTGAGGATGTTTGCCAGTTCCTTCGCCGTGGCTTCGTTGACGACGACGGCACGGCTGAGGGCCTTGCGAACCACAGCCATGGCAGCACCGCGAATGCCGCCTGTGGCAAGACTGTTAAGCAGAGCCTCGTCAACATCCTGCGCGTCGGCCGCATCGATGACCTGGCGCGTCGTGCTGCTGTTGCCCTGAATAGCCTGCTTGGTCTTCGTCTTCTGAGCCTCACGGGTCATCGCTTCTTCGAAAGCCGTGAATGACTTCTCATCGGGGAACGCGGCCTTGAGAACAGCCCTGTGCTTTGGCGACGCAAAGATGGCCCTGACGGTGTTCGCTCCGTCCTTCATCCGCATGATGCGGTCGGACATCGCCTTGGAAAGGCCAAGGCGGGCTAGCTGCTTGTCACCCTCGCTCATGTCCGCGAGTTTGCGACGAGCAAGCTCCGGGTCGGCGTCGAGAAGCTTCTTGCCCTGCTCAACTGAATCCAGGGACTCCGAAGCTGAGGAATAGACCTTCCTCGCAGCTGCATAGTCCGGGTTCACGCGGTCGATTTCCTCCAGCATCTCGCGCTTGATGCCAAAGACAATACGGCCAAGGTTGGAGAGCTTTTCAGTGCCGTTCGGAAGGATGGTTTTCTCGCCGTCAATGATGTCATCCAGCGAACGCTTCATCAGATCCCACTGGCGGGCGTCAGGGACGCTCTCGATGGTGTAGGAGCCGTCATCTGCTATCCGGGCGAAGAACTGCTTCGAGGGAATGCCTTCGGCCTCCCCGAGGTCGCGGGCGCGCTTCAGGGCATCGCGCATCACCTTGCCGCGCCCAAGCAGGCTTTCGAGCTTTCGCGTGAACGGCACAGGCGTTTCCCATGCCTTGTCGTACAGCGGCTTCGACGCCTTTTGACGCTGGGCAATGATGTCGTCTATTGTCGCGAAATATCGACCGGGATCGTCCAGGCCCTGCTGGATTGCACCGATGATGCGCTCCGGCTGGGCAAGCTGGCGGTCATGTACGGCGGACTGGATTTTCTGCGCGCCCTGGCCCGGAATGTTGGTGGCATATTTCCCGAGACGGTGGACGTTATCGCCAGCCACATCCATCAACATCATCGAGTCGTCACCGGCATCGATAGCAGTCTGCATCCTGGCTGCGGCGTCTTCCGGCATCAGTCCGTCACGGGCCAGCGCACGGTTCGCCAGACGCATCGCATTGCCTGAAGGGTTGGCTACGCCACGGACAACATTGCCCACCGGCTTGGTGGTGAGGTAGTTGACGGCCTTGTATGCGCCGCGCGTACCTTCGATAGCGGCGGGGATTGCGACACCGATCAGCGCACCGTCACGAGCTGAAGAGAATGCGTTGTCTCTTCGATTCTCGAAGCCCCCTTCGCCACTGCCAAATCCGTAGGCTCCACCGTAGACGCCGCCAAGGAGGCTGTTCTGCGCTAGGCGGCCCCACCATTTCGAAGCAGCGCGAGGCGCGGCGGCGACGCCCGTCGCTACACCACCGCCGATCTGACCTGTGGTCCTGGCAACGGGGTTTGTTTCGGCATCGTAACGATCTTGTGCGCGCTGATAATCGAGATTGCCAGAATAGTTGCCGCGCTCCCCGGTCAAGCCGGTGACGGAATCGGCAGCGGCAGCGAACTCGTCGGCCAATCCGAAAGATGCAGTATCGGCAGCACCACGAACAGCAGCGTCGAGAGATGCATTGTCGCGGCGCATACGATCGACGGGGAGACCAATCGCCTTGCCGGCGTCGTAGAGAGCATTGCCGACGCGCTCCATGGCGCTGAGTTCCGTGCCCTGCAACTCGCCACGACGCGAGGCAGGGATGACCCTATCACCCTTAGGCGCAGGACCGCCAAAACGGTCAGCGTCAAAGAACTCCGAGGCGTCTGCCTGCTCCGGGAACTTGGTCGATTCCGATGTGCGCGCGCGATACTTCTCCCACGGCTTTGCCTTGGCGGCAGCCGGCGCGGCCTCGGTGCCGGGTTCGGCCTTGGTGCGGTATTTCTCCCAAGGCTTGCCATTAACCACGGCAGGGAGGGGGCGGCGCTCTATGTCGCCGCGCCCTTCGCTGATAGCCTTGGCAAAAATTGGATCGACTGACTTCGACGTGGTGTCCGGTCCCCACATTGCGGGAGAGCCGCCACCGATGTGCACGCCCCAGGAGTAATGACCGACACCGGGGAACTTGCCTGCTGCGTTCTTCAGGAATTTTGCATAGATGTCCTTGTGATCGCCCGGAAGGATATCTTCTCCGTCCAGGGTCAAAACCAGATCGGAAGTATGCGCATGGCCGGTGTCGTCAACGTCGTGGCGCGTCGAACCGGTGCGCTTGCCTCCACTACCTTTCGGTGACTGACCCGCCGATACGATCCGTGCTCCGAGACGCGGATCGGTGGCGCGCAGCACCGTGTCGAGATCAGCCAGATAGCTGTCCGCTACCGGCAGGTCTCGTGTCTTTCCTGTGGTGGAGTTCTCGATTCTCATTCGAGCATCTCCCAGCTTGCCTCGTCGGCCGGATCGCCACCGGTATAGCGATAGCCGTCTTGCTCTGTGCCTGGCTCAATTCCTGATCCGGAACCTTGCTGCTGTGCTGGCGCAACATTCCTCAATTCCTCGATACGCTTGGTCGCCTTTGCTCGATGCGCCTTGGCCAGCTCAAGTAGGCGGTCGATGGCCTGCTTGCGGACTTTCGGCGGCTTTGAAACATCCCCAATGATGTCCATGAAGATGCCGAGTTCCTTGTCGGTGGTGGCACCTTTCAACGCGGCAGACATGGCCGTGGCGGCTTCGCCAGTCATGATGGCCTGATATTCGGACGTAGCTTCGGACCCCGCTTTGTCGGCGACCCAGTCTGGCGTCATCCAATCAGCTGTCTTTGCGCCGACAGCGCCACGCATACCAGCGCCAAAGCCGCTGAAGGCCGTTTCGTTCAACTCAAGCGCTCGCTCCAACTGCGATATGCTGGAATCGATGCCGGGAAGGGAGTCCTCAGCTTCATGAACAGCCTTCAGTTCGGTCGCCGAAAGCTTTGGAGGCTGGTCGGCCTTGTCCTGGGCGATCCTGGTGCGATCGCGCTGGAGGTCGAGCCGCTGCCGGTTGATGTCGAGGTTGGCTGCGGCGGTCGTAAGCTCCTTGTCGAAACGCTCAAGCGACAACTGGAACTCTCGGTCTTCACGGGCCTGGCGGATTCGATCTGTGGCCGAGATGGAAGAGTCAACCAGAAGCCGCGCGAGTTCGGGTTTGCCGCGATATGGCTTAGTGTCTACGCCGAGGCCGCTCTGGTCGAGATAATCTAGGCCTTCTTCCCACATCTTGGGGTCAGCCTGTCCATCTATCTTGCCACCCATTGCTCCAAGGCCGATGGAGCCGAGAAGGTTCATGAGCTCCAGCGCTTCCTCGCGGCCCTGTTCACGCTGCTGCGTCGCCATGTTCTGGCGCGTCGCCGCCATGTTCAGCGAGTTCATTTGCTGCCGCTGAGCGGACTCCTGGCCGCGAATGAAGCTGTTGGCGATGTCGGGCGTTTCGACTCGCAATGCGATGCTGTTATCGACCACGGTCAGTTGCTCCTCTGCATCGCTGTCAGAGCAGCGCGTTCATCCACGACACGATGGCCGAAGCCCGTGGGGAGAGGTTCGATGCCGGGAAGCCGGCCGGCGCGCGCATCGGCGATGATGCCGCTGATCGGACGGCAGTCGCGCTTGTGGCGGCTCCACAGGGCCATGAGGGTCAGATCGCTCACGCGGAAACCCGCCGGGCTGCTTCCGTGGCCGTCTGGCGCAGAAATTCGGAAAGGCTCAGGCCACGACGACGGGCGATCTCGATCAATTGGCGCTTCTCGTCTCTGCCGACGCGCATCTTGATCAGTTCATTCATGGGTTCGGAAAAGCGCATCGCGACCTCCACATCGGCTGCGCACAACCTACCATAGGTCGCGTGTCCACAAAAGTCACAAAGCGTAATTAAATCAGTATGTTAACTGTCGTTCAGGGGCATCCACATACGTTCGGGACCGTCCCTGTACGTACACTTGCGCTGGCGATGCGCTTGAAAAAAAATCCGAATCTGGATCAATGGGTTGCGTGCAAACAGGCAATGAGCGGGCTGTTTTTGCGCAGTGCCGTTATTGCCTTCTTAAGGAGGATGGGCCATATCTCCCCGTAACAACACCCGCCACGCCTCGGACGAAACTTCGGTTTCGAACTGCGCACCCCGGCGGGTTTTTGTTTTTGGCGGTTCAGCAATCCCCGGTATTCCGGGATGAAGTTCACCAAGCCATCGCTTTCCATCGCGGAACAAATCGAGCGGATCGAAGCTCGCGGGATGGCTGTGCCGGATCACCGCGTCGCAACCCACTATCTTCGTCATATAAGCTATTACCGGCTCAGGGCTTATTGGCTTCCATTCGAAGACCCGGCTCCTGCTGACGGGGAACACACATTCAAGCCGGGCACCAGCTTTGACGATGTGCTGGCGCTCTACGTTTTCGACAGGCGTCTTCGGCTCCTGATCATGGACGCGATCGAGCGGGTGGAGGTATCTCTGCGCGGCTGTTGGGCGCATCACCTGGCGATGAAATACGGGCCGCACGGCTACCTCGATCCCGCGCTGTACTATCGTCCGGATCGCTATGCCGAATCGTTCACAGCCCTCATATCGGAGGTGAATAAATCCAAGGACACGTTCATCCTGCATTACAAGCAGAAGTACGATGATCCCCAGCATCCGCCTATTTGGATGACTGCGGAAATCATCTCGCTAGGTCAGCTCTCAATGTGGCTCAGCAATCTGAAAGGGCGCGCCGACCGCCAGGCAATAGCGAAGCCATATGGACTGGACCAAGTTATCCTTGTCTCGCTGGCGCACCATCTCACCTACATCCGGAATATTTGCGCTCATCACGGGCGCCTCTGGAACAAGCAGGTGACGGTCAAAATGATGGTGCCCAACTCGCCTGCAAGCCTGAAACTCGCGATGAACCCGGCGTCGCAGGGACGGATATACAATACACTGGCAGTGCTTGGTTATCTGCTTGGGATAATTGCCCCCGGTACGCGCTGGCGTCAGGAACTAATCGAGCTGATGGATAGCTCGGCGTTGGCAGACACCGTCGCGATGGGCTTCCCGCCAAATTGGAAGAAGATGTCAGCCTGGGCGGTGCAGCCGTAATCACGGAAGCGGTTCCTCGCGCTACCAGCAGAACTAGTGGTCTCGATGGGGGGTATTTCATGACCGAACGGTTGTTTGGCGACAGGCCAATTTCTCATCCTAGCGAAGACGCGTTTGGCCTTTCATCGTTCGCCGAGGCGCTGGCAAACTCGTTGCTTCAGATGAGTCCGAAGGACGGCTTGGTTATCTCTGTGGAAGGCCCGTGGGGGGCCGGTAAGAGCAGCGCGATAGCGTTGGCAGTGCGCTCTATAAAGCTTCGGGTACTGAGTGGTGCGGCGGAAGGGAGAGACGATCTCGAAAAGCTCGCCGAAGCTGGCCTCGACGCAAAATGGGCAGAAAAGGCGAGGCTTAGGAAGACGCATATTGTACGCTTCAATCCTTGGAACTTCTCCGGCCAAGAGAATCTTGTTCGCGCGTTTTTTAGCGAACTTTCTGCACAGATCGACGTAGAGCCAGAGGGCGCTCTCAAGAAGGCAATGAATACGCTAGCGGGGTATCTACCTTCAGTCGCGGGGGGCCTTGTCGCAGGCGGTTTTCTGGCAACGGGTAACATACCAGCCGCCGCTGCCGGTGGAGCCGTTGGCAAGGCAGCAGGGGAAGCTGCCAGTAAGTTGATCAGGTCAGAAAGCTCGCTTGAGGGCGCAAAGAAAAAACTAGCAGAGGCACTACGAACAGCCGATCAACGCATAATCATAATTATCGACGACATCGATCGTCTCCTGCCAAACGAAATGCGGGCGATCTTCTCGCTCGTGAAATCGCTCGGCGACCTCCCGAACGTGCTCTACGTGCTGTCATTCGACTCAGAGGTTGTTCACCTGGGTCTCCAGCAGAACGCTGAGAGGATGGATCCCGCGTTTCTTGAGAAGATCGTCCAGGTATCACTAAAATTGCCACCTCCATGGCGGGAGGAGTTGAGACAGCTTTTCTACACGCGCGTTAACGCGATCATCGGAGACGCGGTGCCGGCCGATCAGCGGAGATGGGAGTTGGCGATGAGGAGCGTCATTGACCCCTATCTTGAGACACCACGCGATGTCACGCGCTTAGCGAATACGCTGCAAGTAATTTGGCCAAATGTCGCGGGTGATGTGGACCTGACAGACCTGATCGTTCTCACGACGCTCCAGCTATTTGATGCTGGTATCTACGCCCTAATCCGCGACGAAATCGAAGTCATCACTCATGCCGATGCCCGTTTCGAAGAAGATAAGGCATTTGGTAAGCGAATGGAGCCTGTGTCTGCCACCAAACCAGACGCAGCAAAAGATGCGATGGCACTGATGTTTCCACGTCTAGCAAAGGCGTGGAACACCTATATGGCGGACGGTACCTACTACATTCTTCAGAAAGAACAGAGACGGATCAGCACCAAGGAATACCATAGAAACTATTTCGTCTTCGGTCGCGACACCCGGATGCTCAGCCGTTCAGAGGTTGAGAGATTACTGCATGCGCCGAAGCCCGCAACGCTTTTGAAGACAACGTTGAAGCGACTGGCGAAGGATGACCCGAATGGCAGGGCGCCGTCCAGGATCGCGAGCCTTTTGGATCAGATCAGCACAACGCTCTACGCAAATCCCCTGCTAACGCCAGCGCTACTGAAGGCGATTTTGGACAACTCCGATGAATTGATCCGTCGGGGCGACGTCGTGTGGGAGCTCTTTGTGACCAATAACGCTGAACGGCTGGACAGGATTGTCCGTTTGGGCACTGGGAAGCTGAATGAATCGCAGCGCGACGAAGTCCTGACGACTCTGGTCAATTATGATGCCGGCCTCCAAATTCGCACCGCTGTTGTCGAACACGATGCTCGGAACCACGGCTTTTTCGGCGGCGAAAAAAAGCACGAATCTGATCTCATCTTTGCTGCCGACAAAATTGAGGCGGCAGCCATAGCTATAAGGGATGAGATAGCTGCAGCATGCAACGATGGTTCCGTTTGGAACAATCCGATGCCGATCCGGCTGATATGGGCATGGAGGCGGATGAGCGACATGGAAACCTTGAGGCGTTGGTTCACTAAGGTTCTCAAAAGCGATGAGAAAACGGTGATGTTGGCCAACGAGCTGCCCGGGCGCTCATACCAGTCCGGCGGCGATGGAAGCCGTATAGTTCTGACATTCAGCCGTCAAAGCTACGAAGGAATCCTCGACGTGGATGCACTATTCGGTCGTCTCGAAACTTTGGCCCGCAAGAACAAGAAGGCTTCAGCGGCACTGGCGCGACTCCGCGCCGCTGAAGAGGCGAACAACCATTAGTGTCGTAGGCAGATGTCAGTAAACCGGAGGATCTCCCATAATTATTGGATCGAAGAGTTGCTGTGCGAGTGTTATTCGCTTGTCGCCATGCATGAGATGACGATTAGTGACAGCATTGATCTGCGCAGAGGGGCCATCAGCTATCACGCCGATCTACATTCCAAATTTAGGGACATGGAAATCAACACTGGTTGGCTTGCGGCATCCCTTCCAACACTGCGCACCCAGACGGCGTTGTCGGATGAAACAAAAAGGCTCGCTCGGTATGTGATTGATCGCGTGCCAGGCCAACGAATTATCGCAAATAATAGGTCGCTGGCTGATGTTCCCGTCGGCTTGCCGCTATCCGAGACTTTAGCTTTATGGATTGCGCTCGCGGGTCCAGGACCTAGCGTGCCGGGGACGCTCGCGGAACTTTCCCGCCCATGAAGCGCCATCGATATCTACATAGGCGATGCAGGTCACGCCAGATATCATGATCGCCAGCCCGACTGCATCAAAGCGAGGCTTCTGCAAATTTGCATTGGGCTGTTTCATGTCGCGCCTCCGGTCTCAGGAAAGGAAGCTGCCGTTGGTGACAAGCTCCACTTCCTCCAAAGCCCCTGCGACGTTTCCGCTGCACGACTTTCGCCGAAAAGCGCGGTCTGAGTAAAAGTCTTTTGTTTTGTTTTTGTCTTCGTCTCGTCTGGTATCCGTCTGGGTCTCTGTCTCTGTCTCTGTCTCTGTCTTGTGTGTCGACAGGGTCTCAACAGGCTCTGGACAGGCTGTCATCTGGTGCCTCCCCCTCTCATGAACCTAGTGGCAGTAAGACGGTCCTCAGGTGCGATTGAAGTGACGTTGGCTGCAGCATCCTGGACCTGCTTTAGCTTCTGGCCCCACTCGGTCTGCAAGAACTCCTCTTCCACCTTCAAACGCAGATCCTCGCCTTCGATTTTGCAGATGATCTTGCTGGCTCCCTTGGCATGGGAAATGTTGGTCGGCGGGTTATGGACGAACCATCGATCGACATAGACCTCGCTGGTCGCCGGATCGAACGTAATCAGCTGCGCGTCGGCTAGCTCTTGTCGATGCTGAACCAAGTCAGCAACCGTCCAGCCGAAGGGGGCGAAATCGGCAGCAGCATATCCGTCCGGGATGCGTGAGCACCCCGAACTGTTCGCGTGGGGTCCGGCAACATAATAGTGCCAAAGCAAAGCGGCCTCGCTATTGCCCAGCGAATGGAACCGTGGCGAGCGCCAAATCTCAGGTGACAGCTTGGAGAAGTCGCGGCTCATCAGTATACCCCCTCGCATTTGAGGCGGGCATGCTCTGCCTTGTGATGACGGCGGCAGAGCCAGACGACATCCATCGGACGATCGTAGTCAGGATGATGTGCCTCGGCCGGCTCTAGGCCGCATACGCGGCAGGGCTCCGGATGAAGCATGCCCATCTTGAGAGCGCTTCTGAGTGCACGCTGCGCCCACACCTTCTGCGGATTATTTTCCCTCCATGCCTTTTGGGACTCGAAGGACTTTTTCTCGGCCATCTCAGACATGGGCGCCTCCGATCCCCGCCATGCGACAAATCTCGCGAGAGGTGCTGAGGGTCATCTGAAACCGCGTCGCCAGCTTGATTGCGGCGTACTCGGACGTTGCGATTTCGGGGCGGTTTTGGTATGAAGAAGGCACCACACCTTTCGACGATACCGGAACGGTCAGCCCTGCCAGGCTGGCCGTTTTGCTATGTAGCTCCATGGTCGCGCCTCAAGCCGCTTCCGGCAGCGACTTGACGACGCGCTCAAGGTCTTCGACGAGGATGAGAGTGCGTTTCCCGTTCTTGCGGCGCGGCAACTTGCCTTCGGAAAACAACTTGTAGAGCGAGGTCCGGGATATGCCAGACATCTCGCTGGCTTCGGGAATGGTGACGGCGATCTTGGTCATGGGTGAGAGGTTTCCCTTCTCACTGGCGGGCCGGCCAGTACGCAACCTAGTCCGTGGGTGTACTAGGGCGTCGTCCAATTGCGCCGGAATCTGTCGCCGGTCATTTCGTCATAATTGCTTGGGGCATTATTCTGAAGTCGGCTTCTTGCGCCGTCCGCTTCTCAACCGCTCTTCATCGGCCAGCCTGCGTTGCTCTTCCAGACGGGCGCGCTCACGCAGGATTTTGCGCCCTTCAGACACAGCTTTCTGCGCGGACGGGATCTGATGTTCAGCAAATCCGAGACCAACCAAGGCTGCAGTAATAGTTGCGGTGTCGGGAAAGTCTACCATATGAGCGGCGACACGTTCAGCAAGCAGCACGCTCGATAGCTCATCCTTTATTGGCGCGCCGGCCTTCGGCTGCAAATATCCGTCAAACAATGCAAAATCTCGGAACTCGACCTCACGTTGGGCCAACACTTGGCCGATGAAGGCCCAGACGATTTCTTCGGGCTGTTCCGGACTTATCTTCAGCCGCAGCGCTAGGGCCTTCATCCGGCGTTGGCGCTCCGTAAAATACGAGAAGGGCTCGAACTCGGACATAGCCAGTCTTATCCCTGAGGGTTCGCTGTTTTCTTCCTGAACTGTGTCACGTTGCCGGCCTTCACGGAGCCGACGTAATCTGCCCAGGCCTGCATAAGCTTGCGGCGCTTCTCCAGCGCGTCCGATCGACGATAGGCCCGCTCGGTCTCATCGCCGACCTTGTGCGCAAGTGCTGCCTCGGCAACTTCACGCGGGAATGTCGTGGCATCGCCACACCAGTCACGGAATGAACTGCGGAAGCCGTGAACGGTGATGTCCTTCAGCTTCATGCGCCGGAGTAGCATCAACATCGCCATGTCGGACAGCGGCTTGTCCTCTGTGCGAGGAAACACGAATTCGCTGGTGCGATGCTCGTGCAGGGTATTGAGCATCTTCATGGCTGGTGTGGACAGCGGCACGGTGTGGGCGAGGCCGGCCTTCATCCTTTCTTTGGGCACGTTCCAGAGCTTCTCGTCAAAGTCGATCTCCGACCACGTTGCGCCAAGCACCTCGCCGGAACGGCCGACGGTGAGGACGACGAATTCCAATGCGCGGGCTGCAAGGGCCTCAGAAGCGCGGAGACGTTCAACGAACTTCGGGACATCCTGATAGCGCATTGCCGGCTGATGGCCGCGCTGGAGCTTCTGGCGCTTAGGAAGCAGGTTGCGAAGATTGCCGCGCCATGCTGCGGGGTTCTCTCCCGATCGCCAGCCCTTCACCTTGGCGAATTCCAGAACACGCTCGATCCGGCCACGAAGCCGGGAGGCAGTTTCGTTCTTGCCCAGCCATACCGGCTTGAGGACCGACAACACATCCTCGGTGCTGATCGCGGAAACCAGCTTTGGACGAAGGGAAGCGCAATAGGCATCGGACAGCGTCATCTTCCACTGCGCCTGATGCTTCTCGTTGCGCCATTCCGACTTGATCGAAGAAATGAAGAGATCGACGCATTCGCCGAATGTCGGCTCGGCCTGCTTCGCTTTCTCTGCAATGGGGTCCCGGCCGTCCTCGATCGCTACACGGCATTCTGCAGCTTTGGCGCGGGCACCAGCGAGTTTCACCGTGGGATAAGCACCAAGACCCATTTCACGGCGCTTGCCGCCCTTTGGCACCCACATGAACAGCCAGGACTTCTTACCGGTTGGCCCGACGTTGAGGTAGAGCCCGCCGCCGTCCGAATGGCGTCCGGGCTGCTTCTCAGCCTTCACCGAAGCATCCGACATTTTGTGGAGGGTTCGGGCCATCCCCACTTCCATCCCCATTTCAAAGTGGGGATAATAGCGGACGATGGCGAACGGTGAAAGATGGTACAGCCTTCAATCCCTTGGAATTGATAGGGTCGCGCGAACATCCACGAATGAAGGCGAATGATAGTTAGGCGGACGCTCTCTCCGCCATCTTGCTAATCGCAGTCTGTCGGTAAGTGATTGTAAACGCGGTGGAATACCGTGTGTCATCGCTGTTTGGCGGACGAGCTTGGCGGCTTTCCGGCGATGTTGGCGGACAGATGTTTGTCTAAAGCCCGGAACGCCGCGGGTTACGGATTCCTGCTGCACCGTCTGTCGCATCGCGCGTGATTGTCATTGGGTGCAAGCCGAATACGACTCTGTCCGTCTTTCCGGTCTTCCCGCATTGGCGGAGATAAGAGCCACAGCGATGGCTGTGATTGGGAATATTGCGGCCACCAATGGCACGAATGAGAGGCCAGGCCCATAGTCAATCACCATACCGCCCGCCCAGGCGCCGATGGCATTGCCGAGATTGCAGGCTCCAATGTTGAAACTGGATACGAGGCTTTGGCCTGCGCCCTCGGCCTTAGACAGCACCCACATCTGCAAGGGTGCGACGGTAGCGAAGCCTGCCACACCCAACAGACCGGTGAAAAGCACGGCTGCAATCTGATTGTTGAAGGCGACGGCTATGGAGCCGAGCACGAGCGCAAGCGCAGGGAGGGTCCCCAGGATGGCACGGATCAGGTTCCGGTCGCCGAGCTTGCCGCCCAGTAAGTTGCCGGCAACCAACCCCCCCGCCGAAAACCAGCAGGATCGGGGAAACCGCGCTGGCGTCAAAGCCGCTGATCTCCGTCAGTAGCGGCGCGATATAGGTGAAGACCGCGAATACGCCGGCGTAGCCGAGGATAGTCGTCAGCAGCCCGAGCAAAACGGGACGATGAGCAATGGCGCGCACATCGGCACGCCAGTCGGATGCCTCCGGGCTGGTCTCCTGAGGAGCCAGCGTGCCCGGGCGAAACCGGCGGCAGATGGCAGGGACGGCCAGCTCTTCAGGCGCCTTGGAATGCATGTCTGTCCCGATCAGCTACAGGCGCATCCATACGGAACGCCGGCTTCTGCAGTTTGATGTCCTGTTTCGCAACAGAACTGGCTGGCACACAGATTGCAGGGTAGCTGTTGTGGTCCGCACATAGCTCGCTGGGATAGGGCGGGGGCTTCTTCCCAGCGAGCAGCGGCCTGCCAGATCGCCGCCAGATCCTAGACTGCGACGACGGCCGAGTCGCTCATTAAACGATCTCAGAGCCAGCCCGCCCTCTCGGCGTCTTGCCCCAGGGGTCGCTTACTCAACCGGTATCGATCTGTCTCATGTTTCAGAAGGCTCGTCGAAACCCTGCCGAGACCGTCTGCGTCGATGCGTTTTCCTGGAAGATGCCGCTGTAGGAGATGATGCCGGACGTATTGTGCGATCAGAAAGTCTGCATCCTTCATGCTGATGCTCTCCTCGTCGACCAACCACTGAGCCATCGGGCGAGCAAGCAGCTTGCTCCGTGTTACTGTCGATCACTTATCCACGCCCGTTTCGCGGCATTCAGCAGGATGCCTTCGCACCAGCTTGCAGTTGAGAGATTATGCATTTCACGAGCTCTTGAGCGCAGGGCGCACTGTTTCCCTATACGATGTCCGAGCCGGCGACGTCGGACAGGCGCGATGGCCTGGCTCACTTCGGCAGAAGTTTCTTCTGCAAGCGGACTCCCAGTCGAAGCCATCTCACAACATCATTCCCGTGACGCAGCTGAGTATCCTGTACCGATCAAATCCCCGCTGGCAGCGTCAGGTCGGCGATACCTGTCCCGACAGTAGTGAATCGCTGCAGTACGAGCGGATCGTGACCGGGCACGATATGCTGGTCCGAACTCGCGAGCCTCTTCATTCTCTCAACGCCAAGGATGACATCGCCCAGACGGTCGAAAACCGGGAAAGGTGCCTCGCGATCCATGTTGGCGTAAAAGTGCGCGGCGTCGGAGGCGAGGACAACTGCGCCGCCTTCGGTGTTGACACGGATCACCTGCAAGCCACGTGAGTGCCCGCCCAGTTTGTGAACGGTGATGCCGGGCGCTATTTCGGATTCGGGATCGTGGAAACAAACCTTTCCGTCGAAGACGCGGCGCACCATCGTCGTCACGTCGTCCGCTTCGAAGGGATGGCGCATCGCGTGGTGGCACATGCAGCGCCCCGTCGCGAACTCCATCTCGGCATCCTGTAGGTGGAAGGTCGCGTTCGGAAAGAGGTGATGGTTTCCGCAATGATCGTAGTGCATGTGGGAGATGATGACGTCTGTCACCTTGGCGTGGTCGATGCCAAGCATGGCCAGACCTTCATCGACGGGCCTGACAACCGAACGGCCTCGTCTGTCGCCGGTGGGCTTGTCGAATCCTGTATCCACGATGAAGGTCCGCTTCGCCCCGACGATCGCCCAGACGAAATAGTCTAACGGCATCGGCACGTCGTGGGTGTCGCCGCCTAGGAAATTCTCGGTCGATCGACGTTCGAAATGCCCGTATCGGACGGCGTAGACCTTGTAGTTGTGCGATGGCATCGGTCAGCCCGCCTCTACGGTCACGTCCTGCTGCGGTGAGCGGACTTCGACATGTGCCCAGCTCTCGATGACGCGCACCATGGACGTGAAATCCGATTCCGGACCATAAAGCTGGTTCGTCACGCTCAGCATCTGGCGCACCGCGCTGCCGACCACCATGGGAACCCCGATCGCTTCCGCCTCCTCGAGGCACAGCCGCACGTCCTTGAAGGAAAGACCGGTGGCGAAGCCGAAATCGAAGGTGCGCGGTAGCACGGATTTCGGGAACTTGTCTTCCGTCGCGCTGTTGCGGCCGCTGCTGGCATTGATGACGTCCAGCATGATCTTCGGATCGAGGCCTGCTTTCACTCCCATGACGACCGCTTCTGACGAGACCGCAAGTGCTGCAGCAGCGAGCAGATTGTTGGCGAGCTTCATCGTCTGCGCGGCACCCTGCACCTCGCCCATGAAGAACATCTTGCCGAAATTCTCCAGAATGGGCCGCACAGATTCGTAGACCGTCTTCGGGCCGGAGGTCATGACCGCCAGCGTTCCGTTGCGGGCGCCCTTCAGGCCACCGCTGACGGGTGCGTCGATCATGGCGATGTTCTGGGACTTCAACGCCTCCGCGACCTTGGCCGCAGTCCGCGGGCCGGTGGTGGAGATGTCGATGAACACCTTGATGCTGCTTCCCGCCGCGATGCCGTTCGCGCCGAGCACGACAGTCTCGAGGATCTGCGGGCTCGGCAGGCTTGCGAAGACCACTTCCGCGGCGTTGCCCACCTCGGTAGGGCTGCTTGCGAGTTTCGCGCCGGCATTGCCGAGCTCCTGCATCGCTGACCGGTCGAGGTCGTAAACGGTCACCTCATAGCCGGCCTTTATCAGCCTGCCCGCCATCGGCGTGCCCATCTTGCCTACGCCGACGAAACCGACCTTGGAATAAGACATAGATATAGCTCCCGAATTTGGGGCACTGCCCCTGTCAAAACCACGGCCTGCGTGCCGCCCGTTCAATCCGGCCGTATCTCGGCCAAAAACTCATCAGGCCTCCGCCGGCCTTTCGCCGGAATCAGCAACTCCGCCACATCGACCACCTTCAGCCGATCGGATGCCCCGAGCGCGTCGACGGCGGCGGTGTACATGACCTTATCTTTCGGGCAGGCGACGACGAACAGCGCGACATCGCCAAGGCCGAGCGCCTCGCGGATCCTGTTCTCGCTCGGACGCTCGACCACGCCGTCTTCTGCCTGCCAGATGCGGCCGCCGCCAGCGCCGCAACAGAAGGATTTCTCCCGGCAGCGCGGCATCTCATGAAGGCTGTAGCCGGCAGCCGCGATCAACTCGCGCGGCGCATCGAAGCCTCCATTGTAGCGCCCTAGATAGCAGGGGTCGTGATAGGTCACGCGATTGCCGGAGGCAGCGGGTGCGATCTTGAGCTCTCCGCCTTTGACGAGCTCGGCCAGCAATGCCGTGTGATGCAGGACCTCGAAGCGACCGCCGAGGTGCTGGTAATCGTTCTTCAGCGCATTCAGGCTATGCGGATCGCTGGTCAGGATGCGTTTGAAGCTGCAGGCGTTGATCGCATCGATGTTGGACTGAGCAAGCGTCTCGAAGAGGCCTTCCTCGCCGGCACGCCGGACATCGTTTCCGCTATTGCGTTCTGCGTCGAAGAGGATTCCGAAGTCGATGCCGGCATGCGCGAGCAGTTCCGCGATTTTCCGTGTGATCTCCTGAACGCGAGGGTCGTAGGAAGCGTAGTCGCCGACGAACCACAACACATCGACCGGCTCGCTGCGCGCGTCCTTGACGGGAAAGCCAAGCTCCTTGGTCCAGCGGGCACGCATCTTGGATGGCTTGCCCATGGAATTGCCGACGCGGCCGATGTTCGCAAGCGCGTCCTGCAGCCCGGCGCTGACATGTCCCTCGTTCACGAGGTAGCGCCTCATGTCGATGATTTTCGGGAGATGCTCTATCTCCACGGGGCACTCTTCCATGCACGCCCGGCAGGTTGTGCAGGCCCAAAGTGTTTCTTCGCTGATGACGCCGCCGATCAACGGAAGGTCAGCCTGGCCCAAGGCTAGCGCATCGCGCATGTCGGTGATCAGCATCTTTGGGCTGAGTGGTAGACCTGCCGCATAGGCTGGGCACACCGCTTGGCAGCGCCCGCATTCGGTGCAGGTCAGGAGATCGAGTTGCTGCTTCCAGTCGAACGCGCTGATCTCGCTGACGCCCGCGCTGCTACGTTCCGGCGGGGCCGGTGGGGCGATCCCTCGCGGCTGAAGATTGCGGAAATAGACATTTGGCCCGGCGAGAAACATGTGCCGATGCTTGGAGCCGGGGATATAGATGAGGAAACCGAGGATCGCGAGGACGTGTATCCAGTAGAACACGCCTTCCCAGATATGCGCCATTGGTGCGGCCGGGGCGAGCAGGCTCGCCAGCCTGACGCTGAGCGGACGCCAGCCTGGCGCGCCGCCATCCAGGATGCGGAATGCGGACTCCAGAAGAAGGGAAGCCACGATGGTGACGATCAGGCCATAGATGATCGCCGCGTCGCTACGGCTTGAGCCTTTGAACCGCGCTGGCTTCAGGACATAGCGCTGATACATCGCCAGCCCCACGCCAACGAGCATCGCGACGCCAGCACATTCTTGCAGCAGGGCTATCCAGGTGTTACCCCCGATCGAAGCCAGCGAGAACCCCGGAAACAGCCGCGAGCCGAAAGCCTCCAGCGTCACCGTGAAAAGAACGAAAAAGCAGACAAGGATAACAGCGTGCAGGACGCCAGAGAGCGGCTTGCGAAGCATCCGCCTGTGCAGGCCGACGGCGACTGCGACGCCTTTCAGCCGCTCCAGCGGCTGGTCGAACCGGGCAGCGGCAGGCGCTGCGGCCAGCGCGCGCGCGTAATGCCGACATCGCCAAGCGGTCAGAGCGACTGCCGTGAGCGTCACGGCCCAAAGCGTGTAGGTCGCAGTCATCTCAGCGACTTGTGGTTTGCAGCCGCTCGGAGAGACTTGAGATCAGATCGAAGAGGTCGCATGTGGAGCCATAATGCGCCACGCTGAAGATCGGCGCCTTTGGGTCGGTGTTGACCGCAATGATTGTGTCGGCCTGTCCCATGCCTTCGACATGCTCCGGAGCGCCTGAAACACCGAGCGCTATGTACAAGCGGGGTTTGACCTTCTGTCCGGATTTACCGACCTGTCGTAGTTTCGGCAGCCAGCCGCTATCGACAACGGGCCTGCTGCCGGCAATCTCCGCGCCGAGCAGGTCCGCGAGACCGCGCGCAAGATCGATGCTCGCCTCGTCGCCGATGCCGCGGCCAACGCAGACGATACGCTCGGCCGCCTTGAGGTCCACGTCGCTGAAGTCTGGCAGGTCGATGGCGATTGGCCGTGCGCCGCTTGTCGCGACGGCCGACGAAGCGTCCGCCACTTGCACGCGCTCTGGCGGGATGGGCGCTATATCGGCTTCTTTGAACGCGCCCGGATTGACCATCAGCACCGCCGGCAGGGGCGCTTCGCATTCAGCAAGCACCTTTCCAGCGTACATGCGCGCGACTACCGAAAGCGTGTCGCCATTGCGCTCGATCTGATCGACGTAGCTGATCAGCGGCCAGCCGGTCCGGACCGCGACAGCCGAGGCGACGTCAAGGCCGTTGGCGGAATAGGGGACTACTACCGCGCCGGCGCCTTCGGCGGCGATAGTCGCGCAAAGCTGGCGTGCATAGACGTCGGCCGCCACGATCTCGGCACCTGGCGCGACGGCTGCGATCAGCCGGTCGGCCGAGCCCAACTTCGCACAGGCATCCTCTTTTGAGCTTCCGGCGAAGAACGCAATGACTTCGTCGCCAGGCTCAACCATCTGGCGCGCCGCGGCGATCATCTCCAGCGAAACGGCATCGACCTGTCCGGATCGGCCCTCAGTGCAGGCATAGACCTTCATGGTTCAATTCCTTCCGATGCCCTTGGTCTCGAGGATCGCGACGATGCGGTCGGCGACGCTTTCAGCGTTGTCGCCCAACTGTTCTGCCGCCCCGCTCTGTTCAGGAAGCCGCAATCTCTTCAGCTTTGCGGAAGCCGCGAAATTCGGTGCCCGCCGCTCGCTCCTGTCGATCGGCGTCTTCGAAGCTTCGCGAAGTTTGCTGCCCGAGACGTAGCGCGGCGCCTTGGTAGCCGTCTGCACGCCGAGCACTGCAGGCAGTGAAACCTCATATGTGACTGAGACGCCGGCTCCTCGTTCCTGCGTGACGTGCAGCTTGTCCCCGTCCGCGTTGATGCGGTTCGTGCCGGAAACATGCGGCCAGTCCAGCATGGCGCCGGCATAGGGTGCGAGCTGACCGAAGAGGTCTTCGCTTGATTGCACACCGCAGATGATGAGATCGACTGACCGGGACCGCGCCACATCCACAACTGTCGCGGCAAAGTCCCGCGAAGAGATTATCTCATCTTCGTCGACCGGGACCGCGATCACCTCGTCGGCGCCGCGCGCGGCTGCCATCTGCAGAATCCGGTTGGCCCCTTCGCCGATGCCGAGCGCTGATACTCGTGCGCCGGTCGCCTCCTTGAGCAGAATGGCATCCTCGAGCGCATGGTCGTCGAAATCGTTCAGCTGGAAATCCAGCCATTCCCTATCGATACCAAGCCCGTCGTCGGTCAATAGCAATTCGCCGGCCGCATCCGGCATAATGCGGAGCACAACAAGTATGTTCACGAATCCTCCTCCGGCGAGGCGCTCTGGCAAGCCCCTCACGCAAGGTGGACGATAAATGCATTACCGCGCGGCGCCCAAGTTCGAACTGGTAATAGCAGCTATTACACCGTCGCGAATTGACCGCCCGGTGTCAGCTAACGATAGTCCCTCCCTGCTGCGGTACGTCGTTTTCCCTTCTCGCTGCGCGACGGGAAAAATTACGGAAGCTGCTTTGGAGGATATATTCCGCTTTCTTCTCTGGATTGGTTGGGGAGTACTTATTCAATTCAGAGGAATTCAGCATAAAAGCGGGCGAATAAATGGATTCAGGAGGAGAAGCCAGTGCCTATAAAACAAATCCTTGATACGAAGATCTCGCGCAAGTCGTTCCTGCGTGGCATTCCGGCGGCTGCGGCAGTCGCGGCCATGCCGGGCGTTCAGCTTATCAGCGCCACTGCCGCTGCGGCGGAGTCTGCCGAGACGAAGCCCGGCTATTACGGCGCTCCGCGCACGTGGATGTGGAACCCGAATGCCAACACGATGGTCGACACGTCCAAGTGGAAGAAGGATGGCCCATACGTCATCGGCTTCTCGAACGCGTCGATCTCCAACGCGTGGCGCGTCGCCTTCCAGCATGGCGTTCTGTGGTCGGCTGGTCAGCATCGCGATGACATCTCGCGCCTTCTCGTCACCGACGCCAACGATGATCCATCAAAGCAGATTGCCGACATCCAGGACCTGATCAGCCAAGGCGTGGACCTGCTGCTCATTGCGGCCGCCACCGAAGACGCTCTCGACTCCGTCGTCGGACGTGCGTCGGAGCAGGGCATCCCTGTCGTTATGGTCGACCGCAAGGTCAAGACGCCGGAGAACTATATCACCTATGTGACGGCATCCGACTGGGCGCTGGGTCGCCTGGAAGCACAGTGGCTTTGCGAAACCCTCGGAGGCAAGGGCAACATCGTCATGCTGCCGGGAATCGCCGGCTCCAGCGTCGCGGAAATCCGCATCAAGGCGAACGAAGAGGTCTTTTCGAAGTTTCCCGACATCAAGGTTCTCGAGAAACAGTACTGCGACTGGAATCCGGCGACGGGCAAGTCGGTCATGGCCGCGCTCATCCAGAAATATGGCAAGGACATCAACGGCGTCCTCGCCGACAGCGCGCTGCAAGGCTACGGTGCGATCGAGGCCTATATCGATGCCGGCTACAAGGCTGGTGAGATCCCTCCGATGACCGGAGGCGACGTCGCACGCATGTATCAGCTCGCCAATCAGTACAATATCAAGATGTGCGGCATCGACTATCCGACGTCGATGGGCATCACCGGCATCGAGACGGCACTCGAAGTCCTCAAGGGCATCTCGGTGCCGGACAAGGTCGAGGTCAGCTTCCAGGTGGTGACCTCGCCCGATGCCGATACTGTATCCGTCAAGGGGGACCGTCATCTGCTCGACCATGTCAGCATGGATGATCCGGGCGATCTGTCGCCAAGTAACGGATTGCCGGCCGGCTACAATCCGAGCACGTTCAATCCCGACTACCCGAAGTAAGTCCTCCCTCCCTCCGGTGCGCCCGCAAGATGCGCACCGGCTTTTCATCGGATTGGGTTGGGTGCAGCCATGTCTTCCTCCGTGATCGAACTGCGTCAGATCGAGAAGCAATACCCGGGTGTAAAGTCGCTTGACCGGGTCGACTTCGCGGTTCGGGCAGGCGAGATTCATGCTTTGCTCGGCGAAAACGGCGCGGGCAAGTCCACCCTGACGCGCGTCATCGGCGGGGCAGTGCGCCCAGACAGCGGTTCGATCGCCTATCTGGGCAAGCAACTAAGTTGGAAGAATCCGAGGCAGGCGCGCGAGGCCGGCATCCACGTCATCCATCAGGAACTCGCCCTCTTTCCAGAACTTTCCGTCGCCGAGAACATCCTTGTGGATGCCCAGCCGCGAAACGCATTCGGCATCATTTCAGACAAAGCCCGCCACAGGAGAGCAGCAGAGATATTGGCGCAGCTTGGTGTTGATATTCCAACGGACGCTTACATCGATGAGCTGCCACTTGCCGACCAGCAGATGGTCGAGATCGCAAAGGCTTTGGTCGGCGACCTCAAACTGCTGATCCTCGACGAACCCACGGCAGTCATTTCGGGCAAGGAGGTCGATCTGCTGTTCGAGAACATGCGCCGTTTGCGCGCTCAGGGCGTGGCGATTGTCTACATTTCGCATCGTCTCGAGGAAATCTTCGAAATCGCCGATCACGTCACGATCCTGAAAGACGGACAGGTCGTTGATTCTCGTCCCGTGCGCGAGATGACCCGCGATGAGATGATCACCAGCATGGTCGGGCGTCAGCTAGAACAGATCTATCCGCCGCGCAGTGAGAGCGTTTCGAGGACAAGCAAAACCGTGCTTTCGATTCGCGGCCTCGCGGCAGGTCCGCGCGTACGCGATGTCTCGCTCGACGTCAGAGAGGGCGAGATAGTCGGCGTTGCGGGGATGGTCGGCTCTGGGCGTACCGAAATTGCCGAAGTCGTCTTTGGAATGCGCGACATGGAAAAAGGTACCATTGAGATCGACGGCAAACTGTTAAGGCATCATCTGCCGAAGACGGCTATCGAACGCGGCGTCGGCTTTCTGACGGAGAACCGCAAAGAAGAGGGCCTCTTCCTCAATCTGCCGATCACCAGCAACATCATCGCGCCCGACCTGGGTCGTGTAACAGAAAAGGGCCTGGTGATCCGCAAGAAGGAGCGCGACATCGCGTTGCAGCAAATCGCCGACTTCGCAATTGCAGCGCCGTCACCGGATGTGAAGGTCGGAAGCTTGTCGGGCGGCAATCAGCAGAAGGTGCTGTTCAGCCGCTGGTCGCGGATCTCCAACCGCTTGCTGATCCTCGACGAACCGACGCGTGGCGTCGACATCGGGGCGAAGGTGGAAATCTACCGGCTGGTCCGCAAGCTTGCCGATTCCGGGATCGGGGTCCTCATGATCAGTTCGGAACTGCCAGAAGTTGTCGGCCTTTCCGATCGCGTTGTCGTTATGGCGCAGGGTCATGTGATGGGGGAGGTTGCAAGGGACGATCTCTCCGAAGAAACCATCATGGCGCTGGCCGTCAGAACCGTGGACGAGCGTGGCACGGCAAAGCAGATGGACGTGGCATGACTGCATTTGTCACGGGTCTGCGGCGTAACCGCCTGATGCTGTCCTACTTCATCGTGGCGGGGCTGATCCTGCTCATACTGGTTTCAGGCGGCCTCTTGTCTGATCGGTTCCTGACCTGGCGCAACGTCACCAATGTGTTACAGCAACTGGTCGTGCTGGGGCTAGTCAGCCTCGGCCAGACCTTCGTCGTGCTGATGGGCGGAATCGACCTCGCAATAGGCTCGCTGGTGAGCGCGACAACGGTGTTTCTTGCGAACTTTCTGGATTGGCGTCCAGATCTAGTCTGGGTCGCAGTCCCGGCGGCCCTGGTCGCCGCGGCAGCCATCGGCGCGCTGAACGGCCTGTTGACGGTGATCCTCCGCGTGCATCCGCTGATAGTAACACTTGGCATGTCCTCGATCATCTTCGGCGGCACGTTGATGTACCGAAAGGAGCCCGGTGGCTCGGTGCCTCGCGCCTTCGAGGACATCGCGTACAGCAATGTGGCCGGAATTCCGATCAGCGCGATCATACTCGTCATCGTCTTCCTCATAGCCGGTCTGTGGCTTCAAAGGACTCGCGCGGGACGAAACATCTATTTCGTTGGTGGCGATGCGGAAGCTGCGCGTTTGAATGGTCTGCCGGTTGGCCGCATAACGGTCATGGCCTACGCGCTGTCCGGGCTCTGCGCCGGCATGGCTGCGATCTTCCTGACCGCGCGTACTGGTGTCGGCGACCCGCGCATCGGTGCCGCCCTGACATTACAGTCCATCACGCCCGTGGTGGTCGGCGGCACCATCCTCGCGGGCGGTCGCGGCGGCGTGTTGGGTACGTTTCTCGGCGTGCTTCTTGTCACTATGCTCAACAGCCTGCTGAACTTCGTCGGCGTGTCTTCCTACTACCAGTGGATCATTCAGGGCTTCATAATAATTGCCGCGGTCGGCTTTCATATCGTGCGGAGGAAGTGACGATATGGCTCAGCTCGACGCTACCATGCCGAAACCTCGCCCTGGATTTTTGATGGCTGCGGTCTTCGAACGTTTCGGTCTGCTGATTTTCCTTGGCGTGCTGCTTGTCGCGGCGGCCCTCCTTTCTCCAACGTTCTTGCGGCCCGCGAACCTCGTCAACGTCCTGACCATCGCTGCTCCGCTTGGCATGGTGGTGTTGGGTCAGGCCTTCGTCATCATGGTGCGCGGCCTCGACCTGTCCGTCGCCTCGCTGATGGCGACTGTCGCCGTCCTCGCCACCGCGTTCAAGGCCACCAGCAACGACATGATCCCTGCGATCTTCGTCGCCGCGATCGTGTTCTCCGCCCTCGTCGGCTTCGTCAACGGCTGGCTGGTCGCCAAGCGCAACGTCAGCCCGTTCCTGGCCACCCTTGCCATGATGATCATCCTGCAGGGCGTACGCTTCGCCTACACCGGCGGTGCTCCCATCAGCACGCTGCCGCCCGGCATGTCGTTTCTCGCCTCGGGCCGCATCTGGGGCATTCCCGTCAACCTCATGACGCTTGCGGTGATGGCGATCGTCCTGGCGTTTGTGCTGCACCGCTCGCGCTTGGGACGCGAAATATTCATGGTCGGCAGCAATCCCAAGGCTGCCTTCCTGAACGGCATCGCACCGGATCGCGTAACGATCATCTGTTACGTCATCTGCTCCGTTTGCGCGGGCATCGGCGGCCTGTTCCTTCTCGGCTATGTCGGCACGGTCTCGAACTGGGTCGGCCAGGGATACGAACTCGATTCCATCGTCGCGGCCGTCATGGGTGGCGTGGCGCTGTCGGGCGGACGGGGCAGCATCGCAGGCGCGCTTCTCGGCGTCGCTGTTCTTGTCGTCATAGGCAATCTGGTGCTGCTGCTCGGGTTTCCGATCGAGATGCAGTTGATCATCAAGGGTATCATCATCATCGGCGCCGCGGCCTTCTATCGCACGCGGCTGCCTTGAAGACCGCGGCGCGCCGTAAGTGGAGGAAAATATGACAATCGGGATAGCCGACCGGGGCGGAAGACCCAAACGGGACGAAGAGGTGGACGTCGTCATCGTCGGCGCCGGCCCATCCGGTTCGGTCGCGGCGCTGCATCTTGCACGCGCGGGTATTTCCGTGGTCGTTCTGGAACAGGGGGAGTGGCCCGAATACAACGACTACACCGGCGCGCGTCCCGAACACGAACTGGTCAGCACCAAGCTCTGGCATCCGAACCCCAACGTCCGCGACAGTCCCAACGACTATCCGGTCGACAACTCCACGACGGACATTAACCCGCTGATGTTCGCCGGTGTCGGCGGCAGCGCGACGCTCTACGGTGCGCAGTGGATGCATTTCCTGCCGTCGGATTTCCGTGTCCGTTCGATGGACGGCGTGGCGGAGGACTGGCCCTTCAGTTATGAGGACCTGCTTCCCTACCAGCTCGAGATCGAGCGTGAGGTCGGCGTGTCCGGGCTTGCGGGCGATCCTGCGTTCCCGCCGCGCCCCGCCTATCCCTTCGCCGCTCTTCCGATGGGATCGGTCGGCCGGCGCGGTGCGCTTGGCATGGAGAAGATGGGCTGGCATTGGTGGCCGGGCAGCAACGCCATACCGTCGGAGAAGTTCGGCGAGCTGAATGCTTGTGTTCGCCGTGGCACCTGCCTCACCGGTTGCCCGGAAGGCGCGAAGTCCACCACCGATCGCTCCCACTGGCCTCTGGCGCTCAAGGCCGGCGCGCGGCTTGTCACCAAAGCGCGCGTCAAGGAGATAGAAACCAACGACCAGGGGCTTGCCACCGGCGTGGTCTATGTCGATGCCAACGGCCGCGACCGCCGCCAGCGCGCGCGCGTCGTCATCCTCTGTGCCAACGGCGTCGGCACGCCGCGCCTTCTCCTCATGTCGGGTGGCGGCCGGAATCCGGATGGCCTTGCGAATTCGTCCGGGTTCGTTGGGAAGCGCCTGATGATGCATCCCTTCGCCAGCGTCTTGGCGTCTTACGAGGATCCGCTCGATTCCTGGCGCGGCCCGTTCGGCCAGCAGGTCTATTCACTGGAGTTCTACGAGACCGACGAGAGCCGCGGCTTCGTTCGCGGTTCCAAATGGAATTGCATGCCTTCCGGTGGACCCGTTGGTGTTTCCGGGGCCATGGGATCGAAGGTCTATGTGTCGGAGGAGGGGCGTTTCCAGGACTTTTGGGGCGCGAACCTGCATGACAACGTTGCCCGTCGCTTCGGCCACTCGCTGATCTGGGGTATTGTCGGCGAGGACCTGCCGGAGGAATCGAACCAGGTCGTGCTGTCTAAGGACCTCGTGGATTCCGACGGCCTTCCCGCACCGCAGATCATCTACAAGGTCAACGAGAATTCCAACCGCCTCCTCCAGTTCAACATCGACCGATGCCTTGAATCGGTGAGGGCGGCAGGTGCGATCGAGACGCTGGTTTCCACGCCCGTCCGCGAGTCCGGCTGGCACCTGATCGGCACCTGCGTCATGGGCGACGACCCGACGAAGTCGGTCGTCAATCAGTTCGGCGCCTGCCATGACGTGCCCAACCTCTACATCATGGATGCATCGACCTTCCCGACATCGGGCGCGACCAACCCGACCGCGACGATCATGGCTGTCGCACTGCGCAACACGCGCCGGATGATTTCCGAGCGCCGCAACCAGAAGGCGGCCTGACATGCAGAAGGAAGCCGTTTTTCTCTCCCTCGCCGATTTCCTGATCCCGGCGCACAAGCGGATGCCGAAGTTCAGCGATGTCTGCTCCTTCGCCGATGCGCAGGCCGCGCTGGATTTTCGCGTCGACCTCAAGGACGCCTTCGACAAATCGCTGCAGACGGATCTCGCCAACGGTGCGGAAGCACATCTGGAAAATATCAATCAGAACGACAAGCCCGCCTTCAGTGCTGTCACGACGATTGCGATCACCACCTACTACATGAATCCAAGGGTTCGCGAACTGATCGGGTATCCCGGACAGGAAAACGTCCAGTACGATCCGAAGGAGACGCAGGTGTATGTGACCGACGGTTCGCTCGGACACGTGGTCGCGCGCGGTCGCAAATACCGGCCCACGCCGGGCCTTTGACTCCTCCCAAATCTGTCATGAAAGGAAATCAGATGAATAAGGACGTGTTCGACAAGGGACTCGAAATCCGCAAGTCGGTGCTCGGGGCGGAATTCGTCGAAAAATCGATCAACAGCGCCGACGATTTCAATCGTCCGCTTCAGGAACTCGTTACAGAGTATTGCTGGGGCGCGGTCTGGGGTCGCGACACGCTCGACAAGAAGACGCGCAGCATGTTGAACCTTGCGATGCTGGCATCGCTCAACCGGCCGCATGAGTTGAAGATGCATGTAAAGGGCGCTTTGCGTAACGGCGTCAGCAAGGACGAGATCCGGGAGGTTCTTCTTCAGGTTGTGATCTATGCCGGCGTGCCGGCAGGCGTCGATTCTTTCCGTATCGCCCGTGAAGCTATGCAGGAAGTCGCCGCATGATCCCACGTTCGCCACTCGCCCAGGAAAAGCTGGAGATGCTTGTCGGCGGTCGCTGGACCGCCGCAGCTTCAGGCGACTACTTCGAGTCGGTCGATCCATTCACTGGCAAGCCTTGGGCTCTTCTCCCGCGTGCCGGGGTTGCCGATGTCGATCAGGCCATCGAGGCTGCAGCAGAGGCTTTCCGGGGCGAGTGGCGGACGATGACGGCTACTGCGCGCGGCCAGATACTTTGCCGTTTCGCGGATCTCGTTGCCGAGGAAGCCGAAAATCTTGCCGTGCTCGAGACCCGAGACAACGGCAAGCTGATCAACGAAATGCGGATGCAGTGCAAATACATCCCGCAATGGTTTCGCTTTTTCGGCGGTCTGGCAGACAAGATCGAGGGTCGGGTCATCCCGATCGACAAGCCCGGTGTCTTCAACTACACGCGCCGCGAGCCGCTAGGCGTTGTGGCGGCGATCACGCCGTGGAACTCGCCGCTCATGCTGGCGACATGGAAGCTCGCGCCCGCGCTTGCGGCCGGCAACACCGTCGTCTGGAAGCCGTCGGAATTTTCCTCTGTGTCGGCTGTAGCCTTTTCGAAGCTTTTCGAGCGGGCGGGATTCCCGAAGGGCGTCGTGAACCTGGTCACTGGCTTCGGCAGCGAGATCGGCGACCGTCTCGTCACCCATCCCGCCGTCGCGAAGGTGGCTTTCACCGGTGGCGACGCAACCGGACGCCGTGTATATCAATCCGCCGCAGGCGGCCTCAAGAAGGTGACGTTGGAACTCGGTGGAAAGTCCGCCAACATCGTCTTCGCGGATGCGAAGATGGAGGCGGCAATTCCTGGGCTCGTCTCAGGCATTTTCGCCGCGACCGGCCAAACCTGCATCGCGGGCTCTCGGGCTCTCGTCCAGCGTTCAGTCTATCACGAAGTGACCGAAAAGCTGGTTTCCTTCGCCAGGACCGCCCGTATCGGAGATCCGCTCGACCCCGACACACAGGTGGGCCCGATCACTACCGAGCCGCAACGCAAGAAGGTTCTCGATTATATCGATATCGCCCGCAACGAGGGCGCCAGTCAGCTTTTGGGCGGGAAGACACCTGACGATCCGGCAATCGCAGATGGCTGGTTTGTGGAGCCGACGATCTTCGGCAATGTCTCGCAGTCGATGCGCATTGCGCGCGAAGAGGTTTTTGGCCCCGTGCTGTCGATCATCCCGTTCGAGGACGAGGAAGAAGCTATAGCCATCGCCAACGACAGCATCTACGGCCTTGCGGCGGGCGTCTGGACCCAGGACCTCGGTCGCGCCATCCGGATGCCGGAGCGACTGGAGGCCGGCAGCGTTTGGGTGAATATGTACCGGGCCACCAGCTTCCTTTCTCCGTTCGGCGGCTACAAGCAGTCGGGCTTCGGCCGGGAGAACGGCCAGACCGCCATCAACGAATATCTTCAGGAAAAGAGCGTGTGGATCGATGCCGGAAACTCGATACCCGCACCCTTCGTGCAGCGCTGACCTGATCAAAAGACTTGGGAGGAAATCCATGACCGTACACACCGACGCATCCAAATATCTGGACCCCAAGGTTTCGGCCTTCGTCTCCGGCAAGCATGAGATGCTGATCGGCGGCAAATGGCGCCCATCTGTATCAGGCAAGACGCTGGATGTGCTTGATCCCGCGAATGGCAAGGTTATCGCCGCCGTACCGGCAGGCGAAGCCGCTGATGTCGACTTGGCGGTCAAGGCAGCGCGCGAAGCGTTCAACGGGCCTTGGTCCAGGCTCGTGCCGGCGGCGCGGGCCAAGCTCATCTGGAAGCTCGCCGACCTCATTGATCAGCACGGGCTGATGCTTGCACAAATAAACTCCTATGAATGCGGCAAGCCGATCGGCGATTCCCGCAACGGCGAGGTGCCGTTCACCGCCGAGACCTTCCGCTATTACGCGGGATGGGCGACGAAGCTGAACGGCGAGGCTATGACGATCAATGCGCCGGGCGACTGGCACGCCTATACCCGTCGCGAACCTGTCGGCGTCGCCGGTCAGATCATCCCCTGGAACTTTCCCCTGGCCATGCTGGCCTGGAAGGTCGCTCCGGCCCTGGCAACCGGCTGCACCATCGTGCTGAAGCCGGCTGAACAGACGCCGCTTGGCGCGCTCTATTTTGGCAGGCTCGTGGAGGAGGCGGGTTTCCCCGAAGGCGTCGTCAACATTGTCACCGGTTTCGGTGAAGCGGCCGGCGCTGCGATGTCCGCGCATCCCGATATCGACAAGATCGCCTTCACCGGGTCGACCGAGGTCGGCAAGATGATCGCGCGCGCGGCGACCGGCAACCTCAAGAAGGTCAGTCTCGAACTTGGCGGCAAGGCGCCGACCATCGTCCTCGGCGACGCAGATATCGAGATGGCGGTTGCCGGCGCATCCAGCGCGGCCTTCTTCAACGCAGGGCAAAGCTGCGGTGCGGGCACACGCTTCTTCGTGCATCGCAAGATCTACGACAAGGTGATGTCCGGCGTGGCGGAGCGTGCAGAAAAGCTGCGGCTGGGCGCCGGGCTCGATCCTGCTTCGGAACTTGGGCCGGTCGTCTCGCAGCAGCAGATGGAACGCATCACGCGTCTGATCTCGGAGGGCAGGGGCAGCGGCGCGGAGATCGTCACGGGCGGCGAGCGCGCTGGTGATGTCGGCTACTTCGTGAAGCCAACGATCATTTCCAGCACCACGCCGGAAATGGCAGTCATGCGCGAAGAGATATTCGGTCCGGTCGTGTGTGCGATGCCGTTCGACGATGAGGATCTCGAAACGCTGGCTCAGGACGCCAACGACACTGAATACGGGCTTGCAGCGTCGATCTGGACCAACAACCTTGGTGCCGCGCATAAGCTCGCTGCCAAGATCAAGTCTGGCACCGTGTGGATCAACTGTCACAACTTCAACGACGTCACCATGCCGTTCGGCGGCTTCAAGCAGTCCGGCTGGGGACGCGAACTGGGAGCGCAGGCGCTGGACCTCTATACCCAGACCAAGACGGTCGCGATCCGCTTGCCCTGAGGAGCAGGGAATATGTCCTGCTACGAGATCCTTGACCAGCGGTTTGCCGATCTGATTGATCCGGTCGCCTTTCTGGAAACGGTCCATACCGGCAATAGATGGGCCGAAGGGCCAGTCTATTTCTCCGACATGCGCTGCCTGATCTGGAGCGACATTCCCAATGACCGCATGCTCAAATGGGACGAGGAGACCGGCGCCGTTTCCCTGTTTCGCGGCCATATCGCCAATCCCAACGGTAACACGCGAGACAGGCAGGGCCGGCTGATTACCTGCATGCAGGGCGAGCGGCGGGTTGTCAGGACTGAATGGGACGGCTCCATCACGGTCCTTGCCGACTGCTGCGCCGGCAAGCGCCTAAATTCGCCCAATGACGTCGTCGTGAAGTCGGACGGCAGCATCTGGTTCACGGATCCGAATTACGGCATCATATCGGACTACGTAGGCCGCAAGGATCTGCAGGAGCAGGCGGGCTGCCATGTGTACCGCATCGACCCCGCGACCGGAGCGATCGCCGTCGTCGCGGACGATTTCTTCATGCCGAACGGTCTTGCGTTCTCTCCCGACGAAACCAGGCTTTATATTTCGGATTCGGGCTATCTGACCGATCGCAGCGCCCCGCACCACGTGCGGGTCTTCGACGTCAAAGGCGATCGGCTCGCAAATTCCCGGGTGTTCGCCGACATATCGCCCGGCATTCCGGACGGGTTTCGTGTCGACGTGGCTGGCAATCTCTGGATCAGTGCCTGGGACGGCGTGCAGTGCCACAACCCGGAAGGGACGCTGCTTGGAAAGATACTGGTCCCCGAAATGGTGGCCAACCTGGCGTTTGGCGGACCGCGGGGCAACCGCCTGTTCATCACGGCAACGACGACGGTGTATGCAGTTTTCCTGAATACCCGCCCCACACGGCACCCATTCGGGCTATAATGGGTGTGGATGCGGTTTGCTGCACCAGCGGGCAAGAGCAAATAGGCTTTGGAAACGAAACAGCTTCAGGTGTTTATTGCGGTAGGGTCAGCCGGGAGCTTTTCAAAGGCAGCCGTTGACCTGAACGTGACCCAGCCGATGATAACCCGGCATATTCGCGGGCTCGAGGAGGAGCTTGGCGTCGAACTCTTCTACCGCAACGGCCGAGGGGTGGTACTGACAGAAGCTGGCGTTCTCCTGAAGACCTATGCCGACGAAATCCTCGAGCGCATGCGTCTGGCGCAGAATGCGGTCGCCAGTCTCAAATCCTCGCCAAGGGGGCGACTGGTTCTGGGTGTACCGCCCTCCGTCGGGACCGTTTTGACCGTGCCACTCGTCAAGAAGATCAAGAACGAGTTTCCTCATGTCGCCCTCCAGGTCATCGAAGGGTTCAGCGGTCATATTTTGGAATGGCTGATTGCGGGGCGGATCGATGCGGCGGTGCTCTACAATTCCCCTAACCACCCGTCGGTCCTCACCGAGCCACTGGCGGACGACGAACTTTTCCTAATTGGCCCGACTTTCGGAGACATGCGCCCGCCGCGGGAGCCGGTCGATCTGGGTATCTTCGGACGCGTGCCAATGATCCTGCCCAGTCGGCCACATGGCCTGCGCCGCCTCATCGACAACATTCTTAGCGAGCACGGTATTTATCCGAACATTGAGATGGAACTGGAGGCGATGCCTTCAACCTTGCTGCTCGTCGAAGAGGGGACAGGCTTTACCGTGCTGCCCTATGCGTCGGTCCACATTCTTTTCGAAGCCGGAAGAGTCTCCGTATGGCCTTTCGATCCCCCCATCACGCGCAAGCTGATACTGGCGACATCGTCTCAAAGACCAATGTCATCGACATTCCGCCCGTTGTTCAGAACCGTCAGGACCGAACTTCGCGACATCATCTCGACGCATAACTGGAAACCAAACGGCAAAGACGCGGGGCAAAGATAGTCCACAATTTTAGGACGGATATCGCCAATTCCTACGCTTCGGTCCGCTCGCCCAGTGGTGTCCTGTAGACCGGCTGGCGTTGGAGCGCCGGCCACGCAACAGTGGCAACCAAGGACACGGCACCAATAGCGCTGCGGTTTGTTTCCGATGTATGCGGATGGCTTGTCCTCCCTATGATGGCGATGGGCAACATTTGCCGTGCGAATTATATCGCCGCTGCGCTGTTGAGCCCCGAGCTGAGCATTGGATGACTGAACCATCAGGTGGCTTCTGGCTAAAGTGTCTCTTAGTCTCACTCTCCCGGGCCATGGCCGACCGCTGCGCCGACCGCGAAGAAAACTCCCGGCATGTGGACCCGTCTAAGGTCGCTGTGCGTCTGGCTGCGCGGTTGCCCAAGATGCAACGCGTCTGAGCCCGCCGATTCAGAGTAACCAACGAACAGCAGCCGCAGCGCCGAGACCGCAACTTTAAGTGTCAGCCCGCCAGAGCTATGATTTCGTCAGCTGTCTTATTCGAACAAGGCGAGATTTTCGGCTTCGATGCTAGGCAGATCGGCGAGTATGCCGCTCAGATGGGTCTGCATGGCCTCGACTGCGGCTTCCGGGTCGCGCGCGTCGATCGCATGAATGATCGCTTCATGCTCGGAAATCAGCGGGCCCATCGAATCTGCCTTGCGCAGTTGCAGGTTACAGACCCGGTCGATATGCGCCTTGATGTCGGCGATGACGGACCAGGCCATGCCGCAACCCGCACCGGTCGCAATCGCCATGTGGAATTGCTCGTCTTCGCGCCGGAAGCGGTTGAAGTCCTGTGCCTGCCGAGCGGCTTCCTGCCGCGCCAGGATCCCGGTAATGGACGCGCGCATCCAGGGATCAAAAGTTTCGCAGGCGCGGCGCACGACGGCGGTTTCGATCGCCGCACGAACGAATCGCGCCTCCATCATCTCGCGGGCCGAAATCTTCACCACCACCGTGCCGCGCTTCGGCCGCACCTCGACCAGTTTCGACTTGGCGAGCGCGATCAGTGCCTCGCGAACGGGCTGACGGGACACGCCGAGAGTGTCGGCAATCTCCTGCTCGGAGAGGCGGGTGCCCGGCTTCAATTCGAGCCGGATGATTGCTTCGCGAAGGTCCCGCTCGACCTGGGCGGCCGTGCTGTCGCCAGTTTCGGCGCCTTTTTCGATCTTCAGCGACTGAATGTTCATACCGCTTCCTAGCACATTGACACGCTTCGGCAACTACCATACGGTACCATTCTTACATACACTACCATACAACAGTGAACGAGCCAGCTTTCCATGACCATCGCCAACACATTCATCGTGCCGAAGCTTGACGACAGCCGTCTGCGCAGCGCGCGGTATAGCATGCTGATCGGCGGCAAATCGGTTAATGCCGCGAGTGGCAAGACGATTCTGCGCGAGAGCCCAGGACATCTGGGCAATGTTGTTGGCGAATGGCCGGATGCCTCCGCTGACGATGTGAAGAATGCCATCGCTGCGGCGCGTGAGGCCTTTGACAAGGGACCATGGCCGAGGATGTCGGGCGCGGAGCGCTCGCGGCTGCTCTACCGCGTATCGGAACTGATCCTCGCCAATCTCGACGAACTGGCGCTCGCCGAATGCCTCGAGGTCGGCAAGCCGATCGCCCAGGCGCGCGGTGAGATCGAATATTGCGCCGACCTCTGGGCCTATGCGGCCGGACAGGCGCGCGGGCAGGAGGGCGACAGCTTCAACAACATCGGCGACAACCGCCTCGGCCTCGTGCTGCGCGAGCCGGTCGGCGTGGTCGGCATCATCACGCCCTGGAACTTCCCTTTCATCATCGCATCGGAGCGCGTGCCGTGGGCGATAGGCGCCGGCTGCACAGTGGTGCTGAAGCCCTCCGAGTTCACCTCGGGCACCTCGGTGCGCATGGCCGAGTTGGCGCGCGAGGCGGGTATTCCGGACGGCGTCTTCAACGTCGTCACCGGCTACGGCAATCCTGCAGGGCAGGTTCTCGCCGAAGATCCGCGCGTCGACATGGTGGCCTTCACCGGCTCGGTGCGCGTCGGCACGCTTCTGGCCGAGATCGCCGCCAAGCAGGTCAAGCGCGTCGGGCTGGAGCTCGGCGGCAAGGGTCCGCAGATCGTCTTCGCCGACGCCGACCTCGACGCAGCGGCAGACGGCATCGCCTATGGCGTCTACCACAATGCCGGCCAGTGCTGCATTTCCGGCAGCCGGCTACTGGTGGAAGAAAGCATCCGCGACGAGATCATGGACCGGGTGCTGGCGATCTCCGCAAAAGTTCCCTACGGCGACCCGCTCAACGATCGCACCCGCATCGGCGCGATGATCTCGAAAGCGCATATCGAGAAGGTCGAGAACTATGTGCGCGCCGGCGAGGCGGCGGGTGCTGAGCTTCTCACCGGCGGTCATATGGCCGGCGAAGGCGCCGGGCTCTACTACCAGCCGACGGTCTTCCGCAACGTGCGTCCCGACATGTCGATCGCACGCGAGGAGATTTTTGGGCCGGTGCTCTCGACCATCGCTTTCCGCACAGCCGACGAGGCGGTGGCGCTGGCCAACGATTCCGAATTCGGCCTGTCGGCGACCGTGTGGTCGACCAACCTTGAAAGCGCGATGCAGACAATCCGCCGGGTGCGGGCCGGCCGCTGCTGGGTCAACAGCGTCATCGACGGCACGCCGGAGCTTCCGGTCGGCGGCTACAAGAAGAGCGGCCTTGGCCGCGAACTCGGCCGCTACGGCTTCGACGAATACAGCCAGGTCAAGGGCATCCACATCACCCTTGGGCAGCCAACCCGCTGGTTCAACGGCTAAGTGCCATTTTCACGAAATCCGCCCGGGAGGAGACCCGGCGGAACATCCATCAATGGGAGGAAAGTCTATGCGAAATAAAAGCTTCAAGAAGGTATTGGGCGCAGCACTCGGTGCGACGCTCCTGTCCACGGCGGCCTATGCAGCCGACGTCAAGGCGACGATGATCATCTATCTCGACCCGAGCGTGCAGTTCTTCAATCCGGTGGTGAAGGGCGCTCAGGACGCGGCAGCGCAGTTCGGTGTCGATCTCGACGTCCAGTACGCCAACAACGACCCGGTGCGTCAGAACGACCTGATCGAGGCGGCGGCCGCCGCCGGCGTCGATGGCATCGCCGTCGCCATCTCCAGTTCCGACGCCTTCGACAAGTCGATCTGCGACGCGACCAAGGCAGGCGTCGTCGTCATCGGCTTCAATAATGACGATCTCGAAGGCGCCAAGGGCAATTGCCGCCAAGCCTATGTCGGCATGAACGAGTTTGCGTCCGGATACGAACTCGGCCAGCGCATGATCGAGAAGTTCGGCCTCAAGGAAGGCGACGTCGTGTTCAACCCGCGCGAGATCCCCGAAGCAAGCTTCGCCGTTGCGCGTGGCGGTGGCATCGAGAAGGCGATGGGCGAAAAGGGCATCAAGGTCGAGACCGTCAAGACGGGCCTCGATCTGGCGGAAGCGCAGAACATCATGGCACAGTTCCTGATCGCCAACCCGAACACCAAGGCACTTTTTGGAACAGGATCGGTCACCTCGACGGTTGGTGCCGGCGCGATCAAGGACGCCGGAGTCGAAATTCCGTTCGGCGGGTTCGACCTGGCGGTGGAAATCGTCAACGCGGTCGAGTCGGGCGCGATGTTCGCAACGATGGACCAGCAGCCCTACCTGCAGGGCTTCTATCCGATCGCCCAGATCGCTCTGGCCAAGAAGTACGGCCTGACCCCCACCGACGTCGATACCGGTCAGGGCGCATTCCTCGACAAGGATCGCATCGGCGCCGTCAAGCCGATGATCGGCACCTATCGCTGATCGAAACCTTCATCGGACCTTCCGGCTTCGAGCCGGAAGGTCACATCTTCTTTCCGGCATGAGGGCTGCGGCCTTGACCATATCGTCTACCGACGGCGGCGCCGTCCCATCCCGCACGGCCAAGAGTTCGCTGGCCAGGCAATTGCTCGCCAAGCCCGCAGGCTCGATCTTCGTGGTGTTCGCGCTGATCCAGATCGCCTGTATCGTTGCCGGCCTGCTCTTTCCCGACGATTTTCGATACCTGTCGCCGCAGAACCTCACCATCCTCATGAAGGCGGTGCCGGTGCTCGGTTGCCTGGCACTCGGTGCGGGCATCCTGATGATTGCCGGTGAGTTCGACCTGTCGATCGGTTCCGTCTACACGCTGACTGCTATCGTTATGGCGGTGCAGGTCGGCGACGGGATGAGTGCGTTCCTCGCCGCTCCGCTCGCGATCCTGATCGGCGTGGCGATCGGCATGCTCAACGGCGTCATCACGCTGCGCTTCGGCCTGCCGTCCTTCATCGTGACGCTGGGCGGACTGCTGTTCTGGCGCGGCGCCGTGCTGCTCTACAACGGCGCGGTGCAGGTGCGCTTCGATCCGGGACCGGCCTTCTCCTCGCTCTTCTCGGGCACCTTCTTCGGGCTCAACGCGGCCTTCATCTGGATCATACTGCTGGTCGTTGTCTTCCACCTGCTGCTGCACAATCACTGGTTCGGCAACCACGTCTTCGCGACGGGCGGCAACCGCGCCGCAGCGACTGCGATCGGCATAAATGTGAAACGCATAAAGATAGCTGCGTTCGCCATAGCCGGCGGCATGGCGGCTTTCGCTGGCATCCTGGCGACGTCTCGTGTCGGCAGTGTTCAGCCGGGGCAAGGCACCGGACTTGAGCTTCAGGCGATTGCAGCCTGCGTCATCGGCGGGCTGTCTCTCAACGGTGGCCGTGGCTCGGTGATCGGCATCTTCCTCGGTGTGCTGCTGATCCACACCATCACCAATGTGCTGCTGCTGGTGCGCGCGCCGGGCTTCTACCTCGAGATGTTCATCGCGACGCTGATCGTCGGCGCCGCCATCCTCAACCAGCTCATCGAACGCAAGGGGTCCGCCTGATGTCTGCCGCTCCCCTTCTCGGACTTCACGACGTCAGCAAGCGCTTCGGCGCGCTGACGGCGCTGAAGAACCTATCCTTCCACGTCAATGAGGGCGAAGTGGTTGGCCTGCTCGGCGACAACGGCGCCGGAAAATCGACGACGGTGAACCTGATCTCCGGGATTCACCAGCCGACATCCGGCCACATCTCGGTCGATGGCAAGCAGACGCTGTTCACCTGCCGCACAGACTCGGCCGACGCCGGCATCGAGACGATCTACCAGAACACAGCACTGGTAGATTCGCTTTCCATCACGCGCAACATCTTCATGGGTCGCGAACGCATCAACGGCATGGGTTTCCTCAAACAGTCGGAGATGCGCGAGATCGCGATGGAGGTGCTGAAGTCGGCTGTCCACATCTCCGGCATCGACTCGCCTGACAAGCTCGTAGGCGAGCTTTCGGGCGGCCAGAAGCAGGCCGTAGCTATTGCGCGTGCCGTGTTCTTCAAGCGCCGCGTGCTGCTGCTCGACGAGCCGACCTCGGCGCTGTCGGTGCGCGAGACGGAAGCGCTGCTGAATCAGGTGCTGAAGCTGAAGGCCGAGAACGTATCGAGCGTACTCGTGACACATAACCTCTACCACGCCTACCAGGTGTGCGACCGCTTCGTGATCATGAGTCACGGTACGAAAGTGTTCGACGTGGCCAAGGCGGACACGACCATCGGCCAACTTACGGAATATGTGGTGCTGACATGACGAACCGAGACAACGCTGCCCTAACCGAGGTGGACATCCGCCACGCCATAGATCCGCTGACCGCCGCGTCGATGGGGACCGACGAATTGCGCGCGAACTTTTTGATGCCCGACCTGTTCCAGCCCGGGAAAGTAGCCCTGACCTATACGCATTACGACCGCATGGTAATCGGCGGTGCGGTTCCGCTGGCGCAGGCATTGCCCCTCGAAGCGATCAAGCAGACAGGGACAAAGAATTTCCTCGACCGCCGCGAGCTGATCGTCATCAATATCGGCGGCGCGGGTACGGTAACAGCAGGCGGCGAGGTTTTGGCGACCAGTGCGCGCGATATGGTCTATGTCGGAAGGGGTACGGTCAGCGTCTCGTTCGCTTCCGACGATGCCGAAACTCCGGCGAAGTTCTACCTTCTGTCGGCGCCTGCGCACGCAAGCCATCCGACGAAGCTGATCCGAATCGGTGACGCCAAGCGCGTCGATCTCGGCAGCCAGCAGACGTCCAACGAGCGGTCAATCTTCCAGTTCATCCACCCGGACGGCGCGAAGACCTGCCAGCTTGTCGTCGGTATGACGCAGCTCGCACCGGGTTCCGTGTGGAACACCATGCCCTGCCACATCCACGACCGGCGCATGGAGGCCTACCTCTATTTCGACCTCGCCGAAAACGCTCGTGTCTTCCACCTGATGGGCGAGCCGGACGAGACCCGTCACATCGTCATGAAGAACGAGGAGGCGGTGGTGTCGCCGTGCTGGTCGATCCATTCCGGCGCAGGCACTTCCAGCTATGCCTTCATCTGGGCTATGGCTGGCGACAATGTCGACTACACCGACGTCGACCCCGTGCCGCTGGAAACTTTGCGATGACTGACTTTTCCGCCTTCAGCCTTGCCGGCAAGCGCGTCGTCGTGACTGGCGCCAACACCGGGATCGGCCAAGGCATTTGCGTTGCCGTCGCCAAGGCGGGCGGAGCAGTCATCGGCGTCGGCCGCTCGGCGATGGATGAGACGGAGGTAATGGTCCGGGCTGCAGGCGCAACATTCGCGCCGATCACCTGCGACCTCGGTGATCATATCGCCGCAAGTACGATGCTCGACGGCGCATGGGATTCCATCGGCCCAATCGACGGGGTGGTCAACAATGCCGGCATCATACGCCGCGCCGACGCAGTCGATTTTTCCGAGGCCGACTGGGATGACGTTATCGACGTCAACCTCAAGTCGCTGTTCTTCCTCAGCCAGGCATTCGCGCGTAAGGTGCTGGCGGCCAGCCGTGAAGGGCGCATCGTTAACGTCGCCTCCGTGCTCTCCTTCCAGGGTGGCATCCGTGTTCCCTCCTACACCGCCTCAAAACATGGCGTTCTTGGCGTGACGCGGGCGCTTGCATGCGAGTGGGCAGCGAAGGGCATCAACGTCAACGCCATCGCGCCTGGCTATGTGGTCAGCAATAACACCGAAGCGTTGCGCAATGACGCGGATCGCAGCGCGGCCATCCTCGGTCGGATTCCCGCGGCGCGCTGGGGCAAGCCGGAGGATATTGGCGGCGCGGCAGTCTTTCTACTGGCGCCGGCATCGGCCTACATGCATGGCGCTGTGGTGCCCGTGGATGGTGGTTGGCTGGCGCGATAAGAGTGCAAATCATGACAAACGAGCAGCTTTTCTCGCGACCCGACTCGAAGCCTTGGACTCAGACCCCTGACGGCAATCAGCGGCGGGTGATCCTGCATACCGAAGAACTCATGATGGTGGAGTTCCGTTTCGAAAAGGGTGGCGTGGGCGCGCTGCATTCCCATCCGCACGTTCAGTCGAGCTATGTCACGGAGGGTCGCTTCGAGGTGACCATCGACGGCAAGAGCGAGATCGTCGAAAAGGGCGGCGCGTTCATCGTACCATCGGGTCTGGTGCATGGCGTCCAGGCGCTGGAGGCAGGGCGGCTGGTCGATACCTTCACGCCGCATCGCGCCGACTTTCTGTGAAGCCAAGGCCGCTGATCACGAATGTCGCGATCGGAATCACGGCCGCTTTCGGGTCGGCGATGGCAAGGCCATTAGCGTGGCGCCTACGGCGCCGAATTCGCGACAGAGGGAAAACACGCCTTCACAGGTAGTGGTGATCTGACGATCAAGCGTTGGGATGTAGACACCGGCAAGGAGATTCTCAGCGCGTCGCTTAATGGTACGGGGCGGCTATGGCGCATCGAAAGTGGTGACCAACTAGCGATTTTGATCCGGGCACGGGGTCAATCCATTCAATTGCGTTCGCTGGCAACTCTCAGATTCCAGGAGCGCGCCACATCGATGTGGTGACGCCCTCGTCGACGAGCAGTCTCTGCATCGCGTAAGCTCTTTCCCAGCGGTCGCGCGTATCGTCATACACCGACCTGTTCGCGAGATTGGGATCGACCGTTCGGTCCCAGCGCACGAAGGCGCTTCCGGCTTCACGCAACGAACCAAACTGGCCGATGCCGACCGATGCTGCGGCCGCTCCGCCGAGCGCGGTTGCCTCGCGTACCTTCGGGATACGCAGCTGCCGTCCGGTGACGTCTGCGACGATCTGCGGCCAGAGCCTGCCTTTCGATGCGCCGCCCGCGAGCGTGAGCGGGGCCGTCGAGGCGACTTGGGCAAATTCCTCAACGCGGGCAAGATTGACCGCCGAGACGATCGCTGCGTTCTCCTGGATGGCGCGGAACATCGATCCTTTGTTGGCGATTGCGGGATCGATGGAGAGGTTCAGGAACGACGGAGCTGCATGATACCAGTTGCCGAAATTCATCGCGTCCGAGAATATCGGGATAATCCCGTTGGAGCCCGCCGGGGCCTTCATGGCAAGGTCTTCGATCAGGTCGTAGGCATCCAGTCCGCTTTCGGCAGCAGCGCGGATCTCCTCGCCGCAGAACACATCGCGAAACCAGCGTGCGCTCAGTCCAACGAAGAAGGAGATTGCCTCGGCCTGGTTTGTGCCACTGGTCGCCGCGCTGTTGACGCGGACGCGCATTGTGCGGTCGACGGAACCCTGCGGGATATTGACGACCTGCTGCCAGAACGTGCCGCCAAGCACGGCGGCATCACCAAGTTCGACAACGCCAAGACCAATCGATCCCATCTGCACGTCGCCGCCGCCGGCGACGAACGGGGTGCCAGCGGCAAGGCCTGTTTCGCAGGCCGCGGACGCGGTGACACGGCCGACGACGGTGCCGGGTTCGACAACCCTCGGAAACAGGGAGCGGTCCAGGCCAGCGCGGGCGATAAGCTCGTCGGACCAATCCCGCGTCGTCAGGTCCAGGAGACCGTTGGTGGAGCCGTTGGTTGGCTCGACGGCGATCTCGCCGGTCAGTCTTGCGCCGATCCAGTCGTTGATCATGGAGATTGCGCGCGCCTTCGCAAAGGTTTCCGGACGGTGTTTGCGCAGCCAGTTGAGGCGGGGCAGGGCGCCGAGCGCGAAGGTCTCGCCGGAAATTTCGTAGAACTCGCGCTCGAAATCGGCGGATCGAGCCTTCAGCTCCGCGACTTCCTCGCTCGCCCTGCTATCGACGTTGGCGACGGCCCAGACTTCCTTGCCCGAACCGTCATAAAGAACGATGGCTTCACGCATGCTGGTGGCGCTGATCGCGGCAATGTCTTTGCCGTCAAGGCCGCAGTTCGAGAGCGCCTTGGCGATGCAGCGGCGCAGCAGCGCCCAGCCCCCCTCTACGTCGAAGGACATCGAGCCGGGGACGCTGTCTTCGGGCAGATGCCGCCATTCCTCCTGCGCGAAACCAATCTGGTTGCCGGCGCGGTCGAAAATCACGGCCCGGCCGCTGCCGGTGCCGGCGTCGATGACAAGCAGATGGGTCTTCAATTTCCCCTCCTCAACAGTTCTTCCGCCGTGGTCTGATCGGTGATCAGGATGTTGGCGAGTCGGCCGCGAAGCAGCCCGAGTATGGCGTCGACCTTCTGCAGGCCGGCGGCAGCCGCCGCGCGATTGGGAATACGGCGCAGATCCCCGACCCCGATCGCGACGACATGGCGATGGATATCAAGGTCGATGATCTCACCCTGCGCATCGTAGAAGTAGCCGAGGATGTCGCCCACCGCGCCACGCCGCGCGAAAACCTCGAGCTCGGTACTGGTGCAATAACCGTAGCGTACCAGTGTCGCCGCGTTCGAAACCACGCCGACGCCGACGAGCGCCATGCGCGCGGTTGCTGCCATGTCGAGCACGTAGCGCACATAGGGCTCGACCCGCAGCATCTGCGCTAGCTCCTGGGAGGATACGCGCAGCGGAGTAGGGATCAGATGGGCGTTACTCTGCGGACCGTGGAGGCCGGTCGTGCCTACATAGGCCGAGACACCGCCCGTCAGGCTCACCAGCGATATGTTGTTTTGCGGAAACACGGGAGCGGCATAGCGAAGCGCCGTGGCAACAGTCTCGCCCCAACCGATTGCCAGAAGGTCGTTCGGCTCCAGCTTCTGCATTAGGAAACTCGCCGCCGCCCGCCCAATCCGCGGCACGACCGGCAAATCATTGGCGGAAGGAACGACGCGCGCATCTACAAGACCGAATGCCGTGATCAACTGCTTCTGCAGTGTGAGGCAGCCCGCGTGCGGGGCATTTATCCTGAGTTCGATCAACCCGGTCTGTCGCCCCTTTTCAAGAAGGCGCGATATCTTGATGCGCGAGACCCCGAGTACATCGGCGACTTCGTTCTGGGTCAGTCCGTCATTGTAATAGTGCCATGCGGCCCGCGTGATCTGCTCGACCTCGTCTGGGTCGAATGACGCCGCCGTCTCCGCATCATGGAGCGCCTGTGCCATCTCAAAAATCCTCCCGCATTCTGATCAAATGATCAACAGACGATCATGATGTCAACGTAAAATCGCGTTGTGCGTTGCAATAAGTCGTAAAATCTATTGACAGAAATGCACATACTAACATTCATACATCATATGATCACGATGCCTGGGGAGGAGCGCCAAGTGTCGGCCGGATCATCGACCTCAGATATTTCAGACAGGATCGATCCATGTTCGTTCAGCTTGTGCACATCCGCCTCAAACCGGGCTGCGTGGAGCAATTCCTCGAGGTGTTTCGTGTGAACTATGAAGGCACCCGCGCGGAGCCTGGCAACTACCGATTCGATGTGCTGCAGGATCCCGAGGACGAAAATCATTTCGTCATCTACGAAGTGTTCGAGAACGCGGCCGCCGTCGATGCACATCGGCAGACCGAGCACTACCGCCGGACAACCGAAGGGTTGAAGGCGTTGATGTCGACCGGCGAGCGACAGAAGCAGTTCTTCAATCTCGTGATGCCCGATCACGCGGCGGCTCTGGCGGGAGAGTGATGACCGCGACAGCCAATCCCGTGCCGCTCGTCGCGTTGCGCGACGTCTGGAAGGTGTTCGAGAGCGTCACCGTGCTGCGCGGCGTCGATATCGACATCCGCCCCGGACGGGTTCTGGCGTTGCTTGGTGGTAACGGCTCCGGCAAGTCCACGATCGTCAAGATCATCTCGGGCGCCTATCAGCCGACAGCAGGGACGATCGAGGTCCAGGGGACTCCGGCCGTCCTTGCCCACCCGTCGGACGCACACGCCAAGGGCATCTACATGGTGCCGCAGGAGCCGCATATCTTCCCGAACCTGTCGGTCATGGAAAATCTCACAGCGGGATTAAAGGGCGATACGGCAGCCAACCGCGCGAGGGCTAAGGCCGCGGCGCACGAAATCGGCCTCGACGTCGATTTCGACTCTCCCGGCGGCGAGTTGTCGATCGCCAGCCAGCAGCTTGTCGAGATCGTCCGGGGCCTGCTGCGCAACGCCCGCGTCCTCATTCTGGATGAGCCGACCTCGTCGCTGACCCGCCGCGAAGTGGCGAACCTCGCCCGGCAGATGGAACAGTTGAAGGCCCGTGGCATCGGGCTGCTGTTCATATCGCACCGACTGAACGAAGTGCTCGAACTCACCGACGACACGCAGGTGCTGCGCGACGGAAGGATCGTGTTGAACGCGCCGTCGTCCGAACTCACGACCGATATGCTGGTCGAAGCCATGCTGCCGGCGGACTTCTCAGCTCCCGCCGAAGAGGTGTCACTTCGCGAGCGCCGGACGCACGACCATTCGGTTCTTTCGGTGCGCAATCTGTCCAGCCGTCTTTTCCGGGATGTCAGCTTCGAGGTCTATCCCGGCGAAGTCTTGGGCATCTCGGGTGTCGTTGGCTCTGGCCGGACCGAACTGGCCGAAGCCATCTACGGCATTGATCCTTTCGTCAGCGGCGAGGTGCATATTGCCGGAAAGGCCGCTCCTCGCAGGTCGCCACAGATTTCGCAGGCGATGGGTCTTTCCTACGTGCCGGAAGACCGACACGCGCATGGCATCTTCCTCGCGCTGCCGAGTTCGCAAACCGTGACTGCCGGTCTCCTGTCACTCGGCAGGTCACGTTTCACGCAACGCGATCATGAGAAGTTGCTCACTCAGGACTTCATTCAGCGCCTGCGCATCAAGCTGTCGTCGCCGTTCCAGGTTGCACGCACATTGAGCGGCGGCAACCAGCAGAAGGTCGTGCTCGCCAAGACGCTCGCGCCGGGTCCGCGCGTGATCATCCTCGATGAACCGACGCGCGGTATCGACGCCCGTGCCCGGCAGGACGTGTACCGGACCATTCGCGAACTGACAGCCGAAGGGGTGGGCGTTGTCGTCATTTCCTCCGAGGTTGGCGAGATCGCGGAGGTGGCCGACCGCGTCATGGTAATGCGGCGGGGCCGACTGGTGGCACTTCCAGGCGGACCCAAAACCGTCGAGCAGATTTCAGCGGCGACCTTTGCCGCCAACGGCGCTGCAGCGGCATGAAGAAGATTCTGAAAAGCCGCGAGTTCCTTGTGCTGGCGCTGCTGGTCGTGATGATTCTTGCTGTTTCGACCGTCAACGCGGCTGTGCTGCGGCCGCTTACGCTGATCAACATAGTCAACTCTTCGCTCTTCCTGATTCTGATTGCCATCGGCCAGATGTTCGTCGTCATGACCCGTGGCATCGACGTATCTGTAGGCGCAATCGCCGGGCTGTCGGCGGTGATCTTCGGCATGGCGCTCAACGCCGGAATACCGCTGCCGCTCGCCATGGTCTGCGCGCTGCTCACCGGCTTGGTATGCGGTTGCGTCAATGCGGCTGGTATCGTCTTCGTCGGTATTCCACCGATCATCATGACACTCGGCACGCTCGGCGCCTATCGTGGCCTGATGCGTGTGCTGACCGGCGGAAGCTGGATCGAATCCATCCCGCAATCGATCAAGACACTTGCCGTAACGCGCTACATGAGCGTACCGCTGATGGTCTGGGCCGTGGCGGCGCTCATCATCGTGCTGGCGATCCTGCTGTCCCGCATCAAGGCGGTGCGCAACTTCTATGCGGTTGGTGACAATCGCGAGGGAGCATACCTGCTCGGCATCAACGTCCGGGCAACGGAATTCACCGCCTATGCGCTGGCTGGACTGTTCTCCGGCGCTGCGGCGATCGTCTTTACAGGTCAGATTGGCTTCGTGCCGATGCAGACCGGTTCCGGCCAGGAACTGAAGGCGATCGCGGCCGTGGTGCTTGGCGGCGTCAGCCTGATGGGTGGCACCGGCACGATCTGGTCCGCCGTCATCGGCGCGCTGTTCCTGACGACGGTCGACTCGATGATGATCTTCCTGAAGGTGCCGGGTTCCTGGAACAACGCCGTGGCTGGTGCCGTGCTGCTTGCCATTGTCGTGTTCGACTATTTGATCCGCCGCGCAGTGCGCAATCGACAACTCGCGATGCGCGCGGCGGAAATGCATCACGCCGAACAGGATCACGACACGGGATTCCAGCCGAGGGAGGCCGTGCGATGAAAGCCGCTACTGTCTTCAAGAGCTGGGAGTTCATGCTGGCCGTCGTGCTGGTGCTGGAACTGCTGGTGCTCGGCATGATCAATCCAGCCTTCCTCAACATCGAGAACTTGTTGTTCTCGACCAGCGACTTTGCGCATGTGATCATCGCGGCGATCGGCTTGACCCTGATCATCATGACCGGCGGCATCGACATATCCGGCGTGTCGATCATGGGCCTTGCGTCGATCGTGCTTGGCCTTGCCTTCATAGCTGGCGTTCCTATCGGATTCGCGGTGATTATCGCGCTTGGCGTCGGGATCGCTGCCGGCGCGTTCAACGGAGCCGTGGTCGCCAACACGGACGTCAATCCGCTCATCGTCACGCTGGCGACACTGTTCCTTTATGCCGGCATCGCGACCGGACTTCCGACGCTGCTCGACATGCTGGGCTTCCAGGCCTACGGGGCGGGAGGTTTCGAAGCCTATCAGTACGAAGGCATCACCGGCCTGCCGAAGGAATTCACCTGGATCGGTTCCGGCCGAATCGGCTGGGTGCCGATGCCGCTGGTCGTGGCGCTTCTGCTCGCAGCCGTCGCCACCTGGGTGATGCTGTTCACACGCTTCGGCCGCTATCTCAAGCTGATCGGCGTTTCGCCGGCCGTCGCCCATTTCACAGGCGTTCCCATCAAGCGCACGCTCGTCACCGTCTACGCGATGAACGGTTTCGCCGTCGCCGTCGCCGGCCTGGTTCTGACAGCCTATCTCGGCTCGGCGCGTTCCGACCTTGGCAGCGAGGCGCTTCTCAGCATCATCACCGCCGTCGTACTCGGCGGATCGTCGATCTACGGCGGACAGGGCTCGGTGATAGGGACGCTTCTCGCGGGCTTCGTCCTCGGTTTCATGCGGCAGGGGCTGCTTGCGCTGGGCATCAGCAGCGACGTCGTGCCGGTCATCATAGGTTTGCTGCTCGTCGGCTCGGTCGCATTGAGGATCGGCCTGGCCAAACTGAGCACAGCGCGCGCCAATCGGGCGGCCTTCGCGGCCGAGCGACTGGCCGTGGAAGGGAACGGCGGAAGATCCTGACGGGTACCGTCCGGGAAGGGCCGATGTCGGCTGAAAACTGATCGTAAAGTGGAGGAAAGTGAAATGACAAGATTGAGAACGTTGGGAATGCTGGCGGCTTCCGCCGTCGCGCTGGCCTTGACTGCCAATGCCGCCAAGGCAGTGGATTCGAAGATAGCATTCATCCCCAAGCTCACCGGCGTCGGCTTCTTCGAGTCGGGCGGCAAGGGCGCCGTGGAGATGGGCAAGGAACTCGGCATCGAGGTCAAGTACGACGGACCTTCCGAGGCATCCGTTTCCGGCCAGGTCGAATTCATCAACAACTTCGTCAACCAGGGCTACAATGGCATCGCCATCTCCTCGCTTTCGCCCGACGGTCTATGCGAGGCGCTGAAGCGCGCAATGGATCGTGGCGTGAAGGTCCTGACATGGGATAGCGACGTCAATCCGGAATGCCGCAGCTACTACATCAACCAGGGCACTTCAGAGCAGCTCGGCGCACTTCTTGTCCAGATGGCGGCCGACCAGATGGAAGATCCTTCTGCTCCGAAGAAGGTCGCCTTCCACTATTCGTCACCGACTGTGACCGACCAGAACCAGTGGGCCGAAGTGGCGAAGAAGATCATCGCCGAGAAATATCCGAGCTGGGAAGTGGTCGCGACCGAGTTCTCGAACCAGGATGCCCAGAAGGCCGTGCAGGTGCCGACGGCTCTGTTCCAGACCTATCCGGACCTCGACGCCGTCATCGCGCCCGACGCCAACGCGCTCCCCGGTACGGCGCAGGCAGCCGAAAACCTCGGCATGGGCGGCAAGGTCATCATCACCGGCTTCTCGACGCCGAACACGATGCGTCAGTATGTGAAGTCAGGCACGGTCGACCAGTTTGGCCTGTGGGACGTGGTCGTGCAGGGCAAGCTGTCTGTGTTCATGGCCAACGAGCTCGTGCAGGGCAAGACCTTCAAGGTCGGCGACAAGATCGAGGTGCCCGGTATCGGCACCGTCGAGGTCAGCCCTAACTCCGTGCAGGGCTACAGCTACGAGGCGGACAACAACGGCATCATCCTCTTGCCTGAGCGGACCGTCTTCAAGGCAGACAACATCGACAATTTCGACTTCTGATCGGAATTCGGGCTTGCCGCCGGCCGGTCGGTCAACGGCAAGCCCGAACCGAAAGACGAACTGATGGCCGTATTAAGCAGTCGCCAAGGCGCTATCTGCGTGAGCCCGTTCCTGCCACGTCCTTCGACCTTCTCCGATACGATCACCAGACCGAACCACTTCTGCGACGCGCCACTCATCACTCCGCGCACGCTGTGCTCTTTCCATGCTGTCGCTGTGAGGTAGTTGCTGGATCGTTGCGACGCGTCTGCGCAGCAGCACGGCGCTTGGCAGCGGTATCCCGAAATTTAAACCGCGCCGGCCTTATCGGAAAGAAATCCGCGCACCTGAGTATGGCTAGACCCGCCGAAACGCCTAGCACCAAATCCCAATCCGCTTAGCGCATCCTGCTAATGAGCGGCCCTGCTGGCATCTCAATGCTCCCTCATCGAGTATTGTTTATGCGTTAGCGGTTTGCACTCGCGGACTGGACGGATCTGTAAGAGCTTCTCTAGTACCAGCCCGGCTTGTAGCCCGTGCCCAGCATCCTGTCGTAGACATCCGTCCGCCGATCTCGCAAAACCTGATTAAAGTCGTTCCAGTTGCGCTTTCGGCGGGCGTCCGCGAGGTTCAACTCGGCAACGAGAACTTCTTCCTTGTCGTAGCTCCCAGGCCCGGCTGCTGGCCAGCCGGTATGACTGACGATCAGGCTCTGACCGATGAATGGCTGACCACGCTCGACCCCAACGCGGTCGGCCGCCACTATGAAAAGCGAGTTGCTGTGGGCGGCTGCCATGACCAGAATGTTCGCCATAGCCTCGCGCTGTTGGTCCTGACCGGGGATTGGCACCCAATTCGTCGGTACGCACATTAGTTCGGCACCCTGGAGCGCTGCCAGTCGAAAGCTTTCCGGAAACCAGCAGTCATAGCAAATCTGGCAGCCGATTTTGCCGACGGACGTATCGAAGACGGGAAAGCCGAGGTTGCCGGGTGTGAAATAAAGCGCTTCTTCACCCCAGAGGTGCACCTTACGATATCGTCCGACATAGCCCGATGGGCCTACTATGACGGCCGAGTTGTAAAAAACCTCGCCGTCGCGTTCGGTGATGCCTGCGACGATGTGAATGTCGAGGCGGCGCGCCGCCTCCATCCATGCCAAGGTTGACGGGCCGGCCGGGATCTCCTCCGCCAGGGCACGCAGTTCTTCACGGCTTTCGAACACATAGCCGGTGTTGCAGAGCTCCGGCAGAACCGCAAGCTTCGCGCCCTTTTCGGCCGCCACTTCGAGGAGGGCGATGGATCTGCCGACATTCTCGGCCGTCTTGCCGAAAGCCGGTTCCATCTGGATGCTGGCCACCTTGAGAGCGGCTTCCTTTACGCGTTTGGCCATACCTTGCCTACCCGTCTGGCTGGAACTCAGTCGCGGCCGATTGCCCAGAGCAGTTGCTGCTCGAACAGCTTCTTGTAGCCATCCCAGGCGATGAATTCCGATGGCAACCAATGCGGTCCGACATCCGATGTCCAGACAACCGTGCGACCCTTGCCATAGGTGCCCGACACGAGCAGCGGCAGTGACCGGTAGTCTGAAGAAACCGTAGCATGGACCTCAGCGCCATCCTTCAAGACGACTTCGTTGAAGCCGAGCAGCATCGGCCAATCCTTGCCCAATCCGGCAAGGATCGGGTGGTTAGGCGATCCGGTGATGACTGGAATGAAGCTTTCCGGAACCTCGACGCGATCGTCCACCGGCAGGCAGGTGACTGGCAGCACTTCCTCGACTGGCGTGTTGTGGTAGCGCGCACCACCATTGATACCTTGGAAACTGAAGTAGCCTCCGTACATCAGCAATGCCCCACCCTCGCGCACATAGTCACGCAGCAGGCGCAGGCGGTTGGGTGTCGGCTTGGACTTGATCCAGGTGTCGGGGTGAAGAAGCAGCGTGTTCGCGCCGATATCGGAAAGCACGATTGCATCATATTCCCGCATTGCCTCAAGTGACTGCGGGAATGCCGACTGCGCTTCATGCGAGGGCATGAAACGCACATCGAGCGGGCCATCCTTGAGTGCTGCGAGAAGCTCGTCGGCACCGGTGTGATAGGTAGAAGTCGAGAACTGGTCGAGGCCCTTTACGTGAGAGGATGCCGAAACCCAAGATTCCCCTGCGAGCAGGACTTTATAGCCGGACATGCCGTTCTCCGATTCACATGGACAGATCGTCAGGATAGTCAGACATCCAAGCAATATCCTTGAACTTCTGTCAAGTCACTTGAACATAATTCAGAACGTTGGCGGGGTGTTGACCCAAAAGATGCTGGCGCGGCCCGCGCCGATATTGCGATAGTGGTGCGGCAGGTCTGACTTGAATACGAAGGCGTCGCCCGGTCTCAACTGGAAGACTTGCACGCCTACCATCAGTTCCACCTCACCGCTGATCACGTAGCCGACCTCTTCCCCCACATGCTCGATCGGTCCCGCGCTTTGCCCACCCTCTTCTACATGGTGGATGTTGCATTGGAGCAGGTGGCCTGGGGAGTAGGGGATGACGCGCTCGAGCGAAATTCCCTCGCCACGGCGGAGCGGGTCGAGTAAGATGAGTGGACGGGTGCCGGCGCGGAACACAATGCCCTCCTCGCCGTCAGACTCCTCAAACATCCAGCCGATGTTTGTGCCCAGCACCTTCACCAACCTATGCAGCATGGGTAGCGACGGCGAGGCCTTGCCGTTCTCGATTTTCGACAGCAGGCTTTCCGAACAACTTGCCTCGTCCGCCAGCGCTTTCAGCGTCAGCCCCCTGGTCTGACGAGCGAACCGTAGGCGAGTACCAAGGCGGGCCGCGGTAGAAGGAAGTGCCAAGTCCTCGGCATCGTTCCGGTCGTTGCGCTTCATCAGATCCTCGTGTTTGGGTAGGCTTCCCTCTTGGTACGGGAGACCACACCGAACCCATATTCCCTCAATTGGGCCGGAATGCAATTCCAATCTGTTGACATCTATTCAAGCCTCTTGAATACTTAACTCGAAAAGCGAGTTTATGCTTCATGCCCGCCACTCCTCTGATCAATGGCATGCGACTCCTGGAAAGGCTGGACGCCTTCGCCGCCATCGGCGCGACGGCGGAAGGCGGCGTGAACAGGCAAGGCCTGACGGAGGGCGATAGGCGCGCATGTGCCCATCTCGAGGACATAGCCGTCGCACGCGGTTACTCGCCGCGGTCTCGCAGGACTCTGCTGCAATTCTGCGTGTTGAGCGCGGAGGTTCTTCTGCATTCGACCCTGCGCGGCATCTCAGAGATCATGGCTGGGGCAGGCTCCGTAGGAAAGATATCAATAATCGGCAACAACCAAGAAGGAATGGGAACATGAGCATGACATTGACACGCCGCGGTTTTGCCGCAGCCGCCATAGCCCTGGCGACGATGGCTGCCGCGCCACAGAATGCGGCCGCGCAAGACCTGACAAAGTTGACCTTTATCCAGGAATGGCCTGTTCCGGATGGCTTCTGGATTCCGTGGATTCTCGGATCAAAGAAGGGGTTCTATGCGGAGGAGGGTCTTGAGATCGAGATCGTCACACCCCCGACAGTCGCCGACACGATGAAGTTCCTCGGCACGGGACAGGCACAGGTCGCCTTCACCACCGTCATGGATGTCATCTTCGCCAAGGAACAGCAGGCGCCCGTGATCGCCATCGGTCGCTATGGCAGGAGCAACAACTGGGGCATCCTCAGCCCGGAAGGCAAGCCTCTGGCAATTGCCGATCTCAAAGGCAAGACGATCGGCATCTACAACGACGCCTGGACGCTCGCACAGCTCTCCATGATGCTGGCCGACGGCGGCATGACGATCGACGATGTAAAGACCGTCGCGGCCTCCGACGACACCGTCCCTCTGCTCCTGCAGAACCGTGTCGACGCCATCACCGGCATCACCAATGCCGAAGGTACCGGCATGCAGACGACCGGCGAGCAGAAAGCGGAATTCCTGCCCGCGACCGCGCATGGCGTGCCGAACACGCCGATATTCATGCTGGCCGCCAACGAAACCTGGCTCAAGGACAATCCTGAAAAGGCCAAGGCTTTCCTGCGCGCGACGCGAAAAAGCATCGAGTACGCAGTCGCCAATCCGCAAGAGGGCATAGATGCATTTTCCGAACTCTACGCAAAGGCATACGACGGCAAATTCATCGATCAGCAGTGGAAGGACACGATCCCGCTCTTCGGTGCCATGGATGCCAGCTTGATGGTCAACGACGCCGCCGACTGGACGGCACTTCTCGAAGCACTAAAGAAGTTCGAGGTGGTGAAGAACGTCGAGGCGCCTTCGGCCTACTACACGAACGACTACCTTGCCCAGTAATCGACCAGAGACATCGACATGACCGCCACCGCCCCTTCGCGTCGAGTCGTCCCGGCCTGGACTTATCGCCCCGGCCCCGACGTCTCGGATACGCCGCCGCCCGGACTTGTGGCGGCCCAGCAGATCGCGAAGGGTGCGGCGGCGGCAGGCCTTGCCGTTGCCGCTACCGGCGTCAGCGAGCAGGAGGTGGAGCTTGCCGTAAGCCGCTACCTGATCGCCGAAGGCATCGCGCATGTCTGGACGATCACCAATGTCGGGCTCGGCGAGAACACGCTCGTTTGCTTCCCCACTAATCCGCCCACGACGCTGAAGGCGGCCGAGCGCGACGTGCTGATGGTCGACGTTCACCCAATCACGGCCGACGGCTCCTGGGGTGACTGCACGCGCTGCACGGTAGTCGGAGAATGGCCGGAAGCGCGCAAGGCGCTTTTCGACCTGGAGGCGATCCACTACGAGACGCTGGCGAAATGCCGACCCGGCATGCCGGCCAACGAGCTCTTCGGCATCAGTCATGAGCGCCTCGTTGCCGAAGGCTACGTGCTGCTTGACCAACTGGGTAATATCGGCCATTCGCTTACTGCGGGCGCCGCCTATCTCCACCAGTTCATCGATGCCGGCAATGCAACTCCGATGTGGGGCGCCTGGGCGATCGAACCCTTCGCGGCGCGTGACGGCATCGCCGTCAAGGTTGAGGACCTCGTCTGGTTCGGCCGTGAAAGCTGCATCACGCTGTGATGAATCCCCAGCCCGCCCCAACCGAACTCCCTGCCAAGCTCACACTGAAGGCCGTATCCCGGATATTCGGCGAGGTAACGGCGCTGGCGCCCACCGATCTTTCGGTAGAGGCCGGGGAATTCATCTCCGTCGTTGGCCCTTCCGGTTGCGGCAAAAGTACGATGTTCAACATCATCGCCGGCGTGCTCGCGCCCAGTAACGGCAAGGTGCTGATCGATGGCAAGGATGTGACCAATAGTTCCGGTCACGTCGGCTACATGCTGCAGAAGGACCTGCTCCTGCCATGGCGAACCGTGCTCGACAATATCGTACTCGGTGCGATCCTAACCGGCGGAGCCTCCCGCGCCGAGCGCGAGGAGGGCGTGGCACTGGCGCGGCGCTATGGGCTCGGCGACTTCATCAACCACTATCCGGCGGCGCTGTCCGGCGGCATGCGCCAGCGCGTGGCGCTGATGCGAACGCTCGCCATGCACCACGACGTGATGCTCCTGGACGAGCCATTCGGCGCACTCGACAGCCAGACGCGGCTTGCCATGCAGCAGTGGCTGCTCAGCGTATGGGAAAAGGAAAAGCGCACCATCGTCTTCGTCACTCACGATATCGACGAGGCTGTCTTCCTCGCCGACCGCGTGGTGGTGATGACACCCCGCCCGGGCCGTATCCACGAGATCATTGACGTGCCCATCAAAAGGCCACGCCCTGTCTCCAGCCTTACGGACCCGGAATTCGTACGGCTGAAGCAGCGAATCCTCGCCACAATCTACCAGGACCCGCGGGCCGCGAACGATGAGGCAGCGCACGATGAGTGACACGTCGGCAAACGAAAGCGCGCTCCTGAAGATCATCTATCCCATTGCCGCGCTCATTCTGGTCGTGGTCGCCTGGGCCTTCCTCGTCTGGTTCTACGAAGTGCCGCGTTACGTCATGCCATCGCCTTTCGATGTGGCGAACCATATCGCGGATGATTGGCAAACGCTGGTAAACGGTTTTGGCGTGACATTCGTCGAATTCCTGCTCGGTTTCACGCTTGGCGCCGGGACCGGCTTCGTATTCGCGGTGCTGATGGACATGTCGCGCACCGTCCGCGGCGTCCTCTATCCGATCCTGATCCTGAGCCAGGCGATTCCGATCATAGCGATCTCGGCGGCGCTCACGATATGGCTCGGCTTCGGACTGGCGCCGAAGCTCGTCATCGTTGCACTCGTCGTTTTCTTCCCGGTAGTCGTCAACGTGCTCGACGGGCTGGCCTCAGTTGACAAGGATGTACTCAATCTCGTGCGCTCCATGGGCGCCTCGAAGTTCAGCACCTTCCGTCATGTGAAGCTGCCGGCAACCTACTCGCCCTTGTTTTCCGCCCTGAAGTTGTCCGCTACGTTCAGTGTCACCGGCGCGGTAATCGCCGAATGGACGGCCTCCACCAGCGGCGGGATCGGTGCATATCTGCTCCAGGCAAATTCTCGCCTGAACACGGCCGGTACCTTTTCTGCAATCGCTTTCCTCGCCGCTCTCGGAATCGTCGCCTTCCTGCTGGTGGTGGCGGTGGAATACGTCCTCACACCGTGGAAGAGCGTTAACAAGGCGCGTAGATGGTCGAGGTCATATTGGAAAGTAAACTAGTACCGGATCATGCTGCTCGCCACTTCTGTCGAGAATGAAGACGCTCGAGCAGCTTGGCATACCACTCCTCACCCGTGAGTTCAGGGCCTCCACCGGCAATCAGCGAGGGCGAGAACACGAGATTTCGGTGATGGCGGTGAAGTTGGGTGTTGATCTGCTCAGCAAAACGCTTCAGCCATATGGATGTGCCGCTGTCCAGCAAGGCTTCGTGGAAGGCATCGTGCCTCTGCTCCCAGCGGGCGAGCTCCGCCTCCGGCATGTTCAGGCGCAGCGGTTTGGTCTGTTTCAGCGCGTAGTGCGCCGCTACGATGCGCTGTTCCCACGCATCGTCGCCTACCTCTATCGATTCACGCAACAGGTCGCTTTCCGCGGTAGGCGCCGGAGATGCCGGCGTTCTGTCGCCCTTTCCCGTCGGCAGGCAGGCGGCTTAGCGTTCCTGCAGGCCGCCCGGGGTGACGCAATGCCTGCAATATTTCGTACTATTCAGACGCGCGCCGATCCCGGACACCAACACAACCCTCCCCGGAATTGGTCCGGAAGACCGGCTAAGCAACCCCGCATTTGGTGTAGCGCAAAATCTCATGGGCGTGCTTGAGAATGGGCATATCGACCATCCTGCCGTCCACGGTCAGAACACCGGTGCTCGAGCCAGCATTTGCGATGACCCGTTCTGCCCAGGTAATCTCTTCGGCACTTGGCCGGAACGCCAGACGCGTTGGTTCGATCTGCTTCGGATGGATCAGTAGCTTTCCTCCGAAACCCATTGAGCGGCTGTGCCTTGCATCGTCTTCAACCAGCTGAAGATCGTTGAAGTCCTGTGTTACTCCGTCGATCGGCCGCGCAATGCCTGCGCCTCGCGAGGCGAGAACAAGGCTCGAGCGGGTGTAGGCAAGCGCCAGACGGTCTTGGCCGATCCCGATGTCTGCCGCGAAATCCAGGTTGCCGAATGCCAACCTGTTCGAGGCATATGCGATTTCGTTGGCGTTGAGGACGCCCCTGGCAGTTTCTACGAGCGCAATGATTGGTTTGCTGCTTGCCTGATGGACTTGCGAGCACGTCGAGGCGGATTCAGCCTTGGGAAGCATGACGGCAACAACGGGAAGATTGGCGGCGGTGGCAACGTCTTCCGCATGCCATTCCGTGTCCGCTCCATTTACGCGAAGAACGATAGGCTTCAACGCAGCAGCCTGGTCGAGCATCCCCCACAGCCCATCGCGTGCCTGCTCCTTCTGGTCGATCGCGACCGCGTCTTCAAGATCCAGGATGATGGCGTCAGCAGTCGTGGAGACGGCCTTATCCAGCCGATCGAGCCTGTTTGCCGGTAGAAACAGGAAGAAGGATAGCTCGTCCAGTTGCATCGCGGCTTGATCCTAAGCTGACGGGTTTGTTGAGGAGCGTGCCAACTGTCGTTCCGACCTAGTCAACCAGCGGATGCAATTCCGGTACGGGTCCATAAGAGCGTTCCTCGTTCACGAAGACCGGTGCAGGGGCCGGCAAGGAGACAGCACCGTTGGGCGTTTCGACCGTGATCCGCCTGAGATGCGGATGCTTGGAAAGCGCCTCCATGTCGCTGACTCGGGCGAGGGCGATGTCGGCCGCAAGCAGGGCATCGATGGCAGCACGGCTGTCGAACCGGGAGAAACCTTCCGCGACCAAGGCATCGGTTTCCGAGCGATTCGCCACGCGCGCAACATTGGTTGCAAAGCGCGGGTCGGTGGCCAGTTCGGGCTTGCGCAGGAAGTCACGGCAGAGTTTTGCCCACTCCCTGTCGCTCTGCACCGATATCAGGATGGGTTCTCCGTCGCTGGCAGCAAAGACGCCATAGGGCGCGATGGACGGATGCGCCATGCCGACACGTGTCGGCGGCGTGCCGCCCTCATGATTGAGCAGTGGCGCGGTGAGCCAGTCTGCCATGACGTCGAACATTGCGACCGATATATTGGCGCTCTTGCCGGTTGTGGACCGGCGTATCAGGGCTTCGAGGATGGCGGAATATGCGGTTGCGCCAGTCGCGATATCGACGATGGAAATCCCGACCCGCGACGGCTCGCTAGGGCCGCCTGTGATCGAACAAAGCCCTGACTCCGCCTGCACGAGAAGGTCGTAAGCCTTTCGGTCGGCAAGAGGCCCACTATCGCCGTAGCCGGTGATCGAGCAGATGATCAGCCTGGGATGGTCGCGCGCGAGCCGTTCGGTATCGAATCCGAGCTTGGCCAGCGCGCCGCGCTTGAGGTTCTGCAGCAGCACATCTGCGTCGCCCAAAAGTCCTTCGAGCCTTGCTTTGCCTTCGGGAGTCGACAGATCGAGCGTGACGGATGTCTTGCCGCGGTTCAGCCAGACGAAATAGCTCGACTGGCCCGCCGCTGCCTTGTCGTAGCCGCGAGCGAAGTCACCTTCGGGACGTTCGATCTTGATGACCTCGGCACCGGCGTCGGCAAGCCGGGAAGAGCAGAAGGGTGCGGCCACGGCCTGCTCGATCGCGACCACTTTCAATCCGGCAAGCGGAAGATCTGCGACGGCCATCAGAACGACCTCGGCAATTCGAGCACATGCTCGGCGATGAAGCTGAGGATCAGGTTCGTGGAAATCGGCGCGACCTGATAGAGGCGCGTCTCCCGGAACTTGCGCTCGACGTCGTATTCGGCCGCGAAACCGAAGCCGCCATGAAATTGCAGGCAGGCATTGGCCGCCTCCCACGAGGCCTTGGCGGCGAGGTACTTCGCCATATTGGCCTCGGCTCCGCAGGGCAGCTTTTCGTCGAAAAGCCTGCAGGCCTTGAACCGCATCAGGTTTGCCGCCTCTACCTCGATATATGATTCCGCGATCGGAAATTGCACGCCCTGGTTTTGTCCGATCGGGCGACCGAAGACGTTGCGCTCGCGGACATATTTCGTCACCCGGTCGATGAACCAGTAACCGTCGCCGATGCATTCAGCCGCTATCAAGGTGCGTTCGGCGTTGAGACCGGTCAGGATGTATTTGAAACCCTGGCCCTCCTCGCCAATCAGGTTTTCGGCGGGGATCTCCAGATTGTCGAAAAACAGCTCGTTCGTCTCGTGATTGACCATGTTCGGGATAGGCTGGACGGTCATGCCGCTTTTGACGGCTTCCTTGATATCGACGAGAAAGATCGAGAGCCCTTCTGATTTCTTCTTCACCTCGGCAAGCGGCGTCGTCCTCGCGAGGAGGATCATCAGGTCCGAATGCTGCACCCGGCTGATCCAGACCTTCTGTCCGTTGATCACATAGCGATCTCCCTTACGAACAGCGGTCGTCTTGATCTTCGTCGTGTCGGTTCCCGTCGTTGGTTCGGTCACGCCCATCGACTGCAGGCGCAACTCGCCAGAAGCGATTTTCGGCAGATACTTCTGACGCTGCTCCTCGGATCCGTGCCGGACCAGCGTGTTCATATTGTACATCTGGCCGTGGCAGGCTCCGGAGTTGCCGCCGGAACGATTGATCTCTTCCATGATGATGGAGGCTTCAGTCAGTCCCAGCCCCGACCCGCCATATTCTTCCGGGATAAGTGCGGCCATCCAGCCCGCCTTGGTGAGTGCATCGACGAATTCTTCTGGATAGCCGCGCGCCGCGTCAATTTTCCTGTGATACTCGTCCGGGAATTCCGAGCATAGCGCGCGCACGCCGTCGCGGATAGTCTGATACTGGTCGGTCGTCTCCTGCGACATTTCCCGCTCCTGATGACTTTTCTTATAGTCCCGCAGGGCGGGAGATTTTCGTGCGGAATATGGCGCGGGGCGCGAACCGGTTGCAAATAGCCGATTTGCCTACCTCCCATAGAACACAGATATACCCCGCGTGAGTCCTCGAATACGCAGGTCGCTCGTCGAACCCGCCGCAGGGCCACGCATATCCGTGCTATATGGGGGGTATAATCGTTTTCTCTTTCTCCGCCCCGGTTGAGGTGGAATATATGTTTCGGGAACGAGCGGCCTCCGTTCGTTACCAATGGGAGGAACCAACCATGAAGTCATTCATGCTACGGCTGTCGACGCTTTGTTGCGCGGCCCTTGTGGCAACCGTGGTCCATGCCGGCGTTGATGAACTGCCGCAGCATATCCAGGACAAGCTCTACAACAAGGACCTGATCGACCCCAATCAGCCGATTGGCGACAGCGCATACCGTGATTTTGTCGCGAAGAATCCGCCGCCATGGAAGATCGGCTATGCGTCGTCCTATGCCGGCAACACCTGGCGCGCCGGCGTCATGGATCGTCTGCAGAACGAGCTCATCCCGAAGTGGAAAGAGCTCGGCCTGATCAGCGAAGTCGTGATCACGCAGTCCAACCTGAACGACGCCACGCAGATTCAGCAGATCCGCCAGCTCGTGGATCAGGGCGTCGACGCGGTTATCGTCTGCTGCTCGAATCCGACGGCGCTGAACGCATCAGTCGAATACGCTTACAACAAGGGTGTTCCGGTGTTCTCCGGTATCGGCTACCTGACCAGCCCTTACTCGGTGAATTCCTCCGCCAACTTCGTCGTCGGTGGTCGCATGATGGGCGACTGGATGGCGAAGGAGATCGGCGGCAAGGGTCGCGTTCTCAATGTCGAGGGCATCCCCGGCGCTTCCGCATCCGATAGCCAGAACCTCGGCATCGAATCAGCCATGAAGGAATATCCGGATATCAAGGTCGAGGGTCCGATCGCCGGCATGTGGACCGATCAGGTCGCGCAGGCGGAAGTGCAGCGCTGGCTGGCGACCAATCCGGGCCAGCTCGACGGAATCCTGATCCAGTCTGCATCCGAGCTTGGCGGCCTGCGTGCGCTGCTGCAGTCCGGCAGGCCGATGGTCCCGATCACGATCGGCTCGGAAGAAGGTGCACTCTGCTATTGGCGCCACAATCCCGACTATGTGTCGGGCGCCATCCACGCATGGCCTCCGGGCGATGACTTCGAGATGATCTGGAACATCATGATGCGGACGCTTCAGGGCCAGGGTCCGAAGATCCAGTCGATCCTGACCACTCCGGTGACGATGAACCGCGAAGAGATGATGGCCGCCATTCCGGAGGATTGCTCCGAGCAGTCCAGCGGCTGGTACCATCCGGGCATCGAGAAGTGGGCTGGCAAGGAGTTCCTGGACAACTTCTTCCTGCGTCCGGCCGATCCGGAAAAGTACGATCCCAAGTCGCACCCGGCTGCGAAGTGAAATTGAGGAAGGCGTGTCCGCCTGTGGCGGCGCGCCTTCCTCATTCGTGCCGCCGGCGTTAGGTTTGACTCCGGCAGGCCTTTTCCCACGATAGGATCGTATCCGTGTCTGCAGTCGCCGCAGAATTGGTCGATGTCAGGAAGACCTTCGGTCCGACGGTGGCTTTGGATCGGGTGAGCCTGCGCGCCTATGAAGGCGAGGTTCACGCGATCATCGGCGGCAACGGCTCGGGCAAGTCGACCTTGGCCAAGGTTATCTCCGGCGTCCTGGTGCCCGATCGCGGACAGGTCTCGATATTCGGCAAGAGCGCGACCACGCCTTCCGAGTCGAGGGCGCTCGGGATCGCCAACGTCTATCAGGAAGTCCTGGTGGCCGACGAATGCTCGGTCATGGACAATCTTTTTCTCGGCGCCGATGGACTGTTCGGCGCGGCGGAATCACATGAAGTCCGCTACGAGCGTGCGCGCAAGGTCATGAGCGACCTGCTCGGTTTCGACCTGGATCCCGATACGATCGTCGGCGAGCTTCCGCTGTCGATCAAGCAGTGGATCACAATCGCGCGTGGCATGCTGACGAACCCGCGCGTTTTGATTCTTGATGAAAGCTCGGCTGCGCTTGATTTTGAATCGACCGAGCGCCTGTTCGCCAAGATGCGCGAGATGAAGAAAGACGGCTGCGCCATCTTCATCGTGACGCATCGGATCGCGGAGCTCGTCCGGATCGCCGATCGCGCGACCGTGTTGCGCGACGGCGTTTCCGTCGGCACGCTCGACAAGGAAGACATCACTGAAGAAAACATCCTGCGCCTGATCGCCGGGCCCGAACGGGAACTGGCGCACTCGTCCAGCAAGCCGGTCGAGAAGCAGTCCGATCGCCCGATCCTGAGGCTGACCGATGCTCGCGTCTGGCCGGAGACCGCGCGTTTCGATTTCAACCTCTATCCCGGCGAAGTGGTCGGCGTGACTGGCCTCGACGGGCAGGGGCAGGCCGACTTCGTGCGTGCGCTGGCTGGCGTCCAGGGCCTTCTGGACGGGAAAATCCACCTTGTCAGAGACAAGAAGGCCGAACCGATCACGAGCCTCACTACCGCGCGCGAGAACGGCATCGCCTATGTCTCGGGAGACCGGAAGAAGGAAGGCATCTTCCCGAACCTTTCGATCTTCGAAAACATGGTGATGCCGATCTATCCGGATTATTCGATCGGCGGCTTCCTGAACTTCATAGACCGACGCAAGCTCGATCCGATCTTCGTTCACGAGACCGGAAAGCTCGCAACCAAGATGGGTCATTCCGGTAACCTCATTACCTCGCTGTCAGGCGGCAACCAGCAGAAGGTTTTGATCGCGCGTTCCTTTGCGGAGCGTCCGGGCGTCCTGGTCCTCAATGATCCCGCGCGCGGGATCGACATCGGCGCGAAGCTCGATCTTTACCGCAACCTTCGTGAGTTCTCGGCGCGTGGTAACGCCGTGGTGTTTCTCTCCTCGGAGATCGAGGAGTTCATGGATCTGTGCAATCGGGTTCTCGTCTTCAGAGGCGGCGTCATCTCGTCGACCTTCGAGCCGCCTTTCGATGGCCACGTCATCCTAAACGCGACGTTCGGGCGAAAGCCGGACGCACGCCTTCCCGGCGAGGCCCGAGAAGAGCATCATGAAAAAGGCAGCCGGCGTATCGTTATCGACGAGGGCCGTCCGGTCGCTCGTACCGTACGGCTGCGCCCTGCCATCAACCGGAGGATATCCATGAACCAATCGGGCTTTCTCTTGATAGCGCCCGATATCGCGCAAGGCGGCATGATCCCCGAGCGCTTCGTGGAACGGAACCGGCGTTCGCCAGCGCTCGAATGGGAGAGCGTTCCCGAGGGTACGCAGAGCTTCGCGCTCGCCATTACCGACCCCGACGTGCCGGCCGAGTTCAACTTTCCACGCAGCTTCGCACACTGGCTGGTCTACAACATCCCGGCAGACGCGCGCGGCCTTGCCGAGGGCGCATCGATGACGGCGGCCATGCCCTCGGGCTCACAGGAGCTGAACTCGGATTTCGTAACGTTCAGGATTCCCGGGTTCGGTCGGGGCTACGGCGGCCCATGGCCACCGGATCGCGCCCATCGATACGTCTTCACGCTCTACGCCCTGAAGACGCGTTCGCTCGACCTTGCTCCGGATGCGGATTTGTCCGCGTTCGCGACCGCGGTTCTGCCGGTGACGATCGACCAGACAAGTTTCACAGCAATTTACGGTCCGGCCAAGGCGGCGTTGCCGGCTGCCTGAAAGACAGGAGAAGAAGATGAGCAAATATGGCAGCAGAAAATCCATCGATCTGGAATGGATCGAGCGGTGGGCACGCCGGGTCAATGAAGACCGCGTCATGCCCAAGCTTGGCCGTTTCTTCAATGCAAGGTTCGTGCTCGGTGTCGATGACGTCGACTATCTCCTGCACATGCGCGAGGGCAAGGTCGCCAAGATCTCGGAAGGTCTCGAGCCGTCGGATTTCGGCTATGAATTCGCCCTGCGGGCCCCGTCGTCCGCATGGTCGAAATTCAGCCAGAAGACGCCACCGCCCATGTTCAACGACATCTGGGCCATGGCGCATCCTCTACACAAGCAGCTTCGGATCGAAGGCAACCAGCTGACCTTCTGGCAGAACATGCGGGCCATGCACTGGATGCTGTCCCTGATGCGCGAAGTTTAAGGAGAGCGAGCGATGAACAAACACGATCAGATCGTGGGCCGCTACGTCTATGTCACCTGTCAGGGCAAGACCTACCGGACCTACTATGAAGAAGCCGGTGAGGGCATTCCCCTGGTGTGCCTCCACACCGCAGGCGCGGATGGCCGCGAATACCGCCACCAGCTCAATGACCCCGACATCAGCGCGAACTTTCGCGTCATAGCGTTCGACCTGCCGCGCCATGGCAAGTCCCTTCCGCCGGCTGGCTGGCACCTCGAGGAGGAGGAGTACAAGCTCACGACGAACTTCTATTCGGAGTTCATTCTCGAGTTCTGCCGTGCGCTGGAATTGGACAAGCCCGTCGTCATGGGCCAGTCGATGGGCGGCAACATCTGCCTCGATCTCGCGCTCCGTTACGAGAACGAATACTCGGCGCTGATCTCGCTCGAAGGCTGCGACCACTCTCCAGGCTGGCACATCGATCCCCTGCATCATCCCCATATCCATGGCGGCGAGGCAGTTGCCACGTCGGTATTTGGTCTTATGGCGCCTGACAGCCCGGACGAGTACCGCTGGGAGACCTGGTGGTATTATGCGCAGGGCGGCCCCGGCATCTTCAAGGGCGACCTCTACTTCTACTCGGTCGATTCCGATTTCCGCGACAAGGTTCACAAGATCTCGGGCAAGGTTCCGGTCTACTTCCTCACCGGCGAGTACGATTTCGCCTGCACGCCGGAAATGACCCAGCGCACCGCCGAGAAGGTGAAGAACTCCGAATGCGTCATCTTCGGCGGCGGACATTTCCCGACGTCGGAAGATCCGGAAAAGTTCAAGGAAGTGATCATGCCGATCCTGCGCAAGATTATCCAGAACGATCCGAAGCGCCGGGGCGGAAACGCACGCGACTGGTCGTCACGCCGACAGGACGGCGCAGCATCGGGCAGCCGTGGCGAACGGTCGTCGGATCGCCGCGTCATCGATCTCTAACATTGTGAATGCTTCCCGCTCCTGGCCGTAGAAAGGCCCGGGGCGGGAAACAAAACGAAATAGAGTATGGCAAAGTCCTCTTCGTCATCGAACGCGTACCTTCTGGTTCCGATCGCCCTGATTGCGGTGTTGCTTTCGACAGCCGTGATCCGTGGGCCGAGCCTGGTAACGCCGGCTGGTATCGGCAGCGCGATCATCGTGGCCGCGCCGCTGATCATGGCGACCTATGCCCTGATGGTGCTGGCTGTCGCCGGACGGGGTACGGTAGACCTTGCCGTGGGGCCGCTCCTGGCCTTCATCAACGTGGTCGTCGTCAAGCTCAGCACGGCCGGATATCTCGCCAGCCCCATAGCGACCTTCATCGTCGCCATCGGCCTGGGCATGGCGTATCAATTGCTCTTCGCGCTGATCATCATCTTCGTCAGGGTGCAGCCGATCATCGTCGCGCTCTCCGGCTTCCTGGCGCTCACCGGCATCAACCTCGTGATCCTGCCGCGCCCCGGCGGCTCAGCCCCCGAATTCATGATGAGCTGGGGCAGCGGTACCAGCATCTTCTCGCCGGTCCTGCTGATCATCGTGCTGGCGACTGCGGGCTGGTACCTGTTCACCACGACCACCTTCTATTCCAACCTAAAGATGATGGGTTACGACGAACGCGCGGCGTGGACGTCGGGCGTGAAGACAGACATCGTGCGCATCGGCGCTCATCTGATCGCCGGTATCTACGTTGCGCTCGGCGCGCTCTGCTATACGGCGCTGATCTCGTCGGGTGATCCGACGCAGGGCCAGAACATGACCCTGACGGCTGTGACCGCGCTGGTTCTTGGCGGTGTTGCCCTGTCCGGAGGCCGTGGGGGCGCCACGGGCGCGCTCATGGGCGCGGTCAGCCTGTGGCTTATCGGCTACGTTCTGGCGACCTTCAATTTCGGCGCCATCCAGGCCTTCATGACGCAGATGGTCTACGGGATCATTCTCGTCCTGTCGCTTCTGCTGACGCTGCTTGTCCCGGTCATCTCGCGTTACGTGAGCTTCATATCGCCTTGGAGCGCGTTCCTCGTGCTCGGGCTGGTCGTGCTCGGCATCATGATGCATGTCGCAACGAGCGGGACCTATGGCGGCGCCGAGCACCAGCTTGTGACTGGCACGCTGACTGATCGTTACTTCCTGATCACTCCGGCTCGTTTCGGTGGCGGTGGCGCTGGACAATTCGTCAACTCCGTCCAGGGCATAGCCCTTCTCGTCGGACTGGCCGCAATCGTCTTTGTCGCAACCGCCAGGCTGATCAACGCCGACGCGGGCGCGCGGAGGATGAGCCTGTTCCTCTACGTCGTCGTTGCCGTGTTGATCGTCGCGCTGTTCGCGGCCGCAATCATCCAGCCAGAATTCCACCTGTTCGGGAGGGGCGCATGAGCGAGACCCCCGTCGAACGCGCCCGCTTCGCGCTGCTGCCGATCCCAAGGTCGATTGGGCTCGTCTGGCTCAACATCGTGCTGTCGCTCATCGTGGCGGCGATCGGGCTGGGCGTCGGCTTCTGGCAGGGCAGGCTTGCCGCGCAGGAGGTCATCCTTTTCACCGTCCTGCTCGCAGCCGTGCTCTTCATCCTCCTGAACTACATCGCGGTCGTGTTCGAGGCACGCGATGCGGCAGGGTCTCAGGACGAAGCGGAAGCGGAGAGCGGGCGCGTCAGGAGCCTGTGGCAGAACAACCGCGTCATGATCATCGCCATGGTCGGGCTGCTGATTCTCTATTTGCTGATCACGGCGGGCGTGCCTGAGTTCCGTTCGATCAAGAACCTGATCGCCTTCCTGATCCTTGAACTCACCCTCGTCTTCGCGTTCAAGATTTCCGGATATTTCGCGGCGGGCCGCAGCGCTTTCATCGGCCTCATCGTGCTGTTCGCGCTTATCGTGATCTCGGCCTTCTCGATCGAAGGTTTCCTCTCCGCATCCAACATCAGGGCTATCCTGCTTTTCGCGGCATTTCTTGGAATCGCATCGATCGGCCAGACAATGGTGGCACTGTTGGGCGGGCTGGACCTCTCGATCCCCTTCGTCATTGGTTCGTCCAACATCGCGCTCCTGTTCCTGATTACGGTCGGTGTCCCATCCTATGTCGCCTTCGGCTTCATTTTGGTCTTGGGGGGCATCATCGGACTGCTGAACGGCATCATGAGCTTCCGCCTGCAAGGCCAGGCACTCATCGTGACGCTGGGCACGGGCTTCGCCGTTGCGGGCTTCACCCAGATCATGACGTCCATCGGCTCGCAATATGCCGGCAACGTGTTCGGCACGGTGCCGCCATGGCTGGCCAACCTCGCCGCCATGAACGGCCGTTTCTTCGGTCTGCCATTCCCGCCGACCATCATCATCTGGGTGGTTCTCGCAATCATCCTGATCGTTGGGCTCAGGATCACGTCTTGGGGCCGCAATCTCTACGCGCTCGGCGGCAATCGCCGTTCGGCTAGCCTCATCGGCGTCAGCGAGTTCAAGTACTGGGTCGCCTGCTACGTCCTGTCAGGCGTATTCGCAGCGCTTACGGGTTCGCTGCTGCTGGGCTGGTCAGGCGGAGCGTTCATCGGCGTGGGCGATCCGTACCTGTTCACCACGCTGGCCGCCGTCGTCATCGGCGGAACGTCCCTGCTGGGGGGAAATGGCGGTTATGGCTTCACCGTCATTGGCGTCCTCGTGCTGCAGGTGCTGACGTCCTTCCTGCTTGGCATTGGCCTTCAGTACGAGTGGCAGCAGTTCATCTTCGGCTTGCTGATCCTTCCCATGGTCGCCCTGTACGGCCGTTCGCCGCACATCCGGTCTACTGTCTAAGGAAATGTGATGTTCACCACCCTCTATACGTCCAAGGATGTCGTATCGACCTCGCTGACCGGGCTGGCGCTGATGAGCCTCGCCGCCGCAGTCCTCTGCTTCGTTGGCCTGAGCTGGTCAAACGAACGCTGGCGGGTGCCGACGGCGCTGGTCGGCGCGGCGTGCCTCGTCACATCGATCTACTATGCCGGCGCGACTGGCTACTGGCTGAGCTCCGGCGCGGCGAGTGCCGGCGTTCGCTTCTCTGCCTGGTACACAGTGCATCCGCTCCAGATCGCGGCGGTTTACTTCTATGCACGGACCCAAGGCCCGGTTCCGGTCGGCGTCTTTTGGCGTCTGGTCGGCGCTTCGCTGCTGATGGTCTTCGGACGGTGGCTCGGCGACGCCGGCTTTTTTAACCCGACGCTGGGCGTGCTGATCTCGATCGGCTTCTGGCTCTACATCCTTGGCGAGATGTATTTCGGCGCCATGCCTGAAGCGGTGCGCAAGTCTTCGAGGCCGGTCCGCTTCGGATATTTCTGGATCAGGCTTCTCTTCACGCTGGGTTGGGCCGTCTACCCTATCCTGCATTTCGTCGATGTCGTCATCGGTGTCGGACAGGCGCCGTCGATCATCGTGCTCTACAGCGTTTTTGATATCGTGAATCTCATCATCCCGTCGCTGATCGTCCTGGCTGTCGCCGGCCAGGACCGGTACTGATAGTCCCCGGCGCTAAGGAAGGAACCAAATCATGACCGGTGCCGACATCATCGCCATCATCATACTTTTGACGATCCTGATCGCAGTGGGCGTCTACCTGCTGCACTGGCTCTACCGCCACTCGTCCAAGGACCAGAGCTTCGTGCGTACCGGCTCGGGCGGCGAGCGCGTCGTCATGGGCGGCGGCGCGCTGGTGATCCCGATCATCCACGACATCACCGTCGTCAACATGAACGCCACGCCGATCGAGGTCCGTCGCCAGGGTGAGCAGTCGTTGATCACCAAAAACAAGATGCGGGTGGACATCACGACCGAATTCTTCGTGCGTGTGATCGCGACCAACGAAGGGGTCTCGACCGCGGCGCGTACGCTCGGCGCGCGCACCCAGGATCCCATCGCCCTCAAGGAGGTGATTCAGGGTCGTCTGGTCGATGCGATGGCTTCGGTTACCGCAACCATGACCATGAACGAGATCCACGAGAACCGCGCATCCTTCATCAGGCAGGTGTCCGAACTCGTGAAGGGCGTCCTGGCCATGAACGGCCTCGAACTGGAGACGGCGGCCCTGACCTCGCTGAACCAGTCCGATATCTCCGTCTTCGACCCGTCCAACCATTTCGACGCTGAAGGTCTGACGCTGATCGTCAAGGAGACGGAAGAGCGCCGCAAGCTGCGCAACCAGATCGAGAACGAGACCAAGGTGCAGATCAAGCTGCGCGACTTCGAAGCCGAGCAGCGAGTGATCGAAATCGATCGCGACCTCGAATATGTCCGCATCGAGCAGGCGCGCGATATCGAGACCAAGAAGGCTCAGCAGGCGGCCGCCATCGAGGCCGAGCGCGCATCCTCGCAGATCGCCATCACCCAGTCGCGCACCAAGGCCGAGGAAGAGTCCGAGCGCGTCATGATCGCCAAGGGCCGTGCGATCGACGAGGAGAGAATCCGCGCCGAGAACGACGTCAAGGCGCTCGAGATCGAACGTCAGCGCGATACCGAGCTGACCGAGATCACCTCCAAGACGCGCATCGAGAACGAGCGCATCCAGGCGCGCCAGCAGGTCGAGGCAGAGCGCATCCAGCGCGAGCACGAAATCCGTGAAGCGCAGATCGCTTCGCGCCAGCAGATCGCCCTGCACGAAACGAAAGCCGACGGAGAGGTCGAAAGCGCGCGGCTTGCGACGCAGCAGGATGTCGAGACGGCGCGCATCCAGACTGGCAAGCTGGTCGAACTTGCCAGCGTCGAGCGCGAGAAGGAAATCAAGGTTTCCAGCGAGAAGGCGAAGGCCGAAACCGAGCGCGCGGCTCTGACCAAGAAGCTGGCTGTCGAAAACGAGCGTCTGAAGACCGAAGAGGAAATCCGCTCACGCGAGATCAACCGCCAGCACAAGATCAAGCTGGCCGAGACCGCAAGCTTCCGCGAGGTCGAGGACGCACGCGTCGTCGCCGAACGCGAGATCGAGGAGTTGCGGATCGCTGCGCGCAAATACATCGAGCGCTTCGAGATCGAGCAGGCGATGGAAATCGAGATCGCCGACAAGGAACGTCTCATCGCAGTGGTCAACAAGGCGATCGACGAAGCCGTGGTTCGGACGAACGAGGCAGAGGCGCAGCGCAAGCTTGCCCTGACGCAGGAGAAGATCGAGACTTCGCGCGCCGAGGAGAAAGCCAATCGCTCCAAGACCGTCGAGATCATCGATGCGACGGCGCGCGCGGAGCGCGAGGCGATCCGCGTGGTCAAGCAGTCGGAAGCCGAAAAGACGGCAAGCGAGCTTCGCGCCGAAGCAGAGATCGCCGAGGCAAAGGCAGCCGAGTTCCGCTACGAGGTCGATTCCGGCGGCAACCGCAAGCTCAACGAAGCCGAGAACGTGCGCAGCGAGGAAAGCCGCCGGAGCGCGATCCTCGAGGGCGTGGTCACACGGCTGCCAGAGATCATCCGCGAGCAGGTCAAGCCGATGGAAAACATCGACTCCATCAAGATCCTGCAGGTCGATGGCCTGCCTGGTCTCAACAGCCCGTCGGAGAGCGGCTCCGGTGGTGGTGGCGGGAACATCTCCGACCAGGTGGTGAATTCCGCCATGAAGTATCGCACGCAGGTGGCATTCGTGGATGGTCTCATGGAGGAGATCGGACTGCCGCTGAAGAACCTCGGCGCCGCGGGCGGGATGCAGTTCAAGAACTTTCCGCCCAAGCCCGACGACAAGGACAGCGACGACTGAGCGGCAAGCACGCGGCGAACCTGAATGAAACCCTATGACCGACTCGATCGGCATGCGCTGGTCATGGCGATCTGGACGCCATCGGCCTTCGTCGCGGCGACGTTGCTCCACAGGGGGCTGTCGTCCGGCGGGGCCTGGTGGATATTCTCGGGGTTTGCCGTCATCATCGCAGCCTTCGTCGCCCATATCATTGCCAACGCGGTCCTCGGGAAGGGCTTCACGACGGGCGAGAGGGCTCTCGGGATCGTGGCTTTCGCCGCATCGGTTCTCGCCTTGTTGCTGGCGGTTCTCGTCGGCCCGCCGGGCCTCGGCGCACGCATCTTCCTACCTGTCGGACTCGGCCTGATATCGCTTGTAGTCGCCGTGGTCGCCTATCTGGTGATCGCATTCGGCGCACGAGGAGCCTTCGAGCAGTTCGACGTGGTCCGTGACAACAACCTGCGGCCGGCGTCGCGGCTTCCGCATCGCGGGGGTCGCAGATGACGCCGCTGCTGCTCTCCATCCTTACCTTGCTGGCGCTTTACGGCGTCTATATCGCGGCGGTCACCGCTCGTCAGGAAGCGCGTCCGGCCGACTTCCTCGACGGCGCGCAGGCATTGCCGGGATGGGCAGCGATGTTCCTCTTGCCCGCCCTTGTCGCGACCGGGCTCGGACTGCAAACGCAACTCGCGATGGTCACCCGGTTCGGCTTGCAGGCCTCGCATCTGGCGGTGGGTTTCGTCCTCGCCGCAATGGCAGCGCTGCTGCTGTGGAATCGCATGTGGTACGTCGCGCGCGTCGCGGGTCTGTCGACTCCCGGCGAGGCGCTTGGCCAGTTCTACGGATCCGTTACGCTGCGGATTGTGATGCTTGGACTGGCCGTCCTGTTTGCACTGCCGTTCTCGGCGAACCTCCTCTCATCCGCTGCACACCTGCTCGAGGGAGCTACGGATGGCCTGCTGCCGCGCGCGGCCGGCGTCTGGTTGCTGGCGATCTCGCTCGCCATTCCTGCAATCATCGGCGGTTGGCGCGCAACGATCATGACGCTCGCCATGCAGGCGGTGCTGCTGGCACTTCTTTTTCCGGGCTCGACCATCCTCGCCGAGATGCTGGCATCCGCGCCCGGCTTTCCGGCCGCGCCAATCCCCGTGCAGGACGGCGTTCTCTGGGACCGCCTTCCCGGCGTCATCCAGTACAGCGCAGGTATCGGCAAGGAGATGCCGGCAACAGGCATCTTCACGACGGTTGCCCTGTCGTCGTCGGTGATAGCCCTTCTTGGCATAGTCTTCAGCCCGGCCACCCTCTACCTTGGGCAGACGGCAAGCCCGGGTCGCGCGGTTGGCCTATCGACGGTATGGCTTGCCGCCGGATTGCTTACCGGCATCTTCGTGCTTGGTGCCCCTCTACTCGCGACACGCATGGCCGACGGTCCCATCGCGTTGGCCATACAGTTCTACGCCTTCGAGCCGCTGACAGGCGTCGGCCTCATCGTCATGCTGCTTGTCGGCGCCTTGCTTACAGTCAGCTTCTTCGTCACGGGCGGTGCGATCCTCGTCACGCGCGAACTGGTGATACGCTACCTGTTCCCGGATCTGTCCGAGCAGGAGCAGCGGTTTTCGGCGCGTGTAGCCATAGGTTTCGCCTTCTTCCTCCTCGCCTTCATGGCGAGCTTCCTGCCGTTGGTTTCGGCGGTACTGGGAAGCGTTGCCCTGCCGTTCGCCGTACAACTTCTGCCGGCCTTTCTGGGCCTGACTTTCCTGCGCTGGATCAGCCGTGGCGCGGTCATCGCCGGAATGACGCTCGGCATGCTGATCGTCTTCTTCACCGAGCCGCCGGGCCTGATCCTCTTCGAGGGACTGTTCGTCAATTTGCCATGGGGCCGCTGGCCTCTGACCATCCATTCCGCTGCCTGGGGACTGGCGATCAACCTCGCTGTCGTGCTGCTCGCCTCCGCCGCGACGCTTCGTGCGCCCGACAGTCTACAGCGCAACCGCCTGCACGATGCGCTATTCCAGGCGACGGGCGTGGCGGTCGGCGGTCGTGGCTTGTTCTGGGCGCTGATGCTGCTGTGGAGCTTCCTCGCCTACGGGCCGGGCGCCGTGCTGGGCAACACCTTCTTCAGCCATCCGATCTTCACCTCTGGCGAGGCCACGCTCGGCATTCCCTCGCTTTGGGTCTGGCAAATCCTCTTCTGGCTTCTCGGTGTCGTGCTCGTCTGGTGGATGGCGTTTCGCGTCGGCTTCGGGCGTACCAGCGAGGATGCGATCCGGACGATCGAACTCGAGCACGGCAAGCGGGTTCGGCCGGATTGGCTTGCGGCGGGCCTGGACAGAATCAACGGCCGTGCGCGCTGACCTTCACGACCATGACCACGCCTTGAACGGCGCGTTGTGACATACGGGAGTTTTCCATGTTGCTGATCGACCGTGTCATCGAACTGGCCCGACTGCCCTCCGACCGTCTCCCTGCCCGGGCGATGGGGCTCGCCCGTTTTTCGCTGCTCGACTGGATGGCGTGCGGTATCGCTGCAACCGACGAACCGGTGGCGGCAAAACTTCGCCTGCTGGCGGAGCAGGAAGCGGGCAACGGCGTGTCTTCGGTCTTTGGCGATGGCGGAGTTCCTGCGCGCATGGCGGCGCTCGTCAACGGAGCAACCAGCCATGCGCTGGACTACGACGATACGCATTTCGCCCATATCGGGCATCTGTCTGTCGCTATCTATCCGGCAGCACTCGCAGTGGCCGAGGAGATCGACGCCTCCGCGGATGCCATGGTCGAAGCATTTCTGGTCGGCGCGGAAGCTGCGATCAGGATTGGAATCGTTCTGGGCAGGGCGCACTACAATCAAGGCTTTCACCAGACGGCTACCGCTGGCGCCTTTGGCGCGACCGTCGCGGCCGCGCGGCTTTATGGCCTGAACCGCGAGCAGTTGCGAAATGCGATCGGACTATGCTCGACCCGGGCGTCCGGGCTCAAATCGCAATTCGGCACCATGGGAAAGCCCTACAATGCAGGCATCGCCGCTTCGAATGGTGTCGAGTGCGCCAAGCTCGCGTCACTCGGCATGACGTCTTCCGATGACGGCCTTGAGGGGTTACAGGGTTTCATACCGACACACTCGCCTGCCGCAGAGCCGGCAAGCGACGGCTCCATCGACAACTTCATTTTCGACGACAACAAATACAAACTTCATGCCTGCTGCCACGGGACGCATGCGATGATCGAGGCGCTCCTCGGCGCGGACGCCCTGAAGGGGCGGGGCCTCGACGACATTGCCGCGCTCGTGCTGCGCACCAATCCACGCTGGCTGAGCGTCTGCGATATCAAGCGGCCGCGCACAGGCCTTGAGGTGAAGTTCAGCTATAACTGGCTGGCTGGCATGACGATCCGGGGCGATCGTACGGGCGACGACCGGATTTACCGCGACAGTCTTGTCGACGACCGTGCGCTTTCGGCATTCGCCAACAAGGTCGAGGTGATCGGAGACGATGCGCTGACCGACATGCAGGCGCGGGGCGTCCTGACGCTGAAGGATGGTGCGAAAATAGAGCTGCATCACGATCTGGACGCAGAGCTGCCGCAGCATGTGCTTGCCGGCAAGCTGCGCACGAAGGCGGAAGCGCTCATCGGAGCGCGTGGAACTGGACTTTGGCAGGCGTTCGCCGATCTGGCGGGCAAAAGCGCCCGCGCGGTAGGCAGCGCGCTGCGCAAATAACAGGTCCCGTCGCCGCGTCCCGGTCCGAGTCCTCCGCAGCCTGCCGGGCCTAGAGCAACGTCAGTTTTGCCGTCATGGAAACCACGCCGTCAGAACGCTGGATTTCCCCATGCCTCTGCTCGCCCGGAACGCCGGTCACGATCCGGATAGGGGAAGTCGTGAAGACGGGTGCCTGTGCGCGGAAAGTGAAACGCTGGGACACCAGCTTTTCGCCGCGCATCGCCTCGCACAGCTTCGTCGCCATCAACGGCCCGTGGACAACGAGATCCGGGTAGCCTTCGACGTTCCGGCAGAACTCACGATCCCAATGGATCCGGTGTCCGTTGTAAGTGATCGCCGAGTAGAACCACAATTCGCTGTCGGCGTGGACGAAGTAGCCCTCCGGAATGGCGTCTTCCTTCTGCCTCAGCGGCTTCTCTGGACCGCCCCGATCGCGATAGACGATCGTTTGCTTCTCGGAAATGCTGGGCGCGCCGTCCTGTTCGATCTCATGCGAGACGGTGACAAAACACATCTGGCCGGAATTGCCGTCTTTGAACTCCACGGCAGTGACGGTTGAACGCCGACGTGCCGGAACGCCAATGCGCAGCGGCTGGAAGATCGAGACATCCCCAGCCGCCCACATGCGGCGATGAAAAGGTGCGGCCGGCAGGAAAATTCCTGTCCGTTCATGCATGTCCGCGCCGACATCACGCGCAGGAATGCCCTTGTTGAAATAGGCCCAGTGATATGTGGGTGGCAGGTGCTCGCTGGGCAATTCGTGGCCAAGAAGGACCGCGAGCTTGTCAGCAGCTTCCGGGGCGAGCGTATCCTCGATTTCCCGGCAGTTGCCGACAAACGCCTCGCATCCGGCACGCACGTCGGCAGAGATGTCCATCTTCGCTTGATCCGACATGATGGTCGATCACCTCAGCCGTGGTTGTGAACGATCGTCTTGATTGTCGAGAACTCGTGAAGGGCAGCGAAGCCTTTCTCGCGGCCGTGTCCGGACTTGCGCCTGCCACCGAACGGCAGTTCGATGCCGCCCCCCGCGCCATATCCGTTGATGAAGACCTGCCCACAGCGCAGCGCCTTCGCAACACGCTGCTGCCGGTTTCCGTCCAGCGTCCATACTCCCGCGACCAGACCGAATTCGGTGCCGTTTGCAATCCGGATTGCTTCTTTCTCGTCGTCGAACGGAATAGCGGCGAGAACCGGACCGAAGACTTCGACCTGCGCTAGGGTGGATTGTGGATCGCAGGGCCCGAAGAGCGCAGGCGCAACGTAAAACCCGTCTTCCGGTGAGCCAGTTGCTACCTTGCCGCGTGCAATCAAGGGAGAGTCCGTTCCGGAAATGAACGCCTGCACCCTGTCGCGTTGTTTGCCCGAGATAAGCGCGCCGAGCTCGCGATCCTGTTCCGAAGGTGCTGCCGTCAGTTCCTTGAAGCGTTCGGCCAGGCGTCCGACAACCTTGTCCCATATGGAGCGCTGGATGAGAGCACGGCTGCCCGCCGAACAGGTCTGCCCTCCGTTCTGGACGATGGCTCCCGCCAACACGGGCAGGACCCGATCCAGATCGGCATCCTCGAAGACGATCTGCGGGCTCTTGCCGCCGAGTTCGAGCGTACAGCCGATGAAATTCTTCGCCGCATTCGTCTGGATGATCACGCCGACTTCGGGCGACCCGGTGAAGGAGATGAAATCGATTCCGGGATGCTCGGACAGTGCCGCGCCAGCCACATGACCTTCGCCCGTGACGATGTTTATCGCGCCCGCCGGCATGCCGGCTTCCATCGCAAGCTTGCCGATCATGAGAACGGTAAGACAAGCCTCCTCGGCCGGCTTCATGATGGTCGCATTGCCCATTGCCAGGGCAGGAGCGAGCGTGCGTCCCACCATCTGCGCGGGATAGTTCCAGGGGATTATGTGCCCGGTTACGCCATGCGGCTCGCGGACCACCTTCACGTCATAACCCTGCATGAAAGGAATGTGTTCGCCATGCACCTTGTCGGCTGCCGCGCCGTAGAATTCGAAATAGCGCGCTGCGGCAACCATGTCCGCGCGCGCCTGGGAAATCGGCTTGCCCGTGTCGAGACTTTCGACCTGCGCGAGTTCTTCGGCGTCCCGGGTGATCAGTTCGGATATCCGGATCATGATGCGCCCGCGCTGCACTGCGCTCATCCGCCCCCACGCGCCTTCCTCGAAAGCGTGGCGCGCAGACGACACGGCAGCATCGATATCGCTGGCTCCGCTGGCGGCTATCGTTGTGAAGACCTTGCCGGTTGACGGCGCTACGACATCCAGCGTCCTACCGCTTTGTGCCGGAACCCAACTTCCACCGATCAGGTTCAGAGGTTCCGGTAGCTGGACGGTCATATCTGCGTTCCTCAAGCGGATCGGGACTCCGGCTAGCCTTCCTCCCCTATCGGAACGACAATAGGTCGGCTGGGCCGACACATCCAATAAGCGCTGCAACGAAGGGGTATAAGAAGGGTCTATGCTTTGTCTGGAAGCTGCGCCTGCCAGATACCACGCGCGACCAGGTTTGCCACGACCTCGCGGCAGGTCTCCTCGGTGCGCCTGCACGCCAGCGTGACCCCGGCGTTGGACGAGCGGACGAGAAAAACGTTACGCCTCAGATGCGGGTTGATGATGGGACTTCCCACCAGCGTGCCGTCAGAGACGAGGTCGTGCATGGAAGCCGGTGACAGGATGGTGTAGCCGCTGCCGCGCGCGACCAGCGCCTTGATCTGGGTGAGGGAATCCATCTCGATGGAAACCTTCGGCTCGAGTTGGTGCGCTTGCGCGATCCGTTCGATGAAGGTGCGCAGTCCGTGCCGCTCTGACGGCAGGACAAGTTCCGTGGCAAGGACGGCCTTCAGGTCCACGGGCTCCAGTGGCGGCGTGCTGAACGGCCAGTCCTCCGCGGCCGAATAGAACCAGAGGTCTTCAGTCAACAGTAGCGAGTTCGAACAGTCGCCGATGTTGGTGTTGTCGTAGAGCAGGGCGAGGTCGAGTTCGCCCCTGATGAGCCATTCGCGCAGATGCCCGGTCATGGCCTCGATAGCGCCGAACTTCACCTTCGGCATCTCGATGCGGATCGTTTCCGCCATTGGAATCGAGAGGGCCATCGAGATGGTTGGCGGCATTCCGAAGACAACTCTGCCGGATGGCTCGGAGCCGACGTTTACCACGTCCTCGCGCGCAGTCTCGATATAATTCTCGATCTGCCGTGCGTGATGGTAAAGGCGCTGCCCCGCCTCGGTCGGCACGATCCCGCGAGCGGTGCGGATCAGGAGCTCGACACCCAGTGTCTCCTCAAGATTGCGCACCAGTTGCGACAGCGACGGCTGCGCGATGCCGAGATTGCGCGCCGCGCCGCTCATGGAGCCGTTTTCCACGATCTCACGGAAGTATTTGAGCTGACGGGAGTCCAACGTTTGTCTTTCTTAAGCCTTGTCCATTGCCATGAAAGAGCGCTTTCAGTGGAGCCAGATGACATAAGACCTTGTGCGTTGTCTGTCACGCTACGTTAGAGGGAATGTCGCGTAGCGGCGCCACACAATGTTCCCCGCGCCGGCAAGGCGAAAGATTAAGCCACCGGGGGCAATGTCTTATGGCGAGCCTTCGCGGTGGAGCCACTAGACCATGAACGCCAGAGAGTAGCCAGTGCATGGACTTGTGCTACTGAAGGCCGATTACCAGCCGGCCTGACGGCAAGGCAAGGATACGGAACGCCCGTTGGCGAACCGCCAAGTTGCCGACTTCACAGCAGCCGTTCGACCTCGTCCCGCGTCGGCATGGAGGGCGCCGTGCCGGGGCGAGTTACCGAAATGCCTGCCACGGCGCAGGCAAAGCGCACGGCCTCCAGGGGGGCGACGCCACGGGCAAGCGCCGCTGCAAAGCCGCCGTTGAACGCATCGCCCGCGCCGGTCGTCTCCACGACGGGGCCGGCCGATATTGCAGGCACGTGCTCCGACTGCCGTGCGGTGTGGAGAAGCGCGCCCTTGTCTCCAAGCGTGATGACCGCCGCGCCCACACCGAGCGAAAGCAGCCTGTCACCAGCGCGCCGGGCGTCGTCGACACTTTCGACCTTCATTCCGGTCAGTTCTTCCGTCTCGGTCTCGTTGGGCGTAAGGTAGTCGCTGAGCTTGTAGATGCGGTCAGGCAGTTTCGCCGCCGGAGCCGGATTGAGGATCGTTGTGACTCCAGCCTCCCTTGCGATCTCCAATGCGCGCTCCGCCGCGTCGATAGGCTGCTCGAGTTGCGTGACAAATACGCCGGCCGAGCGGATAAGCGCGGCGTTTGCGTCGATGTCGGCGGAAGAGATCAGCGATGCCGCGCCCGGCGCGACGATGATGGCGTTGTTGCCGGTGGTTTCCTCGACGAAAATGTAGGCCGCGCCTGTATAGCTTTCGGGTGTCTCGATCACGGCGGCCTTGACGCCGGCATCCTTCCACGTCGCCAGTGCCATATCCGCGAAGGGATCACGGCCGAGCCGTGTGATGAACGTGACGTCCGCGCCGAGGCGACCGGCTGCGACCGCCTGGTTCGAACCCTTGCCGCCAGGGCCAAGCTTGAAGCCGGATCCGAGGATCGTTTCGCCCATGCGCGGCGCGCGGGCGGCACGATAGGCGGTGTCCGCGACGAAAACGCCGAGAATGACGACAGGTTTCTGCACGGCCATGGCTTAAGCGGCGTCCGGCGGAATCACGCCCTTGCGGAAGGCGAAGCAGCCATAGAAGCGACGTTCGCCTGTCTGGATGACGCAATAGGCCTGCTTGGCGCGCTCGTAGAAAGCATAGCGTTCGATCGAGATCATCGGCCAGCGCTTGCCCTCGGCCTTGTCGATCACCTTCTGGACTTCCTTCTGGACCGGCGGGACTTCCTTCGGCTTGCCGACAATCTCCATGCGGGCGGCCGCGTCATCCACGAAGCTGTCGAGGGGATAGACAGAAAGGATCGCTTCCGCTGCCTGCGCGGCGGTCGTGTTGTCCAGCCTCAACAGCTTTCCGAGCCTCGTCTGCCGGGCGACCGAGTCGGCGGGAAAATTAGTATCGCAGATGATCAGGTCGTCGCCATGTCCCATTGCGCGCAGAGCGTAAAGCACGTCCGCATTCAGCAGCGGATGAACACCTTTAAGCATGTGTCGAATTCCTCCCGGATAGATTCTGTTTGCGGGTCTTCAGACCCTCTGCCCGCTTTGCGGGTCGAAGAGATGGACCAGTTCCTCGCGCGGCCGCAGGTGAAGCGTGTCACCGGGCTTGAAATCGTGCCGTTCACGGAAGAGGGCAACGATCTCGCTCTCGCCGAAACGTAGGACGACCGTCGTCTCGGACCCTGTCGGTTCGACCACCGAAATGCGCGCAGCGATACCGTCCTCACCGACGATGTCGAAATGTTCGGGGCGCACGCCGTAGAGAATATCCTGTCCTTCGGAGAGGTTGTGCTCTCCCGTGAAGGGAAGGAGTGCACCGTCTATAAGAACGCCGTTACCCTGAACCTTGCCTTTCAGTATATTCATGGCGGGCGAGCCTATGAAGCCTGCAACGAAGGTGTTGGCTGGCCGGTCGAAAAGTTCGAGCGGCGCACCCATCTGCTCGATCCTGCCGGCCTGCATGACGACGATCTTGTCAGCCATGGTCATCGCTTCGACCTGGTCGTGGGTGACATAGACGGTCGTGGTCTTCAGGCGCTGGTGCAGTTCCTTGATTTCCGTGCGCATCTGCACACGCAGTTTTGCGTCGAGGTTGGAAAGCGGTTCGTCGAAGAGGAAGACCTGCGGGTCACGCACGATGGCTCGACCCATCGCGACGCGCTGACGCTGTCCGCCAGACAATTGGCGCGGATAACGATTCAGATAGGGCAGCAGATCGAGAATCTCGGCCGCCTTGCGCACTCTCTCGTCTATGGTTGCTCGGTCGGCGCCGCGCAATTTGAGCGCGAACCCCATATTCTGCGCGACAGTCTTGTGCGGATAGAGCGCATAGTTCTGAAAGACCATGGCGATGTCGCGCTTGCTCGGGGGCAACTGATTGACGACGCGATCACCGATGGCGATGGTTCCGCCCGTCACTTCCTCGAGGCCGGCGATCATGCGTAGCAAGGTTGACTTGCCGCAGCCCGACGGCCCAACGAGCGCCACGAATTCTCCGTCGGCGATGCCGATGGAGACGCCGTGCAGGACCTTCACTGCGCCGAAGGCCTTTGCCACATTCTGGATTGCGACCTGCGCCATCGTCCCCCCGGGCTGTGTTTCTGGCGGCAGAAGCTAGCCAACACCAAAGACCGAGTCCATCGCCCGTTTTCATTGACAAATCAACTTTGCCAATCGCGTTGACTCCAATCGGGCTTCATCCATAGTGTCGTTCGATTGCCTGCGATGCGTTCGCGGACTTTTCAGGGCCGAGGATGACCGAGGCCAAATAGCAAGGCCGCGTGTTGGGAGTACAAAGGTCTGCCTTGGTGCAATGGACTGAAATCCGATTCAAGCTTGGGAGGTTAGCTAGATGAAAGTGAGTCACTACGAGTATCTGATGCGTGCCGGCGCGACCCGGCGTGCGTTGCTCAAGGGCGCGGCGAGCATGGCGGCGGTTGCTGCGGCCTCGACGGGCACACTTGGTGCGTTGACCCGCCAGGTGTCGGCGCAGGACAATCTGCGCGCCGAGCTTTTGAAAATCCCCGGCGTCGGCGCCGGATCGCCTACTGACGCGGACTGGCAGAAGGTCGGCGAACTGACGCTCGCCGCCACCAAGGCCAATGTCGCCGAAGGCGAGTTCGCCGGCGTCGAACTGACCTTCATGGGTCTGAACAACCAGAACCTGCACAACTTCCTCTTCCGCGGTTTCCTGAAACCGTGGGAGGCCTATACCGGCGCCAAGATCAACTGGATCGACCTTGCGCAGGCCGACTACAACGCCCGCCTTCAGCAGTCGATTGCGACTGGAACGGTCGATTTCGACATCATCGAGATGGGCGCGCCTTTCGAAGGCGATACGGCGAGCAAGGGCCTGCTCGACGAGATGCCGGAATGGGTTGCGAAACAGATCGAAGCGGACGATCTGGTCGGCTATCTGAAGCCGCCGGTCGGCACCTGGGACGGCAAGACCTATCGCATTACCATCGATGGCGACTGCCACACCTTCGCCTATCGCAAGGATTATCTGACCGATCCGGCGATCTCCGGCGCGACGGGCGTTACCGAGATGCCGACGACGTGGCAGCAGGTCAATGAATGGTCGAAGAAGATCAAGGGCCAGAAAGACCCGCTGACCGGTCTCGATGCTTACGGCTTCCTCGATCCGCTCAAGGGGTGGGGTGGCTTCGGCTTCTACTTCCTTGAAGATCGCGCGTCGGCCTACGCGAAGCATCCCGACGACAAGGCCTGGCTGTTCGACCCGGATACGATGAAGCCGCGCGTCAACAACCCTGCCTTCGTGCAGGCCATCCAGGACGTGATGGACCTGATCGCGGCTGGCGCCTACCCGTCGGACCAGATCAACGCCGACCCGGGCACCACGGCCTTCCAGCAATTCCTCGCGGGTACCGGCGCGGGACTGACCTGGTGGGGCGACGTGGGTTCGATGGCGCGGACGTCGGATACTTCCGTGGTCGGCGATGTCGTGGGCTTCTCGATCAACCCTGGCTCGGACAAGGTCTACAACTCCAAGACAAGCGAGTGGGAGACTCCTGACGGCGGCAACTTCGCGCCGAACATGGCCTATATCGGCTGGGGCATTTACGTGACCAGCCGCGTTTCCGGCGATGAAAAGAAGCGAAAGGCCGCGTGGTCCGCTGCCGCCCATCTTGGCGGCAAGGACATCAGCCTCTGGACGTCGGCGTATCCGTCGGGCTTCCAGCCTTACCGCCAATCGCACTTCAACTACGACGAGTGGGAAGCTGCCGGCTACGATCGCGCCTATATCGAAGACTATCTCGGCTCGAACGCGGACAGCTACAACCATCCGAACGCCGCAATCGAACCGCGCATCCCCGGCATCTTCCAGTACTACTCGGTCGCCGAGGACGAACTGGCGAAAGGCTTCGCCGGCCAGTACAAGTCCGCGCAGGAGACGGCGGACGCGATCGCGGCCGCCTGGGAGAAGATCACGGACCAGATCGGACGCGAAAACCAGATCAAGCTCTACAAGGCTTCGCTCGGTCTTTAAGCAAATCGAGGGAGCGCGCAAAAATTTGCGCGCTCCCTCTTTCTCCTAGCAGTTTTCCAGCGACGGTCGTTCCGTCGTGGCGCATGAAGGTGACAGTGGGGACGCATTGAGCCAGGGTGACCTTCTTCACGTCGTCACCGCCGACGATATCTCCGACAGACGAAGGCTCTTCGGCCACGCCATCGTCTGGGGCTCGGCTCTTGTCGTCGCGCTCGTCGCGGCGCTCCAGACCGCCCAGCACATGGGTTATGGCGACTTCGGCTTTCAGACGTGGCGACCGGTGCTCTACGCCTACATCCTGTGGGCGGCATGTCTATGCTGGAGTCAGGTTCTGATCCGCGGAGAACACGGCAAGCGCACGCTGTTCGTGCTGCCGGCAGCCTTGTTCGTCGTTTCGCTGACGGTCTTTCCGCTGCTGTTCGGGCTGGTCATCGCCTTTTCTAGCTGGAACCTGTCCTCGCCGCTTGGCCGACAGTTCAACGGGCTAGACAACGTCCGCCAGATGTGGAGCGACCCGTTCTACTGGAACGCACTGCGAAACATGGTCTGGTATACTCTCGCGATCCTGGTGGAATACGTCATCGCCTTCGGCCTCGCATTGCTGCTGAATTCCGAGATCCGCGCGCGGAAATTTTTTCGTGTCGCTTTCCTGCTGCCCCTGATGCTTTCGCCCGTCGCCGTAAGCTGGATGATCGGCAAGTCGATGCTGGAGATACGCTTCGGGCCGGTGGCCCGCTTCGCGCGCTGGCTCGGATGGGACAATCCGTCCTTCTTCGGCTCGCCGGAGGTCGCGCGGATGACCATCATGCTGCTGGACGCCTGGACCTTCATCCCGTTCATGATGATCATGATCCTGGCTGGGCTGCAGGCCATCCCGAAGGAACTGACGGAGGCGGCAAAGGTTGACGGCGCAAGCCCGTGGAAGAGCTTCTGGGAGGTGACGTTCCCGCTGATGCTGCCGGTGTCGATCACGGCCATCCTCATCCGTCTCATCTTCAAGCTGAAGCTTGCCGATATCGTCATCAACCTGACGGCAGGCGGTCCCGGCGGCGCGACGGACACCGTGACATCGTTCATCTTCCGTGAGTATCGCGACCGCTCGAATGTCGGCTACGGAACGCTGCTGGCGATGGTCTATCTCGTCATCATCATCATCGCCATGACAATCCTGATGAAGCTGGCGGACAGGTTCGCGAGGCCAAAGACATGAGCGAGGCGATCTTTCGCGACGGCGAGACTGACCGCGCCTTCCAGACAAGGCGCATTGCCGGCAAGACGCTCATCTACCTGCTGCTGATCGCCTGGGCGATCGTCTGCCTGTTCCCGATCTACTGGACGATCACCACGAGCTTCAAGACCGCGCCGAATGTCATGCAGGGCGCGCTCATTCCTTGGGTGGACTACAAGCCCGCCTGGCTCGGCTGGCGTTCGCTCGGCCTGTCGCCGGAAACGATCGGAGCCGAAAGCACGGTGCGCGATCAGTTCATGCAGCGTTTCATCAATTCGGCGATCACCGCGATCTCCGCATCCACTATCGCCGTCATCCTCGGCTCGCTCGCTGCATATGGCCTGTCGCGGTTCTCTTACCGGTTCGGCTTCATGCGGAACTCCGACATATCCTTCTTCTTCCTGTCGCAACTGATCCTGCCGCCGGTCGTGCTCGCGCTGCCTTTCCTTGTGCTCTACAAGCAGCTTGCGCTGCTCGACACGCGGATCGGCCTGATCCTGCTCTATACGCTGACGGTGCTGCCGATCGTTATCTGGATCATGCGCGACCAGTTCGAGTCGATCCCGACCGAACTGGAAGAGGCGGCATTGGTTGACGGCCTGTCGATCTGGGGCGCCTTCTTCAGTGTGATCCTGCCGATCGCGCTGCCGGGGATGATTGCTGCCTTTATCCTCAGCCTCGTGCTGACATGGAACGAGTATTTCTTCGCGGCGCTGCTCACGTCGACCCATGCAAATACGCTGCCGGTCATGGTCGCGTCGCAGACGGGCAGCCAGGGCATAAGCTGGTGGTCGATGGCAGCGCTTTCCTTCGCTGCGATCATACCGCTGATCATCATCGGCGTTGTGCTCGAGCGTTACCTGATCAAGGGCATGACTGCAGGTGCGGTGAAGTAGAGCTGCCGCCGCGCGACGGACGGTCATTCCATGTTGGTGTGACGGCCGCGCATGGCTTCTGGCGTGACGTCGAGAATGTCCTTCAGCCTGAGGATCATGATCTCGAAAAGAAGGAACAGCGCGCCTTCGAATACCGAGCCCATCGGCAGGACGGACGTGCGTTTGGCGCCTTGGTCGTCGGCCATTGTCTGAGCCGGAATGAGCACCACATCGTCGGCAAGCGCCGCCGCGCTTGATTTGGGCTGGGCGGTCACGAGCAGGTTCCATGCGCCTGCTTCGCGCGCGACCTTCATCAGGGTCAGCACGGTCGTCGTTTCTCCCGGGCCCGAGCTGGCAAAGAACACGTCGCTTTCGCCGAGCGCCGGCATCGTCACGTCGCCAACCACCGAGACCGGCAGGTCGAGATGAAAAAGGCGCATCGCGAAGCCTTTCATCTGCAGGGCTTCGCGACCACAGCCGTAAATTCCGATGCGCCGCGCATTGGCAAGCGCAAGGCAGGCGCGCTCGATTGCGTCCGCATCGACGCGCGAGAGGACGGCATCAAGCTCGCCGAGCGCCCGGCCGAAAAGAGCATTGGTCGAATCGGTCATGACGGTTCGGCCATCAGGTCGCGGTTGCGGGAATAGAGTTCACGGAAGATGTGGTACTGGCGCGCATATGTGACGCGATGCGAGCGCGATGGGACAATGCGACGCGCCTCCGGGTTCCAGGCGGCGATATCTTTCTTCCTGACGTCACCGACAGCAAGCGCTGCCAGGAAAGCGTCGCCATAGCTCGCCCCGACCGTCTTTGCGCAAACGGTCTGCGCCATGCCGGAAATGTCTGACGTCGCCTGCGACCAGACCTTGTTCTTCGTGCCGCCGCCGACGGCGAGCAGTTTCTTCGGCACCTCGTCGATTTCACGATACGTATCGATGATGTGTGTCGTGCCGCAGGCGATACCTTCGAGCAGGGCGCGATAGAGGTCGCCGCGTGTGTGTGTGAGGTTGAGCCCGAATATCATACCCTTCGCATCGGGATCATGGATAGGCGTCCGCTCGCCGGAGAAGTACGGGAGCATCACCAGTCCCTTCGCTCCCGCCGGCGATGCTTCCGCTTCGCGGGAGAGTTTTGCGAAAGCCTTACCGCGATCAATCTCGCGCGCCGCGATGTCGCGAAACCAGTGGGTCAGCGTCCCGCTTGTGGCTAGCCCCGCCATTGAGGCATGCTCGCCAGGAAAGAGCCACGGCGCGTACCAGAGCCGCCCGTCGGCGATGCGCTCTTTCGACAGCATGATGGTGAAGATCGTTGAGCCGTACATCACCATCATGTCCCCCGGCCGGGTGACGCCGACGCTCAGCGCTTCGGAGGCTGCGTCGATTGTGCCTGCGATCACGGGTGTACCCTTCGCCAGACCGGTCGCGCGGGCCGCCGCCGCGGTAACGTGGCCTGCGATATCCGTTGTCCAGACGATTTTCGGAAGCCGTTCCTGCTCGATAATGTCAGGTGCGAGTTCGCTGCTCCACGCCTGCTTGTCTATCAGGTAGAGCGGCGAAAAATTGGCGGCCGAATAATGATCGATCACGCATTCGCCTGTCAGTTTCTGCACGAGGTAAGTGGTGGAGGTGACGATCTTCGCCGCCTTGGCGAAAATGTCGGGCCGGTTCCTTTTCAGCCACAGGATTTTCGGGCCGACCGATTGCGACGTCAGCGCATTGCCGCAGAGGCTGAGGATACGCTCAGGGCCGATTGCCGCGTTCAGTTCCTCGATTTCCTTGGTAGCACGCGTATCGACGCCGTAAAGCGCCGCGTTGGACAGCGCCTCGCCATTCTCGTCCACCGGCAGCATGCATGGGCCGATTGCACTCGTTCCGACCGCCCGGATCGTCTCGGGCGCGATCGCACTCTCGGCCAGCATCCGGCGGCAGATGTAGGTGAAATCTCCCCACCAATCCTGCTTCGGGCGATGTTCCGCCCAACCCGGTTGCGGAACCAGCATCTTGTGCGGACGGGAAGCGTTGGCGACGACTCGACCTTTTTCGTCGACGATGACCCCCTTCGATTCGAAGGTGCCGATGTCTATGCCGAGATAGTGCCTCATTCGTAGTCGTCCCGATCGAGGCTGAAACTGTCGTCGATCCTGCTGATCGCTTCGACGAGAAGCGTGGTGAGTCCTTCCAGGTCGGACAAGTCGCAGACCTCGAGCGACGAGTGCGAATAGCGCATCGGGAAACCGACATCGACTGAGGCGACGCCTCCGCCGACAAGCTGGACGTAGGATGAGTCCGTCAGCGCACCAACATGCGCGCTTCGCTGCAGTGGGACGCCGATGCTTTGCGCCGACTGGTCGAACAGGGCCACAAGCGCCGGATGCGGGATCGTGCCGTTCAAGGTGCCGCGGCCATGGAAGGAATACATGCTCATAGCGGGCCCGCCACCAAGCTTAATGTCGCCGCGATAACCCATGTCGGGCGTATCGGTCGCCAGCAGCAGGTCGAGCTGGATCGCGATGTCGGGTTGCAGAACCTGTGCCGCCGTGAGTGCGCCGCGCAGGTTGAACTCCTCCTGCACCGAAAACACGAAGTGAACCGTCGGCCGGTCGGGCTGCTCGATGATCTGCCGGGCGGCCTCGATGACGACCGCGCATCCGGCGCGATCGTCGACCGAAGTGCCGGCGATACGCTGGTCCGAAAGCCCCAGCCAGTACGGCCGGTAGACGACAGGCGACCCGATATCGACACCGGCCTCAAGCGCCTCGTCGGCGCTGGCAAATCCGGCGTCGATGTAGAGGTCCTGATAGGGGACGATCTTGTATTTCTCCTCGGGTGTCGTGGCGTGATGGCTCTTGTTGGCAATGATGCCGGGCCGGTCGCGCCCGGGCGCCACGCAGATCAGCACTTCCTGCGAGGGCAGGGCACGTTCCGGTACGCCGCCCAGCCGCTCGATGCGCAAAAAGCCATTCGGCTCAATCTTGCGCACAATGAAGCCGAGCTGATCCATATGCGTAAAGAGCATGACCGATGGCGCGTCGGAGTCGCCGTCGAGCGTGGCGATCAGGTTGCCGAGCCCGTCGGTGCGCGTCACCAACCCGAGTTCCTGCAGACGGCCTGCAAGATATTTCCGCACGCGCCCTTCATAGCCGGACAGGCCGGGGATGAGCATGAGGTCGCAGAGCAGCGTCTTGAGACGCTCTCCGACCTTGCCGAGCCGGACCGTCCCGCTCATGCGCTGCGCGCCGCCCGCGCCAGCCGCATGAATTCGGCGGCACGATCAGGGTCCACTGCGTTCCATGTGTTGCCATCGACCTTGAGCGACGAGCCGACGATGCAGCCATCGGCAATAAGAAGCACGTCGCCGACCGTTGCGTGCTTGACGCCGGTATTGGCGAGAACCGGCGTGTCGGGCAGCACCTTCTTAACGGCTTCAAGGTCAACCATCTTCGCCGCCTCGCCAGTGATCTGGCCGGACACGAGAATGGCATCGGGAATGCTTGAGAACACGGCGCTGCGGGCGCGGTCGGGCAGGCTGCGCTGGTCGAGAGAATGCGCGAACTCCGCCGAGACATTGTAGAGCAGCGCCAGGTCCTGCCGGTGCAGCCGATCGCGGTAGCGCATCGCCTTTCCCGCATCCGGCGTCCAGGGTCCCATGTCGGAAGCATACGTGCCGGTGAAGATCTCGCGGACGAACGCCGCGCCCGTGCCTGCCGCCAGCGCGATCGACGACATCGGATCCCACAGAACATTGACGCCGAAGGGTACGGTGATTTTGTCGCGGACGCGACCGATCGCATAGGCCATCGTCGCGGTCGAGGCCGTATCGACGGCGAATTCGTAAGGACGATCGTTTTCGTTGCCGAACATGATCGCGTCAAAGCCCGCCTGTTGCAGCGCGTCGATATCCCGGCTTATTCCGTCAATGATCCCGTCTAGCCCCCGGTCGGCGTCATACAAGGGCGAGCCCGGCAAGGCGCCAAAATGCACCATGCCGATCACTGGCTTGCCCGCCCCGAATACGCGCTTGAACTTATCAGTCATGAACTCTCCTTGTGTTCCGCGAATGCTAGCAAGCGACTGAATCCATGTCCAACCGTCAACCCTTCCCGGCACGCATGCCCACAACTCGAGCAGCCTTTATTGCGATTTAGGACAAAGAAAATGTAACGCATGTTGACGATATAATATCATCGATATACGTTACATTCGCGCTTAGGGAAGAGACGCGCGTTTGGAGGATCACCATGAAGAAGAGAGCTTTGCTGGCAGCTTTGCCAGCCATGTCGCTTGCGCTGGCCATGTCGGGCGTGGCGATGGCGAAGGATACCTATCGTGTCGCGGTTATCCGCTGGGAACCGAATGACATCTATTTCAACGGCGTCCAGCTCGGCCAGGAAATGGAGAGGAAGAGCATCGAGAACCGCGATGGCGTGAAGATCGAATTTACCGTCTTCGGCGCGAATGATGTGAGCGCCCAGCGCAACGCGCTGGATGCACAGATAGCCCGCGGCGTTGACGGCGTCCTGCTTGTGCCATGGCGCGGCGAGGCAATGATCAAGACCGTTGAGGATCTCGCCGCAAAAAACATACCGGTAGTTGTCTCGAACGCCTTCGTGCCTAAGGCAAAGTCGACGTTCGTGGCCTTCGATAACGAAACGGCCGGTCGCAAGGGCGGTGAGGCAATCGTCGGTTGGCTGGACAAGCATCGCGGTGAAGATTGGCGCAAGCAGGAAGGCGTCATCATCGAACTTCGTTGCATCATCACGGCCTCGTTCGATATTGGGCGCAGCGCCGGCTATCACTCCGCGTTCGAGCCCATCATCAAGGACAATCCCAACATCAAGATCGAAACCCGGGAAGCCGGTTGCGATGGCTCCAAGGCTCGAAAGGCGGTGGACGACCTGATTTCCCGCTACGGCAAGGACAAGATTCTGGCTGTCGCCAGCATCGACGGAACCATGGGTATCGGTGGCGCGATCCCGGCTTTCTCCGCGCAGGGCATGCTGAAGAAGTCCGACGATCCGGCCCATATCCCGGTCGCCACCATCGACGGCACGCAGCCGGAACTCGCCGCGCTGGAGAAGGGCGACCTTACGCACATCTCCGTCCAGCCGGCGACCGGCGAAGGCATCATCACGATGCGTCTGCTCTACGACATGATGAAGAGCGGGAAGCTGCTGGACAGGTCGGCGTCGGCCGGAACCCTGCCGATCGAGGGCGAAGAACTCTGGGCGCCAGTGGAGATCATCCCGTCTTCCGACTTCGACGGTGATTGGTATAAGATTCAGGCGTATTCGATTCCTGAAGATGTTCCCGCAAACGATCCGCGCAATTGGGCCAATCAGATCAAGGCTGCTAACTGATCCAGACGAGACGGCGGCACAGAACGCCGCCGTCTCTCCCCTGCGAGTACATGCCGATGAGCGCGAGCATTCCCCATTCCGCCGGCTCCAAGCGGGCGGCCGAGACGCATTCTTATCGCCTCGCGGGCCTTACCAAGATATTCCCAGGCCTCACGGCCGTCGCCGATGTCGACCTTTCGGTCAGGCGAGGGGAGATTCACGGCATCATCGGCCGCAACGGCGCCGGCAAGTCCGTGCTGATGAGTCTGATTTCCGGCGCCTTGAGAGCGACCTCGGGAACGATCGACATCGGCGGAAAGCTTGTCGGCATCGAAGAATACAATCCCGTGCGCGCACATGCCTTGGGCGTGTCGCTCGTGCCGCAGGAGCCCAAGTTCGCGCCACGATTGTCCATCGTCGACAATATGTTCATGGGCAGGCCGCTGGCTCGTGGCATGGGTTTTCTGCGCAAAGAGGAGATGAAGCGCAGGGCGCGGGAGGTCGGCGAGGCAGTCGGACTTTCGATTGACCCCGACGCCTCGATGTTCACGCTGCCCATCGAGAGCCAGCAACTGCTGGCCTTTGGAAAGGCGCAGTTCATTGACGAAGCGCAGGTGATCCTGCTGGACGAGATCACGGCCTCTCTGTCGCGCGAACGCAAGACCATGCTGCTTGGTCTCCTGCGTGATCTGGTTCGCCGCAATCCCGACCGCTCCTATACGTTGATCTCGCACCATGTGTCCGAGATCATGGAATTCTGCGACCGGGTCACGGTCATGCGCGACGCGCGAGCGGTGGCGACCATCGACGTGGCTGCCACGACGGGTGCGGAGCTTGCCGACTGGATCGTCGGCGATACGCAGGTGATGAGCCTTGACGGCCTTAAGCGAGCGGTCTCCGAAGAGGCTTCCAGGCCGATTGCCAGGATTTCGGGTCTGACGCGTCGGCGCGTTTTCCAGGATGTCGATCTCTCGCTCGGGACCGGTGATGTCGTGGGCTTTGCGGGCCTGGACGGATCGGGCAAGGACGAAGCCGCCGAGGCGCTCTTTGGCCTTGGAGCCATCGACGCTGGCAGCTTCGAAATGGAGGGCAAGGAACTGCATCTGACCTCTCCCAGCGAAGCGATGAAGCGCGGCATCGCCCTGCTTCCAAAGCATCGCGAGCGTCAGGCGGTTATCCAGGGTCGGTCTATCATCGAGAACACGCTCATATCCAGCTATCGCCAGTTTTCCACCGCGCTTGGTCTGATCGACGGAAAGCGTGCAAGGGCCGTCACCGGGGACAAGATCGCCGAGTTCAAGATCAAGGCCAGGGGACCTGATGTAAACATGAGCGGGCTGTCCGGTGGCAACAAGCAGAAGGTGCTGATTGCCCGCCTGACCCTCAATGCACCAAAGCTGCTCATCCTCAACGAGCCGACGCGTGGCGTGGATCTGGCGACGAAGCCGGAGATCTTGAAGGCGATCCGCACCGATCTTTCGCGGGAAAGCGCCGTGATCATGCTCACCGAAAGCGAGGAGGAAATGATAACGGTTTGCGACCGGATCTATGTTTTCTTCCGAGGAAGAATCGTTTCTCTGCTTCGGCGCGGTGATGAGAACTTCAACGTATCTTCGCTCTACAAGGCTATCCAGGGAGTCTGATCCATGCCCAGCACCGTCAGGAACTTATTGGAGCGCCACCTGATCTGGGTTCTTTTGAGCGTCCTCGTCGCTTTCGGGCTGACGGTGCCCGGATTCTCTTCGGTCCAGAACCTGACGAATGTCCTGTGGGCGGCAGCGCCTCTGGGATGCATGGTGCTCGGCCTGTTTCTTGTCCTCTTGATCAAGGAAGTCGATCTTTCGCTCGAATCGACCTTCGCCTTCGCGCCGACAGTCGCCATCATGCTGATGACGGTCTGGGCTCCAGGTCTCGTTCACCCCGTCTTGGCGGTGATCCTCACGCCCTTCATCGGTCTGGCAGTCGGCCTTGCCTCGGGCGCCTTTGCCGTGACCCTGCGCGTCAATGCGTTCCTGGTCACGCTTGCGACACTCCTTGTCATGCGCGGGGCAGTTATTTTCCTGATCCCCGAAGGTGTCTACTACCTGCCATCCGAATATACCTATCTTGGCGAGCAGCGATGGTTCGGCATCCCTGTTGCAATCTTTGTCTGGCTGCTTCTTTACGGTGTCGCCTACATCTTCATGGAGCGCCATCGCATCGGCAAGGAAGTCTACGCAATTGGGAACAACGAAGAGGCCGCATTCCTTGCCGGCGTGATGGTCCACAGGACGAAGATTTTCTGTTTCGGGATCGCCGGCCTTGCCGCAGCCGTTGGGGGACTTCTCGAGGTCGGCCGCCTTCAGTCGGTTGTCGCTGATCTTGGCGAGGGCGATATCCTTATGGTCTTTGCCGGCACCATTCTCGGCGGCACGAGCCTCAATGGCGGAATTGGCCGGCTCTCCGGCGTGTTTGGGGCTGTGATCGTTATCGCCATCATCGAAAACCTGATGAACCTGACCGGGATCGAACCCTCAATCCGCCAGATGGTCTTCGGCAGCGTTCTGCTCATCGCAATTTACCTCGCAAGTCTGCAGGATCGTTTCGCGTCGAAAGCCAGCCGTAGCTGATGGAGGAAGTTGATGGCCTTGCTGCTTGGCATCGACAGCGGTCTCACCGTCACGAAGGCGGTGGTGTTCGAGGAGGACGGAACGCCTGTCGCGGTTGCCCGGCGTCGGGTCCCGCAATCATTTCCTCGTCCACGGCATGTCGAACGCGACATGGGCGCGCTGTGGGAAGCGACTGCGGAAGCCATCCGCGAGGCAATATCGGCAAGTGGACGTTCGTCGGCCGAAATCAAGGGCGTGGCAGCCACGGCGCATGGTGACGGCCTCTATCTTCTTGATCGTCGCGGCGATCCGCTGGGCGCGGGAATCCTGTCGCTGGATAGCCGTGCAGCCTACATAGTCGAGGAATGGGACGCCGAAGGAATTTCTGGCAAGGCCATCGAACTGACCGGCCAACCGGCTCATGCGTCTGCGCCGTCGGCGGTGCTAACCTACATCAAACGGCACGATCCTGAGCGATATCGCAACATCGGCCATATCCTGTCGTGCAAGGACTGGCTACGCTATCGTCTCACCGGAGAGATCGGCACCGACCTCACGGAAGCAAGCACCAGCTTTACGAACGTCCGGACCCAAGAGTACGACGATGCTGCGCTGGAGATCTTCGGACTGGCTGAGTTGCGCCCTGCGCTGATCCCTGTCGCAAGGCCGGACGAGATCGTCGGTGTCGTCACGAGGGCCGCGGTGGAGGCAACCGGCCTTGCCGAGGGCACCCCGGTTGCGGCAGGCCTGCATGATGTGACGGCTTCAGCTCTGGGAATAGGCGGCCACGTCCCCGGAGCGCTCGCTGTCGTTGCAGGCACTTACTCGATCAACGAGGTTGTGACGGAGAAGCCGCTTCCCGACCCCCGTTGGTTTTGCCGAAACGGAATCCGCAAGGGATGGTGGAATTCGATGGCCATTTCGCCCGCCTCTACCGCCAATTATGATTGGTTTCTCGACAATTTTTGCCGCGATCTGAAAGAACGAGCAGTTCGGGAGGGGACTGATATCCACGCCCTCATGCGACCCGAAATCGATGCCGCGATGGAGCAGCCTTCGGACATAATCTTCCATCCTTTCCTGTTTGGTTCGCCGTTCGGCAGTCAGGCGAGCGCGGGATTCTTTGGCGTTCATGGATGGCATGGGCGAGGCGACCTCCTGAAGGCGGTGCTTGAGGGGATCGTGTTCAATCACAAGCTTCACATCGACGATCTCCGCTCCGCCGTCGCGATCGAACGCCTGCGGATAACGGGCGGAGTGTCGCGGAACCCGGTGCTGGCCCAGATGTTTGCGGACGCAACCGGGCTGCCCGTCGATGTGTCGTCGGCCGACGAGGCAGCCGCCTGGGGGACCGCATTGACAGCCGGCGCCGCCATCGGTGTCTTCGGAACTCCGGTTGAGGGGGCGCAACTCACGACCAGGGTTCTTCGATCACACGTGCCCGACAAGGACGGTGGCAAGGCGCTTGCCGACCGCTATGACCTCTACAGACAGATTGCCACTTCGATGATTCCACAGTGGCAGGCGATCGAGCGACTGGCGAAGCGGTCGAGGGAGGGGGCATAGGTGGGGGCTGAGGACCGTCGCGAGAAAATCGCGGACTACATCATGCAGGCCGGGCAGGCCCGGATCGACGATCTGGTTGAGCACTTCGGCGTATCGCGCATGACCATCCACCGGCACATAGATCAACTCGCGCATCAGGGTGTACTGCGCAAGCTGCATGGCATGGTCACCGTTCAGCCTTCCGGCCTCTATGAGAGTGCGTTCCGGTATCGCGAAACCGTCAACAAGGCGGAAAAGGAAGCACTGGCACGCGCCGCCATGGCTTACGTCGAACCGGGGCAGGCGGTGATGCTGGACGATTCTTCCACGGTCTGCACGCTTGCGGAACTCCTGCCCGAAGAGCGCCCGCTTACCATCATCACCAACAGCTATGTTTCCGCAGAAAAGCTGATCGACCTCGACGAGATCGAATTGATCAGCCTCGGCGGCAAATATCACCGGACATACAATGCCTATATCGGCATCGTCTGCGAAAAGGCGATTGCAAGCCTTCGCGCCAATGTCCTGTTCTGTTCGGCTTCCGCCATCGATGGCATCACGGCCTTTATTCAGGACGCGCAGGTTACCAAGGTGAAGCAGGCGATGATGGCCTCTTCCAGCCGGAAGGTGCTCCTTGCCGACTCGTCCAAGTTCGGCAAGGTCGCCCTGAATGCACTCGGCGACCTCACATCCTTCGACGTGGTCCTTGTAACCGATCAGGTCGAGGAACGGCATCTCGCGCATCTCAGGAAGGCGGGAGTGAATCTCGAAATCGTGAGAATGGGCAAGAACACATGACCGCAGTCGGCGCAAATGCGGCTGACTTTCCCGGTGGTATGGGCAAGCGGGCCTCGGCCATGGAGGATCGGGGGGAGATCGACGTCCTCATCATCGGCGCAGGGGTGAACGGGGCAGGCCTGTTTCGGGACCTCGCCAGCCAGGGCCTCGACTGCCTCATCATCGACAAGAATGACTTCGCTTCGGGAACGAGCGCTGCGCCGTCGCGTCTGATCCACGGAGGTTTGAAATATCTCGAGACGGGTGAATTCCGCCTGGTCGCGCAATCGACTTTGGAGCGCAATCTGCTGCTCGCGAATGCTCCCCATTATGTACAACCCCTGCCGACGCTCATCCCGATCTTTTCGTGGACGAAGGGCGTCGGTGCGGCGTTGAGAACGCTTTTCGGATCGAAAAGCGCGCCGCGCAGCCGTGGCGCATTCTTGATCAAGATTGGCCTCATGCTCTATGACTTCTACGGCTCCCGTCATCGCGTTATGCCGCGACATGCCATGGGCAGCCGCAGCGCCTCGTTGAAGGACCTGCCCGCGCTGACACCTGATATCGTTGCGACCGGAACCTACTACGACGCCACGATCACTCACCCGGAACGCCTCGTTCTGGAACTGATCCTCGACGGTCTTTCCAACAGTCCACGATCGGTGTCCCTGAACCATGCCCACGCCGAGCGGTCGGACAATGGCGCGCTGATCGTTCGCAGCCAGATAACCGATGCGACGATGCGGGTTCGGCCGAAACTGGTGGTCAACGCCGCCGGACCATGGATCGACGCGGTGAATGCGACGCTAGGCGAAACCTCGCGGATGATCGGTGGAACCAAGGGCTCACATATTCTTCTCGACCATCCGGAGCTTTTGAAGGAACTTGACGGTCGGATGATCTATTTCGAGGCGGACGACGGTCGCATCTGTCTCGCATTCGGATATCTCGGTCGAGTGCTCGCCGGCTCGACCGACATCAAGGCCAGCAATCCCGATGAGGTTCGCTGCGAGTCGCAGGAGGTAGAATATCTGCTCGAAAGCCTGCGCAAGCTTTTGCCCAAGCTCCGGTTTTCCCGTGAGCAGATCGTCTACGCCTATAGTGGCATTCGTCCGCTGCCTGCCTCGGATGCAAAGGACCCTGGCCTCATCACGCGCGATCATGTGACGCCGGTTCTGGAGTCGACCGAAACCCGACCCTACCCGATCTATTCGCTGGTAGGGGGAAAATGGACGACCTTTCGGGGCTATGCGGAGGAGGTCGCGGAGACCCTGCTGGAGCGCCTGTCGATCAAGCGGGTCGTCTCCACGCGTGAACTCGCGATAGGCGGAGGTCGCGACTATCCGAAAAGCGATGCTGCGCGCCAGGCCTATGTCGCGAATCTCGCGCGCACGACCGGTTTCTCCCCGAAACGGATTGAAGACCTCTTGTTCCGCTATGGAACCAGGGCCGCGGCCATAGCCGCCCATATCGCCGGATATGGCGGCGACCGGGAACTTCCCGACGCTCCCGACTACAGCTCAGGCGAAATCGACTACATCCTTCGTAATGAGCAGGTTGGACGGCTTGCCGACCTTATGTTTCGCCGGACGACCCTCGCCGTCACGGGAAGGCTGACGGCACGGCTTGTCGACGTGCTGGCCGTCCAAGCTGCGCAGACCTTGAACTGGGATGGCTCGCGGCGGCAGAAGGAAATCCAACTTGCGAGCGAGCTTTTGAAGACGTTCCACGGCGTCGATCTGGAACGCACCCGACTCGCTTCCTGAACTTGCGATCTTGAACGATTTCTGCCGGCAGCCCGCCGATCAGCTTTTCCTCGTCGCAGCCAGCGAATGGGAGTTTACAGCCTGACAATCCCGAGCTTCGACGCCAGGCTTTCTCCCATGATCAGGTCGCGCGCGGGAGCCGGAAGGGCTGACAGAAATTCCAGATCAATCGTCTCGGTAAAGCTGAGATAATCGAGGGCAGGACTGAAGTCGGACCCCCAATGCAGGTTAGAGAATTCAAAATGCTCAAGCAGAAGCTCGATGAACGGCTGCGCCGTGACATGCGGCGCGACAGGGTCAACGGCATAAAGGCCGGAAATCTTGACCGCGACATTCTGGCATGTTGCCAGATTCAGGAGCGGCGACAGCCGTTCCGCGGCCTGTTTGCTGGAGGGCAACGTATCATGCCGACCGGGCAGTCCGAGGTGCGAAAACAGAAACTGGCAGGTGTCGGCTTGGCGAACAAGCTGCCCTAGATGACGCGTTGCCTCCGGGCGGGCGTTCAAGGAAACGATGGCGTTCGCGTCCGACAACACACGCCAGCTTTCCGATGGCCAGCCGTACAACGCCTGTGCGGATGCCTCATCGGGAAGATAGAGCGCGATCCCGCTATGTCCGGCCCCAAGCAGTCCTTCAACGCCTTCCGCGCCGAGTGCAGGCGACGGGGATAGATAGGCTACGCTGTGAATCCACGGACGGCTGTCGGCGAGGACGCGCACATAGGCGTTGTTGGAAGGATCAATGCCCTCGGCTTCGTAGCAGACGACCAGTGCCGCCCCGATGCCGTGCTGCTCGCGCAGGCGTTCGTAGGCCCCGATATCCGATTGATCGCCAAGCGGTGACGGCTGTGCGGCAAAGTGGCCATATCCGTCGCGGAACAAATGCAGGTGGGAATCGACGATCATGATCGCAGCGAGCCGACAATCGCCTCCGCAACGACTAGCCCGTCTAGCGCATCTTCCGGCGTCACCGGCGGCTTGAGGACGCCTGAACGAATGCAATCCAGAAAACACTCCAGTTCCGTCCGCAGCGGGTCGTCCTTCGTGTCGACGGGGATGCGTTCGTGGTCTCTGCCGAAGATCTCGATATGGCTTCCAGCGGTAAGTTCCGCGCTTCCATCCGAGCCGACAATCTCCACGATATCGGGCGAGCAGTCCATGCCGGGATGAAGCCATGCCGTCGACAGGCGCCAACCAACTCCCGATGTCGTTTCGAGGCAGGCAGCGGTCAGCGAACGCGGCGTTCCGGCAGGACGTCGCGCGACGCTTATCGGGCGCGCCGGCTCACCGCTGAACCACAGCGCGAGATCGATGTCATGGATCATCGTCATCAGCACCGGATCAATGTCGCGATAGCGGTCCGCGTGGCTGGCATCGCGATAGCGGCGCGAGGTGAACTGGAGAAGTTTGCCGATCCTTCCACTGGCCAGTACCTCTCGCAACTGCCTGTGTTCCGCCGAGAAGCGCAGGATATGGCCGGGCAGCAGAAACGCGCGGCTGGCCTTTACGGCGTCGCAAAGCCCCCGCATCGTCTTGGCATCCGGAGCGACAGGCTTCTCGACCAGCACTGGTATCGGCTTTTCCAGGGCAGCCAGCCCCAGCGGCGCATGGACGTCCGCCGGCGTCGCGATCACGATGCCGTCGGGCCGGAAGCGATCGACCAGCGCGAAGGCGTCGGCATCGGTGTCGGCGAGTGCGAAGTCGGCGTGCAGCTTCTCGCGCGTGTCTTCGCGAGGTTCGGCGACGGCAAGCTCAAGGCCGCCGATTGCCGTGAGCGTTTTCAGATGCTCCCTGCCGAACAGGCCTCCACCCGCCACCAATATCTTCACGGCGCAGCGCCCTCCGCACCAGCGCCGCAGACGATCGCGCAGATCCGCCTGCTGCCTTCAAAGATCGGATCACCGCTGCGCAGCGCCGCTATGGAAGCCGCGCCCGAGAGATCGGCGGCGATCCCGAACTCGAACCACAGCCATTGCGAGGCCTCGAGCATTGCCTCGTCCGAGACCAGCACTACGTGCTCGATGTTCTGCCGCGCGATTTCGAAGATGCGCTCGTCGGTGCGCCGGCAGGACATCGTCGCCACGCGGCTCGTCACCTCCGGCAGTGACACGACATGGCCGGCGTCCAGGCTTGCCTTTATGGTCGGCGAACCGATCGGCTCGACCGCGACCACGCGCACATCGGGACGCCGCGCCTTGATGGCGGTGGAGAGGCCGGCCACCAGCCCGCCGCCGCCGATGGCGACGACGATCGTATCGAAGTCCCAAGTCTGGTCGAGTATCTCCAGGCCGAGCGTGCCCTGTCCGGCAACCACCAGCGGATCGGCGAAAGGATGGAAATAGGACGCGCCGCTGGAGCGCGCGTAGTCATGCGCAGCTTCGTTCGACCCGGACCATTCCGCGCCGACGATGCGCACGTCGGCACCCCAGGCGCGCATCTTCTCGACCTTGGCCGGGGAAACGGTCTCGGGAACGAAGACGACCGCCGGAACGCCTGCGACCTTCGCCGTACGCGCGACCGCGAGCCCATGGTTGCCACCCGATGCCGTCACGATGCCGGCCTTTATCTGGTCGGCCGGCGTGCCGAGCAGCCGGTTCATCGCGCCGCGCGCCTTGAACGAACCCGTGACCTGTTCGAGTTCGAGCTTCATGACGACACTGGCCGATACGGGCAGCGGGTCGCGCGCGTGCAAAGCCTCCATAATCGGCGTGCGGCGGATGTAGGGCGAAATCCGCTCTCGTGCGATCTCGATGTCTTCGATCGTTATCATGCGCGCTGCCCATATGGAGAGGCGACGACGACGCAGCAATTGCCGGGTGCCACGCGCCCCGGATGCCTCTTTCCATAGACGATGCCGTCGATGCCGTAGTGCAGCGTCACGGGCTCCGCGGTGATGTCCCACGTCTGATGGATGCGACCGGCCGGCTGACCCGCCGATACAGCCTCGCCATTCGCATGGAACGGCTCGAATATCCCGTCCACCGGCGCATAGACATAGGCCGAAGGGCCTGCGAGTTCGAGCACTGGCCGGTCGTTCCGTTGCGCGCTGCCTCCCTCCATGACGCCAAGATGGGCGAGCACGTTGCGAACGCCCTTGCGGCACACGTCGAGCGCATCCAGTGAGACAGTCCCGCCCCCGCGCATCTCCGTTCCGATCGTGACGAGGCCTGCGCGGCAGGCGGTCGCTGTTGCGGTGCGCTGGTCTCCGAGATTGGCGACCACGACCGAATAGGGCGCATCGAAAGCCTGAACGGCCGCGACGTTGCGGCGGTGCAGGTCGGGGTCCGTGGTGGGTTCGATGATGGCGCTCGGAAGAATGTCCAGCGACGAGCCACCGGAATGCAGGTCGAGGAAAGCATCCGCCATCGGAAAAATGCATTGCGAGACATAGGCGGCGATCTGCTGTGTGATCGTACCCATCCCGTCGCCGGGCCAGACGCGGTTGAAGTTCAAGCCATCGACAGGCGAGGTCCGCTTCGCGGCGCGCACCGCATGAACGTTGTTGGCCGGCATAAGGATGAGCCGCCCCTGTATGGCGCCGGGGTCGAGCTCACGGGCGAGTTCGCCGATGACGATTGGCCCCTCGTACTCGTCGCCGTGATTGCCGCCTTCGAGGACCACCGTCGGGCCGGTGCCGTTCGCGACAACCGCGATCGGAACCTGCGTCACGCCCCATGCATCGTCATGCGGCGAATGCGGGAAACTGACGAAGCCGAGCTGTCGCCCCTGCTTCTCGAAGTCGATATTGGTGAAGGCGTTTCCCGTGTAGTTCTGCGGAGTGTCTAGCATGGCATCCGTTCTTCTTGTGGGTGGCGGCTTCAAGAGCCGCGAATTGCTTCGATAGTGGACTGCAGGCTCCGGCACGCACGCGCGTCGACGGCGCCGAATCGGAAGTCGGTTCGGAACGCGTGGCCGGGCTCTATCCATACCAGTTGCCCGTTCCTCGTTGCCGCAGCGAGCCCATCCGGCGCGGCCGTTGCCGGCAGGACAAGGCCAAGCGCATCCTGATCACCGCTCCGCGTGATCCAGCGCACTGCATAGGGAAGATCCGCGGGGCGATAGCTCACGAAGTCCCCGCCGCCATCCGGTAGGCGCTGCAGCGCATGTGTCCAGCCGTCATTGTCCGCCGCAGCCTTCATGGTCAGGACGATTTCGGGTTCGATCGCCTGCCCGGCTTCCAGCACCCGGTGGTGTGAAGGGCTCTTCGCGACCGCATCGTGATAGTCGCGGACGGACGGCGTCGCGTCCTCTGCAAGATTCGGCACGCGAACGATCGCATCCCTGGCGTCATCGCGAACGGTATCGATCAGGACGCCGCCATCGATCGGTCGGAAATTGATGTGGGCGAGGTAAAGGAACGGCATCGGCTTCAGCGAGCGGTTCTCGACCTCGATCGTAGTATCGAAAAACGTCGCGCCCTCGTAAATGCGCAAGCGCGGTCGAGCCTCAAAATCATGGCCGAAGGCCCGCCGGTCCCCGCCCGATCCTGTCAACTCGACATAGGCTCCGGTGCTGTCTTCTCCAAGGACAAGGGCAGCCTCCTGATAGGGAAGGTTGGGCAGTTCCCCGTGCAGTGGGTGCGTGTCGTCCGGCCCGGGGTTACCCATCGAGGTGCCGCCGCAGTGGATGAAGAAAGCACCATAGGTGGCAAGGTAGTCTCGCGTGGGCAGCGGCTCATCGAACATGGAGCGCATGGTCAGCCGGCGCCCGAGGAATTCCGCATCCCAGACCTGTTGTCCCTGAAAGGGTAGAAGGATCGCCGATCCGACGCCGTTCTGGATGCGCAGCGCGGCAACGCCCGAGCGATAGCGGAACGCCGATATGCCGAGCGCGCCACTGGCGGCAAGCGGCCGCTCGCTTTCGCCGAACATGCGTTCGTCAAGGTGGAAGGAAACGGGTTGTGCCATGTCGGTTCCTCAGCCCGGCCGCCGCATCCGCGGCACTGCGTTCGCTTCGACAGTGTGTCCCATCCGCGAGAGAAGCGAGCGCGACGCCTTGCGCACCTCGGCGTATATCGCACGCTCGTCCAACTGGGTGAAACGTCCGTCTTCGAGAATCACCCGCCCGTCGATGATGACCGTATGCACGGACTTGGATCGCGACGCATAGAACAGGTTGCGGATCATGTTGGTGCTCGGCACCATTTCAGGACGGTCGAGGGTGTGGATGACGATATCAGCCCGCTTGCCGACTTCCAGCGAGCCGACCTGTTTTTCGAGACCGACAGCGCGCGCGCCGCCGCGTGTCGCCATGTAGAGGCCGTCCTCGGCGATCATGTAGGTCCGATCCATGTGGACATCACGCGCCGCCATGACGGCGAGGTTCGCCTGACGCCAGAGGTCGAAGTCGTTCGACCAGTTCGGCGAATCCGAGCCGAGTGCGATGCTGGCCCCGCGCCGCCACAGCTCGGCATGTCGGCCATGCAGCGAACTGCCGTGTCCCCACATCATCGACGCGGCCGGCGCCCAGGCTATGGACGCTCCCCTGTCCAGCAAGGCGTCGCACTCGGCGTCCGTCAAATGGTTGGCGTGGCCGAAGGTGACATTGCGCGACAGGAAGCCGGTTTCATGCAGGTGTACCAGCGGATCCTTGCCGAAACGGTTGCGGTCGGCCTCGGTGTCCGCCGGGCTATAGGATTGATGGATGTTGAGCGTAACCGAGGCGGCATCGGCGCACGCCTTCGCCTCCATCATCAGTTCCTCGCTTGCCGTCCCGAGCCCGAGCACTGCGACATGGCCCGTCACCAGTGCATCAGGATCAGAATTTCGCCTGAGTTCGTTTCCAAGGACCGCAAGCGCTTCGGCCCGCGTCTTGGGCGCGCGCTCCAGAACCGTATGCAGCTTTGCCTGCGCGGCACAGGTCGAGCAACTGTCCTGCTTGTCGTCGGTCTTGCCCTGCGCGAAACCCTGCGGCTGGTCCCAGATAAAGGGGTCGCCGAGGATTGCCCGCACGCCGACTTCCTTCGCGGCCTTGGCGGCCATGGCGGGCGTCAGGATGGTTCCGGCTTCCATGAAACACGTGCTGCCGTTGCGCACCATTTCCATGCAGGCGAGCAGCACGGAGAAATACTCCTCCTCGTCGTTCACCGTGTTGTAGAAATGCCCTTCGAACGTATCGAAGGACTCGCTCTCCACGAGCTGGTCCGGAAGCACGCTGCGGAACAGATGGTAGGACGCATGCAGGTGGCATTCGACAAAACCCGGATGAACCGGAGCGCCTAACGCGTCGATGGTCCTTGCAGCGTTGTAGGCTGATGCGATCTCTGCATCGTCACCCACTGCCAGGATGCGGCCGTTTTCCCCGACGGCCACCGCGCCGTTTTCGAAGATCGTGCCATTATCATCCATGGTGATGACGTAGCCGTTGAGGATAAGAAGGCTGGCTTGAAGTTTTGCGTTCATGTGCCGTCGTCCTCCAGAATGGTGGCAGCGTCCTCGGCCCAGCCGAGCGCGACCGTGTCGCCGACGGCGATGCCGTCGAACTCGTCGTCGCGTCCTTCCGCCCAGAAGATCGTGTCCGGATCCAGCCGCGTGCCGACCCGGACATTGTTTCCCTGATAGATGATCTCGGTGACGAGGCCGCTGACTCGGGCTCCTTCGCCTTGCAGCCGAACGGCTTCGGGACGAACGGACAGCACCATGAGCTGACCCACCCGCAACGGCGATCCGGTTGCGGGAATTGCATGAGTTCCGCTGCCGGTCTGCAGGAATGTGCGGCCATTTTCCACGCTGGCGACTGTTCCGCGCAGCAGGTTGGTGGCGCCGATGAAATTCGACACGAAAACCGACTTCGGCCTTCGATAGATGTCGCGTGGCGTGCCATGCTGGACGATGCGGCCATTGTTCATGATCGCGATGCGATCGGACATGACCAGCGCTTCCGTCTGGTCGTGAGTGACGAAGACGAAGGTGGCGCCGAGCCGCTTCTGGATGGCGCGCAATTCTAGCTGCATCTGCTGGCGAAGCTTGAGGTCGAGCGCCGAGAGCGGCTCGTCGAGCAGCAGAACCTGTGGTTCGCTGGCGAGCGCGCGAGCCAGCGCCACGCGCTGCGCCTGGCCGCCGCTCAACTGGTCCGGTTCGCGGTCGCCGAACCCTTCCAGCCGGACGAGCGCCAGCATCTCGTCAACCCGGTCGTTGATGCGCGTCCGTTCCCAGCCCTTGACCTTCAGCCCGTAGCCAACATTCTCGCGGACGGTCATGTGCGGGAACAGTGCGCCGCGCTGGAAGACGAGATTGGTGGGTCTTCTCTCCGGCGGCAGGTTGGTCACGTCCTCGCCGTGGATGCGCACGCGTCCTTCACTCGGGCTTTCGAAGCCTGCGATGATGCGCAGCAGGGTGGACTTGCCGCAGCCGCTTGCTCCCAGCAGCGAGACGAACTCGCCTGCGCCGACCTCGAAGTCAACGCGCTCCAGCGCGGTCGTTGCGCCGAACAGCTTGCGCACCCCGATGATTTCAACTGCTGCCGTCACTTGACCTTCTTCCGATTGATGATGTTGGAGGCGATGACGAGGCAGACGAGAACCGAAAGCAACACCGTCGCGATGGCGTTGATCGAGGGATCGATTCCGCGACGCATCAGGCCCCAGACCAGCACGGGCACCGTCTGCTGGTTACCCACGTTGAACCAGGTGACCACGAACTCGTCGAGCGACAGCGCCGCCGCCAGCATCGCCGCGCCGATCACGGACGGGCGGATCAGCGGGAGGGTGATGTCCCTGAAGGCACGCGATGGGGTGGCTCCAAGGTCGCGTGCGGCTTCCAGAACGCTGAAGTCGAACGTCTCCAGCCGCGCGTTCATGGTGAGAACCACGAAGGGCAGACTGACCAGCACATGGCCGATCGCAGCGTTGAGCAGGCCCTGCTGCATGCCGACGCCTCGGAAGAAGACCGCAAGCGCGATGCCGATGACAAGCAGCGGGACGATGGCCGGCATGAGGCTTGCGGTCAGCAGTGTCGCCTGCACCCGTGCTCGCTTCAGGGTGACGAGCCAGAAGGCGAAGGCCGCGCCCATCGCGCCAGAAAGCACGGCGGAGATGATAGCGAGGATCAGGCTGTTGCGCAGCGCGGTCGAGATCAGCGGGTTGGCGAAGGCGTTCGCATACCAGGCCAGCGTCAGCCCCTCAATGGGCATGCTCAGCCGCGGCGAGGTCGTGAACGAGAAAATCACGATGACGGCGATCGGCGCGTAAAGATAGGCGACCACGAGGGAGACGAAGGCCGCCGGCAGGATTTTGCGCAAGGCTACCATCGCGTGATCAACCGGATGAGGCGCATCACCGCGAGATAGGCGAGGAGCATGACGGCAACGACGACGAAAGCCATGCCCGCACCCAACGGCCAGTTCGAACCGATGCCGCGGAACTGGTCGGCGACGATGTTCCCGATGAGCATGCTCTGCGAACCACCGACCAGCGCCGGCGTCACGAAGTCACCTGCCGAAAGCAGGAAGGCAAAGGCGAAGGCTGTGCGGAGGCCGGGGATCACCATGGGCACCAGCACCGTGCGCAATGTGTGCAGCTTGCCGGCCCCAAGGTCGCGCGCGGCCTCAATGTAATCGCGCGATACGTTGAGCATCGCCGAGTAGAGCGGCAGGACCGCAAGCGGCAGCAGAAGGCCGCTCAGCGTGATCACCACGGCGATGTTGCTGTAGATCAGGAACTCGAGCGGCTCTTCGATGATACCGAGCCATTGCAGTGTCGAATTCAGCAATCCCTGTTTTCCCAGAATGGTGCGCCAGGCGTAGATGCGTACGAGATAGCCGCTGAAAAGCGATAGCAGGATGATCTGCAGGATCAGCTGGCCGCGGCGCTCGAAGACGAAACGCATGACATAGGAAATTGCGAAGGCGATCGGCACGACGATCAGGGCCGTCGTGAAGGCCACACCGATGGTGCGCAGCATGAGCGCGCGATAGAGCGGCGATGTGAAGATCTTGTGGTAGTTCTCGAGCGTGAAATCGGGGATCAGCTCGAACCCCTTCGCGCGCCAGAAGCTGAGGACGAGCAGGCACAGCATGGGAATGGCGAAGAACACCACATAGAAGATGCCCACGGGAAGCATCGCGTACAGGCCGCGCCGGCTGGAAGCAGACAATGCTGTAGACGCGCTCGACATTGCACCGTCAGGCCCATGAATTACGACTGATGATAAGCGGCAGGCAGATTTAATCTACCTGCCGCGAAGGCTGGGGTCAGGAGGCCTTGAAGGTCTGCCATGCCTCGACCCACGCCGGCGCGCCGACGACGTCGCCATCCGGCTCCTGTGGGGGAACGACGGTCTGCGTGCCGAGAATTCCGCCGCCGGGCTGGCGGACGTTCTCGTACGGGAACATCGAGCGGATGTTCTCCGGCATGAGGTCGTAGGCCGCCTCGACTGTGCAGCCGGACGCGAGTTCGGCAGCAAGCGCCGCGTTCGATTCCGGCTTGGTCATGAAGTCGATGAAGCCGTAGGCGTTGTCGAGGTTGGGCGCGTCCACGGCGATCGCGTAGGAATCCGACCAGTAGAACGTGCCGTCGACGGACGGCGAGCCGACGACGAGATCGACGCCCTTGTCCTTGGCGATCATGACCTGATAGGCCCAGCCGCCGACCCCGATGGAAGCATCGCCTCGCACGAGCACGTCGGCCATGTCGCCATGCGACGCTCCCACGGTGACGACGTTCGGCTTGACCTTCAGCATCGCGTCCAGCACCTGCTGAAGCTGGGCGGCCGTGAGCCGGCTCGGCTCGGGCATTTCGAGCGACGTCGCCCAGAGCCAGATGTTGCCGAACGGATCGTCGAGCAACACAAGTTCGCCCTTGAATTTGGGATCGGCGAAATCGGTGTATTTCGGCGGCATGGCGTCCCACTTCTTGGGATTGTAGACGCAAGGCTCGTCACCCCAGATGATCGGAATGCCATAGGTCTTGCCGTCACGTACCAGCCATGGCGCATCCTTGAACGCCGGGAAGAGGCCGCCAGCAGTTGGAATGCGGCTGAGGTCGAGCGGCTGGAAAAGCTCCGTTCCCGCGTTCAGGATGGCTGCCTGGAAATCCTTGTTTGGCGTCAGGATATCCATCGAGCCGCGGCCGCCGGTGTTCAGCCGTGTAAGGGCCTCGTCGGCAGCGGACTGGAAGGAGGCGTTCATCTTGATGTTGTTGGCCTCCAGGAACGGCTTGGCGACATTGCCGCCATGCTCGCCGTCCCAGCCGAGGAAGTTCAGTTCACCGCCCAGCTTGCCGTCGGCGGCGAAGGCATGCGTTCCCGCGCCGAGGACCGTCAGGGCTGAGAGGCCGGCGGCGCCCTGCAGGAAGCGTCGGCGGCTGACATCGGCATTGAGCTTTGCGTCGAGAAAGGTCTTCAGTCTGTCGTCCACGATCGTTCTCCACAAATCGGCACGCGTCCAAAGAGGTGCCTTGTTCCCCTGTGCTGATATCCTTCAGCACTGATTGCGATTAAGGGTGGTTTCGCATATGAAGTCAAGTACCGCTGATGAAACTAACGATGTGACGATGACCAACGAAGATCGCGCCGCCTATTCCGCCCCAGCGCTGGAAAAGGGGCTGGATATCCTTGAAGCGCTGGCTGTATCGCCGGAGCCGATGACGGCCAGGCAGATTGCTGAACAGCTTGGGCGTTCGAAGAACGAGATCTTCCGCATGGTCTATGTGCTGGTGGAGCGCGGCTACCTTCACCGCGACCCTGCGACCGACCGTCTGTCGCTCAGCAACCGCCTGTTCGAACTCGGCATGCGCACGCCAAGGTCGAGGACTTTGGTCGAGGTGGCGCTGCCGGCGATGGAGCGTTTCGCCAATGCCATCGGTCACGCCACGCATCTCGTGGTGGTGTCGCGCGGACAGACCGTGGTGATCGCCAACGTCGCGCCGCCCTGGACCGCATTCAACTTCTTCCTGCAGCCGGGTTACGGCAACGCCGCGACGGAGGCGATATCGGGCCAGACCATTATCGCGTTCCAGCCTGAAGAGAAGCGCAAGGCGATGATCGAGGAAAGTCTGGCGCTGCTAGGCGGCAAGTCGTCCTTTGCCCGACTGGACGAGGAGATAGATGCGATTGCGAAGGCGGGTTCCGTGGTTGCGCCGAGCCATTTCCTCGTCGGCGTGATCGATATCTGCGCCCCCATTCTCGACAAGTCGGGGCGCGCGATCGCGAGCGTGGTGGTCCCATGCATCCAGCATCGCGAGCGCACGGAGGACTACGAGCAGATCAGGGCGGCGCTCGTCGAAATATGCGCGGAGATATCGGCGGGACTGGGGTAAGGTTCCTCGCCCCTACGAAGCGGTGGAGAGGGGGGGCGTGGCCGGACTCAACCTCCCCCTTGAGCGGAGGTCGGCCGGATGCAGTCCGGCCGGGTGGGGTTGCCTCGGTGCGCACCAGGTTCCCGTGAGGATGCGACGAAGTATGCGAGAGGTCTGGACCACGTGAATCCAGTTGCGAAGGAAAAATCGAAAAGCGAGCGATTTCAGTTCGCTGCGTTTCCAGTTGCGAAAAACTATCCACGCCTAGCGCTGTGGCTCATCCCCTCCGTCATTCCGGGTCCGCTGCCCGTCCCGGGATGACGAAGCCACCTTTTATCCTCAACCGGAGCTCAGGCTAGGACGGTGCCGACGGCGCCAGGGCGCAGGCGGATGTTTGCGATGTCGCCGGGCATGAAAGAGACCCCATCGCCGCGACGCGGGACGTCGATGACGATTTCGGCGCTTCCGAGCAGAGCATGCAGGCGCAGCAGGCGACCGTGGAAGACGACGCTGGATATTGTGGCCGGGGCCGTGTCCGAGCCCGCCTGCGGTTCGACCTCCAGGTCCTCAGGACGGATTCCGACGGTGATGGAACCCGGGGGCATTTCGCTGCCAGGGATCGCCACTGGAAGGCCCTCTGCGACCATGGTCGGAGGATCGCCTTGCAGGCGCGCCTGCAGGATGTTCATGGTGCCGATGAAGCCGGCGACGAAGCGGGTCGCGGGACGGTCGTAAAGCTCGGGCGGCGAGGCGACCTGTTCGATGCGGCCCTTGTGCATGACGACGATGCGGTCGGAGATCGACAGCGCCTCGGTCTGGTCGTGGGTGACCATGACGAAGGTGGTCCCGAGGCGCGCCTGCAGGCTTTTCAGTTCGACCTGCATCTGTTCGCGTAGATGGGCGTCGAGCGCCGAAAGCGGCTCGTCCAGCAGCAGAATGCGCGGCTCGCAGACGATCGCCCGCGCCAGCGCGACGCGCTGCCGCTGGCCGCCGGACAGTTCGGAAACTCTGGCGCTGATTTTTTCCGCCAGCCCGACAAGGTCGAGCGCGTCGCGAACGCGTTTTGAGCGCGCGGCGGCGTCGATCTTGCGGAGCGACAGCCCGAAGCCGACGTTTTCGGCGACATCCATGTGCGGGAATAGCGCGTAGTCCTGGAAGACGGTGTTGACCGGGCGGTCGTGGGGGCGCAGCGCCGTGATGTCGCGGCCGTCCAGCATGACGCGTCCTTCGGTCGGGGCCTCGAAGCCCGCGATGACGCGCAGGCTGGTCGTCTTGCCGCAACCGGAGGGGCCGAGCAGGCTGACGAACTCGCCGGGGAAGATGTCCATGTCGACGGCATCGAGCCCGACCACGCCGCCCGGAAAGCGCTTGCTGAGGTTCTGGAGTTTCAGGAGCGGTTCAGGCGCCATCGCGCGCCTCCGACGGCCGGGTGGTGTTGACCCACAGGATCGTGCAGCGCTCGGCTCCATCGTTGCGGAACTCGTGCGGCAGCGTGCTCTTGAAGGCGAAGCTGTCGCCGGCCTTCAGTGTGTAGCGCGCGGTGTCGATCGTCAGTTCGACGACGCCCGACAGCACGCAGCCGAATTCGTGACCTGCATGCGAATAGGCCTCCGCCGTGCCGCCTCCGGGTTCGACGACGACCATGAGGCCGGTGAGTGCGGCGCCGGGCGGCGAGAGAAGCTGCTTGGCGATCCCCTCCGAATGGACAGGCACGGACTTGCGCGCGCTTGCCCGCACGCAGAAGAGATCGCTGGCCTCGTCGTTCTCCGCAACCAGCGCGGAAGGCTCGACCTCGAGTGCGGCCGCCAACGGCCAGATGACGCGCACACGCAGCGAGGACATGCCGCGCTCGATCTGGCTGAGCGCGCCGATCGAAATGCCCGCCCGCGCGGCGAGCTCTGCAAGCGAAAGGCCTCTTTCCAGCCTGAGCGCCCGCACCCGCCGCCCGACAAGCAGGTCGGCATGATGGGTGTCCTTCGCGCCATCTGCGGCGAGGGCGTCACGGACGTTGGCCACGTCTTCAGTCGTCATTGGGTATCCGGAGCGGGTTTGCAGTAGCAGTTCTCAGCCTCCCGACGCCATGTGCCGGGAGGCTGCACAGGTTTGGCGATCAGCCGCCGGCCTTGACGCGCTCGAACATCTTGGCGAGGTCGTCGTTCTGTTTCATCGGGCCGGTGAAGATGGTCGTCTTCAGCATCACCTCCGGATCGTCCGGCAACTGAAGTTCATCGAGCGTCGCCTTAGGCACCTCTGCGAAGGCCGATTTCATCGAGCTGCCGTAGCCATAGGCCTCGATCAGGTATTTGCCGGCGGCGGCCTCGAGGCGGCTGTTGATGAAGTCGTAGGCAAGGTCGACGTTCTTGGCGTCCTTGAGCAGGACGAAGCCGCAGGACCAGGTCAGCATCCCTTCCTTCGGCTTCATGAACTCGACGGAGACGCCCTGCTTTTTCAACGAGGTGGCCGACGCATTCCACGTCATGGCGGCGACCAGCGCACCGCTGGCCAGCGACTGCTCGACCGATGTCATGTCGGTCGTATAGGCGGACAGCAGCGGGCGCTGCTCGCGCAGCTTCTCGGCGACCTTGTCCATTTCCTCCGGCGTCATGTCGAAGGGATTGACGCCCGCAAGGATTGCCGCGACCAACGGCGTGTCGTGCACCGCGTCGATGGTGGCGAGGCGGCCCGCATACTGCTTGTCCCACAGCATGTTCCAGCTCATCTCGGGGTTCTCGATCAGGTCGGTGCGGTAGAGGATCGACGTGTTGCCCCAGTCCCACGGCACCATCCAGACCTTGCCGTCGCCGGCCTGGATGTCGGGCAGGTCCTTGAACACCGGGAAGATGGAGTCCCAGTTCTTGATCCTCGACGTGTCGATCGGCTGCAGCAGGCCTTCCTTGTTCCAGCGCGCGACCTTGTCGTAGCAGGGATGTGCGACATCGGGGCGGAAGCCGGCCTTGACCTTGGTGAAGGCGTCGTCGTCGTCGCCGAACATCGTGGCTTCCACACCATCGGGATGCGCGGCGAGGAAGCCCGGATTGAACTCCGGCAGTTCGTAGCCGGACCATGTGAAGTACTGGAGCTTCTCCTGCGCCAGCGCCGGCAGGGCGGTGGCCAGAAGCAGCGTCGCTCCGGCCAGCATGGGCAGGCTTTTGCGGTTGAAGGTGTGGGTCATGCTCGTTCTCCTCTTTCGGTTTGTTGTTGTCATGCGGTTGTGGGAATCGCGCGTCTTGCGCCTGCGGCAAGGCCGCGCCGGCGCAGCAATTCGGCCGCCGTCGCGATCAGGATGGAGCCGGCCAGGATGACCGTCCCGAGCGCCATGACGGTGGGCAGCGACTTCGGGAAGCGCAACTGCGCCCAGATGTAGAGCGGCAGCGTCGGCTCGGTGCCGGCGAGAAAGAAGGCGACGATGAACTCGTCGAAGGAAATCAGGAACGCCAGCATGAAGGCCGAGCCGATGGCCGGCAGGCTGAGCGGCAACATCACCCGCCGGAAGGTGGCGAAATCCGACGCACCGAGATCGAGCGCGGCTTCCGGGATGCTCTTCGGGATGGCGCTGAAGCGGCCGCGCATGATCACCACCGTCGTCGGCAGGGCGACAAGGATGTGGCCGAACACGATCGCTGTGCGCGACGGGCCGATGCCGATAAGATTGATCAGGATGAGGAGCGCGATGCCGACGATGACGCCGGGGATGAGGATCGGCAGGCGCGCGAGGTTCGAGATCGCGGTGGAAAGGGAGGAGCGGCCGTAGAGGTCGGCATAGGCGATGGTGATGCCGCAGAGCGTCGCCGCCGAGGCGGCGACAAAGCCGACCATCAGGCTGTTGGCGAACGCGCCTGACAGCGCCGAATTGCCGAGCAGGGTTCCGTACCAGGCGGTGGTGAAACCCTGCAGCGGGAAGGCCGCCTGGATCGAGTCGTTGAAGGAAAAGATCGGGATCAGCGACACGGGCAAGTACAGGAACAGGATGTAGACGAGCACGTAGAGACCGAGCCAGCGGCCTGCGTTGGATGATGCCGACGCGCCGCTCATGTGCGGCTCCCGAAGCGCCGGTCGGCGCCGCGCGCGATGAGCACGACGCAGAGGATGACCAGCATGACGGCGACTGCGAGCGCTGCGCCGAACGGCCAGTCGTTCGCCTTGCCGAACTGCGCCTGGATGAGCGAGCCGATCATGGTGCTGGACGGTCCGCCGACGAGGGCAGGGGTGACATAGTCGCCGACGGTCGGCACGAAGACGACGAGGGCGGCTGCCAGCACGCCCGGCATGGAGCAGGGCAGAATGACGCGCCTGAATACGGTCCAGGGTTTCGCGCCGAGATCAGCTGCCGCTTCCATTTGAGACCGGGGGATCGTTTCCAGCGCCACGTAGATTGGCAGGATGGCGAAGGCCGCATAGGCATGCGCCAGCGTGACGACCACGGCCGCCGGCGTGTTGAGGAACGCCAGCGTCGGCTCCGACAGGATGCCGCTGCCGACCAGCGCCGAGTTGAGGACGCCGTTGTAGGCGAGCACGACCTTCCAGGCGAAGACGCGCAGGAGATAACTCGTCCAGAACGGCAGGGTCACGAGGAACAGGATCAGGCCGCGGCGCTGGCCGGCATGAAAGGCGAGATAATAGGCGACGGGGTAGGCGGTGGCGACTGTCGCCACGGTTACGAGCGCCGCGATCGTCAGCGAGCGCAGCGTGACCGTACAGTTGAGCGGGTCGGTGGCCACCGAGAGCAGATTGGCAAGTGTGAAGCCGGCGCCGAGCAGCGAACCGTCATTTATGCGGAACGCGAGGAAGACGACCAGCCCGAGCGCGAAGAGGACGAGGAAAAGCGTGACGACCGCGCCGGGCAGCAGCAACGCGAAACGGAAGCCCGCTTCGGTGCGCGATGAGTCCGTCCTAGTGATGACGGCGTCCATGGTCCCGCCCGGTCAGAAAATTGAAATGCAGACAGATTTCTTCACATTTGTGAAACTGTCAAGCGGATTACCGCTCAAGCGCATCCAGCGTGCGATACCAGGTGATCGCGGCGGCGACGCCGAGTTGCCGGAATGCATGGAACGGTATCGGCCGGATCGGCGTCAGCGGGAACGGCAGCGAAGCGGGATCGCCGGTCAGCAGGTGGTCCGCGAGGTGTTTGCCGAGCGATGTCATCAGCCCGACGCCGCGCCCCTGGCACCCGACCACGGCGATCAACCCCGGTTCCGGCGAATGGATGTGCGGAAGGTGATCGGGCGTGACCGCGACGCGGCCGAACCAGCGCTTTTCGATCGGAATGCCGGCGAGGAACGGGTAGAGGCGCACCATGGCGTGTCGCAGATGCGCCCAATCGCCTTCGTGTCGCGGCAGCGACATGCGCCCACGCCCGCCGAGAATGAAACGCCCGTCCGGCGTCTTGCGATAATAGACGAGAATACGTCGGGAGTCTGAGACGGCCTGGCCCTCGGGCAGGATGGCGCTCGCAATACCGGCCGGGAGGACTGCGGTCGCGATTTGAAAGGAATGCAGGGGGACGATGGTGCGGGCAAGGCCCGGGACCAGACCGTCGCTGTAGGCGTTGGTAGCGACGACGACGGATGTGGCCTTGAGCTCGACGCCGCTGCTGGTAGAAATTCGCCACGCGCCGCCTTCCTGCCGGAGCTTTGTCGCCTGTTGCTGTTCGGCGATGCCGACGCGTGCTGCCGCCGCGATGCGCGCAAGTTCGGTCGTGAAGGAGAGGGGATCGATCACGCCCGCGCGGCGGTCAAGCCAGCCGCCGAGGTAACCACTGGTGCCGGTCAGGGCGGCGATCCCTGCGCTGTCGAGCAGCCGGACGTCTGCGCCGCGCAGACGCCACTGCCTGTCGCGGGCTTCGGCGTTCTTCAAGGCGGTCTGTGTATGCGCTGCCTGAATCCAGCCATTGCGGGTGAAGGGAACGGCAAGGCGCTCGTTGGCGATCAGGTCGAAGACGCTATCGGCCGTGGACGCCGCGAACCGCACCAAAGCCTTGCCGGCTTCTGGCCCGAAATGCTCCAGAAGCCAGTCGGGATCGTATTTGAGGCCGGGTATGACCTGACCGCCATTGAGGCCGGAAGCGCCTTCGCCGATAAGTCTGGCTTCGAGCACCTGTACCGAGAGACCGGAGCGCGCCGCATGCAAGGCGGTCGACAGGCCAAGGATTCCGCCCCCGATGACAACGACATCGAACAGGCGATTGCCTTCGAGGTCAGGTCCGAACGAAAGCGCGGACCCGGAAGGCCGCCATACTGACTCTGTGAAGCGCACCAAAACATCCTCGTGCTATCTGGAAATTCATAGCACGAGTTTCACGAATATGAAGAGCTGTACGTTTCAGATGGTCGCTGGCCGGGTTTCAGTCGTCCAGCGTGGCCGCCAGCACGGCGATTTTGCAGCCGATGACATATTCCGGGACGTTCACGTATTCCTTGACGGTGTGGATTTCCGCCTGTCCCGCCGAGATGGTGACGGTCGGAATGCCTGCCTTGTCGAGCCAGTTGGCATCGAGGCCGCCATTCGAGAAAACGTGGTTTGGCGTGATGCCGAGGATGCCGAGCGCGCGATCGGCGCGCTTTACGACGGCCTCGTCTTCCTTCAGGCGGAAGGGCGGGTAGGAGGTGGTGCGGGTGAACTTCACGACGGCTGTCTCGCCGCCGCTGTCCTTGACCTCCGCGCCGGCCTTCTCGAACGCGGCGCGATAGCCCTCGGCGATCTCGACCGCGAAGGCGGCATCCGGGCTGCGGGCCTCACCCTTGAGCCAGGCGTAGTCGGTGACGACATTGGTGGCGTCGCCGGCGGCCACCGCGCCGTCCTTGCCACCGAAGATCCCGACATTGCTGCTGCCGAAGTGGTCGCCCTTGACCACCTTGCCGAACCAGCCGGCCTTGCGCGCCTCGACGAGGCCGATCGACGCGACCATGGTGGCGGAGATGCCCTTCTCGGGCGCCACGCCAGCATGAGACGCCTTGCCGGTGATCTCGACCTCCCAGTTCTCCTGTCCGACCGCACCGATGATCAGGTCGGCCGGCTTCTGGCCGTCGATGTTGATGCACATTGCAACGTCGCCAAGATCCTTCGCGTTCATCTCGCGCGCGCCGTGAAGGCCGCTTTCCTCGCGCACCGTGAAGAGGAAGGTGAGCGGCGGGTGCGGCAGCTTGTGCTTGATGAGGGTTTCGGCAACGGTCACCAGTACCGCGCAACCGGTACGGTTGTCGCCGCCAAGGGCCGTATTCCCTTCGGAGACGATTTTGTCGCCATCACGCTTCGGGACCGCGCCTGCGCAAAGTGGCACGGTGTCGAGATGGCAGGAGAACAGAATGCCCGGTCCCGGCCTTGTGCCGGGCAGAGTCGCGATGAGGTTGCCGGTTTCTGTCGGAACAGGAATCCGCTTGTTGACATCATCGAAGCGGATGTTCGCTGCCGGGACCCCAGCCTTCTCGAGCGCCTTGCGAACCGCTTCGGCGATCTTCGCCTCCTTGCCGGTTACGCCTTCAACGGCAAGAAGATGCATGAGGAGGTCGACAGCCTTTTCTCCATCGACCAGATCGGCGGCATTGCTCATGACTACATCTCCCTCACTTGCATTTGTTCTTTGGGTTGCTCGACCTGGCGTCCAGATGAGAAATTCCGCCCGGCTTGCCCGGGCGCGCCGTCATCGTCGCGGCACGTCAGCGATGCTGCCGAGCTTTGAATAGAACTTTCGGCATTAAAAATTGAACCCGGACAGCGATCCCAGCCAAAGCACGGGACTGCCAGACGGTTGGCTTTCTCTAACGAGAATACTCATATTTTTTCTTGCGCGACAACAATTACGGCGCCTCCGCCGTACGATTTAATGATCGCATGGATTGCGGCTGGCGCTCTTTCATCCTATCGATTGGCCGCGTGGCTGCGGGCAAGTAGTTTCTTCTGGAAAAGCTTGCCTTGTCGCTATGTCCATCGGAGTTGCGGCCCATCCGGATGTGCGCCGCGCTTGTGTTAAAACGGGAAAAACACGGCCATGAAGAAGACCTTGATTGCTCTTTCGCTCGTCGGCGCGCTTGCAGGCTGCACCACGACCGAGCGCGACGTGGTGACGGGCGCGGCGGTGGGTACCGCAGTCGGCCTGGCAGCGGGCGGAGATGCAGGCAGCGCGGCTATCGGCGCGGCTGCCGGTGCGGCCGGCGGCCTGCTGGTCCGCAACCTGCGCAACGGCTATTGCGAATACCGCAATCCGAACACCGGGCAGCTCTACACGGCCCGTTGCAACTAGATCATCTGACCGCTTAATCGGACGATTCCGGGGCTGAGTTAGCCCCGGACAGGACTTTTACGGCGTAAATTCCCAGACGAATTCGCCGACATTTCCTTAATATGTCTTTTGAAGCATGACATTGGAATCCCGTGTGGTCGTCGTATGACGGACACATGCGAAGGCTACGCAGTGACTGGTGGCCACGAAAGCAGGAAGTGACTGCGACACTCCTGTCAACACGAAATGAATTAATCAACTGATGGAGAAATACAGTGCTGTTTGAGGGCGGTTTTACTTTCACCAACTTCCTGGTGGATGTCTTTGTCATCTTCCTGTTCGTGATGTGGTTCTGGCTGCTGATCACGGTGTTCAGCGATCTGTTCCGCCGCAAGGACATTTCAGCGGGCGGCAAGATTCTGTGGCTGATCGTGCTTGTCGTGCTGCCCTATCTTGGCGTGTTCGCTTACCTCCTGACCCAATCCGGGAACATGGCCGAGAGGAGCGAGGCGGACGCCAAGAAGGCGCGTGAGGATCTGCGCGAGATTGTCGGCTTCAGCGTGGCTGACGAAATCACCAAGCTCGACCAGCTCAAGGCTTCCGGCTCGATCACCGCCGCGGAATATTCCAAACTGCGCGCCAAGCTGGTCTGAACCGACCGCCTTACAGAAAATCAAAGAAAGCCTGCCACGAAATCCGTGGCGGGCTTCCTTACGCCTGGGGCATCGGGTGCGCCCAGGCAATTCGAGCCGAAGCGGAGCCATTGTCGACCAAGTTGATCGATGCGGGGCAGACTGATATCTGGGGGCATGCTGCTTCGCCTCGCCTACGTATCCCGTCTCAATTCGGACATGACTGAAGAGCGTATCGCTGAAATGATCGAGGCGGCCGCGTCAGCCAACGCCAGTCACGATGTGACCGGCGTCATAGCCCTTGAGGGCCTTCGAGTCTGCCAGGTCATCGAAGGCGACGGCGCGGACATCGACCGTCTGTTCGACAACATCCGCGCAGATCCGCGCCATGCCGAAGTCATCGAGCTTGACCGCGCGGAAGTCTCCACTCGGCGCTATCCGGAATGGTCAATGGTCCGCCTGCCGATGGTCGATATGGTGCTGCACGCCTACGCGGTGCTTTAGAACAGCCATACTCAACGCGACCGCGATCGGAGCAAGGCGTGTCGCGCTCGCGGTAGGCAGTCTTCTTTCGAAACCGGTTCAGAGGTTCAGAAGACAGCCCTTAGCCCAGAATACGGGCCTTCTGCGCCGCGAACTCTTCCTCGGTGAGGATGCCTTGCTGTTTCAGCTCGGCAAGCTGCTTGAGCTGCTCGATGGCGTCTGGAGCCAGGCCGGCTGCAGGGGTAACAGCGGCGGCCGGAGCGGCACCTGCCGGTGGCGGTGCCGCTGGCGCTGCCTTGGCAGCCTGGCGTCCGGCAACGGCGCCGGATACCGCAGTGGCGGTGCCGGCGATGACGGCAGTGCGGGCAGCGGTGTGGGCGGCTCGCCCGATGAGGCTCGGACGATTGCGACGCGATCCAAACATGTCAGTCTCCTTGATCTAGCTGCGGACAGCCTTGCCGGCTTCGATGAGCGCGGCGCGAGCCTCTACCGCGACATCGTGCGGAATCCTCTCGGCCAGCAGCAACTGGCCGTTGGCCTTGCGCAGGGCGGTGGCGAAACGGTCGAGCCAGAGGTGTTCGACCAGGATCGAGGCAGCGGTCTGGCCGGGATCGATGTCGTCCGCGATCTCCATGAGGTCGCCCTCGCTGAGCAAGCCGACGGGTTCGCCGGCGAGTGCGTGGATCGCCTCGCCAAGCTCCTTGCTCAGTTCCTGCGCCTCCAGCACGGTGACCGTTCCGTCGGCGAGCTTGCTGACGAAGGCCAGGTCGACGATGCGGACCATACCGCTGTCGGCGAGTTCTCCCAGAGCGCCCAGTATGTCACCCTCGAAAGCGTCGCCCTCGAAAGCAATGAGGACGAGTTCGAGTGGGCTGAGGCGTGAACTGGATAAGGGCGGCAGCATCGACGTCTCCTGTTTCTAGGCCTGTCGGGAACTTCGATGTTGAGCCAGAAATTCCTGACGGCGGTATGACATTCTTTCGGAAATCGTCTGCAATGCCCGGCGGGCGCAAGACAGCAGTCGGCCGAGCGTCCCAAAGCGAACTCACGCCGGGCCGAGCGGGATTCCCAGCAGGTACCAGGCTATGAGCAGGATCGTCCAAAGCACCAGCAGGACCACTGTGTAAGGCAGCATCAGCGCGATGATCGTGCCCATCCCAGCGTCCTTCTGGTACTTCTGCGCGAAGCCGACCATGACGGCCAGATAGACGTTCAGCGGCGTGATGACGTTCATCGGGCTGTCGCCCACGCGATAGGCCGCCATCACCAGATCCGGGTCGCCGCCGAGCCGCATGAACAGCGGCACGAAGACCGGCGCAAGGATGGCCCATTTCGCCAGCGCGCCGGTCAGGATGATGTCGATGATTGCGACGACAATGACGAACAGGATGATGTACGTCACCCCGCTGATCGGCATGGTCTGCAGGAAGTCGGCGAGATTGACCGCAAGCACCGTCGCGAGGTTGGTGAAATTGAAGAAGGCGATAAAGTTCGCGATCACGAACAGCAGGAACAGCATTCCCGCCAGATTGCTCCATGTCTTGACGACGAGGCCGATCGCGGCGGTTACGTTGGCGATCGTACCGGCGCCGCGGCCGTAGGCATAGCCGACGACGAGGAACAGAAGGCTGATAAGCACGATCAGGCCACTCATGAAGGGCGAGCCGGCCATGATGCCGCCGGTCTCCTGATTGCGCAGGATGCCGTAGGGCAGGGGCGGTGCGGTCAAGAGCCCCACGACGATCACGAAGCCAAGCAGCGCCCGCCCGGCGAATTTCAGGCCCCGCGCCTCCGCTTCGGACAGTTCCACGCCGCCCTCGACGGGGACACCGCCCTTGTAGGGGCCAAGCCGCGGTTCGACGAAGCGCTCCGTGATGATCGTCACGATGATCGCCATGACGATGGACGAGGCGATCATGAAATAGAGGTTGCCGACGTCGGTGATCGCGGCATTCGGGTTGACCGTGGCGATCGCGTCGTTCGTGACGGCAACCAGCAGGGCGTCGGTCGGCGTGATGAACACGTTGACGAGAAATACGGCCGCGACGCCCGCGAAGGCGGCGGCAAGGCCCGCCAGCGGGTGCCGCCCCATCGAATGGAACGCCGCCGCGCCGAGGGGAACGAGGACAAGGTAGCCTGCGTCGGCGGCGATGGAGGACAACACGCCGACCATGACGATGATGAAAGTGAAGAGCGAGACGGGCGCGATGGCGACGATCTTGCGCACCAGCGTGGCGATGAGGCCCGACTCCTCGGCAAGGCCGACGCCGATCATGGCGACGAGAATGACGCCGACGCCAGCAAACCCGAGGAAATTCGACACCGGCGAGGTGACCAGGAAGCGGATGCCGTCGCCGGACAGCAGGCTGCGAACCGCCGTCGTCTGCTCGACGATGTCGCCCAAGGCCGCGTCATATCCTTCATAGGTCACGCTCGTGCCGAGTGCGGCAAAGATGACTGACAGAAGAATGACGATGCCGATCAGGATAAAGAAAATGATGGCCGGGTGCGGCACCATGTTGCCGACACGCTCGATCGTGCCGAGGAAGCCGGACATGCCCGCTTGGTCAGTTTGCTTGGATTTGGCCACCTTACCGCCCCTCAACGATTGGTCGCGACTAGCCGCAGCCAGTAGTAAAAACACTTGGCATGAAAGTAGTTTTTGTTGCAAGCGCTGCGAGGAGTTTCCGGCAATTTGCAATGAAGCATGGCTTGCCAGAATCGTGGCGTTTCGTCCAATATCAACCATTAGTACGCGAGGGGCCACGATTTGAGCGATATCTGGATTGTCTTCGCGATTATCGTGGGCATCGTCGTCCTTTTTATCTGGGACCGGATTCCTGTCATCGCGGTTTGCATTGGCGCGGCGCTTGCGATGTGGGCTACAGGTATCCTGACGCTGCCGCAGGCGCTTGGTGGCTTTGGCGATCCGGCGGTCATCTTCATTGCCTCGCTCTTTGTTGTTTCTGCCGGTCTGGAAGTGTCCGGCGTGACCGCCTGGGCAGGCCAGATCCTGATCGGCCAGGCGGGAGAAAGCCGCACGCGGCTGATCGTGCTCATGATGGTCTTCGTGGGCGTCCTGTCGGCGCTGATAAGCGTCAATGGCGCGGTCGCCGCCCTGCTGCCGGTGGTCGTCGTCATGGCGATCAGGCTCGGCCGATCGCCTTCGCAGCTTCTGATGCCGCTGGTGTTCGGGGCCCACGCAGGCTCCAAGCTCATGATGACCGGAACGCCCGTCAACGTGCTGGTGGTCGAGGCATCCGAGAACGCCGGGGGCGGCGGCTTCGGCTATTTCGGTCGGTATCCCGCTTGTCATGGGCTGCATCGCCATTGCGGTCCTGTTCGGTGAAAAGCTCCTGCCGCACCGCACCAGTCCCAGCTTGCCGCCAGACCTGAGCAGGCACTCCTCGACCCTGGTCGAGCAATACCGGCTTTCCAACGACGTACATCAGTTGCGCGTGCGCGCTGACTCTGCCCTTGTGGGCACTGATCGCGCCGAACTGGGAAATTCAGACGCAGACGGCCTAACGCTGGTCACGCTGAAGAACGAACGCGGCGAGTCGCTGCGAACCTCGAAAATCGCCGCCAGCGATATTCTGGTGATGCGTGGTCCTGCCGACGCGGCGGCGAAATTCGCGCACGACATGGGGCTCGCCTTTCGCGACGATGCGCCGGAAGGCAGCGTGCGCGATGACCTGTTCAACCGCGATTCGGGACTTGCGGAAGTCGTGATACCGCCGCGATCGCCCTTGATAGGCCAGCGGTTTTTCCCCGGCATGGTGACCGAAAGCGGAGACCTGATCGTGCTTGCGATCCAGCGCCAGGGCAGCGAACTCGCGCCCGGCGAGGCGCTGGCGTCCGGCGACACGCTGCTGCTGCAAGGCACCTGGTCGGCACTCGACCAAAGACTGCATCCGGCCGAGGTGCTGGTGGTGAACTCGCCCGATGTCGTGAGGCGTCAGGCGGTGCCCATGGGCCCGGGCGCATATACCGTCTTGGCGACCTTGGCCCTGATGGTGTTCTTGCTCGCCACGGGGCTGGTGCCGCCGGCGGTGGCGGGCCTGATCGCGGCCGGCATCATCCTGATATCGGGAGTGCTGTCGGTCGAAGGCGTGTATCGGGCGATCAACTGGACGACCGTCATCCTGGTCGGCGCGCTGACGCCGCTTTCATTGGCCATGCAGGAGACAGGCGCCGCCAAGCTGCTTGCAACGGGGCTGGTGAACGCGGTCGGTGACGCGGGACCCTACACGCTTCTGGCCGGCCTGTTCCTGTTTTCGGCAGTCATGGGCCAGGTGATCTCGAATACCGCGACCTCGCTGATTGTCATCCCCATCGCAGTCGTCGCGGCCAACGAGATGGGGATTTCGGTACAGCCCGTGCTGATGTCCGTGGCCATAGCCTGCGCGGCGGCCTTCCTGACGCCTGTGGCGACGCCGACGAACCTCATGGTCATGGAACCGGGCGCCTACAAGTTTGGCGACTACTGGAAATTCGGCCTGCCGATGATGATCTGGTTCTTCATCATCGCAGTGTTCCTCGTGCCCGTGTTCTGGTCTTTCTGAAGACCGCCGTCAGGCGGCTAACGTCAGTATCGGGAGGGTTTCGCATGCATGATTTCCAAAGGGGGCCGGGGGGCCGGTCCCGCATTCCGGCGAGGCTTTGAGGCCAACGTGTCGGACCAGGACAGGCATTCCGATCTGATCCGCCGTTTCGGCGCGTTGTCGGCTGCCGAAACGGTTCTGGTGGAGAACATCGGCGGCGGCCATGTCGATCAACTCGGTGAAGGCAAGGTGCCCGAACCGGACGACACCGAACAGCAGGTTCGCGCCGAACTGATCCGCTACCTCCTGCTCGGCGGCAAGCACGCGCCGCGGATGCACGAAAAGGGCATTCGCCTTTCGGGCGTGACGGTGACGGGCATCCTCGATCTGGAGGGATGCCGCATTCCGCATGACATCGGTCTGCTGGACTGCCGCTTCGAGATGAAACCCGTCCTGCGCTCCGCCCAACTGGACACGGTTTCCTTCGACGGTTCGATTCTGCCCGGGTTGGCGGCGGACCGCCTTGAAGCGCGCGGCGACCTGCTCCTGCGCGCGGCGCGGGTGCGTGGCCCTGTCGCTCTTCGCGGCGCGCGCATCGGTGGCGATCTGGCGTTCGACGGCGCGGAACTGGCTCACCCCAATGACCGCGTCGTTCGCGCAGAGCGAATATCGATACGGGGCAGCGCAAGCTTTCGAGGCGCCCGCGTCCAGGGCGGCATTTATATCCCTGGCGCGCGGGTGGGCGGCGATCTCGATTTCGTCGGCGCGCATGTCGATCGGCCCGGAGACGTCGCCATCGACGCCGACGCGGTGCATGTCAACGGCGACCTGATATTGCGGCATGTCGGCGTCGATGGCCGGGTCAGCGCGACATCGGCGCAGATCGATGGCGACGCGGATGCGTCCGGTGCGAAAATTCGCGCGAAGGGCGACATGGCTCTGAACCTGAACCGCAGCGTTGTCGGCGGTGCATTCTTTCTGCGCGACGAAGCGACAGTGGAGGGCGCGCTCAGCCTGAACGGCTCGACGCTGGGGGCAATCGTCGATGAGGTGGCGTCCTGGCCCGGGCCCGGTGATCTTCTGCTGAACCATTGTCGCTATGGTGGGTTTCTTGGCTCGTCCGTGGACGCCAGCGAAAGGCTGAACTGGTTGTCGCGGCAGGATCCTTCCCGTTGGGGCGAGGATTTCTGGCCGCAGCCATATGAACAACTCGCGCGCGTCATGGCCGAGATGGGTCATCCCGAAGACAAGCGCCGTGTTCTGATCGAGAAGGAGAGGTTGCAGCGCACATCGCGACGGCAGCGCACTCCGGGCAAGGTGACACGGGCGCTGCTTTGGCTGTCCGACCGCGTTCTTTGGGTGACGACCGGGTATGGGCGTCGGCCGCTGCTAGCAGTGATCTGGATCGCTGTCTTCTGGGTGGCGGGCGGCGTGTACTACGAGTGGCTGGAGCACACCGATGCCATTCGGCCCAATTCGGTGGTGGTCCTGCGCTCGCCGGAATGGGTGCTCTGCAGCATCCCTGCGAACGAAACGACATTCCTTGTCTCGACCGGCACGGAGAGGCAGGGTCTCGCGGCGGCAGGGCAAAGCCAGCTGTCGTGCTTTTTCGAACAGCCCGAGGCCGCAACCTTTCCGAAGTTCAGCCCATTGATGCTGTCTGCCGATATGATCTTTCCGGGGCTGGGGAGTGGGCAGCGGGAGTACTGGTCGCCCGATACGCGCACGACGTCCGGCTACATCGGCAGGCTCTACGCCTATTTCCAGGCGCTTGCAGGACTGGGCCTCGGCCTGCTTGCCGTTGCCGGCTTCAGCGGGATCGTACGCTCGGACTGACGGGGCGCGGAGCGCGTTCTCAGGCGGGGACGGGACGCGGCGCGGGCTTGGCCCGCATTTCCTCCTGCCGGGTGATGAGTTCGTCGCTCCAGGCGATGTCGTCCTGCATGGCCGTCCTGGCGGCCTGCGGATCACCGGCCTTGAGCGCAGCGATGAACTGGAAATGGAGATGATTGTCGGCAGTCAGCCGGCGAACAGGCACCTGTTCATGGAAGGTTCGCAGGAACGGCCCCATCAACGTCCACATGTTTTCGCAAATCGCCTCAACATAGGGCATTTCGGCAAAGCGCAGGATCAGGAAATGGAAGTCGCGATTGGCCTGCGCGGCGTCTCGCGGATTGGAAGCGGCAGCCTTGATGAAGGTTGCATTCTGGGCCTCAAGTTCGTCGATCATGGCAGAGGTGGCGATCTGGCCAACGCGAAAGGCCGCCATGCCTTCGAGGTCCTTGCGGATGGAAACGATCTCGCGCAGGTCGCGGCTGGTCGGATCAGGCACGATCACCGACGTCGCCGCCTTGACCTCCAGCGCCTGTTCGCTGACCAGCCGGAAGATCGCCTCGCGCACCGGGGTTATCGACGTTCCGTATTGCTCGGCGACAGTGGAAATCGTCAGCCGCTCGCCGGGACGATACTCGCCGTCCATCAGGGAAAGACGCAGGCTGCGATAAATCTGCTCCGACAGGTTTTCCTTGACGACGGCTTTGGGCGGCATTCAGGTCATCCCCGCGAGTTGCACCATGATAGGCGAAGCGAACCGGCTCCGCCAAGGTCTGCCTGTGGAACGATAGCGCAGCAATCAGCCGCCATAGCGATATTCGGGCAATCCCTTCACGCCGAGCCCGTCGATCACGAACAGCGATCCCGCCAGCGGGCCCGTCTCGACCACGCCGGGCACCGGAGCGCGCAGCATCGTCGTGACATAGAGCCGGTCGAGGTTGGCGCCGCCGAACATGACCGACGCCACGCAGACCGTCGGGAAATCTATGACCTGGATTCGCTTGCCCGAAGGGTCGAAGCGGTGAATTTTGCTCTTGTAGACTCCGGCGCTCCAGACGCAGCCCTCGGCATCGACTGTCGCGCCATCGGGAAGGCCGTCCTCGGGGCCGAAATCGCAGAACTTGCGCTTGTTGGTCGCTGCACCCGTCTCGATGTCGTAGTCATAGGCCCAGATGGCGCGGGACCGGCTGTCGGCGAAATAGAAGATCTTCTGGTCAGGGCTCCAGCACGGACCATTGGAGACCGTAATGTTGTCGTCGATCTTCGTCACCTTGCGGTCAGTGCCCAGGCTGTAGATCAAACCGAGCGGCGCTTCTTCCGTTGTGTCCATGCTGCCAGCGACGAAGCGGCCCTTCTTGTCGACCTTGCCGTCGTTCATGCGCACGGTAGGGCCCTTGTGGGCGATTTCCTCGATGACCTGGGTCTTGCTGGTCTCGAAATCGAACAGATAGAAACCCTGCGCCAGCGACAGGACGGCTCCGCCGGACCTGCGCAGCGCCATGGAGCCGATGTGCTGCGGCACAGGCCAGCTTTCGACGCCCTTGCCGTTCTCGTCGGCGCGGAAGATGCGATCACCGAGGCTGTCGATCCAGTAGATCTTCTGTTCGGCCACGTCCCAGAGCGGTCCCTCGCCGAGGACGGTCTTGCAGTCGACGATTGCCTTGATTTCCATGACGCTTCCTTTCGATTTCGGTCCGGGTTCAAAGGCCCGGTTGACTGCGGCGATGCGCACTGACGGCGAGGATCAGCAGGGCACCCTTGATGATCATCTGGTAGTAGGTCGAGATGTTGAGCAGGTTCAACCCATTGCCGAGCAGTGCCAGGAACAGCACGCCGGTCACCGGCCCGGTCACGCCGCCGAGGCCACCGGAAAGCTGGGTGCCGCCAAGTGCGGTCGCTGCGATCGAATCGATGGCGAAGGATGTGCCCACCAGTGGGTCGCCGCTGGCGAGGCGGGCAGCGAGATTCAGGCCTGCGAGGCAGGCGAATAGGGAGGACATCAGGTAGGCGATCAGGATGATGCGGCCTGTGTTGACGCCGCCGAGCAGGGCACTCTCTTCCGATGCGCCGACGGCCATCAGGTGAAGGCCGAAACGGCTGCGCGAGATGACCGTGCCTGCGATCACCACGAGGACTGCCGCGCAGATCACCGGCAGGGGTAATCCGAAATAGACGGCGGAGGCGTAGTCCGTCATCCAGCCGGAAACCTGGCCGCCCGGAATGGGGCGGATAAAGAGCGCGATGCCTTGCACGGCCGTCATGGTCGACAGGGTCATGAGGATCGGGTGGACGCCAAGGCGCAGGATGCCGATCGCATTGATGAGGCCAACTGATAGCGCGGCGGCGATCGCAAGCGGCACGGCGAAGGGAATGTCGTGGCTGACGATGGCTGTCGTCATCGAAACGACCGAGCCGACCGAGAGATCGAGGCCGGCAGTCAGGATCACCATGACCTGGCCGACGGTCACGAGGATGAGACTGACCTGCTGATTCAGGATGTTTATGAGGTTCTGCGTGGACAGCGCATACGGCGAAGAAAAGCCGAGCACCGTGCCGAGCACGAGGATGAGCAGGATCACCGGAAGCGCGGACCGGCTGCGCTGGCGCGTCGCGGTAATGGCTTTTGCGGTCTTCATGCGCCGCCTCCATGAATGGCAGTCGCCATGATCTTCTCTTCCGTGGCGTCCTCGCCGGGAAACTCGGCAACGGTGGCTCCCTCGCGGACCACAATGATGCGGTCGCAGAGGCCGATCAGTTCAGGCAGTTCCCGCGACGTGACCAGCACCGGGACACCGCTGTCGGCAAGCTCGCGCAGCAAGGCGTAGATTTCGGACTTCGCGCCGATGTCGACGCCGCGCGTCGGTTCCTCGCAGATGAGCAGACGCACGCCTCGGACAAGCCAGCGCGCCAGCAGCACCTTCTGCTGGTTGCCGCCGGAAAGCTCACGGATCGACTGCTTGACGTCACGGAGCCGGATGCGCAGCCGCTTGACCTGCTCGGCGATGTCGGCGCGGGCAGTCGGCGCCACGCTTGCAAGGTTCTTTCCGGGCAGCAGTCCGGCCGAGATGTTGCCTTCGACGCTGAGCGAGAGGAAGAGGCCTTCCACCTTGCGGTCTTCCGGAATGAGGCCGATGCCGGCGCCGATGCCCTCCGAGGGACCGGAATGCGCCAGCGCCTTTCCGTCGAAAAGGATTTCGCCCGAAACGAGCGTGTGGCCTTCGAAGATCGCGCGCGTGATCTCGATCTGGCCTTGGCCCTCAAGGCCGGCAAGACCAACGATCTCGTTTCGCCGGAGCGTGAAGTTGACCGGTCCCTTCAAACCCTCGACGACGACGTCGCGCAGTTCCAGTGCCGGGCTGCCGGCGGATTCTTCCGTACGGCGGGGCGGATAGAGTTGGTCGAGCGAACGGCCGACCATGGTGGTCACCAGTTCCTCGGCGTTGGTGTCCTTCATCATGAAGTGGCCGGCGAACTGGCCGTCCTTGAGAACGGTCACCTCGTCGCAGAGCTCGAAGAGTTCGGGCAGTCGATGCGAGATGTAGAGGATGCCCTTGCCTTGGGACTGGAGCCTGCGGATCAGTTCGAAAAGTTTCTGCGCCTCGCGGTCGCCGAGCGCGGCGGTCGGTTCATCGAAGACGAAGACGCGCGCGTCGCGCATCACGCCCTTGGCGATCTCCACCATCTGCTGCTCGGCCACGCGCAGGCTGCCGGTCAGCACCGCGGGGTCGAGGTCCAGCCCGACGCCGTCGAGGATGCGCCGGCTTTCCGCATGCATGCGCTTGCGGTCGATCAGGCCGAGCGCCGACCGGGGTTCGCGGCCGAGAAACAGGTTCTCGGCCATGGAAAGGTTCGGAAGAAGGATGAACTCCTGGAAGATAGTCGAGACGCCAGCGGCGCGAGCCTGCTCGGAATTATGAAATTCCACGCTGTCGCCGCCGATGCTGATCGTGCCCGAGGTGGGCGGGAAAACACCTGAGATGATCTTCATCAAGGTGGATTTTCCCGCACCGTTCTCGCCAAGCACGGCATGGACACTCCCGGGCTTCAGGCCGAGCGAGACGCCTCGCAGCGCCTGCACTGGCCCGAAGGACTTGGTGATGTCGCGAACTTCCAGAAGCATCCGTACGCCTTGCTTCTACTTCTTGTACATTTCGAGAAGCTTGTCGTCCGGCAGAGTCGAGCCGACCCAGTAGGAGTCGTTCAGATCGGCGCGGTAGAACTGGTCGATCTGGTCCTTGGTGATCGGAGCCGGGTTGACGAGGTTGTCCTTGGCGATCGGCGCGCCCTTGAGCACGCGCAGCGCGGCGACGACGCCCTGCTGGCCAAACCATGTCGGGCTGATCGGCGCCACGCTCTGCAGGTCCTTTTCCTTCCAGATGCGCAGGAAGCCGTTGTTGGCCTCGCCGGTCATCGGGATCAGGGGAAGGCCATTCTCTTCGGCGACTTCGGCGCAGGCCTGCGTCATGGCGCCGCCCGACGACCAGATGCCCTGGACGTCAGGATGTGCGACGAGCAGGGATTCGCAGACCTGCTTGCCCTTATCGTAAGCCCAGTCGCCGAAGCCCTGATCAACGACCTTGATATCCGGATAGTCCTTGAAGACTTCCTCGACGCCGCGCCAGCGATCGTTGTCGATGGAGTTGCCGGAGATGCCGCGGATCGACAGGACGTTGCCCTTGCCGCCCAGCGCTTCGGCGAGATACTTCGCGCCGTCGCGGCCGAACTGCGCGTCGTCGGCGAGCAGCTTCACGGTGTAGTCCTTCGGCGTCGCGTTGGACGAGAAGATGATGACCGGGATGCCGGCTGCGTAAGCCTTCTCAAGCGCGCCGTTGAGGGCGACTTCCGAGCCCGGAGCGACGAGCAGCGCATCGACGCCGCGCGCCGTCAGGCTCTCGATGTCGGCAACCTGCTTGTTCACGTCGCCGCCGGCGTCCGCGATGATCACCTCGGAGATTTCCGGATGCAGCGAAGCCTCGTGCTTCAGTTCCTCGACCATCTGCACGCGCCAGGTGTTGACGACCGAGATGTTGGAGAAGCCGAGGACGAACTTGTCCTTGGTGGACGCCGGCTTGTCGACCATCGGAGAACCGGCGACAGGCGAGAGCGCGGAATTCAGCTCCGGAACCTGCGCCAGCGCCGGTGTGGCGGCAAGCGCGACCAGCATCGAGCCGGCCAATAGAAGATGTTTCAGTTTCATTGTCTTCCTCCTGTAATCGCGCACTTCCCGCACGCATTCCTTCCCCGCCCGGTGCGGAGAAATTTCTAAGCAAAGTTGCCTATCCCTCGCGCCAGCGCGCCAGCGCGGCCGCGCCGGCAATGATGATGCCCTGCACGATGAGCTGGGCCGGCTTGCCGACGCCCATGCCGGTCATGAGATTGGCGAGAAAGGTCAGCGCGAACGCGCCGGCGAGGACGCCGACCACACCGCCGGCACCGCCGCCGAACGTGGTGCCGCCGAGCACGACCGCGGCGACCGATGCCATCACGAGATCGGCGCCGAGATTGAGCGTGCCGGTGCCGATGTAGCCGGTCAGCACGATGCCCGCGAGACCGGCGAAGATGCCGCTCATGACATGCGCGACGACAAGTTCCTTGCGGACCGAGACGCCGGCCAGCCATGCGGCGGGATAGCTCGCGCCTGTGGCGTAGAGCGCGTGGCCGAATGTAGTCCGGCGCAACACAAACCACGTTGCGGCGGCGATGACGATAAGCAGGATGCCCGCGACCGGAATCGTTGCCATGCGGCCGATGGCGATTTCACGCACGAACGGATGCACCGAGCCGCCCGGCGCGCCGCCGCTGATGAGATAGCTGACCCCGACCAGGATCACCGACATGCCGAGCGTCACTACGACGGCCGACGCCCGCACAAAGGCGATGAGGCCGGCGTTGAAAAGCCCGACGAGGGCGCCGAACGCCAGCGGAAAGGCGAGGGACATCCACACAGGGCCGCCCGAAAACATCGGCAGCGCCAGCGTGACGTTCACGACCGCGATCACGCCAGCGGGAGACAGATCGATCGAGCGGCCGATCATCGGCAGACACTGCCCGAGCGCGACGAGCGCCAAAGGCACCGCCTGTCGCAACACGATGAGAAGGAAGGGGATGGTCAGCAGGCGAGGCTGCACCACCGCTGCCGTCGCGAAAAGCAGGAACAACGCCGGCCATGCGGGTATCGCGAACGCACCGCGGACAAGCGTGGAAACAAACGATCCACCGCTCCGACCTTGAGCCGCTTCGCCCACCGTCATTGATTGCTCCTACCCTAACAGACCTTCGCTGCGACCTGTTTCCTCACCGGCGAAAGTTCTCTCGGGAAAACTGCACTATATGTCCATCGCGGTCAAGTATCATACATGATGCATCTTGTGTCAGGTATGATATCCGGCTATTGGCCGGCCGAAACTCGCGACGGCCTGGGCCGGGAGGAGCATGGTACGGACTTCTATTCACGCCGGCGTCTGGTCGACGGATCCCGATCCGGAAAACGTGGCGCGCGTTCTGGCGGAAGTCGCCGCCGCCGGGTTTGAATGCCTTGCGCTGCCACTGCGCAACCTTCCGTCCTTGCAAACGGCCGCACTGTCGGCGCGTTTCAGGCAGGCCGGCATCGCGGCGTTGGCAACGACCGGCCTGCCTGCGGGCACCGACGTATCATCCGCCGATGCAGATCGGCGAAACAAGGGCGAGGAACATTTGCGGCGCGTCGTCGCAGCAGCGCGCGACATCGGCGTCGAGCAGGTCAACGGCGTTCTCTACGGCCCGCTCGGGCATGCCGGGCAACCCGTCGATGCCGATGCGCGTCGTCGCAGCGCCGAGGTCGTCGCGAGGGTCGCCGACGTGGCTGCTGCTGCCGGTGTCCGCCTGTGCGTCGAACTGGTGAATCGCTACGAAACTGCCATGTTGAATTCCGTCGAGCAGGGACGCGAGTATCTTGCGCTGGTCGACCATCCCAATGTGCGGCTGCATGTGGACACCTATCATATGGCGATCGAGGAACGCGATCCGGTCGGCGCGGTCAGCGCCGCGCTGCCTGTCCTCGGTTATTTCGAATTCGACCAAAGCCATCGCGGGAGGCTGGACGAGGGATCGCTGGACCTCCGGGCATTTGCCGAGCCGGTGCGGGCTTCCGGATACGACGGGCTTGTCGGCGTCGAGGCCTTCTCGCGCTCCGGTCTCGCACCTGACCACGCCAACGTGCTGTCGATCTGGCGCGACCAATTCGAGGACGGAACGGCACTTGCCCATCAGGCTATGAGTCTCATCCGCGAGATTTTCGGCACGTCCCAACCGGGCGCTATCTCTGGTATTTGACGAAGGGGGTCAACCTGGCGACGCGGTCATAGAGCGCGCGCGCCCTGGTGTTGAAATCCTGCGTCAACCAGTAGACCGAAGGTGAGCCACGCCTGTCAGCCTCGGCATAGACGGCTTCGATCAAGGCGTGGCCAACGCCTGCCCCGCGCACAGACGGATCGACGAACAGATCCTGCAGGTAGCAGACGTCTTCGACGCGCCAGTTGTGCGCATGAAAGATGAAGTGCACGAAGCCGACCAGTTTTCCGTTCTGCTCCGCGACCAGCGCATCCTGCTGCGACCGCTGCGGGTCGAGGAGGCGGGCAAACGTCGTCTCGGTCACGGTCTCGGGAACCGAACTTTCGTAAAAGGCGAGATAGGCGGACCAGAGCCGACGCCACTCAGGCTCATCCTTCGGTGCGACAGGGCGAATTGCAAACGACATCAGCCGGTACCGGCATTCAGAGGCGGCAGGGCATTCACCAGCCGGTCCGCCCATTCCTGTATCCCGTCTTCGTCGCTGACGAGATCCTGTCTGATCTCGATGAGTACGGCCGGAATGCCCCGGTCGTCGCCATGCACGGGGATGGCGTAGTCGCCGTCGCGGGCGATCACATAAGGCTCATTGGCTGCTGCATTGAGCGCAGGGTCCTTGCGCAGGCCCGAGAGGATCGCCTCTCCGAACTCCCGTGCTTCCGCGTAGAGAACACCTGCATGCCACGGCCTCTTCTCGCCGAGGAAGACCGGCGTGAAGCTGTGGATCGTGACGAGACGAGTCGGCCTGCCAGCTTTCGCGCGACGGTCGAGATGAGCCGCGACCTTCTCGTGGAACGGCGTGAACATGATCTTTGCGCGGCGCGCTTTTTCGTCCGCGTCGATGCCGATGTTGCCGGGGATGTCCGTTGCCTCCGACCGCACGGGGATGCTGCTTTCGGCGCCCAATGGACGGTTGACGTCGATCAGCAGGCGCGAATAGCCGCCCAGAAACGCGGGCGCGTCCAGGGCGCGGGAGACAAGACGCGTGACGCCTGCCGCACCGATGTCCCATGCAATGTGGCGCTGCAATTCACGCGCTTCCAGCCCGAGCCCGCGATACTCCGACGGAATATGGTTCGACGCATGCTCGCACAGAAGCACGATGTCCGAGGCCCCATTCTCGTTGAGCACCTCGACGGCCGGCGGCCAGTCGCCTTTCGCGTGTGACGTCATCGGTCGACTACCCGCCTTGTGTTCATGCGCGCTGACCTATCGTTTCGAAACGACCGACGATGGTATCGGTGTCCGTGACCCAGCAATAACCGCCGAAGGCGCGGAGCGCGGCGTCGTGGCGCTCCTGGCTGCGGGTGGCGCAGGCGTCCGCGACGCAGGTGACGAGATAGCCCCGGTCGGCGGCGTCGCGAACGGTCATGTCCACGCACTGATCGGTCAGCACGCCTACCACGACGAGATGGCGGATGCCGAGATTGCCGAGCACATAGTCGATGTTGGTGGAGTTGAAGACGCCGGACGACGTCTTGGGCAGCATGATCTCGTCGCCTACGGGTGCGAGCGCGGCCACCGGCAGTCCCTCCGGCAGGCTCGGCGGGATGTGGATCGGCGTCAGCTTGTGGTCGAGGGAACGATCGCGCCCGTCCTCGGTGAGGCTCTGGATGATCGTGTGCAGCACTTCGACGCCGTTCGCGCGGGCCGCTGCGAGCAACCGCATCTGGTTGGGGATCGTTTCCTGCGCGGTGCGGCGGTAGAAGTAGCTGGCCGGATCGCCCGGATGGGCTGGGTCCGCGCCGGGCTCGAGCCAGATGCGCTGCATGTCGACCAGAAGCAGCGCGGTCTGGCCGGCGGTGAAAGGTCCGTCGCGCCTCGGCAGCGATGCGTTCATGATTTCTGTCCCTGTCTGGCAAGTCCCTCGCGCGCCGGTTTCGAGGCAACCGCGGGAGCGCTGTCGAAATCTGGCGTCAGGCTGTCGAGGGTCACTGAGTTGGCGTGGCGGACTTCTTCCAGTCGCTCGATGCGCGCGGTCGCCTCGTCGCCAAGGGTCGAGACGATTCGCGCCACCAGCGCCTCCGCCTGCGCGAGGGCAGTCGCAAGCGTGTCGTAGGGTGACGCCACCTCGATCGGGCTGACGATCGTGGCCTCCGCCAGATCGGCGATGGGAGAGAGCCAAGGGTCGGTGAACAGCACGATTCTCACCCCTCGTGCCGACGCCTGACGCGCATAGGCGACGACGTCGAGCTGATAGCGCCGGTAGTCGAAGACGACCAGCACGTCCTTGCGGCCGAGGTCGGCCAGCGTATCGAAGGCCGGCGGCGACAGGATGCCGAGGTCGCGCACGCCGGATCGGAACTGGACGATGTGGCTCGCGAGCATGCCCGCCATGTGGCGGCTGAAGCGGCCTCCCAGAATGACGACCTCGCCCTTTGCCTCCATGATCAGCGTCGCGGCTCTGTCGTAGCTCTGCAGCGGCGTTGCGCTGACGGATTTCTCGATCGCCTCGCCGACAGAGTGGAGATAGGAGAGGATGGTGTTGTCCTGCGAACCGGAGCCGCGCTTGGTCTCCATCATCAGAAGCGGGGAATGAAGCCGCGCTTCCACCTCCGCCAGGAGCTTTTCCTGGAAGTCGGCGAAGCCTTCATAGCCGAGCTTCATGACGAGACGCACGACGGTCGGGTCGCTGACGCCGGCTCGCCGCGCAAGACTGGCGGCCGTGCCGAGGCCGGAGGTCGGATAGTCGGTCAGAAGCAGCCGGACGATCTTCTCTTCCGAAGGCGTCAGCGCAATATCCTGGCTGATCAGAACATCGCGTATTGCCATGGCCTCCCGCCACATCTCGACTTCGTTTTGTTTGTTGAAGTCATTACAGAGAATTGATTATCCGTCAATCATGAAGAGAGATTGACATAGCCCGCAGGCTGGTTTTAGCTTTGTCCAGAAGCAGCAGAGGCTGTGGGGAACAATGTTAAACGGGAGCGGCGTGATCGTCGCAAGGATCAGCGCTTTCCGGGCCGGTGGCATATCCAGCGCAATGCTGGGCCGGGCCGGCTGATGGCGTCCGCGCAGGGCGACAAGGCAACGGCGCGGCTTTTGCCCGCTGCATTTCGCATCGCGTCCGTAGATGCGCTCGTGATGATCGGCTGCCTCGTGTTTGTCGCGATGGCGGTTGCGTTTTTCGCTGGCGCGCCCATGCAGCGCGTCGTGACGCATGCCGCGATCATGCTGACTGCGGTGCTCGGCCTCCAGATATTCTCGGGCAATACGGGCATCGTCTCGTTCGGCCATTCCGGCTTTCTCGGCCTCGCCGCCTATGCGACGGGGATACTGACGATGCCCGCCGCCCTGCAACGCACCGCGCTGCCGGCACTCCCTCATTTCCTCGCCGGGAATGAACTGCCCTTCTTCGCCGCGCTTTGCGTGGTGCTCGTCTTCGCTGTGGTCGTCGGTCTCGTCACGTCCGCGCCGCTGCTGCGGCTGGGCGGGTCGAGCGCTGCGATCGCGACGCTGGCCATGCTCATCATCATCTACACGCTGCTGGTGGCTGGGCGCGAGATCACGCGCGGCAGCCAGCCCTTCTATGGCGTGCCGCGCGAAGTCGGCCTGTGGACGGCCATCGCCATCGCCTCCGGGGCGATCATTCTTGCGCGGCTGTTCCGCGAGACATCGTACGGGCTGGCGGCCCGCGCGGCAGCCGACGACGAACGCGGAGCCGCCTCGGTCGGCGTCGACCACCGCACGGCGCGCGTGGCATCTTGGGTACTCAGCGCGTTCGTGGCGATGGCGGCGGGTGCGATGATGGCGCAGTTCGTCGGCGCGTTCTCGCCGCGCGATTTCTATTTCGACCTCGGCTTCACCATGCTGGCCATGCTGATCGTCGGTGGCATGCGCTCCTCTCTGGGCGCGGTGGCCGGGGTGACGGTCATCGTTGTCATGATCGAGATCGTCCGCCGTTTCGAAGGCGGAGGGGAATTGCTGGGCATGCAGATGCCCATGCTGTTCGGCCTGACGAACGGTGTGCTGGCCGTCGCCATGATCCTCATCATCTGGCGCAGGCCGAACGGGCTGTTCGGCAAGTCTGAACTCAACCTGCTGCGGAAGAAGGAGAGCAGTCTTGCAGCGCTGGCGACGGACCTCGAACCCAGGTTGACGGCGACCACGAGTGAGATCTCCATCGCCCGGCTGACGCGCCGTTATGCCGGCGTGGTTGCCGTCGACAATGTGACCCTACGCTTTCACACCGACAGCATTACCGGCATCATCGGCCCGAATGGCGCAGGCAAGACCACGCTGCTCAACATGATGGCGGGCGATGTGACGCCGAGTTCGGGAACGGTCGCGTTGGATGCCGCGCCCATGCAGGCCTCCGCCTTCCATTTCGCACGGCACGGCATCGCGCGCACGTTCCAGAACATACGCATCTTTCCGCGCATGACCGTGCTCGAGAATGTCGTTGTTGCGGCGCGGCAGGTGGAGTCCGGGCTTGCGGCAGCGGAAAACGCGGCGAAGCGCGAACTCGCGCGCATGGGACTGGACAAGCATGCCGGCCAACTCGCGTCTAGCCTGCCTTATGGATTGCGCCGCAGGCTGGAGATCGCACGGGCGCTCTCACTGAAGCCGCGCTTCCTGCTGCTCGACGAGCCGGCGGCCGGCATGAATGCGGTCGAGACGGCGGAACTGGTTACCATCCTGTCTGCCGTGCGCGCCGAGCGCGGCATCGGCATCGTGCTGATCGAGCATGACATGCGGCTGGTGATGAACCTTTGCGAGCGGATCGTGGTCATCGACCACGGCCGCGTCATCGCCGACGGCGCGCCCGCCGACGTGCAGAAGAATCCAGATGTCGTGGCCGCCTATCTGGGCAGCCGCACCGCTCGCGCCCGGACGGAAAACCGGACCGAAAAACAGGACGCATGAACGAAAAAAAGCAAACCACGGAAGGGAAATCGAGATGAGAAGGAACACGAAGATGACAGGCATCAATCGACTACGGCAGACGGCGCTGGGCGCTGCCGCCTTCGGTCTTGCGGCAGGCGCTGCGTCGATGGCGTCGGCGGAAGAGATCAACGTTGGCGTGGCCACGGCGCAGACCGGATACCTCGCGCCGTATGACCAGCCCTCGCTCGCCGGCCTGCGCATGGCGATTGACGAGATCAACGCCAAGGGCGGTCTCGGCGGCAAGTACAAGGTCAACCTGATGATCAAGGATACGCGCACCGACACTGCGCAAACCGTCACGGTCGCGCAGGAACTGATCGATGCCGGAGCCAAGATCATGCTGACGCCCTGCGACGCCGATCCGACGATCTCGGTTGGCCAGTTGACCGGTCCGCTCGGCATTCCGACGATCACGCTCTGCGGCACGGCTCCCGTGCTGGTCGTGGCCGGTGGCGACACCGTGTTCGGCGCGTATCCCGGCGACAATATCGCGGCGACCGCCGTTGCCGACTTCGCCATCTCGGAAGGCAAGAAGACGGCCTATCTGCTCGTCTCGCCGGACTCCACCTACACGGCGAACCTGCCGGAATATTTCGGCAAGGTGTTCGAGGCCAAGGGCGGCAAGGTCGTCGGTCGCGGCTCCTTCACGATGGGCCAACCTGACTTCTCTGCCGAGATCACCAACATCAAGGGACTTGCCGAACAGCCGGATCTCATCATGACCGCTGCCTACGAGCCCGACTTCCCGGCCTTCGTGCAGCAACTCCGGGCCGCCGGTGTGACAATTCCGGTGTATGGTGCCGACGCGATCGGAACCCCGACCGTCAAGGCGCTAGGCAGCCTTGTGGACGGGACGGTCTACACCTCGGCAGGCTATGCTTCGCCGGGCAGCAAGCTGGAAGCCTTCAACGAGGCCTTCACCAAATATGCCGGCCACGCGCCGGAATCGACCTATGAGGCGAACGGCTACGAGATCGGCTACATTCTGGATGCCGCGGTGGCGGCTGCGGGCTCTGACGATCCCAAGGCAATCCGCGACGGCATTGCCGGCCTCAAGGACTTCGAGGGCGTCACCGGCAAGATCACGTATGCCGGGACGAACCGCATGCCGGTTCGTCCGGTCGTGCTGATGCGCTACGAAGGCGGCGAGCCCAAGTACATCGCCACGATCACGCCTGATCCGGCCGAAGTTCCCGAGCCGTGATCCCGTGCTGAAGGTCGAGGCCCTCAGGATACGGTACGGCGAAGTCGAGGCGGTCAGACGCGTCGACCTCGCCGTCGGCCGGGGCGAGATCGTCGCTCTGGTCGGCGCGAACGGCGCTGGCAAGAGCTCGACGCTCGGAGCCATCGCCGGCCTCATACCCGTGTCCGGTGGCAAGGTGACCTTCGATGGCCGCGACATGACCGGCGCGGCGGCCGAAACGATGTCGCGTTCCGGCATCGCGCTGGTCCCCGAGGGCCGTCGCATCTTCGCAAGCCTCACCGTCGCCGAGAACCTGCGTCTCGGCGGCGCCATGCATCTTAATGCATCGGAAGCGAAGGCGCGCGAGGAGGAGATGGTCGAACTCTTCCCGATCCTGAAGACATATTACCGCGTGAAAGGTGGCAACCTGTCCGGCGGCGAGCAGCAGATGCTGGCGATTGCCCGCGCGCTGATGTCCAAGCCGCGCATGATACTTCTCGACGAGCCGTCGCTCGGCCTCGCTCCGCAGATGATCGACACGGTGTTCGACCTGATCGCCAATCTGCAGGCCAGCGGCCTCACCGTGTTGCTGGTGGAACAGAACGTGGCGCTGGCGCTCGAAATCGCAGATCGCGCGACGGTGCTTGCCAATGGCGAGGCCGTGCTGGCGGGCACGGCAAAAGAGCTCGCGAGCTCCGAACTCGTCCGCCAAGCCTACCTCGGAGCCTGAAGTGACATGATCGCGCAGCAGATCATCAATGCGGTCAGCCTTGGCGGTGTCTATGCGCTGTTGGCGCTCGGCCTCGCGATCGTCTTCTCGATCATCGGTCTGATCAACTTCGCCCATGGCGAACTGATGACGATCTCGGGCTATTCGCTGCTGGCCGCGCTGCTGTTCGGCTTTCCCTTTCCTGTTGCGGTCGTGATCGCGATCGGCTGCGGCGCGATTGCTGCCGTCCTCATGGAGCGCATCGCGTTCCGGCCGATGCGCGGGGCGGACGTGACCAGTCTGTTGCTGACGAGTTTCGCCGTATCCAGCCTGCTGAAAGTCCTGTTCCAGAACGGCGTCTCGGCGCGCGGCCAGGCAGTGACGATGCCGCAGTGGATGACAGGGGCGTTCTCGTTCGGCGATTTCACCGTCGGCGTCGGGCCGACGATCTCGATCGTTGTGTCGCTGCTTGCTCTGGTGGCGCTGGAGATATTCCTGCGGCGCACCAACACCGGCACCGCGATGCGCGCCGCCGCAGAAGACTTCGATGTCGTGCGGCTGATGGGCATATCGGCCGGGCGCATCATCGCAACCGCCTTCCTCCTGTCAGGCATACTGGCAGGACTGGCCGCCATGCTGTGGGTGGCGCAGCGTGCTTCGGTCGATCCCCTGATGGGATTCACGCCAGTGCTGAAGGCGTTCATCGCCGCCGTCGTCGGCGGGCTTGGCAGCCTGCCCGGCGCAGTGGCGGGCGGCTTCCTGCTTGGCATCATCGAGGTTTTGCTGCAGGCGACGCTGCCGGCGGCCTACGCGCCATACCGCGACGCGATCGTGCTGTCGGGCGTTATCGCGGTGCTGCTGGTCCGCCCGCAGGGGCTGATCCCGGCCATCCGCGTGCAGCGGAGCTGAGCGTCGGCTTTCACGGGCGCTCCTAATTTCAGGGCATCGCGCTTGTCAGAGACGATAAATGCGCTCGGTGTTGCCGTGCGTGATCATCGCGACGATGCGGTCGGCGTCCTTCAGCGTACAGTCGCCCGCCGCGATCCAGTCAGAGAGCACCGCGCCAAGCGTGCGCTGGAACTGGATGCGGCCGAGATAAAACAGCTCCGCAAGACCGAAGGCGTCCGAGCTGTAGAGGTGCTTGAAGAACGGCCCCATGCCCATCGCCTGCTCCATTATCTTGCGCGCTTCGGGACCGGTGAAGTTAAGCGTGAAGCCGATGTCGTAGTAGACGTTGGAGAAGACCTCGGCCATCCAGGTGCTTTCCTGGATGAACGGATAGCAATGCAGCAGCGCCAGCGGCACGTCTTTTGCCTCGGCCTGCAGCACGAAGGGGATGAAGACCGTCGGATCGCATTTCGGCATGTTGACGTCGCGGTCACCGACGCCGACGTGAAGCTGGAGCGGGAACCTGCGCTGCTGGCAGATATCGAGCGCCACATAAAGCGCGTGGCGGATCAGCGTCGCGTCTTCCAAACGCCTCCAGCCTGACGCGGCATTCGACTTCAGCCACGCATCGCCGGCCGCCGCTGCCTCGGCGCGCGTCGGAGCGCTCTGGTCGATGTCGAAGGTGGTACGGTAAGCGACGATGCTCTTCAGCGCGATAGCATCGGCGGAACGCTCTTCCAGCAAAGCCTCGAATGCGGACAGCAGTTGCTCGCCCGAACCGGCGGTCCGCGCGGCGGTCTCCATCACCGCCTCGATGCGAACCACCTCGCGCGCATAGGCGCCGGAGTAGTCGGCCATCTGCGGCACATCCAGAATGTCGTCCGCACGGTGGCCGGTATCGATCAGGACGCCTGTGAGGCCACTTGCCCGCAGAAGTCGGCGCGAGGCTTCCTCGCCGCCGAGCTCGGTGCGTCGCGCCATATAGTCTTCCGGCGATGCATGCGGCTCGAGGCCCAGCACCGGTGCACAGTAGCGGCGCAGGACCATGCCGACCGGCTTGTCGAAATTTGTGCAGCCTGGCACAGGACGATGCCCTTCCGAGATGATCGCTTCCAACTGTGCGCGCGACAGCGTGCCGGGCATGACGCCATGGCAATGGTGGTCGATCAGGCGTTCGAATTCGAGCATGGGAACCTCAGTATGCGGTCAGGTAGCGCGCGAAAGTCTGCCCCGCGCCAATTTCGGAAGCCTGGTTGATCTCCCAGCGCTTGAGCGCGACATAGGTGTCGAGCAGATCCTTCGAGAACCAGCCGCGCGCGACGTCGTCCGAAAGAAGAGCCTCCAGAGATTCACCGAGCGAGGTGGGAAGAGCCTTGACGCCTGCCGCTTCGCGTTCGGCATCCGCCATTTCGGCTGGATCGACGGTGATGCCGGGTGGGCAGGCAAGCTTGCGCCGGATGCCTTCCAGGCCAGCGCGCACGATGACGGCAAGCGCCAGATAGGGCGAGGCGATGCCGTCGCATGGGCGGTATTCTATGTTGTGACCCTTCCGGCGGGATTCTTCGGCGCCCAGGCCCGGAGTGATCCTGAGCGACGCCTCGCGGTTCTGCAGACCGATGGCGCGGAAACCCGCACTCCAGTGATGCGGGCCGAGACGGAAGTACGACACCGGCGCGGGTGCGGTGAAGGCAAGCAACGCCTCGATATGCGCCAGCACGCCGGCACAGAAATGCGCCGCGACGGGGCTGAGGTTCATCGGCCCGTTGGCGTCGTAGGTCTGGTTTTCGCCGGATGCGTTGACGAGGCTGAGATGGATGTGCGCGCCATTGCCCACGGCATCCGCCGCCGGCTTCGGCGTGAACGAGGCGGACAACCCATGGCGTCTCGCGATCTCCCGGATGGTCTCGCGCGCGATCAGACAGGCATCCGCCGCGCGCACGCCGGTCTCCGGTGCGCAGGCGACTTCATACTGGCCGACACCGTATTCGGGTTCGATCGTGTAGGTGGTGACGCCCGTGGCCGTCAGCGCCGCCTCCAGGTCGGTGAGGAAGCGGTTCTGCTGGCGGGCAGCAGTCATTGAGAACGGGGTTGCCGGCCGGAAGTCGGGTCCGGTCAGCAGGAACTCATGCTCGAAGCTGGCGAAGATGGTGACGCCGGCCTCAGCCTTAAGGTCGTCGAGGGCGGCGCGCAGGAAGCTGCGTCCGCAGCAATCCCACGGTGTTTGCTCGTCCACCTTGCTGTCGCAGATGACGGCATGGAGGTCCGGTTCGTCGCCGCTTCCGGGAATTGTGAATTTGGCTGCCGGGTCCGGCACCTGGCGCACCTCGTCCATCGGACCCCAGGGGTTGTCGACGATGTCGGTGAAGGCCGTCAGCGCCTGTCCGGCGCGCGCCCATCCGAGGCCATTCGCCATCCGTTTCTGCAGGTCGCGTGTCGGGACACCGCGCGTGCGGGTGACGCCAACCAGATCATGCCACAGAAGATAGGTTATCCCGTCTGCGCTCACTGTTCCGTTGCTCCGTTTGCTGCGCGCTGGCTCGACGCGTTCCACTCGAAGCCAACATTGTCCGATTCGAATTGGGAAAGTCGCTGCGCCGCCGCCTCGCCGAAGCGACGGTACAGTTCGCCGATCAGCACGTCCACGATGGCCATGGCGGGCACCAGCGTGTCGAACGGCGAGACGTTGCGGACATCGGCGACGAGAACGGCGTCCGACCAGTCCGCGATCGGCGACATCCACTGGTCGGTGACAAGCACCAACTTGGCCCGCCTTTGCTTGGCCGCGCGCGCGAACTCGACCGTGCCGCGCTGGTAGCGGCGGAAGTCGAAGACCGTCAGCACATGGCCGCGCCCGACATCGACCAACCGGCTCGATCGTCCGATGCTGGTGAAGGCGGCCAGTTCGCAGCCGGGGCGAATGAGGTTGGCGTGTGCGAAGAGCTGCTCGGCAAGCGACTGGCTGAACCTCCCGCCCGTGAAAATCTGGCGGCGCTGCGTGTCGGCGAGGAGGTCGATGGCGCGCTCCAGTTCGCCGACATCGAGCCGGTCCAGCGTGCCGCCGACCGCTTGCGTCAGGCTGCCGCGGAACCGATGGAGCTGTCCGGCGGTGCTCGAGGCGGAGCCCTGCCGGCTCATCTGGGCAAGCGCGGATTCGCGCTTGTGCGCCAGTTCGGCGACGGCGAGGTCGCGGAAATCGCTGAACCGCTCGAAGCCGATCTTGTCGAGACAGCGCAATACGGTAGGAGAACTGACGCCGGCCATGTCGGCAAGGGTCGACAACGTCGCCACCTGTTCCGGCGAAGAGATCGAGAGGAACAGGCGGACGATGCGCCGCTCGCCCGGGCTCATGCCCGGCAGCGCCGCTCTCATGCGCTCGGCAAGGGTTCTTGAGTCCCTCGACGCCATTCCAGTTCCTTCAATATCTGTCCTTTCTGAAACTTCGCACAACACGGGTGATCTGTCCAGTTGAGCAAGCGTCGAGACCGCCGAGAAGACAAGATTTCTTTCATGATGTGGGATGCCTTCTGCTTAACGGTGCCGGGCTTGGCGAAAAGCAGGAGGTGATTTTACCGCGGCGAGGAATTGCGTTTGTGCCGGATATCGTTAATCCTGAAACTTCTTTCGAGACGCGCTGGCCTGCTGCGGCAGCGGACGTATCGACACACCCAATGGGGGCATGACATGCGCGATCCTCGCTACGATATCCTGTTCGAGCCGGTCAGGATCGGTCCTGTCACTGCCCGCAACCGCTTCTACCAGGTGCCGCACTGCTCGGGCATGGGCCATCGCTATCCGCAGACCGACGCGACGATGCGCGGCGTCAAGGCGCAGGGCGGCTGGGCGGTGATCTGCACTCAGGAAACGGAGATCCACCCTACATCGGACATTTCGCCGTCCAATCAGGCGCGCAACTGGGACGACAGCGACATTCCGCGATTGGCGAGCGTGGCCGACGCCGTGCACGAGCACGGGGCGCTTGCGGCGATGGAACTCGTGCACAACGGGCTGCATGCGCCGAACCGCTACAGCCGAATGCCGCCGCTTGCGCCCTCCCATGCCGTGCTCGACAGCGACGACCCTCAGCAGGCGCGCGCCATGGACAAGGCTGATATCGCGGAGATGCGCCGCTGGTATCGCGAGGCTGCCCTGCGCGCACGCAAGGCCGAATACGACATCGTCTATGTCTATGCCGGACACGACATGTCCCTGCTTCAGCATTTCATGTCGAAACGACATAACCACCGGACCGACGAATATGGCGGCAGCTTCGACAACAGGCTGCGCCTTTTTCGCGAGGTAATCGCGGACACGCGCGATGCTGTAGGGGACCGCTGCGCGCTCGCGGTGCGGCTGATGGTGGACGAACTGCTCGGTTCCGAGGGCATCGGATCGCAATCCGAGGGGCGCGATATCGTCGCGGCGCTGGCGGAGGAACCGGACCTCTGGGACGTGAACGTGTCGGACTGGTCGAACGACAGCCAGACCTCGCGCTTTTCCGAAGAGGGATACCAGGAGCCCTATATCGGCTTCGTCAAGTCGCTCACCAGCAAGCCGGTCGTCGGCGTCGGCCGCTACACCTCGCCGGACAGCATGGCGCGCGTGGTGCGGTCGGGGATCATGGACCTGGTCGGCGCGGCCCGTCCGTCGATCGCCGACCCGTTCCTGCCGAAGAAGATCGAGGAGGGCAGGATCGACGACATTCGCGAATGCATCGGCTGCAACATCTGCGTGTCGGGTGACAACACATGCGTACCCATGCGCTGCACGCAGAACCCGACGGTTGGCGAGGAATGGCGGCGCGGCTGGCACCCGGAGATCATCCCACCGGCATCGCAGGCGGAACCGGTGCTTGTGGTAGGCGGCGGGCCGGCAGGGCTGGAAGCAGCCCGCGCGCTGACGCAGCGCGGAGTGCCGGTCGTCGTCGCCGAGGCCAGCCAGGAGTGGGGCGGTCGCGTCGGCCGCGAAGCGCGGTTGCCGGGCCTGGCCGCCTGGGGTCGCGTGCGCGACTGGCGCATGGGACAGTTGCAGAAATCGTCCAACGTCGAGATGTATCTGGCAAGCACGCTGACGGCCGACGACATTCTTCAATATGGCATCCCGCATATCGCGCTGGCGACCGGCGCGACATGGCGACGCGATGGAGTGGGACGCGCCCATCGCCTGCCGCTGGACTTCATGGCGGCGGGGGCTATCGCTACACCTGATGAATTGATGAAAACCGGAAGCGCGGCCATCTCGGCTGGCGGCCCTGTCGTCATATTCGACGACGATCGCTACTATCTGGCGAGCGTGCTGGCCGAGCTCGTTGCGCGGGCCGGTCACGAGACGATCTATGTGACGCCGGCGCCAGTTGTTGCGGCGTGGACGACAAACACGCTCGAACAGTCGCGCATCCAGCTTCGCCTGATGGAGCTCGGCGTTGCCATTATGCCGCTGAAGAAGCTCGGCGGCAGGACAAGCGACACGCTGACGCTCCACTGCGTGTATTCCGGCCTGCCGTCAGAGATTTCCTGCTCGACGCTGGTGCCGGTGACCGGGCGACTGCCGGTGGACGATTTATGGCACGCGCTGCAGTCACGAACGGCGGACTGGCCGGATGCCGGAGTGCGCAGCGTGACGCGGCTTGGCGACTGCCTTGCGCCAGGCACGATCGCGGCGGCAACCTATGCTGGCCATCTCTATGCGCGCGAATTCGATGCGGGAGACGACGGGACCAGTCCGCTGGCGCGGCGCGAGGACTGACGGTGTTTTTACCTGGGATCAACCGAGGCGCGTTGCGGGCGCTTCGGACCCGGCGATCATCTTCGCAAGGGCCTCCATGTCTGGGCCAAGCGCACGGTCGTCGTCGAGCGGCTGTACGTGCGTGCGGACCATCCTAAAGGCGTTGCCCATGACGGGACCGAGGCTATGGGCCACATTCCTCAACTCGATGGCCGTGCAGGCGGCCATCAGTTCGATAGCGACGAGGTAACGCAGGCGCTGCACGATCTCTGCCGTTTTTGCCACGACGCGCGGGGCCATGGAGGACTGATCCTCGCTCCAGTCGGAGATCGGCATGGGACTCAACGAGATCGGGTTCGCCAGGTGCCTGATCTCGGCCTCCAGCGCCGACAGGGTTTTTTGCAGCTGGGCGTAGGCGATGTAGTTCTGGCCCCGGGCGGAAAGGAAACGTGGCAGGCCCGAGAAGGTCGGCGACATCTGCTTCACGGAGCGGTTGACGATGGCAACCGCGCAATGGGCGAGCGCCTGTCCGAGCTGTTCCCAGGTCAGTGCAAAGGCGGTCATATCGAAGTTGCCATTCGCGACCGCCCGCCCCTCGCCAGAAAGGATGACGGGGTTGTCGCCCGAATGGGCGAGTTCGATCGATGTGGCCGCCTCGGCCTGCGCATAGGCGTGCAGAAGCGCGCCCCAGACCTGTGGCGCACAGCGAAAGCTGAGCGGATCCTGCAGCCGCCGTGCTGCGCCCTCCTGCCAGAGCGAACTACCTTCGAGTGCCAGCCGCAACCGCGCGGCCGCCTCGCGCTGTCCGAAGGCCGGACGCGCCGCCATGCCGCTGTCATCGAGCGCGCTGAGGGACGAGCGGAAACCCTCGTAGCTCAGCCCAATGGCAGTGAACGACCAGTCGATGAACCGGGCGATGTCTTCGAGGACAAGGCATGCGGCTCCGGTCGACAGGCTGTTGGCAACCACCAGTGCGTGGCCGTCCTTTTCCCTGATGTCCAGCGGGTCCAGGCCGGCTCGCTTCAGGGCTTCCATCGCTGGCAAAATTTCGCCGCGGTACTCGACGTCTCCGTTCCCCATCAGCGAGCGCGCCATATGCGCAAGCGGCGCGAGGTCGGCGGCGCCGACGCTGCCCCATGCCGGGACGAGCGGATGGATACCGGCGTTGAGCGCGGTGACCAGCCCCGATATCACGCCGACCGACATGCCGGTGCCTCCCGCAGCCGCACCGGAAATGCGCGCCGCAATCATGGCGCGAACCTGCTCGGTTGGTAGAAGAGGGCCGACGCCGACGCTGTGGCTTGGGGCCACGCGACGCTGAAATGCGATCATGTCGTCGCCACCCAGAGGCGTGTCCACGCTGGCGCCCAGGCTGGTGTTCAGTCCATAGACCGGACGGCTGCCGGATGTCATCGCCTCCAGCGCGGAGCGGCTGTCGCTGATGCGCCGCAACGCATGGTCTCCGAGCACCAGCCGTGCGTTTCGGCGCGCGACCGCGACGACCCCGGCCGGCGTCACCGGCGCGTCGTCAAGAACGATTTGTCCGTCCGGCATGGGGCCTCTCTCCGGGTCGCATCAACTGGTGGTCTCAGGTTCAGAAGGTGTGTCATTTGCATTCATGCGAGCGCCACGCGTCAAGTGCGGCGAGTTGACCGGAAGGTCTGAGCCCATCGCTTCGTCAAACGGTCTGATTGCGTCATGGGTGATGCAGGCAGCATGTTGCTGCGCCCTGCCGGATGCTGCATCATTCAGGCGGTGCATGGCGCGTCGCTTCCCTCATCGACCCGCACGCCCCCGACGAGATTGCATGTGTAGAAGGGTGAAGGCTGAGGCATATGGTCAAGCTGGTTTCCGGCGCTCCCGTCCGGTTCGAGGACACGATAGAGACGGTTGACATGCACACCGGCGGCGAACCGGTTCGCATCGTCGCATCCGGCTATCCGCAAATTCCCGGCGCCACCATTCTGGAGAAGCGCCGCCACGCCCGCGAGCATCTCGACCATCTGAGGCGCATGCTGATGTTCGAGCCGCGCGGTCACTACGACATGTATGGCGTGCTGCCCGTCGAACCCGACCTGCCGGGCGCGGACATGGCGGTGCTCTTTATTCACAACGAAGGCTACTCGACGATGTGCGGGCACGCGACCATCGCGCTGGGCCGCTATGCGGTCGACACGGGAATCGTCGCTCCGGTGGCTCCGGTGACGCGCATGGCGCTGCAATGTCCCTGCGGGCTGGTGACGGTCAGTATCACGGTGGAGGAAACGCCGGCGGGATTCGTGACCGGCGCGGTGTCTTTTGAGAGCGTGCCGTCCTTCGCCTTTGCTCTCGACCTGGAAGGTGAGCTGCCGGGACTTGGACGTTTCCGATACGACATCGGCTACGGCGGGGCCTTCTACGCGCTGGTCGACGCCGGCGCGATCGGGCTCGACCTGGCGGACACGCCGCTCGATATTCTTGTCGATGCCGCCGACCGCATCACGAAACAGGTCTCGGCGACCGTGCCGCTGGAGCATCCCGACGATCCGGACCTCGCCTTTCTCTACGGCACGATCCTGACCGACGGCGGCGATGGGGCCGAACGGCCAAGCCGCAATGTCTGCGTTTTCGCCGAGCGGGAGGTCGACCGTAGCCCCACCGGAAGCGGCGTTTCGGCACGGATCGCCGTGCAATGCGCGCGCGGACTTGCGGTTGGAACGGACCGCACGTTCCAGAGTCTGACAGACGCCGTGTTCACCGCGAAGGCGACGCGGCGCGATCACGTCGGACGCTTCGACGCGGTGCGCGTCGAAGTCGGCGGCCGGGCCTATTATTCGGGTCGGTCGAGTTTCACGGCGGAAGCCGACGATCCGCTCGGCGGCGGCTTCCTGCTACGCTGATTCTCGCGTCGGAATGGCCTGACAAGCTTACTGGCTGCGGACCCCGTCTGTAGCCATTCCTGCCTTGTGCAGACCGTCTAGAAACAATTCCTGGTCCTTCGGCTGGATCAGCCGCATAGCGACTTCGCGACGGATGTCCTTCAGCATTCCCGGCACATGGGTTTCTATCCAGGAACGCGAACTTTCGATATCGTCGTGCTTTCCAAGCTGCCCTGCAACAGCGGCGGCAACGAAATGGTAGATCGGATTTCCCGTTGCGGGAGCGACTTTCAACCAATCCTCCGCAGCCTGATATTTGCCCTGGAGATAGGCGCACACTGCAAGTGTGACCTCGAAATATCCCGGGGGCGCAGAACTGCTGTTGCGGGCCTCAAGCATCATGGCACAGCCTTCGGTCCAGCTTCCCGACATGGCCAACCGGATGCCATACTCCCCAACGAACTCCATGTCGTTGGGATTTGTCTCATAGCCCATCTGGCCGACACGCAGCGCTTCGTCCACTCGACCTGAGAGGTAGAGAGCGATCAGCATGGCCTCAAGCCCGCGGACGTTGGCGGGGTCTGACTCCCTAGCGCGTTCTGCCGCCGCAACAGCCTCCGCAAGCGCCTTCGGATCGTTCGTGCCGAGACGGTATTTGAACCGGACTTCATCGGAATAGGTCAGCGAGAGCATCGCCCACGCGGTCGCATACTCGGGAAATTCTTGCGTCGCCCGGATCAGGCACTGCTGGATCGCTTCGTGTCCTTCCGGTTTCAGTTCCACTCGGTAGGTGTAGTAGGCCAGCGTACACTCGTACGCTTGCCAGTCTGCTGGTGGCATCCGCCGGGGGGTGTCCGAATCGGCGCGGAAGATGACCCCATAAGGCTGGGCGAGGGCCAATGAGACATCGCGGGCCAGCGATTCCTGCAGCTCGACGAGCTGCCTGACGTCCAGCTTCTCGTCGTAGATGTTGCTCCAGATGATCCGATCGTCGCCGATCTCCACCAGTCGCGCGACGAGTCGCAGCCTGTCCGGCGAGGTCCGTACACTGCCCTCAAGGCGGAAGCGCGCTGCGTCGTTGCCCGAGGCGATGGAACCGAGGGGTTCGCCCGCCCGCGACGGAGCCATAACGGTGATCTCGCGAAACCGCGCGAGCTGGCCGATGAGCTCCTCGGTCAGGCCTCTCGCCACGACAGCGGAACTCGGAGTTCCAGTGAGATCCTCAAACTGCTCAACCTGCAGTTTTGGCGCTGGCAGGGCGCCAATGGTAACGGGTTTCGCCGTTGGGGAGGACGAATCGCTGGTCGAGATCGGTACGAAATAACCTACGAGAACGGCAACGGCCAAAATTGCTGCGGCGCACAAGCTCGGGTAAGCGAGAAAGATTCTTCCGAGATGTCCGCGATCGGCAACAGGGCGGTCCTCGGATTTCGCGGTTTCAAGAGTTTCGGCATCGGCCATGGCCTCGAAGAGCGGGACATAGCCCCCTTTCGGAACTGTGATGCGAATCGGGTCTTTCACTCCTGCGGTAAGATAATATTTCTCGAGCGCCTGCCGGATACGGCCAGCTTCGATGCGGACGATCGGATCGTTCTGCGCATCGAAGGTCGCATCCCTGCCGAAGACTTCAGTCGCGATGCTATAGGCCTTGATTCGGTCCGAGCGCCCGGCAAGCGTCTGTTCGACGATGTAGGAAAGGAAGCTGCGCGCCCGTTCAGGCACGTGGAACTCGGCGCTGGACCGAATGCGCTCCAATTGCGCGCGAACCGCCGCCTCGTCCAACTTTCCGTCAGCGATGCTGGCAGCCGGATTCACGTCCATCCCGGTGTAACCCATGCCGTCCCCTCGCACGACCTCGGCCAATAACCGCATTTTACGTGGTTCTCATACACGTAATTTACGTCCCAATCTTGATCTAAGGCAAATAATCTTCGCGCCGATCGTGAAGATTGAAGATGTCATGCCGCCAATGGCAATTCCGATCGACGTCCAACGAAGCTTATTGATTAGGGAGACGAAGGTGAACCTTACCCGTCGAGACGCACTCGGGGCTATCATGCTCCTGACAACGACAAGCTTGCCCTCCATTGCCCGTGCGCTGGACGGCCCCATGGACCTGGCTGGCATTGGCGAAGATTTCTCTATTGCCTCAGATGCTTATGTCTACGGATATCCGCTCGTCACCATGGAGATGACGCGTCGCGTTATTTCCAATGTGGCCAAGCCTGAGGGCACCAGGGCCCCCATGGGCACCCTGATCAAGCTGCGCGAATATCCGGATGCCACTTTCCGCGATGTCACCGCGCCAAACGCGGATACCCTTTACACGACAGCTTTCTTCGATGTCGGCGAAGAGCCGTGGGTTCTCGACGTTCCGGACATGAAGGACCGGTACTTCCTGCTTCCCATGCTCGACGGATGGACCAACGTCTTTGCTGTTCCCGGAAAGCGGACGACAGGAACGGGCGCCCAAACATATGTCATCACCGGCCCCGGCTGGTCTGGTTCCATTCCGGAGGGGATGAAGGAGATCAAGGCGCCGACCTCTCTCGTCTGGCTGCTGGGGCGCATCTACTGCACCGGCACCAAGGAGGACTACGCCGAAGTTCATGCGTTGCAGGACGCTTTCAAGCTGCAGCCGCTCAGCACCTGGGGCCAGGCTTACGAACCCCCGGCAGGCACGGTCGACCCATCGATCGACATGAAAAAGCCGGTGCGCGACCAGGTGAACGACCTGTCCACGGACGATTACTTTGCGATGCTTGCCGACCTGATGAAGCGCAATCCGCCGGCGGCTGCGGACGCGCCGGCTCTGGCTCGCTTCGAAAAGATCGGGCTGGTCGCGGGTAAGGACTTTGATCCCCAGTACTTGAAGCACGACTGGGCCAAGCGCCTTCCGCAACTCTCCTACGACCTGATCATGTTGCATTTCCTGTCGCGCGACGGTGAATTCACGCGCATCAATGGCTGGACCTACACGACAAAAGCTGGAGAGTATGGGACTAACTACATCCAGCGCGCCCTGATCACGGCGATCGGGCTCGGGGCCAATCGTCCCGAGGATGCCGTATACCCGACGTCGCTGAAGCCCTCGCTGGTCGAGAGCTATGACGGCGCGCACAAATACACGATGCGCTTCGAAAAGGGACAACTCCCGCCGGTAGAGGGTTTCTGGTCGCTGACGATGTACGACGAACAGATGTTCTTCATCGCCAACCCGATCAACCGCTACTCGATGAGCGTCCGCACAAACCCGACCTATGAGCCGGATGGTTCGCTCATCATCTACATCCAGAACGAGAGCCCCGGGGCCGACAAGGAAGCAAACTGGCTTCCCGCTCCGAAGGGCAAGTTCCATCTGATGTTGCGTCTCTATTATCCGAGTCCAAAGGATCCCTCGATCCTCGACGGATCCTGGACGATTCCATTGGTGTCGAAAGTCGGCTGATCCGTTTGTCGGTTGGACGGGAGGCTTGGTTCCTCCCGTCCGCCCTCGGCAGTGATTGCTTAGGCAAGGGGGGATATGTGCATGGCAAGGGTTCTCACGGCTGTGTCCGCATCGGTCACGATGCTGGCGGCAATTTCCGTCTCGCCGGCACTCGCCGACGACGATGCCGAGGAACTGGCCAAGAAATTGTCCAATCCCATCGCTTCGCTCATCAGCGTGCCCTTCCAGTTCAATTATGACAGCGGCTACGGAACTGACGACGGCCACAAGGCCTATGTGAATATCCAGCCGGTTATCCCGATTTCACTGACTGACGAATGGAACGTCATCTCGCGCACAATCCTGCCCGTTGCTTGGCAAAGCGATATCGCAGGACCGTCCGGCGACCAGTCCGGACTTGGTGACACGACGCAAAGCCTTTTCTTCTCGCCGAAGGAGCCAGGCCCGGGCGGCCTCATATGGGGCTTCGGGCCCGCAATGCTGCTGCCGACTGCCACGGATTCCATGCTCGGCGGCGGAAAATGGGGTGCGGGTCCAACGGGCGTCGTCCTGAAGCAGAGCCATGGCTGGACGGCCGGCGTATTGGCCAACCACATCTGGTCTTTTGCCGGCGACGACGACCGCAACAACATAAGCTCGACCTATATGCAGCCGTTCCTCTCCTACACGACGGCGAAGGCGTGGACGTTCACGCTAAATACCGAGAGCACCTACAACTGGGAGACTGAGGAATGGTCTGTCCCCGTAAACGTCACGGTCTCGAAGCTCGTCAAACTGGACAAGATGCCCGTCAGTCTGACGGCGGGTGTGCGCTACTGGGCCGAAAGCCCGGAAAGCGGCCCGGACGGATGGGGCTTCAGGACCGCTGTCACCTTCCTCTTTCCGAAGAAATAAACACGACGCCAAAGGACCGGATCATGACAAATAAGCTTCTCTACGCCGCACTGACCTGTGCGGCCCTCGCATTCTCCACGCATTCGAGCAGCGCCCAGGACGCCATCTCAGCGCCGGCCGCCAAGCAGATCGGTGTCGCCAAGACCGAGATGGTGCCGTCCCTCATCGTGCTCAACTCGGATGGCGCCAAGCTTGTCGACGGACAGCTTGTGCTTTCCGGCGTTTCCACGAATTCGATCGTGTTCGCGGATCGTCCGGTCAGGTCCGCCGGCCACGTGCTGACGGCGCATCTGCTGGAAGAATGGGCCGACGGTTCCGACAGCTTCGCCAAAGATCCGCCGAACGCGACGGTTTCCGTCTTCAGCAAGGATGGTTCCTCGGTGGTCGACGCGGTCGTAACGCTGAAGTCGCCGAAGCTTGAGGGTAACACCCTGGCCTTCGCCGTCGACGTGCTGGAAGGCGACCTTGGCGCCGCAGACGGCCCGGCTTCGGTGTTCATCGACATCATCGGCATGCCGCGCACGCCGCTCTCGTTTGCGGGCGCTGCACGCCGAACCGCCTATCGTGGAGCCTGGTACGCGGGGGCAGCGACCGGAGCGGCCGTCGCCGGTGCGGCAATCGGCGCTGCTGCGGCTGCACCCTACTACTATGGCCGCCCGATGTGCGGTTATTATCCGTATCCGCCCTGCTACTGAGACCGATCGCGCGGGGATTATTTGAATGAGGGAGCTTTCCATGAAGAACCTGGCCAAGGTGTGCCTGATCTCGGCGGCACTTTCATCAACCCCGGCTCTTGCGGCCGACATCGTGTCCGCCGCCGCGCCGGAGCCGGTGCCGGTAACGGAAAGCGGCTGGAGTTACGCAATCACTCCGTACTTCTGGGCGGCCGGACTGTCGGGCGATACGTCGCAGTTCGGTCTGCCCGTCGTAGAGATGGACGCCAGCTTCAGCGACATATTCGACAATCTTGACTTCGCAGCCATGGCGATCGGCGAGGCGCGCAACGGGCCTTACAGCCTGTTTGGCGATATCATCTACACCAAACTCTCCGCCGAGAACCCGACGCCTCGGGGCGAACTCGCGACAACGGTGGAGGTGGAGACTTCCACATTCGCCGGATTGGCCGGCGTAGGCTACTCCGTTCTGGAGGGCGCAAGCGGACGCCTTGATGTCGTCGGCGGCATCAGGGTCTGGTCGGTCGACACAGACATTACCCTCAATGGCGGCGTCTGGAATGGTGAAACGCGCAGCGACGGCGCCACCTGGGTCGACGGCCTGGTCGGCGTGCGCGGCAATTTCGCTTTCACACCGCGCTTCTACGCAATGGGCTGGGGCCTTGTGGGTGCCGGTGGCGCGGACATTGATTGGGATGTCGCAGCAGGCGTCGGCTACAACATCAACGACACGTTCTCGGCGACCCTCGGGTACCGCGCACTCGGGGTCGACTACAGCAACGATGACGGCTTCCTGTTCGATGCGGTCCAGCAAGGGCCGATTGCCGGACTGACAATCCGCTTCTGACGTCAAGAATTCACTGTTCTGTACTTCGAGGGGAAGGCAACATGTCGAAAAGACCTCGTATTTTGGGGGCCCTAACGCTCCTGCTTTTTGTCGCCGGACAAACAATGGCTTCAGCGCAAACGATCAGCTACGCCGATGCGATGACGGTGCTGGCGAGGGGCTGCGGCCCCGATGTGAAGAAATTCTGCAAAGGCCTCAATCTCGGCAACAACGAGATCAGGAATTGTCTCGAAGGCAACCAGGCGGAAGTGTCGCCCCAGTGCACGGCGACGCTCGCTTCTGTGACCGCCTCGATCGAGCGCAGGCTGGCCGCGCAGGCGTCGGTATTCAAGGTTTGCGCGGGCAACGTCAAACAGCACTGCAAGGGCGTGGTCGGAGAAGTGCACATCTTGCAGTGCCTCATCAAGACCGAGCGGATCGACAGCGAGAAATGCAACCAGGCGATCACCGACGCCGGGTGGCGCTGAGCGTCGAGAGGGGATCAAGATCATGTTTTCTCGTTTTCTCGTGACATTGGTGCTGGCCTCAGGCCTAAGCGCCGGAATGGCCGCAGCACAGGAGATCACCGACCGGCAGCTTGTCGGAAGTCTCGACCAGTTGGCGGCCGAGGCTCCCGCGGTCGATGTCGGCCTGCTGGTGGACGAAGTGAACGCCAATGTCGGCAAGGGGGTGGGTCAGTTGCCGAACTGGAGTCTGCTGGCGCAACTTCCGCAATTCGCGGTCGACATCGAGTTCGAGAACAATTCGGTGGCAATCGTCCCGGAGTCCTACAGGACGCTGGGCGTGATCGCGGACGCGCTCCACAACCCTATGCTGCGGCACTACAAGTTCCTGATCGTGGGGCATACCAACGCGACAGGCAAACCCGACCACAATCTGGATCTTAGCCTGAAGCGCGCGAATGCGATCATGGTGGCGCTGGCGACGACCTTTTCCGTTCCGAGCAGCCATCTGGCAGCGATCGGTGTCGGACAGGAGCTTCCGCTCAACGCCACAAATCCGAAGGACGCCGCAAACCGCCGCGTCCAGCTGATCAATCTGGGTGTCGCGAAGTAGGCGATCTACAGTGCGGGCAACGCGCCCCAGACGGGCTGTTCCCGTTTGAAGGGAAGGGCGTGGTGCGGGTCGCCTGAGTCGATCTCGCGGCCAATGCGATGGCCGTCGAACACCACGTCCGCGATGTAGCGCGGCGCGAGGCAGTCGCCGGCTCGGTATACGTCTTTCAGCCCGACTGCGTCCCATTCTCCGGCGCGGGAGCGAAGCGCGCGATAGAGGTCGTTGTTTGACCGGCGGCCGGTACACAGCACCACGCTATCGCAATTCAGCATGGAGACGCTCGTGCCGGGCTTGCGGGGAGCCTCGCCGGCCGCGGGCGTGGTCGTTCGACGTGAACCATCGCGATAGACGTCGAAGAGCCGTATCTGGATGTCGTCGCCAGCCTTCACGCCTTCGACCCAATGGCCGGTGATGGAGGCGATGTTTTTCTCGCGCAGCATCCGGCGCAGATTGGCCGCCTCAAGGGTGAAGTCCGTATAGGGTGCGACCCTGTCAAAAGACGTGACGATAGTCACGTCGTGGCCGGCATCGGCTAGCCGCTCTGCAAGGCTGACGGCCATGAAGTAGCCATCCGAGTCCAAAACCGCCACGCGCTTGCCGAGTTCCTTGCCGGCAAAGACCTGCTCTGGCGTGGCGAAGGTGGCCAAGGCGGCATCAACGCCGGGGATCGCCGCGTGTCCCATGCTTCCGGACCCATCGCCAACCCATGACGCGCCGGTGGCAAGGACGATCCTGTCCGCGCCGTAGGACAGGAGGTCCTCTGCCTCGGCCATACCGGTGCCGATCATCATTTCGACATTGGGCATCTGCCGGAGCTGGATTTCACGCGCTGAAACCACCCGCATCCATTCGCTAAGGCCGGGCAGGCCGGCGACGTTGCGCAAATGACCGCCGAGCTGCGTCGTCGCCTCGATGAGATGGGTGCGGTAGCCACGCTTGCCCAGTACGCGCGCTGCCTCCAGACCCGCAGGCCCGCCGCCGACCACCAGCACGAGTTCGTCCTGTGCGCGCGAGGCGAAGCGTTCGGGATGCCACCCGCGACGATACTCTTCCAGGGCTGTCGGGTTCTGGGTGCAGACGATGGGAACGCCGTATTCGAAGCGCGCGATGCACTGGTTGCAGCCGATGCATTCGGTGATGTCGTCGGTGCGCCCTTCGTCAATCTTCCGGGGGAGCCAGGGGTCAGCGATCGAGGGCCGCGCACAGCCGACGATGTCATACTGGCCGGACCGGACGACGCGCAGCATCTCGTCGGGGTCGGTGAACCGTCCGACGCCGACGACCGGAACCTTGGCGATGCTCTTGACGTCGCGCGTCCAGGGAGCCTGGTGATTGGACTTCTGGAATCGGGACGGGGCCGCGTCCTCGCCCCATTCGTGCAGAGAGGAGATGTTCACGTCCCAGAGATCTACCAGACCCAGCCGGGTGATGTATTCGACGAAGCGCAGGCCGTCCTCGCCGGTCTCGACACCCTCGGGGCCAGACAGCTGGTCGATGGAAAACCGGTTGGCCACCGCGCATTGGCCGTCGACCACGTTGCGAATCGCGTGGAGGACTTCGACCCAGAAGCGCGCCCGGTTCTCGAAAGATCCTCCCCAGCGATCCGTGCGGCGATTGTGGAATGGCGAGAGCATCTGGACGGGAAGGGCACCATGCGTGCCGTGCACGTAGACGATGTCGAAGCCGGCCTGAACGGCTCGCTTCGCTGCCTCCCTGTAGAGGTCGATGAGGCGCAAGAAGTCGCCGTCTTCGGCTTCATAAGTATGTGCGGCCGGCACCCAGGGCGTGGCGAACTGGTGGGCGGTTGCCGACACCGCGCGGCTGGACAGCGCATTGGACAAGCCGCCTGCGTGACAAAGCTCCACGCCCGCCAGCGCGCCCCATTTGTGGACGCTGTCGGTCATGTGCCGGTGATTGATGATGTCGGCTTCGTCGTAAAGCGTCGAGACGTCTGCGACAGGCTGGTCCGTCTCGGGATGGATCATGCAGGATTCGGTACACAACGCCGCCCAACCGCCTTCGGCCTTCACCTCGCGATGCATCGCATTCGCGCCCGGTTTTCCCGAGCCGGCGCCCGTGCATTGCGGCACCTGGAAGAAGCGGTTGCGCAACGTCTTCGGGCCGATCGTTATAGGCTCGAAAAGCGGATCGTATCGGGGATCCCGGGCCATGCGGTCAAGCCTCGCGCTTGAAGACCGAGGCGGGATCGACGGTGGTCTTGAAGGCCGTGTAGCCGCTGTCGACGACATGGATGCCGCCGGTCATCGAGCGCGCTTCGTCGGAGGCCAGGAAGACGGCAAAGGCCGCGACCTCCTCGGGATCCATGATACCCATGAGATGCAGCGCCTCGATCGACGCGCGCTCCCGCTCGTCATCGAGAAAGACGCTCTGGTGCGGCGTCTTCACGAAGCCGGGGCAGATCGCGTTGACACGCACGCCTTCCGGTGAAAGGCCGGCAGCCATGGAGCGGGTCATGGCTACGACCCCACCCTTCGCCGCCGTGTAGGCGTCGAGGCCGGCCTGGCCGATCAAAGCATCCACTGTTGCAGTCAGGATGATCGAGCCGGATTTCTGTTCCAGCATCCGGCGCGCCACGTATTTTGCGGTGAGGTACGTTCCGGTCAGCACGAGGCCAATGATTGCGTCCCAGGTCTCCTCGGGCAGTTCGGTTATGCGGCGGTCATGCTTGTTGACCAGCGGGACCGACACGGCATTGTGGAACAGGATGTCGATGCGCCCGCAGCGTTCGACCACCTCATCGACCATGGTCTGAACCGAGGCGGTGTCGCGCACGTCGAGGCGGATGCCGATCGCTTTGCCGCCGGAACTCTCGATCTCCCTGGCGAGCGCGTTCGCCCGTTCCGTGTCGATGTCCGCCACAACGACGCTGGCGCCTTCGCCGGCCATCAGGATCGAACCGGCGCGGCCTATGCCAGACGCGCCTCCGGTGAGGATGGCGACCTTGCCTTTCAGACGGTCGGCCATTCTCTCAGCCCCGGTAGCGCGTGAGCTGCAGCGCGATGATGGTCGAGCCGATCGTCAGCAGCAGGATGAGCGTTCCGATGGCGTTGACCGCCGGCGTCAGGCCGGTGCGGATCATGCCCCAGACGAGTGTCGGCAGCGTGTTTCCGGTGCCGATTGTGAAGAAGGTGATGATGAAGTCGTCGATGGAGAGCGCGGCGGCGATCAGCGCGGCGCCGATAACCACAGGCTGGATGATCGGCAGCGTCACGGTGAAGAACGCCTGCATGGGCGTTGCGCCGAGGTCGCGAGCGCTCTCCACCACGCGCGGATCGAAACTGATCATGCGCGCATGGACGATCAGGATGACGAACGGCTGGGCGAAGAGGACGTGGCTGAGGATGACCGTCGTCAACCCGAGTTTCAGGTCGATCGAGACGTAGAAGGACAAGAGCGCGACGCCGAGGACAAGTGGCGGCAGCATGACCGGCAGCGTGAGCAGGCCCATGATGATCGACGCGCGCCGCTTGGGCATCGCGGCCAGACCCATCGCCGCGAGCGTGCCAACGACCGCCGAGACGACCGCCACGCAGACGCCGATGATGAGGCTGTTGGTGAGGGCGGGCCAGAATTGCCGGGTCGCCACCATCTCCTGCCACCAGCGCAACGACAGACCTTCGATCGGAAAGTTGGTCAGGCTGCGTGACGTGAACGAGAAGATCACCAGCAGCACGATCGGCGACAGCAGGAAGACGATGAAGGCGAAGGCGATGATGCCCCAGAGGATTTTGGAGCGGGTGTTCATGGGCGGCTCCCGATGGCGACGAGAAACCGGAAGAGATAGATGATCACAACGGCCGCAAGCAGCATGACCAGCGACATCGCAGCGCCGAGCGGCCAGTTGAACTGCGCGCCGAACTGCGGCGCAATCAGGTTGCCGATCATCGTGATCTTGCCGCCAACGAGCAGCGGCGTGACATAATCGCCGCCGACCATCAGGAAGACGAAGCTGAAGCCCGCGACGATGCCGCTCTGGCACCTCGGCACGATGACTGTGGACAGGATAGGCCAGCGTCCGGCTCCGAGATCGCGTGCGGCCTCGACTTCAGCGTCGGAAATGCCGCGCATCGATGCGTAGATCGGGAGTACTGCGAAGGGCAGGCTGAAATGCATGAGAGTGATGATCACCGCCTGCGGGCTGTAGAGCAGCGAGGTAATCGGCGACGAGATGACGCCCATAGCCATAAGCGCGCTGTTGAGGACGCCTTCATTGCCGAGAATCGTCTTCCACGCGTAGATCTTCATCAGGTAGCCGCCGAACAGCGTGATCAGCACGATGAACAGCAGGGCCTGCGCCCATTGGCCGGCGCGGAAACGGGCAAGGAAGGAAAACACGAAGCCGAGGAAGGTGGTGAGCAGCGCGGTCGCGGTGGCGACGGCGACGGTGAAACCCATCACGCGCCAGTAGTTGACGAACACGTCACGGTAGTTGGCGAGCGTCGGCTCGGTGCTGAGTTCGAAATACTCGACCTGCCAGAAACTAAGTACGACGAAGAACGTCATCGGCGCGATGAAAAGCACCACGAAGATCAGCGCCGACGGCGCGACGAGCCAGTAGTTGGATCTGCTTTCCATCAGTCCCGAACCTGCCGAGGAGGAGGGAACTCCGGCTGGTGCCGGAGTCCCGCTTTTTCAGGCGGCCTTGAAGCGTTCGTAGGCCTTCAGCCAGTCGCTGAAGGTCGTGAGATCGCCCTCGGGCTCAACCGGCGGGAAGCCGAAGAAGCTGGCCTTCTTGCCGTAGTCCTCGATCTCGCCATACGGATAGAGCGACTTGATGTCCTCCGGCAGGGCCGCGACCGCTTCCGAGTTGACGATCGCCTGCAGCGCGACCTCGGCGAGGCGCTTCTGGCCCTCGACGCTGATGACGCGATTGCAGAGTTCGTAGGCTGCGTCGAGGTTGGGCGCGTCCTTGGCGATGCAGTAGTTGTCGAGCCAGGCATGCGTGCGCTCGGAGGGGTAGGTGTACTTCACCACCTTGCCCTTGTCGGCGCAGAACTTGACCATCGTCTCCCAGCCGTTGAAGGTGATCGCGACGTCGCCGCGCGCGATCGCGTCGGAGAGATCGCCCCAGCTTGCTGCGACGACGCGCGACTGCTTCTTCAGCTCGATCAGGAAGTCGATCGTCTGCTCGAGCTGCGCTGCGGTGAGCTTGGTCGGGGTCTGCGTTCCCGTGGCGACTAGTGCGCCGATCATCATGTTGCCGAGCGGATCGTCCATCATGCCGACCTTGCCGGTGAATTCCGGCTTCAGCAGGTCCTTCCACGAGGTCGGCGGCGTTGGGATGACAGCGGGGTCGTAGACCATTGGTCCACCGCCCCAGGTGAAGGGCACGCCGTAGAGCTTGCCGTCGACCACGATGTTGGGGTCGTTGCGGAAGATCGGCATCACGTCCTTGAGGTTCGGCACCCGCGACTCGTCGATCGGCTGGATCAGGTCGAGCTTCACCAGCAACGGGATGTAGCCCATGTAGGGCGTGACGATGTCGATCTGCCCGATGCCGCCGCCACGCAGCTTGGCGACGATCTCGTCGTTGTTGCCGATGTAGGTGGTGTTGAGCGTGATGCCCTTTTCCTTGAGAAAACCGTCGAAGGCGACAGGGTCATCATAGCCCTGCCAGCCAAGGAAGGTGACAGCGGACTCGGCGCGCGCCATCGACGGAATACCAACTGTTCCGGCCAACGCCGTGGCTGCGAGCCCCTGCGTGAAATGCCGCCTCGTCAAGGCGAATTCAGAAATCTTTCTTCCCATTTCTTTTCTCCTGTTCTGGTTTTAGTTCCCGTTCCTAACTTCCCCTACGACCTCCCGCCGGTCACGCGCTGACGACGCGTTGTTGCTGGAGCGACCAGCCGAGCCTTGCGTTTTCACCCACCGCCGGCCGCGGCGTCACGGCCACGTCGAGGTGAACGACCACGTCCTGCTTGTCCGAAACGGCGACCACACATTTGATGTGGTCGCCGAGATAGACGACCTCGGTGAGACTGCCTGAAACCTCGACGTCCGCTTTTTCATCAGATCGCAGCAGGCGCACTGCCTTCGGCCTGACGACCGTGGTCACCGGGCCGTCTTGCCCTGCATCCGCAAAGGCGGGGCCGGCTTCCAGTTTCACCTGGCCGGCCTTGCGGTCGCCGGGCAGCAGGTTAGCCTCGCCGATGAACGTCGCAACGAAACGCGTGGCGGGGGCCGTATAGATGGTCTCGGCGTCGCCTTCCTGCTCGATGCGGCCGGCGTTCATGACCGCGATGCGGTTGGCAAGCGACAGCGCCTCGCCCTGGTCGTGCGTGACGAAGACGAAGGTGCCGCCGAATTCCTGATGGAGACGTCGCAACTCGTCCTGCATGGCGTGGCGAAGCTTCAGGTCCAGCGCGGCCAGCGGCTCGTCGAGCAACAGCACCTTCGGCCGCAGGATCAGCGCGCGCGCCAGCGCAACGCGTTGCTGTTGGCCGCCGGAGAGGGCGGTTACAGACCGGTCGGCGAATTCGGTGAGGCGCGATTGCCTGAGCGCCTCGGCGACACGATCTGCGATCTCGGATTTCGGCTTCTTCTGCAGGCGCAGACCGTAGCCGACATTCTGCCGGACGGTCATGTGCGGAAACAGGCCATAGCCCTGGAAGACGGTGTTTGTCGGCCGCTGCTCCGGGCCGATGCGCGTGACATCGCGACCGTCGATCTCGACTGTTCCGCTGGTCGGTGCGACGAAGCCGCCGATCATGCGCAGGAGCGTTGTCTTGCCGCATCCGGAGGGGCCGAGAATGGCGACGAAGTCATGCGCGAAGATGTCGAGGTCCAGTGGCTGCACGGCGACCGCGTCGCCATAGCGTTTCGAAATTCCGCGAAGCTTCAGCAATGCCAACGAGCCGGTCACGGGGGGCTGCATCTCTGTCCGGCTCTGCGTCATTTCTCTTGGTACCAAAACACTCAATTAGGCAGGAACTGGCCGTCCTTGCGATAGGCTTCGACGTAACGGGCAAGCTTATCTTCGTCGACTTCGACGCCCAGCCCAGCCCCTTCGATCAGCCCCCATTCTGGACCGTCGGCGATGGGCAGTCTATCGACAAGAATGTCGTCCGCCATCATTGCCGCTGTCTGCTGGACGCCCTCCTCGACATTGGGCAGGGCCAGCATCATGTGATGTCCGGCCGCCGCGGCAAGGCCGAACTCGCCGTGCGTATGCTTGAGCACACGCTGGCCGTGCAACGCGGCGAGGTTGGACAGCGTATGGAAACGCCTGAGCGTGCCGACCCAGTAACTGCTGAAACATAGGATGTCGGCGGCGTGGCTCTCGATCATGGACACGACGTCCGATTGCCGGCTCAACCCCTCGTTGGCGCAGAGCGCAACCGGAACGCGCGGCCTGAGATCGAGCATCAGCGCATGCGGCACGGCGCGAACCGGGGCCTCCGCGAAGTCGATGTCGAACCGGTCGTGCCAGCGCGTCAGCAAGCGCGCCGCCTCGGGCACGGACCAGGCTTCATTCGCGTCGATCCTGATTCGGGCTGACGGTCCGATCGTGTCGCGGATGGCCGCCAGCATGTCCTCTTCGGCCGCCGCGTTCACGCCGACCTTGAGATAGAAGCAGTCATATCCCCTGGAGACCGCCTCGCCGCACTGCGTGGCGAGGTCTTCGGGCGCTCCCTGCGACAGGTAGTAGAAATAGTTAGCGCTCTGTCGCTGCGCGCCGCCGAACAGCCGGAAAAGCGGCTGATTCGACGCCTTGCCGCACAGATCCCACAGCGCCATGTCGATACCGGCGAAGGCGAAGTTGCCGGTCATCGGACGGTAGTCCCACAGGCCTGCGCCGAAAACGTCGCCTGCGATCGCCTCGGTGTCCCATGCGTTCCGACCGAGGACAAAGCGTGACATCGAGCGGAGCGCCGCTTCGATGGACGCCGTGTCCGCACCGCTGCAGGATTCGCCCCAGCCAACGAGACCGTTTTCGGTTGTCAGCTTCACGATCACGTCCGTAACGCCGCCTCGGTTGACGCGGCTGCTGCGCTCGACGTGGCTGTAGGCGATACTTGCCGGGTAGACGTCGAACCCTACGACCTTCAACCCGTCGGACGAACTGTTCACGGACCCGTTTACCCTTGCCCCGGAAACGTATTTCAAGGTAATGATACAAACATAGGATGATTGGTCAATAGCCGGGAACGTCTTGCCCAGATCGACAGCTTTGATGGATCGAGCCCCGGAGACGAGGGAGCAGGCCGGCCCTTCGGTCGTCGGCGTGGTGCCTCGCCGGAGCCTCCACGACGAGGTCGTGGCGACGCTCGGGCGCAGCATCGTCAGCGGCGGTTTTTCCGAGGGTGCAAACCTTCCGAACGAGGCCGACCTCGCCTCCGACCTCGGTGTCAGCCGCAACGTCCTGCGCGAGGCCGTCAAGGTGCTCATCGCCAAGGGCATGCTGGATGTCCGCCCCAAGACCGGCACGACAGTCCGCGCCAAGGAAAACTGGCATATGCTGGACCCGGAGGTGCTGGCGTGGGAAGCAGCCGGCGACCTGCATCTGCCCTATGCCTTCAACTTCACCGAATTCCGGCTCATCGTCGAGCCCAAGGCGTCGTTCCTGGCGGCAAGGCGCGCGACCGACGCCGAAATCCAGACCATCCGAGACAACTGCGATGCGCTCGAAGCCTGTGTCGGGCATCTCGAACGCATGCCGGATGCCGATATCGCCTTCCACCAGAGCATCCATCGTGCATCGCATAATGCATTGCTGCAGCATCTCGGCGTTTTGACCGCGTCGATCATGCGGGTGCAGGTCAAATACACTGGAAGCAAGCCCGGCGATTTCGAGCGCGGGCTGCCGCTGCACCGCGAACTGACCGAAGCGATCACCGCGCGAAATCCCTTCCTGGCGGAGCGGGTGTCGAAGGCCCTGTGCGAAATGCCCTATCTCGATCTGGCCGGCCGGGTGGATATTGATCAATTGCGGTTGCTGACGGGCGGGGAAGACGCATGAATTCAACTTTTCCGATAGACGACCGGCCCGTGGTTTGTCTGGTCGACAGCCGCGACAAGATTGGCGAGGGCGCTTTCTGGTGCCCGAAGGAAGGGGCGGTCTACTGGCTCGACGTGCCGATGCCATCGCGCATCCATCGCTACACTCCCGCGACAGGCGCCCATGCCACATGGCCGATGAGCGAGATGGTGAGCGCGATGGCGAAGCGGCCGGACGGCACGCTGCTCGTCGCATCCGAGAACGGCATCAATGTTTTCGATCCGGCCACGGGCAAGCTGCGCCGCATGTTCGAGCTCGAGCCGCATCTGCCCGGTAACCGCAGCAATGATGGCGCGCCCGATGCGCGGGGCCGCTTCTGGATCGGAACGATGCAGAACAATCTCGGCCCGAACGGCGAGGGGATCGCCATCAAGGGTCCGGTCGGGAACCTGTGGCGCGTCGAGCCCGGCAAACCGCCGGTGGCTGTCATGGGCGATCTCAGCATCACCAACGGCGTGGCCTGGAGCCCGGACTCGACGAAGCTCTACGTCGTGGACTCGATGCTGGACCGCATCTACGTCTGCGATTTCGATCTCGACACAGGCGAGGTCGGTCCGCGTCGCGTGCTCAACAATCTTGCAGGTCTCGGCACACCGGACGGCAATGCCGTCGATGCCGAAGGCTTCCTGTGGAGCGCGCGCTGGGACGGCCATTGCGTCGCGCGGATATCCCCAGCCGGCAAGGTTGACCGCATCGTCCCCATACCGGCGTCGCTGGTAACTTCCTGTGCCTTCGGGGGACCGGAACTGGATACGCTCTACGTGACGACGGCGCGCCTCGGGATCGATGATGAAACTGCCGGCAGATATCCGCAGCAAGGCGGCCTGTTTGCTTTCCAACCGGGAGTGCGTGGACTAAGACGGCCGGAATACGCCGCATGACGCAAAGTCATGCGGCGCCCGGAAAGCACCTTTCGTCGACAAGGTAGTGAGATTGCAGACCAGTAGCGCAGTGTCCCCGATGGGCAGCCAATATGCCATCGGCGTCGATGTCGGGGGCACCAAGACCAAGGCATGCCTCGTTGGCATGGAAAGCGGCGAGGTGCTGATCGAACGCACGCGGTCTACTCCCTGCGAGCAAGGTGGAACCGCGGTCCTCGATCTGGTGGTGGCGATGGCCACCGAAATCCAGAGGGAAGCCGGCGAAATCATCCGCGGCGAAGTTTGCCCCGTCGGCGTCTGCCTGCCTGAACTGGTCTCGAATGAAGGCGAGGTCGGTTCGGGATGGAATTTCGAATGGCGAGGGCTGGATTATCGCAAGCCGCTCGCCGCTTTCGGAAAGCCTTATATCGAGAGCGACGTACGCGCGGCAGCCTTCGCCGAAGGCTGGATCGGCGCAGGCCGGAACGCCGACATATTCGTCTATGTGACGTTGTCGACGGGCATGTCGCACACGCTCGTCGTCAACGGAAAGCCGTATGGCGGCGCGCGGGGTTTTGCGATCCATTTCGCTGGCGCCGAACTCGTGGCCTGGGCGGGTGAAAACAAGGATATCGAGGTGCGCCAGCACATCGAGGTCTTCGCCAGCGGCAAAGGCATGGGCGAGCGCTATGGCAAGCTGATCGGTGATCCGACCGCTACGGCGCGCGACCTGTTCGAGGCCGCGAAATCCGATGCGGATGCGCGGCTGCTGGTTGACAATTCGCTGCTCTCGATCGCCTCCTATCTCGGCCAGTTGATCAACATTCTCGATCCGTCGATGATGGTCATCGGCGGGGGGATCGGCGGCAATCCGGAGGTCAATACGAGGCTGGGAGAGCTGGTGCGTCCGTTCATCTTCGCGGATACGGCGCGCGACCTGCCGATCGTGCCGGCGGCACTGGGCGACAATGCCTCGGCGATCGGGGTCGCCGCGCTGGCGTCCCACGCCGCCGTTTCATAACAAGGAAGTGTCTGGAGACGATCATGGGATATAAGCCATCGCCTCGCCCGGTTTTCGACAAGCCGACGCATATTCCCTACGCCGCCGTCACGCGGCATCTATGGGGCGAAGAGGATGCAGGCCTCGTCGATGACTGGATCTATGCGTCGACAGACAAGATCCACCAGCTTGTCTTCGGCCTGCAGCCGGGCGGCTTCTTCAAGCACACCGACGCCTTTCGCACGATCTTTGGCGCCGACGAGGTGTTGTACGTGCTGACCGGCACCTTCGGCCTTGCCAACCCGCAGACAGGCGAGATGCAGGTGGCCAAGGCGGGCGAGGCGCTCTTCTTTCGCAAGGACACCTGGCACCACGGTTTCAATCTCGGCGACGAGCCTGTCCGCGTGCTGGAATACTTTTCCCCGCCGCCGTCGCAGGGAACATCAGGCCCCTATGCGCGCACGAAGGAACTGATTTCGGAAAACCGGTATCTCCAGGACAAATGGATCGGGCGGTTTCCGATGGAGGACGCTGCCGAGCGCGCCGGGCGCACCATCCACCCGATGGGCGACACGGACCTTCTGTGGAGCCTCGATCGCGAGACGCAGGGAGCCTACACCGGCTTCTATTGCGCCACCGAGCACCTGACGGTCGGCCGTACCTCGATCCTGACGGGCAAGCGGACTGGCATGGAGACGCACGCAGGGGATGAGAGCATCTACGTCCTCTCGGGGTCGCTCAACATCCATGTCCCTGACGCCGAGGGACAGGTCTGGTTCGAGCTTAACGCGCGCGATGGCTTCTACATCCCGGCCGGCTACCGCCACCAGTATTACAACATGGGGCAGGGCAAGGCAGAGTTTGTCTTCGGCGTGGCCCCGGGAGAGCAGGGAGGATTTGGAACCGCGCCTGTTCGCCAGATGCCTGAATAGGGCAGCGCCTAGTTTGCGCTCACGGCCGAATGAGGGTCTGCAAGCGCCGCGTCGGGCCGGCTGACCGGAACCTTCGTCTTCGAGGTCTTGCGCGCCAGCTTGTCGGGGCCACCGCTTTCGAGCATTTTGCGGAAGACCGGGTGCATGCCGCCGTCGGAATATGCGTAGGCGCTGGCGGAAACACCGCGTTCCACAAGCGCCTGCACCTTGCGTTCGTCCGCTTGCTGCTTCGACGCGATGAGCGGGTCGGTTGTCAACTCGGTGGCCGGGCAAGCGGCCATCGGGTCCGTAGGAAAGCTCTGGAGCGGCTTCGACTGGAATGCGTAGCCGCCGCCGCAATAGCCGACCTGCGGCGGTTGGCGGGTGACCTCGAACAGGTCGTAGCCCACCTTGATGTTCTGCCAGAAGGCATAGTTCGGGTCGTTGCGGTTCTTCGCCATGTTCTGCGGCGTCATCCGGAACGGGAACGCCTGAACCTGGAACGAGCGCTGCCCGCCTTTCAATGCGTCGCGGACCACGGCGTATATTTCTGCGACGCCATCGTCGGTCAGCGCATAGCAACCCGAGGACGAGCACGCTCCGTGAACCATCAGCGCCTCGCCGGAGTAACCGAGCGCTTCCTCCAGCCTGTTGGGGTACCCGAGGTCGAAAGACAGATAGTATTTCGACTTCGGATTGAGCATGTTTGCGCTGACCGTGTAGAAGCCTTCCGGCGCCTGGCGGTCGCCGTTGCGCTTCTTCGGCCCGAGTTTTCCCGACCAGCGGCACATCGGATAGGTCTTGAGCAGCGCATATTTCCCGTTGCGGTCGCGCTTCCAGATTTCCAGTTCGCTTTCCTGCTTGAAGATGCGCACCACAATCGGGTCTGACGGCTTCATCGAACGACGCTTCATGTCGGCGACCAGAGACGCTGGGATCGGCTGCGACGCCTTCGTGTCAACGTCGAGCACGGTGGATACGCATCCCGACAGGGCCATAGCCACGAAAATGAGGATCAGTCGGGACAGCATACCATTCTCTGCGATGCGAAGGGTCCGAGGCGGCGTACGCGTGGACTTCGTCCTGAATCTGACGCCGGTTGGTTAACGCAACGTTTCTCCCTTATCCCGGCGATGTGGCGTGGATGGGGCGAATGATGCGATGTGGAACAGCGCAGGGCTCCTTCGACGATTGCCCGGACAGGCCAATATGCTTAGACCTTGTCCGGAACGTCGTGGGAGAAGCAGGATGTCGGGTCAAAAGCCGGCTGCGGATGAGAAGTGGCTGCCCTATCGTAAGCCGCAGCCTGCGGATTCTCCGCCGGAACTGGTGATACCGGACGCGATACCGCTCGATGACCGCGTCTGGGTGCCGGTCGACGAGAACGTCTGGTTCCGCCCGCTCCTGATGTGCGCGTCGCGCGGCTACTGGACAAACCTGCTGAAGGTGCGCAAGTCCGGCGTCCTGTCGCGCCACCGGCACCCGCAGCCGGTCCATGGATTCGTGCTCAAGGGCGAGTGGCGATATCTCGAACATGACTGGGTGGCCCGGGAAGGCGGCTATGTCTACGAGGCGCCGGGCGAGACCCATACCCTGGTCGTGGACGAGCATGTCGAGGAGATGATCACGCTGTTCCAGGTCAACGGCGCGATGATCTATGTCGATCCGGACGGGAACACGGTCGGCTATGACGACGTCTTCACCCGCATCGAAAAATGCCGAGCTCATTACGCCAAGAACGGGTTGGGCGCGGACTATATCGATCAGTTCATTCGCTAAGGCGAAAAGGTCAGGACAGGCATATGGATCTCGGAATCAAAGGCAGGACCGCCATCGTTTGCGGAGGCTCGAAGGGGCTGGGTCGCGGTTCGGCCGAAAAACTTGCCGAGGCGGGCGTTGACATCGTCCTCAACGCACGTTCGGCAGGGCCGCTGGAACAGACCGCCAGCGAGATTGCCGGCCGGTATGGCGTCAAGGTGACGCCCTTGGCGGCCGACGTCACGACTCCGGAGGGCAGGGCGAAACTGCTCGAGGCCGCGCCCGCGCCCGATATCCTCGTCAACAATGCGGGCGGGCCTCCTCCCGGCATGTGGAACGAATGGGGCGAGGACGAGTGGCAGGCCGCGATCCGCGCCAACATGCTCTCGCCGATCCATCTGATCACCGCAGTCCTGCCCGGGATGATCGAGCGTAAATGGGGGCGGATCGTCAACATCACGTCCGGCTCGGTGAAGTCGCCGATCCCGCAACTCGGACTTTCGGGCGCGGCGCGCAGCGGGCTGACCGGCTTCGTCGCCGGCACGTCGCGGCAGGTCGCCCGCTACGGCGTCACCATCAACAATCTGCTGCCCGGCTCGCACGAGACCGCGCGCATCGAATCGCTGATGAACACCACGGCGAAAGCCAAGGGGATAAGCGTTGATCAGGCACGGGAGGCGGCCTACGCCGCCAACCCTACCGGTCGTTTCGGTACGATCGAGGAGTTCGGCGCGGCCTGCGCTTTCCTGTGCAGCGCCTACGCCGGCTACATCGTCGGGCAGAACATCCTGCTCGACGGCGGCGCCATCAATACAACGCTTTAAGGCTGCCTGACATGGACGTGATCAACTACCTGACGACGATCAACTTCGGCGCAGGCGCGCTCGCCTCGCTTCGCGATGTTCTTCGCGACCTCAACATCGCGCGCCCATTGGTGGTCAGCGACCGTGGCATCGCCTCGACCGGATTGCTGGACAGGCTGAAGGAGCTTCTGCCGCCTGACGCCGCCATCTTCCTCGACGTGCCCACGAACCCGACCGAAAGCGCATTGCGGGAAGCGCTGGCGGCCTATCGGCAAGGCGGCTGCAATGGCGTCGTGGCCTTTGGCGGCGGTTCTCCGATCGACCTCGCGAAAGGCGTCGCCTTGCTCGCAACCCATCCGGGCGAACTTGAGCAGTATGCGGCGATCCTCGGCGGCGTGGCGCGCATAACGCCGGCCGTCGCGCCGCTGGTCGCCATTCCGACGACGGCGGGCACGGGTTCGGAAGTCGGCCGTGCCGCGCTGATCACCCTGGACGATGACCGCAAGCTCGGCTTCATCAGTCCGCATCTGATCCCGAAGCGCGCCATCTGCGATCCGGAGATGACGCTTGGCCTGCCGCCGAGCCTCACTGCTGCGACGGGGCTGGACGCCTTGTCGCACTGCATCGAGACGTTCCTGTCTCCGCGCTACAATCCGCCCGCCGAGGCCATCGCGATCGACGGTTTCGCGCGCATATGGAAGGCTCTGCCGAAGGCCTTCGCGGATGGTTCCGACATCGCGCACCGGAGCGAGATGATGATGGGCGCGCTGCAAGGTGGCCTGACCTTCCAGAAAGGTCTGGGCGCCGTCCATGCCCTCAGCCACGCTCTTGGAGGGTTGAAATCGCTAAAGCTACACCATGGCATGCTGAACGCGATCCTGATGCCGCCGGTATTGCGGTGGAATGCGGAGGTCGCGCAGGAGAAGATCGCCCGGCTCGAACGTGCGATCGACCTGCCAAAGTCGGTCAAGCTTGCCGATGCGCTTGACGACCTCAACCACAGGGTTGGCATGCCCGCAAAGCTGTCGGGGCTTGGCGTTACGCGCGATGTCTTCGACTGGACATGCGAACGCGCCCTTGCCGACCACAGCCACCAGACCAATCCGCGAAACCTGACGGCCGCCGACTACAGGGCGATTCTGGAAAGCGTGATGTAGGGAGCCTTGTGGCTCGCCTCAGGCGAAGAATCCCCACAGCATCTTGATTGCCGTGATGACCAGGAAAAAGCCGAAACCGTAGGCGAGATACTGGCGCGGGATCGTGTGTGCGACGCGGGCTCCGTAAGGCGCGGTCAGGATCGAGAGCGGGATGATCGCGGCGACCGCGATGAGGTTCACGTAGCCAATGGAACCGGGCGGAAGGTCGGGCACGCCCCAGCCAGCGATCATGAAGCCGATCGTGCCCGGCACGGCAATGATGAAGCCGATCGCGGAGGCGGTTCCTACTGCGCGGCGGATATCCCAGCCAAAGGCTGTGAGGATGGCGACGCCGAGCGTGCCTCCGCCCACGCCCATCATCGCAGAGACCGTTCCGACGACAAAGCCGAGCGCGCCCTTGACGATCATGTTTGGAAAACCGTCGGCGAGCTTCTGGCTCTTCGAGCGGAGGAACATGTTGGCGGCGATCAGAAGTGCTACCGTTGCAAACACCAGCTTGAGCACCCGCGCGTCGACGATGCCGGCGAGATAGGTGCCCAACACCACGCCGATGAAGATCATCGGCCCCCAGCTTTTCAGGAGATCGAAATCGACTGCGTCATGCGCCTTGTGCGAACGGGCCGAAGCCCACGACGTCGCGACAATGGTGGCGAGCGACGAGGCGACCGCGACCTTCATGCGCAATGAAGGGTCGACATCGAGCGTGGCAAGTATCGTATCCAGCACCGGCACGATGACGATGCCACCGCCGACGCCCAGGAGGCCGGCGACGAAGCCGGCCAGAAGGCCAGCCACGATCATGGCGATGGCCCACGGAAGATAGTGGAGAACGAGGTCGATCAAAGTGCGCTACCCGGCGGTGACGGCTGAAAGTTCCATGCGCTGTTCGACGCTGGCGATCAAGACGCTTGTGCTGCTCGAAACGAGCTATCGTCCAGCGCGGCTGCCATGAGCACCTTTGTGTAGGGATCGCGGGGGCTGTCGAAGATGACGTTCGTCGGTCCTTCCTCAACGATGCGCCCAGCTTTCATCACGATGATATAGTCGGCCATCGCGCGAACGACCGCGAGGTCGTGGCTTATGAACAGGTAGGACAGGCCATGCTCGCTTTGCAGGTCGCGGAGCAGGTCGACGATCTGCTTCTGCACCGATCGGTCTAGTGCTGAGGTCGGTTCGTCGAGCACCACCACACTCGGCCTCAGGATCATGGCGCGGGCGATGGCGATGCGCTGTCGCTGGCCGCCTGAGAATTCGTGCGGATACCGGTTGCGCATGGCGGGATCGAGCCCGACCTCCCGCAGCGCCTCACTCGCTCTCCGGTCGCGTTCGCGCGCGGGCAGCTCCGGCGCATGGACCGTCAGGCCCTCGGTGACGATCTGGCCGACCGTCATGCGCGGCGAAAGCGATCCAAAGGGGTCCTGGAACACAAGCTGGAGCCGCTTGCGCAAGGGCCGCATCGTCTGCTTGTCGGCATGGCTGATGTCGATGTCCTCGAAGCGCACGGTCCCAGTGCCGGGCAGGAGCCGCAGCAACGCCCGCCCCAGTGTCGATTTTCCGGAGCCCGATTCGCCGACGATGCCGATGGTCTGGCCCCGCCGCAGTTTTACGGAAGCGTCGGCGACGGCGCGCAGTTCGAACGAGGACCCTGAAAGCCAGCCGCCACCGAGATGGAACGATACGCCGACATTCCTTCCCTCAAGCAGAATAGGCGCATCCTGCTGCGGCAGCGATGTACGGCCTGAAGGCCCGGCTTCAAGCAGCATCTTCGTGTAGGGATGGTTAGGCGACGAAAAGAGCGTCTTCGTGGGAGCCTGCTCGACGACCTTGCCCGCCTGCATGACATAGACGCGATCGGCGAAGCGCCGCACGATGCCGAGGTCGTGCGTGATGAAGACGATCGCCATGCCAAGCTTCTTCTGGAGGTCTGCGATCAGCGCAAGAATCTGCGCCTGGATCGTCACGTCGAGTGCGGTCGTCGGTTCGTCCGCGATCAGGATGTCGGGCTCGTTGGCGAGCGCCATCGCGATCATGACGCGCTGGCGCTGCCCGCCTGAAAGCTCGTGCGGATAGGAGCGGATGCGCGTCTCCGGATCCGGGATGCCGACCAGACGCAGCAGTTCGATCGCTCGCCCCCGCGCTGCCCGGGCCGACAGCCCCCGATGGTGGATCATGGGTTCGGCGATCTGGCGACCGATCCGATATAGCGGATCGAGGGATGTCATCGGCTCCTGGAAGATCATCGTGACCTTGCCGCCGCGTATCCGGTTGAGGGCGCGTTCCGGCAGGCCGATCAGCTCCTGGCCACGATATTTCGCAGAGCCTCTGACCCGTCCATTGGAAGCGAGCAGGCCCATGATCGCCATCATCGTCTGGCTTTTGCCGGACCCGGACTCGCCGACGATCGCGACCGTCTCGTTGGCGTTCACGTCGAGGTCGATTCCGCGCACCGCATGCACTGGTCCGTCGTTGGTTTCGAAATCGACGTTCAGGTTGCGAACTTCGAGAAGGCGGCTCTTCTCCATCTCAGCGATCCTTGGGGTCGAGGGCATCGCGCAACCCGTCGCCAAGGAAATTCAGCGCGAACAGCATCGTCGTCAGCGTGATCGCCGGATAGATCAGAAGCCAGGCGGCGCCGCGCATGTTGGCAGCGCCTTCCGCGATGAGCAGGCCGAGACTGGTCAGCGGTTCCTGCACGCCGAGGCCGAGGAACGAGAGAAGACTTTCCAGCAGGATCGCCTTTGGCACCAGAAGAGTCACGAAAACGACGACCGGTCCGAGCGTGTTCGGGATGATGTGGCGACGCAGGATACCGACATCGGAGACGCCGAGCGCCTCTGCCGCCTGCACATATTCCTGCCTCTTGATGGTCAAAGCCTGTCCGCGCACGATGCGCGCCATATCGAGCCATTCCGTACACCCTATCGCGATGAAGATGAGCACGAAGCTGCGGCCGAAAAACACGACCAGCAGGATGACGAAGAAGATGAAGGGCAGCGAGTAGAGGATATCCACCACCCGCATCATCACATTGTCCGTCCGTCCGCCGAGATAGCCCGCGACGGCTCCATATGACACGCCGAGCAGCAGTGACATCGCCGAGGCAAGCACGCCGATGGCAAGGGATATCCGGATACCGATCAGGATGCGCGCAAGCAGGTCGCGGCCATTGGCATCCGTGCCAAACAGGAACCGGACCCTGTGGACGTCCGCGACCATCACTGCGCGGGTAGCTCCCTCCTTAAGCTCGCCACCATCTTCGCCCTCCAGACGGGCATTCGAAAACATGTCCGAGCGATCGACATAGCGGACGATGCGCAGATCGAGCGGTTCCGTCGAGCTGACCGGCGCACGGACGACGTTACCTGAAACCTCGACGTCGCCGATCTCGACACGGGCCCGCTCCAGTGCGCTCTTGAATGATGGCGCTATTGTATCCGCCTTCGGATATGCCTCGAGGCTGGCGGGTGTGCGGACATAATGGGGATAGATGCGGTCGTAGGGATGCGGTGTCAGGTAGGGGCCGACGATGCCGGCGAAGGCGAGGAGGAAAAGCACGATTGCGCTGGCAACGGCCGCCCGGTTACGCTTCAGCCGCAGCCACGCATCCTGCCCTAACGAGCGGCCTGCAACGGGGCGTTCAGCGGAGATGGCGGCGTCGCTCATCGGCGGGCTCAGTCGAACCGCACGCGCGGGTCGAGCCACGCATAGAGAATGTCGACGATCAGGTTGAAGACGATCACGAAGCAGGCGATCACGACCACGGTCCCCATGACCAGCGTGTAGTCGCGTCCGAGCGCGCCCTGCACGAAGTACCGTCCGATTCCCGGGATTCCGAAAATGGTTTCGACGACGACCGAGCCCGTCAGCAAGGCCGCGGCCGTCGGGCCGAGGTAGGAAACGACCGGAAGGATCGCGGCACGAAGCGCGTGGACGCCGACGACGACATGGGCAGGCAAGCCATATGCCCGCGCGGTCCTGATGTGGTTCGAGCGCAGCGTCTCGATGGTCGCGCCGCGTGTCAGTCGCGCGATGATCGCGATCTGCGGCAACGCCAGCGTAGCGACGGGCAGGACCATATGCCTCCAGGTTCCCCAGCCGCCGGCAGGCAGCCAGCCCATCATCACTCCGAAAAACAGCGACAGCAGCGGCGCAATCACGAATGTCGGAACCGTAATGCCCAGCGTGGCCGTGCCGACGACCATGTAGTCCACCCAGCTGTTCTGCCTCAGCGCGGCGAGCGCACCGAGGAACACGCCGACGACGAGCGCGATCGACAGCGCGATACCGCCAAGCTGGATGGAGACTGGCAACCCTGTGCGGAACAGGTCTCCGACAGAAAAATCGCGGCGGGTGAAGGACGGGCCAAGGTCGCCCTGCGCGAGATTTCCGAGATAGATCAGGTACTGCTGCCACAGCGGCTTGTCGAAGTTGTAGGCGCGTTCGAGGTTCTGCATGATGAGGGGATCGAGCGGCCTCTCCAGCGAGAAGGGGCCGCCCGGTGCCAGACGGATCATGAAGAAGGCGATCGTCACGATGATGAACAACGTCGGTATCGCGCTGGCGAGCCGCCGCAGCACGTAAAGGATCATGGCTCGCCCTCGAGGGAACTGCGAAACCCGCGTCTAGCGGGCTCGCGCATGCTATGGCTCAATCGAGAGCCAGCGGCTGCCATGGACATTCATGACGTTGTCTTCCCAGCCCTTCAGCTTGTCTGAAACCAGCGAGCCCGAGGAATAGTACATGATCGGGATGATAGGCAGTTCCTTGAGCAGGATTTCCTCTGCCTGCTTCAGGATGCCAGCGCGCTCTTCGATGTTGTTCGTGACCGCGGCCTTCTTCATCAGCGCATCGTATTCGGGATTTACCCAGCGCGGATAGTTGAAGCCGAGATTCTGGCTCTCGAATAGGAACAGGAAGTTCTGCGGGTCCGAATAGTCGCCGATCCAGCCAGCGCGGGTGATGTCGAAGTCGCCGTCCTGCTTCATGTAGTCGAAATAGCCGGTACCCTCCATTTCGACGATGGTGGAGCTTATGCCGATGTTCTTAAGCATGTCGCTCAACGCGGTCATCGTGTTCTTGTGGTTTTCGCCGGTGTTGTGCCGCAGTTCGATCGAGAGCGAGCCGTCCGCGACCCCGGCTTCCTTGAGCAGGGCCTTGGCGGCGTCCTCGCGATCGAGGAGATCGTCCTTGGCGTAAGGCAGCACCGGGCTCTCGGTATAGTTGCCGATGCCCGGCGGCACGAACGACCATGCCGGCAACATCGAGCCGCGCCAGATCTGGTTGGCCAGGAAGTCGCGGTCGATGGCCATGGAGATCGCCTGCCGGACGCGAGGGTCGGCGAGCTTCTCCTTCTTCACCTTCACCGGCAGATAGTAGGTTCCTAGATAGGGCGCGATGCGAAGCTGGTCGCCCAAATTAGCCTTCATGTAGTCCATCTGCTGGTTGTCGAGGTCCGAGCAGGACTGGACTTCCCCGGCTTCGAAACGGCGCAGGCAGGTGGCCCTGTCCTCGAACGGTATGAAGTTCACGACATCGATCTTCACATTGGCCGCATCGTGGAACTGCGGGTTCTTGCGCATCGCGATCTTGTCGTTGGGCGTAAAGCTTTCGAGCATATACGCGCCGTTGGTGACCATGTTGCCGGGACGCGTGAACTCCTCGCCGAACTTCTCGACCGAAGCCTGATGCAGCGGGTAGCCGGTCTGGTGGGTCAGCAGTTCGAGGAAATAGGGCGTCGGGGCGTTGAGCGTGATCTCCAGCGTATGGTCGTCCACGGCCTTCACGCCGAGCTCGGACGGCTGCTTCTCGCCCTTGTTGATGGCTTCGGCGTTGACCATCGGAAACAACATGTTGGCATAGGGCGCCGCCGTCTCCGGCTTCTGGATGCGCTGGTAGGCGAACACGAAATCGCCAGCCGTGATCGGGTCTCCGTTGGACCATTTTGCATCAGCGCGAAGCTTGAACGTGTAAACGAGACCATCGTCCGAAACGGTCCAGCTCTCGGCCACGCCTGGAACGACGGCGGCCTTTGCGTCCTGCACGACGAGACCTTCATAGAGGTCCCGCATGATGTTGCCCTCGGCGACTGTCGAGGTCTTCTGGTGGTCGAGCGTCGTCGGGTCGGTATCGTTGCCGCGATTGTAGACGACCTCGGCCAACGCGCCGCCGACAGTCAGGGTCCAGCCTGCCACGAGTGCCGTCGATAGCAATGCTGCCTTCATCAGTTGATGCATCATCGTGCGTCTCCTTGAATGAACCTGCCCGCCACAGCCATCATCGAGACTATGGGTCAGTCGAACGGAAGGGCAAGGTGGAATCTGCTTTTCGCAACGGAACGACGGCCAGATTTTCTATCGTTTTTGGAGCGCGCTGGAGCTGCGGCTGCAGCCCTGCGATCCCTTCCGGACATCAACAGCTTGCCCAAAAGTCGGCTTGCGGCCCCACCGCTTGTAGCGCCGCGGCGATAAGCCTGCTTTTGTCACGAAACAAAGGGCTGTCTTTTCTCGCGGCGAATGCTAGGTCGGGATTGGCATCCTGCGTCGCGGGAGGTGGCCCTGTCGGCTATGACAACAGGAGAAATCAGGCTGGTGAATGTGGTATAGTGGTCTTCTGGCGGTCATCGTAGCACTCCCTTTCGCGGGCGCCGTCCTGGCAGCGCTCCTGTCATCGAATGCGCGCAACGCCGAAGCCTGGCTTGCAGGCACAGTCGCAGCCTCAGCGCTCGCCATTACCATCACCGCCTTCCCCCACGTGTCGAATGGCGGAGTGATCCGCCACACGATCGAATGGGTTCCCGCGCTAGGCCTGTCGCTTACCTTCCGGATGGACGGCTTTGCATGGCTGTTCTCCACAATGATCACCGGCATCGGCCTGCTGGTCGTCATCTACGCGCGCTATTACATGTCGCCGAAGGATCCGGTCGCGCGCTTCTACGCCTTTTTCCTGGCCTTCATGGGCGCCATGCAGGGCCTCGTCCTGTCCGGCAACCTGATCATGCTGGCCATCTTCTGGGAGCTGACCAGCATCTTCTCCTTCCTGCTGATCGGCTACTGGCATCACAACCAGGCGGCTCGCGACGGCGCGCGCATGGCGTTGACGATCACCGGAACCGGTGGCCTCTGTCTGTTGCTTGGGTTCATCCTCATTGGACAGATGGTGGGCAGCTACGATCTGGATGTAGTGCTTGCCTCGGGGGACCTTATTCGCTCGCATGATCTGTATCTGCCGGCGCTGGTGCTGATCCTGGCCGGCACGCTGACCAAAAGCGCGCAGTTTCCCTTCCATTTCTGGCTGCCGAACGCGATGGCGGCGCCGACTCCAGTTTCCGCCTATCTACATTCGGCGACGATGGTGAAGGCCGGAGTTTTCCTGCTCACGAGATTTTGGCCCGTTCTCTCGGGAACGCCGGAGTGGTTCACCCTTGTAGGCCTTGCCGGGCTGAGCACGCTCCTGCTCGGGGCCTATTTCGCCATCTTTCAGCAGGATATGAAGGGCCTCCTTGCCTATTCGACCATCAGCCATCTCGGGCTGATCACTGCGCTGTTGAGCTTCGGGAGCCCGCTTGCTGCGGTCGCGGCAATTTTCCACATGGTCAATCACGCGACTTTCAAGGCCTCGCTCTTCATGGCCGCCGGCATCATTGACCACGAGGCAGGCACCCGCGACATGCGACGGCTGAGCGGGCTGTTCAGCGCCATGCCGATCACCGCGACGCTTGCCATGGTGGCAAGTGCGGCGATGGCCGGCGTGCCGCTTCTCAACGGATTCCTCTCCAAGGAGATGTTTTTTGCGGAGGCTATCGAGGAGCATCAGCGGTCGCTGCTCGATGGTGTCGCGCCGTATGTGGCGACCGTCGCCAGTGCTTTTGCGGTCACCTACTCGGTACGCTTCATCCATACGGTGTTCTTCGGCCCGAAGCCGACCGACCTTCCGAAGGAGCCGCACGAGCCGCCAAGCTGGATGCGCCGTCCGATTGAACTGCTGGTGATTTTGTGCCTCGTCGTCGGCACGATCCCGGCGCTCAGCATTGGGCCCTTGCTTCATGCCGCTGTGATCTCGGTCCTGGGCGACCGGACACCCTACTATAGCCTGTCGATCTGGCACGGCTTCAACATTCCGCTTCTGATGAGCTTCATCGCGCTCTCCGGCGGTTGCGTGCTGTACTGGCTGCTGCGCAACTATCTCAAGACCTGCGAGGAGGGGCCTCCCTACTTCAGGAGGATCAAGGGTCAGCGCATCTTCGACAAGGTGCTGGTCACGGTGAGTTGGCGCTGGGCGAGGTGGCTGGAGGGCGTGCTGGCGACCCGCCGGCTTCAGCCCCAGATGCGCTTGCTGGTGGCCGCCGCTGTCGGAGCCGGCGTGTGGGCAATGTGGGGCGCAAGCAGCGTGCTGCCCCAACTGACGGCGCATGGGCTTGACCCTGTGCTTGGCGTCCTTTGGGCGATCGGCGCGTTTTGCGCCGTTTCCGCCGCCTATCAGGCAAAGTACCACCGCCTTGCTGCCCTTATCCTGATGGGCGCCACCGGCCTGGTGACGTGCATGTCCTTCGTCTGGCTGTCCGCGCCGGACCTTGCCGTAACGCAGTTGCTGGTTGAAATCGTCACCACTGTGCTAATTCTGCTTGGCCTGCGCTGGCTGCCGAAGCGCGACGAAAGCATCCCTCCTAAATTCGACTACGCCTCACGGTTCCGCCGTCATCGTGATTTCGCTCTGGCTCTGGCGGCAGGCATGGGTGCCGCGGTGCTGGCCTATTTCATGATGCTCACGCCGGTGCCGAAGTCCGTGGGCGACTTCTACCTGCAGCGCGCCTACTCGGAAGGCGGCGGCACCAACGTCGTCAATGTCATCCTTGTCGATTTCCGTGGCTTCGACACGATGGGCGAAATCGTCGTGCTTGCGATTGTCGCGCTGACGGTCTTCGCATTGCTGCGACGGTTCCGGCCCGCCGAGGACAGCGCCCAGTTGCCCTACCAGCAGCGCGAGCAGAATGAGCAGGACAGCGTCGCCCAGGATCGCGAAGTCGGCGAAACGCTGCAGGATTACCTGCTGGTGCCGTCCATCATCATGCGATGGATGTTCCCGGTCGTCGTTCTTTTCTCGGCCTATCTTTTCATCCGCGGTCACGATCTCCCCGGGGGAGGTTTCGCTGCCGGCGTAACGATGGCGATAGGCTTCCTGCTGCAATATCTCGCCGGCGGGACGCGCTGGGTAGAGGATCGACTGCGCATCCTGCCCATCCGCTGGATCGGCGTGGGCCTCATCGTGGCCGCGATGACAGGCATGGGATCGTTCTTGTTCGGCTACCCGTTCCTGACGTCGTACTTCCAGTACACCGAGATTCCGTTCATCGGTAAGGTGCCGACGGCATCGGCGCTTCTCTTCGATCTCGGAGTATTCAGCCTCGTCGTCGGCGCGACCGTGCTGATGCTCATCGCCATCGCCCACCAATCTCTGCGTTTGCGGACGCGCTCCTCCCGTGGCGGCGTCGAGGGAGGCCAAGGCTGATGGAGCTGGTTATCGCCGCCGCAATCGGCATCCTCACCGCATCTGGCATCTGGCTCATCCTCCGCTCGCGCACGTATCAGCTGGTCATCGGCTTCGCGCTGCTGGCCTATGCGGTCAACCTTTTCATCTTCAGCATGGGGCGCCTACGCGTCAACGCGCCCCCGGTTTTGAACGGTTCGGGTCCGGTGGACGTCACGGCATATACCGACCCGTTGCCCCAGGCATTGGTGCTGACCGCCATCGTCATCAGTTTTGCCACAACCGCGCTGTTCCTCGTCGTGCTGATCGTCTCGCGCGGCATCACCGGCAGTGACCACGTAGATGGCAGGGAGGGCTGACCGGTGTCCTTCGCTCCCGTACATATGACGATCGCGCCGATTCTCATCCCGCTGATCGCCGGCGCGCTCATGCTGTTCTTCGACGAGCGCGAGCGGCGCCTGAAGACGGTTCTTTCGATTGGTTCGATCTTCAGCCTGCTTGGCGTCGCCACGTCCTTGCTGATGACGGTCCATCTCAACGGAGAGCCTCTCGCCCTGGTCTATCTCCTGGGCAACTGGCCTGCACCGGTGGCCATCAATCTCGTGGCGGACCGGCTGGCATCCGTGATGCTGGTCCTCACGGCAGCCCTGGCCTTTCCCGCCATCCTTTATGCCATGGAGCGGTGGGACAAGGTCGGGCCGCACTTCCACTCTCTTTTCCAGTTCCTGCTCGTCGGCCTGAACGGCGCGTTCCTGACCGGCGACCTGTTCAACCTCTTCGTCTTCTTCGAGGTCATGCTGGCCGCGTCCTATGGGCTGGTGCTGCATGGCGGCGGACCGCAAAGGGTACGATCCGGACTGCACTATATCGCAGTCAATCTTGGCGCTTCGCTGATCTTCCTCGTCGGCATTGCCATGGTGTTCGGCGCAACCGGCAGCCTGAACATGGCCGAGATCGCATTGCGCGCGGAATCGCTTGAGGGTTTCGCGCGGCCCGCATTGCATGTCGGGCTCGCCATGCTCGGGCTGGCGTTCCTCATCAAGGCCGGCATGTGGCCGCTATGCCACTGGCTGGTTCCGGCCTATTCCGCCGCGGCCGGCCCCGTCGCGGCGGTCTTCGCCATGCTGAGCAAGGTTGGCATCTATTCGCTGCTGAGGCTGGCGCTGCTCCTGCCTGGCGACGGCGCGGCGTTCGGCTCGCGAGTTATCTTCATCGGCGGCGCCGTGACGCTCGCCTTTGCCTCGATAGGGTTGCTGGCATCGCAATCGATGAAGCGCGCCAGCGCCTATTTCATTCTCATGTCGTCCGGGACACTGCTTGCGGCGTTCGGCATATCCGTGCCTGGCGGCACCGCGGGAGCCCTTTTCTACCTGCTAAGCTCGACGCTGGCGGTCAGCGCCTTCTTCATGCTGGTTGAATTGCTCGAGCGCGAGCAGGATGCCGCCTCTGGCATTCTTGCCGTTACGCAGGAGGCGTATGGCGATGGCGAGGAAGTCGAGGAGGAGAATCAGGAAGTCGGGCAGGTCATGCCCAGCGCGCTCGCTGTCCTTGGTGTAGGCTTCGCGCTTCTGGCGCTCGTCCTGATAGGCCTCCCGCCCCTTTCGGGTTTTCTCGCTAAACTCGCTATCCTGACGGCGGTACTGGGTCCCGGTGCTGGCGATCTCGGTGCGCTCGGTGCGAGGCGCACTGTCCTCGCTATCCTGCTGCTGGTATCAGGACTTGTCGCGCTTGTTGCGCTTTCACGCATGGGGATCAGGACGTTCTGGGCTCCGGTCGAGCCGTTTTCTCCGCGCGTGACCGTTGTGGAGGCCGCACCGATCCTGATCCTGCTCGCCATGCTGGTTGCGCTGGCGCTGATGGCCGGTCCTGTCATGAACCTGCTTCTGGCGGCTGCGGAGGACCTGCATCATCCGGCCCGCTATCTCAGCGCCGTCCTCGGCGCGGAACGGGTGCCGCCTTACGCCGGAGGCGGACAATGACCCGCCTCCTGCCCTATCCGATCCTGACGGCGTGTCTCGCGCTGATGTGGCTCCTGCTGGCAGGGTTCACCAGCGGACAACTGGTGCTGGCCGTTCTCGTGTCGATTGGTGCGGCCCGCGCCCTGAAGGCGCTCGGCGAAGTCAGTCCGCCAGTGAAACGCTGGATCCGGATAGCCGAATTCACAGGCATCGTGCTTTACGACATCCTGCGATCCAACATTGCGGTCGCTTTCATCCTGATTTCGGGTCAGCGCAGGGCAAGCAAGTCGGGCTTTGTAACGATGCCGCTCAAGCTGCGGAATCCGGCCGGGCTCGCAACCCTTGCGGTGGTGCTCACCAGCACCCCGGGTACGGCGTGGCTGGACTACAACTCCGCGCGAGGTGAATTGCTGATCCATGTCTTCGACCTGGTCGACGAGCAGGTATGGGTCGATCAGATCCTGAACCGGTACGAAAAGCCGTTGCTGGAGATTTTCGAATGAACGTTCTGATTCTATCCGTCACGCTGTGGATCGTTCAGGCTGCTCTCGCACTGGCAATGTGTCTCTGCGTGTACCGGATGGTCCGCGGCCCACGTGCCCAGGATCGTATTCTTGCGCTCGACTCGCTCTATGTTTGCGCCATGCTGGTTCTCTTGTCTTTCGGCGTCAGGACCGGCAGCACCATATATTTCGAGGTGGCCCTGATCATCGGTATGCTGGGTTTCGTAGCAACGGTTTCGCTGGCCAAGTTCCTGATGCGCGGCGAGGTGATTGAATGATCACCTTCAGCCATGCCGATGTCCCCCTTTGGGCTGCGATCGTGGGATCCGCGTTCCTACTCATCGGAGCCGGGCTGACACTCATCGGGACATTCGGCCTCGTCAGGCTTCCCACCTTCTATGAGCGCATCCACGCGCCGACTCTCGGCACGAGCTGGGGCACGGCTGGTATGGTCATGGGATCTACTATTATCTTCACGGCGGCTTCCGCACGGCCGGTATTTCACGAGATCCTCATAGGCATTTTCGTGACCGTGACCACGCCCGTGACGCTGATGATGCTCGGACGCTCCGCGCTCTATCGCGACCGGTCCGAGCTCAATCCGGGCGTGCCGCCGAAGGGAGCAGATTTTTCCGCCACCGAACAGGATGCGGCCGAAACGCGGTCCTAGTTCCCCGCAGCGATCTTGTCTTGGGGCAGCCGCAGGCGATCTTACAGCCTCCAAGTCCGGCGGGCGTGTCTGCAGCTTCCAAATTGCCTGCCGACAACCATTTTACGACGCCAGGCACCAATATATTGCTGCGCCAAGGTTACTTCGGCCGGAATATTATCAGTTCGCAACCGATAGGATTGATGATGAACATTCAAATCGATCGGTGCGTATTCCAGAACTCTAACAACGACGAATCGCGACCCGTATCACGGTTATCTGAAACGATATCCGTTTTTTTGCTGATGAATTTGTTCAAGATATTGAGGAAATCGAATTTCCAGAATAGATACCGATGGGGCGCATTGGGGAGTTGGGATATTGGGCGATATCGACAAGACTGAACTGATTGAGCTGACTGCCGGGATCGTCTCGGCATATGTGGCGAAAAATATGGTGCCGCCAACTGAGTTGGCGGGATTGATCGGTAGCGTCAGTGACGCAATCCGGAAACTGGGTGACCCGGCCCCGGAGCCTGAACCGGAACTGGTCCCGGCCGTAAATCCAAAACGGTCGGTCCATCCGGGACATATCGTCTGTCTGGAAGACGGAAAGAAGTTCAAGTCCATGAAGCGCCACCTCGCTTCGCATGGGCTGACGCCGCAGCAATATCGGGCGAAGTGGGGCCTGCCCGCCGACTATCCGATGACGGCGCCGAACTACTCGGCTACGCGTTCTGCAATGGCCAGGGATATCGGGCTCGGCCGCAAGCCGGTGGCTAGGAAGCCGCGACGCAAAAAGGCGTCCTAGCAGCGTCTGGTAGTCCTCTCAGGCGCAACTGGGGCATTGACCGCGCACGCGCGGGGTGGGATTGGCGCGCGATCGACAGCCACTCCCGCTCTGATACGCTCCCATGGAACTCTGGATTCCAATCACGATAGTCGCGGCCTTTCTGCAGAACCTGCGTTCGGCGGCGCAAAAGCAGCTCAAGGGCGTCATGGGCACGACCGGCGCGACCTTCGCGCGGTTCGGTTTCGGCTGTCCGGTGGCCATTGCCATCGTCCTGGCTCTGCATTTCGGCCGAGGCGACGTTCTGCCCGACGCCAATGCGTGCTTCATCTTCTGGATGGCGTTCGGCGGGGTGACCCAGATCACCGCGACCTTCCTGCTGGTCTACCTTTTCTCGTTTCGCAATTTCGCGGTCGGAACGGCCTATTCGCGCACCGAGCCCGTTCAGGCAGCCTTGTTCGGGTTGATCTTCCTCGGCGAGACGGTAACCGCCGGGCTCATGGCTGCAATCGCGATCAGCGTCTTCGGCGTGATGATGATTTCGCTCGCGCGGGTGCAGATGACATGGCGCGGCGTCGCGGAGGCGCTGGCAAGCCGCGTTGCGGGCATCGGCATTGCGTCGGGCGCGTTCTTCGCCCTTTCGGCCGTCTCCTATCGCGCGGCCTCGACGTCGCTCGGTGGTCCAAACTTCATGATGCAGGCTGCCTATACGCTGGCCTGGACGACACTGTTCCAGACAATCCTCATGGCTGGCTGGATGCTGCTGCGCGATCGCGCCGAACTCGTGCGGGTCGCAAAAGCCTGGCGATGGTCCATGGTAGCCGGCGTTGCCGGCGGCCTGGCGTCCTTCGGTTGGTTCATGGCCATGACTATTCAGCAGGCCGCGCTGGTGCGCTCGCTGGCGCAGGTCGAGATGCTTTTCACCTTCGCCACGACGGTCTTCTTCTTCAAGGAGAAGATAAACCGCATGGAGATGGGCGGATGCCTGCTGATCGTCGCAGGCATCGTCGTACTGCTGATGTTGCGCTAGGCTTCGTCCCTCAAGGCACGAGCAGCGTGCCTGCGCCGTGCTCTGTGAACAGCTCCAGCAGCACGGCGTGCGCGGTCTTGCCGTTGAGGATGACCACGCCCTCGACGCCGCGCTCGATCGCCTCGATGCAGGTTTCGACCTTGGGGATCATGCCGCCCGAGATCGTGCCGTCCGCGATCAGCGCCTTGGCTTCCGCGACGGTCAGTTCGTCGATGAGCTTCTTGTCCTTGTCGAGCACGCCCGGAACGTCGGTCAGGAACAGCAGGCGCGAGGCCCTCACAGCGCCGGCAATCGCTCCGGCGAAAGTGTCGGCGTTGATGTTGTAGGTATGCCCGTCTCGACCCGGTGCGACCGGCGCCAGCACCGGGATCATCTCGGAGCGGGCGAGCAGGTCGAGCAGCGTGCGGTCGACCTCGACCGGCTCGCCGACGAAGCCCAGGTCGAGCACGCGCTCGATGTTGGAATCCGGGTCGCGGTACGTCTTCTTCGCCTTTTCGGCGAAGACCATGTTGCCGTCCTTGCCGCAGAGGCCGATCGCCCATTCGCCCTCGGCGTTGATCAGGGCGACGATCTCCTTGTTGATGGAGCCCGCCAGCACCATCTCGACGATCTCGACCGTGCGCTGGTCGGTGACGCGAAGCCCACCCTCGAACCTCGACTCGATCCCCATCGACTTCAGCATGGCGCCGATCTGCGGGCCGCCGCCGTGTACCACGATCGGATTGACGCCGGACTGCTTGAGCAGCGCGATGTCGCGCGCGAAGGCGCGGCCGAGTTCGATATCGCCCATGGCGTGGCCGCCATACTTCACCACGACCGTCTTGTTCTCGTAGCGCTGCATGTAGGGCAACGCCCGCGAAAGCAGGGCAGCCTGCATCTCGGCGGTGGCGGCGAAATCCGTCGACATCGGTATCCTCGGAAGGTTTCTGGGCGTTGTTGTCGGGCTGGCGCGTCTTAGCGGGAAACGCCTGTTCGGGCAAATGGTTCGATGGCGGATCAGCCGCCGTTTGCGGCCAGCACGATGGCCGCCCGCAGGTCCTCCATGCCATCCCCTTTTTCAGATGACGTGGCGATGACTTCCGGGAAAGCCGCTGGGCGCTTCTTGATCTTCGCGAGCGTCTCAGTGATCAGCTTCGGCACGCCGGCCGCCTTGATCTTGTCGGTCTTGGTGAGCACGACCTGATAGGAGACCGCAGCCTTGTCGAGCAGCGAAAAAACCTCGTCGTCATTCTTCTTGATGCCATGCCTGGAATCGATCAGCACATAGACGCGCTTCAGCGTCACGCGACCCTGCAGATAGTCGAAGATCAGCTTCGTCCATTGATCGACCTTCTCCTTCGGCGCGCTGGCATAGCCGTAGCCAGGCATGTCAACAAGCGCCATCGGCGGCAGGTCGCCGGATTCGCCGGAAAATCCGTCCGGAACGAAATAGTTGAGTTCCTGAGTCCGCCCCGGCGTGTTGGACGTGCGCGCCAGCCCACCTTGGCCGACCAGCCCGTTGATCAGCGACGACTTGCCGACATTCGACCGCCCCGCGAAGGCAACTTCCGGCGGTCCCTCGGGCGGCAGGAATTTCATTGCCGGCACGCCGCGGATGAACACCCAGGGCGTTTTGAATATTTCGACGTCGATCTTCGTGACGGTGTTCGCGTTCAAAATGCTGCCTCCAGCGCCGCGATGTCGGCGCCGCGAATGGCATTCAGGTTGCGGCTGATCTTGTCAACAGGCCAATCCCACCATGCGACCCTGAGAAGGCGGGCGATAGTTGCGTCGTCGAACCGCATCTTGGCTACTTTTGCCGGGTTGCCGGCCACCACCGCATAGGGCGGCACATCGTGCGACACCACTGATTTGGCCGCCACGATTGCGCCATCGTCGACCTTAACGCCGGGCAGGACGACAGCCTCCATCCCGATCCAGACATCATTGCCTATGACTGTGTCGCCGCGCACCTCGCGCTGCCATGTCGCGGTGTCGAAGCCTTCCTCCCAGCCATGGCCGAAGATGTTGAACGGGTAGGTCGAGAAGCCCGACAATGCGTGGTTGGCGCCGTTCATGATGAAGCGCGCGCCCTCGGCAATGGCGCAGAATTTTCCGATCACCAGCCTGTCGCCGATGACGGGATAATGGTGCAAGACGCATTTTTCCTGGAATTTGTCAGGGCCGTCGGGGTCGTCGTAGTAGGTAAAGTCGCCGACCTCGATGTTTTCGGCGGTCACCAGCGGCTTCAGGAAGCCGACGCGTGGATGCATCGAAATAGGGTGCTTGATTTCCGGGTTCGGTCCGTTCATGGCGCTGCCTCCGTCGATGCGTGACGGAACTATAGCGCCCGAAAGGTTGTCCGAAAACTTGGCCGCGGATATTTCGACCTTAGGCCGGCATCAGTGCCTGACGGTGGTCGGGGAGCGCCCGATCAGCTTGGCGCGCAGCCATCCGGACAGGATATCCATCATCGAAACCATCAAGAGCGTCAGCACGATGTAGTACGTCACTTCTTCCCAGTCCTTCTGGGTCTGGATTGCCTGGGTAAGGAGAAGGCCGATGCCGCCCCCCACGATGGCGCCAATGACGGTTGCGCTGCGCGTGTTTGATTCAAGGTAGTAAAGAACCTGGCTGACGATCACAGGCGCAACTTGGGGGATCACGCCGAAGCGCACCCGCTGCAGGCCGTTGGCGCCCGTGGATCGCAGGCCGTCGACCTGCTTGCGGTCCACGTTCTCGAGTGCTTCCGAGAAAAGCTTGCCGAACGTCCCGGTGTCGGTAAGCAATATGGCAAGCGACCCCGTCAGTGGCCCCGGCCCAAAGGCACGCGACAGAACGATCGTCCAGATCAGCCCATCGACACCGCGCAGGAAATCGAAAAGGCGGCGCGCACCGAAGCGAAAGACCCGGCTCGGCGTGAAGTTGTGGGCGGCGGCGAAGCCGAGCGGGAAGGCAGCGAGCGCTGCTCCCATTGTCCCGAGAAAGGCCATCAGGATGGTCTCGAAAATCGCCCAGGCGACGTCGCCGTGCCGCCACATGGCGTTATTCCAGAAGTCGGAGAGCATTGCCCAGAGATTGCTCTGTCCCGGCCTGATCTGTTCGGCAGATACAGCGAGAGACGCGAGTTCGGACCATGATTTGTCGTGGAACGGACTGTCCAGCGTGAAGAAGAAGAGCTCCCAGCCGGCGAAGTAGCGAAAAACCTCGGCGCGATTGCGGGTTACCGACACGCGGGCTTCCGGACGCGTCACCGACACGCGCGTCGGCGACGCGTTGACCCAGTCGGGAAGCGGCTCGACAGGCGAGCGCACGATGATTCCGCTGTCTCCGCGGGCGATCTCCAGAACACCGAAATCCGGAATGTCGAAACGTACCGCGCCTGGATCGAAACGCACCGTGGCACCGTTGTCGAGGTCGACCACGGTGGAGTCACCCTCGGTTCGCACCCAGTTAGGCCAGGCGTCGGCGGCATAGGTGCCCTTGTTTTCTCCCTCGATCGCCACCGTCACCTGGCCGACCCGTTCGTCGCGCGTGACATGCACCTTGTGACTGTAGGCATCGGCCAGCAGGATCTTCGCGTTGTCCATGCGGGCGCGCGCCGCGAGGCCGGGAATGTCGAAGGAAAAGAACACGTAGGTCAGGTAGGCAAGTATGAGTGCGGGAACACCAAAGGCGACGAGCCGCTTGCGCGCGAACAGCCGGGCGATCTCGCCGCGCTGGATCGACAGGTCAACCGCAGTTTGCGCCATTGCCATCAGTGCGTTCCCACGAGACGGTTTCGGTAGTAGCTCGACAGCTGGTCGATCGCCACGATGGTCAGGAACAGCAGGATGAAGATGGCGGCGGCGGCGTCGTAGCGCCCGGTCCCCCAACTGATCGCTACGCGCAGTTCCGCGCCGATGCCACCCGCGCCCACGAATCCCAGTATGGCCGAGGCGCGTACGTTGATCTCCAGGCGCAGCAAAGCATATGAAAGATAGTTCGGCGCAACCTGCGGAAGGACGCCCAGCCACATGCGTTCCAGCCAGGAAGCGCCAACAGAGGACAGGCCCTCGACCGGCTTCAGGTCTGCGTTTTCGTTGACCTCTGAGAACAGCTTTCCGAGAGCGCCTGCGCTGTGGAAGGTGATGGCGATCATCGCTGGAACCGGGCCGCCGCCCATGACGAATATCAGGACAAGAGCGATGACGATCTCCGGCACCGCGCGCATCACGTCCATCGCCCGGCGAAACAGCGGTATCAGGCGTGGCCAGCGCGCAAGGCCGCGTGTGGACAGAAGCGAAAGCAGGACTGCAAGCAATGCGCCCACCAAGGTGGACACCGCAGCGATATTGATGGTCTCGATCAACGCCGGCAGGTAGTCCAACAGGTTTCCGGGCATCGCCGCGGACTTGTCTATCGCCTCTGAAATCAGTTCCGCCGGAAAGTCGAAGATCTTGGGCAGGCCCTGCCAGAATCCCCCGGCGTTGCGGCTGTCGGCCAGACCGAAACCGGCAACCAGAACCATAACGAACAGGACCGTGATAAGCCCGGAGTACATACGGCGTCGGCGAACCAGCGTGATGTATTCCGCCTTCAAGCCGCCGAGGTTGCCCGTTGCCAGTCCCGCCATCGATTGCCTCTCGGAAAAAGGCGACGGGCCTCGAAAGGCCCGTCGTGTTTATGCCGCGTTACTCAGTTGGTCTGAGCTTTCCTGAGGTCGATCATGGTCTGGTAGGCGTCATGCCCGATCGGTTTGAAGCCGGCCGTCTCGCCAGCCGCGATGCTGTAGGTGCAGTCCTTGTCTTTTTCGTACATGCCGCCAACCAGTTCTGTCATCTTGGTCTTGACGTCATTGGGCAGCGCCCTGCGCAGCACGATCGGGCCTTCCGGAATCGGCTTCGAGCGCCAGATCTCGACAATGTCGTTCATGTCGACAATGCCGGAATCCACAGCCTTGCGCAGCGCGCCCGAGTTGTAACCGTCTTCCCATTCGCCCTGTCCATCGGCCCAGGTCACGCCGGCGTCGACGTCCTTGTTGACCACTGCTACGATGGTCTGTTCATGGCCACCGGTGAAGACGACCTCGCCGAAATAGACGCCGTTGTCCATCGTTGCACCGGTTTCCTTGGGGATCTCGATGGAGGGGATCAGATAGCCGGAAGTCGAGTTCGGATCGCCGAAGCCGAACTTCTTGCCTTTCATGTCGGCCAGCCCGGTTACACCGGAATCCTTACGGGCGAAGCCGATCGAGAAATAGGTGAATGAACCGTCCAGGTTGGTCTTGACCAGCACCGGCTCGACCGCCTCGGGGTCGGTCAGATAGGCCTTCGCGTAGGCCGAGGCACCGAGCCATGCCATGTCGAGCGATCCGCCGACGAGCCCCTGGATGACGCCGTCATAGTCGGCCGGCGTGAAAAGCTTCACCGGGACCCCGATCGCTTCTTCGGTGTACTTCCGCAGGCACTCATAGGAGGTAAGGCGATCCTGCGCGTTCTCTCCGCCGAGGATGCCGATACGGAACTCGGCAATCTTGTCCTCGGCGAGGGTGGGGGCCGTCAGTGCGACGGACGTGATCAACGCTGCGAGCAGTCTCTTCATGGGTTCTCTCCTTGGCTTGATGAAGCCATCGTGCTGCGATGGCGAATGCTTTCGATCAGTCGGCGAAAGCCGGTTCCCGGATCGGAACCGGCGTAAACAGCGGTTCGAGCGTCTCGATTGATGTCGACGTTGATGCTTCCGAGAATGTTTCGCCGGCGCCATAGATGTCGCGGGCGACCCGGGTCGTTAGATATTCCGGATTGCCGTCAAACACGACGCGGCCGTCACGCATGCCGATGACGCGGTCACAGTACCGCCGTGCCGTGTCGAGCGTATGCAAGTTGCACACGATCATGCGACCGTCCTCGTCGTGGATGCGGCGCAGCGTATCCATGACGACCTGAGCGTTCATCGGATCGAGCGAAGCGATCGGTTCGTCGGCCAGGATAATGCGTGGGTCCTGCATCAAGGCGCGGGCGATCGCGACGCGCTGCTGCTGCCCGCCCGATAGAGCCTCGACGCGTTTAGGCGCATGGTCCGCGATGCCGAGGCGGTCAAGGATATCGATCGCCTGGTTGATGTCAGCGGTAGGGAAAAGGTTGAGCATCGCCGCGACGGTGGAGCGACGGTTGAGTGTGCCGTGCAGCACATTGGAGACGACGTCGAGGCGCGGGACGAGATTGAATTGCTGAAAGATCATGGCGCAATCGCGATGCCACGAAAGCAGCGCCGCCCCGCGCAGCGACGAAACCTCGCGACCGTCGAAGATGATCGTTCCTTCAGACGGGTCGACCAGGCGGTTGACCATGCGAAGCAGCGTCGATTTGCCGGCGCCGGAACGGCCGATGATGCCGACCATCTGTCCTGGCGGGATTTCGAGCGCGACGCGGTCCACGGCTGTGTTCTTGCCGAAGCGGCGCGTCACGTCGCGTATCTGCAGCATCGCGGCTTCCCTGCTCGACTTGTGGCTTGGGTAGATGCGTTAACGCGCCTGCATGAAGGCTGGATGTCCGTTTCGTGTCAGTTCCGTAACACTTCACAATCGCGCTATCCGGCCGGCCGGCAACTTGCCGCGCCTGGAAGGGTGACCTAGCTCCGTCCTGTACCGAACCCAAAAAGGAGCCCTCATGAAAATCGCCGCCCTTGCCCTCCCGGTAGTCCTGCTTGCATCGCCCGCCTTCGCCGACCGTGACCCGACGCCGGAAGAGCGCACGGCGATCGAGGCAAAACTGCGGGCCGAGGGTTTCACGACGTGGGAGGACATCGAGCTTGAGGATGACGGCTCGGTCTGGGAGGTGGACGATGCTGTCGGCGCGGACGGACGCGAATATGACCTGGAGCTTCGCGCCGGAACGCTTGAAATCCTGAAACGCGATCCCGACTGACCAACGTCCGGCCTTGCGGTTTGCTGTGGGCGGCCCTAGGTCGCTGTCATGCCGAAGGAAAAACGCCTCGTCCGCCGCGCCAGGAAGAACAAGCCGATCAGGCAGGTCGCCGCCATCCCGTACCGGCTGACGGTGGACGGCGCGGTCGAGGTGCTGCTGGTCACCTCGAACACGACGCGTCGCTTCATCGTGCCCAAGGGCTGGCCGATGAAGTCGAAGACGGGGCGCGAGGCCGCCGCCCAGGAGGCGTTCGAGGAAGCCGGCGTGATGGGCGAGGCCTCGGAGAAGCCGTTCGGCGCATACGCGTACTGGAAGCGGCTGTCGGGTTCCTTCGTGAAGGTGAACGTCAAGGTTTTCTTGATGCCGGTTGACGAAGTGCTGGCCGACTGGGAGGAGCAGGGCAAGCGTGCGCGGGCATGGCTGTCGCCGGCGGATGCCTCGACACTGATCGATGAGCCGGAACTGGCGGCGCTTGTGCTTTCGCTGGCCGACAACCCTCCGGCACCTCCCGCAAAGGCGAAGCCGCGCAAGGCCAAGCCGGCCGCAAAGCCAAAGCCCAAGCGTGAGAAGACGGTCGAGCCCAAAAGCTGACGCGCAGCACACCGCAAATCTTCCTCTCGGCAGGACGCTGCCGGCGCGCTAGGATCGCCACGCAAAGGCGGGAGGGGCTGGCCATGCATGCGGTGCCGATCGGACAGGCGGGTGTGTCGGCAAACGCCGCCCAGTCGATGACGCAGGCCTATGCGCTGGCCGTCTTCGGCTGGCTGCTGTCGGCGGGCGTCTATATCGCGGCAAAATGGGTTGCGCCGGAGATGCCGCCCTGGGCGCTCTGCTTCTGGCGGCTGGCGATCGCCTGCCTGATCCTGCTGCCGATCGTGCACCGCCACCATGGCGCGATGCTCGGCCTGCTGAAGGAGCGCACGCTGGAGCTGGCGGTCATCGGCGCGGTCGGGCTGGCGCTGTGCCAGGGCATGATCTTCGTCGGCCTGCACTACACCGACGCCACCACCGCCGGCATCATCATGGCGCTATGCCCGATCATGACCATCGTGCTCGCCCGCTTCATCCTCGGCGAGGCGCTCGGCCCGCAGAAGGCGCTCGGCGCGGCGCTGGCGCTCGCCGGCATGCTGTGGATCGTCTCGCGCGGCGACCTCGACGCGCTGCTCAGCCTCCAGTTCAGCGTCGGCGAGCTGTGGATCGTCGGCAGCGCCTTCTGCTTCGGCCTCTACACGGTGCTGCTGCGCCGCTCGAAATTCGACATGCCGATGCTGCCGCTGCTCGTCCTCCTGCTCGGCGTCGGCGCGCTCGCGGCACTTCCCTTCTACCTCTGGGAACTGGCGACGGGCGACCGCTCATCGCTCGACCGCAACGGCCTGCTGGCGCTCGCCTACATCGCCGGGCCGGGCGGCGCGCTGATGTATTTCCTCTACAACCGCAGCGTCGGCGCGCTCGGCGCCAGCCGCGCCTCCATGCTGATGTATTTGCAGACGGTGTTTGTCGCGATCCTCGCCTGGCTGCTGCTCGGCGAGGGCCTGCACGGCTACGACCTCGCCGGCGCCGCCTTCATCGTCGCCGGCATTTTGCTTGTCACGCTGGCGCGGGCGAAGCCCGCTTAATTGTCGCTCACAGGGAGGTGCATTTGCGCTCACGGCCGAGCGCTCGCCTTTGCTCGCTGGCCTCCGCGGGGGCGCCGAACGATCGGCGGCCTGCGGTCGCAGGCTCGGCCTTCGGCCGTTTGCGAACGCGTGGCGGCATCGGAATGGCGAAGGCGGTCGCGATCATCCTCGCCCAGACCTCGGGCTGCGGGACGGGCCTCGGTCCAAGCTTCGGAAACGTCTCCATGTCTGGCGCGACGAGGTCGTCATATACCCCGCCCTCGGGGTCGATCCAGCCGAGCAGGCGCAGGAATTCGACATGCTCGGCGGCCGCGCGCGCGACCGCGAAATCCGGCGTGCAGCCACGGTCGATCTGGCCGTTCCACGGCTGATAGCTGAGCGCGCAGATGCCTGACTCGCGGCAGGCGCGCCGGCGGCAGGTGGCGGGCAGGCCGTGCGCCGTCGCGGCGGCCCGCAGCGCCGTCTCGAACAGCAGCGGTCCGAATGCGGTGCGGTATTCCCCTGCGTGGTCTTCGTCTGGCATTGCGGTTCTCCTGTGGGTTGGTGGCGTGCAGGCGCGCGAAAGCGAGCCCGCGCCCTGAAAAGGCCGGGAGGCGACGCATGCGACCGCGCCTTCTGATTATATTTGTGCGGCGCGGTCTTCTGCGTCGCCGGCGTTCTTGCCCCGGGGGAGGACACGGCCGTTGCCGCTGGTCTCCGCAAGGGCCCGGACCTGGGGGTTCATCACCCAGCCGCGCTACCGATGAAGCATGATCCCCGACAAGCGGGTATCCGCTTTGTCGCAAATCAGCCTCGGCGCGACCGATCCGGCGCCGCCACCCTCCCCGTCATCCGGTTCATGACCCGGGCTCCCGCGAGGGCGGTCTGGGGATTATGGGGGAGGCGGGAGGGGTGTGGAAACGGACGCACGGAAAAATCCCCTCTCTTGCGATTTCTAACGCTTAGCCTCGTGAAGAACTCGGCTAAGCTGTTGAAATCGCTATCTCCCCCGCAAGGGGGGAGATAGAGCCGGCCGCGACGCCTGTGAAAATCTGTCCACGTTGCAGGCCTTCGATCCGGACTCCGGCGCTGCAAAATCGGCAGGGATAACGACGCGCAAGTAGAGGAAACCTTTTATCGCCAGAACTCTACCCTAAGATGGATCTTCTGACTGGTCCCCTACTGTAGGATCGCTGGTGCCGTATTGCCGCTTTCTAAGTTGCAGGTCTTCCATGCTCCGCCGCTGTTCCGCAGCAATTTGCCTATCTAAGCTCTTGATGTGCCTATTTGCGAAGCCGCGCACGCGTACGCGCTCATCAGCGAGCCATGCTAACATCTCTTCCCTTTTTCGCTGAGCAGCCGCCACAACGCCAAACTCGCCAGACACAACACCAGATGAATCTAGAACAACCGAAACCTCGCCTAAGAGCGGATCTTCTTCCGGCAAGGCATTGACGATCTCCTTGCAAATTGCGTGTAGAAATGACTGGCCTTCATAGGCTCGGAGGATGTCCAGAACAAATTCTATGCTGGGCCGATTGCCGGTTCCAACCAACATGAGCAGGGGTGGTTCGAGTACTTCGAAATCCGGGAATAGGTGTGCTAAGAACGCTCCTCCTCGGAACTGGAATAGTTCGTCATCACGCAAGTACCATTGGTAAACCCTCTGCACAACGCCGTCCGCCACCGGAGATAGTTTCGGTTGCAAATGGTTATGAAAGCTAAAGGGGATAGGTTCGAAATCATTCGATGATTCCGGTCGTTGAGAAAACAACAAACGTTCATTAAAGAAGTCTACTATCTTGAGCGGTCTATTCTCGGCGAGAAACGACAGCAATTCTTCTTCGTTGTATTCGATGCGCGGTATCTCGATGAGGCTTTGGAGTACCCCGTCTTCACCGTCTTCATCGAGTTTTTGCAGAAGCGACCCTTGTTGAGAGAACGTCGCGACTGGATCCACCCAAAGAAAATTGCGCTCGGTGGCTAAGTACCGCACGCCGGGCAAAAACGCCATCTCGATAAGATGGGTTGAGACCTCGGCTTGGCGCCGAGCGACTGCCTCAATTGTCCAAAGAACGGCGGGGCTGTCTTTCACTAGAATCGCGCTGGACAAACACTCCTCGATTAACGCTTCGTCGAGTTTCGAAGCCAAAATGCAGTATTGCGCAATTTGTTGAAGATGCCGCCTGTCGCCTATCCACTGCCGAACCTGTGCCCGCATCTCGTTTTCTAGTGATCCGCCCTCAAAGCCTTTCAGTATCGATGAAAGAAATGCAGCGGTATCTTCGTCCAGATCATTGAGACGCTCAATCAACAACTCCGACCTTTTCCTCGCAAACTCTTCCAGGAATCTTCGAAAGCTGGGGAATGTAGCGCCGTCATCACTCCGCGTTTGCGCGCATCTGCGAATAGTTGCGAACCATTCGGCAGCATTCGCACTCGTTATTTCATCGACTAAGCGGGAGATTTCCTTGTTGCGATAATCTGCCTCGACGCGAATATCGAACGCGTCTCCATCCCATGCTGGTGGGAATACCGACTGAAAACCCACCAGTGTCTTGTATATAACAAACTGGTGATCGTGATTGACTCGATCCCGGAAAGCAAAGATGGCCGACAAAAGTTCGTCACGGGCTTTTGCAATATCCGTGTCATTATCAAAATCTGGAGTAAGTTTTCGCTTGTGGCGATAGAGCCATAACAGGTCATGCTCTAGCCGTTGGAGTATCTCATAGCTTTGCGAACCGGCAATAGAGGTGTAAAATTTAACGATCTGCAACGTATCGCCAAGAACTATCTTCAACAAATCGGCAGTCGTTTTTGCTTGGTGTGTCAGGCGGGTAGCTTTGGAGAGTGCGTTAACCACAGAACGCCGCGCACGGTCGTCAAGAGAAGTAAGAAATAGGTCTTGTAGTTTTTCGATGGCGGCACTCCGGACACGCCGAAGCGCCTCGCTCGCATGCACTTGCCCTTGGTGGAAGGTCACGCTGTTATAGCCGTTTGAGGTGCCACTCACTTCAGGCTGAAGTACATGCCCCAAGATATCGACGATTAACCCTCGAATGGGTTGCTCCTCGTCCGGGGTGACCTGCCTTATTCGCGAGACTAATATCTCTTGTACGAGTGGACCAACTTGACGCCAAGCTGTAAGGTTGTGTTTGGCGAGACGTTCCGCAGATTCGGAGATGCGCTTTCGCTCACCTTGGCTTTTAGCGCCCGGAAATAGCTCGCAAATGGCCTCAAAGGTGGCTTCGATCGCTCCGTCATGTGTGAACCGAAGTCGATCAATAATGTCAAAAGCCGAATCTACAACGTATTCAACGGTATAGCCTTCAAACCCATATTGCGTAGATGTGACTTCCGTGCTCCTCGCTGCTCTTATTAGCGACACCATGCACGCCCGTATGTCGGGGGCCGTTTTTTTAATGTCATCGTAGTACGGTAGGACGTGCTCCTTAAATTGATCTAGCAGTTCGTAACGTTCGTTGTTATCACGGCACTCTCCAAAAAGTTTCAGTGGATCGTTCTCGTATAACTGCCGACCGATGCGCAGGCTCTGGACATCGTTCGCTACCTTCTGGAAGTCGAATCCGGCTGGAAGTAAATACCTTTGCATGATTGCCGCCATGCGCTTTTCGACATCCTTCATGACCAAACTGCCAAACCCGTCGCCGGCTGGCTTGTAGATCGTATCATGAGCCATTTCTGACCACGCATGGTCCAATGTGGTCTGGACCTGAACCTCGCACCATTTGTCTCGAAAGACTGAATATTCAGGCAGCGCGACTCGTTGCTCCTTTAGTTTGAGCACATAATTATACGAAATAAAGAATTCACCGGCAGTTGCACCGTCTCCCGGATAGTGGAATTTTGTTCGATCCCAATCGACATCAAAATTGTCACGAATCTCTCTTGAGGAAACGAGGCGCGCGACGTCGGCGTTGGTGTAAAGAATAACACGACATCCCGCGAGATCCTTTATTTCTGACTCGATTGTATCGCTTGTCAGAATGTTTCTATTCTGAAGTTTTAAGCGAAGTGAATCGGTTGCCTTCGCGCGATGTTGGATTTGTTGGACTCGGAGGTCCGGGACGCCCTTTACTACGACATCTAAGATATTAGCAATTGTTTCCGCGAGCTTGAGATAAGCTCGATGCCCCTCTTTTTCATATTCCGCGAAATCCATCCGATCCGCGCCTGGTTGCCGTTGAGGTCTATATGTTTAGCACAAGGCAGGACAACGGTAGTTGTACTTTTGTTACTGCAAACGGCAACTCACAGATTTCCACAGAGCCACGGGATAGGCCTGTAGTCCTCACACCCCCGCCGCATAAGCCGCGATCGCGGCCATGTTTACAATGTCGCTGTCCTTGGCGCTCATCGAGACGATCTGCACCGGCTTGTTGAGGCCGACGATGAGCGGGCCGATGACGGTGGAGCCGCCGAGTTCCTGCAGCATCTTGGTCGAGATCGAGGCCGAATGGAAGGCGGGCATGACCAGCACGTTGGCCGGGCCTGACAGCCGGCAGAAGGGATAGCGCTTCATCGCCTCCGGATTGAGCGCGACGTCGGCGGCCATCTCGCCGTCATACTCGAAATCGACGCGGCGCCTGTCGAGGATTTTCACCGCCTCCTGCACGCGCTCGGAGCGCTCGCCGGCCGGGTGGCCGAAGGTGGAGTAGGCGAGCATGGCCACGCGGGGTTCATAACCCATGCGGCGCGCGAAGGCCGCGGTCTCCTCGGCGATGTCGGCGATCTGCTCCGCATTCGGCATGTCGTGCACGGCGGTGTCGGCGACGATGACCGTGCGGCCCCGGCAGAGCGCGATCGAGACGCCGATGACGCGGTGGCCCGGACGCTCGTCGATGACGCGCCTGACGTCGTCGAGCGCGGTCGAATAGTTGCGGGTGATGCCGGTGACCATCGCGTCGGCGTCGCCCTGCGCCACCATGCAGGCGGCGAAATGGTTGCGGTCGTTGTTGATCAGCCGCTGCGCGTCGCGGAAGAGGTAGCCCTTGCGCTGCAGCCGCTCGTAGAGGAAGTCGGCATAGGCCGCGTTCTTCTTCGACAGGCGCGCATTGATGATCTCGATGCCGGGACGGTCGAGATCGACGCCGGCGGCGCGCGCATTGTCGCGCACGATGTCCTCGCGGCCGACGAGGATGGCCGTGCCGAGTTTCTGCGCGACATAGGAGACGGCGGCGCGCATGACCTGCTCCTCCTCGCCCTCGGCGAAGACGACGCGCTGCGGCTTCCTGCGCACGCGGTCGTAGATGCGGCTGAGCGTCGAGGCGATCGGGTCGCGGCGGGCGGAAAGCTCCAGCGCGTATTTCTCGAAATCCGCGATCGGCTTGCGCGCGACGCCGGTTTCCATCGCGGCCTTCGCGACGGCGATGGGTATTGCGGAAATCAGGCGCGGGTCGAAGGGCACGGGGATGATGTATTGCGGGCCGAATTTCGGGCGGTTGCCCTGGTATGCGGCGGCGACGTCGTCGGGCACGTCCTGGCGGGCAAGCTCGGCCAGCGCCTCGGCCGCCGCGACCTTCATCGCGTCGTTGATGGTGGTGGCGCGGACATCGAGCGCGCCGCGGAAGATGTAGGGGAAGCCCAGGACGTTGTTGACCTGGTTGGGATAGTCCGAGCGGCCGGTCGCCATGATGGCATCGTCGCGGATCTTCGCGACTTCCTCGGGCGTGATCTCGGGGTCGGGATTCGCCATGGCGAAGATGATCGGGTTCGGCGCCATCGAGCGGATCATGGCGTCGGTGAAGGCGCCCTTGGCGGAGAGGCCGAAGACGATGTCGGCGCCGTCGAGCGCATCGGCGAGGCTGCGGCGGTCGGTCTTGACCGCATGGCCCGACTTCCACTGGTTCATGCCCTCGGTGCGGCCCTGGTAGACGACGCCCTTGGTGTCGCACAGGATGACGTTCTCGGGCGAAAAGCCCATCGACTTGACGAGCTCGATGCAGGCGATGCCGGCCGCACCCGCGCCGTTGCAGACGAGCTTCGCCGTCTTCATGTCGCGGCCGGTGAGGTGGAGCGCGTTGATGAGGCCGGCCGCCGCGATGATGGCGGTGCCGTGCTGGTCGTCGTGGAAGACGGGGATGTCCATCAGCTCGCGCAGGCGCTGCTCGATGATGAAGCACTCCGGCGCCTTGATGTCCTCCAGGTTGATGCCGCCGAAGGAGGGGCCGAGATAGCGCACGCAGTTGATGAAGGCGTCGGCGTCCTCGGTGTCGACCTCGAGGTCGATGCTGTCGACGTCGGCGAAGCGCTTGAAGAGCACCGACTTGCCCTCCATGACGGGCTTGGAGGCCAGCGCGCCGAGATTGCCGAGGCCGAGGATGGCGGTGCCGTTGGAGATGACGGCGACCATGTTGCCGCGCGTGGTGTAGTCGAAGGCCTTCGAGGGGTCTTCCGCGATGGCCTTCACGGGAACGGCGACGCCGGGCGAATAGGCGAGCGACAGGTCGCGCTGTGTCGCCATCGGCTTGGTGGGGTTGATCTCCAGCTTGCCGGGACGGCCCATGGCGTGGAAATGCAGCGCCTCCTCGGCGCTCACCGACGGGCCGTTGGTGTCCGGTTTCTTGGCCATGCGGGCGGTCCCCTCCCAGGGATATGCTGTGCGCTCTGCGCTTTGTTTTTGTGGAGCGTTCGGGATTAAGACTATGCTCGGACGCCGTAAAGGGTCAAACAGGCAGGCTGCGGCGCTTTTTGCCGCCACGGACGGATTTGTGAACGACGAGACGCCCATAAAGCGCGAAGGTGCCCAGCCGGCGGCGACGCCGATGATGGAGCAGTATGTGGAGATCAAGGCGGCGAACCCGGATTCGCTGCTGTTCTACCGCATGGGCGATTTCTACGAGCTGTTCTTCGAGGATGCGGAACATGCCAGCCGCGCGCTCGGCATCGTGCTGACCAAGCGCGGCAAACATCTCGGGCAGGACATCCCGATGTGCGGCGTGCCGGTGCATGCCGCCGACGACTATCTGCAGAAGCTGATCGCGCAGGGTTTCCGCGTCGCCGTGTGCGAGCAGGTCGAGGATCCCGCCGAGGCCAAGAAGCGCGGCTCGAAATCGGTGGTGAAGCGCGACGTGGTGCGCCTCGTGACGCCGGGCACCATCACCGAGGAGAAGCTGCTCGCGCCGTCGGAATCGAGTTTCCTGATGGCGCTGGGGCGCGTGAAGGGCGGCGAGAACTCCTATGCATTGGCTTGGACCGAAATCTCGACGGGTGCATTCCGTGTTGCCGAGACGAATGCGGAGCGGCTGCTGTCCGACGTGCTGCGCGTCGATCCCCGGGAGCTGATCGTCGCCGACACGGTGTTCTACGACGACGAGCTGCGGCCGGTGTTCGATGTGCTCGGCCGCGTCGCGAACCCGCAGCCGGCGCAGCTCTTCGATTCAAGCGCGGCGTCGGGGCGGATCGCGCGTTTCTACGACATCGCGACGCCGGACAGTTTCGGCAGCTTCAGTCGGGCCGAACTGTCGGCGATCTCTGCAGTCATCGCCTATGTCGAGAAGACGCAGATTGCCGAACGCCCGCCGCTCGATTTTCCAACACGCGAGGAAAACGGCGCGACGTTGTTCATCGACCCGGCGACGCGCGCCAACCTCGAATTGATGCGCACGTTGTCGGGCAGCCGCGACGGCTCGCTATTCCGCGCGATCGACAGGACCGTGACGGGCGGTGGCGCACGCATGTTGGCAGACAGGCTCACCGCGCCGCTAACCGATCCGGCAGCGATCAACCGGCGGCTGGATTCTGTGTCCTTCTTCCTGGCGGAGACGCGCCTCTGCGAAGCGCTGCGAGCTTCGCTGAAGAGCGTCGCCGACATGCCGCGCGCGCTGACGCGGCTTGCGCTCAACAGGGGCGGGCCGCGCGACCTCGGCGCGCTGCGTTCGGGCTTTGCCGCGTCGCGCGAGATCGTTGCGCTGGTTGCCGGTACGCTGCTGCCGGAAGAGATCGGTGCGGCGATGCAGGCACTTGGTGACCTACCGAATGACTTTGCGCGGCATCTTGAGGAAGCGCTGGCCGACGAACTGCCGCTCCTGAAACGTGACGGCGGCTTCCTGCGCGAAGGCTACGACCGCGACCTCGACGAGTCGCGCGGGCTGGCGACGGAATCGCGGCGCGTCATCCTCGGCATGGAGCGCGATCTTCAGGAAGAGACCGGCATCCGGTCGCTGAAGATACGGCACAACAATGTGCTCGGATACTACATCGAGGTGACGGCGAACCATCAGGCAGCGATGAATGGCAATGATGAATTGAAAGGCCGCTTCATCCACCGCCAGACGATGGCGAACGCCATGCGCTTCACCACGACGGAGCTCGCCGGGCTGGAAAGCAAGATCGCCAACGCCGCCGACCGCGCTCTCTCGATCGAGCTTGCGGCGTTCGAGCGGCTGGTGGCGGAAGCAGTCGCAGCGGCCGACGCGATCCGTGCCGGCGCGGAGGCGCTGTCCGTGGTTGATGTCTCGGCGGCGCTCGCCTGTCTCGCGCAGGCGGAGGACTACGCCCGGCCGACTGTGGACGGGAGCCTGACCTTCTCGATTGAAGGCGGACGCCATCCTGTCGTCGAACAGTCGCTGCGCCGTCAGGCGCAAGCGCCGTTCGTGGCCAATGACTGCGACCTGTCGCCGGAAGACGGCGCGAAAAACGGCTCGATCTGGCTGCTGACCGGCCCGAATATGGGCGGTAAGTCCACTTTCCTGCGCCAGAACGCGCTGATCGCGATCATGGCTCAGATGGGAAGCCATGTGCCGGCGCGGGCAGCGCATATCGGCGTCGTGGACCGGCTGTTCTCCCGTGTCGGCGCGTCCGACGATCTGGCGCGCGGCCGCTCGACCTTCATGGTGGAGATGGTGGAGACGGCGGCGATCCTCAATCAGGCGAGCGAGCGTTCGCTGGTGATCCTCGACGAGATCGGACGCGGTACCTCGACCTTCGACGGCCTGTCGATCGCCTGGGCATCGCTGGAATATCTGCACGAGCAGAACCGCTGCCGCGCCATCTTCGCCACCCATTTCCACGAGATGACCGCGCTCGCTGGCAAGCTGTCACGACTCCATAACGTCACCATGCGCGTCAAGGAATGGGAAGGCGACGTGGTCTTCCTGCACGAGGTGGCGAAGGGCGCGGCCGACCGCTCTTACGGTGTTCAGGTCGCGCGGCTCGCCGGCCTGCCGATGGCGGTCGTGGCGCGCGCGAAGGATGTGCTGGCGCAGCTCGAAAGCGGCGAGACGGCCGGCAAGGCTGAAAAGCTCGTGGACGACCTGCCGCTGTTCTCAGCCGCTATTCGTCGCGAGACGCCGCCGGCGAGCAAGACCGATCCCGTGACGGAAGCTTTGGCTGGGATCAACCCGGACGAGATGTCACCGCGCGAGGCGCTGGAAGCGCTTTACCGGCTCAAGGGACTGGGACGGTAGAAGGCCGGGGCAAAAAGTTGCCCCGGCGATCCGAGAGCTACTCGCTCGACTTGTTGTTGCGCTGGGCATCCTCAAGCTTCTTGATATCCGCTGCGGACAACTGCGGACGGTCAACCTTGATGGTCAGCTTGTCGAGCTTGGCTGTCAGCGCGAAGGGTGGCTGGTAGTCCGCGTCGTTGACGCCGGTCAAGGTGTCCGAGCCGATATCGAAGGCCTCGTCCCATTGCAGGATCATCGGCAACGTCTTGTCCATGGTCTTGGTGTCCACCACGGCGCCATCGACTTTGAGGGTTCCGACACCGCCACGACCGACACCGGAAAAGTCGTTGAACGCCAAAGTTCCCGGTCCGAGGCCATCGTACTTGAAGTCAAATTCGATGACATGCTTGCCCGTCGAAAGAGGTGCGGTGCCCGTCCATTTCAGGCGTTCGAGATCGGCCAGATTCCAGACCCAGACGGGCGTGCCGTCGAGCAGGTAGAATCCATATCCGCCAAACCGTCCGCCGGAGGTCAGGATCATGCCGTTGGCGTTGTCCGCTGGCACTTCTATCTCGGCTGTGACCGTGTAGGACGTGTTGAGCAGCAGGGGCGAGTCGCCCTGTGGCAGCCCCGTCATCGGGCGTGTGTAGACGAACTCGCTGCGCCCGGCGGTGATGTTGGGTCGCGGCGCCACGATGCGCGCGGCGACCGACGCATCGAGCGGCAAGACTTGGTACTTCTTCGCTTCCTCCATGAACTTGGCCTTGAGCTCGGCAACCTTATCGGGGTTTTCCGCAGCGATGTCCTTGGTCTGGTTCATGTCGGTGGTCAGGTTGTAGAGCTGGAACTCCTGATTGTTGAGCGGGTCAGGATTGGCGGGACCGAAGGCGTCCCAAGGGGCGCGGTTGACCTTCGTGCTTAGCAGCCACCCTTCATCGTAGAGCGCCCACTGGCCCATCATCTCGAAATATTGCGTCTTATGGTGGCTTGGTTCCTTCGCATTCGCCGCGTCGAAAGTGTAGGCGAAGCTCGTACCTTCGATCGGTGACTGCTTGATGCCATCGACCATTTCGGGGGCCTGTATCCCTGCAACTTCCAGAATCGTCGGTACGACGTCGATCACATGCATGAACTGATCGCGCCTGCCGCCCTTGTCGGTGATCTTCGCTGGCCATGACACGGCCATGTTCTGCCGGATGCCGCCGAGCCTGGACGCGTTCTGCTTGAACCAGTCGAAGGGCGTGTCGAAGGCCCAGGACCAGCCCGCCGACATGTGATTGTACGTCATCTCGGTTCCCCAGACGTCGTACCACTTCATCTGCTGCTTGGCCGGGATCATGTTGACCCCGTTGAAGAAGGCGACCTCGTTCGGCGTTCCGAGCGGTCCGCCCTCGGCGCTGGTTCCGTTGTCGCCGTTGATGTAGATGATGAGCGTGTTGTCGAGCTCACCCAGGTCTTCGACTGTCTGGATAACGCGTCCGATCTCATGGTCGGAATAGGCCGCATAGGCCGCGAAAGTGTTCACCTGCTTGATGAAAAGCTTCTTCTCGACATCGGTGAGCTGATCCCATGGCTTGATCATGTCGGCCGGCCAGGGCGACAGCGTGGCGTCCTCGGGCACGAGCCCCATCTTCTTCTGGTTCGCGAAGATCTTCTCCCGCAATGCCTCGTAGCCATCGTCGAAGAGATGCATCGCCTCGATCTTTTCCATCCACTCCTTGGTGGGATGGTGCGGCGCGTGCGTTGCGCCAGGCGCGTACTTCACGAAGAACGGCTTGGACGGGTTGATCTGGTGCATGTTGCTGATCCAGCCGATGGCGTCGTCCGCCATGCCGGTGACCAGGTTCCATCCCGGCTTGCCGTCAAATGGGTAAATCTGCGTTGTGTTGCGGAAGAGGTTCGGCTGCCACTGGTTGGCGTCGCCGCCGACGAAACCGTAGAAATATTCAAAGCCCATGCCGCTCGGCCATTGATCGAACGGCCCGGACTGGCTCGCCTCGAAGGCGGGCGTGTTGTGATTCTTGCCGAACCAGGAGGTGCTGTAGCCGTTGTCGAGGAGGATCCGCCCGATCGTCGCCTTGTCCTGGGCGATAATGCTGTTGTAGCCGGGGAAGCCGGTCGATTGCTCGGAAATCACGCCGAACCCGGCAGAATGGTGGTTTCTACCGGTGATCAGCGCCGCCCGCGTGGGGGAGCAAAGCGCGGTGGAATGTATGTTGGTGTAACTCAACCCGTTGGCCGCGACCCTGTCCATCGCTTCAGTCGGGATCACGCCGCCGAAGGTGCTGGGTACGCCGAAGCCGGCATCATCCGTTATGATGAGGAGGACGTTGGGTGCTTCGGCCGGCGGCACCACTCTTGGCGCCCACCACGGCGTCGATTGCAAGGCGCCGTCCTTGATCGTCCCGGCAAACGGGAGAGTTGGTGCCGGCAGCTGCTTTCCGTCTATGGTCGTCGTGGCGCCGGGCGATCCCAGGGTTCCCGTCACCTGCTGCGCCACCGCTGTCGTCGCGCCGCCCAGCAGAGCGAGCGTCAGGACGGATGCCCTGGCCAGCCAACGTTTTCTATTCATGAGTTTACCTCCCGGTTCCGCCCAGTCGTCGGTCCCTTTGGGCTGCCGTGGGCCCTCGTCCGGTGCCGCGAAGGAAATCTTACGTAACGGTAGCCAGGATTGTAAGGTAATTTACGGTAACAACAAGTCGGGCTGAACTGCGGCGCGGAAGGAGCGCTCCCGCGCCGCAACAATTTCACGACAAGGCGCGCTTCAGGCCCGGCGTGACGCGCAGGAAGGTTGCGTCGAGAAGCAGTACGACGAGAATGGCTGCGCCGGCCAGTGGGAAGACGACGCCAAGAAGCAGGACGACGAGCGCCGCCCCTTTCCAGAAAGGCAGGTCGCGGGGCCTTGGCGGGGCTCCGAGACGAGATGCGGTTTCCGGCCTGCGCTTCCACCACATCACCAGCCCGGACACCGACACGGTGATGACCGACAGGCAGAAAAGTGTGTTGAAGACGAGGTTCCAGACACCGAGGTCGCCTTCGTGGAAGGCTATGCCCCAGGCCATTGCCTTTGCGTAGGGCGAATAGTCTGCGTAACGCACGTCGGCCAGCACATTGCCTGAGTACCGGTCGATATGGATCGTTCGGTCGGCCGAGGGATTCGGCCCGTCATTCGACATGCTGTCGTGGCTTATGGTCCAGACGCCGGTTTCGTCGGCAGGCAGGTTTATCTGGAAGCGACCGACGAAACCGAGGCTCCGGGCGAAGGCCGCGACGCTGTCGAGAGAAACGTCTCCCTCGATCGCATCAACACCCGCGAGAGAGCCGGACTCCGGAAGCGGCGTCTGCTCGACGCCCCAAGGCACTTCGTGATGCCCGTCATGGTTCATGCTGGCGTGGGTGGCGTCAGAGAGCGGCGCCCCGAATTTCTCGGCCGGGAACGTGTTCCACGCCTGCACGATCCTCTCGCCCCAAATACCCGCCCAGCTGAGGCCTGAAATCAGGAAGACGACGAGGAACAGCGATATCCAGAAGCCGAGTACACCGTGCAGGGATTTCCAGAACGCCCGGCCACGCGCTGCAAGCCTTGGAACCAGGACGTTTCGCCAGCCTCCACCGTTTCGCGGCCAATGCAGATAGAGGCCGGTCACAACCATGATGATGGCGAGGCTGGCCGCGATCTCGATCATGCGGTCGCCGAAGCTGCCGAGCAGCAGCGTGCCGTGGATCTTATTGACGAACTCGTACCAGCCTGCGCGCCAGGCGAACGTTTTGAGGACGGCGCCTGTGTATGGATCGACCGCGACGCCAGTCTTGTCGTCACCTGCGGCGACGACGAGGATGGCGGCGCGGTCCAGGGCGACTGGCTCGATGTACTGGACGGCCTTGCCGCCTGGCACGGATGCTTCCGCTGCGGCCTGCAGGGCGCTTGGCGAAAGGATGCCGCTCTGCGGCGTCACCATGGTTCGCCCGCTGTCGATGCCGGCGCTCCAGGAAATCCAGAGCATGATCAGACCGGTCGTCGCCAGCATGACAAGGAAGGGGATGACGTAGAGCCCGGCATAGAAGTGCCAACGCCAGGCGATGAAGTAGAATTTGTTGACGCTGGCGTCCGCCTGCCGGGCTTCGGCTCCGAGAGTGATGTCGCTCATGGGTTTGCTCCCGGGGGAACGGAATTGATGCAGAGAGCTATGGGCATAAGCGAGTGAGCGGCTTCGGGCGTGCTCGCGCGATGAAAAACAGACATGGATTGTCCCCTTGCATGCCTTGCGGCAGCGGGTGGATTGAAAGCCGAAAGGTGCGGCTCCGGTTAGGTCGCCGCGACGCGGCGCGAAATCAGATCAACTGAGGCGGCGCGCGCGGACGTCCGGAACGTCGTTCGAGAGCAAAGGCCGGCGAATGCGCGTCCAACACAGAACATGTGCGCGCCACGGAAGTCGAAAGCGGGTTTGACAGCGAGTGCGTGGGGCGGTCGTCGGAAACCGTGGACAGAAACATGCTGCAGGAAACCGTGCAGCAGTCGGGGAGCGTCTTGTGGCCGGAACCGTCCGCATCGCCGCCGGACTGCTCCATGCCAGGCATGCAAAGCGGATTGCCGAAGGCGTCGAGCATCGGCGAGGCGGCGGCCGCTCCGGTCGCGTAGGCGCCGGCCAGCGCCTGCATGAAAAGCAAGAGGGTCGCGACGAACGCGATGACTGTGCCTCTGCGCTTCTGCTCGATGCGTTTCAAGAAAGCTCCCTCTGCGCTTCTAGTAGCAGGGAACATGGCTACGTAAATCGTGGTTTGCCGCACTTGCCTCATTCGAGGGCGACGTGTGCGCTTATGTCTCGCTGGTCAGCTAGGCGTCGTCTAGCGAAGCGTCTGCTTTTTCTTCGACAGGAAGAAGCCGTTGCCATGGCGGTTGGCGCAGGTGACGCCGTCGGTTGCCACGGAACACGTGAACCCATGCTGTTCCCATTGGCTGCCGTAGGAAAGCACCGGATAGTCGGGGTTCATCACGGTATCGCCGGCACAGATGCGCACCGCGGGACGGGGGGCGCCGGTCACCGCGAAGGCGTTGCCCCAGTCGAGATCGCAATCCGCGGGGCGCCTGGGAATGGCGGCGGTGTTGTCGCGGATGTCGCAGCGCAGCTCTGCCGTACCGTCCCAGACATCCGCCATGCAGTGGATGTTGTCGGACGGCGTACGGAAACCATCCGCCAGCGCCGGCGAGGCGGTTGCCGAGGCGACGAAAGCAACAAGGAATCCGATGCGCATAAGCCCCCTCGGTGTTGATCAGTCCTTGTTGCTGCCTTTGGCGATCAGTTCCTTCACCCGACGAGCAAAGACATCCATCTGGAACGGCTTGGTGATGACATGCATGCCGGCGTCGAGATGGCCGTGGCTCAGCACGGCGTTCTCTGCATAGCCGGTTACGAAGAGCACTTCCATCCCCGGTCGACTGACGCGCGCAGCGTCGGCCACCTGGCGTCCGTTCATACCTCCCGGCAGGCCGACATCGGTGATCAGCAGGCTGATCGGTCGCTGCGAATTCAGGATTTTCAGCGCCGATGGACCGTCCCCGGCCTCGATCACGGTGTAGCCGAGTTCCTCGAGCTGTTCGGCGGCGAGCATTCGGATCAGCGGCTCGTCATCGACGAGAAGCACGGTTTCGCCGCCTTCCGCGCGCGGAGGTTCGTGGTGGTCTGTATGGTTTTGCATATCGTCGGATACCTCACCCTGATAGCGCGGCAGATAGATGCAGATCATCGTCCCCTTGCCGGTTTCTGAATAGATGCGGGCGGCTCCGCCCGACTGGCCGGCGAAGCCGTAGACCATCGACAGGCCAAGACCCGTGCCTTGGCCGATCGGCTTTGTCGTGAAGAAGGGGTCGAAGGCGCGGGCCATGATTTCCGGCGGCATGCCCGTGCCTGTATCGGAGACGCAGAGCGAGATGTACTGCCCCGGCTCCAGGCCGCGCGGCCGCGCCGCATGCTCGTCTATCCACCGGTTCGAGGTTTCGATGGTCAGCTTGCCGCCATCGGGCATGGCATCACGCGCATTGATACAGAGATTGAGGAGCGCGTTCTCGAGCTGTCCAGCATCGACATTCGTCGTCCAGAGGCCCGCTGCATAGACGGTCTCGACCTCTATGCCGGGCCCCACACTTCTCGATACGAGATCGAGCATGCCGGAAACCAGTATGTTGATGTTGGTCGGTTTGGGGTCCAGCGTCTGGCGCCGCGAGAAGGCGAGCAGGCGCTGGGTCAGGTTGGCGGCGCGTCGCGCGGCGCCGAGCGCTCCAGTGATGTAGCGGTCGAGTTCGCCTGTGCGCCCCTGCGCAAGGCGGGCCGAAATCATCTCGAGGCTACCGGTGATGCCGGCGAGGATATTGTTGAAATCGTGCGCCAGCCCGCCGGTCAACTGGCCGACGGCTTCCATCTTCTGGCTCTGCCGCAACGCCTCTTCCGTGGCCATGAGAGCGTCGGTGCGCTCCTGAACCTGCTGCTCGAGCGTGGCGTTGAGTTCGGCGAGTGCGATCTCGGCCTGACGGCGCGCGGTAATGTCCTGGAAAAGAACCGCGACCTGTTTGCGGTTAGGCGGCTCGATCCGCACCGCCGCGAGTTCGAGGAAGCGACCCGTCGCGACAAGCTCCTGCTGAAAGCGGATCGGCTCGCCGGTGCGTAGCACCGCGCCGTAACGCGCCACCCACGCATCGGCCTCGTCCGGCACCATCTCGCGCAGCTTCTGGCCGACGACGTTGGGGATGCCTGCGTGCCGGGCGTAGGCTTCGTTGGCCTGGACGTGGATATAGTCGCTGTCGGGGCCATGCGGGCCGTCGAAGAACTCGATGATGCAGAAGCCTTCGTCGATGGCGTCGAAGAGCCCCTTGTAAAGCGCCTCGCTGTCGCGCTGCGACTGTTCGGCCGAGTAGCGGTCGGAGACGTCCGCGCCCTCGACGAAGATGCCGGTCATGCTGCCGTCCGACCCGCGCAGCGGCTGATAGACAAAGTCGAGATATCGTTCCTCTACAGGCGAATCCGGCGAGGATTGCATGGCAAAACGCGCGCCGGTGGCGGTATATGCCTTTCCGGTCCGATAGACATCGTCGAGGATTTTGACAAAACCCTGTGCCGCAGCTTCTGGAAGGGCCTCGGCGACGGTGCGGCCGATGATGTCGCGGTTGCCCACCAGCCGCAGATAGCTGGGATTGGCCAGATCGAAGCGGTGATCCGGCCCGCGCAGCAACGCCATGAAGGTTGGCGCCTGCTCGAACATCTGTGTGAGGATGGCGGCGATATTCGCGTCGGTGTGCATCTTATGTCCCAGCCTGGCCACGCCGCAGCGCTGCCCGCTCACAATAACGCCTGACGGCGCAATGGTTTCCATGCCATGCGTCATATTCGATTACAAAGGTAAAAGGGGGTCTCGAGCCGGACGGAGCCGGAGGATTGCGTTACGATACGTCAAGAGCGACCGAACGAGCTACAATCCAGCGCGGCGCAGGCCTTCGATATAACGGCCCCGGTCCTCAAGGCGCATCAGGGGATGGTATTTTTCGACCCAGTCGAGACTGAGGCCGGGTTGCAGGCGCTTACACTCGGCCAGGCCGGCGCGTGCCAGGTCGAGGTCTCCGGCCATGCCCGCAGACGCTGTCAGGGTGCGCCAGGCTGTGCCGAAATTGTTGCGCATCTGGACCGCGCGCCGCTCGAAGCTGACGGCTTCTGCGTAGCGGCCCGCAACAAAGTGACATAGTCCTTCGACCGACAGGTTGGCGGCCTGGCCGTAGTCGCGCGGGCTGAGCCGAGTGGCCATCGCAACTTGGGCGATCCCCTCTTCGGCGAGGCCGCCATAGCCATATGCGACGCCGAGGATCATGCGGGCGAAGGCGAAATTAGGATTGCGGTGCAGTGCCTCCGTAAGCTCCTCGACGGCCGGACCGAACTTCCTCGAAAAAGTATAGACATAACCTGCGGCGGCGTGGCCCCATGGATCGTCGGGATCGAGTTCTATCGCGCGTTGCGCCAGCGTCAGGCTCTCGGATATCCCGCGTTCGAAATCGATGTTGCCGAGAACGACTCGCGTGGCGAGACCCCAGGCGAGCAGGCTGCGGGCGCGGGCGTAGCCGGGGTCCAGTTCGATTGCCCGCTTGAGCAGTGTCAGGCCCGTATCGTCGTCCTGCACGACCCAGGTCCAGATGTAGGGCATGGCGCGCACGACGCAGCCCCAGGCATCGAGGCTTTCGGGCGGCTTGCTCTGCAGTCGAAGCTCTTCCGCCGCATAGAGCTGCGGTTCGATCGCAGCGACCACGCTCGCCGTTATTTCATCCTGCACGGAGAATATCTCCGACGCGGGACGGTCGTAGCGCTCGGCCCAGATGTGATTGCCTGTGGTGGCGTCGACGAGCTGGCCGGTGACGCGCAACTGATCGCCTGCCTTGCGCACGCTGCCTTCCAGCACGTAGCGCACGCCGAGTTCGCGTGCGACGGTGCGGACGTCCGGTGCCTTGCCCTTGTATCCGAAGCTCGAATTGCGCGCGATGACGAAGAAGCCGCGCAGCTTGGACAACGCGGTGATGATATCCTCGGCAATGCCGTCGCCGAAATAGTCCTGGTCGGACGCGCCGCTCATGTTCTGGAAGGGGAGGACCGCGATCGAAGGCTTGCCGGGAGAGGAAAGACGTGGCGCGGCATCATCTGCGCCGGACTGCCCGAGGCGCAGGTGGAAGGCGCGCACAGGGCGCGCAATGTTCTTCAGCGTCTGGTCGCCGATATCGTCGAAGGCGAGGTCGACCTTGCCCATCACATCCTCGTGGACACGCGCGGAAACACAGATGCCACCGGGTTGGGCGAGACCTTCCAGCCTGGCGGCGACGTTCACGCCGTCACCGAAAATATCGCCGTCCTGTTCGACGATGTCGCCGACATTGATGCCTATGCGCAATGCGATGCGTCGATCGTCGGGAAGATCGGGGTCGCGCCTGGCAATGGCGCTCTGGATCGCAGCGGCGGATCGGACAGCGTCCACCGCGCTCGCAAATTCGGCGAGCAGGCCGTCGCCTGTTGTCTTGACGATCCGGCCCCTGTTGGCGGCGATGGCCGGTTCCAGGATATCGCGGCGGCAGGACAGCAGCCGGTCCAGCGTCCCCTCTTCGTCGCTCTCCATGAGGCGGCTGTAGCCGGCAACGTCGGCGGCAAGAATTGCCGCCAGCTTGCGCTCCATACGGTCCATCGTCACGCTGCGGCTCCTCCGTGGAGGTACCGGACCATAGCGTAAAACGGTCAGCGCCGCGAGTATAGGCGTAGGGCGCGTCAGCCGGGAGGCGGCGCCCTCATGCCCGCAGCGCCCGAACGATCCGCCATGAGCGGCGCAGGACGGTGACGCCCGAGCCGATGGCGACGATCCACAGCGCGGCGAGCAGGATCTCGTTGCGGCCGTTCCAGAGAGGTTCGAGGATGGAGATGAGCGCAGCGGCAGTGACCAGCGCCATGCGCTGCGGCTTGGCCATGGGGCCGGAGAAATCGGCCGGCAGGCCGCATGCCCGTCCCAGTTCGCGAACATAGGCGGTGAAGATGGCGAGCGCGGCGGCGGCCCAGCCGAGCGCGGGTTCGCCGAGGCCGTAGCCAAGGCCCGCGAAGATGAGGAGGTCGGAGACGCGGTCGGGAAATTCGTTCCAGAAGCCTCCGTCAGGTGCGCTTTTTCCAGCTTCGATCGCGACCATGCCGTCGAACAGATTGCAGAGCAGGCGAAGCTGGCAGAAGGCGGCTGCGGCGATGAGGAGAGCGGCGCGGGAACCGGCGCCGTCCGACGATCCGGCCAACCAGAAGGCAGCGCCGGCGAGGGCCGCCAAGACCATGCTGGCGATGGAAATCTGGTTGGGCGTGATGTCGGTCGCGGCGAGCTTGCGGGTAAACGAAGCGGCCCAGCCGGTCTGGCGGCTTGCGAGCGGCCGCCTGTTGTCGTCCGCTCCGGTCATGATGTCCTCCGGCCTCGCCACAGCGCTGCGGTGTAGATCGTTGAATAGGCGGCAGTGACGCTCGTAGGCAGCGCGATGGTAGCGAGGATTTCAGGCGTGCCGGCAAGGGTGTGGATCGCGGTGAGGATGACGAGCGAGAGCACGATCGCGATCAACGGCGGCAGGACAAGCGCGGCGATGCCAGAGAAGCGCGCAGAGAGCGCTTCCAGCATGCGCTTCAGCACGAAGGTGATTGCGCCCGACAATGCACCCTGAACCATGCCAGCGACCAGCGGTTGAGGCATCGGATGCGCGCGGTTGGCGAAGACTGCCCAGCTTCCCATCGCCAGGAAGGCGATGGCGACGTGAACGAAGGAACTGCGCGCGAGACTGTCGCTCATGCCGGCAGGTCTACCGACCAGAAATAACGCACGAGGTGGAAGAAGATCGGTGCGGAAAAGACCACCGAGTCCAAACGGTCAATAAAGCCGCCATGGCCGGCGATGACATGGCCCCAGTCCTTGACTCCGCGGTCGCGCTTGATGGCCGACATCACGAGACCACCGAAGAAGCCGAGGATGGCGATGATGAAGGCAAGCAGCCCGGCCTGCAGGAAGGTAAAGGGCGTCATCCACCAGAGGCTCGCGCCGATCAGCGTGGCGCTGAGCACTCCGCCGACAAAACCCTCGACGGTCTTGGACGGCGACAGGCGCGGCGCGATCTTCCGTTTTCCGATCAGCTTGCCCCACACATATTGCAGCACGTCGGAAAGCTGCACGACGACGATCAGGAAGGCGATCAGCATGACGTTGCGGCCTTCGAAACCGGGAATGTCGAGGTTGAGCAGCGCCGGCACGAAGGAGGCGCAGAAGATGCAGATCATCAGCGCCCACTGCACCTCGGCGATGCGCACGAGATAGCCGTCGGTCTCGCCGCGCAGCGCCGAGACGATGGGCAGCAGCAGGAAGACATAGACCGGCACGAAGATCGAATACATGCCATACCAGTCGCTCCAGACCAGATAATACTGGTAGGGCAGGACGATGAAGAAGGCGGCGACCAGCGACCAGTGGTCGGCGCGGCGCGCATTGGTGAGCGTCAGGAATTCGCGCAGCGCCGCGAACGAGCAGAAGCCGAACAGCAGGATGACACCTGTGCGTCCGCCGATGAAGGCTATGGCGAGCAGCACTGCCATGACCCACCAGGCGCGGATGCGCTCATTGAGATTCTCGATGGCCGAGTTGGAGCCATCGGGCGAGAATCGGTGCTGCAGGATGTAGCCGGCAATCGAGGCGACGACGAGGATCGCTCCGATGCCCATCAGCAGGTGCAGGAGATCGGGATGGATGCTCATGGCGACGCGCTTCCGTTGCGGGCCGGTTTCAAAGCGAGCAGCGCATCGCGAGCGCGATCGAGGAACGCGCCGACGGGCTCGCCTTCGGCAACCTGCATGGTCGGACCAAAGGTGACCGTGCACATCAGCGGCACGGGAATGAACTCACCCCTTGGCATCACGCGGTTGAGGTTTTCGATCCACACCGGCACGAGTTCGATGTGCGGGCGGCTGACGGCGAGGTTGTAGATGCCGGCCTTCAGGGGCAGCAGCGGCGCGTCGGTATCGTTGCGCCTGCCTTCCGGAAACAGGATGAGCGAGGCGCCCCTGTCGACCGCATCCTGCATGAGTGCGATCGGGTCCTCGGTGCGCGTCTCCTTGTTGCGGTCGATCAGGACGGCGTGGAAGACGTCGCGGCCGATAAAACTCCTGAGCTTCGATTTCAGCCAGTAGTCGGACGCAGCCACGGGGCGCGTCTTGCGGCGCAGGCGCGGCGGCAGAACGATCCAGATCAGGACGAAGTCGCCATGGCTGGTGTGATTGGCGAAATAGATGCGACGTTTGCGCGACGGTTCGTTGCCGACCCATTGGCCGCGCACGGCGGTTACAAAACGCGCGAACAGCGTCACCACGACCGCAAAGGCGCGGGCCAAACTCCTGCGCGCGAAACCCGATATCGTCTTGTCCGCCACCCGTCCCCCGCCACGAGCATTACCGCCATCCGGCGCATCGCCCATCTTTACGGCGGAAGTTTTGCGTGGCGCAATGGCCACCTTCGGCATGGCGACTTTCGCCTTGAAGGCGGATTCCTAAAGGAAAGCGAATCCGCTAACAGGTTGCGACGGTTTCCAGCACTGGAGCGCCTTTATGATGATCGACAGACTGCGCGCCATGAGCAGGCGTGACCTGCTGAAAGGCGGTCTTACGACCGGGCTGATGCTGGTGGCGGCGGAAAGCTTGGGGCAGGAGGTGCTGAAGGAGATCAGCGACCTCAAGCCCGGCGAGTACACATGGCACCCCGACCGCCAGCCGACAGGGCCGGTGGCGATCGTTGTGTCGCTGCCCGAGCAGCTTGTACACGTCTATCGTAACGGCATCCGCATAGCCGTCTCTACTGTCTCGACAGGAAAACCCGGTCACGAAACGCCGACCGGCGTTTTCGTTGTTCTGCAGAAGGCCAAGGTGCACCATTCATCGACCTACAACGAGGCGTCGATGCCGAATACCGAACGGCTGACCTGGTCCGGCGTGGCGCTGCATGCCGGCGGCCTGCCCGGCTATCCCTCCTCGCACGGCTGCGTGCATCTTCCGCTCGATTTTTCCGCGAAGCTCTTTGGCATCACCTATCTTGGAACCCCGGTGATCATCTCCGGGAACCATGCCGACCCATGGGAACTGACACATCCCGGCATGGTGCTGTCGGGCTACGCGGAAAGCGAGTTCAGCCGGGTCGAGGCTGGGCTCGACGGCAAGAAGGAGCCGGCCGACTGGACCGAGGCCGAGACGCACCCGGTCGTCTCGGTGATCGCGTCCTCCGCCGACCGCAAGATCGAGATGGTGCAGGATGGCGACGTGGTCGCAACAGGCAACCTGACCATCAAGGGCTCCGGGCCTCTCGGCAGCCACGTCTTTGTGCTGCAGGGGGCGGACGCGGGCGTCCAGGGCATGAAGTGGACGGCGATCACGCACTCGATCATCGCTGGCGCGCCGCCGGAAGGCGATGCGCTCACCCGCCTGACGGCCGATACGGGGTTCATTGAGCAGATGAAGCAGAGGATGCATCCCGGCATGGTGATGATCCTGACCGATGCGCCTCTGGAGCCCGAGACAAAGTCAGGCAGGGATTTCGTCATCATGTCGTAAGGCGCACGCCTGCCCGACATGACATTTATTCAGTTGAAACGGAGGTTACGCAGTCTCGCGGCCGCGAGGATGCGAGCTTTCCTGTATTTAGCGGCGGATGGCCTCGGGCGCCACGAGCTGGGTCGCGGTTAACGACAAGTTGCAGTTGAACAAGCGATCGCGACAATTGCCGCGAAATCAGCACCGGTTTGCCCCGATCTTTTCACCCATGGTGCGATATTCCGCGAAACTACGTGCAACCAGCAGGATTCATGCGTTTTCTTAAGACGATATTTAACGCTGGATCTTAGCGTGACCGGAACATCCGGCTAACGGTGAAATATTGGGAGCGACGCCTTTCGCCCTGCGCAGCATGCTGCGACTGACCTGGAAACCGACAAGCGTGCTCGCGCTGCTGGCGATCATCGTGGTCGTCACCGCATGGCTTTTTGCTGAATTCCAGACGTACCGGCTTCACCAGGAGCGGCTGCGTTCCGATGTGCTGTCTCATGTCAGCCTGCTCCGCGCCAAGCTGGAGGGCAACGTCAACAAGAACCTGGAGCTGGTACGCGGGTTCGTCGCTACGCTGGCGACCGAACCGGAGATGACGCAGGAACGGTTCTCGGAGCTTGCAGACAACCTCCTCGCGGGTCGCTCCCAGATACGCAACATAGCCGTTGCGCCTGACCTCGTCGTCACCATGGTCCATCCCCTGGAAGGAAACAGGCAGGTCATCGGTCTGGATTATCGCAACAACCTGGCGCAGCGCGAGGCAGCTCTTCGCGCTCGCGAAACCGGCGAACTGGTGCTCGCCGGTCCAGTCGAGCTTGTGCAGGGCGGCTTGGGCTTCATCGCCCGCTTCCCGGTCTTCGTGGATGACGGAGCGGGCGGCGAGCGATTCTGGGGGATCGTCTCGGCGGTCATAGAGGCGGAGAAACTGTACCGCGACAGCGGACTGCTCGACGAGGACCTTCCTGTCGAAGTGGCCATCATAGGTCGCGATGGAAAAGGAAATATCGGCGATCACTTTTTCGGTCCGGCGGAGATCGCGCGCGACAATCCGGTGATGGCCGATGTCGTTCTGCCGGCTGGGTCATGGACGATCGCTGCGAGGCCGAACGGCGGCTGGGACCAGACGCCGCCCAACGCGTGGACGCTGCGCCTCGTTATGCTGGCGGGCGGGATACTGCTCCTGATTCCGGCCCTCGCGGTAGGTCAGCTTATCGAGGAGCGACTGAAAAACGTCGACGAACTGCGCCGCCGGGAGATGGAACTGGAGGGGCTGTCGAGACGCCTCAGTCTGGCGCTCGACAGTTCGCAGATCGGCGTGTGGGAACTGAACACGGAGACCAACGAGCTGATCTGGGACGGCCGCGTCAACCAGCTCTACGGATATCCCCCGGACAACGGACCGCGCGACTACACGCATTGGGAGCGCGCCATCCATCCCGATGACCTGCAACGCGTACTTCGCGACGCCGAACGGGCGAACCTAGCCGGCGACGCCTTTCAGACCCAATATCGCCTGCTGTTGCCGAACGGTGAAATCCGTCACCTGCGCGAGAGCGCAAAGGCCTACAGCGACCGCAACGGCGCGATCCGCATCGTCGGCGTGAACTGGGACGTGACGGCCGACGTGACGCTTGCCGAAAGCCTGAAGCGCGCGAACATGATGACGGAGGCACGCAATTCGGAACTGCGCGCGGCCAAGGAACGCATCGAATTCAATTCGCTGCATGATTCGCTGACCGGCCTCCCGAACCGTCGTTACGTCGACGAGATGCTTGCCGAGCACATCGCCAAGTTCGAGACCGAAGGCGAGCGCGCGGCGTTGCTGCATCTCGACCTCGATCGCTTCAAGCAGATCAACGACACGTTGGGGCATGCGGCAGGCGATGCGATGCTTGTCCACGCGGCGCGTGTGCTGAAGGCGAACCTGCGCCACGGCGATTTCGTCGCCCGCGTCGGCGGGGACGAGTTCATCGTGCTATGCAAGATCGAGCCGCCGGACAGGGATCGCTGGGACGACGTTCTGGCAAGCCTTGCCGATCGCATTATCGAGGAAATGCACCAGCCGGTGCTGTACCAAGGCCACGAGTGCCGGTTCGGCGTCTCCATCGGCATCGCCTGCGACCTCGACCAGGTCGCCGATCCGCGCAGGCTGCTCGTCAACGCCGATCTCGCTCTCTATCGGGCCAAGAGCCGTGGTCGCAACCGGTATCAGTTCTTCAACGACGCGCTGCAGGCAGAGATCGTCACCACGAAGAGGACGGCCGACGACATTCTGTCCGGCTTGGAGCGGAACGAATTCGTAGCCTACTACCAACCTCAGTTCGACGCGACGACGCACGCAATCATCGGCGTCGAGGCTCTGGCGCGCTGGAAACATCCGAGTTCGCAACTGCTGTTGCCCGGCGACTTCATGAAGATCGCCGAGGAACTCAACGTCGTCGCGACCATCGACAGGATGATCCTGGAGCAGTCGCTGGACGACATGAAAAAGTGGGCGCGCGAGGGCATCAACGTCCCCAAGGCATCCGTCAACGTATCGGCGCGCCGTCTGCACGATGAAGAACTCATCCGCGGCCTGCGCGACCTCTCGATCCGGCCCGGCTCTATCTCCTTCGAATTGGTCGAATCCATCTTCCTGGACGAAAACGACGACCAGTTCACCTGGAACGTCGACCAGATCAAGGCGCTCGGAATCGACATCGAGATCGATGACTTCGGCACCGGTTATGCGTCGATCGTGAGCCTGCTGAAATTGAAACCCAAGCGCCTGAAGATCGACCGGCAACTTGTGACGCCCATCCTGACGTCGCCCACGCAGCGCCATCTGGTGGGCTCAATCATCGACATCGGCAAGTCACTGGGCATCGAGGTGATGGCGGAGGGCGTGGAAACGATGGAGCATGCAAGGGTGCTGAAATCGCTTGGCTGCACCGGCCTCCAGGGTCATGCATTCGCGCCGGCGTTGAGCGCCGCCGACTTCAAGGAGTTTGCGCGCGGCCGCAAGGTGCGCGCCGCTTCCTGATTCGGATGGTCGAGACCTCGCGCTGGCATGCTTTTTCCGCGTCGCGGGATCGAAAAGCGCTCACATTTCCGCTCGAATTGGGGTAGACGCCCCTGACGGCGAGGCGCGATGGCGAAGATTCCCCTGAAACTCGAAGAGATGATCGACGGCGCGGCGCTGAACCGCAAGCTCGGCGCGCTGGCCGGCAAGGCCGGGCTGGAAGATGGCGACAGGCGCGCCAAGGCGCTGGCCCTGTTCAAGGAGGCGTTGACTTCGGGACGCCTGAAGGCCGAGGAGATGCTGCGCGAGGACGGCGGCGGCAGCGCCTGCGCCGCGCGGCTCTCCCACCTCATGGACGAGATCATCCGCGCGCTGCACGACTTCGCAACGACGCAGGTTGGAGCGGATACATCCAAGGGCAAACAGGCAACCGGAAAGCCAACCGCGCGCATGGCGGTGGTGGCGACCGGCGGCTACGGCCGCGGCACGCTGGCGCCGGGTTCGGACATAGACCTGCTTTTCCTGTTGCCCACCAAGCAGACGCCGCTTGGGGCGAAGACGGTCGAATACGTGCTCTACATGTTGTGGGACATGGGGCTGAAGGTCGGTCATGCTACGCGCAACGTTGACGAGTGCATCAAGCATGCGCGTGCCGATATCACCATCCGCACTTCCATTCTCGAGGCGCGTTTCCTGTCTGGCGAACAGGCGCTGTACGACGAACTGATGGCCCGCTTCGACACCGAGGTGGTCAAGGATACCGGTGCGGAATACGTGCAGGCCAAGCTCGCCGAACGCGACGACCGCCACGCCAAGGCCGGCGACACGCGCTACCTGGTCGAACCCAACGTCAAGGACGGCAAGGGGGGCCTGCGCGACCTGCAGACGCTGTTCTGGATCGGGAAATATTTCTATCGTGTTCGCAGCGCCGACGAGCTCGTCGCCAAGGGCGTGTTTACGCAGGGCGAACTGAATCAGTTCCGCAAGGCCGACGATTTTCTCTGGGCCGTGCGCTGCCACATGCATTTCCTGACCGGCAAGGCGGAAGAGCGGCTGCATTTCGACATCCAGCGCGATATCGCCGAACGGCTCGGCTACACCAGCCACCCCGGCCTGTCCGCCGTCGAGCGGTTCATGAAGCACTACTTCCTGATCGCCAAGAATGTCGGCGACCTGACGCGCATCTTCTGCGCCGCGCTGGAAGAGGAGCAGGCGAAGCACGGCCCAGGCTTCAACCGCATCCTCCAGTCGTTCCAGCGCCGCAAGCGCAAGCTTGCCGGCACCAGCCACTTCATCGTTGACAACCAGCGCATCAACATCGTCGATGACAAGGTGTTCGAACGCGACCCGGTGAACATGCTGAGGCTGTTCTGGTTCGCTGACAAGCACGGGCTGGAGTATCACCCCGACGCGCTGAAGCTGCTGACCCGCTCGCTCGGGCTGGTGGATCGCACCCTGCGGCGCGACAAGGAGGCCAACCGCCTGTTCCTCGACCTGCTGACCTCCGACCGGGCGCCCGACCTCAACCTGCGCCGCATGAACGAGGCCGGCCTGCTCGCCCGGCTGATCCCCGATTTCGGCAAGATCGTCGCGATGATGCAGTTCTCGATGTATCACCACTATACGGTGGACGAGCATCTGATCCGTTGCGTCGGCGTCTTGGCCGAAATCGAGCGTGGCGGCGGCGAGAAGGTGCATCCGCTATCGCATTCGCTGATGCCGAGCCTGAAGAAGTATCGCGAGGTTCTCTACGTCGCGGTGTTGTTGCACGACATCGCCAAGGGTCGGCCCGAGGATCATTCGGAGGCCGGAGCGAAGATCGCACGGCGCATCTGCCCGCATATGGGCCTGTCTCCCGCCGACACGGAGACGGTCGCCTGGCTGGTGGAGAATCACCTCGTCATGTCGATGACGGCGCAGACGCGCGACCTGAATGACAGGAAGACGATCGACGATTTCGCGTCCATCGTGCAGTCGGTCGAGCGGCTGAAGCTGCTGCTCGTGCTGACCGTCTGCGACATTCGCGGGGTGGGTCCCGGCGTCTGGAACGGCTGGAAAGGCCAGCTCCTGCGCACGCTCTACTACGAGACCGAGCTGCTGCTGACCGGCGGCTTCTCCGAGGTGACGCGCGCCGAACGCACTGTCGAAGCGCGCGAGCAGCTGGCTGCCGGGCTTACGGATTGGGCCGAGAAGGCGCGCCGGAGATATGTTGGTCTGCACTACGAGAACTATCTGCTCACCGTCGACCTGAAGGACCAGTTGCGCCACGCCGAATTCGTTCGCGAGGCGGATGCGGCGAAGAAGAAGCTGGCGACGATGGTGAAGACACATGCCTTCGAGGCCGTGACGGAGATCACCGTGCTTGCGCAGGATCACCCGCGCCTGCTTTCGGTGATCGCCGGCGCCTGCGCCGCAGCAGGCGGCAACATCGTCGACGCGCAGATTTTCACAACCTCGGACGGACGCGCTCTGGACACGATCCTGATCAACCGCGAGTTCGATCGCGACGAGGACGAGCGCCGCCGGGCCGAGCGCGTCGGCAAGCTGATCGAGGATGTGCTGTCGGGCAAGGTCTGGCTGCCGGAGATGATCGCCACGCGCACCAAACCCAAGCGCGGCCAGAAGGCTTTCCGGCTTGAGCCGCGCGTCGACATCCGCAACTCGCTGTCGAACCGCTTCTCCGTCATCGAGGTCGAGGGCCTCGACCGGCCGGGTCTTCTGTCGGAAATCACCGGCGCGCTGTCCGATCTGTCGCTGGACATCGCATCGGCGCATATCACCACCTTCGGCGAGAAGGTGATCGACACCTTCTACGTGACCGACCTGACGGGCGCCAAGATCGAGAACCCGACGCGGCAGGCGGCCGTGAGGAAGCGGCTGATCGCGACGCTGGAGGGCGGTGCGCCCGAGCGCGGCAGGCTGAAGGCGGCGGCGGAGTGAGGCGCTCCAATCCATGAGCCTGATCAGGAAATTCGCGACAGTCGCGTCCGGCACGCTGATGAGCCGGGTACTCGGCTTCACGCGCGAGATGCTGATGGCGGCGGCCGTCGGCACCGGGCCGATCGCCGATGCGTTCTACGCCGCCTTCCAGTTCCCCAACACCTTTCGCCGGCTCTTCGCCGAGGGCGCGTTCAATGCTGCCTTCGTGCCGCTCTTCGCCAAGGAGATCGAGGCAAACGGGGTCGATGGCGCGAAGCGCTTTTCGGAGGAAGTGTTCGGAGTGCTATTTTCAGCGCTGCTGGTGCTGACGATCGTCATGCAGCTGTCGATGCCGCTGCTGGTCCGCTACCTGATCGCGCCGGGCTTCGCCGAGCAGCCGGACAAGCTGGAGATGACGATCTCGCTCGCGACGATCATGTTCCCCTACCTGATCTGCATGTCGCTGGGCGCGATGATGGCCGGCATGCTGAATTCGCTGCGGCGCTATTTCGCGGCGGCGATCGCGCCGGTATTCCTCAATATCATTCTGATCGGCGTGCTGGCCTACGCCTGGTATCGCGGCATGGACGCGACCAACATCGGTTATGCGCTCGCCTGGGGCGTTCTGGCAGCGGGCATCGTGCAACTGGCCATCGTCTGGGTGGCCGTCAGGCACGCGGGCGTCCGGATCGGATTCCGGCGGCCTCGCCTGACTCCCAACGTAAAGCGGCTGCTGTGGCTGGCGCTGCCGGCGGCGATTACCGGCGGCATCACACAGATCAACCAGTTGATCGGCACGGCCATTGCGTCGGGCGGGGAGGGCGCTGTCGCCTCGCTTAACCTTGCCGACCGCGTCTACCAGCTTCCGCTCGGCGTCGTCGGCATCGCGGTCGCGATTGTGCTGCTGCCCGAACTGGCGCGCGCGCTGAAGGCCGGCAACATGGTCGAAGCGGCAAATCTGCAGAACCGTTCCGTCGAGTTCACGCTGTTCCTGACGCTGCCGGCAGCGGCCGCGCTGCTGACCATGTCCGAGCCGATCGTGCGGGTACTCTACGAGCGCGGCGCGTTCACCCCGGAAGACACTGTGCTGGTCGCGCGGGTGCTGGCCATCTTCGGCCTCGGCCTGCCGGCCTTCGTGCTCATCAAGGCCTTTACACCGGGCTATTTCGCCCGCGAGGACACCAAGACGCCGATGGTCTTCGCGGCAATCTCGGTGACGGTTAACATCTCAATCGCGCTCTGGCTGTTCTCCTCGATGGGCGCGCCAGGCATTGCCACGGCCTCGGCTGTCGCCGGCTGGGTCAACGCGGCGATGCTGCTCGGCGTACTGATAAGGCGCGGCCACTGGGGCAGGGACGCCGGGCTGATGAAGCGGACGCCGCGACTGGTGGTAGCCTCCGCGCTGATGGCGGCGGCGATCTGGTTTGCCGTGGATTATTTCGAGCCGCAGCTGGCCTCGGCGTCGCCGATCCATACGCAGGCCACCGCGTTGGGCATAATCGTGCTTGGCGCAATGGTCCTTTACTTCGCCGCAGCTTTCGGACTGGGCGGCGCGGACGCCGGCATGATCCGCCGCAACATCCGGCGCAAGGGAACGCCTGCCCCTACCGCCCCACCTGATCCCGAATAGGGATTTCGCGATTTTCTGTCAGCAGAACGCGCGCGCCTCGCAACGGGTCTAAAGCCCGTCAAACCAGGTCTTCCACTCGACGGCGGCCCTGGCGTAGGTGCCACGATGCGTGGTGGCACCCGTCGATATCGCCTCCACGTTCTGGTTCCCACTTCCCATGGCATGCTGGTAGAACATGGCGATCTGGCCGATCCCGACGGGGATCGCCTCGTCGGTCTCTCCATAGTAGTTTCGAACGGGCGAGCCGATGACCCATCGGTAAGCTTGAGCGGTGCCGATCAACCTGCCGAAAGCGGACTGTCCAAAGAACTTCGTGTCGAAATATTCGGGGCGGATCAGCTTGCGCAGATCGGAAGGCAGCGTGGTGACATCGGTGGGCGTGCGCTCATAGGCTTTCTTCGCCGTCTCGTAGTGCTCTTCCACGAACAGGCTGCGGGCCAGACCTGGTACTCCGTAGTAGTGCTCGTAGGAGAATGCGGACAGGATCATGACGCTGTTGATCCACGACGCATCGATCTTGCGGGGGAAGTTGAGGAAACCCTCCATGAGTGGAAACAGGTCGAGTGGTGCGCTGGCGGTCGCCGTCGCAGCGACCGGCACGCCTGCCGCCTCTAGCCTTTCCAGCATCGCCATGGTCACGAAGCCGCCCTGCGACCAACCCGACAGAAACAGCTTCGTGTCCTCGATTCCCATGTTGGCGAGGACAGCGCGTGCCGCCATCAGCATATCGAATGTCGCCTGCTGGTGGCTGCCTTTGACCAGATAACCTTCCGGTTCGGAGGATATGCCCATCCCGAAATAGTCGGCACCGGTGACAACGTAGCCTTGCCCTGCGAACAGGGCGATCATCAGCTGCGTTTCAGGAGACTGGTCCGGGAAGGAGGGAACCTCCTGTTTTCCGTATACCGTGCCATGCTGATAGGACAGCATCGGGAACGCGGTCGCACCCGTGTCGGGAACCGCAACAAGTCCGGACGCGACGATAGGACGGTTGGACTGCTCCGGCACGACCGAACCGTAGGTGACGCGATAAAGGTTTACCGCGTTGCGTGCCGGAGGATACGTGACGTCGATGCCGGCGAACTTCGGAAAATCCGTCGACAGGATCTGTTTCAGCCTGTCGACTTCCCATCGCGCGATGAATTCGTAGCGAATGTCAGACGATACGCTGGGGCCGAGATTCTCCTGGGTATTAGCGCGCGAGACGCCGAACACCAGCAGAAGGCACGCAAGGACTAGTCCGGTTTTGATTTTCATGGCTCTCGCTTCGGATGCAGGCGGTAGAGGCTCCAGTCTTTGCTACCCGAAGGGTCAATAATGTTGCGTTACCGGCAGCCGCCCCGACAGCAGCGCCTTGAACATATCGGTGCGCTCGTCCATAAGCGCGCCGTCCGCAGGACCTTCGCCGCGCGGGGTTTTTGTTGACGCATGATCTGGTCCGAAAAGTCTGCAACTTTTCGGGATCATGCTGATGTGGCCCTCCACAAGCCCAAGGAAAAAGAATGTCTGGCTTTCAGGAACTCGTCTTTTCCGGCGTACAGCCGACCGGAAACCTCCATCTTGGCAACTATCTCGGTGCGATAAAAAAATTCGTCGCCCTGCAGGACAGCAACGATTGCATCTATTGCGTCGTCGACCTGCATTCGCTGACAGCGCAACTCGTGCACGATGATCTTGCAGCGCAGACACGGTCGATCACCGCGGCGTTTCTCGCCTCGGGCATCGACCCGCGCAAGCACATCGTTTTCAACCAGAGCCGCGTCATGCAGCACGCGGAGCTTGCCTGGATCTTCAACTGCGTCGCCCGGATCGGCTGGATGAACCGCATGACGCAGTTCAAGGACAAGGCCGGAAAGGATCGCGAGAACGCCTCCCTCGGCCTGCTCGCCTATCCGAGCCTGATGGCGGCAGACATTCTCGTCTATCGCGCCACCCATGTGCCTGTCGGCGAGGACCAGAAGCAGCATCTGGAATTGACGCGCGACATCGCCCAGAAATTCAACAACGACTTCTCGGACCGCATCGCCTCGCTCGGCGTCGGTGTCGAGATGAAGGTAGGCGACGAGACGGTGAACGGCTTCTTCCCGATTACCGAACCGGTGATCGGCGGTCCCGCCGCGCGCATCATGAGCCTGCGCGACGGCTCCAAGAAGATGTCGAAATCCGACCCGTCGGACCTTTCGCGCATCAACCTGACCGACGATGCCGACACGATCTCGAAGAAGATCAAGAAGGCCAAGACAGACCCAGACGCGCTGCCTGGCGAGGTCGACGGGCTCAAAGATCGTCCCGAGGCCGAGAACCTGGTCGGCATTTATGCCGGCCTTGCGGATACGACCAAGGAGAAGGTGCTGGCCGAATATGGCGGCAGGCAGTTCTCGGAATTCAAGCCGGCGCTGGCCGACCTTGCGGTCGAGAAGCTCGCGCCGATCGCCGGCGAGATGCGCCGCATCTCCGCCGACCACGCCTATGTCGACTCGGTGCTGCGCGACGGCGGCGAGCGGGCCGGCGCCAGGGCCGAAGCGACCATGAAGACGGTGCGCGAGATAATCGGCCTGCTGGACAACTGATTTCGGGATCGTCAGGAGCCGACGCTGCGTCAGGCAGCGGCGGCTTGCCGCCCGCACGTGCGAGTGGCAGATTGTAGGCGTGACCTGTCCGGTATGCAGCCGTACCGGACGCGAGGGAGTGGTCCATGGTTTCAAAACGTCTGAGCCGCGAGGCCGGACATCGCCGGAAGTTCCTGGCGATCATCGACGATACGCCGGAATGCGAGCGCGCCGTCGCCTACGCCTCCAAGCGCGCGCGCAGCACGGGCGGCGTCCTTGTGTTGCTTTATGTGATCGAGCCGGGCGATTTCCAGCATTGGCTGGGCGTCGAGAAGATCATGCGCGACGAGGCGATGCAGACCGCCGGATCTGCGCTCGACGTGCATGCGATCAAGGTTCGCGAAACCGTCGGCATCGAGCCGGAACTGGTGATCCGCGAGGGAAAGCCGGCCGAGGAAATCCACAAGCTGATCGAGGATGACCAGGATATTGCCATCCTCGTGCTTGCCGCCGGCGCGGGCAAGGAAGGCCCGGGCCCACTGGTGGCGTCGATCGCCGGCAAGGGCGCAGCTTTCCCGATTCCGGTGACAGTTGTGCCTCAAAACCTCTCCGACGAGGACATCGACAGCCTAGCCTAGATTCGGCGTCAATCGGGCTGCGAGTGCGGAAAATCATTCCGCTGGCGGGCGAAAAGCGTTATCGGCTTTCGCTTGAACAACACCGTAAACAAGCCTATTTAGAACTATTCCAAAGAAGTAGCCGCCAGAGCGGCACGGAGACAGCCATGTTCATCCAGACCGAGGCGACCCCCAATCCGGCGACCCTGAAGTTCCTGCCCGGCAAGGAAGTGCTGCTCGAAGGCACTGCCGATTTCCGCGATGCGGACAGCGCTGCGGCGTCTTCGCCGCTGGCAGGCAAGCTGTTCTCCATCAACGGCGTGACCGGCGTCTTCTTCGGCTACGACTTCATCACCGTGACTAAGAACGACAGCCTCGAATGGCAGCACTTGAAGCCGGCCATCCTCGGCGCGATCATGGAGCACTTCATGTCCGGAGTGCCCGTGATGTCGGGTACGGGCCAGGCAGATGCCGACCGCGCCGAGCAGGACGGGGAGTTCTACGACAAGGCCGACGAGGAGATCGTCGTCACGATCAAGGAACTGCTCGATACCCGCGTTCGTCCGGCGGTTGCGCAGGATGGCGGCGACATCACCTTCCGCGGCTACGAGAACGGCACGGTGTTCCTGAACATGAAGGGATCGTGCGCAGGCTGCCCGTCCTCCACGGCGACGCTGAAGCACGGCATCCAGAACCTGCTGAAGCACTTCGTACCGGAAGTGCAGCAGGTCGAGCAGATCGCATAAGTCGTTTTACGGTCGCGATCATCCTGCCGGTATCGCCGGCAGACGAGTCTTACTCCGTCGGGCTTGTCGCGTAGATCCAGACAGGCGTCTTGTACTGGTCGATGAGGGCCTTGGCCTCCTTCGGCCCGTCGGCCCGTATGCCCAGCCAGCCAGGGAAGGATGCGCTGTTCGGCGGTCTTGGCCGCATCGAAGTCTCAAGCAGCGTCTTGAGTTCCTGCGCGTCGACCCTGCTCTGCTCCGTATCGACCTTGATCGCTGCCGCGCTCGCAACAGCGGCCTGAAGCTGGGTTTCGAGCCGGATGTTTGCGGCCTGGAGCGATGCGTATTTTTCGGCCAGGTTCATGTTCTGGTAGTAGAGGAAGCCGAGCACCGCTATCGAGACGAAGACGGCAAGGGTGAAGACGCGGGCCTGCACTGCAAGCTGGCTTTTCACGCCGGCGATTGAGTGCGCGATCTCGCTTCGCGTCTCGAACCGTTCACTCATGTTCATGACAACCCCTTGTCGCTGGCGGAATACGCCATCTCGACACCGTCGGACCCGCCGCCGCGTGCCTTCCGATCAGCCTGCATTCCGTCTGTCATTTGCCGCTCACGATACATGTCGGGGCGATGCTCGCCAGGATCGTGTTTCATTCTGGTTTAGGCCCTCACGCAGGGGCAGACAACAAAAAACCGGGCCCCCCGACCCGGTTTTCTGTCTGGGACCACCCATGTTGCCGAGACGGTCCGCGGAAAAATCGTTGATCGGCCGGATGCCGACTATTTGACGATGACCTTCGCTCCCACGCTGGCGCGGTTGTAGAGGTCGATCACGTCCTGGTTCAGCATGCGGATGCAGCCCGACGACATGGCCTTGCCGATCGACCACCACTCGGGCGTTCCGTGCAGCCGGTAACCGGAGTCGCCGCCCTTGTTGTAGAGATACATGGCACGAGCGCCGAGCGCGTTCTGCGGGCCACCGGGCATGCCGCCGCGCCACTTGGCGAGGTCGGGCCGGCGCTTGATCATCGCGGGGGGCGGGGTCCAGACAGGCCACTCGCGCTTCATCGCGATGCGGGTCGTACCCTTCCACTCGAAACCTTCCTTGCCGACGCCGATGCCGTAGCGAACGGCCTTGCCGCCGCCCTCGACGAAGTACAGGTACTTCTCGTTTGTATCGACGATGATCGTGCCCGGCTTTTCGGCGGTGTCGTACCTGACTGTCTGGCGGCGGTACTTCGACGGAACCTTGGAGATTGGGATCGCCGGGACAACGTAGCCTGCGTCTGTGCGCGCGCTGTAATCGGTAAACGACGCAATCCCGCCGACGCCGTCCGTCGAGCAACCTGCGATTGCGGTCGTCAGAACAAGCGCGCCAGCGACGAACAGGGACTTGATGCTCATGCCGTGGTCTTTTCCCCGATCAAGATGGTGCTCGATTCGAGCCTCACTTTCGCCATTCTTAGGTTGCCCGGCCTTTGTCTGCCAAGCGCGGAATTCCTATATGCCGGACGGGATGCCAAGTAACCGGCCTGCTATGGCATTTTGGCAACACGTGTCACGGGAATGTGAAGGAAAATCAATGGCCCGTTTTCCGACGCTGTCGGAATTGGAGATCGGCAAAGGATCGCGAATATGAATGTCGGAGCCGCCGCACGTCGTTCCGGACTGCCTGCAAAGACCATCCGCTATTATGAGGATATCGGGCTCATCAGCCCACTGCGAGCCGGCAACGGTTACCGCGACTACTCGAACGACGATATCCACCGCCTGACCTTCCTGCGTCGCGCGCGCGGGCTCGGTTTTTCCATCGAGGATTGTCGGCAGCTCATGGCGCTTTACCGCGACAAGAGCCGCGCCAGCCACGATGTGCGCGAGATCGCAAAAAACCATGTCACTGCGATCGACGAGAAGGTGCGCGAGCTGCAGTCGATGCGGGCCACGCTGCAGACCCTGATCCATGCTTGTCACGGCGACCATCGTCCGGATTGTCCGATCCTGGCCGACATTGCCGGTGAGACAGCGACAGGCTGAAACTCGTCTCGCTTCCCGCAGATCCCTGGCTCATACTGCTGGCACCCTATGCGAATGGAGCGGGTGGAGGGAGCATGATCACGGGAGGGTGCCTTTGCGGCCGCGTCCGCTACGAGAGCAAGGCAGCGCCGATTATCGCGCGTCTCTGCTGGTGTCGGGTGTGCCAGTACATCGCCGCCGGCAACGCTGCGGTAAGCGCGTGTTTTCGCACAGAGCACTTCACCATACGCGGCGAGGCGAAGGACTACGAGAGCGTGGCCGATAGCGGCAACCGCATGCATCGACGCTTCTGTCCGGATTGCGGGGTGCATCTCTTCAGCGAAGCCGAGTCGCGCCCGCACCTTATCTTCGTTCGGGTGGGAACGCTCGACGACCCCACCATCGTTACGCCATCGGCGACCATATGGACAGCAAGCGCGCCCACCTGGGCCTGCATCGACGCCACACTGCCGACTTTTGAAGGCCAGCCCCCACCGGTCGCATGAGGGACCGGTGGCGGCTGAATTTCAGCGACGCGGAAAGGTCGTGTTAACCGTGATGGGCGACTCTCCAGCGATCCCAGTTCGCCGATGGAGAGAGACATGATCCGCATTGTGGCCGTATCGCTTGTCGCGCTGACGCTCGCCGGTTGTGGATCGACGAAGGCGACGCGCACGGCAAGCGGAGCCGTGATCGGTGCCGGAACCGGCGCCGTTGCCGGAGCGGCGATAGCCGGCACGCCGGGCGCCGTGGTTGGCGGTCTCGGTGGAGCGGCCGCTGGAGCGCTGATCGGGTCCAATCAATAGGCCAGACCGCTCCACGCGAATGCGCAAACTTTTCCTCGCGCCGATGGACTCGGACTTCTGGCTGATCCAGTTTACGCCGCGCCAAGAGGGGAACGGACATGGCAGATTTCAATGCAGGCGACGAGGCGCTCGGGAGCCTCGTCCTGATCGAGGAACTTTTCCACGCCCTGTCCAAGTCGGGCACAGTGCCTGAAGCCAAGCTCGCCGACATCGTTCGCGCGGCGGTGGCACGGCTCGATACGACCGACCATTTCGGCTCGGCTGCCGCAGTGCGACATTATTTCGAACACTGGCTTGCCGAATAGCGCGTTCAGCTATGCCATCGCGCGGTAGAGCGGCGGTCGCTCAACCCTGCAGCGCGACGGAGGTCTGCAGACCTGCCTGGATTGCCTCCAAGGTCCTTGCGCCGTTCGAATAAAGCGACAGAACGACCGCTGCCACATCCTCGCGCCGGGTCAGATCAACGATACCGCGCGCGCCGCAGAACTCATCCACGGCACCTCTGAGGATCACCAACTCTTCAGGATTTGCGATTCCGGCAAAAGGCACCACGCATCTTCCTTTCTAAGGGCGAAAGCGTGATCTACTCTTCCAAGCACCCGTATGCCATCAATCCAACGGGCGACCCGCACACCATGCGCCTCAAATAAGGCAAGGACGCGTCATTGCGACAAAACTTTCGTATTGAGTTCAAATCGTGAACAAAAGCTGGCATGGTGAACCATGCCCATCGTCTCGCCGATTCCCCTAAATCCCCTGATTGACGGCCGCCAGTCGGATCGTGCCATGCTGGTGCGACGCGGCGTGCAGCGCCTGCTTTCGCAGATGGGCGCGCATGTGCTGCCGGAAATCAGCCTCGCCACCGGCCGCCGCGCCGACCTTGTGGCGCTGACGCGGACAGGCGACATCTGGATCATCGAGGTGAAGTCGTCGATCGAGGACTTCCGGGTCGATCGCAAGTGGCCGGACTACCGGCTGCACTCCGACCGCTTCTTCTTCGCGACGCATCCGGGCGTGCCCGCCGACATCTTTCCCGATGAATGCGGCTTCATCCTCTCTGACGGCTACGGGGCGGAGGTTATTCGCGACGCGCCCGAGCACAGGATGACGGCCGCCACCCGAAAGGCGCTGATGCTTAGGATCGCGCGGGCGGGAGCTGCGAGGCTGCTTGCAGCCGAACTGGCTGGTGTGGCCGTGCCTGCGCTGGACGGCGAGAGCGAGTAGCCTCTCGCCGTCGTCTGCAGCTTCTCGTCAGTTCAGCGGCGCGGTCTCGATCGGGAAGATCATGACCGCGTTCTTCGGGCCGCTCTGGTCCTTCAGCTTCACCACCGAGCGCGTCGCGGGCGCAAGGCCGATGTCGGTCAGCGCCGAAGCGAAGTCCGACGGTCCCGCAGTGTCGCGGCCGACGGAGGCCGAGCGGGTTGCCGACGGCACCTTGCCCTGTTCGAGGAAGCTCAAATCCTCGACCTCCGAGAGCGGCGGCGCTTCGGTGATGACGGCGATCATGCGCTCGGTGCCGAAGGTCTGGTCGGTGAAGGCGAGCAGCGGCTCGTCGATCTTGGCGCCGACGACAAGACGCTGGGCGTCCATATGCGAGATGGAATAGTCCGAGCCGAGATACAGCACGTTGATGTCGACGATGCCGCGCGAATTGTTCTCTGCCACGATATGCACCTGATCGCCCGGCTGGACGGTCGGGACGGCCGCTGCGACGAGGTCTTCCTTCCCGCCGCCCTTGGCGCGCTTGATCTGGAAGCTCACCTTGACGTCCTGCGGCACTTCGCCGGACGCGACAGACAGGCGCGAGAGCGCGGTGGCGCGGAAGATCTTCTGCAGGTTTTCGTTGGCAAGCTTTGACAGTCGGTCGGGCTCCGACCGGTTGATGTAGATCAGCGGCGGGCGACGGCCGTTCGCGAGCGACACCTCGCCGGAGGCTGGCAGGAACCACAGGGCGGCTTCCTTGCTGGCGTCGGCAGGCGCGCCCTCGACGTCGCTCTCGGGGAAGACGCCGAGGCGGATGTCGGCTTCGGCACCGGGTTCGACGAACTCGATGTTGAAGCGCTTGTCCTTCGCGCCGGCGAGCTTGTCGAGCATCTCGTTGGCGAGCTTAACATCCTCTTCCAGCCCGGCTGAGGCGGAGGGGCGCGCTACGCGGAGCTGATAGTCGACCGCAAGCTCTGACAGCCGCGCATAGGCGTTGGTCGGAAAGTTGGCAATGGTCAGCGCGGGCTTGTCTTCATAGGCGACCGGCCTGGCCTTGCTGGAGAAGTTCTCGACGGAGGTGACTTCGAGATAACCGCGCGTCTCCGACAGTTCGGAAGCGGGCGAGGGAAGGATAGCCAGCTTCGTACCGGGCGTCAGCCGGTGCAGGCTGCCGGCCGGCAGAGTGATCGAACCGTCCTTCGTGTCGACCTGCCACTGCATGACGGCGTCGATTTTCTCGGACCCGAAAACGCGCGCGTCGAGTTCGCCTTCGAAGATCGGCGTCGGACGCTGGCGCGCGTCGGCACCGTATTGTTGCAACACCGAATGGCCGAGCTGGCGGTAGGTCATGTTCGGGTTTTCGGCGAGCTTCGAGAAGATGGTGTAGGTGAAAAGGCCATAGCGGGTCGCGCCCTCGACGCCTTTCGGCAGCGGCATTTCAGGCGTCGTCTCGACCGTCTGCGCCGCCATGAAGGCGACAAGCCCGCCCTTGGTGATCTGCTCCGCGCTGGTAGCCGACTGGTCACCGGTCTGCAGCGCGCGGTTTTCTTCCTCGCTCATGAAGCGGAGCCGGTCCTGCTGGCCGGCAGCGGCGCTCGCTCCCGCCACAGCTTCCGCAATGGCCGCCTGCGGGATGCCGAGGCCTTCGGGGTCGGTCGGCTCGAGCTTGCGCTCCGCCTCGTCTGAATCCAGCTGGACGGCGGCTGCACGCGTTACCGCGCCGGAATTGCAGGCATCGACCACGAGCCAGACGAAAGCGCCCTTGTCGCGGATGGCATCCAGCGCCGCACCGATCTCGTCATCGACCAGCGCGTTCGGGATCGCCTCCGCCTGCTTGTCCCAGGGCCTGGAGTCGGACGGCAGCAGGATTTCGTCCATGCCGTCGGTTTCCGTTTCGGGCGTCTTGGTCGGCTGCTGCGAACCGTGGCCGGAATAGTGCAGGTAGACGAAATCGTCGCGCTCTGCCTTGTCGGCGATGTCCTTCAGGGTGGCGAGGATGTTGGCGCGTGTCGGCGACAGGGTCGCGCCGTCGAGATCGTCGGCCAGCACGGTGACGTCGTCGGCCTCGAACTTGATCGGCGCGGCCGTCGTCAGATAGTCGCGGACCAGCTTCGCATCATGGTTTGGACCGATGAGCGCGTTCTTCGGCGGCAGGTTCGGATAGGCGGTCACCGCCATCAGCACCGCGTAGTTGGTGCGCGCCCACGCGGGAGCGGCGAAGCCAGAGGCGACGACGGCAAGCGCCGTGGCGGCAAGAAGGCCGCGCCCTTTGATCCAAGTCTTCATGCTGAAACTCTCCCAAGCCCTTCGTGATTTACGTCCAAGCACGATTCCTTCAGAAAACGGGATCATGCCCCAGTCCCAAGCCGCGTCATGGGTCATCGACGAATGAGGCAGTATTTTGAAACGAAGCCTATCGATCAACCCAAAAACTGCCGTTACGGCAAACGGGAGTGGCGAAACAGGCCCAGCATTGTATTTGGCGCCCGGAAACAGTAGCAAACGGGTAGAAAATCGAGCCGACGGTCACCATTTTGTGACTCGGAAAGGCGGAAGGAAATCAATGGCTGCGCGTGATGCCCTGACCAGGAACCAGATTTGCGTGCTCGAGAGGCTCGAGGTCGCGACGGGTCCGCTCAGCGCCTATACGCTGCTCGACCAGTTGCGCGAACAGGGCTTTCGCGCACCGCTGCAGGTCTACCGGGCGCTCGATACGCTGATCAACGCAGGCTTCGTGCACCGGCTGGAAAGCCTGAACGCCTTCGTCGCCTGCGCCGAGGAGCACGACCACGGCCACGGCATGGCGGCCTTCGCGATCTGTGACCGCTGCGGGCAGGCTGCCGAACTCTCCGACCACGCGATCGAGCATCAGTTGGAAGACTGGGTTCGCTCCACCGGCTTCCAGCCCAAGAAGGCGGTCATCGAGTTTCGCGGCACCTGCGGCAAGTGTTTGGCTGAGGCGGCTTAGCTGGCGGGCTGCTATTCGACCTCGAATTCATTGCGAAATGTCTCGTAGATAACGAAATGCGTCGGTCCGGGCGTAAGGTGCTCTACGAGAAGCGGCTTCACATCATCATCCCATGAGAGCTTGCCAAGACCCGCACCGATCTTAGGCAGGGCAACTGAGACGACGCCGTGCCGGTCGGCCCATTGCGCGAGCTTCCGCACCGCCTTGCGCAGATAAGGCATAGTGGCATGATACATGTCCGGCTGGGTCGCCATATAGACAAAACCCGGACGATCGGGGGCGGGCGCAAGTGTCCAGATGTCACCGCCGGTGAAACGGCCTGACCGGGCATATTTCTTGAAAGCGACCTGCACATCCGGCCAGCGCCGGGAGATTTTGAAGGCTAGCCCGGTGCCGAGGCCTTCCTGATTTCCCTCGGCGACACCCTGCGCGATGTATGTCTCGCCGCTCGCGAGCAAATCACCTGCCACGAATGCGATCACCGCCAGCTCCGCACCTCAGTGCGCCTCGTCCCAGTTGTCGGCGGCGCGGGCGTCGACAGACAGGGGCACCTTCAGCGCGACGGCCGGCATGGCGGCGTCTTCCATCACGCGGCGGATGACGGGCAGCGTCGCCGCCACCTCGTCTTCGGCGACTTCGAAGACAAGCTCGTCATGGACCTGCAGGAGCATGCGCGCCGACAGTTTCTCGGCGGCAAGCGCGGCGTCCATGCGGATCATGGCGCGGCGTATGATGTCGGCGGCCGAGCCCTGGATCGGGGCGTTGATCGAGGCGCGTTCGTTGAAGGAGCGAACCGACGGGTTGGAGGATTTGATTTCCGGGTAGTGAATGCGGCGGCCGAAGATGGTTTCGACAAAACCACGATCGCGCGCCATCTGCTTGCGGCTGTCCATGTAGTCGCGGATGCCCGGAAAGCGTTCGAAATACTTCTTGATGTAGTCGCCGGCCTCCGAGCGCTCGATGGAGAGCTGGTTGGCGAGGCCGAAGGCAGAGATGCCATAGATGATGCCGAAATTGATCGCCTTGGCGCGGCGGCGGACGTCCGAGGGCATGCCCTCGACGGGCACGTTGAACATTTCCGAGGCCGTCATGGCATGGATGTCGACGCCGTCCTCGAATGCCTGGCGAAGCTGCGGGATGTCGGCGATGTGGGCAAGGACGCGCAGTTCGATCTGGCTGTAGTCGGCCGAGACCAGCTTGTTGCCCTTGTCGGCGATGAAGGCGGTGCGGATGCGCCGGCCCTCTGCGGTGCGGATCGGGATGTTCTGCAGATTGGGTTCCGACGACGAGATGCGGCCCGTCGGTGTCGAGGCAAGCGCATAGGAAGTGTGCAGCCGCTTCGTCTCGGGGTTGATGTATTCCGGCAGCGCGTCGGTGTAGGTCGACTTCAGCTTGGTGAGCTGTCGCCAGTCGACGATTCTGCGCGGCAGGTCGTAGCCCTCGGCAGCCAACTCCTCCAGCTTCTGCGCAGTGGTGGACCATTGCCCGGACTTCGTCTTTTCACCGCCCGGAATCTGCATCCTGCCGAACAGGATGTCGCCGAGCTGCTTCGTCGAGCCGATTGTGAAGCGCTCGCCGGCAGCTTCATAGACAGCCTCCTCAAGGGCCGCTGCGCGCTGTGCGAACTCGCCCGAGAGGCGCGACAGCATCTGGCGGTCGACGGAAATGCCACGCTCTTCCATGCGCGCCAGCACCGGCACCAGCGGCCGTTCCAGCCGCTCGTAGACCGAGACAAGACCATCGGCGGCAAGACGCGGTTTCAGGATGTGCCAGAGGCGAAGCGCGATATCGGCGCCCTCGGTGGAGTACGTCGTTGCGCGCTCGATATCCACGAGGTCGAACGTGATGAGGCTTTTGCCGGAACCAACGAGATCCTTGTAGGGGATGGTGGAGTGGCCGAGCCAGCGCTCTGCAAGCGAGGCGATGTCGTGCGCGCCCGCGCCCGCGCCGAGCGCGTAGGAGATCAGCATCGTATCGTCGAAAGGCTCGACATCGATGCCGAGCCGATGCGCCATCAACCAGTCATATTTCAGGTTGTGTCCGATCTTCATGACTGAAGCGTCTGACAGAAGCGGCTTCAGCGCGGCCAGCACCTCGTCCAGCGTCAATTGCGCCTCGACGCGCCCGCCGCCCAGAAGATCGGCGGCGGCGGAACGGTGGCCGACGGGAATGTAGGCGGATTTGCCGGGCTTCACGGCGAGCGCAAAACCGACAGGTTCGGCACGCATGGGGTCGAGCGAGGTCGTCTCGGTGCGGAAGGAGACGATGCCCGCCTCGCGCGCGCTCGCGATCAAGGCATCGAGTTCGGCGCGGTCGCGGATCGTGGTATGGCGGTTGGGATCGATCTTCGCGCCCACGGCTGCCTGAGCGCGGGCCTGCGCCAGCGCTGCCGGCGTGTTGACCTTGCCGTTGGTGATTTTGGCCGACGCGGCAGGCTCGGCCTCGTCGGCGGGCTTCTCGCCCGCGCCGACATCGGGGCCATGCATGTCCGTCAGGTCCACCACCACCGGAGCCGGCGCGATCTCGGCGGCGTCCGTGCCGGTCGCCTCGGCGACGCGGCGCGTCAGCGTCGTGAACTCCATCGTCTTCAGGAAGGCGATAAGCTTCGGTCCGTTCGGCTGTTCGAGGACCATTTCGTCCAGTCCTTCGGTGACCGGCACGTCATCCTTCAGCCTGACAAGGTCGCGCGAAATGCGCGCCTTGTCGGCGTTGTCGATGATCGTCTGCCGGCGCTTCTCCTGCTTGATCTCGCCGGCGCGGGCGAGCAGCGTGTCGAGGTCGCCGAACTGTTCCAGAAGCTGCGCGGCGGTCTTGGGGCCGATGCCCGGCACGCCGGGCACGTTGTCGACGGAATCGCCGGTCATCGCCTGCAGGTCGATCATCTTTTCGGGCGGAACACCCCATTTCTCGATGACTTCCGGAATGCCGATCTGGCGATCCTTCATCGGATCGTACATCGACACGGTCTGGCCGACGAGCTGCATCAGATCCTTGTCCGAGGAGATGATGGTCGTTTCCGCGCCGGCCTCGCGGGCGAGCTTCGCATAGGTGGCGATCAGGTCGTCGGCCTCGAAGCCTTCCATTTCGATGCATGGCAGGCTGAAGGCGCGCGTCGCCTCGCGGATGAGGCCGAACTGCGGGATCAGGTCGTCCGGCGGCGCCGAGCGGTTGGCCTTGTAGTCGGCGTAGAGTTCGTTGCGGAAGGTTTTCGAAGAATAGTCGAAAATGACGGCGAAATGGGTGGGCGTGACGCCGACGTCCGTATTGCGGGCGTCCTGCATCAGCTTCCAGACCATGTTGCAGAAGCCGAGGACGGCGTTGGTAGGCAAGCCGTCCGATTTGCGGTTCAGCGGCGGCAGAGCGTGGTAGGCGCGGAAGATGTAGCCGGAGCCGTCGACGAGGAAGAGATGGTCGCCATTTTTCATGGCCGCAAGCCGTAGCGCTGTCCCCTCACACTGTCCACCGCAAAGCCACGGCCGGATAAACTCTCCTGACGACGCCAAGCCTTACGCGGCAAGGGTCACGGGTTTGTTACGCAACTGTAATGTTCGTGCCCTTGAATCGCCACGTTCAGGGAACCAAATAGGGGTCATCGGCAGTTTATGCCGAAGTCCGGAGTAAGGCCCGTCCCCCGCCTATACCGGACAACAGCGCCAGCCTCATCCCCCTCTCCGGGCTGTCGCGATTTATAGTAAGGCCGCCGTGGTTGTCCCCTCCGCCACGGCGGCATTTTTTTGTGCGATGCGGAACGATTTCGGTTCCCAAGGCTTGTGTTGGGCCCCATATCCCGATTTTGACGGTCCCCAGGAAGGCGAATCTTGAAGAAGATCAAGAAGCGGGCGTTGCTGCTGGTCAATCCCAAGGCGCGGCGGGGTGGCGAAGCCATCGACGCGCTGGTCGGCCGCCTGCATCGCGGCGGCCTGGATGTGACGATGGAGCCGTTCGAGAACCTGCCGGAGATAGCGAGAGACATCGTGCGGTTGCGCGAGAGCGCCGACATGATCATCTTGTGCGGCGGCGACGGGACAATTGCTTCCGGGGCGCTGGCCGTCGAGGAGTGTGGCCTGCCGCTTGGCATCATGCCGATGGGCACGGCAAACGACCTTGCCCGCACGCTCGGAATACCGATGGACCTGAACGAGGCGGCCGACGTGATCCTTGCCGGCAATACGCGCAAGATCGACATTGGCAACGTCAATGGCTACGCCTTCTTCAACGTCGCCAGTATCGGGTTGAGCGCTGACCTCGCACAAGGCCTGAACCCCACGCTAAAGAAGCGGTTCGGGCGGGCGGGCTATGCGCTTGCGGCGGCCAAGGTGTTGTTCAAGGCGCGCCCGTTCACGGCGACCATTCGTGAGAATGGCAAGGTTATCAGCACAAAGACCTTTCAGATCGCGGTCGGCAACGGCCGACACTATGGCGGCGGCAACATCATCGAGGCCGACGCCGAGATCGATGACGGGCATCTTGACCTCTACAGCCTGGAATTCGACCGTGTCTGGAAGCTCGCGGGCATGCTGCGTTCCTTCCGGACAGGCACGCACGGAGCCTGGGAGGAAGTGCGCACGGCAAAGAGTACCGAGTTCGACATCGAGACAAAACGACCGATGCCGGTCAATGCCGACGGCGAACTCGTGACTTCGACGCCCGCGCACTTCATCGTCCACCCTTCGGCGATCACTGTATTTGCACCGCCGAAAGTAGAAGTGGATGCAAGGCCCGCTAAGAAGCAGCCTGCGAAAACGGCCGCCTGACGTCGGGGGAGCTATCCTTCGTGCTTTTCCAGGAACGCTTCCGCCGACAGGTGCCTGAAGTCATCAAGTGCTGCCCGCAGGCGGGCGTGGTCCCAGTCCCACCATGAAAGCGCCTGGTAGCGCTCCGCGGTCTTCCGGTCGAAGCGCTCGCGGATCGGTCTTGCCGGCACGCCGGCCACTACCGTGTATGGCGCGACATCCTTCGTGACCACCGCGCCGGAGCCGACCGCCGCGCCGTCGCCGACGGTCACACCCGGCAGAATGGTCGAGCCATGGCCCAGCCATGTGTCATGGCCGATGCGGACCTTCTTTGCGCGCCGCGCTGAGAAGAAATCGGTCTCGTATTCGGCGTCGTCGAAATAGTCCGATGCCCGGTAGGTGAAGTGATGCAGCGTCGGCCGCTCGAGCGGGTGATGCGTTGCGTTCATGCGTACATAGGCTGCGATGTTGGAGAACTTGCCGATCTCCACGCACCACGCCATGCAGTTTTCCATCATGTAGGAATAGTCGCCGACGACAGTCTCGGTGACGCGGCATCCTTCGGCGATCTCGGTGTAGCGGCCAAGCGTCGATTTTTCGACCCGCGCCGTCTCGTGGACGGTCGGCGTTTCTGAAAGCTTCTGGTGATGGCTCATGCGGCGATCTTTCCGGGCGCGAATGCGGTGACATCGATGATGGCGTCGGCCACGGCCTCGCGAACATCGGCGTCGTGGAAGATGCCGAGCAGCGCTACCCCCTCCCTCTTCTTGCCCGCGATCATCTCGACCACGACCTCTCGGTTCTTCGCGTCGAGCGAAGCCGTCGGCTCGTCCAGCAGCAGGACAGGATGCGGCGTGATGAAGCCGCGCGCGATGTTGACGCGCTGCTGTTCGCCACCGGAGAAGGTGGCAGGCGGCAGGCTCCAGAGCTTTTCGGGCAGGTTCAGCCGGGCAAGCAGATCGCGGGCCCGCGCCTGCGCCGTCTCCTTCGCCTCGCCGAGCGAAAACAGTGGCTCGGCGACGACATCGAGCGCCGAGACGCGCGGCACAGTCCGCAGGAACTGACTGACATAGCCGATCGTGTCGCGCCGTATCGCAAGCACTGTGCGCGGGGTGGCTTTAGCGAGATCGATGAGCTGGCCGCGATGATTGACGATGATCTGCCCTTCATCGACAGCATAGTTTCCGTAGAGCATCTTCAGGATCGAGCTCTTGCCCGCGCCGGACGGCCCACCGAGTACGGCGCATTCGCCCGATTTGATGGCAAAGGATACGTTCTCCACGACCGGCAGCCGGATGCCGCCGCGCAGATGCATGGTGAAGCTCTTGGCGACTTCGGAAACGACGATGGGCGTGGGCATGGTTACACCTGCAAGATCGAAGACACGAGCAACTGCGTATAGGGCGCGCGCGGGTCGTCCAGCACGCGGTCGGTGAGGCCGGTCTCGACGACATGGCCGTCCTTCATCACCATCATGCGATGCGACAGCAGCCGCGCGACGGCAAGGTCATGCGTCACGACGACGGCGGCGAGGCCGAGGTCGTTGACCAGCCCGCGCAGCAGGTCGAGCAGGCGAGCCTGCACGGAGACATCGAGGCCGCCGGTCGGCTCATCCATGAACACGAGGCGCGGGCCGGTGACGAGATTACGCGCGATCTGCAGGCGCTGGCGCATGCCGCCGGAGAAGGCGCGGGGCTCGTCGTCGACGCGATCCTCGCCGATCTCGACACGTCCGAGCCAGTCGATCGCGGTCTCGCGGATACGGCCGTAGTGGCGGTCGCCGACCGCCATCAGGCGCTCGCCGACATTGGCGCCGGCCGAGACGGTCATGCGCAGGCCGTCGGCCGGGTTCTGGTGGACGAAGCCCCAGTCGGTACGCATCAGGAAACGCCGTTCCGCCTCGCTCATGCGGTAGAGGTCACGGAACGCGCCGTCACGCATGCGGTAGGACACGCAGCCGGAGGTCGGCGTCAGGCGGGTCGAGATGCAGTTCAGGAGCGTCGTCTTGCCCGAACCGGATTCGCCCACGATCGCCAGTACCTCCCCCGGGAAAAGCTCGAAGGAGATGTCCTCGCAGCCGACGCGTGCGCCGTAGAATTTCGACAGCGAGACGACGCGGAGTAGAGGTTCGTCGGTCATTCCGCAGCCTCCTTCGGTGCTAACTCTCCGCGATGGCCTTCGGCCTGCCGCGTTTCGCAATGATCGGTGTCGGAGCAGACGAACATGCGCCCGCCGCGATCGTCGAGGACCACCTCGTCGAGATAGACCTGTTCAGCGCCGCAGAGCGCGCATGGCTTGTCGAACTTCTGCACTTCGAATGGGTGATCCTCGAAGTCGAGGCTGACGACTTCGGTGAAGGGCGGGATGGCGTATATGCGCTTTTCGCGACCCGCGCCGAAAAGCTGCAGTGCCGGCGACATGTGCATCTTCGGATTGTCGAATTTCGGTGTCGGCGAGGGGTCCATGACGTATCGCCCCTCGACCTTGACCGGATAGGCGTAGGTGGTGGCGATGTGGCCGTGCCTGGCGATGTCCTCATAGAGCTTCAGGTGCATGAGGCCGTATTCCTCCAGCGCGTGCATCTTGCGGGTCTCGGTCTCGCGTGGCTCGAGGAAACGCAGCGGCTCCGGGATCGGCACCTGATAGACGAGCGTCTGGCCCTCCGTCAGCGGCCGCTCGGGGACGCGGTGGCGCGTCTGGATGATTGTGGCTTTCGCGGTTTCGGTAGTCGTCTCGACATCGGCAACCTTGCGGAAGAAGTTGCGGATCGAGACGGCGTTGGTCGTGTCATCGGCGCCCTGGTCGATGACTTTGAGCACGTCATCAGGCCCGATGATGGCCGCTGTCACCTGAACGCCGCCAGTACCCCAGCCATAGGGCATTGGCATCTCGCGGCTGGCGAAGGGAACCTGATAGCCAGGAATCGCGATACCCTTCAGGATCGCGCGCCGGATCATGCGCTTGGTCTGTTCGTCCAGATAGGCGAAGTTGTAGGTGGCGATGTCGGTCATTATTCTAAGCCTCCCACCGAACTGCTACGAACGAGGAATCGAGCATCATGCTGGACTGGGTTCTGGGAGGCCTTCTTTTGGCGCTCCTCGTTTTCATCGCGATTTTCCTCTTTTTCAGCGATTCGGTCGTCACTACCGGGCGGCTCGGCAGCATGGGGTTCAAGGCTGCATTATTGCTTCGCATCTGGGCCATGATGCCGGTGACGCTGGCAATGGTGGCGCAGACGGTGGTGGCGGCGGCGACTGACATTATTCCGCAGCCTCCTTGTGATTGTCAGTTGCCCGCGCCGCGTCGTGCTCGGCGCGCATGCGGCGGACGAGGTCGAGTTCGGCCTGGAAGTCGACATAGTGCGGCAGCTTCAGGTGCTCGACGAAGCCGGTCGCCTGCACATTGTCGGAATGCGAGATGACGAATTCCTCGTCCTGCGCGGCGGCGGTGATGTCTTCGCCCAATTCCCGCGCGCGCAGCGCCCGGTCACAGAGCGACATGGCCATCGCCTTTCGTTCGCTCTGGCCAAAGACGAGGCCGTAACCTCGCGTGAACTGCGGCGGGATTTTCGCCGAGCCGTGAAACTGGTTGACCATCTGGCATTCGGTGACGCGGATGCGTCCGAGCGTGACCGGAAAATCGAGTTCCGGAACGTCGAGTTCCAGCTCGACCTCGCCGATGCGGATTTCGCCGACGAAGGGATGGCTGCGCGCATAGCCGCGCTGAGTCGAATAGGCGAGCGCCAGCAGAAAACCCTCGTCGCCGCGCGATAGCGCCTGCAGGCGGCTGTCGCGGTCGAGCGGAAACTCCATCGGCTCGCGTGTGATGTCGCCGGTAACATGGCCGGAAGGTAGCGGGCCGTCCTCCTCGATCAGGCCTTCGCCGCCAAGGATGTCGGAAACGCGTGGCATCGCCTCGGGTTCGGCATGGCGCAACTCGGGCTCAGCTACGTCGCCGCCCGACGCGAGTTCCGGATCGAGCAGGCGATGCGTGTAGTCGAAGGTCGGACCGAGCATCTGGCCACCCGGCAGATCCTTGTAGGTCGCGGACACCCGTCTTTCGGCCAGCATCGCCGACGTATCGATCGGCCTTGTGTAGCCGAAGCGGGGCAGGGTGGTACGATAGGCGCGCACGAGGAATATCGCTTCGATCAGGTCGCCGCGCGCCTGCACGATTGCAAGTGCGGCAAGCTCGCGGTCGTAGAGCGAACCCTCGCTCATGACGCGGTCGACGCCGAGACCGAGCTGTTCCACGATCTGGTCGAGCCTAAGCGCCGGCAAGCTGCGGTCGCCGCGCCTGCGGTCGGCGAGCAAGCGGTGGGCGTTGCGGATGGCGGCTTCGCCGCCCTTTACGGCAACATACATGGATCAGGTCCCCACTGTGCGGATGCGCGTCGTGCGCGGCAGGCAGGCAATGCCGTCGGGTGCCGCGAGGATGAGGTCGACGCCGCGCGGGAAGCGCGCGCGGTTCTGCTTCCACTGCTCGACGAAATGGCGGGGGAGCGGGGAGGGAGCGATCAGCCTCGTCCGCTCGATGCCTGGACCTTCGAGAAGCAGGTTGTCGCCGGTGGACAGGCTCGCGACCTGCAGGATCAGCGTGGTCGATCGGTCAGGATATTCCTGAGTGCCCTGAGCGAAATTTTCGAGCGCGATGAGGCTGGCTGGGTCGGAGACGAGGGCGAAATGCGCGTCGGTCGGGTTGTCGACCAGCGGCGCGCCGGAATGGAAGCCGAGCCATTTGGCGACGGCCGGTGGCTGCATAAGCGGCGGATCGAGCCACAGCGGCGTGTCGTGGTCGCAAAGCGTCAGCGCCACGGCTGCTGCGACAGAGGACAGCGGTTGCGGCGGCAGCGTTCCGGCGTTCGCGGGCTGGATCGTTCCCGGCCGCGCCATCGCGTCCATGACGGCGCGAAAGGTTGCCTGCGCGTCGAAGACCGGATTGGCGAAGCCGCCGACGATCTGTTCGGAAAGCATGTTCAGTCCTCCCCGCGCACCATGGTGAAGAAGTCGACCTTCGTCGCGGCAGTCTCGGCGTGCCGCTTTGCGTCGCGTTCCGCCTGCATCCTGACGAGCGGCGCGACGATCTTCTGCTCGACGGCCGCGCGTGTTTCCGGTGTGCACCAGGCCGCGTCGAGGACGGCGGCGAGTCTTACCTTTTCCCGGTCGCGGCCGAGCGCATAGGCATGACCGACCTGGCCGGAAGGAAGCTGGACGGTGGCGCGGGTCACGGTCGCCTCGCCGGTGTTGAACGGTGCGCCGCCGCCACCGATCCGGCCGCGCACGGTAACGAGGCCTGTCTCGGGTCCGCGCAGAGGCGTAGCGTCCAGAACCAGCCCGGAAGCCTTTGCCAGTTCGCGCAATTCATCTCCGGACGCGGCAGCAAAGGCTGACATTGCCGCCTTGCGAGCCAGATTGTCCTCGCGTTCCCGCCTTCTTTCCATATCTCACCCGCGAATGTATATTTGTCTATTGATATAGACAACCATACAAATTATACACAATTGCTATCGCGTGTCGATGACGGCCGCATGACAGGACGTTGAAAAAGATGGCTGGAGCGGCCGGACGGATCGAAAGGCGGAGCGGGATTTCGCTGTGGCGGCAGATCGCCGACCAGATAAGGCAGGCGATAGGGTCGGGAGAATTCGCAGAAAAATTGCCGCCGGAAGTGACGCTTGCCGAACGCTTCGGCGTCAACAGGCACACGGTGCGCGGCGCGATTTCCGCGCTTGTGCAGGAAGGCGTGCTGCGGGCCGAGCAGGGGCGCGGCACATTCATCGAGCGCAAGCAGAGGCTTGCCTATCCGATCGGCGCACGCACGCGGTTTTCGGAAGGCCTGCAGGGCCAGACGAGGGATCGGCGCGGGATCCTGCTGACCGATTCGGTCGAGGTGGCGGACCAACGGACAATGCAGGCGCTGGGGCTTTCAGACGGCGACAGGGTCGTGCGGCTGGAAACGGTGTCCGAGGCGGACGGCAGGCCTATCTCGCGCGCGACGAGCTTTTTCCCGGCGTCGCGGTTCGCGGGGATAGAGAATCTCTATGCGCAAAGCGGTTCCGTCACCGCCGCGCTGCGGTCGTTCGGGATCGAGGATTATTTTCGGCATTCGACGCTGATCTCGGCGCGCCATGCAAGCGATGCGGACCTCGCGGATCTCCGACTTTCGCCGGGTGCGATCGTGATCGCCACCGTCTATACGAATGTCGATCCCGATGAGCGGCCGATCCAGTTTTCCGAAACGCGCTTCGCCGCCGATCTGGTCGAGCTCTCGGTCAGTTGAGATACGTTGCAGATAAATCACCCGCCTCGAAACTTTGATGTGGAGAGTTCGGGCAAGTTGGCTCGCTGCGCTTGACCGCCGCGAAGTCGCCGCCGTTAGGTAAGCGCATTGTTCACTCAGTCGCAGTGCATCCCATGCTCATCAAAGAACCAGTCGTAGACAAGCCCAAAAACCCCCTCAAACATTCGAAATACGAGGTTGAGTGCCGCGAGGCGCTGAAGCCGCACCTCGATGCCATGGTCGATCTGGCCGTGAAGGCCGGGTGGGACCGCAAGGTCGCCAGCTTCAGCCTGATGTACCTCGCAGCAAAGAAGTCGGGTCCGCACGACAGCAGCCTGTTCTAAAACCGGGTTTTCGAGACGGGCTGGATCGGCTGGGACATCCGGCAGGCCTTGTGTGCCCTTTTCTAAATCGCGGTCATTGCCTATGAAGGCGTCGCGCGGGTGATCGCTCGCGAGAACCTCTCCAGCACGGCGGCCGACATCATGAACAGCCACAGCGAACGCCTGATCTTCGCGCGCGATCTCTCCGAGCGGGCGGGCAAGCTCGGCATGGAGTTTTTCCGCAAACTCGATTCCCTCACCATCGAGGCCAAAGGGCATCAGGACCTCGTCTCGGAAGCCGATCGCGAGGTCGAGCTTTTCGTGCGTCGCGAACTGGCGAAGGCCTATCCCGACGACGGCATCGTCGGTGAGGAGCATGCGCCGAAGACAGGCACGACCGGTTACGACTGGGTGATCGACCCGATCGACGGAACCGCGAATTTCGTGCGCGGTATTCCGGCATGGTGTGTGGCGATTGCCTGCGCGAAGGACGGCGTGACGGTGACGGCCGCTATCCACGAACCCTCGACCGGCGAAACCTTCTACGGCGAGAAGGGCGGCGGGGCATGGCTGAACGGCAAGCCGATCCGCACGACAAAATCGAAGAGCCTCGGCGACGGGTCGCTGGGCATCGGCTTTTCCAGCCGCCGTGAGACAAAGGACGTGCCGGTGCTGATCGCCGATCTGCTGGCGAAGGGCGGCGTCTTCTACCGCAACGCGTCCGGCGCGCTCTGCCTGGCCTATGTCGCGGCGGGCAGGTTGATTGGCTACATCGAGAACAACATGAACGCGTGGGACTGCATCGCCGGCCTGCTGCTGATCGAGGAAGCGGGCGGGCGGATCGTCACGCCGGACCCGAAGACCGTGCTCAGGGAAGGCACGGTGATCGTGGCCGGCGGCGCGGATGTCTATGACGACATCTATGCGCTGTGCGCAAAGACTTTCGGACTGCCCGAAAAACCGGCGTCCTGAACCCGCCATCTACTTCCAGCGTAGAGGCGTAACGGCGCGGTGTTCCGCCGCCGCGACATAGGCGGCATCGACAAGCGCGTAGGTCTTCAGATTGTCCTCGCCGCTCGTCTCGGCCGGCACGCCGCGCTGCAGGCAGTCGAGGAAGTGACTGCAGGCTCCGAGCGCACCTTCCTGGCTGACATGCCAGGGGTGCGAGGTCCACGACAGCAACGGTGTGCCGATATCGCTGGTCGTCGCCTGCCCGTTGCTGGTCACCTTCATCTGCGTCTTCGCTGTCACGATGATCGAGCCGCGCGAGCCTTCGATCTCCATCATCGTCTCGGGGAAGGGATCGTCGGCGCGGCGCGCCTCATAGGTGCATTCGACGATGCTCACCGCGCCACTCCGATGTTTCAGCAGCATCGTGGCAGTGTCCTCGCCCTTGACCTTGGAATTCCGTTGCTGGGTCTCGCAGGAGATGCGCTCGACATCGCCGAGCAGGAAGCGCGAGACGTCGAGCACATGAACGCCGACATCGGCGATGGCGAAACGCGTCTCTTCATAGAAGTAGGGCTGCGTGGCGTAGACGTCGAACCCGGTGCGGAATGCGACGCGCGCCCAGTTCGCCTCCCCGATCGCCCCGCTGTCGATGACGGCGCGGACAGCGCGCAGTGGCGCCTGGTAGCGGAAGTTCTCGTGCACGGCGAGCCAGACGCCGGCCTTCCTTGCCGCGTCGACGATCGCCGTAGCGTCCTCCCATGTCGGCGCGAACGGTTTTTGCACGATGGTGGCGATGCCGCGGGCGATGGTGGCCTCGGCAATCGCGCGATGGGTGTCCTGCCGTGTGACGATATCGACGGCATCCAGCGGCACGGCGTCGAGCATGGCGGCAACGTCTGTGAACCACGGAACGCCGAAGGTTTCGCCGGCGGCCTTCGCCTTGGCCGGGTCCATGTCGCAGACAGCGGAGAGAAGCGCGCCGTTTGGCTTCAGGTCCCGCCACGCATTGAGGTGATTCTGTGCGTAGAACCCGCAGCCGACCAGCCCGACCCGTATGATTTTGCCGCTCATCTTCCCTCCCATGCGGCCCGATCCTCCAGGGCGCAGCCTCACCTGAATAACAGACCAGGGGGCCGTTGTTGAGATCGGCAGCCACGCTGTGTATCGTCCGCAAATGCGGACAATTGTCTAGATTGCTGGAATGTCCTATGGTCCGCGCGACATACCCGGCGGCGGAGGGTTTCGCCGGGATAGCAGCGCAGGAGTTCCGCATGACCAGCTTTCCCAATCCCTACGCAATCGCGATCGTGGGGGCGGCAAGCGGCATAGGAAAAACCACTGCGGGGCTCATGGCATCGCGCGGCGCGACCGTGATCTGCCTCGACCGGGACGGCAAGGGGGCGGCAGAAACTGCCGCTCAGATCGCAGCCGCAGGCGGCAAGGCGACCGGCCACGCGATCGAGATCACCGACAGGGCTTCTCAGGATGCGGTGTGGGAGAAGGTGATCGGCGAAGCCGGTCAGCTCCACGCCGTGGTCAATTGCGCCGGCGCTACCGGCAAGACCAACCTCAAGGCGCATGAGGTCGATCCCGACGATTTCGATCTGGTCTACCGCATCAATCTTCTGGGGTCGTTCCTGGTGTCGAAGGCCGTGCTGCCGCACATGCTGGACAAGGGTTACGGGCGAATCCTCCACATCGCCTCGATTGCCGGCAAGGAAGGCAATGCCGGCATGACAGCCTATTCGGCGACGAAGGCGGGCGTCATCGGCCTCGTCAAGTCGATGGGCAAGGACTACGCCGAGACCGGGATCACCATCAATGCGTTGGCGCCGGCGGTTATCCGCACACCGATGGTGGCGGCGCTGCCGGACGCGCAGGTCAAATACATGACCGACAAGATCCCGATGAAGCGCTGCGGCGAGCTGGAAGAGGCGGCGGAGATGATCTCCTGGATCGTCTCGCCGGCCTGCAGTTTCACCACGGGCTTTACCTTTGACCTGACCGGCGGCCGCGCCGTCTACTGAGGGGACGATGATCAGCAGGATCGACCGCATCGAAGTCATCCCGGTCTTTTCGCCGGCGACTTCCGCGACCGATCTCGACGGCACTGCCGACACGATCATCATCAAGGTTTTCGACGAGGACGGACGCTATGGATTCGGCGAGGCGGACGCGCCCCCCTCGGCCGTCAAAAGCTTCATAGAGATGCCAACGGCGCATCTGTGGAGCCGCAACGCCTCCGAGATTCTTGTCGGCGAGGACCCGCTGGAAATCGCCGCGATCTGGCAGAAGCTCTACGACGGCACTTTCTGGCCGGGCAGGCGGGGGCTTGGGATCCATGCGCTTTCGGCGATCGACATCGCGCTGCACGATCTCGCCGGCAAACAGCTCGGCGTCCCCGCCTACAAGCTGATGGGCGGCGCGCGGCGCGAGAAACTGCGACCCTACTGCACGATCTTCCCCGGTCTGGCGCACGGGCGCAGCATCGCCGAGCTGATGCGCGAGATCGGCCGCCAGTTCGATGCGGCGCTGGAGGCCGGCTTCCGCGCGGTGAAGATGGAGGTGCTGTTCTACGACTTGGTCACGGATAGCGAACTGGTGGGCCTGATCCACGACGGCCGCAGGATGCTCGGGCCCGAGATCACCATGGCGGTCGATTTTGGCTACCGATGGCACAACTGGCACGACGCGCTTTTCGTGCTGGAACGCGTCGGCGATGCCAACATCTTCTTTGCCGAGGCGACCCTCCAGCATGACGACCTCGCCGGCCATGCGCGACTGGCGGAGAAAAGCTCGATCCGAATCGGCGGCGCCGAAGCCGCGGCGACGCGATTCGAGGTGCGCGAATGGCTGACCGTCGGCAAGGTAGGCGTGGTGCAGCCAAACATTGGCCGGGGTGGCGGGCTGACGGAGATTCGCCGAATCGCCGACATGTGCGAACTCGCCGGTGCGGAGGTCGTGCCGCATGGCTGGAAGACCGGCATAACGTCGGCCGTTGGCCGGCATTTCCAGGCTGCGTGCCCGGCCGCACCCGTCTTCGAATACGTGTCGCCCAAGGTTTTCGACAGCCCGCTGCGACGCGAACTGGTGTCGCCGGAACCGGCGGTGGTCGATGGCTTCATGGAGTTGCCGACCGGGCCGGGCCTCGGGATCGAGCTGAATGAAGAGTTGGTCGCCCGCTGGCGGGTGGATTGAATCGCCACCTTCTCCGTTGCCGTCACCCAGTAGGTGCTCATTTCATTTTAGATATATCTAACGCGCTGAAAAGTTTTACCTTTTCGTGACCACTGCCGTTGCGGAAGCGATGGCCGTTTACCTTTTGTTAACCATTTTTTCGGTACACAAAAGCAACGGAAAATTTACCAAAGTGACCAACGTGTTAACTCAACCCCGGCCTATCCGCCTCAAGGGGCGGTCCTTCCTTGCCCTGGCGCTGAGCCCAGAACTGCCGTTCGAGGACTGGCTTGCACGGCTCGACGATCTTGCGGCCCGTTCCGCCGGGTTTTTCCTGCGTCGGCCTGTGGTGCTCGACATCGATGGCCTGGACATAGATCGCAACGAACTGCGCGAATTGCTCAGCCAACTGGGCCAGCGCAACGTGAGAATCATGGGCATCGAAGGAGCCCGCCCATCGCTGCTCGGCTCGGACCTGCCGCCCGCCATGACGGATGGCCGGCCCGCCTCCGATTTCGAGCCGCCCTCCGCCGGCACCGAGCAGATTGTCGAGCAGCATGCAGAGGAAGAGGTAGTCGAAGAGACCGCCATTCAGACTGTGCAGGCTAGGGCGATCCCGTCGATGATCGTGACCGAGCCCGTGCGCTCGGGCCAGTCGCTTTTCTTCCCAGAGGGGGACGTGACCGTCATCGGTTCGGTCGCGTCCGGCGCGGAGGTCGTCGCGGGCGGATCCATCCACATCTACGGCACGCTCAGGGGACGGGCGCTGGCCGGCACGACGGGGAATGCCTCGGCACGGATTTTCTGCCGCAAGCTGGAGGCGGAGCTGATCGCCATCGACGGGTTCTACAAGACGGCCGAAGACATGGAGCCGGATCTGCGCGGCCAGGCGGTCCATATCTGGCTTGAAGGCGAGACAGTCAAAACGGGAACACTCGGCTGAGCCGGGTCCAGAACAGGAGAGGTCAATGGGCAAGGTAGTCGTGATCACATCGGGCAAGGGAGGCGTCGGCAAGACGACGACTTCCGCCGCGCTGGGGGCAGCGCTGGCACAGGGCGGCGAGAAAGTCGTCGTCGTGGATTTCGATGTCGGCCTGCGCAATCTCGACCTCGTGATGGGGGCTGAGCGGCGCGTGGTCTATGACCTCGTCAACGTCATTCAGGGCGAGGCGAAGCTCGCGCAGGCGCTGATACGCGACAAGAGGGTGGAGACGCTCTATCTGCTCGCCGCCTCGCAGACCCGCGACAAGGACAACCTCACGCCGGAAGGCGTCGAGAAGGTGATTTCTGCCCTGGCTGGCGCTTTCGACTGGGTGATCTGCGACAGCCCGGCCGGTATCGAGCGCGGCGCGACGCTGGCCATGCGCCATGCCGACATTGCCATCGTGGTGACCAATCCGGAAGTTTCCTCGGTCCGCGATTCGGATCGCATCATCGGCCTGCTCGATTCCAAGACGATGAAGGCCGAGAACGGAGAGCGCATGGAAAAGCACCTGCTGCTGACCCGCTACGACCCAACTCGCGCCGAGCGCGGCGACATGCTGAAGGTGGACGACGTTCTGGAGATTCTCTCGATCCCGCTGCTCGGCATCATTCCCGAAAGCATGGACGTGCTGAAGGCTTCCAACGTCGGCGCGCCGGTTACCCTGGCGGACGACGCAAGCGCCCCTGCCCGCGCCTACTTCGATGCGGCCCGCAGGCTCAAGGGCGAACCGATCCCGGTGACCATCCCCGGCGAGAAGCGCGGCTTCTTCGGCAAGATATTCGGAAGGAAGGCGGCATGAACCTGCTTCGTTTCTTTTCCCGACCAGCGCAGTCGGCTCCGGCCGCCCGCGACCGCTTGCAGGTGCTGCTTGCGCATGAACGCGCGTCAACCGGCGATGCCGACCTGGTGACCAAGCTGCGCGACGAAATTCTTCGCGTCATCGCCAAGCATGTGCAGATCGACGACGACAAGGTCAGCGTGAAGATGGATCGCGGCGAGAAGGTTTCGACGCTCGAGGTCGACATCGAGATACCCTTCGATGCCTCCAAGAAGAGGGCCGACGCGGCCAAGGTGGGCACGGCCAAGGTGGGCACCGGAAAGAAGGCGGCCTGAAGGCCGTCTTGAACAGCAAAGGAGCGATGCGATGACCAGACTTGCACTTCTGGAGCGGCTGAAGGAAGTCCAGCAGATGCCGCGATATCAGGGACGCGACATCATGACGATCAGCGCCGCCCTGACCAACCAGGCGCTGGCAAGGCACATCGAGCTCTGCGAGCAGGCCGCCGGCGCGACGCCACGCTTCGCGCAACCGGCAGGCCAGCCTGCGGCCGACGCCGCCTGAGAATACTTCGAGGCCGGCGTCACGGGTTGGCGCCGGTCAAGCGATGCGATACTTCGCGATCGTATCGGCGTTGAGGCTGACGCCGAGGCCGGGCCGGTCGGGCACCGTGATCCGACCGTCCGCCTCGATCGGGAAGCGCTCCTGCGTCAACTCCCAGCGCAATGGCGATTCGCTCGTCGAATATTCGCACGGCTCGTCCGCCCAGTGCTGCGACAGGAAGGCGAGGTTGGCGGCGATCGTGATGTTCGACTTGTAGCCGTGGGTGACGACGCGGCGGCCCATGCTCTTCGCGAGCGCGGAAATGCGCATCAGTTCAGTGATACCGCCGGCCATTGTGACATCGGGCTGGGCAATATCGATCTTGCCGCGCTCGAACGCGATTTCGTATTCGTAGCGGGTGGTGAGCCCGAGGTCGCCGCCGCCGATCGGCACTCCAAAACCCTGGAAACGCGCGTGCCCATCGAGGTCGTCGATCGGCAGCGGCGCTTCAACCCAGAAGAAATCATATTCCTTAAAGATCGGCATGAGCGGCAGGCCTTCCTCGGCCTTCGACCATGCGGTGGCGGCGTCCACCATGAGCCTGATGTCCGGACCGACATGCGCGCGGGCCGTGCGGATGAGTTCGGCGGTCTTGTCGAGATCCTCGCGCCAGAAAGGGTCGGCGACGATCTTGATCGCCTTCAGGCCGCGCTTCAGGCCCCGGTCGATGTTCCAGCGTACCTCGTCCGGCGTCTCGCCGAGCGGGTAGACGGTGCCGTAGGCGAGCACGCGGTCGCGCTGGCGCTTGCCGAGCAGTTCTCCGACGCTCTTGTCTGTGACTTTGCCGCGCAAGTCCCACAGCGCGATATCCACGGCCGAGATGGCGTGGATGACGACGCCTCGCCGGCCGTAGTAACTGGTCAGATCGTACATGCGGTCCCACAGGCCCTCGACGTCGGTCGGGTCCTGCCCGACCAGAACCTCCTTCAAGCCCATGGCATGCGTATGCGACCGCGGCGCGTCGATGATGGCGCGGATGACGGCTGGCACGCTGTCCACTTCGGCGATACCCGTAACGCCTTCGTCGGTGTGGACGAGAACAAGACAATTGTCGTATGACCCGTCGAATGTCTCGCCGGTCCATCCTGGAACGCGAAGCTCGATCACTTCGATGTCCACGATCTTCATGTCTTGCCCTCCGTGCGAGCGGGTCGTAACATTTCCGAATTCCGGACAATGGTCCAATATACTGGAAAACGAACATGCCTCCCCCTGTCAAGCTGAATCCGAAGCTCAAGCCGGACGCTGGTCCAGAAACCGTACAGGACGACGAAAGCACGGGCTCGCGCTCGGTTCGCCGGGCGCTCGACATTCTGGAACTGATGCTTCAGCGCGGCGAGCCGATCACCGTCGCACAGATCGTCGCCGAGCTTTCGATCCCCAAGTCCACCGCCTACGAGCTGGTGCGGACCCTGTCGGAGGGCGACTATCTCGCCCCGTCGGGGCGCGGCAGCGGACTGTTCCTCGGGCGCAAGCTTTTCGAACTGGGCATGGCCTATCGCAGCCATGTCGACCTGCTCAAGGATGGCGCGCGTATCGCCGAGCAGCTCCGTGACGAAACCGGCGAGACGATCCAGCTTTCTGTCCTCGACGGCAACCTGATGATGGTGCTGCTGAAGGAAGAAGGCGTGCGGTCATTGCGCATAGTCAGCCAGGTCGGGTCTCGGGTTCCGGTCAACTGGGCGGCGGCAGGTAGGCTGCTCGTCTCCGACCTGGACGACAAGGCGCTGACCGATCTGCTCGAGCACACTGTACGTCCGTCGCCGACCGGCCGCGCGGCAACCGACGTCAAGAAGCTCATCACGCAAATACGCAAGTTCCGCAGACAGGGCTATGCCACGGAACTGAACGAAACCAACGAGCACGCGGGCTGCGTGGCGGCGCCGGTCGTCGATGCGAACGGTCGTTGTATTGCCGCCATTTCGGTGGTGGCCCCGGAGCAGCGGCTGGTCAAACCGAACAAGGACTATCTGATCGAGCGCGTCATGAACGCTGCGGAAAAGCTGTCGCGCAGGCTTGGCTGATCCCGGCTACCGGCCGGCGTGCAGGCGCTCGAGTGTGTCGAGCAGGACGCTTTCGCCAACGTCTCCGCGCAGATGCGCTTCGATCAGGTCGCCCGCCTTTTCCTGAAAGGTGAGGTAGCCGTTGTAGCGCGGGCGGATCCAGCAGCCGTCCATGGTTTTCAGCGTATTTCGGTAGCATCCCCCAAACCTTGCATTGACTGTTTCGTCCAGCCAGACACCGTGCAAGGCAGGCTGGCCGTGATGCTCGGCGAAGGCGATCTGCGTGGGAAGCTGGGCGCAGAAGCGCACATATTCCAGCGCCGCGTCCATGTTCGCGCAACGCGCCGAAATAGCCAGGCCGGTGCCGCCAATCGTTGAACCGCTGGGCCCGGTGGGACCGGGAAGGTCGTGGAAGCGGAGCGGCCTGCTGCGGTCGGCCTCCGCATAGGTCGCGAAGCAGTAGACGGCAGGGCAGAAAACGAGATCGTCACGCGTGGCCATCTCGTCATGCAGGCGGATGCTGTTCCAGTCGAGCGCCTGCGGCGGGCAGAATGCGAGCAGGCCGCGCATCAATCCCAGGACCTCCCGAGCAGTGGAGTGGTCGGCAAAGGGTTCGGTCTGCCCTGTCCCGCACGGTGACCCAAGATTGGCCATCAGCGTGAAGAAGGTCATCAGGCTGTGCACGCCCGCCAGGCCGATTGCGAGATGCATCGAACTCGCGCGAGCCTTTTCACCGAGCGCGATGAGTGCTCTCCAGTCCTTTGGCGGCAACGCGTCCAGCGCATCCATCAGGTCGGGGCGGGAAACGGCGACCTGCGTCGCCGCGTCGACCGGCAAGGCCCAGAGATGGCCGCCCATGCGGTACGTTCTCAGTGAAGGGCCGACGAACATGTCGTCGCTCAAGCCGGCGATGTCGTCGAGCGGCATGAGCGACCCCGAAGCCGCAACCGCTCCCATGAAGGGATGATCGAGGATGATCAGGTCGTAGTCTTCCGCGAGCTTGTCGACCGGCGTGAACTCGAACCCACTCAAGGGGCGCGCCGACCACTCGATGTCGATGTCGGGATGCCGCTGCCGGAAGAGCGCCGTTGCGTGCGTCAGCGGATCGACGGCGCGGCGATGATCCCAAGTCATGCCCCGCAACTTGACGGACGCCATTGCGAGATTCCTCCTGCCTCGAAACGATATTTCTGATGCGCTGCACACCAAGCGGTTTATTGACTCGCAGGCTAACACGGATATTGTGCCAGTCTACATAAACGTACGCATATCCGACATTTCGGAAAAGGCGTGCAGCCGCAAAAGGCATGACGGGAACTTGTTTGCCAGGGAGAACAAGCAAATGAGAAAGACAGCATGGTTATCCGGCGCCGTATTCGCGGTGGCCGGTCTGGTAGGGTCGACGACCGCAGGTCTCGCGGCAGCCGGCGACGAATGCGTGAAGATACTGGGCTACGAATGGAGTGGCGAGAAGCAGTCGATGGATCCCGCCGACATGCATTCCGGCGACGATGCGTACCACACCTTCGCCGTCTATAACCGCCTGGTCGATATAGACGACAACTTCAACGTCCTGCCCGAACTCGCGACCGAATGGTCGGTCTCCGACGACGGGCTGACCTGGACGTTCAAGCTGCGTGAAGGCGTGAAGTTCCATTCTGGCAAGGACTTCTCGTCGGCGGATGTCGTCTGGAGCTTCAAGCGCCTGCTCGACGAGAAGACGGGCTCCGGCGCGCGCGCCGTTCTCGAATTCCTCGACCCGGAAGGCATCAGCGCTCCCGATGCGACGACGGTGGTGTTCAAGACCAAGAATCCGGTGGTCGAGTTGCCCGTGCTGATCACCAACAAGTTCACCAACATCGTGCCTGATGGCGCGACCGGTGAGACGCTGAAGCTCAAGGCCGACGGCACCGGGCCGTTCATGCAGGAACAGTTCACGCCGAATGCGCCGGTGCGCATCCTGCGCAAGAATCCCAACTACTGGAACGCCGGACAGCCCAAGGCCGAATGCTTGCGCATCACCGTGGCTCAGGAAGCTGTCGCGGCGGTTTCGGCGATCAAGGCAGGCCAGGTCGACCTGATGCTCAACGTCGATCCGTCGGTGATCTCGACGCTGCAGGGCGACAATTCCGTCAAGCTGCTGTCCACGGGCGCATCGAACTCGATGACCGTTTCGGCCTGGGTCGATACGCCGCCCTTCGACAATCCGAAGGTGCGCGAAGCCATGAAGCTGGTCGTCGATCGCCAGGCGATGGTCGATACCGTGCTCCTCGGCTTCGGCGAGCCAGGCGCCGACAACCCGGTTCCCGTCGGCAACCCGGCCTCCTACACCAAGGAAGCGCCGAAGCAGGACATCGAGAAGGCCAAGGCGCTGCTCGCTGAAGCCGGCTATCCGGACGGCCTGAAGTTCGACCTCTACACGGCCGAGGGCGTGCCCGGCATGGTACTGATGGCGCAGGTCTATGCCGAGATGGCGAAGCCCGCGGGCTTTGACATCAACGTCATCGTGACGCCGGCGGAAAGCTTCTGGGACGACGTGTGGCTGAAGAAGTCGGCAGTAACTTCGGCATGGTCGATGCGCCCACCGGGCGAAGGGCTGGCAACCGCCTACACACAGAATGCCAAGTGGAAGGAGACGCACTGGGAGCGTCCCGACTATGACGCGCTGCTGTTGAAAGCCAACACAACGGTCGATCCTGCGGAACGCCTCAAGCTATTCCAGGAGACGGGCAAGCTGCTGGCGACCGAAGGCGGACTGGTGCTGCCGATGTTTGTGCACCAGGTGCTGGCGATCCGCGCAAACTGCGATGGTTACACGCCGCGCGCCCAGAACTTCAACCTTAACTTTGAAGATCTGAGCTGCAAGTAATAGACTGCCCGCGCTCCGGTTTTCCGGGGCGCGGGATGCCCATCGATGCCGATCCATGACGGGGTAGCGGCGTGACCATCTTCAAACTGGTGATCCGCCGGTCACTAATGTCAATCGTGACGCTGCTTCTGGTGTCGCTGATCATTTTCTCGATGCTCGAAATCCTGCCGGGTGACGTGGCCTCGCGCATACTGGGTCGTGACGCCACGCCCGAGACGCTGGAGCAGTTGAGGACAGAGCTCGGCCTCGACCGGCCGGCGCCGGTTCGCTACCTCAGCTGGCTCGGTGGGCTGGTTACCGGCGATCTCGGCAATTCGCTTGCGTCGAGCCGTCCAGTGGCCGAAATCCTCGGGCCCCGCATTTTCAACACCGTCCTGCTGTCGGCATACGCGTTCCTGATCTACTTGCCGCTGACGGTGATCCCGGCGGTTCTGCAGGCGCTGTACCGAGACCGAGCGACAGACCACGCATTCTCGGTGGTGACACTGGTGCTGCTGTCGGTGCCGGACTTTCTGCTGGCGACCATCCTGCTGCTAACCTTCGTCGTCATGGTTCCCCTGCTGCCGGCCATCTCGCTGGTCGACTACACGTCGAGCGCCTGGGAGTACGTTCGCGCGATGACCCTGCCGGCGCTGACGCTGGCGATTGTCATGGCCGTTTATGCGGTGCGCATGCTGCGCGATAACCTGATCGAGGTCCTTGATTCCGACTATATCCGCATGGCCGAACTGAAGGGACTGTCGCGCCGGCGCGTGCTGCTGCGCCACGCGCTGCCCAATGCGCTCGTTCCGACTCTGAACGTCACCGCGTTGAACCTCGCCTATCTCGTCGGCGGCGTGGTTGTGGTGGAGAAGGTTTTCTCCTATCCGGGCTTCGGCAGTCTGCTGGTCGACTCGCTACAGCTACGCGATCTGCCGGTGGTCGAGGCGACGGTGATGATCTCCGCCTTTGTATACGTTGCGGCGAACCTGATCGCGGACGTGGCGGCGATCCTGCTCAATCCGCGCCTGAGGACGGGCTGAGATGAGCATCGAAACGCTCTCCGCACCACCGGCTCGCTCGACCCGCAGCCTGTCGTCGCTGTTCGTGCTGTGGCGGCAGACGCCGCTCTCCTTCCGTATCGGCCTGATCATCCTGCTGATCCATTTCGTCGTGGCGGCGACGGGACCGTTCTGGGCGCCCTACGGCTACTCGCAGATGGGCACCGGCAGGCCGCTTTCCGGCATGAGTTGGGCGCATCCCTTTGGCGTCGACCAACTCGGTCGCGACATCTTCAGCCGCGTCGTCTATGGCGCGCATATCGTAATCCTGCTGTCGCTCTCCGGCACCTTGCTCGGACTGCTCGTCGGCGCGGTGCTGGGCCTGTTGTCGGGCTATGTCGGCGGCTGGTTCGACGAGATCCTGCAGCGCTTCCTTGAGGCCTTGATCAGCATTCCTTTCCTCGTGCTGGCACTGATAGCGATCGCCGCTGCCGGGCCGGAACTGTCAGGCAATCCCGTCCTTATCGTGCTTGTCGTGGCGCTGGTCTATGCGCCGCGCATCGCCCGCATGGCGCGCTCGGTCGCCGTCGATATCGCCACGCGCGACTATGTGACGGTGGCGCGGCTGCGTGGCGAAAGCGCGTGGTCGGTGATGCGGCGCGAGCTGCTGCCGAATGCGACGAGCGTGTTGCTGGTCGAGTTCGCGCTGCGCGCCGGATATGCGCCGGTCCTGATAGGCTCGCTCGGCTTCCTCGGCTTCGGCCTCCGGCCGCCGACGCCGGAATGGGGCCTGATGATCAGCGAGAACCGTGCGCTCATCATGGTCACGCCGATCACGGTACTCGGGCCCGGCCTAGCGCTGGCCTCGCTGGTCGTCGGGTTGAACCTCTTCACCGAGGGGCTGGCGCGTATCCTCGGCCGCACCGTCAAGCTCGGGGTGCAGTAGATGGGCGCACCCGTGATCGCGGTTGAGGGGCTGTCTGTTTCCTACCGGCAGGGCGCGGGTTTCAGCCGCGTTGTGGACGATGTCAGTTTCTCCGTCGCGCCCGGCGAGGTTTTCGGACTTGTAGGCGAGTCCGGCTGTGGCAAGTCCACGATCGCCCTGCAGCTTCTCGGATATCGTTCGCCCGCGATGCGCACGGATGCGGGCACGATTGCTTTCGATGGCGGGGATCTGCTGGCGCTCGATCGCGGCGAACTCGACCGCATACGCGGTGCGCGTATCGCCTTCGTGCCGCAGAACCCGACCACCGCGCTCAACCCCGGCATCCGCGTCGGCGCGCAGATCGACGAGATTCTTGCCGCGCATGGGCAGGGCGATCCTGACAAACGCGTGGCGCGGACGCTCGAACTCTTCGGGCTGGTCGGGTTGCCGTCGCGCCCCGATTTCCTGCGCCGCTATCCGCACCAGCTTTCCGGCGGCCAGCAGCAACGCGTCTGCATCGCCATGGCGCTCGCCTGCGACCCGGCTTTCGTCGTGCTGGACGAGCCCACGACCGGGCTGGACGTGACGACGCAGGAACAGATTGTTGCCCTGCTGATCGATCTCCGGGCGCGGCTGAAGATGTCGATGCTCTATGTCACGCACGACCTCGGCCTGCTGTCGCAGATCGCCGACCGCGTCGGCGTCATGTATGCCGGGCGCATGGTCGAGATCGCGCCGACGGCCGAGCTCTTTACCGATCCCAAGCATCCCTATACGCGCGGGCTGATCGGCTCGATCCCGCGCATCGAGGATGAATCCGGCCTGCCGGCACGGCCGTTGCGGGGACTCTTGCAGCGCCACAACCTGCCGAAAGGATGCCCCTTCGCGCCGCGTTGCGACTGGGCGGAGACGGTCTGTTTCGAGGAAAGGCAGGAACTCGCGACAGCGGGCGGCGCGCGCGAGGTCGCCTGCTGGCGCTGGCCCGACATCTCGGTTCCCGACGATGCGCGCGCGGTGGTGGAATCGCCGGAACTCGACTACGCCGAACGGTTGCTGGCCATCGACAATGTCAGCGTCATCTACGGCTCAGGGCAGAATGCGTTCTTGGCGCTGCGCGACATCTCGCTGGATATCGGCAAGGGTGAAACAGTCGCGCTGGTCGGTGAATCCGGCAGTGGCAAGTCGACATTGGCTCGCGCCGTCGCCGGCCTTCTGGCGCCTGCGGCCGGAGAGATACGCCTTTCCGGCAAGAAGTTGGCGGGTGTCGTCAAGGACCGTGCTCCGGAGGAGCGTCGGCTTATCCAGTTCGTTTTCCAGAACCCCGACGCGTCGCTCAATCCGCGTGCACGCATAGAGAAGGCGCTGGCGCGTCCACTGCAATTCTTCTTCGGCAAGTCCTCAGCCGAAGACGTCACGGCGGCTCTCGCCGATGTCCGGCTCGACGGCAAGTATTCTGTGCGATTCCCGGATGAACTGTCGGGCGGCGAACGGCAGCGCGTGGCGATCGCGCGTGGCCTCATCGCAGAGCCGACGCTGCTTCTTTGCGACGAGATACTCTCGGCGCTCGACGTGTCGGTGCAGGCGAATATTCTCGCCCTCTTGCAAAGGCTGAAAAGCGAACGCGGCATCGCCATGCTCTTCATCTCGCACGACCTCGCCGTGGTGCGCATGCTGGCCGATCGCGTCTGCGTGCTGTTCAGGGGCGACATCATGGAGATCGGCCGGCGCGACCAGATATTCGCCGCGCCCTTCCATCCCTATACGCACAGCCTGCTCGAGGCGGTACCGACGCCGTTGAAACCGCATCCGCAGCGCGAAGGCGCGCGCGAGATGACAGCCGCTCCGTCGACTGCGGGTTGCGCCTATGCCGGCCGCTGTGCCTGGCAGATTGGCGATATCTGCGAGACCGAACGCCCGCCGTGGCGCGAGACGGAAGAAGGCCTGCGTATCCGTTGCCATCACACGCTGGAGGAGCTTTCGCGCCGGGCGACCAGGCCGAACGCTGCTTCGGTCAACGCCGAAGACCGGAAGGCACTGCAATGAAGATCACCAAGATCGAATGTTTTGTCCTGCTGGTGCCGGACTATCGGGCGGATGCCAACTCGTCCGCGCAGGATAACCTGGTCGTCAAGATCCACACAGACGAGGGGCACGTCGGCATCGGCGAGACCGACACCAATCCATGGGTGGCGCGCGCCATGATCGAGGCGCGCGGCACGCACATCATGGGCCTTGGCCTCACCGAGATGCTGATTGGAGCCGACCCGACCGATGTCGAGGGGCTTTGGGACCGGATGTACAAGGGCTCCGCGATGACCGGGCGGCGTGGGCTCGGCATCTGCGCCATCGGTGCGCTCGACATGGCGCTTTGGGACCTGCGTGGCAAGATCGAGGGCAAACCCTGCTGGCAATTGCTCGGCGGCGCGGTCAATCCCAACAAGATCACACCCTATGCCTCGCTGCTGCCGGAAGGCGACGACCTAGAAACCTACACGCGCATCCTTGTCGAGCGTGCGGTGAAGGCCAAGGAACTCGGATTCCGCGCCGTGAAGCTGGAGGTCTGTACCAAGGGGCCGTATTCGCACAATTCGCTGCAGATCGAGGATGATCGCGAGATTGCTAGGATCGTGCGGGCGTGTCGCGAGGCGATAGGTCCCGAGATCACGGTGATGGTCGATGTCGCCTATGCCTGGCGCGACTGGAAGGAGGCGCTCCGCGCCGTCGAGATGTTTGCCGACCAGGACATCTTCTTCATCGAGACGCCGCTGCCCTCCGACGACGTCGAGGGCTACGCAAAGCTGGTGCATGCCTCGCCGATGCGCGTGGCGGCCGGCGAATGGCTGAACACGCGTTTCGAGTTCCTCGAACTGTTTCGCGCGGGTGGGCTGGATGTCGCGCAGCCTGATGTCGGACGCGTCGGCGGACTGACCGAGGCGCGCCGGGTCGCGCAGCATGCCGCCGACCATGGCTTGCTGGTCGTGCCGCATTGCTGGAAGTCGGCCATCGGCATCGCTGCGTCCGCGCATCTTTCCGCGGTGTCGCCGACCTGCACCCATATAGAATGCCTTCCACGCGAACTGGCTGACTCGCGCCTGCGCCGCGACCTCTGCTCGGAAGAGCTTCCGATTGTCGATGGATACATCCCGCTGCCGAGCAAGCCCGGCCTCGGCGTCACTATCGACGAAAACGCCCTCAACACTTTCCGCGTCTAACCCCAAGAACTGTTCAAGGACCTATCGCATGCCTATCGAAGCCGTTGATTTCTTTTACCTGTCCATGCCCGCCGTCGAGGATATCGGCGATGGCAGCCAGGACGCACTCCTGGTTCGGGTTGTCGCCGACGGGGTGACCGGCTGGGGCGAATGCGAGGCCTCGCCGCTCACCTCCATCGCGGCCTATGTCGCGCCGATGTCGCATGGCGCGTGCAAGCCGCTGGAGGTGGTGGTGCTCGGCAAGAAGGTCGATTCGCCTGCCGACATCGCAGCGCTCGCCGCCGCGATCGAATATGAATGCATGGACCTCCTGCAGGCCGCGCACACGTGGTCCGGCATCGAGATGGCTCTGTGGGACGTGCTCGGCAGGAAGCGCAATGCGCCAGTCTACGAATTGCTGGGCTACAAGAAAGCCTATCCGAAGCTTCCCTACGCCTCGCAACTGTTCGGCGACACGCCGGCCGAGACGCTGGCCGGCTGCAAGTCGGCGCGCGACAAGGGCTATCGCGCCGTCAAATGCGGCTGGGGTCCGTTCGGTCGTGGCAGCGTCGCCATCGACCGCGACCATCTCATGGCTGCGCGCGAAGGCATTGGCCCGGAGGGACGCCTGCTCATCGACGCTGGCCAGATTTTCCGCGAGGACGTGGATGCAGCCGCGGCGCGCATCCCGGCGCTGGAAGAGGTCGGGGCGATCTGGTTGGAAGAACCGTTCCACGGCGGCGCCTACGATGCCTATGGCAAGCTCGCGGGCCGCTCCGGCAAGATCAAGCTCGCGGGCGGCGAGGCCTCGCACAACATCCACATGGCGCGCCAGCTCATCGACTACGGCAAGGTGTCCTTCATCCAGATCGACTGCGGCCGCATCGGCGGCATCGGCCCGGCCAAGGAGGTCGCGGACTATGCGAGTGCGCGCGGCGTTACTTATGTCAACCACACTTTCACGTCGCACATGGCCCTGTCCGCCTCGATCCAGCCCTTCGCCGGTTTGGAGAAAGATGTGATCTGCGAATACCCCTTCGCGCCGAAGTCGGTGGCATGGGACATGACCGAGACGCACCTGACGCCTGACGCCAATGGCGAGGTCAACGTGCCGGCTGCCCCCGGCCTTGGCGTCACCATGAGCGCCGAGGGCATCAGGAAGTATCTCGTCGACGCCGAGATCACGGTGAAGGGCAAGGTTCTCTACCGCACGCCGAAGCTTTAGGCGCCGATTTCTTCTCCCCGTTTACGGGGAGAAGGTGGCCCGAAGGGCCGGATGAGGGGTTGTGCAGGGCTGTGCGATGCTCGCGTTGCCTCTCACCTGCCTGCCGGCATCCTCTCCCCGTAAACGGGGAGAGGAAAAGCCTTCAAATCTTCGGATATCTGACGGGCACGCCCGCGACGGCCATCGGCGCGGTGTGCACCGACCAGCCGCAGAGCGAGGCGATGATCAGCGTCTTCATGTCCGGTCCGCCGAAGGCGATGTTGGTCGGCGCGACGAGCATGAGCTGTTCCCAGTCGTCGTAGAGCGTGACGAGTTCGCCCTTGGTGGTGAAGCGATAGATGATGTTGGGATTGTAGAGGCTGATATAGAGGTCGCCGGCCGCGTCGAAGGCGACGCCATCCGGCACATTGCGCGGCAGTTCCACCACCACTTCGCGGCGGCCGGCGCTGCCGTCGTCGCGGATTTCCACCCGCGAAATGAGGGGCGGGCAAGACTCCACCACGTAGAGCCATTTGCCGTCGGCCGACAGGCACATGCCGTTTGAAAAGCCGTTCGCCTGCCGGTCCCATATTTCGGCCTTGCCCCCCGGCGCGACCTTCCAGACGAAACCGTCCTTCGCGCCCCACGAGCCGGAGTCGGATACGTAGAGATTGCCGTGGTCGTCGAACACCGGATAGTTCGGCACGCGCATTTTCTGCTGCTCGTTGCCGTTCGCGTAGGTGCTGACCGCGCCATCAGGCGTGATGCGATGCACGCAGGCGGAGCGGTCGTCGCAGGCGTAGGTGTTGCCGGCCGCGTCATGCGCCAGCCCGAGCAGGAAACCGCCCGCCACGCGAGCGACTTCTTCGATGATCGAACCGTCCAGCTTGTAGCGATAGAGCTGCCCCGCTTCGCCGCCGGCATAGGCGTATCCGTCGGGTCCCCAGGCCACAGCCTCCGGGTGGTCGAACGCGTAGCCGATATTGGCAAGCTGCAGCGTTTGGGATTCGTCGGACATGCGCTATCCTCTGGAGCGGTTTCGTGCGGTAAAGCACGTGTCTCGTGAAGGGCTTCGCCCTTGACGGAACTTTCTGCGCAAGTCTAGTATCTTCCGGCATATCAGAGCAAGGTCCAACATTCTGGACGAAGCTGATAGCGGGCAGGCGACGGCCGGTCCTGATGAATGCGAAGAGGTGGCGTTTTGGGTTTGCTGGACGACAGGGTCTGCCTCGTCACTGGCGCCGGCCAGGGACTGGGCCGCGCGGTATCGCTGGAGATGGCGCGCGAAGGCGCTCGTGTAGTCCTGCTGGAGCGCAACGCGGCCAACGCCGAGGCGGTGGCCGCCGAGATCCAGGCTGCCGGAGGGAAAGCATTTCCCTATGCGCTCGACGTCACCGACTATGACCGCTACGGCGCGGTTGTTTCCGAGGTGATGGACAAGCTCGGCCGCATCGACGCGCTGGTCAACAACGCTGCCATCAACCCGCCGACGCACACAATCCTGAACGATACGCTGGAGAACTGGCGGCGCACCATCGCCATCAATCTTGAAGCCGTCTACATGGGCAGCAAGCTGGTCGCACCGCAGATGGTGAAGCAGCAAAGCGGCCGCATCATCCACATCGCCTCGATCCAGGGTTTTGCGTCGAGTGGCGAGACCGGGCCCTACAACGCAGCCAAGGGCGCGATCATAAGCTACACGAAGTCGATGGCGGTGGAGCTCGGGCCATATAATATCCTCGTCAATTCGGTCGCGCCGGGCTTCATGGCGACGCCCATGTCTATCGTGAACGGCGTGGACGAAGCCGAGACGCCCGACTTCCAGGAATGGTATGTCCGCCGCCGCAAGATACCGCTCGGCCGCACCGGCTATCCCGAGGATGTCTCGGGGGCGGTGGTCTTCCTCGCATCCAACTATTGCCGCTACATGACCGGCCAGCTTCTGGTGGTCGACGGCGGCCTGATGAGCACGTTCTGACAACAACGCACAACCACAGGGGATCTGAACGATGACAGATAAAAAGGCATGGGATATTTCCCGCCGCGAATTGATGAAAATGGGACTGGCGCTCGGCGCGGGCTCCGCGCTAGGTGGCATGCTGCCGGGCTCGGCGCGCGCCCAGCAGCTCACCATGGACTGGTGGTGGTGGGGCGAGCAGGAGCTGCCCGGCCTGCAGAAGGTGGTGGACGGCGCGGTCGCGGCCTACAAGGAAGCGACCATCAAGCCGATGCTGCAGGACACCGCCGTCGTCATCTCGCAGTTCCAGACGGCGGCCGCCGCGGGCAACGCGCCTGACATCCAGTATCTCTGGAACGGCATCTACCACATGGAAAGCGTGTGGTTCGGCTATCTCAAGGGCCTCAAGGAGCTGATCAAGCCGGAAATCCTGACGGCCTCGACTCCGACGGCGTTGTCGAATTTCGGCGGCGATACCTATCGCGTCGGCTGGTATCCGCTGCCGATGCTCTGGATATACAACAAGAAGCTGTTCGAGCAGGCCAAGCTCGACCCGAACGCGCCACCGAAGACCTGGGACGAACTGCTGGTGGCCTGCGAGGCGCTTAAGACCGCTGGCATCGAGCCGCTCGGCGGCGGCATCCAGGACGGCTATTGGTCCGAATGGTACATCAGCCATTCGCTGCCGCAGAACCTCGACACGATCGGCGAGGCGGTCGAGCTCTTCATCGGCGACAAGGACTTCCGCGATCCGAAGTATCACGAGCACTGGACGAAGCTGGAGGAGCTGAAGACCAAGGGCTACCTCAACGCCGATATGTCGTCGCTGGAACTTTATCCCGGCATCGACCTCGTTCCGGCTGGCAAGCTTGCCATGGGCCAGTCGATCGGCACGCGCCTGCCTGCCGACCTCAAGACCGCCAACGGCGAGATCGGCGTCATGGTCATGCCGGTGTTCGGCAAGGGCAAGCTCGCGGGCACCCCGCTGCTCGACGTGCAGGGACTGGGCATCTCGTCCAACGCGGAGGACCCGAAGGCCGCCGCGGCGTTCCTCGAGTTCCTCAATGCGCCCGAGCAGTTGAAGGCGTTCTGGGATGCGACCGGCTGGATTCCCTCCAACACGACCTTCGACACCAGCGTCATCACCGACGCGACCGTGCGCTCGATGTGGGAGACCTGGGGCCTCGGCAAGAACATCTCCAACGTCACCAACGTGATGCCAGGCCAGTTCTACGAGCGCGCCGCCATCCCGACCGGCCAGCAGATCGTGCAAGGCTCGATGACAGGCGAGCAGGCGGGCGAACTCGCCGCCGCCACCGCCAAGGAGTGGCGCGACTTCAACCCCGACCTGGTCGAGAATTACCAGAAGTGGGTTGTCGACCTATCGGCCGGCTGATTCCGGCCCGGATAGCCAGGCAAATTGGAGGGGGGCGTTTCGCGACGCCCCCCGACATGCTTTCATGAATCGATCGGTTCGACTTTGACATGACCAGAACGTCACGGCTCACGCCCTATCTTTACGTCGCGCCGCTGGTGCTGCTGATCGCCTTCGTGTTCGGCTATCCGCTGGTGCGCATCTTCGAGTTCAGTTTCAAGATGGTGCGCGGCATCGACGGGCCGTGGATAGGCTTCCGCAACTATCAGCTCGTGCTCGGGCAGGATATCTTCTGGGAAGCGGTGCTGCACAATCTGCAACTCCTGCTCGCCATACCGATCATGGTGATCGTATCGCTTCTGGTCGCCATTCTGCTCTATGAGCGGGTCGCGGGCTGGAAGCTCTACCGCATCATCGTCTTCGTGCCCTTCGTGCTGGCGATCCCGATTATCGCCGTGGTGATGAAGCGCATGTTCCAGTTCAGCGGCCCGGTGAACGAGGTGCTACGCTGGATGAGCCTCGACTTCATGGCGCTGGACTGGATCGGCTCGTCGGACGTGGCGCTGTGGACGGTGATGATCCTGATCATCTGGCGCGAGAGCGCTCTCGGCATCATCCTCTTTCTTGCACGCATGATGAGCCTCGATGAATCCGTGATCGAGGCGGCGAAACTTGAGGGCGCCAACTGGTGGCAGCGTGCGCGCTACATCATCCTGCCGCAGATGCGCGGCGTGATCGAGTTCTTCGTGGTGGTCAGCACCATCACCATGCTCTCGGCCGTCTTCGCCTATGTCTACGTCATCGGCGGTGGACGCGGCGGGCCGGGCACCGCCACGGTGGTCGTCGAGTTCTACATCTTCAACGCACTGATCCGCACCAGCCTGCCGGGCATCGCCTCGGCGGCCTCCGTCATGCTCTTCCTCGTGTCGGTGGCGCTGATCTTCCCGCTGTTCCGTGCGCGCCGACGCGCCGAACTCGATGAGGCGACACGATGAACAAGCTGCTCGCCGCTCTCCCCAAGCATGCGGTCCTGCTCTTCGCCGCCTTCCTGGCGCTGGTGCCGACGATCTTCATGATCTCGACCGCGCTGAAGACGGAGCAGGAATACGCCATCGATAAGCTCGGCTTCCCGAAAATGCCGGTGCTGGAAAACTTCCGCGCCGTGCTGATCGACAGCCCGTTCCTGTGGTGGATGCTGAACAGCCTGATCCTGGTGGCTGGCGCTGTGGCCATCAGCACAGTGGTCTCGTGCCTTGCCGCCTATGCCATCGCACGCATGGCGTTCAAGGGGCGGGACACGCTGCTCGCCATCTCGACATCTCTGATGGCGGTGCCGCCGATCGTCATGATCGTGCCGCTCTTCGTGCTCTATTCGAGGATTGGCCTCATCAGCACGTATCAGGGCGCGATCCTGATCTATGCGGGGTTGATCACGCCGTTCTCGGTCTACCTGCTCACCACCTTCTTCCGCACCGTTCCCAACGAATTGTTCGAGAGCGCGCGCATGGACGGAGCCAATGATTTCATCATCCTGCTCAAGATCGTGCTGCCGCTGTCGGCCCCGGCTTTGGTAACCCTGTTGGTGGTCAATTCACTCTATGTGTGGAATGACCTTCTCATCGCGATCATCTTCCTGCAGGATGATGCGAAACGCACGTTGATGGCCGGCATCAGCGTGTTCCAGGGGCGCTACAACAATCAGGTGCCCCTGACCATGGCCGGCATGGTGATCGCTTCCGCCCCGATGCTCATTCTCTATATCTCGTTCCAGAAATACTTCATCCGCGGGCTGATGGCGGGCGCCGTCAAGTGAGGTGCGCAGCCAGATGATGCGCGAGCCGCCGGGCATCGTCATTGAAAGCCGCGAGTTGCGGGTGACGGTCAACCCGCGCGTCGGCGGCACGATCACCGAGATCAGGCATCTGCCCTCCAACCTTTCGGTGTTGGGCGAAACGCCTTGGGATCCAGTCAATGCGCCGATCGCCAGTTTCGCTGCGCGCGACGAGCCGGAATGGCTGACGCGTTTCACGGGTGGCTGGCCGCTGCTTTTCCCCAATGGCGGCGACGCCTGTCAGTTCGGGGGCATCTTCCACGGTTTCCACGGCGAGGCGTCGATCTCGCCATGGGAATTCACGGCCACCTCGAAAACCATCCGGCTGTCGCGGCGCTTCTTCTCGGTCCCGGTGGAGATGCAGCGCGAACTCAAGATATCGGGCGACATGCTGGTCATCCGCGAGCGGCTGCGCATGGAAGGCGTGCGGCCGGTCGAGGTGATGTGGGGCCACCATGCGACTTTTGGCTCCGATCTGCTGGCAGGACCGGTAGAAGTCACGACGAATGCCGCGCGCGCCTCGGTCGACAGGCTCTACGATCCTCCGGCAAATCCACTCGCGCCGGGCGGGCAGGGAGACTGGCCGATGGTGCCCGGGAAGCAAGGTTCCGTCGATCTGTCGAAACCGGCCGCGCCAGTCGCCGCTTCGGCCTACCTGCACGATTTCACCGGATCGGCATGGGCTGCGGTCCGCCGGCTGGACGATCGCATCGCCGCTGCGCTGTCGTGGGACGCTGCGACCTTTCCGTGTGCCTGGCTGTGGTACGAACTCGGAGGCACACCGGAACCGCCCTGGCATGGCCGTGGCAGGATGATCGGTATCGAGCCGAACACCACGCGTTCCGGCTCAGGCCTGGCCGACGCCAAGACGCGCAGCACCGGCCTCTTGACGCTGGAACCCGGCGCCGAGCTTTCAACCGAACTCAGGCTGCATGTCTTCGAGCCGAAGGGTTCCGTAACTGGCATCCAGGCGGATGGGCGAGCCGCCTAGCGCTCGCTCCGCACGTATAGCCACAGCGTAACCGGCGCGAGGATGAGCGTCAGCGCGACCGGCGCGATCAGCGCAAGCCCGATCTCAGCTATCGTCGCCGATCCGCTCATCAGGCCCCGCAGCGCCGTCGTCATCAGGGACACCGGATTGACGTCGACGAAGGCGCGCAGCCAGCCGGGCATGGTTGCCGGATCGACCATGATGTTGGACGCGAAGACCAGCGGGAAGATGCCGGTGAAGCCGATCGTCATCACCGTCATAGGCGTGCGGATGAGAAGGCCGAGCACCATGAAGATCCAGCCGACGCCGAAGCCGATGGCCAGCAGCAGCACAAAGGCGGAGACGACGCCGACAATGCCGGCCTCGGGCCGGTAGCCTAGGATCAGGCCGATGGTGAGGATGATGCCGCCGGCGATGAGATGGCGCAGCATGTCGCCGACCATCAGCCCGGCAAACGGTGCCAGCGACCAGATCGGCAACGAACGGAAGCGGTCGAACAGGCCCTTGTCGAGGTCGGTCGACAGACCCATGCCGGAATAGACGGAGTTGAAGACGACGGTCTGCACGAGAATGCCCGGCAGGAAGAACTGCAGATATTCGCTTGGCGATCCCGCAAGCGCGCCGCCGAACACGAAGGTGAACAGCAGCGTGAACATGATCGGCGTCATGACAAGGTCGAAAAGCTGCTCGGGCACGTGCTTGAACTTCAGCACCGCGCGCCAGCCGAAAACCAGCGCGTTGGAGAAGGCCGACGGCGCGGGCGGGCGCTCGACGCGCTGCAACAGTTGCGTGGAAGCGGTGTGGTTCATGTCGCGTCCTCCTTGCTGTCTTCGGAAGCCGGCTGGCCGGTGAGCGCGAAGAACACTTCGTCTAGGCTGGGCTGGCCCATCGAGAAATCGGAAAGCTCGATGCCGGCCGCGATGACCTCGGCGAGCGCCTCGTTTGCGCTTTGCGCAGTGCCGCCGAGCACGGAAAGCTCCGCGCCCTCGGTGCTGCGCTGGACGGTCTGGCCGAGCCTGCGTTCGAGGATCGCGGCGGCGTCTTCGAGTTTAGCGGGATCGGCGACTGAGACATGCAGGAAGCCGGAACCGGTCGCGGCCTTCAACTCGCGGCTGGTGCCCTCGGCGATCTTGCGGCCGTGGTCGATGACGGCAATGCGCGCCGCAAGCTGGTCGGCCTCTTCCAGATATTGCGTGGTGAGCAGGATGGTGACGCCGGAATCCGCGAGCCCCCGGATCATCCGCCAGACATCCTTGCGCGCTTTTGGGTCGAGGCCGGTCGTCGGCTCGTCGAGGAAGAGAACGCCCGGCGTCACGATCAGCGACGCAGCGATGTCGAGACGGCGGCGCATGCCGCCCGAATATTTCTTGACCTGCCGGGCGGCCGCATCGGAGAGATCGAAAGCCGCAAGCAGGTCATCGGCCCGCGCCTTGGCGGCGCGACCGCGGAAACCCCACAGGCGCGCCAGCATGATCAGGTTCTCGCGGCCCGTCAGGTCTTCGTCCAGCGAGGCGAATTGACCGGTCATGGCGATGGAGGCGCGGACTTCATGGGGGGCGACGAGCAGGTCGTGGCCCATGACGGTGGCAGTGCCGGCGTCGGGTCGCGCCAGCGTCGCCAGCATGCGCATCAGCGTCGTCTTGCCCGCGCCGTTGGGGCCGAGGATGGCGAAGATCATGCCGCGCGGCACGACGAGGTCGATGCCGTCGACGGCCTTGAGCTCGCCGAACCGCTTGACCATGCCACGCGCCGAAATGGCCGCATCGGCTGCGTGCGTGGAAAGCTGTCCCGTCCTCGAGAGATCGTTCATTGGGTCGACCCGGAGATTGCAGATGTGGCCCGCAGGCTGCGGCAAGCGGTCGCATATATAGGGTCGGGGGGCGCTTTGGAACCGCCAATCCGCAATCAATGGATCACTGCTGACACATCAGCGTGATCGATTGATCTCAGGCGGCCCGCGCTTCAACCGCTGGAGCTTTCTGCGTCCTGCCAAGCTGCTCCGCCAACCGGAAAGTCAGTGCCAGCAGGGTAAGCGTCGGGTTGGCCTGTCCCGACGTCGGGAAGACAGAGGCACTGGCGACGTAGAGATTGCCGACGCCGTGAACGCGGCAATCCGCGTCCACCACGCCCCTGCGCGGATCGTCCGACATGCGCGTCGTGCCAATATGGTGGCCGCCGACGATGCCGTGGCGCTGCGCCTTGTAGGTGAGTTTTGCGCGGTCGTAGTCGAGCCGGCCCGTGCCCGTGGAGGCCAGTTCGCGCGAGAGGAGCGCATAGCTTTTCTCAAGGCTTGCGAGATCGAGATCGGTGATGCGCCAGTCTATCTTGAGGCGCGGCATGCCGAAAGCATCGCGCTCGGCGGAAAGCGTCAGCCGGCTGTCGGGGTTGGGCGCCTGCTCGGCATGGAATTCCAGCTCGTAGCGGTTCTGGCGCGAGCCGAGCACGACCGAGGGCAGCTTGCGGTCGGCGAAGGTGCGCCGCCGCAGCCAGTTCGTGCCAAAGCTCGCGAGCCTCAAGGGCTGACGCGCGACGTTGCCGACATGCCGAAGCCTCCCGCCCCAGCCGACGGGGTTTTCCACGAACTTGCGGCTGTATTCATAGAGAACCATGTCCTTGACCAGGAACATGGCCGACAGGATGGCGTCGCCATGCGACGGATCCGCAGGCTCCGGCAGGTGGGTGCGGAAGGTGGTGTTGAGCAGCGAGAAATCGCGCTGCGCCTTCTCGGTCAGCCAGAGGCGGCGGCGGACATAGATGCCGTCGGGGTCCTGCCCGTAATCGTAGGCGATGCGGTCAGGCGGGCCGGCAAACGAGACAGTGCCGACAGTCGCGCACAGATGGCTCATGTAGTTGCGGCCCACCAGGTCATGATCGTTGCCGATGCCAGCGGACTGCACGTCGTTGGAGGCGAGCAGCAGGCGTGTGGTCTCCAGCCCACCGAGCGCCAGCACGAAGGAGAGGCCGTGCACTCTCAGCCTGCTACCGCCGGGTTCGGCAACCTCGACCCAGTCGACGGACTTTCCGTCGGACGCGAGCTGGATGTGGACGACCGGCGCATCCTTGACGATCCGGACATTGGGCATGCGGGTCAGGTCTTCGCCGTAGCGCCGCCAGAAATTGGTCGGTTTGCTGAACCGCTCGATGGTGGTGCGCACGAATTCGCCGTCTAGGCCGGGCGCAAGTTCGCCCTGCGCGCCGGGCAGGGCCTGACCGGGCAGGAATGCGGAGCGCCCCGCCTCCGATGCCTCCATGCCTTTGTGATAATGGTCTGCGAGTTCCTCATAGCCGAACGGCCAACCGGAGCCGGAAACCCAGTCGCGGTTTTCGAAGTCGATCGGATCGAAGGGAATGGCGCGGCCGCCCCAGATGCGGCTGGTGCCGCCGATGGCGCGCACGCGGTAGTTGTCGGTGGGCGGATGCACGACCTTGTCGGCGAGTTCGCCGCGATAGAACTCCTGCGATGTCTTGGTACGCTTATCGCCGCCAGCCTCAAGGAGCAAAACCGACTTTCCGGATGAACTCAGCGCATGCGCAAGCGTCAGCCCAGCAGCGCCGCCGCCGACAATCACGATATCGCTTACCTGGCTGGAGGATTTGAGGTCGGAAAGGCTACCGAGCACGAACACCGTCTCCTTCGCAGCTGGCGCCGCTTTGGATTTGTGCCCCGTTGCCGACAACATTTATTCCATCTACTGTGAGCAATTGCAACATGAGCTGGGCGGTTTTGGTTGCAATGCAGCAAGGCGGTGGACACCGTTGCGCCGAGAAGGAGACCGCCCATGATCAGACGCGAATTCGGCATCGATAACAGAGACTTGCCTATCCTGGGGCTGGGCTGCAGCAAGATCGGCTCGCTGGGCAATACGGTGCCGTTGCGCGACATAAGGGCGCTTCTGGAGCGGTCGCTAGCCCTTGGCGTCAACCTTTTCGACACGGCCGACATCTACGGGCAGGGCGACAGCGAACGCGAGATCGGCCGGCTCCTGAAAGGCCGGCGTCACAGCGCCTTCGTGGTCACGAAAGCTGGCAAGAAGTTCTCCCGCAAGATGCAGATCATGCGGCCGCTGAAACCGATCCTGAAGCCGCTGCTTGCCAAGGTGAAATCGGCGAAGGGCGCCGTCGTCGGCCAGCGCGATGGCAATCTTGGGACGGACTTTTCGCCGGCTCATATCACGCTGGCGGCAGAGGCCAGCCTGCGCCGACTCGGCTTCGATCACCTCGACGCGCTTCTCCTGCACAGTCCTCTCGCGTCGGCGATTCGCCCCGAGGTCGGGGAGGCGCTGGCAGCGCTGAAGAAAGCTGGGAAAGTTCGTCATTTCGGCATCTCATGCGACGACGTGCCGGCACTTGAGGCGGCGCTCGCCATTCCCGGCGTCGAGCTTCTCGAACTGCCGCTTGATGTCATCGAAGCAGCGATGGAATCAGGTTTGTCGGAAACGATTCGCAATCGTCGGATCGGCGTTCTGGCGCGGGAGGTCATGCGCCTCCAGCCGGGCGTACCCCCGGCAAGAGCGCTGCGACAGGCAGCGGATCGGACCTGCGTGACATCTGTGGTGCTGGGCACGTCAAGCATGCGTCACTTGGAGGACGCGGTCGCGGCGCTGGCTGCCAGGCCGGCTGTTGCCGCCTGACGGAGATCAGGACAGTTCGAGATCGACCACGACCGGCAGGTGGTCCGACCCGTAGTTGGGGCCGAGAAAATGGTCCTTGACGCCGATGCCGCGAGAAATGGCGATGTGATCGATCGGTGTGCCGATGTTGATTCCGAAGATGGTCGCGAAAAGCCGGGTGGCGGCCGGCCACGCCGAGCGCTCGGTCGCTTCGAGCCCGGACAGAAACAGCGTGCGCGGATAAGCCGGCGACCAGACGGGCGTGTTCCAGTCGGCGGCAAGAATGACCTCTGTCCCCTCGGGCTCGGCGGCGATGCGCTCGGCCAGTGTGTCGAGATAGAGGTTGCGCGCTTCCCAGCCAGCCAGCGTGCGCGGCGTCGGCGCGTGCGCCGCGTAGATGACAAGCGGCCGGTCCCGGCCCGGCACGTCGACCTCCACGCGCAGCGCAAGCCCGCCGCCCAGCGCAAGACCGGAGGGCGGCATGTCGGGCACCATACGGGCGCGCATCGGATAGCGGCTGACCACAAGGTTGCTGTTCCAGCGATATTGCTGCGGGCCGACGAGATAAGGATAGCCGGGCAGAGCTCGCAGCACCCTCGGCCACTCGTAGCGGGCCTCCTGCGTGACGATGATGTCAGGCGCGAGTTCGGCGACGACATCGGCGAAGCGTTCCGGCTGTGGATTATCGAACAGGACGTTAGCCGAGAGGATGCGCAGGTTCGAGGTCGCGGCGGAGGCGGCCAGCGGCGCGCTGGTGAAGAACAGGGGATATGCGGCGACGGCGAGCACTATCGCCAGAAGCAGCGAGGGCAGCCAGCGGCGCAGCAGAAGCGCCAAGCCGAGAACGAGCAAAGCGGCGAGCGCCAACTGCGGCTGGAAGAAGGTGACCATGTCGCCCGGCCACGACCATTCGGCCGTCATCGTTCCGCCATTGAGCGCGACCAGCACGAGCGTGAGCGTCCAGAGCAGTCCTGTGACGGTGCGGGAGCGTGACGCCATTGTCGATCCGGTTTCGCCGGAATCGTGCCGGCCGCCGAAGACCTTATTGCACTGTGCTTCGGCTTTCGCGATGAGGTCGTGTGCCACAGCCACTCAACTTTCGCGCAGGGCGTGGGACAGATGATCCATCAGCGGACCGAGCAGGTATTGCAGGGCGGTGCGCCGCCCGGTGGTGGCGAGGAACACCTCGACCGGCATGCCCGGCACGAGCGCGCGCTCCCTGCGTAAACGATCTTCGTCGGCGATCGAGATGCGCGCGAGGTAGTAGGCTTCCCGCGTCTGCGGCTGCACGATCACATCGGCCGAGAGGGACGTGACCTTGCCGTCGAACGGCGGCAGCAGGCGCGCGTCGACGGTCTGCAGCCGGATCTCGGCGCTCTGCCCGACGGAAGCCATGTCGATGTCGGTGGGGCGCACGCGGGCCTCGACCACCAGTTGGTCGCCGTCAGGCACAATCAGCGCAATGGTCGCGCCCGGCGCCATCACGCCGCCGATCGTATGCACGGCGAGCTGGCTGACCAGTCCGGCCTGCGGCGCGCGCACGACCAGCCGATCGAGCTGGTCGCGCGAGGCGATGCGCCGTTCCATCAGTTCGGCGATGCGCGCATCGACTTCACGCAGGTCGCGTTCGGCCTGTTCGCGCTGCACGAGGTCGATCTGCGAGATTTCCAGTCCGCTGCGGCTGATAGCGATATTGGACTGCGCGATCTCCGTCTCGATTTGGCCGATGGAGCCGTTGAGCTCGGCCTGCGCGCGCTGCAAGGTCAGCAGTTGCCGCTGCGTGGTCAGGCCCTGGTCCATGAGCGACTGCGTGCTCTTCAACTCCAGGCCGATCAGCCGCACTTGCTCACGCGTCGCAACCAACCGCGCCTCCAGCCCGCCGACACCGGCCTTGAGCTGGTTGATCTGCTCGGCGATGCCGGCCTTCTGCCCGCCGATCGCGGTGCGGCGCGCCTGGAACAATGCGGTTTCGGCCGCCACCGCGCGCGAAAGTTCTGCCTCCAGCCCGTCTAGCGCAGGAAACGGGGCGTCTCCCGCGATATCGGCTTTACCGAGCTGCTCTGCCTGCAGGCGTCGCCGTTTCGCGACGAGATCGACCAGTTGCGCCTCGACGATGGCATGATTGCCGCGCAGCGCCGTGTCATCCAGGGAAAGCATCTCGTCGCCGGCCTCGACCCGCATGCCATCCCGCACGAGGATGCGGCTGATGATGCCACCGTCGCGGTGCTGGACTTGCTTGACGTTGCCGCTGACCGCCAGCTGGCCGCGCGCAACGATCGCGCCGTCCAGATGGGTTGTCGCCGCCCAGCCGCCCAGTCCAATGAGAAGGAGGCCGCAGATCAGCGCTCCAAGCGCAAGCTCCAACGTCACCGCTCGCCGGCTGTTTGCAGTATCCAGTCTTCCGGTCACGACGCTGCCGCCTTGGGCATCACCCTGTTGCCTTCGCGGAGGATCTCGCTGCGCGCTCCAAACGCGACCTGCCTTCCTTCGGATATCACCAGAAGGCGGTCGCAGCCGGCGATTGCGCCAGGCCGGTGGGCGATAACGATGACGATCGCTTGCGCGTTGCGTGCGTCCTCCACCGCCTTGCGGAGCGCTTCATCACCTGCAGCGTCAAGCGCGGAGGTAGGCTCGTCAAGCACGATAAGGAACGGCGAGCCGAACAGCGCACGCGCCAGTCCGATTCGCTGTCGCTGTCCGGCCGAAAGCATCAAGCCGCCTTGCCCCAGCCGCGTGTCGTAACCATGGGGCAGCCGGGCAATCAGGTCGTGGGCATTTGCCTTCGTCGCGGCGGCGATGATCGCACCCGGATCGGGGTTGGTTGCGAGGCGCGCGATGTTATCCGCGACAGTACCGTCGAAGAGGTAAATGTCCTGCGGCAGGTATCCGATATACCGGCCGTACTGGTCCGGCTGCCACTGGGAGAGCTCCGCACCGTCGAGGCGGATGCTGCCGCCAGCCGGCGGGAGTAGGCCGGTCAAAGCGCGCGCCAGCGTCGATTTACCTGCCCCGCTCGGGCCGATGACGCCAAGCGAAGCGCCGGCCTGCAGCGAAAAGTTGATTCCGGCGAGGAGAAGGCCGTCCCTGCCGGGAACGGCGACCGAAAGGTCCGCGACTTCGAGCGAGGATTTTGGCCGCGGCAGCCGGGTTCGATGCTCGTCCGCCTCGGCCGACCCGATCTGGCCACGAAGCCGTGCCCAGCCCTGGCGGGCCGACACGAACGCGCGCCAATGGCCGATCGCCTGTTCGACCGGAGCGAGCGCGCGCGCCGTGATGATGGACACCGCGATGATCATGCCAGGCGTAATCTCGTTTTGCAGTGCAAGCCATGCCCCGAGGGCAAGCGAAGCGGACTGGAGGAGAAGCCTGATGCCGCGCGACGCAGCGACGAAGAACGCCATGCGGTCGGAGGCTTCGCGCCCCGACGCCCGCAACGCTTCGTCGGCTTGCACGTAACGTCGCAGCCAGGCGTCGCGCATGCCAAGACCGGTGATCGTCTCGGCCGCATGTTCGCCCGTTTCGACCAGCCTTGCACGCCGTGCGGCGGCGGTGTTGGCCGCGCTGACGGGCGCCTGCGCCAGACGATCGCCGATCACGGCTATGGCGAACAAGACAAGCACGCCGGTCAGCGCCAGGACGCCAAGTTGCGGATGAAACATGAAGGCGACGGCGAGGTAGATCGGTAGCCAGGGCAGGTCGCTCAGCGCGATCGCTGCTGGCGAACCGATGAAGGCGCGCAACCGGTCGAAGTCCTGCATCGGGTTTGCCGTCCGCTCGTGCACGAACACAGACCGCTTCAGGCCAAGGCTTGCGACCGAAGGCCCGATCTCCTCGCCGAACCAGTCGGCGATTCGCGTGGCCAGGCGCAGCCTGACAGTATCGAGCGCCGCAAGCGCGACATAGATCCCCGCGACAAGCAGGAAGAGAGCCACCAGCGTCGGCAAGCTGCGGCTTGTCAGCACCCTGTCATAGACCTGCAGCATGAAGAGGGAGCCGGTCAGCATGAACAGGTTGAAGACGGCGGACAGACCGATCAATCCGGCGAAGCCACGGCGCAGCGCCATGATGGCACGGCCGACCCTGTCCCGAGGCTGCGATTCCAGTCGTCCGGATGGAAAGGAAAGCCGTGCGCCAGCCTTCATGAAAATCCTCGTCCGCCCCCAGCAAGGTCGTCGAGAAAGGCGCAATATCACGCAGCCAGCCGCCCTAAGGGAACGGGATCCGCCTTGTGATGCTGCAGTGCAACTGAAATAGACAGTTACAGACTGAAGTCTATTCGTAAAGAGCTGTTTGGAATCTTGGGCCGCGCTTCCCATAAGCGGTACCCAGTTTGGCGAAAGGGGTGGCAGATGCATAAAAATCGGTGCGTAAAAATATGTTATTAATCGATGACGTTTTTGATTTGCGGTCCGAGACTACTGGTTTAGGCTGGTAATCTTGGAGGCTGATATGGTCGGAAGCTTGTCTAAGGGTCGGCACTTCTGTGTGATCGATCCGCAACACAGGCTTTCGAATCGATAGTCGCGGATGGCCAGAAAGAGACTCTGGACTCTGCGATTGTGCGGTGCACATAGTAGTCTTCGTAGTGAGCTTCAGCGGGGGCTGAAGAGAGGCATGTTTGTATCAGTCGATTGCGACCCCCGTATCCATTCTGACCCTTTGCGTTTTCATCATCTCCGGCTGCACCGCTCTGCCCTCGGGCGGGCCTGAGGTTACCGCGAGCAGCTACGCGGCGGTCAACCCTCAGGCTGGAGCTCCGCATGCGGTGGTCAATGTCACCCCCGAAATCATCCATGTGGTGGAGAAGTCGCAGCCGGAAGCAGGGCTAGGCGGATTTCGTGGCCCCGGCGCGTCCAGCATCCGGATCGGCGTCGGCGACGTCGTCGGCGTGACGATCTTCGAGGCCAGCCCCGGCGGACTGTTCATCCCGCTCGAATCGACCAACAGCGCGGGCAATTTCGTCAATCTGCCTGACCAGAAGGTCGATAGCGCGGGCAATATCTCCGTCCCATATGCCGGGTCGGTGCATGCCGCCGGGCAGGAGCCGGCCGCCGTTCAGCGGGTCATCGAGCAGCGGCTGGCCAGCCGCGCTATCGAACCGCAGGCCGTCGTTGCCGTGAAGAGCCAGACTTCGTCCGAGATAAGTGTGCTCGGCGACGTCAACTCGCCGTCGAAATTTCAGATAAATTCCAACGGCGAACGCGTTCTCGACGTCATCGCCAGAGCGGGTGGTCCGAAGCAGCCCGGCTACGAAACATACGTCACGCTGCAGCGAGGCAAGAGGAAGGCCACGGTCTATTTCCAGCGTCTGGTGCGCGAACCGTCCAACAACATCCACGTGCTGCCCGGTGACACGATCTACGTATATCGGGAGGCTCATTCCTTTACGGCATTCGGAGCGTCGAACGAAAACGGCCGCTACGAATTCTCCGACGAGACGATCAATCTGGCCGACGCGCTCGGCAAGGCCGGCGGCCTGCACGATAACCGCGCCAATCCCGGCGCGGTGCTGATCTATCGCATCGAGGATCGCAAGACCGCGCGCAAGCTAGGCGTGCCCGTCGACAAGTTCGAGGGCGACGAGATCCCGGTCATCTACCAGTTCAACCTTCGCGATCCCGGCGGCTTCTTCCTCGCCTCGTCCTTCCCCGTGCGGAACAAGGACGTGCTCTACATCGGCAACGCCGCCATCGTGAAATATCTCAAGTTCATCGAAGTCGTCGGGGCGACGACCGTCGCGGTCTCCGCGGGCCGTAATGTCGTTGATTAGGATCGGGAGAGGGCAGGGAGCTAGAAAGAGAGGCAAGGCAAGAGAATGAATGCTCTGACTTCCGGCAATGGAGCCCGCCGCGCGCACGCGACGAAGGGAAACCGGCCATGACGATCCTGATCGCGATCCTCGCCATTTGCGTGCTTCTCGTGCTGCACCCCTATGTCACTTATCCGCTGTCGTTGATGATGGTCCGGGCCGTCAGGCCAAAGCCGCTCAACGCCACGCTGCCGATGCCCTCCAAGTTCGCAGTGGTATGCTGCGTCTACAACGAGCGTCAGGTGATCGAGCAGAAGATTGCCAACATGCGCGCCATACGTGACGCGCTCGGCGACTGCCAGCTTCTCATCCACAGCGACGCCTCGTCGGACGGCACCAACGAGGTACTCAAATCGGTCGAGGGCGAGTTCACTCTATCGCTCGCCGAGGGCCGCAGCGGCAAGAGCGCCGGCATGAACCGGCTGCTGTCGATGACCGACGCCGAGATCGTCATCTACACCGACGCGAACGTCATGATCGACCCGATCGCTGTAACCAATCTGCCGCGCTATTTTCGCGACCCCGAGGTCGGCTGCGTGACCGGCCACCTGCTCTACGAAAACGCGGACGAAAGCCAGACGGCGAAGGTCGGCGCGCTCTATTGGAAGCACGAGGAGTGGGTCAAGCAACTCGAGAGCGACACCGGATCGGTGATGGGCGCCGACGGCTCGCTGTTCGCGATCCGGCGGGCGCTACACCGCCCGACGCCGGCCGATATCATCGATGACTTCTTCACGTCGATGTCGATCCTGTGCTCCGGCTACCGGCTGGTGCGCGGGGCCGATTTCCTCGCCTACGAAAGGGCGGCGACCGTGCGCAAGGACGAGTTCCGTCGCAAGGTGCGCATCGCCTGCCGGGCCTTCAACTGCCACCGGCTGCTCTGGCCGAGGATCGTCAAGCTCGACGCCCTGTCGATCTACAAATACCTGTCGCACAAATATCTGCGCTGGCTGGCCGGCTATTTCCTTGCCGTTGGCGCAGCGGCTTCCGCCGGGATCGTGCTGCTTGCCTTCGGGGCGTTGCCTTTCGCGGCCTACGTCCTGGCGCTCGGCGCAGCGGCCTATGCAGCTGATCGCTTCGACCTGCCGGTCGTGACCAGCATCTGGGAGATCATGGTCGCCATGTGGGCGACTGCAATCGGCGTCTACAAGTCGCTTCGGGGAGAGCGCTTCCAGACGTGGACCATTGCGTCATCGACGCGCAAGTGAACTGCGGGAGGCGAGGCTGTGAGAAGGACGCGATGCCTTTCGCGATGATGTCCGCATGAGCGATGCGGTGCTGCACGGCAGGACAAGGCGGGTCGTCAGGCTGGCGACCGGCTTCGGCGCGCTGCACATCGTGCACACTGCGCTCAACCTCGGCTACACGCTGGTGCAGCTTCTCGTGCTGGCGCGTGGACTCGACCAGCAGCGCTATGCGGAGGTCGTGTTCCTGACGGCCGTCTCCTTCTACGTCCAGCCCATCGACCAAGCGATCGGCCGCGCCAACTACATGGCGCTCAGGCCAGGCGCGCTCGGCGTCGGCGGCAAGGCCGGCGGCGAGATATTCGGCTTCCTCGGCGCGCAGGCCGGCTTGCTCCTCATCCTGTCCTTCCTGATTCCCGCCTTCTTCGGAATGGACGATCCGGAACGCTATCTCGGCAATGTGCTCTATCTCTTCGGCTGCCTGTTCACCGCCTACTGGTCGTTCGACCTGCAGTCGACCGTCTGGTCCGCCGATCTCGGCCGGCAATTTGCTATCGTCTCGATCATCCGCAGGCTGCTGTTCCTGGTGGCGCTCGGGTTGTTCTGGGTCACGGGCAGCTTCCTGCTGTTTGGCCTGGCGACCACGGTCGTCGTGATCGTGTTCATGGTCGTGCTGTTCAGGCTTCTCAGGCAGTCGGCGATCTGGGCGATGGTGACGCGGCCGCCGACGCGCAGCGGTGTCTTCGGGCACCTGAAACGCTTCTGGTCGTCGCTGGTCTTTGCGCTTTCGGAGCTTCTGGTTCTGAACTCGCCCTACGCGGTGGTGACAGCTCTGTTCGGCGTCGGCCCGGCGCTGGTCATGTTCGACAGCGTGATGAAGGTCTGCCGGCTGGCGATGGCGGGTACGCGGACACTGGCCGAGATTTTCCTGCCGCGCATCAGCCGTCAGATGCTGGGCGGTGAAATGGACAACGCACGGCGCGGATTGAGGCTGGTGACCGGGCTCTGCGTCGCCGCGAGCGCGGTCCCGGCGCTTGCCGTCCTGCTCTTCGGCGAGGCAATTTTCAATCTCCTGCTTGGCCACAACAACGTGGTGCCGGACGCCGCCATTCCCGTCGCCGCGCTGATCGTGCTGATCAGCGGCTTCTACCAGCCGGCGACGTTGTTCCTGTCCTATCTGAACGCGGCATCCCTCATCGGCCGCGTCGCGCGCTTTGCCTTTGCGGGCGCCGCCGTCTTCGCGCTGCTTGCCGTGTTCAAGGGAGCCGAACCGGTGTCGCTGCTCTGGATATACGCCGTGTTTTTCGCGGCCGTTTCGGGTGTGTCGATCATTTGTTCGGCAAGGATAGAGCCGTGGGATCTGGCCAAGCCGGAGGAAAGGTAAATGCCGTGAAGTTTACCGCTCATGTTTACCACAGCTTGACGTTGCGCTTGCAAGCTGAGCCCGGAGTTGGGCATTTGCGGTCGAAAAGCACGTCCGGCCGGCTGGGGAATTGGCCGCGACGTTCGGAAAGCCGATTCCGGCGCGGTGTATCGCGCGGCATTTTCGACCATCGGAAGAGAATTCAGGGATGCTGGTAAAGACATGGTGAAATATCGTCCCGATGTTGACGGACTTCGCGCCGTCGCCGTGCTGCCGGTCGTGCTGTTCCATGCCGGCGTGGCCGGCTTCGGCGGCGGTTTCGTCGGCGTCGACGTGTTTTTCGTCATCTCCGGCTACGTGATCACGCTCAGGCTGCTATCCGACCTGCAGGAGGGCCGCTTCTCCATCATCGATTTCTACGAGCGGCGCGTTCGACGCATCTTCCCGGCGCTGTTCTTCATGATCGCACTGACGACGGTGGCTGCGTGGTTCATCCTGCTACCGCCCAACTTCGACGATTATTCCAGGAGCGCTGTCGCCACCGCGCTGTTCGGCTCGAACATCTATTTCTGGAAATTCTCCGGCTATTTCGACCCGAGCGCGCAGCTTCGCCCGCTGCTGCATACGTGGTCGCTGGCGGTCGAGGAGCAGTATTACATCTTCATGCCGATCGCGATGTATATCGCCTACCGCTTCCTCAAGGCGCGCTGGCTGCTGATATTCATGCCGGTCGTCGTGCTGTCCTTCGCGCTCAGCGTCTATGCGACCACGACCGCGCCGACGGCGAACTTCTTCATGCTGCCGACGCGCGCCTGGGAGCTTCTGCTCGGCGCGCTGCTGGTCCTTGCCCCGCCGCCCGCGCCTTCACGCAAAGGCGTCGCGGAAGTGGTCGGCCTCCTCGGCCTGGCGCTAATCCTCTATGCCGTCTTCACCTATACGGAAGAGACGCCGTTCCCGGGTGTCAGCGCACTGCCGCCTGTGCTGGGCTCGGCGATGGTCATCTGGTCCGGCACGGCCCACTCGACGCTCGTCGCGCGCGGCCTGTCATGGCGCCCGATGGTCTGGACCGGCTTGCTCTCCTATTCGCTCTATCTCGCGCATTGGCCGATCGCGGTGTTCTTCCGCTACATCACGCTGCGCGACCCGACCCTTCTGGAGTCCGCGATCATCGTGGTCGCGAGCTTCGCGCTCGCCTGGTTCTCGTGGCGGTTCATCGAGCAGCCGTTCCGCGTCAAGGGCAATCCCTTCCCGCGCAAGCGGCTCTTCGCCATGGCGGCAACGGCCATGCTTTTGGTTTCGGCGGTCGGGATCGCCGGCGTCATGAGCGGTGGTGCTGCCTTCCGTTATCCAGGCTTCGAGGAGCCGCAGGTTGCCGGCCGCGAGGAGTGGAAGGAGCGCAAATGCTTCATCGAAGGCGATCAGGGCTGGCGCGACTGGGGCGGCAAGGACTGCTTCATCACGAACGGCCAGGCTGAGAACGCGCTTTTGTGGGGCGATTCCTTTGCCGCGCACTACGTTCCGGGTATCGCCCGCAACGCGCCGGAAATTCCCTTCAACGTGATCAACTACACAGCCGCCGGCTGCCCGCCGATGCTGAGCTACTATTCCTACGCGCGGCCCAACTGCCAGGCGTTCAACCAGCACGCGCTGGAGCTGATCAAGGAATACGACATCAAGGCGGTGGTACTCAGCTCGCGTTGGCACTCGATGAAATCGCGCGGGCTGGACGGCATCCGCTCAACGATCGAGGCGCTGAACGCCATGGGGGTGCGCACCTATATCATCGGCCAGTCGGCCGAGTTCGGCGCCAACATCGACCTGCTCGACTACCGCAGCGGCAGGGCCGAGACGGCGGCATGGCTGACCAACATCGACCCGGTCATCAACAGCGAGCTGAAGCATTTTGTCGGCGCGGACGCGACCTTCATCGATCCGATGTCGTTCCTCTGCCAGGGCGAGTTGTGCGCCTTCAAGACGGACGGCATCTTCCGCTACATCGACTACGGCCACTTCTCCACGACCGGCGCCACCGATGCGGTCAGGGCCTACTTTCCGATCGTGAAGGAGAATGCGATCGGCGCACTGGCGATGCCGGCGCGGGGCTGACGCTTGGTTTCGCGCTCGCCGGCCGCGACTTCGCCACCGGCATCATGACGTAGCCTGCTGCCAGCACGTAGCAGTAGACCGTGTGCAGCGGCACATTGAGCGCACCATTCAAGAAATTATACTGCAGGAAGACGATCCAGCTGATAACGAAGGGAATGCCGCGGTTGAAGATGGCGTAGAGCGTCAGCGGCAGCCACATCAGGAACCCGATCAGTCCGTATTCGTAGATGACCTTGGCGTAGGGGCTCCAGGCGAAGCCGTTGACGCCGCCCTTGGTCGGGTCGCCGGCCGGGATGCTGCCTGCGCCACTGCCCAGCAAACCGCCCAGCCCGTCGCGCTCCAGCGCCATCGCCGAGGTCTCGGCAGGCAGTACGAAGCGGTTGTAGCCGCTGCTCTTCTTGGTGGTGAATTCCGTCGCGCGCTTGGTGAAATTGTCGAGCACGCCAATCTGCGCAGCCCCGACCAGCAGCAGCGGCGCGGCGAGTACGACCGCCACGATATACTTGCGCGGCAGCATCAGCATCAGGATGGGCGCGGACGCCAGGACGAGCAGCGTGCCTGTGCCGCCGAAAGAGCTGAGCAGCGCGACAGCATAGAGAGCGGCGTATTTCAGCCGACGGAAGCGCGCCAGCTCGATCACCAGCGCCATACCGATGAACTGCGACAGGTGCGAGACCTCGAGGAAGACGATGGCATTGGGCTTGTACCAGTGCAGGTCCCAGCGCAGTTTGTTCATGTAGACGTAGTTGATGTACTGGAATTTGTCGGGGATGTAGTCCTCGAGGTTGAACAGGCCGAGCCCGGCAAACTGCTGTCCCCAGTTGACGAAGACGAGCACCGAGGCCACGGCAGCGATGGTCTGGAACGTCCGCAGGATGCGGTTGTAGTTCTCCTCGTCCATGGGCACGACGAAGGCGTACATCGCCAGGATCAGCGTCAGCAGGAAAAGCGAGCCGGGCGAATAGCCGACATCCGCGTTGTAGACCGCATGCACGATCATCGCGAAGCTGACGAAGGCGAGCAGCATCAGCGACCGTATGAGATGAACGCGCAGCACGCCCATCAGCATGAAGATGCCGAAGACGCCATATTGCAGCAGCATGGCGAAGGCGATCTGGATCTCGCCGCTGATTGGCAAGGCAAGTTTCTGCGTCAGCACGACCAGCACGAGGTGCACGCACAGCACATTGGCGATGCGGCGGGTGATGGCGGGATCGATCGCGCCGGGCACGGCGCGCGCTTTTGCAGGCGCGACCGGTGGCCTGCCATGGAATCCGGAATGGATCGCGTCGCTCATGGAGCGTGACCGCAACGGATGAAAAATTGACTGAAACGGGTGGGGTACAAAACCGCTTCTGGCTCCGCTGTTACGTTAACGCGCGCCCCGAGCCACCCGTCTCATCTATGCCACTTCAGGCGATTTGGTGCAATGCACCATCGTAGGGACGATGACCCTGCGGCAGAAATCGCCACGGCGGAAAATCAGTCTGTGTGCGCTGCACAAAATCCTTTACGGCGGCGCGTCGGTTTCGTAGTCTCGGTCCGGGCTTGGGAGTACTGTCGTTGAAAGGATCTCCCAGGCCATGCCAGTGGCAATGCCCCTCGCAATCGTCGGCAGCGGCGCGATAGCGGACTACTACTACTTTCCCGTCCTCGCTTCCGACCCGCATCTTTCCGCAAACACCTGGATCGTCGAACCCGCCATCGAACGCGGCGTCGCGGCGGCTCAGAAATTCGGCTTCCGAAAGGATCAGGTCCTCGGCCGCATCGAGGACCTGCCACCCTCGATTCGCGTTGCGGTGAACGCGACGCCGAGCCATCTGCATCGCGGCACGACGATCGCGCTGATCGAGCGCGACATCAGCGTGCTGGTCGAAAAGCCTTTCGCCGAAACGGCGGAGGATGCGCGCGCCATGATCGCCGCAGCCGAGGGCCGGTCGATCCTCACCGCCAACCATTTCCGCAGGCTGACTCCGTCCTACGCCTTCGTGCGCGACTTCATCGCCTCGGCCAAACTCGGCCACGTCAAGCGCATCGTCTGGGCCGAGGGGCACAAGTTCGACTGGCCGACCCAGTCCGGCTTCAATTTCCGCCGCCCTTGGCCGAATGGACGCCCGCGCGGCGCGTTGCTCGACATCGGCGTGCACATCTTCGATATCATCTGCTGGTGGCTCGACGAGCAGCCGAAAGTGAAGTCTGCCGTCATGGACGGTTATGGCGGCCCGGAGGCCTTCGTCAGCACCGAACTGGAGACGCCGGACACCAGGATCGAGGTGCAGATCAGCTTTCTGGCCAAGCTGTCGAATCAGTTCGTTGTCGAAGGAACAGAGGCGACGATACGCGGGGTCACCAACGAGTTCACGCGGCTGGAAATCATTGCGCCGAACGGGTCGAAGAAGACGGTCTCAGCACCGGGCAATCCCGACCGCGCCGACATTGCGCGGCGCATGGTGACGAATTTCTTCGAGGTGGTTTCAGGCGGTTCCGCGCCACTGCTGATCGAGGCGAAAAGCGTGGTGCCGCCGCTCGCCGTCATCGACGAGATCTACGAGACCGCGACGGACTATCTCCCCGATTGCTATCAGGAATGGGTTGCATGAAGAAACCGGTGATTCTGGTTACAGGTTCCGGCGGCTTCATCGGCGGCTGGATCGCCGAGGCGCTGCATCTGGCTAAATACGGACATGTGAAAGCCGGCATCAGCCGCTGGGCGAGCGCTGCGCGCATCGCCCGCTTTCCCGTCGAAATCGTGCAATGCGACATCATGAGCGAGGCCTCGCTCGATGCCGCGCTGAAAGGCGTCGACATCGTCGTCCATTGCGCGCGCGGCAAGGGCAACGACAATTCGGTGACCACCGGCGGCACGCGCATGCTGATCGAGCGGATCAAGGCCGCCGGCGTGCGGAAGCTGATCTTCACCAGCTCGGTGGCTGTCTATGGCGAGGCAACGGGCATCGTGCGCGAGGATACGCCGCCCGTCGCGCCCGTCACCGAATACGGGCAGGGAAAACGCGACGCCGAGGCGATCTGCGAACAATATGCCGACGAAAAGCTGGCGATCTCGGTGATCCGGCCGACGCTGGTCTACGGCCCGTTCAGCGACCTGTGGACGACGCCGTACCTCACGCGCTTCGCATCCGGAAAATGGAGTGCGCTCGGCGAGCGCGGCGAGGGCAAGTGCAACCTTGTCTATGTCGGCGACATCGTGCGATTCGTGCAGTTCCTGATCGACCATGACGTCGGACCATACGCGGTCTTCAACGCCAACGGCCCGGAAGTGCCGACGTGGAACTCCTATCTCGAGCGGTTCAACCTGGCGTTGGGCCACCCGCCGCTGAAGGCGCCTGACCGCAATCTCGGCGTCAAGGTGATGATGCGCCGGCCGGTGCGCATGTTCGGCAAGTACATGCTCGCCAACCATCGCGATCTCCTGCTGTCCGCCGCCAACCGCAGCCCGCAGTTGAAAAGCCTGATGAAGAAGACCGAGGAAGATTTGCGCCTGAAACCGAGCGACGACGACATGCAGCGCTTCTCCATGGACGTCACCTATTCGATGGAGAAGGCAGCCGCCGCCGGTTTCGTACCGAAGACCAGCGTCGACGACGGCATCGCCATGACGGTTGACTGGGCTCGTAGCTCCGGGCTGGCCGCGTGACGGGAAGCCTGCCATGGCCGATGTGAGCGCCGCGCCGGGCAGCCGGGTCTCGCGGAGGACAGTAACAGATACAGCCTGGGCCATGTTCGGCCTCGGCGGGCCGACGCTGTTGCAGCTTCTCTACGTGATCGCTGCAGCACGTGGACTAGGCGCGGAACAGTTCGGCCAGCTGATGCTGTGCGTGGCGGTGGCGACGGTCGCAGGCTGCATCGTCGGGATCGGCGGCGACGGCGTCGCCTTCAAGGCGATCGCCCGAACGCAGGAGGCGGCAAACAGCCTCTTCGGCATGGCGCTGACGATGATCCTGATCACCGCCGTGCCGGTCGCGATCTGCGCGGTGCTGCTCGCCGTCTGGCTGCAGCGTTTCGACATCCCGCTCTGGCTGCCGGTCGCGATCGTCGTCTCGGAGGTGCTGTTCAACCGCATTGCCTCGGCCTGCCAGAAGGTCTTCATCGCCTTTTCCCAGCAGCTCAAGGCGGCGCTCGTCGGGATGTTCGTGCCGTTGGCGCGGCTGGCTTCGGCGGCGGTCGTTCTGCTCATGTCGCCGGACGATGCGCTCGGCACTTTCGCGACCGCCTATCTGGTCTCGACCTTCGTCGCCATGGTCGCCTGCATCCTCTACACGGTGGTCAATGCCGCGCGCCCCAAGTTCGGTTTCTCCGGAATGAAACTCGGCGAGGGCGTCAGTTTCGCGCTCCTATGGGTCAACGCCTCGCTGCAGGTCGAGGCCGACAAGATGATCCTGTCCTACTTCGCGACGCCGGCCGCCGTCGGCGTCTATTCGCTGGCCTCGCGGCTGATGGACGGTGCGTTCAACCCGCCGCGTGCGCTACGCATCTCGCTTCAGGCCCGCATGATGCGCGAGGGCGCCAAGGGTCACAGCGCGACATATAGGTTCATGCTGCGCATCCTGCCGATATCGGTCGCCTACGGCATATTTGCCTGGGGCGCGATCGCGGTCATCTCGCCGATGCTCGTGCGCCTGTTTGGCGAGGAATACGCCGAACTCGGACGCATCCTGCCGCTGATGGGCGCGCTGCCGCTGCTGCGCTCGATCGCCGACATCGGCGCGGAACTTTTCATCGCCTCCGACAGGGTCTCGCTGTCCACCATCGTCCACATCGTCAGCACGGCGCTGCGCATCGGCATCGGCATCGTGCTGATCCGCAGCGACGGGATCGACGGCGCGGTCGGCGCGGCTCTGCTGTCGACGACGTTGGCGGCGATCATCTTCTGGACGATTGCATTCGTGATGCACAGGAAAGGCGCGGCGGGGCGGCAAGGGACATCTTCACAGCCGCCAGATGATCAACCGCATATCTGACCTGATCGCCGCCACGCAGGCGGCCTCCAACATGTCGCCGAACGCGTTGATGGGGCACCTGCGCCGCCGCCTGCGCAACAAGCTTGTGCCGAAGCGCGCCGCCGCATATCGCGCCGACCTCGCCTGCCTCGCCTATCGCTTTCCAGCCTTCAAGCGCAACGAGGCTGCCGTCGAGCTGGCGCAGATGGTGGCGCAGTTCTATCTCGCCGAATACAAGACCACGATCCCCGGCTGCTTCGAGGGGCGGTTCGACATCCTCAATGCACGCTTCGATTTCGGCGAGGGTCCCATCGACTGGCGTTTCGAGGGCGACGAGGGCAATCGGCAGATCCGGCGCGCTAACCTCGCGCAGTTCGGCTTCGTAGCAGCCGCGATGCTTTGCGACCCAAGGCGGACGCTCGCCATGGTCGACCGGCTCGTACCTGATTTCCTGTTGAGCGCCGACTTCACTCAAGGGCAGGATTTCTCCGAACTCTGGCATCCCTATATCGCCTCGCGCCGCGTGCTCGCTCTGACAGCGGCAGCACTTCTCATGCCGCCGGAACTGGATGCGACGCGCGCCGCCAGACGGTTGCGCAGCTTCGCGCGGCTGAACGCGGCCTTCGTGCTCGGCAATCTGGAAACCGAACTGGGCTTCAACCATCTGGAACGCAATCTCGCGGCGCTTGGCCTGTTCGGGCTGTCGCGCAAGACATTTCCCGCGCGCATAGCGACAGCACTTAGGACGCAGCACGACGCTGTGGTCCTGCATTCGATCGGCGAGGATGGTGTGCAGAAGGAACGCTCGGCCATGTATCAGGGGCTGACGGTGCAGAGCCTGCGCATCTTCGCCGCCCTGCCGATATGGGACGCCGCCCAGCGCGAGGCGATCGACGGCAGGCTGGCGGCGGTCGAACGAGCGCTTGCCGCGCTGACGCTGGGCGACGACCAGCCGGTTTTGTTCAACGATGGCTGGCTTGGGGAGGCTCCGACAGGCTCCGACATAGTGGGTAGCATCAGGCCGGGCTTCACGGTGATGCCGGACGCTGGCTACGTGCGCCTCGCGGGCAAGGACTGGGTCGCGGTGTTCGACGCGGGCGCCATCGGCCCGGACGAGAATCCCGGCCATGGCCATCCCGACTTTCTTTCGGTAGAGGCCTCCTTCGGCCCGCACCGGCTTTTGGTCGATCCCGGCACCTTCAGCTATTCGGCAGGCTCCATGCGTGACGAACTGCGCGCATGGACCGCGCACAACGGTCCCTGTTTTGTCGGGCCGCAGCCGGTGACCTTCCTCGGTTCCTTCAAGGTCGGCAAGCGCTCGGCAGCGGAGATTATTGCGGCGGGAGAAGCTGACGGGATGCAGATGACAACCGGCAGGTTGGCCTTTGATCGACATGAATTGACGCGGACGGTTCGCCTCTTGCGTGACGGCCGGCTGGAGATCGCCGACGCGTGGGCAGGCGAGGGGGAAGCGCAGACGCGATTCCTGGTGCCGGCCGAGTGGCAGATCGAGCGTCGCGGAAAAACGCTGACGTTCCACCGCGACGGTCTTGGGGTCCGGCTTGGCGTAGAAGGCGCGCGTGTGGAAATCGGCAAGGCGAAATGGTCGCGCTATTACGACGTGCTGGAGGATGCGCACGAAATCCTGCTCCACCCTGAGGCCGCAAAAGCCATTTCGACTTTCCGACCGCTTTAGGCTTCAGTCGGTCCCCGCGCCAAAGCGCTGCCTGAACGCTTGCGACGCGCGCGGAAACTGGCGGTTGGACATCTGGGCGTTGTAGTCCCAGGCATGCACGTCCCAGTAGCTCTGGTAGAGCGGTTGCACGTCCTCGAACCAGTCGGCCATGCCCTCGATGAAAACGGGATCGTCGCCGACACCCTTACCGTCCGGCCGCGTGCCGACGCCCCATTCGGGATAGGAGATCTCCTTGCCGCGCGCCTGCGCGAAGTCGCGATGCCATTTCAATCCAAAGGGCTGCTCGAGATAGTACTGAAAGCGTTCCTGCGGGCTCATGCCGTCGATGCCCCAAGTCTCGGCGTAGACGTCCTGCCCGATGATATCGACGACATCGTCGCCAGGGTAAGCGTCGGTTGGGTCCATCGCCTTGCGGCCATGGTTGGGGCACCACTCGAAGCGGAACTTCTGGCCCGGCGCATCGCGCATGATGCCGACGATGCGGCGGAAATAGGCTTTGTAGCTTTCCGGATCATCCATCGCGCGCCAAGGCATCCAGTCGCCGTTGAACTCCCAGCCGATGCGGATGACGGCATCGGGATGGCCGTTCTGAATGAGCGCGCGTGCCGTCATGATGAAGATCGTGTCGTAAGCACCGGCGGCTCCTTCGGCGAGCGTGCCGTCGCGATCCTTGGGCAGCATTGGAACAGACAGGGTCAGCTTAATGTCGGAGCCGCGCCAGCATTTCGTGATCCACGGTATGCTCGACTTCATCTCGGCCCAGCTTTCCTGGTTGAGCGCATCGACCGTCCGCCCGACCTTGCGGCCGACGAAATCCTCGAAGACATGCATGGCCTTGCGACCGTCGCAGCCCGGCCCGCGATAGGCCCCGAGTTCTGTGGCGTTGGCATCAAGCGAAAAAGAAGCCAAGCCCAGAGCCGCGAGGATTGCGACGAGCGCGGTCACCCGCGCGCTCATTTCCAGACCGCGCCGCCGCAGCTTTCAATATAGGCCAGCGCCGGCTGGCCGAGCGGCCGTCGCCCCTCCGGGTGCTTGCGCGCCCATTTCAGGAAATTGCCGAAGGAGCGGAAGACGTTGATGCGGCCGCGGTTGAGATAGAAGACGTAGGCCGAGAACAGCACGAAGTTGAGCGGCAGGTAGATGGCCGGCAGGTATTTGAACGAGATGATCAGCTTGTTGGTGAGCCGCATCTCCTCGACCTCCTTCTTCGGCTTCCGGCCGCCGGGGTCGTTATATTCGACCACCCAGCAGCCGGGCTCGTAGTAGATCTCGTAGCCGGCATCGACGACGCGGTATGCGTAGTCGATCTCCTCCAGCCCGTAGAAAAAATCCTCCGACATCGGCCCGATCGTCTCAAAGGCGGAGCGGCGGAGCGCGAAGCCATTGCCCTGGAACCGGAACGTCTTAAACGGCCGGTCCTTGGGCAGCGACTTGTCGGTATGCGGAAAGGAAGCACGGGGCGTGTCGCCCGTCGCGTGGTCGATGTGGCGGGCCGTGACGATGGCGCAATCTGGGTTCGCTGCAAACGCTGCCTCGTAACGGTCGAGCACGCCCATCGGGTTGAGGAACGCGTCGTCGTCAACGAAGATCATGTAGGTTCCCAGCGCGGCATTCGCCCCGTCATTGCGCGCCGAAACTCCCTTGTTGAACCCGAGCTTCACGTATCGCCAGCGCGTGAAGGGCGCGAGGAAGGCGGAGCGGTCCGTCTCGTCGACATTGTTGTCCACCAGCACGAATTCGACATCGTGCAAGCGATCGGCGGCGACCTTCGCGGCCTGCGCGATCGTTTGGGGGACGAGGTGATCTCGCGCAAAAGTGACCATGACGATCGAAAACAGCGGTGCGGCCGAGCCCTCTTCCTGCGACGACGTTATCTGCATTGCCTTGTTTTCCTTGCGTTCGCCCGGACGTGCCGGAACGATCCGGTTCAGCCTCAGGTTGTGGGATGTCGACGAAGTTGTTGGCTTTTTCCGCTCCGCCTGCTACCTATTCGAACAATGAGTGGCCTCAGCGGGCCTACTCTCAGCGAAAATTAATCGCTGCCCAGTAACGCTCGGATCAACGGAAGGGGCACCGATGACCGGCATACTTGTCTTGCTGTATATCGCGATCGGCGTCGGCTGCGGCCTGATCCGCCTGTCGGCGGTCGCTGTTGGTATCATGGCCATCATACCGGCCTTGGTCGGTGCATTCGCCGTCCGCGCAGACGGGTTGATGTCCATGGTTGTAGCCATCCTCGTGCCTTTGCTTGTGATCGAGGGCGTGTATTTCGTGACCATGCTTGTCGTCGCAAGGCTGTCTGCCGAGAAGCCTGCCGTCGGCAAGGCGGACGCGGCCAAGCCCGCAGCGCAGGACATCACGCTGGGAGGCAAGTCCCGCTTGGGCAAGAAGCCCTGAGCGGCTAACTCGAACGCCAGCGTTCAGTAGCTTCCCTTGCGGCCGAACACCACGATCACGGTTCTGGCGATGATCCAGAAATCGCGCAGGATCGACCAGTTCTGCACATAGTCGACATCGAGCGAGACGCGTTCCTCATAGGTGCAGTCGCTGCGTCCGGTCACCTGCCACAGGCCGGTGATACCGGGCTTCGTCGCCGCATAGTCCGTGAAGTGGTTGCCGTAGCGCCTGACCTCAGCCGAGACGATCGGGCGCGGGCCGACGATGCTCATGTCGCCCCTCAGCACGTTCCAGAGTTGCGGCAGTTCGTCGAGGCTGGTTTCGCGCAGAAGTCGGCCCAGCCGCGTGATTCGCGGATCGTTCTTCAGCTTCTGCGAGGCAGCCCACTCGGCCGCTGCCGCTTGATCACGTTCCAGAAGCTCGCGCAATGCCGCTTCGGAGTTGATGATCATGGACCGGAACTTGAGGCATTTGAAGCGCCGGCCGTTAAGGCCGATGCGCTCATGTCCGAAAATCGCCGGGCCGGGATCGGTGTAGCGGATGGCGAGCGCGACCATCAACATCAACGGCCAAAGGACCGCGATCGCGATCGACGCAAGGGCAATATCAACGGCTCTTTTGAGGATGCCGCCAGGCGCGTATTTCGCTGACCCGACGCTTACAATATCAGCTGCCGAACTGGCAGCGTTCTCCAAAGGGCTTCCGGCATTCAGCATCCAACGTCTCCTAAACGCTATGCTGTCCGCGAATCCCAGAAGCGCCCCATCCGCGAACACTAAATTTAAACCATCGATCCCAAATCGGATCAAGAGGGTATTTTAGCTGTTTTTCTTCGGCACAATTCCGTAACGTCGGTTAACATCGCGAAAGATGAATTGAATATACCAAAATCTAGACTGTCATATTGCGATGCAAAATTATCGATGTATTTATATGTATTTCACGATTAACGAGATAATTCACTGTTGTAATGCCTGTGGTGATAAAAGTTTATATAATGGTTATACGATCCGGATGGAATATTGCACTGCAACGAAACCTTCGCCGAATTGAGTGAGGCGGAAAAACGCACCTGAAAAGCATCGTTCAACATGTCAGTCGACCTGACCTTTTCGAGTGGGCGCATGCGGAGAGGTTGCAACGCACCCCTTCCGCCCTGGCTCAGGCGAATTCGTAGTCGTTCTGCGAAAGTGAGGTCACACCCGAGAGATGCAGGACGTCCTGTCCTCCGGCATAGTGGATTGTCCAGGCGTCGCCTGCATTCGTCAGGTACGCATCTTCGCCGTAGCCGACGAAGCGCAGGCTGTCGCGCTCGCGATCGTTCACCGTGAAGTCGGCGACGATGTCGGTTCCGTTGCCGCGCTCGAAGACGAAGATGTCGTCGCCGGCTCCGCCAAAAAGGTAGTCGTTGCCGCCCTTGCCGTTCAGCATGTCGTTGCCGGAAGAGCCGATGACCCGGTTGGCGAGGTCGTTGCCGGTCCCCGTCGTGCCGGGCGTGAGCAGTATCAGATTCTCCACATGATCGGGCAGCGTGTAGGAGATGTACGACTCGATCGTGTCGATGCCTTCGCGCGCGCGCTCGATGACCTGCTGCTCGTCATTGTCGATAAGATAGGTGTCGTCGCCGATGCCGCCTGAATAGACGTCGGCGTTGCCCTTGCCCTCGAAGCGTTCGTTCGAGGCGCTGCCATACATCGTGTCGGCGCCTTCCGTTCCGATATTGGCGCGGATCCATGCTTGGCTTTCCGGCGGGATGCGCGGCAAGGCAAAGTCCTTCGCGGAGAAATCCGAAACGAGCGTATCGCGGAAGACGAGCGTGTCGAAGCTGGTCAGTGCGAGATAGGTGTCGTCGCCGACCTGCGTCATCGCGGCGCGCACCTCCTCGAAGGTCGAGAAGCCGTGGTCGTCGAGCCTGACGACGTCGAGGCCGTTCTCGAAATCAGTGATGATGTCGGACCCGTCGCCGCGCTTAAACACGAAGGTGTCGGCGCCCGCGCCGCCCGTCAGGATGTCGTTGCTGCCGCCGCCGGTGATGACGTTCGCGCCGCCATTGCCGATGATGATGTTGGGCAGTGCATTGCCTGTCGCGCTGTTGGCGCTGTTGTTACCGACGAGATGCATGTTCTCGACGTGGTCGGGCAGCGCGTAGCTGACCGAGGCGCGGATCGTGTCGATGCCGCCGTTGAAGTCCTCGACCACCTTCGTGTCGCGGTGGTTGACGTTGTAGGTGTCGTCGCCGAGCCCACCGATCAGTGTGTCGATGCCAAGGCGACCGTTGATGAAATCGTTGCCGTCGGTGCCGTGGAGCGTTTCGTTGCCGTTGGTGCCTTCGATATAGCGCGTGTTGGTCGCGCTGGTGCGCAACGTGAAGTTCTCCAGTGTATATTCCGGCAACTGATAGGCGACGATCTCGTCGATCATGAGCTGCGCGATCAACGACGGGTCGGCGTTGCCGGCCCAAGGCCCGCCGATCGCGAGGTTGGCGAGCAGGTACATCGGATCGTGCAACTCGCTCGTCGTCGGCGTCGACATGACCTGCACGCCATCGACAAAGAAGGAGATCTCATAAGGCGTCCACTGCACGCCGTAGCTATGCGACCCGCCCGACGTATCGACCTGCGTCCAGGCCTCGGTCATGCCGCTGGAGCCGATCACGGCGGAATGCACCTGGTTGGGCTGGTCGCCGAAGGCTTCGAGGATGTCGATCTCGGGCGGCCAGCTGTTGTCGACAGGCAGCATCCAGAAGGCGGGCCATGCGCCGGCGCCTTCCGGCAGTTCGGCGGTCATCTCGAAATAACCGTAGGTCTGCCAGAAGGACGACTGCGACGAGATCATGCCGGACGTGAATTCGAAGTCCTTCGTCGCGCCGCCGGTCTCATCGATTGGCTCGGCGGTGATGACGAGATGCCCGTCCACGATCGAGAAAGGATTGTAGCCGAGGGGCTCCGCCTGTTCGACATCTGTCAGGCCATGAAAGTCAACATCGACATAGATCTGCTGCTCGCCATTCTCGGCAAGCGTGAACGCCCCGTCGCCCCACCATTCGAAGCGGGTGCGCCAGGAGCCTTCGCCGTCCGAGAAGCGGTCCAGGCTGTCGAAATCGTCGCGAAAGGTCTGGACCATCGCCTGCTTGTCGACGCCGAGCGATATATTGTCCTCGACGATATCGGACACACGCGTGTTGCTGAAGGTAAGCGTCGCACCGCCGCCGAGGGCGAGCACGGCGTCGGAGCCGTTCTGGCTGAGGCCTGCCTTGACGTCGGCGAAGCTCGCGAAGTCGAAGCCCGCGAGCGCGACCGTGTCGCCGCGCGCTCCGGTCTGGAAATCCAGGATGGTATCGGAGCCCTGATCGTGGCGGATGACGAAAGTGTCACGTCCGCCGCCGCCGATCAGCACGTCGTCGCCCGCGCCGCCGTCAAGAAAATTGTTCTGGTCGTTGCCGGTGATGATGTTGGCGAGATCGTTGCCGCGTCCGGAGGAAGCGAATCCGCCGAGCAAGGTAAGGTTCTCGACATTGGCCGATGTCGTCAGCGAATAGCCGTGGATGCCGTAGGTCGAGATCGTGTCGATGCCGCCGCCGGGTTCCTCCACTACAATGTTACTGTGGTCCCAGACGACGTATGTGTCGTCGCCCAGCCCGCCGACCAGCGTGATATTCTCGGCGCCGCCCGCAAGCTGGTCGTTTTCACCGGTTCCGTACAGCGTGCTGCCGACATCTTCCGTCCAGGCCCAGTTCGTCGGCGCACCGGATACTGGCAAGGCCAAGCTTGCGGCGGCGGAAGTAAGGGTAGTGGAATTGACTGAGGAAGCCGGTTTTTCGTCGGTTGCCATCTGCTCGCTCTTTGGCCTGAACGGCGAACAGCCATTCCGGTTGACGGTTAGCGTGGAGAATATCCACGCAGCGGTCCACCCCGTCCCAAAGTGCAAATCCAGCGCCAGAAAGAATAGCGAACGAAATGCGTTTGCGAAATGACCGGAATAAGGTTTTTTGGCGATAGGACCAAATTGTCGCGGCCGAGAGTTCGTCGAACGTCTTTAGCCAGTCGCATGCAGGCCTTTGATTCAGCCTGACTTTTCAATGCGTCGCGGCGTTCTCTTGAATTGCCTGACGTGTGCATTGGAACAGTTGGCGATCTTCCCGGCCGCATCGCTTTTGACAGACACGTTGACAAGGCATCGGTTTGTCTGCCCTTTAAGGGCAAGCGGAATTCCGCCTGCATGGGGTTGGGCATGTGTTGCACGGGGGCTGGCACGGCGCTTTGAAGCGGAGTGTGAAGTGTCGTGTCGATGCAGCCAGATCCCGTGGAAGGGCCGGTCCCCGGTCCTTGGCGTTACGCTTGACCTGCGTGGGGGCAGGGGTCCGCGATCAGCGGACAGGACGGGCAGGGTAGCTTTTGTGAGGGTGCCCGCGCCGTGATGTTCTGGGTTTGCATTTCCCTTTTTGCTTTCTTCCTGCTGCTCAGCATCCATCCCTTCGTCACCTATCCGCTGTCGCTGATGCCTTTCCGCCGCAGCCGGACTCCTGTGGTGGCGTCGTCTTTCCCGACATTCGCGATTTGCGTCTGCGCCTACAATGAGGAGCGCACGATCGCCGAGAAGGCCAGGAACATGATCGCGGTTGCCGCCACGGTGCCGCACTGCGAACTCTTCATCTATGTCGACGGCGCAAGCGACAGGACGCTTGAGAAATTGACGCCTTTCCGGGACCGGATAAATGTCGTCGCCGCCGACATAAGGCGCGGCAAGTCACACGGCATGAACGTACTGGTTGACCGCTGCACGGCCGACATCGTCGTCTTCACCGATGCCAATGTCGAACTTGACCGCAATGCGCTGGTCGAGATCGCGCCATGGTTCGGCGACGAGGAAGTTGGCTGTGTCTGCGGTCACCTCGTCTATTCCAATCCGGACGAAAGCGCGATGGCAAGCTCAGGCTCGCTCTACTGGCGCGTCGAGGAGGCGATCAAGCAACTCGAGAGCGATGCCTACAGCGTCGTGGGTGCCGACGGGTCGCTCTTCGCGATCAGGCGCTCGGCCCATCATGTCGTTCCCGACGACATCATCGACGACTTCTACGTCTCCATGATGATTCTGGCCGACGGAATGCGCGTCGTGCGCGCACCGAAGGCGCTTGCCTTCGAGAAATCAGCGACCAGCACCTATGACGAATTCCGCCGGAAAATCCGCATCGCCTGCCAGGCCTTCAACGTCCATAGGCTGATCTGGCCGCGTATCTGGCGCAAGCCGGCGCTGGCCTACTGCTACGTCTCGCACCGCCTGCTCAAATGGCTCATCGGCTACAATCTATTGCTCGCCGGAATTTTCTTGCTGCTCGCACTGATGACGGTTTTCCCGTCGGGACTAGTGCTCGTCGCGGTCGCGTTGCTGCTTGGTGTTTTCGCGGTCTTGCTGGCGCTGGGGTTCGGGCCGGCGCAGAAAATTCTGGCGATGCTGCTGTCCTTCGCGGGTACGTCATGGGGTGTCTGGCGCTCTGTGCGCGGCGACCGCTTCCAGACCTGGACACCGACCCCGAGCGCACGCGCGAGCGGACAACGATGAAGTTCTCTTGCACCGCAGCAAAACTCTGCTAACTTGACTTCAAGGGCTCGGGACAGAAAGGCCGTTTAGGATAAACTTTTAAATACAGAGACTTGATGCCGGTGGTCGGTATCACGGGAAGTTTCCAAGGTCGCTGATTCGAGAGTTTATGCTGCGGCGCAGTATGCAGGAACGGCCCCGATGCTCGTGCAGCTCCAGAAGAATTGGCCGGCGGAGACACCTCCGCCCTCCTCCCCCGTCGAGGCAGAGGCTGGCCTTCTCAGCATTGCAAATCTTCTTGCGATTTTGCGCCGCCGTGCGCTGCTCATCGGCATTGCGGTGGCTGCGATGATCGTGGTGGGTCTGCTGTACATCGTCACCACCAAGCCGATGTTCGACTCGACTGCGCTTGTCTATCTCGACATCGAAAACGCGCAGCTCGTCGGTGGGAACGAACAGAACACGTCGGGCACGCCGGCAAGCCTGAGCGATGTCGACGTCAACAGCCAGCTCCAGATCATCCGCTCCGAGAAGATCGCCCTGTCGGTCATCGAGCAGCTCGGCATCAGCGATGCGGACGAGTTCAGGCGGCCGCCGAACCTGATCGTCCAGCTCATCACGAGGGGCATGGGCGTCATCCGTTCGATGGTGCGGCTTGGGCCGCCGCCGGCCGTGGTCGAGGAGGCGGGCGTTCCGCGCTTCGTGGTCGAGGAGTTCAGCAAGCGGCTGCGTGTCGACCGCGTCGACGATACCTTCGTCCTGGGCATCAGCTTCACGTCGGAAAACGCGGATCGCGCCGCCGCCGTCGCCAACGCGGTGGCCAACGCCTATCTCGAGGAAAAGCTCGACGCGCGCTACGAGTCGGTGCGTCGTGCCTCGACATGGCTGGAGGGACGCCTGTCGGAACTGCGCGAGAAGGCGGTGGCATCCGACCAACTCGTCCAGCAGTACAAGCGCGAGCACGGCATCATCGACACCAACACCGGCGGCGGGCAGCTCCTGTCCGACACCCAGTTGACCGATCTCTCGGCGAGGCTGGTCGAGGCGCAGAAAGAGACGGCGACGCGCCGCGCGCGCTACGACCAGATCGCGCAGATGATCGCATCGGGCAATCCCGATGCTTCCGTCGTCGATTCGCTCTCCAGCCCCGTCATCAGCCAGTTGCGCGCGCAATATTCGCGCATCGCCCAGCAGGAGGCCGACATCTCCCGCCGCTACGGCGCCGAGCATGATGCCGCGCAGCGCGCTCGGAGCCAGATGGAGGACATCAACGGGCTGATCCTCCGTGAGCTTGGTCGCATCGAGCAGGTTTACAAGAGCGACCTCGAAGTTGCGCAGAAGCAGGAAGCCGAACTCTCACAGCAGATGGAGGGGTTCACGACCCGTTCGACTGATATCGCCGAGGCGCGGGTGCGGCTGCGCGAACTCGAGCGCAACGCCGAGGCTGATCAGAATCTCTACGAGAGCTTTCTCGATCGCTACAAGTCGGCGCTCCAGCAGCAGTCCTTCCCAATCACCGATGCGCGCGTGCTGACCGAGGCGTCTCCCGCGCGGAAGAAATCTTCGCCGAAGACTGTGATCACACTCGCGCTGTCGACGGTGGCCGGTCTCGCGCTCGGCCTTCTGCTGGCGCTCGGCCGCGAACTCGCCGACAGGACGTTCCGTACGCCAGGCCAGATCGAGCAGGTGCTCGGCGTTCCATGTCTCGGCATCCTGCCGAAGCTCGGACGCGGCCAGACCCGCCGCGCGCTCCACACCGCGCGCAAGGAAGGAACCTCGGCGCGTCTGCTGTCGCGCGATCTCGGTGTTCTGCAGCACGTCGTCAAGGCACCGCTCTCGCGTTTTGCGGAGACGCTGCGTTCGGTGAAGCTCGCTTTCGATTTCGCGCCCGGCGATGGCGGCATGCGCGTGATCGGCGTCGTGTCTTCGATGCCCGGCGAGGGCAAGTCGACCGTGTCGATGAACATCGCGCAACTGATCGCGTCGTCTGGCAATTCCGTGCTGGTGATCGACGCCGACCTCAGGAGCCCGACGCTTACGCGCGAGGTAACGCCGGACGCCGAGGCGGGACTGTTCGAGTTCCTCGTCAACAACGTGCCGATCAACGACCTGATTTATTCGGACGACGCCAAGCGACTGAAATTCCTGCCGGCGGCCGGCAAGGGCGGTGCCGAGCAGAAGACTGACCTGATCGGCTCCGGCAAGATGGCGCAACTTCTCACGGCGGCGCGCCAGACCTACAACTACGTCATCGTTGACCTGCCGCCGCTGGCTCCTGTCATCGACGCGAAGGCGGTGGCCGGCTCTGTCGATGGGTTCGTGTTCGTGGTCGAGTGGGGCGAGACCTCGATCGCGACCGTGTCCGATGCGCTGCACAACGCGCCGCACGTCAACCAGAAGATCATCGGCTGCGTTCTCAACAAGGCGGACGAGAACACGCTGCGTCTCTACACCGCCAGCATCGGCAACAGCTCCTACTACCATCATGAAAAGTTCAGCTCTTACGTATCTCAGGGCTGAGGCGCCCTGGACAGCGCTTGGACGCAGGCTGAGCGACTGGCTTGGGCTGTCGGCGCACAAGACGCAGCAACGCCCGGCCCGGCCGCGTTATCCGGCGATCGATGCACGCACGGTCATCTATGCGATCGGCGACATCCACGGCCGCTCTGACCTTTTGCGCGACGTTCATGGCCGGATCGACGCGGATTGGAGCGCACGACCCGCCGAGCGACGCCTGGAGGTCTATCTCGGCGACTATGTCGACCGCGGGCCTGACAGTGCGGCTGTCATCGGGGTGTTACGTGAGCGCGCTACCCAAACGCGGATCATGCCGCTTGCGGGCAATCATGAGGCGATGCTCCTCCACTTTCTCGACGGTCGCGTTGCCGACCGCGAGTGGCTCGCCTTTGGCGGGGCGGCGACCGCGCTTTCCTACGGCGTCAACCCTGCCCGAGAGACGGTCCTCAGCGCAGCGCTGTCACGGGCGATCCCGCTCGAGGACGTACGGTTCCTGCGGTCGCTTCGTCCAAGTTTCAGATACGGCCCCTATTTCTTCGCCCATGCGGGCGTCGTGCCAAACCGCCCATTGGATCAACAGGTGGCGGACGACCTGATGTGGATCAGAAAGCCTTTTCTCGACCATCACGGATCTTTCGGTGCCATCGTCGTGCACGGCCATACTCCGATTGACACGCCGGACTTCCAGCAGAACAGGATCAATCTCGATACCGGCGCATACGCCACCCACCGCCTGAGCTGCCTGCGCATAGACGCCACCGGCGCGGCGCTTGTGCCGGCCGGCGGATGGAATGCGGACGTAAAACAAGATATTTAGGCCAGGAGAGGGAGACGGAGCTTCGGCCCGCCCCGACTGTTGAAAGGAAGTCTTGATGCGGATCACGATGATAGGCAGCGGCTACGTCGGCCTCGTCTCGGGCGCGTGCCTGGCCGATTTCGGCCATGACATCGTCTGCGTCGACAAGGACGAAAGCAAGGTTGAGGCGTTGAGGAGCGGCCGCATCCCGATCTTCGAGCCGGGCCTCGACGCTCTCGTCGCTGCCAACGTCAAGGCGGGCCGCCTATCGTTCACAACCGACCTCGAGAAAGGCGTCGAGGGCGCTGAGGTCATCTTCATCGCGGTCGGCACGCCCGCGCGGCGTGGCGACGGTCATGCCGACCTTTCCTATGTCTACGAGGCTGCGCGCACGATCGCGCCGCTGATCCGGGATTTTACCGTCGTCGTTACCAAGTCGACCGTGCCGGTCGGCACAGGGGACGAGATCGAGAAGATCATTCGGAAGACAAACCCGTCCGCCGACGTCGCTGTCGTCTCCAACCCTGAGTTCCTGCGCGAGGGCGCGGCGATCGACGATTTCCGTCGTCCAGATCGCATCGTTGTCGGCCTCTCCGACGATCGCGCGCAGTCCGTGATGACCGAGGTCTACCGCCCGCTCTATCTGAACCAGGCGCCGATGCTCTTCACCGGTCGGCGCACGGCCGAATTGATCAAGTATGCGGGCAACGCCTTCCTCGCCATGAAGATCACCTTCATCAACGAGATCGCTGACCTCTGCGAGAAGACCGGCGCCAATGTGCAGCAGGTCGCGCAGGGCATCGGGCTCGACAATCGCATCGGTTCGAAGTTTTTGCATGCGGGTCCGGGTTATGGCGGCTCCTGCTTTCCCAAGGACACCGTGGCGCTTGCCAAGACCGCGCAGGATTTCGGCAGCCCGATGCGGCTGGTCGAGACGACGGTCGCCGTCAACACCGCGCGCAAGCGCTCCATCGCGCGCAAGGTCGTCTCGGCCTGCGGCGGCAGCGTCGACGACAAGAAGATCGCAATACTCGGTCTGACCTTCAAGCCGAACACGGACGACATGCGCGAATCGCCGTCACTGACGATTATTCAGGCGCTTCAGGACGCCGGCGCGGAAATCTCCGCCTACGATCCCGAGGGTATGGAACATGCAAAGTCTATGCTGGAGAACGTCACCTTCGCCAGCGACCCCTACGATGCGGCCAGGGACGCCGACGCGCTGGTGATCGTGACGGAATGGAACGCCTTCCGCGCCATGGACTTCAAGCGCCTCAAGCAGGTGATGAAGACGCCGCTGCTGGTCGATTTGCGCAACATCTACCGCAAGGACGAGGTCAAGGGGCACGGCTTCGGCTATGTCGGCGTCGGCCGTCCTACCGAGGATTATTTGAGCCCGGTACGTCTCGGCGTGAAGGCAAGCGCGTCGTAAGGAACTACGCGATCGCGCAATGCGATCGCCTTGACCCTTGTTGCGTCGCAGCATAGCCTTCGCAGGCTGGCGGGCGGCACTCGAAAATGGCAGGTTGAGCCTCATGAAAAAAGTCCGCAAGGCGGTATTTCCTGTAGCAGGATTGGGGACGCGGTTTCTGCCAGCGACGAAGGCGATACCGAAGGAGATGCTGACGGTCGTGGACCGTCCGGTGATCCAGTATGTGGTCGACGAGGCGCGCGAGGCGGGCATCGAGCACTTCATCTTCGTGACCGGCCGCAACAAGGCCGTCATCGAGGATCACTTCGACATCCAGTTCGAGCTGAATCACACGCTTGCCCAACGCGGCAAGGACGACCAGCTGGCCAAGCTGCAGCGCCTGCAGCCGCTGCCCGGCCAGACGAGTTTTACCCGCCAGCAGGAGCCGCTGGGCTTGGGCCATGCGGTCTGGTGCGCGCGCGAACTGGTCGGCGACGAGCCGTTCGCTCTTCTGCTGCCCGACATGATCATGCAGTCTGAAAAGAGCTGCATGAAGGAAATGGTGGAGCTTTACGACAACACCGGCGGCAACATCATCGCGGTGCAGGAATGCGATCCGGCCGAGGCGCATAAATACGGCATCGTGGGCCGGGGCGAGGAGACACACAACGGCTTCCGCATCACGTCGATGGTGGAGAAGCCGAAGCAGGGCACGGCGCCGTCGAACCTCTTCATCAACGGCCGCTACATCCTGCAGCCGGAGATCTTCGCGATCCTGGAAAGCCAAGAGCGCGGTGCGGGCAACGAGATCCAGTTGACGGACGGGATGCTGCGTCTTGAGCAGGACCAGCGCTTCTTCGGCTATCACTACCGGGGCCGGACCTTCGACTGCGGCTCGCCGGAGGGCTTTGTCGAGGCCAACGTCGCCTTCGCGCTCGCCCGCCACGACCTCTCCGCAAAAATGGCAGGCGCGATCGAGGAACTGCTGGTGGACATGAAGCCAGCTCCGTTGCAGAAGACCGGCTGACAGAATGTCTCTTTTCAGTTTCCGGACCCGAAGCGCAGAACGGGACGACGCAACCGATCAGCGTCGTTTCGACCGCCTGACGCGGCTTCTGGACGAACTGACGGACGAAATCTCGGTCGAGAAGTCCGGTCTGGAACGCCGCTATGCCTCGGTGTCGGCCGACGCAGCGTTTCTTGACGAGGCAATCGAGAACGAGGAGGCGTCAAGCCGCTCAAAGGGCAGGGAAGCGGAACTGACCTCGTCCATCCTCGCCTGCGAGCGCAGGCTCGGCGTCCTTTCGCGCCAGAACTCGGTGATCGAGGAACTGCGCCGGACCTTGGCGGAACTGATCAAGAAGATCGGCTGACGCGGAGCGCCTCAGGTCAATCGCCGTAAATCTGCCTGTCCTGCCGGGCGCGCAGTTCCACCAGCTTCGATCCTGCCGGCGGCGCGGCATTGTCGTAGGTCAGAAGCTCGCCCTTCCTGATCGGGGCCTTCACGGAGCCGCCCTGCAGCAGGCCGCAAGGTACAGCCCGCGCGGCGCGCGCCTCCGGGGCGGTCATTGTCCACGAGCGGTAGCAATACTGGCCTATCGCATCGAGCGTGTCGCCGGGGTTGAGATCCTTCTTCGCGACCGCGCAGACTTCTGCGACCGGTTTCGGCAGCGGCACCATGTCAGGCCTGCCGTAGAGCACGACGCGCGCGCAGGTGAGCGGCACCTCCAGTGAGGTGAGGTGGTAAGGCCTGTGGAAGGTGATGTAGGGCCCATGGCCGATCTTGAGGTCTTCCATGCGCTCCATCACGCGCGGATGGCGCATTTCGGCGACAACGAAGACGCCGGGCGACACGCCCTTGCCGATCGAATAATCAACGACGCCCTTGCGCGACAGTACGCCGCCGTCCTCCTTCGGGATCAGCACCTTCGGAAGATCGGCAAGCGAGGCGGATGGACCGTGCATGCCCGGCTTGTCCGGGATGAGGCCGGTGGCGTTGGCGATCGCCGCCATCTCCACCATTGTCTTGGAGCCGTCGACGAACTCGACCAGCATGCGGACGTTCATGTTGCGCCGCGCCGCTTCCTCTTCATAGGCCGGCGGCGTCGCGTCGATGTTGAGCGGATTGTTCTTGCCCTTACCTGCGGCGACGATCGGGTAGCCCATCGCGGAGACGAACTCGATGAGCTCCATGCAGGACGACGGCTCGTCGCCCGCGCCAAGCGAATAGACCACGCCCATCCGGTCGGCCTCGCTCTTCAGGAAGGCGCCGATGGTGACGTCGGCCTCGACATTCATCATAACCAGATGCTTGCCGTTCTCGATGGTGCGCAGCCCGATATCCGCGCCGACGGCCGGCACGCCCGTGGCGTCGACCACGACGTCGATCAGCTCGTTGCCGATGACGAGCCCGGCATCGCCGGTGATCGCGATCTTGCCTGCCTCGATCGCTTGCGTGACGGCTGAGGCTGTTCCCGCTTCGGCGGAATGGCCATTTTCTCCATAGGCCATTTCCACCGCATCGGCCGCGTTCCTAAGCTTGCTGCGAACGGCGATGGCGCCGACCTCGATGCCTTCCATATGCGCGACCTGGGTGACGACATCCGTCCCCATTTCGCCAGCGCCAATCAGGCCGACGCGGATCGGCTTTCCGGACTTTCCGCGTTCCCTAAGGTCGCGCGCGAGGCCGGTCGGTGAAATATTGATGCTCATATACGCATTTCCTGGCTGTCCGGCTGGAATATCCAGTTCACGTCGCCGCGAAGACGGGAGTCGATACCGCCTATTGCCGGGATAGTCGAGGGATTCGTCTCATCACGCAGGGGCTGGTACGATCCGTCACGCCTGATCGTATCCGGGAACAGATCGTTCAACCTGTCGCCCCTTTGGATCGATGGCTGCGACGCCTAGATTCGATCTTTAATTCCGGGGTGTAGTCATGAGCTACGGATTTCTGGATATTGCGATAACCCCCAGTGTGCGGGACGCCCAAGCAGAGATGGGCGTCGACCATCTCTGGCGCGACTTTGCAGGCGACAGGGCGTCCAACCGCTTCTCGCAAAGCGAGGCGGCGTTTATCGCAGCGCGCGACAGCTTCTACATGGCGTCCGTTTCGGAAACGGGCTGGCCCTATATGCAGCACAGAGGCGGTGCGCCCGGCTTTCTCAAGCTGGTGGACGACCGCACGCTGGCCTTTGCGGACTATCGCGGCAACAGGCAGTACATCAGCGTCGGCAACTTCGCGGCGAACGACCGTACCTGCCTGTTCCTGATGGATTATCCGAACCGCACCCGGCTGAAGATCTATGCGCATGTCGAGCGGCTGGCGCTCGATGCCGAGCCCGAACTGACGGCGCTCGTCAGCGACGCGGGCTACAAGGGGCGCGCCGAGAGAATATTCCGGCTGCGGTTGGAATCATTCGACTGGAACTGTGCGCAACACATCACGCCGCGCTTTACCCAGCGTGAAGTGACTGAGGCGGTGCGCCCGTTGCACGAGCGCCTCGCCAGCCTTGAGGCGGAGAATGCCGAACTACGCGCCCGCCTTTCATCCACGACAGGCGGATGAGAGGCGCTCGCGATCGGAGTACCCGGTCAATGCGAAAGCAGAATCGGTAGCTTCAAATCCGAAAGCACGCCCTCGGTCGCTCCGCCGAGTACGAAGTCGCGCAGGCGCGAATGCCCGTATCCGCCCATCACCAGCAGGTCGGCGTGTTCGGCGGCGTATCGCTGCAAAGTCGCGGCGATCGGCCCGCTTTCGGCGCGGATCGTGTCGAACTTGGCCTTGAGGCCGGCATCGCGCAAGCTTTCGGCAAGCTTTTCGCCGGAGTCCTTGTCCTTCAGCGGCTTTTCGTCGGTGACAGTGACGATGCTGACCGAGGAGGCGCGCTCCAGGAGAAGGCGTGCATCGGCGACGGCGCGGGCCGCGACCCGGCTGCCGTCCCAGGCGATTGCGATTCGGTCGAGCTTTCCGAGTTTGGCCGCAACCGGCAGCAGCAGAGACGGCTTGCCGGAACCGAAGATGACGCCTTCGGCCACCATACGCGTCCCCGCATTCTCGGGTTCCAGGCCGAGCAGCGCCAGATCGAAATAACGCGCCCGCTCGCCCGCCGCCTCGCCAAGCAGCGCTGGCGCGCTTCGAAGGACAGCGGTCTGCGTCGCAATCGATGCCGCGGCAGCCTTGGCTTTCACATCGACGAGCAGTTCCCCGGCGCGGTGCGCGCTGAGCTTGTGGGCGTCCTTGATCATTTCGCCGACATCGAGCAGCGCGCGCGACAGGGCGTTCGAGACTTGCGGAATTTCCACTTCCAGGGCCAGTGCGTTGAGTTCAGCACCGAGCAGCCTGGAGGCCGCCACCGCATTTGCGATCGACGTTTCTGACGCCGCGTCGGGGTAGGTAACGAGCGGCAGGAATGTCTTGAGTTTCAAAGCTGTGTCCTCCTCCAAAGGAATCCGCGAAGGTCAGGCGCGCACGACGAGCACGGGGACGCTGCTGTGGGCAAGTACCTCCGACGTCTGGCTGCCGAGCAGCAAGCGGCCCAGCCCGCGCCGGCCATGCGACGCCATGACGATCAGGCTGCACGCTTCCGTCTTCGCAACGTCGAGTATAGCCTCTGCCGGGCGCGCGTCAGCGACATGGACCGTCGCTGCCTCGACGCCAAGCACCTGCGCCGCTTCCTTGACCTTGGCGAGCGTCCTGTCGGCGAATTCTTTCTGCCCTTCCTGATAGGAGGCGATATCATCGGGACCGGGAACCCAGCCTGCGCCGGCTGCCGTGGCGCTGAACGGAAAGGGCTCCGTCACGGTCACGATCGTGACCTTGGCTCCAAGGCTCTTGGCCAGCGAAAGACCGTGATCCACGCCCTTCTGAGCGAGTTCCGACCCGTCGGTCGAAATCAGGATGTGCTTGTACATTTGGGTCTTCCTTTCGTGCTGCCGATGGTCTCTTAGCGAATTGTCGTCCGATTGCCACCGCGGTCCATGCCGATCCGCTGGCGACCGCGTTATCGTGACGGATCATGGTTTCTCTACCCTGGCAACCTGATAGGTATGCATCTTACCCCCTTCCTGCAGCGAGATATATTCGCCGATGACAAAACGTTCCTCGCCGAAGCGGAATCCGATCTCGTCATCCCGCTCGCCTTCCTCGTAGTCGACATACCATTGTCCGCCGGGCTTGCGGCGCAATCGACCGATACGGTCCGCGCCAGCGCCGAATTTGCGCACGCGGCAGAGTTCCTGGCGCCTTTTCCATTCGGTGGGGTCCAGCCTGGCGTCCTCCTGCAACGGAACGAGCAGGTCGTAGCCTGCCTCGCTGTCGCCGCCGGGGCGGCCTGCTTCCCGCGCCAGCAGGAGGCGGACATGCCGGAAGCTCGGGCCGAGATCGCCTGCTGTTGTCATGATAGTATCCTCTCTTTATGCCACCCAATTTACGACTGCCGCCGCTAGAAAGCTTTGATCGAAATCAACACTGCCGGATGATGCTTGCCGCCGGCATGTTTTCGCCGGATTGTTGTCGCTTGCTTGGGGTGGGCAGGGTCTGGAAGGATGGTCGCAGAAGGCGTTGCGGCAGTGCTGGCATGTGGGCGGCGGTTCGCGCCGGTCCTTTGTCTCGTGGCGCTGTCCCTGCAGGCTGGTGTCGCCGGCGCACAGGAGCCGCTGCGGGGCGTCGCGCTCGTGGTCGGCCTGTCGGATTACGAGAACCTGCCCGACCTGCCCAATCCCTCGGGCGATGCTCGCGCCGTGGACAATCTCCTGTCGGATCTCGGCTTTGACGTGGATTCCGTCATCGATCGCGACAGCAGGCAACTTTCCCGGGCGATCGAGCGGTTCGAGGAGGACGCAGAAGGGGCCGATGTCGCTCTGATCTATTATGCGGGACATGGCGTCGAGGCGGGCGGCGAGAATTTCCTCGTTCCGACGGACGCAGCAATGCCGGCCAATGGACCGGCCTCCGACTTCATCGCGGTTGGTCCCCTGCTCGCAAAACTGCAGCAGAAGGCCAAGATCGTTATCCTCCTGCTCGACGCCTGCCGCACCAATCCCATTCCTGACGGTACGGTGGTGGCGACGGCTGAAGGCCAAGCGCCCGTCGCAGCCATTGGCCTCGGCCAGCCGCGCGGCGCGGTGTCCCTCAGGGGCGAGGGGCCGGAAACGCTCGGCGCAGTGCTGGGCTACGCCGCCGAGCCGGGCAAGGCGGCGCTCGATGGGCAGCCTGGAGCGCACAGTCCCTACGCGGATGCGCTCCCGAAACATCTTTCGGCCGGCGGCTGTGAGTTCGGCGACGTCTATACGCGCGAAGTCGATCCCAACGCCTATGCGATATCCTCTTACAACGAGGGCAGGGCGCTCCTCTTCCTCGGACGCTATGACAACGACCTGCAAAGGTTCGAGGAGGCCAGGATCGCGCTGGCTGAGACGACGGACGTGATGAGCACGACGCATAATCCGATACTCTGGGCGCGGGCGCGTTCCGTGCTCGGCGAGGTGCTGTTCGAAATCGGAACCCGAGCGAACGACCGTCAAGCGCTTGTCGATGCCCGCACAGCCTTCGACGATGCGCGCACGACATTCACGCGCAACGGCATGGGTGATTCAGGTCAGGGCTTCTGGGCCAAGCAGATTGCTGCGATCGACGCACGGCTGGGCAAATGATTCGCCCAGCCTGTTGCGGCGGACCCGCCGTGCCTCACCACTTTTGGTGGACGTAGGGCTTGATGTCACTCTCGTAGATCGCGGCGATCTTCGCCATAGTGTCGGAGGAGAGCGCCGGCAGGGCGGCGGCCCCCGCGTTCGAGACGGCCTGCGCCGGGTTGCGGGCGCCCGGAATGGCGACTGTCACCGCGTCGAACATGAGGATCCAGCGCAGCGCGAATTTCGCCATGGTCGTATCGCCCGGCACCAACGGACGGATTTTCTCGACCGCTGCAAGCCCGACTTCGTAGGGCACGCCCGAGAATGTCTCGCCGACATCGAACGCCTCGCCGTTGCGATTGAAAAGACGATGGTCCGTCTTCTCGAACTTGGTGTCCGCCTTGAACTTTCCCGACAGCAATCCGCTCGCCAGCGGCACTCGGGCGATAATCGCGACCTTCTTCTTTTTCGCCTGCTCGAAGAACAGCGATGCCGGCCGCAGCCGGAAGGCGTTGAAGATGATCTGCACGGACTGCACGCCCGGATATTCGATCGCCTTCAGCGCTTCCTCCACCCGCTCGACGCTGACCCCGTAATTGCGAATCTTGCCCTGCTCGACCAGTCGGTCCAGACGCTCGAACACTTCCGGATGATAGTAGAGATCGGTCGGCGGGCAGTGCAGCTGAACGAGGTCCAGCGTATCGACTTCGAGATTTTTCAGGCTTCGGTCCGTCCACGCCGACAGATTCTCGGCGCTGTAGCCCTCGACGGTCTGCTTGGGCAGGCGGCGTCCGGCCTTGGTGGCGATATAGGGACGCTCGCCGCCGCGCCCCTTCATAACCTGCGCGATCAGCCTTTCCGAATGGCCGTCGCCATAGACGTCGGCGGTGTCTAGGAAGGTGACGCCGGTGTCGAGCGCGGCATGAAGTGCTGCGCGCGCCTCGTCGTCGTTCACCTCGCCCCAGGCCGAGCCGATGGCCCAGGCGCCGAAACCGATTTCGCTGACTTTGCGGCCGGTGCGGCCGAACTCACGTGACTGCATGATTCATCTCCTGACACGAATGCGCCTTTTCGCCCTTTTTGCCGCGAAAGACCATCCGGCTTGACTCGATGTCTGCCGTCGAATTATCAGAGCAGATAGTTGTATGACAACCCGGTAAGACGGCAAAAATGGATTTTGGGTTGATACTCGCGCTCCGCCTCCGTGGAAAAATGAAGGGGAGCCGTACTTCGCACCTAACTGCCGGAACCGGTTCCCGCTGCGAGATCGCGCAAGTCTTCGAAACGGGTATAGGAACGCGACAGATGCGTCCGCATCGTGCGCTGGGCGGTCGCAGCGTCACCCGCCTCGATGGCCGCAAGTATCCTGCGGTGTTCGTCGCGCATGCGTGCGAAATGTTTCTCGCGCGTCGTCTCGTCCATGCGGTCGAAGGACGCCCATTGGCGGGGCATCATCGCCGCGCCGAACGCGTCGAACAGGCGCGTGAAATAGGGATTGCCGGTGGCCGCCGCCACGGCGCGGTGGAACGCGAAATCCTCCTGCGCGCCGGTTTCGTTCGCGGCCAATGCCGTATCGATGGCCTTAAGCCTTGTATCCATCCGCGCGAGGTCGTCGGCCGTGCGGCGCTTCGCGGCAAGGCCGGCTGCCTCCGTCTCGATCCCGACCCGCAATTCGAGAGCCCGCAACACGTCCTCGATGGAGCCGATATCGTTGGGCACGATGGAAAACGTCTTGGGAGGCGGATCCTTCGCAACGAAGGCGCCCAACCCTTGACGGGTGGTGATCAGGCCTCGGGCACGCAGCGCCGCAAGCGCCTCGCGAACTACCGTTCTGCTCACGCCGGTTGCCGCCACGATCTCCTGCTCGGTCGGCAGTCGTTGGCCGGGCGCGAGGTCGCCGGATTCGATCTGCGCCATCAGCGTGTCGACAAGACCGCTGCGCAGATTGGGCGTCTGCTGGATGGCGTCGAAGAAAGGCGCGTCGCGCTCCGCCATGGGGTTCGTCGGCTCCTCCCGATTCGTTGGGGCAGAATCGCACCGACGCGAACCGCCTGCAACATTTCGCGGCGGCAGGCCGCTTTCGCCAACAGCTATGGGAGGAATGGATGAAGGACAGGATCGGTTTTATTGGCCTGGGCAGCATGGGGTCCGGCATGGCGGCCAACCTGCTCGCCAAGGGCTGGCCCCTGACCGTCTGGGCACACCGCAGCCGCGACGCGCTTGCGCGTCTCGTGGCCGATGGAGCCGTCGAGGCCGAGACGCCGCGCGCTCTCGCCGAACAGTGCGACATCGTCATCCTCTGCGTCACCGGATCGCCGCAGGTGGAATCCTTGGTCCGGGGGCCGGAGGGCCTTGCGTCGGCCAGCAAGCCGCTGACCATTGTCGATTGCTCGACCTCCAATCCCTCGTCCACGGTCCAGCTTGCCACCGAACTCAAGAAACAGGGCATCACCCTGATCGATGCACCGCTTGCCCGCACGCCGAAGGAGGCGGCGGAAGGCAAGCTCGATGTGATGATCGGCGGCGCAGCGGAGGATGTGGAGCGCGTCCGGCCCGTGCTGGAAGCCTTCTCCGCCCGCATCGTGCCCACCGGCCCTGTCGGCAGCGGACACACGATGAAACTCCTGAACAACTTCGTCTCGATGAGCTATTCCGCCGTCTATTCGGAGGCGCTCACGCTGGGCGTGAAGGCCGGGCTGACGCCGAAAGTCTTTCACAGCGTCATAAGTGGCAGCCGCATGGATTGCGGCTTCTACCAGGCGTTTTTCGATTTCGTCATCAACCGCAACGAGAACGCGCAGCGCTTCGCCATCGTCAACGCGCTTAAGGACATGACCTATCTGGCCTCCTTCGCGCAGTCGGCCGGCGTCGCCAATCCGGTTGGCGCTGTTGTGCGCAACGGATTCGCAACCGCCGTCGCGACGGGCCACGGCGAAAAGTTCGTGCCGGCCCTCTCCGACATCATCGCGGGGCTGAACGGCGTCTCGCTGACCGTGAAAGAATAAATCGGGCTTACCGCCGCATCATCTATCGCTTCGCCGCGCCGGCAGCTTTCCTGCCGGCCTTCGCCTTGCCCTCCGGTGCTTCGAGGGTGTCCAGACCGACACGCTTCGCCGCGCCAGTCAGGTGGTCCTGCATCGCGGCGCGCGCGGCTGCGGTATCGCTGGCCCTGATTGCCGCGAGGATGCTTTCATGTTCGCCGATGGTGATGCGCGCCATGTCGTCCGATCCCTGCCGGTTGCCGGCAGCCAGGATGGCTTCGCGGATGCGTTCCGCGATGAAAGTCATGAACTGGCCCATGTAGGCGTTGCGCGTTGCCTTGGAGACGGCGCGGTGGAACTCGAGATCGCTTTTCAGCCAGGCGACGCTGCCATAGGGAGCGTCGCGCATTGCCTTCAGCGCGTCAGTCATGGCCTTCAGGTCGGAGTCGGTCCTGCGCGCGGCCGCCAGCGACGCCGCCTGCACCTCCAGGATGCCGCGCAATTCGAAAAGGCTGCGGAAGGAGTCGGACTGCTGCAGCGATTCGAAATCAATGGTCAGGACCGTCGGGTTGCTGTCGTCGGCGACGAAAGCGCCGCGCCCCTGCTGCGACCAGATGCGGCCCTCGGAGCGCAGCCGCGCGATCGCCTCGCGCACCACGTTTCGGCTGACACCGAAGGTCGTGGCCAGCGCCTGTTCCGTCGGCAATTGGTCGCCAGGCTTCAGCCGTCCTTGCGCGATCTCGCGCGAGATCGAGCTCGCCACGAGCGTGGACAGATGCGGACCGCGATTGACCTTGTCCAGCTTGAGGTTCATTCCCGCCACCCGTCTACTCCGCCTTGCCTGGCAGCAATATACGCCCATCGCTGAGGATGTGTCGCGGGTCGAGCATCTGCTTCAGCTTGCCGGCGATGTCGAGCCCGACCGGGTCGGCGCGCTCGAGGAAGGCGTGCTGCTTGACGCGGCCGATTCCGTGCTCGGCGCTGATCGAACCGCCATGCCGATCCAGGGCGCCGAAGATCAGCGCCTCCGCTTCGTGGAACAGCCGGTCGACGGCGGTGGCTTCCATGCCTTCCGGGGGCACCACGTTCATGTGGATGTTGCCGTCGCCAACATGACCATAGGTCACCGCGAGCGCGTCGGGCAGGCGGATATCGATGTCGGTCAGGGCGTCGCGCACGAAAGCCGCAAGCTTCGAGATAGGCACCGAAACGTCGGTACGCAGGTAACGTCCGCCGCGCCCCTGCATTTCCACCATCACTTCGCGGTACAACCAGAGCCGCTCGCCCTGTGCGCGGCTCGACGCGATGATACCGTCTCCGATCAGGTCGGAGGCGTCGGCGAAGAAGTCCTCCAGAATCTTCCGGAGATCGACGCGTCCGCCCGCGCCGGCTTCGATGAGCACGTAGACGGGATAAGGCTGCGACAGCGGATCGCCCAGATCGGACCGCGCGTTCAACGAAATCTCGATGCCGCGCCGCAGGATGAGCTCGAAGGCGGTCAGCAGGTCGCTGCATTCGCGCCGCGCCCGCGCATAGAGCGCCATCGCATCCTCGATCGAGCGCAACCCTACCAGCGCGGTCTCGATCTGTGTCGGCTTTGGAAAAAGCTTCAGCGCAGCCGCCGTCACGACCCCAAGCGTGCCCTCGCTGCCGACAAACAACTGCTTGAGGTCGTAGCCGCGATTGTCCTTGCGCAGCGTCCTCAGGCCGTCCCAGATACGCCCGTCGGCGAGCACCACCTGCAAGCCGAGCACGAGATCGCGCGTCATGCCGTAGCGCAGCACGTTGAAGCCGCCGGCATTCGTCGCGACATTGCCGCCGATGCGGCAGCTTCCCTGTGCGCCGAAGGTGATCGGCAAGAGGCAGTTCGCCTCGTCAGCCGCCCGCTTGGCGTCCTCCAGGATGCAGCCCGCTTCTACCGTGATCGCGTAGTCGATCGGATTGACAGACAGGATGCGGTTCATGCGTTCCAGCGAGAGAACCAGTTCGCGGCCATCCGTCGCGACAGCTGCGCCGACGAGGCCAGTCAGGCCGCCTTGCGGCACGACCGGGATGCGCTCGCGATGACAGAGCGCCATCAGCGCCGACACCTCCTCGACGCTGGAAGGTCGCGCCACCGCCAGCGGCCGCCCGAAATGGTCGCCCGACCAGTCGCGGCTGTAGCGCGCCAGGTCCTCGTCGCGGGTAAGAAGCGACCCCTCCGGCAGGAGCCCGGCCAGAAGGCCGAGCGGCTCCGTGGACAGAGGGGCGATATTCATGCAATGCACTCCGCAAGACGCAGCGGGCTCAGACCGAATTCGCTGGACAGGCGTCGATCTTGTAGTGTTATCATACAACCCTGATTTGGAACATCAAGCGCCGGTAATTTCGGTGCGACGATGTCGGGATCGGAAACGAAATTCTCAAAGACCGGAGGAAACTGAGGATGGCTGGAGCCGCCGCGAACTTTCGATACATGCACACCATGATCCGGGTGCTCGACCTCGACAAGTCGATCGCCTTCTACACCGAGCTTCTGGGCATGAAGCTCTTGCGCCGTGACGACTATCCGGGGGGCAAATTCACCAACGCCTTCGTCGGCTACGGCCCCGAGGAAACCGACACGGTTCTTGAACTCACGCTCAACTGGGGCAGGGAAGAGCCGTATGAACTCGGCACCGCCTTCGGCCACCTGGCACTCGGCGTGCGCGACATCTACGGCGTCTGCGCCGAGCTTGAGAAGCGCGGCGCGAAGATTCCGCGTCCGCCGGGCCCGATGCTGCACGGCACCACCCACATCGCCTTCATCGAAGACCCGGACGGCTACAAGATCGAGCTGATCGACCTCGACACAATGGGGTGATGTGACCCCGCAAATATGCCTTGACGGAGGGGGCGCCAACAAGCGCCCCTTTCCGTTTCTGGCGGCAGAATAGCTCACTTGATCACCGGGATCTTCGAGCGGTCGATGGTGATCGCGACAGCGATGATCAGCACCGCTCCGAACACGATGTTCTCGGCGAAGATGTTCACGCCGACGAAGGTCATGCCGATCCGCACCAGCGAGATGATAAGCGCGCCGACCGCCGTTCGCGCCACGCCGCCGAGCCCGCCTGTGATTGCCGTGCCCCCGACGATGACGGCCGCGATCGCCGGTAACAGAAGCTGGTTTGCAAGGCTCGGCGAGCCGCTGGAGAGGCGTGATGCCAGGATGACGCCGGCAATCGCCGCCAGCATGCCTGAGATGGCGAAGGCGGTGATCTTGGTGCGGTCGACATTGATGCCGGCCGCCCATGCCGCGGGCTCGCCCGCGCCGACGGCAAGGCTCTGCCTGCCGAAGCGTGTGTAACGCAGCCCAAGGAAGCTCGCGAGCCCGACCGCCGCCGCCAGCAACACGACAACCGGTATGCCCAGAAGCGTGCCGTTGATCCACATCGTGTTGGCGCGGCCGCCTTCCTCGATGGTGATGGCGCGGCCGTCGGATATCCACAGCGCCATGCCGGTCACGATGCCGGCGGTGGCCAGCGTCGCCACGAAGGACGGCACCTTCAGCCGCACATGCACGACGCCGCTGAGCAGGCCGAAGGCGAAGCCTGTCGCGATGGCGATCGGAAACGCCAGCAGTCCGTAGCTCGGCAGCAGTTGCGCCAGCACGACGCTTGCCAGTGAAGCCACCGCCTGGATGGACAGGTCGATGCCGCCGAGCAGGATGACGAAGGTCACGCCCGTGGCCAGGATGAAAAGCACCGCCGTGTTGGCGAACAGCAGGCTCAGCGTCTCGCCAGACAGGAACCCGGGCGCGGCCAGTTCGATAAGGATGACGAGGCCGACCAGAAGGGCAGGCGGGATCGCGCCGTGGATCCAGCCGCGTTCGAGAAAATTCTTGAGCGAGTACGGCCCGTCCATCACACCATCGCTTTCACAAGATCCACCTGGTCGGGCTTCGCGCCCGGTTTTGCTTCGTAGCGGGCGGTGATCTCGCCGTCGCGCATCACCAGCACCCGGTGCGACAGGCCGATTGTTTCCTCCAGCGTGTCGGAGATGAGAAGGATCGCCACGCCCTGTTCGGAGAGATCGCGGATCAGGTCGTAGACCTCCTCCTTAGCGCCGACGTCCAGTCCGCGCGTCGGATGGTCGAGGATGAGGATGCGCGATCCCGCCGTCATCCAGCGCGCCAGCACGACCTTCTGCTGGTTGCCGCCCGAAAGCTTGCGGCAGGCAACGTCCGGCCCTGTCGCCTTGATGCGCAGCCGCTTGATCCAGTCGGAGGCGAGTTCGCGCTCCATCCGATAATTGATTGCGCCGTGGCGCATCACGCTCTTCAGGTCGGCCAGCGTGATGTTCTCCGCGATGGACAGGAACATGACCAGCCCCTCGATGCGGCGCTCGCGCGGCACCGAGCCGATGCTCTTCTTCACCGCCTGCTCCGGCGAGGAAAACCGCACCGGTTCGCCCGCGATCTCCAGCGTGCCCTCGGTCTGTGGCATGTAGCCACCAATGGTGCGCACGAGTTCCTCGCGGCCCGAGCCGACCACGCCGGCGATACCGACGATCTCGCCGGCGTGGATCGTCAGGTCGATGCTGTGATAGGCGCCGGCAAGGCCCAAGCCTTTCGCCTCGACCATCACCTCGCTGCGCGGCTCGCCCTGCCGGGTCTCGCGGTAATACTCGGCCTGCAGTCCGCGCCCGACCATGACCTTGTGCAGTTCGGGCGCGCTGACCTCGGACGCCCTGTGCTCGGCCACAACTTCGCCGTCCTTCATCGTGTAGACGCGGTCGGAGATGGCCAGCACCTCGTCCAGCCGGTGCGAGACGAAAACGAAGCTCGCGCGGGACTTCAACGCCCGCACGCGTTCGAACAGAACCTCGATGTCGGCGGCGGTCAGCACGGAGGTCGGCTCGTCGAGCAGGATGACGAGCGGCCGGTCCACGCTTTCCTCCAGGGTCAGCGCCTTGGCGAGTTCCACCATCTGGCGCGCGGCGAAGGAAAGCTCGGAGGTGCGCGCCGTCACGTCGATGTCGACGCCGATCTTGGCCAGCTGCCGTCGCGCCGCCGCGTTCATCGCCTTCCAGTTGACGATGCCGAAGCGGATGAAGCGGTCTTCCTGCCCGAGATAGATGTTCTCGGCAACCGACATGTTGAGCAGCAGCGACTGCTCCTGGAAGACCATGCCAATGCCATGCCGTGCCGCGTCACGTGCGTTGCGCAGCTTCAGTTCCTCCCCGTCGAGCGTCAGCGACCCGCTGTCGTGGCGCAGCGTACCGGCGAGCACGCGCATCAGCGTCGACTTGCCCGCGCCGTTCTCGCCGATCAGCCCGACCACCTCGTTGGGGCGGACCTCGATGTTGATGTCCTTGAGCGCCTTGACGCCCGGAAAACTTTTGGTGACTGCGCTGGCCTGGAGCATGGCGGTCACTTGATGATCTTGAGGTTGACGCGGTCGAGCGACAGCGCGACGGCAGCGATGATCATCAGCCCCTGCACCGTCTGCTGGATGTAGGGCGAGATGCCGAGCAGGATCATGCCGTTGGCGAGTACGGTCACGATCAGCACACCGACCAGCGTGTTCCACACGCCGCCTTCGCCGCCCGTCAGCGCGGTGCCGCCGACCACAACCGCCGTCACGGCCGCGAACAAGCGTCCATCGCCGATGGTCGCGTTGGATTGGCCGAGCTGCGCGGCTGCCAGCACGCCAGCCACGCCGAAGAAGAAACCGGCGAGCGCGAAGGTCGCGATGCGCACCCGCCTCAGGTTGATGCCGGAGAGTTCTGCGACGTCCTCGCCGCCCCCGACGGCCATGATGTGGCGTCCGAGTCGCGTGTGCGACTGGATGACCAGCGCGAGGATGAAGGCGCCGGTCGCAACCCACACGGCAAGCGGCAGGCCGAGAAAACGGGTCAGCGCCAGCGACCGGATGGAATCGTCCGTCAGCCGGATCGCCGAGCCGCCCAGCATGTAGACGGCAAAGCCCAGCCCGATGAACCACATGCCGAGCGTCGTCATGAAGGAGGGGATGCGCAGGACGGTCTGCACCAGCCCGTTAAGAAAGCCCATCAGCGTGGCGGCGGCGATCGCGGCAACCACCGCGAACCAGCCATAATTGTTGCCGTTGCTGTCGTTCATGGCCAGTAGCACGAGAACCATCGCGGCGACGGACACCGCGCCTTCGATAGAAAGATCGATCGACCCGAGCAGGATGACGAAGGTCAGCCCCAGCGCCAGCGTCAGCGGAACCGCCGCCGAATTCGCGACTCGGATCAGGTTGCGCGGTTCAATGAAATTGGGATTGGCGATGGTGATGATGATGCAGAGCGCGATCAGCACGGCGAGCGGCGCATAGGCCCGCCAGCGTGGACCGCCAAAAAGTGCGGCCACCCGACCCGCGGAAGAGGTTGCTGGTTTCGTCCGCTCCATCTCGGAGACGGATTTCAAGGGTTCGCTCTGGACTGTCAAGAAGCTGCTCTTCGATTGGTATGTATCGAAAGGTGGACGCGCGCCCGGGGGTCAGAGCGCGCGTCCCTGGGAGGATGCAGGGCGTGAGGACGCCCCGCGGCCTTCAACTCAGGTCCGGATCGGCCCGGTGACGCGGCCCCAGAGATCGGTCCAGTCGATCACTGGCTGCGAGTCGATGTTGTTCTTGTAGTACTCCTCGACATTGTCCTGCGCGATCAGCACGGCCGTGCCGTAGAACTCGCGGTTCTCCGGCGGCAGCGTCGCCACGTCGATCTTGCCGGTCTTGGCCGCCAGCGGGATCGCAAGGCCCATGCCGCCCTGCCAGAACGGATCGGAGGTGACGGTTGCGGCAAACTCGCCGGCGCGCACCGCATCGACCGCCGACTTGATGCCGTCGACGCCGACGATCGGAACCTTGCCGGCCAGCCCCTCGGCGCGCAGCGCTTCCAGAGCGCCGACGCCCATGTCGTCATTGGCCGCCCAGATGCCCTTGATCTCGTCGCCGAAGCGGGTGAGCAGGTTCGATGTCAGGTCGAAGGCTTCCGTCGATTTCCAGTTCGCAACCTGGAAGTCGAGCAGCTTGATGTTCGGGTTGGCGGCCAGCGCCTCGTCGAGACCCTTCTTGCGCTCGATGGCGGCCGTGGTCGAGATCATGCCGCCGAGAGCGACGATGCCGCCCGAGCCGCCGATCGCCTTGAACAGGATTTCCGCGATCTGCTTGCCCGAGGCGATGCCGTCGAACTCGATGTGGGAGACGTAGTTCGGCGTGAAGTCCTTCGGATGCAGGTCGGCCGGCTTGTTCCACTGCGTCACCACGAAGGCGCCTGCGCCCACCGTGGCCTCCACGATCGGACGCGCGTCCGGCGTGTCGTTCGGGTCGGAGTTCAGCACCATGTTGCCGCCGGTCTTGGCAAGCATCGCCTTGATGTCGGCGATGCCCTTCTCGCTGTTACCTTCGGAGACCAGCGTGACATGCTCGAGGCCGACCGACTTGGCGAAGGCTTCCGCGCCCTGCTTCCAGACGGCGTGATAGGGGTTCGACAGCGAGCGAATCGACGTCACCAGCGTCGGCGCGGCCTGTGCGCGCAGCACGGCAGGCATGGCGAGCGTGGCGGCGCCTGCCGCTGCACCCATCATCAGCGTGCGGCGGTTGACCTTGCCCAGTCTATAAAACGAATTCCTGTCGTCCATCCTTGGTTCCTCCCGAGTGGATGAGATTGATGTCTGCTATTCGATTGCGAGAGCCGGATTTACCGTGGCGTCGCCTCCTCTGTGCCGCGTCTTCAGTGCAGCCGGTTGCGTACGGTCCTCCGCACTTGTACGACAACCCTTCAAGACTATAACCGTACCCTTTCTCTTGACCTTAGGCAAGATCGAGGGAAAATTCTTTGCGGGTTGCTGACGAGCGCCTATGAGTCCGGTGGCATACCGGAGTCGCCAGGAGGAAGAATGCCGGACTACATCATCGTTGGCGGCGGCGCGGCCGGCTGTGTTCTTGCCGCACGTCTGTCCGAAAAGGCCGATGTCTCCGTGCTATTGCTGGAAGCGGGGCCACAGGACACCGACCGCTACATCCATTGGCCGGTCGGCTTCTTCAAGATGACCGCAGGCCCGCTGATCTGGGGCTACGACACCGTGCCCGGGCGCGAGATCGAAGGCCGCACCATCGTTTATCCACAGGCCCGCGTGCTCGGCGGCGGCTCCTCGATCAACGCACAGGTCTTCACGCGCGGCTGCCCGCAGGATTATGACGACTGGGCCAAGGAGGAAGGCTGCGACGGCTGGTCCTATGCTGACGTGCTGCCCTATTTCCGACGCTCCGAAGGCAACGACACCTTCGCTGGCCCGCATCACGGCATTGACGGGCCGCAAGGCATTTCCAGCGGTTCGCCGCACCCGCTGACGCGCGCCTTCGTTCGTGCCGCCCAGCAGGCCGGCCTGCCGTTCCGCGCCGACTTCAATGCTGGCGAGCAGGAAGGCGTCGGCTTCTACCAGACCTTTACGCGCGGCGGGAAACGTTGCTCCACCGTCGTAGGCTATCTGCGCCCGGCGCTATCGCGCCCGAACCTCACTCTGCGCACCGACGTCACAGTGCTGCGTGTCGTGTTGGAAAAGGGCCGCGCTGTCGGTGTCGAGGTCGCGTCAGGCGCGGGCACGGAAATCATCCGGGCCGATCGTGAGGTGATCGTCACCGCCGGCGCGATCGGTTCGCCGAAGCTGCTCATGCTCTCGGGCATCGGCCCTGCCGACCATCTCGCGCAAGTCGGCGTCAAGCCAGTCCACGACCTCCCAGGTGTCGGCCAGAACCTGCACGACCACATCAATTTCGACGTCATCGCCGAGCTTTCCGGATCGTATGGCATCGACCGCTACAAGAAGAAGCGCTGGCAGGCGATGGCCGGCCTCGAATACGTTCTCTTCGGCAAGGGGCCGGTCGCCTCCAACATCGTGGAGGCCGGCGGATTCTGGTGGGGCGACCGCTCCGAAAAGACCCCCGACATACAATTCCATTTCCTGCCGGGCGCCGGCGTCGAGGAGGGCATCGGCAGCGTTCCCTCGGGCAACGGCTGCACGCTCAACTCGTATCACGTGCGGCCGCGCTCGCGCGGCTCCGTCACGCTGCGCTCATCGAACTTCGCGGACGCGCCGCTGATCGACCCGAACGCTCTGGCCGAGCGCTACGATGTCGAGCGCATCATCGACGGCATCGAGATCAGCCGCGAAATCCTTGCCCAGCCCGCACTGTCTCGCATGATCGCGCGCGAACATCTGCCGGGCAGGGGTGTCGTCGGCCGGCGCGAACTGGAGAAGCTGGCGCGTCAATATGCGCGCTCTGCCTATCATCCCGTCGGCACCTGCCGCATGGGAGTGGGTGAGGATGCGGTTGTGGGTCCCGATCTTCGGCTGCGCGGCATCGAGGGCCTGCGCGTCTGCGACTCGTCGGTCATGCCGCGCGTGGTCTCCTCCAACACCAACGCGGCCACGATCATGGTCGCCGAGAAAGCCTCCGATCTGATCCTGCAATAATTCTGGCCGAGACCATCTGGTCCGACCAGATTTTCCCGGCTAGATTGCCGCGCAAGATCAGGCCGGGAAGAGGGGTCGGATCGGCGGGAGGGTGTCATGAAAATCGGTTTCTGCATGTTGCTGTGGACGACCAACGTTACGGGAAAACACAGGCGTCTGCTCCAGGACATCAAGTCGACCGGCTATGACGGTGTCGAGATTCCGATCTTCGAGGGCACGCCTGACGACTACGCCCGCCTCGGCGATATGTTGGACAGGATAGGTTTGGAGCGCACGGCCGTCAGCGCCATGGGCGACCCGTCGATGAACCTGATCTCCGCGGACAGCGCGACGCGGAAGAAGGGCATCGCCTACATGAAATGGGCGATCGATTGCGCCGCCGCTCTCGGCGCAAAGCGCCTGTCCGGCCCGATGCACTCGACGCTCGGCGCGTTCACGGGAGTCGGGCCGACGCCTGTTGAGAAGAAGCACTCGGTTGCCTCGCAGCGCGCCATCGGCGACCACGCGGGAAAGCGTGACGTCACCATCGGGCTGGAAGCCTTGAACCGCTTCGAGTGCTACCTTCTCAACACCATGGCCGACCTGTCGGAGCACATCGACGCCATCGATCGTCCGCACATCAAGGCGATGTACGACACCTTCCACGCCAATATCGAAGAGCAGGATCCGATCGCGGCGTACACGGATCATGTCCGCAACATCTGCCACATCCACATCTCGGAAAACGATCGTGGCGTGCCCGGTCGCGGCAACATTCCGTGGAAGAAGACCTTTGCGGCGATCAAAAAGAGCGGCTACGACGACTGGCTGACCATCGAGGCTTTCGGGCGCGGCCTGAAGGACCTTGCCGCCGCCACCAAGGTCTGGCGCGATTTTGCCGAAAGCCCCGAGGCGGTCTATCGCGACGGCTTCACGCACATCAAGGACCATTGGAAGAAGGCGTCCAGAGCGTAGGACAAAGCCTCGTTCACCCGGAGGCGACGATCCGTCGCCTTGTTTCGCTCGCCTGTGCGGCGCAGCCCTGTTGCAGTGCGACATGGCCGCGCTAAGTGAGGGTTGTCTCACACCGGCAGCAGGAGCTTTGCCTTGGCCCTTCGTCTCAACGTCATCATCTGCAGCACAAGGCCCGGCCGTCTGGGCCCGAAGATCGCTGACTGGTTCCACGGCCAGGCCGTCAAACATGCCGGCTTCAACGCGGTCCTTGTCGACCTCGCCGATTTCGAACTGCCGGTCTATGACGAGCCGAAGCACCCGCGCCTGCATCAGTACGAACATGCCCATACGAAGCGCTGGTCGCAGAGCGTCGCCTCTGCGGATGCTTTCGCTTTCGTCACGCCGGAGTACAATTACTTCGCGCCGCCTGCCTTTGTGAACGCGCTGACGTATCTGGCGCGGGAGTGGGCCTACAAGCCGGCCGGCCTCGTGAGCTACGGCGGGGTATCGGGCGGCCTGCGCGCGCAGCAATCCGAGAAGCTTCTGCTGACCACGCTGAAGATCATGCCGATTCCCGAAAGCGTCGCGATTCCCGCCTTCGCACAGCACCTCAAGGATGACGGCACTTTTCGACCGGGTGAGCAGGCCGAAACGGGCGCAAAAACGATGCTCGATGAACTGCTGCGCTGGGCCGTTGCGCTGAAGCCAATGCGCTCCGCGTGAGCGCGGGGTGACGGGCTCTGTAAGTGCTCGTCAGCCGCTCACGTCTGCGTTGGCCTCGGCCACATGCTCCGGCGAGATCGGTTGGCTCGGCCGCCGGATCTGGGCGGCGGCTTCCATCACGATCGGTTTGAACCCGTCGCCGCCGGCGTCGAACACCTCGAAGAAGTGGCGGCGCATGCGCGGTTCCCAGAACTTGTTGATATGCTCGGCGATGCCGTGCACACCCTCGGCGCGGTCCTGCTTCGATTCAAAGAAGGTGCCAATCTGGTTGGCCATGCGGACGATCTTGGCAATACCCTGATCGATGTGCGTTTCATCTTGATCGGTTTGGTTAGGCGACATCGCGCGTTGCTCCGTCTGTCACGCGTTCGGGGTGTGTGAACACGTCGAAATCCTCGCCGCGGACCAGCGCGACCAATGTCATACCGGCCTCGTCCGCCGTGCGGATCGCCAGCGCCGTTGGCGCCGATACCGCGATGATGAATGATGCGCCGATCGCCGCCGTCTTCTGCACCATCTCCACCGAGACGCGGCTGGTCACCACCACCGCACCGTCGGAGCCGTCGATGCCCTTGCGGGATAGTGCGCCTGCGAGCTTGTCGAGCGCATTGTGACGCCCGACATCCTCGCGCGCCTGCACGATGCCTTTGCCCGGCACATAGAAGCCGGCGGCATGCACCGCGCCCGTCTCGGCATGCATAGGCTGTACCTTTGAGAGCAGCTTCACAGATTGCACGATGTCTGCGGCCGAAAGCGTGATCGCGTCACGCGAAACGCTGTCCACCGAGCGCATCGCCTCCTCGATCGACTCAATGCCGCAGAGCCCGCAACCGACCGGCCCCGCCAGCCTGCGACGGCGCGCCTGGAAACGATCGTTCGCCTGGTCCCTCAACCGGATCTGGATATCGACGCCCGCTCCATGGTCCTCGACCTCGATCGCCTCGATCTCCTCGGGCTGGTCGATGATGCCCTCGGTCAGCGAGAAGCCGAGCGCGAAATCCTCGAAATCCGCAGGCGAGGCCATCATCACCGCATGCGTCGTCCCGGCGAAGGAAAACGCCACCGGCGTTTCCTCCGGCACCGTGCGGTTGCTCGTCGCGGTGCCGGCCGCCCGCCGCGCAAGCCGCATCGTCTGGGAAAGGGGAGGGCGCAGGCGCATCGCGCTATGCCCTACTCAGCCGCCTCGAGGTGTCCCTCGATCCGCCGGCTGCGCTTGGCCAGCTCGTCATACTCACGCTGCCATTCGCTCGGGCCGTTCGACGGCGACACCTGCACGGCGGTCACCTTGTATTCGGGGCAGTTGGTCGCCCAGTCGGAATAGTCCGTGGTGATGACGTTGGCCTGCGTGTCAGGGTGGTGGAAGGTCGTGTAGATCACGCCCGGGGCCACCCGGTCCGTTATCTGCGCGCGCAGCGTCGTCTCGCCGGCGCGGCTCGCCAGCTTCACCCAGTCGCCGTCGCGGATGCCGCGCTGCTCGGCGTCGTGCGGATGGATCTCGAGCCGGTCCTCGTCGTGCCACATGACGTTCGCGGTGCGCCGCGTCTGCGCACCGACATTGTATTGGCTGAGGATGCGGCCGGTGGTCAGCAGCAGCGGGAAGCGCGGGCCGGTCCTCTCGTCGGTCGCGACATATTCGGTGCGGATGAACTTGCCCTTGCCGCGCACGAAACCTTCGACATGCATGATCGGCGTGCCTTTTGGCGCCTTCTCGTTGCAGGGCCACTGCACCGAGCCCATCTTCTCCAGATAGTCGTAGGAAACGAGGGCGAAGGACGGCGTCGTCCTGGCGATCTCGTCCATGATCTGCGACGGATGCGTATAATTCCAGTCCAGCCCCATCGCCTGCGCGAGCAACTGGGTCACTTCCCAATCGGCATAGCCGTTTTTCGGGCTCATCACCTTGCGCACACGGTTGATGCGGCGCTCGGCGTTGGTGAAGGTGCCGTCCTTCTCGAGGAAGGTCGAGCCCGGCAGGAAGACATGCGCGTAGTTCGCCGTCTCGTTGAGGAACAGGTCCTGCACGACGACGCATTCCATCGCCGCAAGGCCGGCCGAGACATGCTTCGTGTCGGGGTCGGACTGCAGGATGTCCTCGCCCTGGATGTAGATGCCCTTGAACGTGCCCTCGACGGCGGCGTCCAGCATGTTGGGGATGCGCAGGCCCGGTTCATTGTCTAGCTTCACGCCCCACAGGCTCTCATAGATGTCGCGCACGGCATCGCCTGAGATATGGCGGTAGCCGGGCAGTTCGTGTGGGAAAGAGCCCATGTCGCACGAACCCTGCACGTTGTTCTGGCCGCGCAGCGGGTTCACGCCGACACCGCGCCGGCCGATATTGCCGGTGAGCATGGCGAGGTTGGCGATCGCCATGACGGTCGTCGAACCCTGGCTGTGCTCGGTGACGCCGAGGCCGTAATAGATCGCGCCGTTGCCGCCGGTCGCATAAAGCCGTGCAGCGCCGCGGATCAGGTCGGCCGGAACTCCAGATAGCTTCTCGACTTCTTCCGGGCTGTTGCGCGCTTCCGAGACGAATTCGGCATAGTCCTGGAATTCGTCCCATTCGCAGCGCTCGCGGATGAACTGCTCGTCGAACAGGCCCTCGGTCACGATGACATGTGCAAGCGACGTGACGACCGCGACGTTCGTGCCGGGCTTGAGCGGCAGGTGCCAGTCGGCCTTCGCATGCACCGAATCCACCGTTTCGGTGACGCGTGGGTCGAGCACGATCAGCTTTGCGCCCTTGCGGATGCGCTTCTTCATGCGCGACGCAAACACAGGATGCGCGGCCGAAGGGTTCGCGCCGATCACCATGATGACGTCGCTGTCCTCGACCGAATCGAAGTCCTGCGTGCCGGCCGAGGTGCCGAACGCCTGGCCGAGGCCGTAGCCGGTCGGCGAGTGGCAGACGCGCGCGCAGGTATCGACGTTGTTGTTGCCGAAGCCGGCGCGGACCAGCTTCTGGACGAGGTATGTTTCTTCGTTGGTGCAACGTGACGAAGTGATGCCGCCGATGGAGGCCCGGCCATACTGATACTGGATACGGCGGAATTCGGAGGCAACATGCTTGTAGGCCTCGTCCCACGAAACCTCGCGCCATGGCTGGTCGATCGTTTCGCGGATCATCGGGTTGAGGATGCGCTCCTTGTGCGTGGCGTAGCCATAGGCGAAGCGACCCTTGACGCAGGAGTGGCCACGATTGGCCTTGCCGTCCTTCCACGGCACCATGCGCACGAGTTCCTCGCCGCGCATCTCGGCCTTGAACGAGCAGCCGACACCGCAATAGGCGCAGGTCGTCACCTTGGAATGCTCGGGCTGGCCGATCTCGATCACGCTCTTCTCGGTCAGCGTCGCCGTGGGGCATGCCTGCACGCAGGCGCCGCACGACACGCATTCCGAATCGAGGAAGGGCTGGTGCATGCCAGGCGACACGCGCGAGCCGAAGCCACGGCCCTCGATGGTCAGCGCGAACGTGCCCTGCACTTCCTCGCAGGCGCGCACGCAGCGCGAGCAGACGATGCACTTCGACGGATCATAGGTGAAGTACGGGTTCGACTCGTCCTTCGGCATCCACCGCGCGTTGGCGGTGCTTTCGGACAGCGCGTTGCGGGTCTTGGCGAAAACATGGTTGTCGCCTTCATAGCCGTAACGAACGTCGCGCAGGCCGACCGCGCCGGCCTGCGTCTGCAGTTCGCAGTCGCCATTCGCCGCACAGGTCAGGCAGTCGAGCGGATGGTCGGAGATGTAGAGCTCCATCACGCCCTTGCGCAACTGCTTCAGCCGGCCGGTCTGTGTGTGCACTACCATGCCCGGCGCCACCGGCGTTGTGCAGGAGGAAGGCGTACCCGTGCGCCCCTCGATCTCGACGAGGCAAAGCCGGCAGGAGCCGAACGCATCCACCATATCGGTCGCGCAAAGCTTCGGGATCTCGATGCCGGCGTCCATCGACGCGCGCATGATCGACGTGCCCTCGGGCACGGATACCTCGAAGCCGTCGACGGTGAGCGTCACCATCTTCTCCGACTTGGAAGCCGGCGTGCCGTAGTCGATTTCGTGGATGAGGCCCATGATGAGGATCCTAATTCGAATCGTTTTTGGTAGTAGATTCTACGACCTGAATTTTGCGCTGAACGGGAGTGAGACGATCACGCGCTTGTTCAGCCAAATGTTCAATTACCTCGAAGGGCAAGTCCGGCAAAAAGGCTGTAAAAGTCATGCGGCGGTCTTTATCGGAATAGAAGACTTCCGCCACCACAGTTTTCGACCCGGCCTTTGACTCGCTTACTTCGTAATACATTCCATCCCTGTCGACATCGCTGCCGATCACGAAGCTGAACTCTCTTCCGGCAATTCGCATCATTCCGCTGCCTCGGCTAAAGCACGCGGCTTGAAATCATCGGGGAAGTGGTTGATCGAGCTCATCACCGGGTAGGGCGTGAAGCCGCCCAGCGCGCAGAGCGAGCCGAACTTCATCGTGTTGCAGAGGTCGGTCACGAGCTCGAGGTTCTTCTCGGACTCGATGCCGGCCGCGATCTTGTCGATCGTCTCGACGCCGCGCGTCGAGCCGATGCGGCAGGGCGTGCACTTGCCGCAGCTCTCGATGGCGCAGAATTCCATCGCGAAGCGCGCCTGCTTCAGCATGTCGGCGGTGTCGTCGAACACTACGATGCCCGCGTGTCCGACCAGCCCGTCCTTGGCCGCGAAAGCCTCGTAGTCGAACGGCGTGTCGAACAGGGCACGTGAGAAATAGGCCCCGAGCGGCCCGCCCACCTGCACGGCCTTCACCGGCCGGCCCGTCGCGGTGCCACCGCCGATGTCGTCGACGATCTCGCCGAGTGTCAGGCCGAAAGCCGCCTCGAACAGCCCGCCATGCTTGACGTTGCCGGCGATCTGGATCGGAATCGTGCCGCGCGAGCGGCCCATGCCAAAATCTTTGTAGAACGCCGCGCCGCGGTCCATGATGATCGGCACGGAGGCCAGCGAGATCACGTTATTGATCACTGTCGGCTTGCCAAACAGGCCCTGGATGGCCGGCAGTGGCGGCTTGGCGCGCACGATGCCGCGCTTTCCCTCGAGCGAATTCATCAGCGACGTTTCCTCGCCGCAGACATAGGCGCCGGCGCCGGAGCGGATCTCGATGTCGAAGGCGTTGGGCGAACCCAGCACGTTGACGCCGAGCACGCCGCGCTTGCGTGCGATCTCGACAGCGCGCGTCATGGTCGCGATGGCATGCGGATATTCGGAGCGTATATAGACGAAGCCTTTCGTCGCGCCGGTGGCGATGCCCGCGATCGCCATGCCCTCAATCAGCACGAAGGGGTCGCCCTCCATAATCATGCGGTCGGCAAACGTGCCGCTGTCGCCCTCGTCGGCATTGCAGAGGATGTATTTGCGGTCGGCGACGGCCAGCATCACCGTGTTCCATTTGATGCCGGTCGGGAAACCGGCGCCCCCACGACCGCGCAGGCCGGAATCGGTGACTGTCTTCACGATCTCGGCGGGCACTGTCGCCACGGCCTTCTCCAGCCCCCTCAGGCCGCCATGCGCCTTGTAGTCGTCCAGCGACAGGGGGTCGATAATGCCGACGCGCGCGAAAGTCAGGCGGGTCTGCTTCGCTAGGAAGGGAATGTCATCTGTCTTGCCGAGGGAGAGCTTGTGCGACCCGCCCGAAACCAGCCCGGCGTCGAACAGCGAGGGCACGTCGTTGGCCGTCACCGGCCCGTAGGCGACGCGGCCTTGCGGGGTCTCGACCTCGACCATCGGCTCCAGCCAGTACATCCCGCGCGAGCCGTTGCGCACGATCTTCGCATCGATGCCGCGCGCGGCGATTTCATTCTCGATCGCCTTCGCGACCTTCTCCGCGCCAAGCGCCAGCGCGCCGGAATCGTCGGGGATGTAGAGGGTGACGCTCACAGCCGCACCTCCGCGGCGATCTCTTCCAGCTTTTCTGCGTCCAGCCGTCCGATCACCTCGCCATCCAGCATGGCAGCCGGCGCGCAGGCGCAGAGGCCGAGGCAGTAGATCGGCTCCAGCGTAACCGAGCCGTCCTTGGCCGTCTCGTGGAACCCGATGCCGAGCAGTTGCTGAATGCGCGCCGCGATCGCGTCGCTGCCCATCGACTGGCAGGCTTCAGCCTGACAGATTTTCAGCACATGCCGGCCGGCCGGGTGACGGCGATAGTCGTGGTAGAAGGTGACGACGCCGTGCACTTCGGCGTTGGAGATGTTCAGCGCCTTGGCGATGACGGGCAGAGACTCGTCCGGCACAAAGCCGAATTCCTCCTGCAGCCCGTGCAGTATGGGCAGCAGGGGACCTTCGAGGCCGGCAAATTCGTTGATGACCGCGCTCGTGCGCGATGCGATTTCGGTACCTGCGGGCTGCATGGTCGCAGCGCCCTCCCTATAAAGCGTCTTGATCGCTATTTCGTTATGAAAGCAGACGAATAGCGCAAATTCAATAAAGCGGTTTCGTCGCTTGATAGATTTTTTCTATTAAGAGACTGTCGAAAGCAGCCTAAGCTCAGGCGCCGCGCCTGAACTCGTCCGCCAGCGTCGTCGCCTCGTCCAGCAGCGCCGCAACCAGTGGCGTCTGCGGCTCGCGCGGTGCTGCCACCAGTCCGACCGTGTGACTGGCGTCCGGTTCGACAATCGGGATGGCGCGGACAGGCTCGGCGAAACCAAATGTTTCCGCGAGGTTGAGCGGCATGATCGACGACCATTTCCCGGTGCGGATATGGGAAAAGAGCACGATCATGGAGTTGGATTCCAGCGTCGGCCGCGCCACCACGCCGGCCTCGGCCAGATGCTGGTCGATGATACGCCGGTTCTGCATGTTGGGCGTCAGCAGGCAGAGCGGCAGCCGGCTGACTTCGGCCCAGGTCACGCTCTTCTGCTCGGAATATTCGTTCCCGGCCGCCGTGATGAGCTGGTAGCGCTCCGAGTAGAGCGGCACGCTAGTCACGCGGCCCAGCGGCTCGTTGTCGAGATAGGTGATGCCGGCATCGACATCGAAATTGCCGAGCATAGACAGCACTTCGATCGAGGTCCGCGACAGGATCGAGAAGGTCACGCCGGGGTGTTTGTCGCGAAACGGCGTGGTCAGCCGCGGGATCATGGCAAGCGCGGTGGGGATCGCGGCGATGCGGATATGGCCGGAAAGGCCGTGCCGCGCCGCGCGCATCTCCTCCTTCATGGTACGGGCGTCGCCGGTGATGCGGCGTGCCCACACCAGCACCTGCTCGCCCTCAGGCGTCAGCCCTTGGAAGCGCGAGCCGCGCTTGACCAGCATCACGCCGAGCTGTTCCTCGAGCTGCTTGATCGCGGCCGAGAGCGTCGGCTGCGTAATGCCGAGCTGTTCGGCGGCACGTCCGAAATGCTCTTCGCGGGCAAGGATGATGAAGAACTCGAGCTTGTCGATCATGGCAGGAAGCTAAACGTCCACCGCTTTCTTCGCCATACCCTTCGGAATCCGGGGTATTTCCGTTCCAGACAGTTTCCCAAACCATTGCGGCGCGCTATTTGGCGGGAAATATCGTCGGCTAAGGATTCTCCCAATGCTGGGCTGGTTTCGCGCTCTGCTCCCCCGCGAGGACAAGTTTTTCGACCTGTTCGAGAAGCAGTCCCGCATTCTGGTGGCCGGTGCGGAGGCGCTCGAAAGGCTGCTCGCCGGCGGCGCGAATATAGAGCAGCACTGCCAGAAGATCGTCGATCTCGAGGAAGAGGCCGACGAGGTCACCCGCCAGGTGATGATTGCGGTGCGCAAGAGCTTCATCACGCCGTTCGATCGCGGCGACATTAAGGACCTGATTGAATCGATGGATGACGCCATCGACATGATGCACAAGGTGGTCAAGACCGTCAGGTTGTTCGAGCAGACGGAGTTCGCGCCGCGCATGCGTGAGATGGGAGCCGTGGTCGTGGAGGCGGCGCGACTGACGGCCGAGGCCGTTCCGCTGCTTGAGAAAGTCGGTGCAAACGTTGTCCGGCTGGGTGCGATCGCGGAGGAAATCACCAAGGTCGAAGAGCATTCCGACCAGCTTCACGACGCCGGCCTCAAGGAACTCTTCCAGACCCACGGCCGCACCGACGCCATGGCCTGGATCATCGGCAATGAACTCTATGGCCAGCTCGAAAAGGTCGTCGACCGCTTCGAGGATGTGGCCAACGAGATCAGCGGCATCGTCATCGAGAACGTCTGATCGATGGACGCAACGCTCGCCTTTCCGCTTCTGGTCGGCCTGATCGGGGTCGCGCTGTTCTTTGACTTCCTGAATGGCCTGCACGATGCGGCCAACTCCATTGCCACCATCGTTTCGACTCGCGTGCTGCGACCGCAATATGCCGTCTTCTGGGCCGCCTTCTTCAATTTTATCGCCTTCATGTTCTTCGGCCTTCACGTCGCCGAGACGATCGGACGCGGTATCGTCGATGCCAACATCGTGACGCCGCAGGTGGTGTTTTCAGCGCTCATCGGCGCGATCTCGTGGAACATCATTACCTGGCACTACGGCATCCCGTCCTCCAGCTCGCACGCCCTGATCGGCGGTCTGGTCGGGGGCGCGGTCGCGAAGGCAGGCAGCGTGGCGATCGTCTGGACCGGCCTCCTCAAGACCGTGGCGGCCATCGTGCTTTCGCCGCTGACCGGCTTCATCCTCGCACTGCTGCTCGTCCTTCTGGTGTCGTGGATATTCGTCAGACAGACGCCCTTCGCGGTCGACAGCAAGTTCCGCGTCATGCAGTTCATTTCCGCCTCGCTCTATTCCTTGGGACATGGCGGCAATGACGCCCAGAAGACGATGGGCATCATCGCCGTTCTCCTCTATTCGCAGGGCATGCTCGGCGACGAGTTCTACGTTCCGTTCTGGGTCGTCATCACCTGTCAGGCCATGCTGGCCTTCGGCACGCTGTTCGGCGGCTGGCGCATCGTCCACACGATGGGCTCGAAGATCACGCGGCTGAACCCCATGCAGGGCTTCTGCGCCGAGACCGGCGGCGCGATCACGCTTTTTGCAGCGACCTGGATGGGCATTCCGGTCTCCACGACCCACACCATCACCGGCGCGATCGTCGGCGTCGGCGCCGCGCGCCGCGTCTCAGCCGTGCGCTGGGGCATCGCCGGCTCGATCGTCATCGCTTGGGTCATCACCATGCCGGCCACGGCCGTCATAGCGGCCGTCGTTTTCTGGGTGACGGGCCTGTTCGCCTGACGGTGGATCGACGCTTAGGATTGGTCTGCCCGGGCTTGGTCTGGACAGCAAAAGCGACTATCTGAGGCCCAGCCAACCGGAAAGCCGCCAGTTATGCCCGCCGACACAGGAACTATTACCAAAGAAGCCGTCCTCGACCGTCTCAAGACCGTCAACGGGCCGGATTTTACAGGCAATATCGTTGAACTCGGCCTCGTATCGGACATCTTCATCGCAGACAGCAAGGTGTTCTTCTCGATCACGGTTCCGGCAGCCCGGGCGCAGGAGATGGAGCCGCTGAGGGCCGCCGCCGAGCGTGTGGTCAAGGCAATTCCGGGCGTCGCGGGCGCGATGGTAGCGCTGACTGCGGAGAAGAAGGGCGGCGGCATGGAGGCGCCGGTGGCTCCGCGTCCGCAACCCGCAGCCCCGAGGCCGGCACAGCCCGCCGCCCGCCCGCCAGTTCGTCCAGCGCCCGCAGCCCCGTCGCAGACATCAGGCAGGCGCGGCGTACCCGGCATTGCCGCGATCATCGCGGTTGCGTCCGGCAAGGGCGGCGTCGGCAAGTCCACCACGGCCGTTAACCTCGCGCTTGGCTTGCTGGCCAACGGACTTCGCGTCGGCCTGCTCGACGCCGACATCTATGGTCCCTCCATTCCCCGCCTGCTCGGCATTCGCGGCAAGCCGCAGACTGTCGACGGCAAGATCCTGAAACCCATGGAGAACTACGGGCTGAAGGTCATGTCCATGGGCTTCCTGGTCGAAGAGGAGACGCCGATGATCTGGCGCGGCCCCATGGTCGTGTCCGCCCTGGCCCAGATGCTGCGCGAGGTCGAATGGGGAGAACTGGACGTGCTTGTCGTCGACATGCCACCGGGCACCGGCGACGCGCAGCTCACCATGGCGCAGCAGGTGCCGCTGGCCGGCGCGGTCATCGTCTCCACCCCGCAGGATCTTGCGCTGATCGATGCGCGCAAGGGGCTCAACATGTTCAGGAAGGTTGATGTGCCGCTGCTCGGCATCGTCGAGAACATGAGCTATTTCGTCGCGCCTGACACCGGCAAGCGCTACGATATCTTCGGCCATGGCGGCGCACGCAGGGAGGCTGAGCGGCTCGGCGTGCCCTTCCTCGGAGAGGTGCCGCTCGAGATGCAAATCCGCGAAACCTCCGATTCCGGACAGCCTGTCACGGTTTCCGATCCCGATGGCCCGCAGGCTAGGGTCTACCGTGATATCGCCGCGAAAGTCGCCGTGCGGCTCAGTGAGGAACGCCCCCGATCGGACGCAGCCGTGCCGACCATCGTCTTCGAGTAGAGCGTCTCGCCCAGCCCCCCGGAGCATTGACGCCAGTTTATGAGAATGCAGCAAATACAAGGCTGCCGGGCGCTTCCGGCATGTAACATCTTGCGTTGCAACATCGATTAATTTAATTTGTCAGACAAAAGCTACTTGCTGGTTTTCCGGCGTTGGAATATCGATGCTCGACCCATACCCGGAGAGTTCCATGGCAGGCCCGACGACCAAGAAGAAATACCGTTCGCAGGAATGGTTCAACAATCCAGACAATCCGGGCATGACCGCGCTTTACCTCGAGCGCTACCTGAACTACGGCCTTACTCGTGAGGAACTCCAGTCCGGCAAGCCGCTGATCGGCATCGCGCAGACCGGCAACGACCTGTCGCCCTGCAACCGCCACCATCTTGAGCTTGCCAAGCGCGTCCGCGAAGGCATCCGCGAGGCCGGCGGCATCGCCTTCGAATTCCCGACGCATCCGATCCAGGAAACGGGCAAGCGCCCAACGGCGTCCCTCGACCGTAACCTCGCCTATCTGTCGCTCGTCGAGATCCTGTACGGCTACCCCCTCGACGGCGTCGTGCTGACGATCGGCTGCGACAAGACCACGCCGGCGCTGCTGATGGCGGCGGCCACCGTCAACATCCCCGCAATCGCGCTGTCGGTCGGCCCGATGCTGAACGGCTGGCATCGTGGCGAGCGCACCGGTTCGGGGACGGTCGTGTGGAAGGCGCGTGAGCTCCTTGCCGCCGGCGAGATCGACTATGAAGGCTTCCTCGATGTCGTCGCGTCGTCGGCCCCTTCGGTCGGCTATTGCAACACGATGGGCACGGCGACGACGATGAACAGCCTCGCCGAGGCACTCGGAATGCAGTTGCCCGGCTCGGCCGCCATTCCCGCGCCCTATCGCGAGCGCGGCCAGATATCCTACCTGACCGGCAAGCGTATCGTTGAGATGGTCGAGGAGGATCTGAAGCCATCCGACATCATGACCCGCGAAGCCTTCGAGAACGCGATCGTCGTCAACTCTGCCATCGGAGGCTCGACCAACGCGCCGATCCATCTCAACGCGGTCGCCCGCCACCTCGGCGTTCCGCTCGACAATGACGACTGGCAGAGGGTCGGCCACCACGTCCCGCTCATCGTCAACCTGCAGCCGGCCGGCGAATATCTCGGCGAGGATTACCACCATGCCGGCGGCGTACCCGCCGTCGTGGCCGAGTTGATGAAGGCGGACCTGCTGCCGCATCCAGGCGCCAAGACCGTTAACGGCAAGTCGATCGGCGAGAACTGCGCCGGCGTCGAGAACCTCGACGAGAAGGTCATCCGCCCGGTCTCCGCACCGCTGAAGGAAGAGGCCGGCTTCATCAACCTGAAGGGCAACCTCTTCGACAGCGCCATCATGAAGACAAGCGTGATCTCGGAGGAGTTCCGCGACCGCTATCTGTCCAACCCGAACGACCCGGAAGCGTTCGAGGGCAAGGCCGCCGTGTTCGACGGACCCGAGGACTATCATGCGCGCATCGAAGATCCCGCCGAGGGCATCGACGAGCACACGATCCTCTTCATGCGCGGCGCCGGTCCGATCGGCTATCCGGGCGGTGCCGAGGTCGTGAACATGCAGCCGCCGGCATACCTGCTCAAGCGCGGCATCCATTCGCTGCCCTGCATCGGCGACGGCCGCCAGTCCGGCACGTCGGGATCGCCGTCCATCCTCAATGCCTCGCCTGAGGCGGCCGTAGGCGGCGGCCTCGCGTTGCTCAGGACAGGTGATCGTGTCCGCATCGATCTCAAGAAGGGCACCGCCAATATCCTGATCCCGGACGACGAGCTGGCCGCGCGCCGCACTGCGCTCAACGGCAACGGCGGCTATCACTATCCAAAGCACCAGACGCCTTGGCAGGAAATCCAGCGCGGCATCGTCGACCAGTTCGACAAGGGCATGGTCCTGAAGCCGGCCGTGAAATACCAGCACGTCGCACAAACGAGCGGCGTTCCGCGCGACAACCACTGAGGCGCGGCATACTTTAAAAAAAGCCTGCCGGTGCATTACGCCGGCAGGCCTTTTCATTTCAGGATGGCGCGTCCAGTTCGAGCCTGAACCGACCCAACGCCCTCAGCCGGGGACGCTGCCACCCAGTTCGTCCTCGACATGCGCGCGGATGATATCGTCGAAGGATTTTTCGGCCTTGAAGCCGAATTCGGTGGCGCGGTCGGCGTCGAAATTCTGTGGCCATCCCGCGACCATCTTGACGATCGCCTCGTCCGGCTCACGGCGGATCAGCTTGACCGCCTTCTCGCCGGCGATCCGGCGAAGGGCTTCGATTTCCTCGCCCACGGTTGCCGACAGGCCGGGCATGGTGAGCGAACGCCGCGCGCCGAGTGGGGCAGTGTCCATTTCCGCAGCGTGCAGCAGGAAGCCAACCGCCGCGCGTGGGCTGGCGAACCAGTGCCGCACATCCTCGCTCACCGGCAGGACGGCCTCGATGCCGGAAAGCGGCTCGCGCAGGATGTTGGAGAAAAAGCCTGACGCTGCTTTGTTCGGCTTGCCCGGACGAACAACGATCGTCGGCAGACGGATGCCCACGCCGTCGAGGAAGCCGCGCCGCGAATAGTCCGCCAGCAACAGTTCGCCGATCGCCTTCTGCGTACCGTAGCTGGTCAACGGCGTGTTGTGGAAAGTATCGCCGATCTTTTCGGGGAACGGCTGGCCGAAGACGGCGATGGACGACGTGAAAACCAGCTTCGGCTTGTAGGGCGCCTTCTTGCCTTCCAGCCGGATCGCCTCCAGCAACTCGCGGGTGCCGTCGAGGTTGATCTTGTAGCCTTTCTCGAAATCGGCTTCCGCCTCGCCCGACACGATGGCGGCCAGATGGAATATGAGGTCCGGCCGGTCTGCGATCAGACCTGCCGCAACGCCGTCATCGGAAAGATCAGCCGCGACGAGCCGCACCTTGCCGGTGAAGCCGGCAGGCTGCGTCGGCTGCACGACATCGACCAGCGTCAGCCCCTCGATTGGTTTTCCGTTTACTCCACCCCGGGCGACGAGCGCCTCGACAAGCTTGCGCCCGACCATGCCGGCCGCGCCGATGACAAGAATATGCATGTGCGTTCCTGATTTTCAGTCCGATTTCGTCGCGTCGGATATTTCCGTCTCCGGACGGTCGTCACCCTGCGAGACTTCTCCGTGCCATCTTCCGGCGGTATCTTCGTACTCGATTCCTTCGGTCCTGCCAGCCACCTGCTGCTCGCCGGCCGCGATTTTGGCCGCCGCAAGCGCATCCGCGTGCGATGGGAAGGTTTCCGAGAAGGTCCCGCCGACCTTGTAGGCCCAGCCGCCGTCATGCTCGACAATTTCGTATGTGACTTTTGTCATGCAACTCTCCGCAGGTTTTTGCCCCCGGCTTGATATGGCGCAGCCGCCGGCACAGGCAATCACACTCTAGGATGAGGCGCCTCATGCCAGGCGCCGGCCAGCACCCTCAACCAGTTTTCGCGGCAAATCTTCGCCAGGTCCTCGTCACCATATCCGGCGGCGCTCAACCCTTCAACGAGCTTCTGGAGACCTGCCGCGTCGCCGATCTCTGCAGGGATCGTCGCCCCGTCGAAATCGGAGCCGAGCGCGACGCCGTCCACGCCGAGTTTCCCAACGAGATGGTCAATATGCCTTATCATCTCGGGAATCGAGGTCTCGGCGTTCTCCTGTCCGTCAGCCCTCAGCATGCCCACGGCGAAATTGAGCCCGACAAGTCCCTTGCTTTCGCGCACCGCATCGAGCTGTCGATCGGTCAGGTTGCGCGCGACAGGCGTGATCGCATGCGCGTTGGAATGGCTGACGACCAGCGGTTGGTCTGAGATTTGCGCAACGTCCCAAAAGCCTTTTTCGGTGATGTGGGCCAGGTCGATCAGGATGCCGAGCCGGTTGCATTCCTTTACCAGCCTCTTGCCCGCTTCGGTCAGGCCGGGGCCGGTGTCGGGGTCCATCGGATAGGCGAAGGGAACGCCGTGCCCAAAGATGTTGTTGCGGCTCCAGACCGGCCCCAGCGAGCGGAGGCCGGCGGCATAGAATGTCTCCAGCGCCGAAAGCTCAGCGTCGATTGCCTCGCAACCCTCCATGTGAAGGACGGCCGCGAAGACGCCGTCCTTCATCGCGGCCGCGATGTCCTTGCTGCTCCGGCAGATGCGCCAGCCGCCGGCGCGTTCGATGCGCAGTGCGATAGCCATGAAGTCCAGGGCGATATCGAGCGATGGTTGCCGCTCCAGCGGCGCGGCCAGCGGCGTGACATAGTGGCCGCGCGCGTCGGGCTTCGCGAAATCGAGGTGGCCGGAAGGGATGTAGATGGCGCACAGGCCACCAATCAGACCACCGGCCGTGGCGCGGATTTTGTCGATGTGGCCGCGTCCCGAGCCCTCGTAGCCCTGGCCCTTGGGACCATCGACGAACTCGGCCACCGGGTCCGTGCCGCGCTTCATATGGTTCCACAGGCGGAACAGCACGTCGTTATGGCCGTCGAACACCTGCTGCATCTGTCGTCCTTGGTGGCCTGTCGATCTGGCGGGAGGTTTCAGGGCATCAGCTGGTATTCGTGCAGCTTCTTGTAGATGCCGCCCGGCTTGGAGAGCAGTTCGGCGTGGCTGCCCTGTTCCACCGCCTGCCCGGCCTCCATGACAATGATCTTGTGCGCGCGATGGACGGTCGAAAGGCGGTGCGCGATCGCGATGGTCGTGCGCCCTTCCTGCAGGTTCTCCAGCGCATCGCGGAAGAGGGCTTCCGACTCCGCGTCGAGCGCGCTTGTCGCCTCGTCGAGGAGCAGGATTGGGGCGTTGCGGAGGATCGCGCGGGCGATCGAGATGCGCTGCTTCTGGCCGCCCGAGAGCAGGACGCCGTTCTCGCCGACACCCGTCTTGTACCCTTTGGGCAGGGCCTTGATAAAAGCATGCGCGTTGGCGGCCTTCGCGGCGGCGATCACCTCTTCGTCGGTGGCGTCCTGCCTTCCCATGCGGATATTTTGCATGACCGAATTGTCGAACAGAAAAGTGTCCTGGCTCACATAGGCGATCTTGTCGCGCAGCGATTGCAACGTTGCCTTTTTGATGTCCTCGCCATCGAACAGCACGCGCCCGCTCTCTGGATCGTAGAGCCGCATGATCAGGTTCAGCACCGTCGACTTGCCACCGCCGGACACACCGACCAGCGCCGTCATCTTTCCTGCGGGGAACACGATGTCGAGATTCTTCAGCACAGCCTCGTTCTCGCGATACGAGAAGGACACGCCGTCGAAGCGGATTTCGCCGGGACCGTCCGCGAGCGGTTTCGCGTCGGCCGCCTCTTCCATCGTCAGCGGCCGGTCGGTGACCTCATACATCATGCGCACGCCGACCATGCCGGCCTCGAGCGAAACGCGGGCCCGCGCCAGTCGCTTCGCCGGCTCGTAGCAGAGCAGCAGCGCGGTGATGAAGGCCATGACCGAACCCGGCGTATGGCCGCCCTGCACGACGAGATATCCGCTGATCAGGACGACGGAAGCGATCGCCAGTCCGGCGAGCGTCTCCATGATCGGATTCGTGACGGCCTCCAGCGCGGCGATGCTGTTTGCTCGCTTTTGCACGTCTGCCACCGCCTCATACATGCGATTGCGCATCGTGCCCTCAAGGTTGAAGGACTTCACGATCCGCGCGCCGAACACCGTCTCCTGCATGACCCGCATGATCTTCGAGACCGAGGCGAGTTCTTTCTGCATGATGTGTCGCGTTCGCTTCAGCAGCTTGTTGACCGAGAAGATCGCGATCGGCCCGACCACGAAGGCGACGAGAGACAGCATGGGCTGCTGGAACGCCATGACGGCGACGAGGCCGATCACGGAGAAGAGGTCGCGAATGAACGATGTCACCAGCGTATCGACCACACCGCGCGCGGCCTGCGCGCTCTGCGTCATGCGCATGATGAGGTCGGCCGAGGAATAGGAGTGGTAGAATTCTATGCCGTGCGCCAGCATGCGGTCATAGATCTTGCGCTGGCGGTCGGCGATAATCGCGTTGCCTGCGCGCGAGAGAAACAGCGTCTGGAAGAACGTAGCGAATCCCTTGACGATGAAGATTATCGCAACGAATCCGGCGATTTCATAAATGACCGTGAGATCCTTGGCGCCGGTGAACTCGTTGGTGATGTCGCGCATGATCCAGGCGCTTGCCGCCGTCGTCGCGGCGACGATGATCATGGCGATAATCGCGACACCGTAGCCAAACGCATGCTCACGAAATGATTCCCGCAGTAGGCGGGCGACAAGGCGCTGGTTGGCGGTTGACCGGAAAAACTTGAGCAAACGATGGTTCCTTGTCCGAACATCTCGGGCAGCCGGCCCTATATAGGATCGACCTGTGCAAGTCACGGCACAAACCACGATCGGAATGAAGGGACGGACAGCGTTCTCGCGTCCAGGGGCCCAACCGGCCTAGCCGGTTTTCTCCCCGATATTTGTGCAAGGAAGGGGCACGCAATTGCCGGACATGCCGATTTCGCCTAGTCGTTTCAGTTGGGGTAGGAAGCGAAGGGGGCAGGCGTGAAGCAGAAAACGGACGCGACAGCGTGTAATTCTGGGAAATTCCCGGCATGAAGCCGAAGGAAGCGGCCAAGGCGCCGCAGGCTGTGGCTACACCTGATGGACCTGCGGCGCGCGTGAACCTTCACGTCGAGTCCCGCAATCGCGCGCTGGCCACCATCCTGAAGTCTGCGGCTTCGGTATTCGCCCGTCGTGGTTTCGACGGTGCGACGATAGGTCTGGTCGCGGGCGAGGCCGGGGTGGCCAAGGCGACGGTGCATTACTACTTCGACACCAAGGAAAACCTGTACATGGCCGTCCTCGACCAGGTTTTCGTCGATTGGGCAGGCGCTATGGCCCGCATCGAGAAGGACAGCGGTCCGCTGGCGGCGCTGTCGCAATATATCGACTGGAAGGTGGAGTATTCCAGGGAGTCCCCTGATCTCACCCGCGTATGGGCAATGGAGGTTCTGGCCGGCGCACCGCGGATGCAGGCATTCCTCGACGAGAAGGTGCGCAAGGCGGTCGAGGACAAGGGCGACGTCATACGTGCGTGGATCGCCGAGGAAAAGATGGCCCCCATCGATCCCGCGCACCTCTTTTTCATGCTCTGGGCGACGACACAGACCTATGCGGAATGCGAAGCGCAGATCAAGGCCGTGCTGAACAAGGACGAACTCGATGACCAGGTGTTTCGCGTCGCCCGCGAAACCGTGTCGCGCGTCCTGTTGACCGGACTTGGCATAAAGGCCTGAGTCGACGCGCCGAAACTGGTCAGCGCGGCGTTGTCTTCCGGCCTCCGATAGCCTGCCTTTTCAGACCAGAACCGCGCTTGACAGCAAATTGCAGCGTGGTCAGTAATTACTGTTTAACTGGACAGTAATTTGGGGGCAAAGCGCGATGTTCGATCTCCTCGTGAAAAGGGCGAATTTGCAGGATGGACGTAGCGGCGTCGACATTGCCTGTCTGGATGGCAAGATCGTCGACATCGGTCCGTCAATCGAAGGCGAGGCGCGCGAAGTCGTCGATGCGACCGGGCGGCTGGTGACGCCGCCCTTTGTCGATGCCCACTGGCACCTCGACGCGACGCTTCTCCACGGCAACGGCTTCACCTGCGAAAGCGGGCTGCTCTACGAAGGCATCAACGCGTGGGCCGAGCTCAAGCAGACCGCGACGGTCGAATCCTACAAGCAGCGCGCGCGCCGGGCGCTGGGCTGGGCGATCGCCAACGGCCTGCTGCATGTCCGCTGCCAGACCGATATCTGCGATCCGCAACTGCGGCAGGTACAGGCGCTGATCGAATTGCGCGAAGAGCTAAGGCCGTTCATCGACCTGCAACTCGTCGCCTTCCCGCAGGACGGCTATTTCCGCGATCCGATCGCGGTGGACGCGATGGAACGCGCGCTGGACCTGGGCATGGATGTCGTTGGGGGCATACCGGATTACGAGCTGACCGCTCCTGCTGGCTACGAGGCTGTGAAGACGCTTTGCGAAATCGCCAAGAAGCGCGGTTTGCTGGTCGACATGCACACCGACCAGACGCCCGATCCGCAGTCCCGCCAGATCGAGGCGCTGACCCAGGAGGCGATCAGGCTGGACATGGGGGCGCAGGTAAGCGCTTCGCATTGTCCGTCGATGGCGAATTTCAACGATTATTATGCCGACAAGCTGATCGGCCAGATCGCCCAGGCCGGAATGAACATTTGCGTACAGCCGCTGACTGCTGCGACCTGCTGGGGCGTCATGACGCGAGTTAGCCAGCTTTATGATGCGGGGGTCAACGTCGCTTTCGGTCAGGATTGCGTCATGGATCCCTGGTTCCCGTTCGGCAAGGGCGACATGCTGGACGTTGCCCACATGGCGATTGTGTTCGGGCGGTTGCTCTCTGAAAAAAAGAAGGCGATGGTGTTCGACAGCATCACCTATGGGGGAGCCCGGGCCTTGCAGATTGAAGGCTACGGCATCGAAAAAGGCAGGAATGCGGATCTGGTCGTCCTGCAGGCGGCCGATCCCATGGAGGCGGTGCGCCTTCGCCCCAACCGGCTTGCCGTCATCAGGCGCGGCAAGGTGGCTGCGCGGCAGGAGGCGCAGAAGGCATCGGTGTATCTTCCAGGTCAGGTTCTCGAGCTGGATTTTACCCGTGAGAATGTAATGCGTTCGGAGGGGGTCGTCGCGCATTGCAGGCATTGTGGAGGAAGTCATGATCATCGACACTAAGGGCACGGACTGACGCTGAGGGCGTTGGAGACCTCTTCGTCAAAGCTCAGACGTGGCGTGTTGTTGCAATTTGGGAATGAACGACAAAACTCGAAGAGGGAAAAATGTCGAAATATTCTGGTACCGTGTTTAATCCGACCCGCCGCGCTTTGGTCGGCGCTGCTGGCGCCGCCGCGGCCCTTGCCGCGATTGGCGCGCCCGGACGTGTCTTCGCCCAGGAAAAGCTCAAGGTCGCCGCGGTTTATACCGTGCCGGTCGAGCAGCAGTGGGTGAGCCGCATTCACAAGGCCGCCAACGCCGCCAAGGACCGTGGCGAAATCGAATATGTCTACTCGGAAAATGTTTCCAGCGCCGACAACGAGCGCGTGTTGCGCGAATATGCCGAAACCGGCAACAAGCTGATCATCGGCGAGGTGTTCGGCATCGAGGAAGCCTCGCGTGTCATCGCCAACGACTATCCCGAGGTCGCCTTCCTGATGGGCTCCTCGTTCAAGCCCGATGATGCGGTGCCGAATTTCTCCGTCTTCGACAACTACATTCAGGACGCGTCCTATCTCACCGGCATCGTCGCCGGCGCGATGTCGAAGACCAAGAACATCGGCATGGTCGGCGGCTATCCGATCCCCGAGGTCAACCGCCTCATGCACGCCTTCATGGCTGGCGTGAAGGAAACCGCGCCGGATGCCAAGTTCCAGGTCGCCTTCATCGGCTCGTGGTTCGACCCGCCGAAGGCCAAGGAAACCGCCTTCGCGCAGATCGAAGCCGGTGCTGACCTCATGTATGCCGAGCGCTTCGGCGTTTCGGACGCGGCCAAGGAAAAGGGCGTGCTTGCCATCGGCAACGTCATCGACACGCAGCCGGACTATCCGGAAACTGTCGTCGCCTCCGCGCTGTGGCACTTCGAGCCGACGCTGGACAAGGCGATCGCCGAAGTGAAGGCCGGCACCTTCAAGGCGGCTGACTACGGCGTCTACTCCTTCATGAAGAATGGCGGCTGCTCGCTGGCGCCGTTCGGGACCTTCGAGGACAAGATCCCGGCCGAGATCAAGGCGATGGTAGCCGAGAAGGAAAAGGCCATCAAGGACGGTTCGCTCGTAACCGTCATCAACGACGAAGAGCCGAAGTCGAGCTAGCGTTCTTCTCCCCGCTCTGCGGGGAGAAGATGCCGGCAGGCAGATGAGGGGCAGCGCCGACACCGCATAGTTGGCTCCGCACCTCACCCTTACCCTCTCCCCGTGAACGGGGAGAGGAGGTCGTCAACGGTATCTCCTCATGTCCTCACCGGTTCTACGCCTCTCCGGCATAACCAAGCGTTTCGGACCGCTTGTCGCCAACGACGCCATATCCTTCGACCTTGCGCGCGGCGAGGTCATCGCGCTTCTCGGCGAGAACGGCGCCGGCAAGACCACGCTGATGAACATCCTCTTCGGCCACTATGTCGCCGATGAGGGCGTCGTGGAGGCATTCGGCAAGGCGCTGCCGCCGGGCGATCCGCATGCCGCGCTGGAGGCCGGCATCGGCATGGTGCACCAGCATTTCACGCTGGCCGACAATATGACGGTGCTGGAGAACATCGCGCTCGGAACGCAGAAACTGAGCGCCTGGAGGCTCGATCGGACCGGAGCGCGAGAGCGCATCGAGAAGATGTCTTTCGATTTCGGCCTTGCAGTCGATCCGAATGCGACAGTCGGTTCGCTGTCGGTCGGCGAGCGCCAGCGCGTCGAAATCCTGAAGGCACTCTACCGCAACGCCAGGATTCTCATCCTCGACGAGCCGACCGCCGTGCTGACCCCGGTCGAGACGGACGCGCTGTTCGCCACACTCAAGCTGCTGGTCGCGCAGGGCCTCTCGATCATCTTCATCTCTCACAAACTCAACGAGGTCATGGCTGTCAGCGACCGGGTTCTCGTGCTGCGGTCAGGCAAGCTTTCCGGCGAACGGATCACCGCCGAGACGGACCGCAGCGAACTCGCCGCCCTGATGGTCGGGCAGGAGGTGGAGCAGCCTCCGGTGCAGCCGGTCGAACCGGGCGACCTGCAATTCGTCCTCAACTCGGTTTCGACCGCCCGTCGCTCCTCCGGCACGGCTCTCGACCGCACCACGCTGTCCCTTCGCGGTGGTGAGATCACGGGGCTTGCCGGCGTCTCTGGCAACGGTCAGGCGACCCTTGCCGCCCTGATCGCCGGAACGGAGGTCCCGACGGCGGGCGAAATCATCATACGCGGAGCGGCCGCCCGCGATTGGTCGCCTCGCGCCGCTCTCGGCGCAGGCATCGGGCGCATCCCCGAGGACCGCCACGCCGTCGGCACGATCGGCGACATGAGCGTAACGGAGAACGTCATTGCCGAGCGCTATCGCTCGCCGCGCTTCAGCCGTCGCGGCTTCCTCGACTGGCGCGCGGCGCGCACCTTCGCCGAGCAGGTCATCGCGGACTACGATGTGAAATGTCCATCGCCGGACGCCCGGATTCGTCTGCTGTCGGGCGGCAACATGCAGAAGCTCATCCTCGGGCGCGCGCTCGACGAAGCACCTTCGGTCATCCTTGCCAACCAGCCGACGCGCGGGCTCGACGTCGGCGCGGTCAGCTACGTCCACCGCAAGCTTCTCGAAGCAAGGGCGCGGGGCGCGGCCGTCCTCCTGATTTCCGAGGACCTTGAAGAAATAATGGCGCTGTCGGATCGCATCATCGTCATGTCGAAAGGACGCCTTTCCGCAGCATCTGCGCGCGGCGAAAGAACGATCGCGCAGCTCGGCGAACTCATGGCCGGCCACGGCATGGAGGCTGCGTGAATGCGGCTTGAACCAAAATCCGCGCCGTCGCTGGTCGTCACGCTTCTCTATCCCGTCGCGGCCATATTGGTCACGTTTGCGATTACGGCGCTTCTTGTTCTCGCAGCCGGAGCATCGCCCTTCTCGGTCTTCTTCCTCGTCTGGAAAGGCGCGGCCGGCTCGCAGTTCGCCCTTCTGGAAACGCTGACGCGCGCAACGCCGCTGATCTTCACTGGCCTTGCCGTCGCAGTCGCCTTTCGCGCCAAGCTCTGGAATATTGGAGCGGAAGCGCAGCTCTACATCGGCGCGGTCGTCACCGTCGTTCTTGGGACAGGCGCGCTGCCGCTGCCGTCGTTCATTCTAATCCCGGTCATCATGATCGCGGCCATGGCGGCTGGCGCGCTGCTGCTGCTTGGCCCGGCCATCCTGAAGACGCGTTTCGGCGTCGACGAGGTCGTCACGACGCTGTTGCTTAACTTCATCGTCCTGCTGTTCGTCTCGATGCTGCTCGAAGGCGTTCTCAAGGACCCGATGGGTATGGGCTGGCCGCAATCCTCGCGTGTCATAGCCGATGCGCAGCTGCCGCGCATCGTGCAGGGCAGGCGGCTGCATTACGGTTTCGTCATCGCGCTCGTGTCCGCGGTGATCCTCTGGATCGTCATGAAGAAGACGGCGCTCGGTTACGAGATGCGGGCGGTCGGCCACAACCCGCAGGCTGCGTCCTTCGCCGGTATTCCGGTCAACAGGGTGCTGATGAAGACCGCGCTGCTCTCGGGCGGCATTGCGGCGCTTGCGGGTTTCTCCGAGGTGTCGGGCCTCAAGGGCAACCTCACGCTCGATCTCTCGCCGGGCTTTGGCTACACCGGCATCGTTGTCGCCATGCTCGCGATGCTGAACCCGCTCGGTGTCGTCGTTTCCGCCATCTTCGTCGCCGGCATCTTCGTCGGCGCGGACGCCATGAGCCGAACGGCCGGCGTCCCAAGCTACATCGCCGACGTCATGGTGGCGACCTCGCTGCTGACGATGGTCGTCGCCATCCTGTTCACGCGCTATCGGCTGAGGTGGAAATAGCCGATGATTGCATGCGGTCACGTTGGCGATTTGCGAAGGTCGTTGCGCAGGCTGATCTCCACCCTTGTGGGGGAGATGGCCGGCAGGCCAGAGGGGGGCGCCATAGAGCGAGAAACCTCTGGCAGAGGAGAGGCGAACTGATGGACGCGTTTGAAATCCTCCTCTCTGCCTCGTTCTGGGTCGCGGCGATCCGCATCGCCTCGCCGCTCATCTTCGCCACCATGGGCGAACTGATCTGCGAGCGCGCCGGCGTCCTCAACCTCGGCATCGAGGGCATCATGACGGCCGGCGCCTTCGCTGGCTGGTTCACCGTCTACTCCGGCGGCGACCTATGGACCGGAGTTCTGGTGGCGGCACTGGCGGGAGCCATGTTTGGCCTGCTGCATGCAACACTCACAGTGCCATTAGGATTGTCGCAGCATGTGGTCGGCATCGGCATCACGCTTCTTGCGACGAGCCTCACCTACTTCACCTATCGCCTGCTGCTGCCCGAAGTGACTTCGCCGCCCAAGATCGAGCCCTTCCAGCCGGTTGCCATACCTGGATTGTCGGACATTCCCGTCATCGGCCAGGCGCTGTTCAACCAGACGCCACTGACCTATCTGGCCTTCGCCACTGTCGCACTCACCGCCTGGGTGCTCTATCGCACACCGCTCGGCCTTGCGGTGCGCGCCGTCGGCGAAAGCCCGTCCGCCGTCGAGGCGCAGGGCATCTCCGTCACGGCCATCCGCATCGGCGCGGTGATGGTCGGCAGCGCGCTGATGGCAATCGGCGGCGCGTTCCTCACCATGTCGGCCTTCAACTCGTTCTTCTTCGAGATGATCAACGGTCGCGGCTGGATTGCCATCGCTCTCGTGGTCTTCGGCTCGTGGCGGCCCGGCAAGGCGCTGATCGGCGCGATCCTCTTTGCCGCCTTCGACGCCTATCAGGTGCGCCTGCAGCAGTTCAGCGGCGGCGTCGTGCCGTACCAGATATTCCTGATGATGCCCTACGCATTGTCGATCCTCGCGCTCATCCTCGTCGCGCGCCGCGCGACCTATCCAAAGGCGCTGATGATCCCCTACCAGAAAGGCGAGAGATGAGCTTTGACCTGATCGTCAAGGGCGGCGTGCTGCCCGACGGGAAGACCGTCGACATCGGCATCAAGGGCGAGACGATCGCCGCGATCGAACCCTCCCTGTCGGCCGAGGTCGGCCGCGTCGTCGATGCGTCGGGCTGCCTCGTCTCTGCGCCGTTTGTCGATCCGCATTTCCATATGGATGCGACGCTGTCCTACGGCATCCCGCGCATCAACGTGTCGGGCACGCTTCTCGAAGGCATCGCGCTCTGGGGCGAACTGAAGCCGCTCCTGACGCATGAAGCGGTGAAGGAGAGGGCGCTTGCTTATTGCGACTGGGCGGTCTCGATGGGCCTGCTCGCCATCCGCACCCATGTCGACGTCTGCGACGACCGTCTGCTGGCCGTCGAAGCGCTGCTGGAGGTGAAGAAGGAGATCGCGCCCTATATCGACCTGCAGCTCGTCGCCTTTCCGCAGGACGGCCTCTATCGCTCGCCGACGGCGCGCGCAAACACCATCCGGGCGCTCGACCTCGGCGTCGACATCGTCGGCGGCATCCCGCATTTCGAGCGCACCATGGCCGACGGCACCCGCTCCGTCACCGAGCTCTGCGAAATCGCGGCCGAACGTGGCCTCATGGTCGACATGCACTGCGACGAGACCGACGACCCGAATTCGCGCCACATCGAGCAACTTGCCTGCGAGACACAGCGCCTCGGCCTGCAGGGCCGCGTTGCCGGCTCGCACCTGACGTCGATGCATTCGATGGACAATTATTACGCCTCGAAACTGCTGCCGCTGATTGCCGAGGCGCAGGTTTCGGCCATCCCCAACCCGCTGATCAACATCATGCTGCAGGGGCGTCACGACACCTATCCGAAGCGCCGCGGCCTGACGCGCGTCAAGGAGATGATCGCGCATGGCATCCGCGTCGGCTTTGGGCAGGACTGCACCATGGACCCCTGGTATTCGCTCGGCACCGCCGACATGCTCGACGTTGCCTTCATGGGTCTGCACGTGGCGCAGATGTCATCGCCATCAGACATGGCGCGCTGCTTCGACATGGTCACCAACGTCAACGCCGCGATCATGGGCCTCGACCATCTCGGCCTGGAGGTCGGCAAGCGCGCCAGCCTCGTCGTACTTGACGCGAACGATCCTTTCGAAGCGCTGCGGCTGAGGGCGGAACGCCTCTGCGTTGTCTCGCGCGGCAAGGTCGTGGCGGAGCGTCCCAAGCGTGACACGGCCCTTTCGCTGCCGGGCCGCCCGGCAACGGTCAGCAGGCGTCACAAGCGGCCGAGTTAAGGTTAGTCGACGAAAGGCTCGGCCATGAGGGGCTCGGACGCGTCCGGCAGCGCCTCATCGAAATTCACCGGAGCCTGCTGGAAGGCCCGGCTGTACTGCCGGTTGCCGATCACGACGCCGCCTTCCTCGGGGATGAGCATGGTGCGTTCGGTTCCGTCGTTGCAGCTCATCACCGCCTGCGCATCGCCGCCGGGCCAGTGGATCATGCGACAGTTGAGTTCGCGGAACCAGTTCCTGTCCGTATCCTCGAAGGAAAGCAGGAACGCCCCCTTGCCGACGCGCGCGACGAGATCGCCGTTCGGCGCACTCCATGCATATTGCAGCGGTTCGGGAAGCTGGTCGCTGTAGGTCCAGGACTGCACGACCAGCGGCGGCTCGTAGCCGTTTGCCAGCGCCACCCGATACCACGTCATCGCCGTCGCATATTCCGGCGGCACTGCGGCCGCCAGGTCGGCTCCGGCGGGACCGACTGTCAAGGGTGACTTGCCGGAGAGGGCGAAGCGAAACGCGGACTTCTGCTGGACGGACGGATCCATTCGATAGTCGAATCCGAACGCCTGCCCGCTCGCGACGAACCCGACAACCGCACAGACCAGAACCGACAGACGCCTCATCGGGAGCAAATATAGCATCGGTCGGGCGACTGTTGAACCGCGCAAACCGGGAAACTTAATTTTTGATTAAAATCCATAGGCCCGGCGTTTCTGCCAACGCTTTCGGGCTTCCCGCGCTGTTTTCCAACGCCCGTAGGTTGCGCAGGCGACCGCTTCCCGCGTGTGGCCCAACCAAGCCCGATTTTGGCTCTCGCCAGAATGCCCCGACCCGTCTAACAACCGCTGCGGAGGACGCAGCGATATCCATGGATTTTTTTCGCAACCCCAGAAATCCGATTCTCCTGGGCGTGCTCGTCATGCTGCTCGGGGATTTCATGTTCGCGCTCAACGACGCGATGGGCAAATGGCTCGTCGCGACGCTGGCCGTCGGGCAGATCCTCGCGGTCCGCTCCGTCGGCTCCTTCATCGTGCTCGGGCCGTTGATCGCCCGTCAGGGGGTAGGCGCGCTTTTCAGGGTAGAGCGGCCATGGTTGCAGGCGGTCCGCGCGGCCGTCATCGCCTCGGAGACGGCGGTCTTCTATGCCTCGGTCTTCTTCCTGCCATTGGCCGATGTGTTCAGTTTCTACATGGCCGGGCCGATCTATGTGGCCGCCCTGTCGCACGTCATGCTCGGCGAGCGCGTTGGCTGGCGCCGCTGGATGGCGATCCTGATCGGTTTCTGCGGCGTGCTGATCATGCTTCAGCCGTCTGGTGATTTCACCATCGGATCGGTCCTTGCGATCGTAGGCAGCCTGCTGTTTGCCTTCACCATCATCCTCGGACGCATGCTGCGCGGCACCAGCGACACCACCCTCGTCACCTGGCAGACGATCGCATCATGTCTGCTCGGCGTCTGCATCGTGCTTTTCATTGAGGAGTGGAAGCCCCCGACACCGTTGGAGTGGGGCGCCATGCTGCTGCTCGGCGTCGTCGCCTGCGCCGCCCACCTGCTCATCGTCCGTGCGCTGAAGCTCGCGCCCGCCGCGCTGCTTGCGCCGATGCACTACACGCTTCTGTTGTGGGCGGTCATCCTCGGCTGGCTGTTCTTCAACGAGGTGCCGTCGACCCAGATGCTGGTCGGCTCGGCCGTCGTCGTGCTGGCCGGGCTGTTCATCTTCCACCGCCAGAAGGTGGTATCGACCGTCCCCCCCGAAGACGTTCCGAAGGGCGTGAACTGAAACGACCGTTCAGCCCTTTCTCACGGCCTCGACATGCCGCGCGAAATCCTTGCCCTCCATCAGCTTGCGGCAACGCCCGAAACGCCCGTCGGCATAAGCCCGGAAATCATCCGCGGGATTCTTGTTGGCAAGCTGGATCAGCCCCCACAGCGTCCACAACAGGTCGCACATCGCCTTGTAGATGACGATACGCCCGCGCTCGGCAGGCCTCGGTTCGCCACCGAAATAGGCGCGAACCATCTCTTCCTCCTGCCGCTCGCCGAACTTGCCTTCGACGGCGAGGTCGCCAAGGTCCCACATCGGGTCGTTCATGCCCGAATATTCCCAGTCGACGATCCACATGCGTTCGCCCGTATCGAGAAAATTCTCGCAGAGCGGGTCGCAATGGCAGGCGACCAGCGGAACGGGATGCTGCGATAGCGCGGTCCTGATATCCTCCGCCTCGCGCAACACGTCATGATAGCCCTTCGGCAGTGCGACGTCCTTGGTCGACAGGATTTTCAGATAATCGTCGATCATCGCGAAGAGATAGAAGCGGAAGGGGAAGACCGCGCCGGATGTGTGCAGCTTGCGGAACGCTTCTCCCGCGCGCGCCGGCGCACCCTCGTTCAGCTTGAAGGCTGCCGGCGACATGGTCTGCGCACCTTCGATGAAACGCGTCACCATCACGCCCTTGTCATCGAAATAGAGCACTTCGGGGCTGACAACAGCCTTTGCCGCCTCGCGCGCAGCCACCGCTTCATTGGCGCGGTTGATGTATTCCTCGGTCCCTTTGCCGGGAACGCGCAGGCAGTATTCGCCGACCTGGAAGACGAGGTTCGTCAGCCCGCCGAGACGCAGCACCGGTCCGGAAAAATCCTTAAGGAAAGGCACTTTGGCCATAGCCAGCCGCGCCAGCGTCAGTTCGTCGCTCATCAGGTCCCCTTGCCACCCGGTCAACTTGTCGCCCGGTCTCCGATCGACCGTTCCACAGATTCGCATCCTTGGCTATGATCGATGTGACACAACAATACGGACAATGACGATGGCGGACGGCAGGCACGGTGGCGCGCTCGGCGCGGTCTACGAGGCGAAAGGGCCGGAGGAAGTCGCCGCGCTCTATGACGGCTGGGCACAGACCTACGACCATGAGATGGCGCTGGCCGGTTATCGCCACCCCTCGATCTGCCTGGCGCTTCTGGCCCGCCACCTGCCACGCGGAGCGTCGCCGCTGCTTGATGCCGGCGCGGGCACCGGCCTTGTCGGCGAATGGCTCGGCATCATGGGCTACCCGCATGTCGAAGCCCTCGACATCTCCGAAGGCATGCTCGCCAAGGCGGCTGAGAAGGGCGCCTACAAGGCGTTCCACAGGCTTGCGCTTGGCGGACCGCTGCCTTTCGCCGACGGCCATTTCGCCGGCATCGTCTCGGCCGGCGTCTTCACCTCCGGCCATGTCGGGGTCGAGGGGCTGGACGAACTGATTCGCATCTGCCGGCCCGGCGGCATCATCGTGCTGACCGTCAAGAACACGCTTTGGGATGGCGGCTTTTCCGCCCGCATCGCCGACCTGGAAGGGCAGGGCAGCTTTGCCCGCGTCGAGGAAACGGAACCCTACGTCTCCATGCCCGGCGAAACCGGCACGGTGCCAAGCCGGGGACTGGTGTTGAAGAGGCTGTAGGAGAGGCGGCCGGAGCTGCCTCGGTCTGTAGCCACACTTCTTCTTTCGTCATCCTCGGGTCAAGCCCGAGGATGACGAAGGGCGAGGGCAAGGTGTGAATACACCTTCCGCCCAACCCATTGATTTCATTCGATCAGAAGAAAAACTTCAGCCAACTTATCCACGCCCCTCAGACCTCCGGCATACTCCCCCGCATCGCCCTCACGGGAACCTGGTGCGCACCGGGTAACAGGGAGGGCGGCGGTGCCGGGTCGGTCAACGCTGCGGTAGCGTTGGCTGGGTGATGAACCCCCAGGTCCGGGCCTCGACGGAGACCAGCGGCAACGGCCGTGTCCTCCATCGGGGCAAGAACGCCGGCGGGGCGCGGGAGACCGGCCACGTAAACAATAAATTGAGAGGCAAGGCCCCGTGCCCCGCTTCCCGACTTCTCCCTCCGTGGCTGGGAGCGCTCTTTGAAATGAGCCAGACTGCGAAAGCAGGGCGTGGCAACGGGAAAGTGCGGCCTATGCGATTGGGGTTCCTCGCCCCTGCGAAGCGGGGGAGAGGTGGATCGGTCCGCAGGACCGAGACGGTGAGGGGGAGTAACCTGTCCAGAGAAGGTCTACAATCGACTGCGTCGACACCAGCGCGCTCAAGCTGACAAGAGCAGCCTTCAGGCTATGTCCACCGCCCCTTACGCCTTCACCCGCTCCGCCTTCGGATCGTACATCGGTTCGAGGTGGATGGTCGCCGGCGTGGCGTCCATCGCCACAACTAGCTGGTATTTGCCGGCCAGCAGCAAGTCGTCGCTGATGCCGTCAGCGTTGCGCACATAGCCGTATCCGATGTTGCTACCGATCGTGTAGCCGTAGCCGCCGGACGTCAGATATCCGACCGGCACGCCGTCACGCAGGATGGTTTCTCGCCCGAGCAGCACGATGTTAGGATCGTCGACCGTGAAGCCCACCAAGCGCTTCTTGAGGGCCTCGCCCGCAACGTGCTCCAGCGCGCGCCGGCCCATGAAATCGGTATTCTTGCGCAGCTTGACCGCCCAGCCCAGCCCGGCCTCGAAGGGCGTATCGTTCGGCGTGATGTCGGAGCCCCAGGCGCGATACCCCTTTTCAAGCCTGAGCGATTCGATCGCGCGGTAGCCGACAGGGCGGATGCCGTATTGCGACCCCGCCTTCATCAGCGCGTCGAATACCTCGCCGGTGGCCGCGAGCGGAACGTGAAGCTCCCAGCCGAGTTCGCCGACATAGGTGACCCGAAGCGCCCGCACGGTGCTGTCGGCGATGGTGATTTCGCGTACATGGCCGAAGGGGAAGGCGGCGTTCGAGACATCGGCGTCCGTCACCGCCTCCAGCACATACCGAGCTTCCGGCCCCATCAGCGACAGCGTGCCGAACTCTTCGGTGACGTCGGTCAGCCGGGCATCGAGCCCAGCGCCGATATGATCCTCGATCCAGCCGAAATCATGCGTGCGGAACCCCGTGCCGCTGACGATGTAAAACCTGTCCTCGGCCAGCCGCGCCACCGTCAGATCGGCCTCGATGCCGCCCCGGCTGTTCAGAAGCTGGGTGTAGGTCAGCCGGCCAGCCGGCTTGGAGACATCGTTCGCGCAAATCCAGTCAAGCGCCTTCTGCGCGTCCTTGCCCGTGAGTTCGTATTTGGCAAAGGACGACTGATCGAAGATGCCGACACGTCCGCGCACGTGGGCGTGTTCCTCGCCGACGGCGTCGAACCAGTTCTGCCGGCCCATGGAATAGATGTCCTTGGGTTCGACACCGTCGGGCGCGAACCAGTTCGGCCGCTCCCAGCCCAGCTTGGAGCCGAATACCGCGCGATGCTTCTTCAGGCGCTCGTAGAGCGGCGACACGATGCGCGGCCTGCCGCTTTCGTATTCCTCGTGCGGAAAGCCGATCGTGTAGTGCTTGCCATAGGCTTCGAGCGTCCGCTCGGAGACCCATTGCCGGTCGCGGTGCAGGCCGGAAAAGCGGCGGATGTCGACCGTCCAGAGGTCGAGAGGCGCCTCGCCGTCGACAGCCCACTGCGCCAGCACCCAGCCAGCACCGCCACCCGAGGCGATGCCGAAGGCGTTGAAGCCCGCGCCGACGAACATGTTCTTGCACTCGTTCGCCGAGCCCAGGATGAAATTGCCGTCCGGCGTGAAGCTTTCCGGCCCGTTGATCATCTGCTTGACGCCGGCCCGTTCCAGCGCCGGCACGCGCGCGATCGCCTGCGTCATGTGCTGCTCGAAATGGTCATAGTCGTCGTCGAAAAGCCGGAACTCCCAGTCGTCCGGCACATCGCCGCCCGACAGGCCGGTTTCCCAGGCTTGCGGATTGGGTTCGTATCCGCCCATCACCAGCCCGCCGACTTCCTCCTTGAAATAGGTGCGCCGGTCCGGGTCGCGGATGGTCGGCGCGTCGCTGGCGAGGCCTTCGAGCTTCTCGGTGATGATGTACTGGTGCTTCACCGGCTGCAGCGGCACGTTGATGCCGGCCATCGCACCAACCTGCCGCGCCCATTGGCCGGCGCAGTTCACTACCTTGTCGCAGGCGATGTCGCCCTGATCGGTCTTCACCTTGACGATGCGGCCGTCCTTCATGTCGAAGCCGGTGACCCGCACGCCCTCGAAGATCTTCGCGCCATGCATGCGCGCGCCCTTGGCGAGCGACTGGGTGATGTCGGATGGGCTGGCCTGTCCGTCGGTTGGCAGCCACGACGCGCCGACGAGGTCGGAAACCTCCATCAGCGGCCACATGTTCTTCACTTCCGCCGGCGAGATGAGCTGCATGTCCATGCCGAAGCTTTTGGCCGTGGTTGCCAGGCGGCGGAACTCGGTCCATCGGTCCTGGTTGGTCGCGAGCCGCAGGCAGCCGGTCATCTTCCAGCCGGTCGCAAGCCCGGTCTCGGCCTCAAGCCCCTTGTAGAGATCGACCGAATATTTAAGCACACGGGTGATCGACGCGGACGAGCGCAACTGGCCGACGAGGCCGGCGGCATGCCATGTCGAGCCTGAGGTCAGCTTGCCCTGTTCCAGCAGGATCACATCCGCCTTGTGGTCCCTGGCAAGGTGATAGGTGGTGGAACAGCCTATGATGCCGCCGCCGATCACGACAATGGCGGCCTGGCTGGGTAAGGTCATGGCAAAATCTTCCCGTATGTGGACTGATATGTTTCAAGGGCCGCCTCCAGCCGTGCAAGATTCTCGGCGGTATAGGCGACATAGTCCGCGCCGGGGGCGGACAGGTGCAGTTCCGACACCATGCTCCACATCGCCTCGCGCAGCAGCGAGGCACATTGCATCGCAGCATGTGAGCGCAGCAGGTCGCTGTCCGGCTTCTGGCCGAAATACTCGGCGAGCAGTTCCTCGGATTCGTCCGATGTCATTTCCGCGTTCGACGCCGCGCCGGCGAGGTCGAACATGGCCGTGTTGAAGCCGGCATATTCGAAGTCGATCAGCCACAGCTTCTCGCCGTCGTCGAGGAAGTTCGCTGGCAGCAGGTCATTGTGGCCGAAGACGATCGGTAGCGGCAGTTGCGCGGCTTCGAGCGCATCGTTGAGAGCAAGGAAGCCGGGCAGCTGGTCCACCATGCGACTTTTTCCCTCGACAAGCGTGCGGGCATAGTCGCGGTTGACGTGGAACACCCAGAACATGAATCCCGCGCCGGAAACATGGGCCGGCATGACCGTGTGAAAATCGCGCATCAGACGCGCGATGCGCAGGCGATTGGCGCGAACATCCTCGGCCCCGTAGGTTTTCGCGCCGATGAAGGCCGAGACCATGACGCCCGGCTCGGCGAATTCGATTCGGGGAGCAAAGCCCGCTTCGGCCGCGGCGCGCGCCGCCATAAGTTCGCGGTCCCGAAAAACGTGATGAAACGGGAAGTCCTTGCCGAAGCGCACGACATGCCGGCCGTTGGCGTCGCTGACGAGGAAGCTCTCATTGCTGAGCCCGCCCTTGAGCGGCTCTATCGAGATCGCGCCGTTCCACAAGGAAAGCGCCCGGATGCGATATTCCGGCCGGGTCACCGGACGAAATCCACAACCGCCGTGCTCGGATCGTACCGCACTTTCAAGCAGGTTCCGTATAGAAGGACGAACGATCAAATTCGATCGCCCGTCGGTCGCAGTTGAGGCAGCAATGTCCGCTGCAAAGGGAAGCATTGTCAACGCGCAAATGTGGCGTTTGTTGATTTTCTGACCGAGTAAGTGACAAAGATGACCGAAGGGAAACGGAAACGGTCATGGCGCGTGACCCTTCGTCAACAAGCTTACGCGAAATTAGACGGCGTTTCGGTTGCGGATGGGATATGAAACGGGAAGGGGCGGGACCGCGGATCGGTCGCAGCATGTGCAGAAGTCATAGATGAACTATTCCAAACGACACGGCGAAATCCTGAAGCTCATTCAGGAGGAGGGCACGATGACGATCGCGCGCCTCGCCGAGAAACTGGGCGTCTCGCTGGAAACGGTGCGACGCGACGTGAAGCCGCTCGCCCGGGACGGAGCCATCCTGAAGATGCACGGGGCCATCGGGCTGCCGTCGGTTGTCGGAGAAGCGCCTTTCGAGCGTCGCATGCGCGAACAGGCTGACGCTAAGCGCGTGATCGCGAAGCTTGTCGCGGCCACCATCCGCGACGGTGAGTCCGTCATGCTCGACACCGGGACCACGACGAGCTTCCTGGCGCGCGAACTCCTTGGTCATCGTCGGTTGACTGTGGTCACGAACTCGTCCGACATTGCTCGTACCCTTGCGACCGTTAACGGCAACAAGGTCTATATGGCCGGCGGTGAACTGCGCAGCGATTCCGGCGCGGCCTTTGGCGTCTCGGCAATTGAATTCGTCACCCGCTTCACGGTCAACCATGCAGTCATCACGGCGGGTGCGGTCGACGTCCAGCACGGCATCCTGGACTATGTGCTGGAAGAGGCCGAGTTCGCGCGCGTCGTCCTGACGCGCGGAACGCGCCGCATCGTCGTCACCGACCACACGAAGTTCGGGCGTCAGGGGCTCGTGCAGGTCTGCGGGTTCGCAGACTTTGACGAACTGGCAACCGACCTGACGCCACCTTCCGATATTGCGCGGGCAGTTGAGGAAGCGAGCGTCGCCCTTCTGGTGGCGAATCCGCGTTAGTCTGCAGGCGCTAGCCAAAGACCAGTGAACGATGCGCGGCCGCGCCGGCCATCGCACCATCAGCGACCGCGAACGGAACGTTGGGCGCAGGCCGGGCAATGTCCCCCGCTGCGAACACCCCGGGCACGGAGGTCTGCTTCATCTCGTCGACGGAGAGAATCTCGCCGAACGGACCGTCCATGTGAACGCAGCCCAGTTGTACGCCAATGTCGCTGGAAAGACGCGAGCGCGGCTGCGTGAAAAGTCCTGCGATCTCCACGCCGCCCCCTGTTTCGAACACCATGGCCAGACCGTTCCCGCTCGACGAAACGGCCTCAACGATCCGTGCTTCCATTACGATATCCCGTTCCGCGAGTTGCTTGCGCGTTCCCGCGTCGGGTTCGGCCATGCCATTTAAAAAGAGTGTCACGGGTCCCCATTCACGGACCAGCATCGCGTGGTGGATCGCCATTGCGCTGTTCGCTGCAAGCACGCCCAGCGGATTTCCGCCGAACTCGTAGCCGTGGCAATTGGGACAATGCGCAACGCGCTTGCCCCATTCCGCAGCCAGCCCCGGAATATCGGGAAGGGAATCCGTGACGCCGTGTGCTAGGATGATGCGGCGGGCGGACAGGGCGTTGCCTGCATCGTCGACGATCGAGAATGTGTCGATCGAACCGGACACCTCTTTGGCTCGGACATTCAGAAAGTTCGTCGTCTTGTAGGCTGCAAGCTGCCGTCGCGCCTCGGTGAGAATGTCACCGGGCGGAACTCCATCCTGTGCCAAAAAACCGTGCGACGCTTCGGCGAATCGATTGCGTGGTTCGCCAGTGTCCAGGACAGTGACGCTGCGCCGGGCGCGGGCGAGTTGCAGGGCGGCGGAAAGGCCGGCAAAGCTCCCGCCGATGATGGCGACGTCAGTGTCCACGCTGTTTCTCCAGATGCGCGGAGACTCCGGCCCCGCATTGCACTGCGAGATCTGCCAGGGTGACGTCGGCAAGACGTTGTCTCAGCAGTTGTTCAAGTTCGTCCTTGACGCCATCGAGCGCCTTGTTGACGGCCCGCTCGACGAGGCAGTTCGGGTTATCGGGTTCCGTATTGAATGGGATGAGGCGTTCTTCCAGGGCCGACGCGATGTCGGCCAGCGTGATCGTTTCTGCCGGACGCGCCAGGGTCCATCCGCCGCCATGACCGCGCGATGACGACAGGATGCCGGCTTCCCGCAGACCCGCCACGCTGCGCCTTACCACGACAGGATTGGTGTTCAGCCAAGCCCCGATCTCCTCGGACGTCATCGCGCGTCCCGGCATATGGGCCATGTGAACCAGCGCATGCAGGAAAGCTGAAAGTTTGCCGTTCCGTTTCATGTAACTTTAATAGTTACGATATGCGGCGATGTCAAGAATTGCGATGGCAAGTCCAAAGCCCGCCGTTCCCAAGCGCCAGCGGCGCTGGTATCTGGGACCATGGCCTTCACGATCAGGCAACTTCAGTACTTCGTCGCCGTCGCCGAGCAGGGTACGGTGTCGCGCGCTGCGCAAAACCTTTCCATCTCGCAGTCGTCGGTCACCGAGGCGATCAAGGAACTAGAAAGTGATCTTGGCGTCGCGCTCTTCGATCGCCATCCGCGCGGACTGTCGATCACTCACCGCGGCCACCAGTTCCTGCGCCATGCGACAAAGATACTGGGAGACGTGTCCGACGCCCGGCGAGCCTTCTTCAGCGGTCGCCAGGAGGAAACGACCGGACGCCTGCAACTCGGAGTGACCTCGCTGGTAGCCGGTTACGTGCTGTCAGATCTCCTTGCCCGCTATCGGCGCGCGCATCCGGCGGTTGACGTCTCGGCCATCGAGGATGATGGCGATTATCTCGAACACCTGCTGGTCGGCGGCAAGCTGGATATTGCGGTGATGGTGACGTCCAACCTGCGCGACCGCATGGCGCTGCAATCCGAAATCCTGGAAATCTCCGCCTACAGGCTCTGGCTGCCGCTCGGCCATCCGCTGGCGACGGCGGAGATCATCAATCTCGCCGATGTCGCGACCGAGCCGCTGATCATGCTCACCGTCGATGAAATCGAGGAGAATACCGGCAAGCTGCTGGCGGCGCTGGGCACGCGCCCGCACGTCGCTTTCCGCACACGATCCGTGGAGGCTGTGCGTAGCCTCGTCGCCACCGGTGCCGGCGTCGCGCTTCTGCCGGACCTGGTTTATCGCCCTTGGTCGCTTGAAGGAGACCGTATCGAGTCCCGCGATATTTCTGGGGCGCTTCCCGTCGTGCAAGTTGGCATGGTTTGGCGGCGGGGCTCGGGCCTGCCGCAAGCGGCGCGCGATTTCATAGGCGTTGCGCAGGCGCAGCGGACTGTGCGTCAGAAGCTGTGATATCGGAAAAACCGATAACAACCTTCAGATAAATGAATTTGCGAAAGCGACGCTTTACCGTAACGTTCGTTGCAGGGTTCGAGCCGTCGCTAGAGAACGGCCCCTGTCAATGGGAGATGTATGATGAAATCATTCCTGAAGTCCTGCACCGCACTTGCGCTTGCCGTCAGCTTTTCGGGTCAGGCCATTGCACAGATCAAGGAGATCGGCCCTGGTGAGGGGCAGGTCAACATTGTCGCCTGGGCCGGCTACATCGAGCGTGGAGAAACGGACAAGACGTTCGACTGGGTGACCAAGTTCGAGGAAGCCACCGGCTGCAAGGTCAACGTCAAGACCGCCGCCACCTCGGACGAAATGGTGGCGCTGATGAACGAAGGCGGCTTCGATCTCGTCACGGCGTCAGGCGATGCCTCGCTGCGCCTGATTGCTGGCAAGCGCGTGCAGCCGATCAATATCGACCTGATCAAGAGCTGGTCCACTGTCGATGACCGCCTGAAGGATGCACCTTGGCACACAGTGGACGGCGTCCATTATGGCGTTCCCTACATGTGGGGCCCGAACGTCCTGATGTATAACACCAATGCCATCAAGACCGCGCCCACCTCGTGGAAAGTGGTGTTCGAGGAAATGACGCTGGACGACGGCAAGTCCAACAAGGGCCGCGTACAGGCCTATGATGGACCGATCCACGTCGCCGACGCGGCGCTCTATCTTATGACGCACAAGCCGGAACTCGGCATCAAGGACCCGTACCAGCTGACGGAAGATCAGTACAAGGCGGCGCTGGACTTGCTTCGCCAGCAGCGTACGCTCGTCGGCCGGTATTGGCATGACGCCTTTATCCAGATCGACGACTTCAAGAACGAAGGCGTGGTGGCCTCGAGTTCCTGGCCCTTCCAGGTCAATCTGCTGAAGGCCGACAAGCAGCCGGTCGCCTCGGTGTTCCCGGACGAGGGCGTCACCGGATGGGCCGACACAACCATGATGCATGTCGATTCAGCGAATCCGAATTGCTCCTACATGTGGATGGAGCATCAGCTCTCCTCCAACCTGCAGAGCGACCTCGCGGTCTGGTTTGGTGCAAACCCGTCGGTTCCGGCCGCCTGCACCGACGGACGCGGAATGTCGACCAAGGAAAGCTGCACGACCAATGGCTTCGACAATTTCGAGAAGGTGAAGTTCTGGACGACGCCGACCTCGAAATGCGCCACGCAGAACGACCAGTGCGTGCCGTACTATCGCTGGGTGTCTGATTACATCGGTGTCATCGGCGGACGTTAAGAACGCCTTCCGCCCTTCCTCGCATAGGGGGAAGGGCGTCGCCGCAGCGGACGGTGGGAACTGTCGCGCAGCCTGAGCCGGTGAGCTGTTTCCGAATGACGGACGCAGCCAGCAACCGCTATATTCAGCAGGGGCCGATCGCCAGCAGATGACCAACGCCGTTTCCTTCAAACAGGTATCGCGCCATTTCGGCTCCGTTCGCGCCGTCGATGCGGTGGATCTCGATATCGGCGAGGGCGAGTTCTTCGCCATGCTCGGACCATCGGGTTCTGGCAAGACGACCTGCCTCAGGCTCATCGCCGGCTTCGAGCAACCGACCTCCGGTCATATCGAGATTTTTGGCCAGCAGGCCGAGGGCGTTCCGCCCTATCGGCGCAACGTAAACACCGTGTTCCAGGACTATGCGCTGTTTCCGCATCTCAACGTTCTGGACAATGTCTCTTATGGCCTGATGGTGAAGGGCGTCGGCAAGGTCGAACGGCACCGCGACGCAGAAGCGGCGCTCGAACTGGTGAAGCTGCCGGGCTACGGCTCTCGCCGGCCGAGCCAGCTTTCCGGAGGCCAGCGTCAGCGTGTCGCGCTGGCGCGTGCGCTGGTTAACAAGCCGAAGGTGCTGTTGCTGGACGAGCCGCTCGGCGCGCTAGACCTCAAGCTGCGCGAGAACATGCAGGAGGAGCTGAAGAGCCTGCAGAAGTCGCTGGGCATAACCTTCGTCTTCGTCACACACGACCAGGGCGAGGCGCTGTCGATGGCGAACCGCGTTGCCGTCTTCGACCAGGGCAAGATCATGCAGATCGGCTCGCCTGAGGACATCTATCAGCGGCCGAATTCGCGTTTTGTCGCCGATTTCGTCGGCTCGTCCAACGTGCTGCCGCCGGACTTTGTTGCAAAACATGGCGGTGAACGTCGCTGGGCCAGCCTGCGGCCTGAAGCGGTCCGCATCGTGGAGGGCGAGGCGGGTGCGCTCCAGGCGACGGTAGTTTCCCGCTCCTACCTCGGCGGCACGACACGGCTCGCGCTCGATGTCGATGGCCAGCGCATCAATGCGCTGGTGCCCGCCGGCCATCCGTTGCCCGAAGAGGGCGCCGCGATCCACATCGGCTTCACGCCGCGCGACCTGCATCTGATGGATGGAGCGCAATGAGCGCGGCGGACATGACGCTTCGGGGCGGACAGTCCAGCGCCATTCTGCCGGATCGCGGCGGCATGGCAGGCGCTCTGTCCGATCTGTTCTGGAAGCGCCCGCGCTTCCTGCTTGTCCTGATGCTTCTTCCGCCGGTCCTGTGGCTCGGCATCGTCTATCTGGGCTCGCTCTTTGCGCTTCTGCTGCAAAGCTTCTTCTCGATCGACGAATTCTCCGGGCTGATCAACCGAGAATTCACGCTGAAGACTTACAGCGAACTGCTGCTGCCGGCGAACCTCGACATCATCATGCGCACCATTGCTATGGCGGCATGCGTGACGATCGCCTCGGCGATAGTAGCTTTTCCCATCGCCTATTACGCGGCCCGTTACGCGCGCGGCAAATGGAAGGCGCTGTTCTATCTCGGCGTCATGCTGCCTCTGTGGTCGAGCTATCTCGTCAAGGTCTATGCGTGGAAGCTCATCCTCGCCAAGGAAGGCATCCTGACGTGGTTCCTCGGCAAGCTGCATCTGCAGTGGCTGCTCGACGCGTGGCTGTCGCTGCCGATCGTCGGCGGCAACTCGCTGTCCGTCTCGTTCACGGGCACATTCATCGTCTTTGTCTATGTGTGGCTGCCCTTCATGATCCTGCCGATCCAGGCATCGCTGGAGCGCGTCCCGGTCAACCTGATTGAGGCATCGTCGGACCTTGGCGCGAACCCGGCGCAGACCTTTCGCAACGTGCTCTTCCCGCTGGCGCTGCCGGGCATCGTCGCCGGTTCGATCTTCACCTTCTCGCTGACGCTCGGCGACTACATCATCCCGCAGATCATCGGCACCTCGCGCCTGTTCATAGGGCAGGCGGTCTATGCGCATCAGGGCACGGCAGGCAACATTCCGCTCGCCGCGGCCTTCACCGTGGTTCCGATCGTGGTCATGGGTTTCTATCTTTGGGGCGCCAAGCGCATGGGAGCGTTCGATGCGCTCTGATCTCGCCCGCGCCTCGCTGTCGCTCAAGATCGCCGCAGCCGCAGGCCTGCTCTTCCTGCACGTGCCCATCCTGCTGATCTTCGTCTACGCCTTCACGACGGAGGAGAAGAGCTACCAGTGGCCGCCACCGGGGTTCACGACGCAATGGCTCGCGGTGACCTGGAACCGACCTGACGTCTGGCAGGCGCTGGGCCTTTCAGTGCAGGTCGCGGCGATTGCGACGGCCATCGCGCTTGTGCTGGGCACGTTGTGCGCGGCGGCGATCAGCGGTTCGCGGTTCTTCGGCCGCGAGGCAATTTCACTCCTGGTCATCCTGCCGATCGCGCTGCCGGGCATCATCACCGGCATCTCGCTGCGCTCGGCCTTCAGTCTGATGGAGATACCGTTCTCCATGTGGACGATCATTCTCGGTCACGCGACGTTCTGCGTGGTCGTCGTCTACAACAACGCGGTCGCCCGTTTCCGCCGGGTATCGGGCTCGCTCGTCGAGGCCTCGATGGATCTCGGCGCGAACAGCTTCCAGACCTTCCGCTATTGCATCCTGCCGAACATCGGCACCGCACTCGTGGCGGGCGGCATGCTGGCCTTCGCGCTCTCTTTCGATGAAGTGATCGTGACGACCTTCACGGCAGGCCAGCAGCAGACCCTGCCGATCTGGATGCTTGAGGAACTCGTCCGCCCGCGCCAGCGTCCGGTCACCAACGTTGTCGCAATGGTCGTGGTGCTGGTGACGCTGCTGCCCATTCTTGCTGCCTATTACCTTACCCGCGACGGCGATCAGATCGCCGGCTCCGGCAAATAACCGATCAGGAGGAGCTTATGCAAACCCAGATGCTCATCGGCGCGAAATTCGAGGCCGGAACCGAGACCGCCGAGGCGGTCCTGAACCCTCGAACGGGCGCAACGATCCTCGATCTTCCCGAAGCCTCGCAGTCGCAGATCGATGCGGCCATCGCGGCTGCCGAAAAGGCGTTCGCGACATGGTCGCGCACGACCCCTGCGCAGCGTTCGACCTATCTGCTCAAGATTGCCGAAAGGATCGAGGCGGAAGCGGAGGAATTCGCGAAGCTCGAAGCGTTGAACTGCGGCAAGCCGATCAACGCCGTGTTGAACGACGAGATTCCGGCGATCGTGGATTGCTATCGTTTCTTTGCTGGCGCCGTGCGCTCGATGCCGGGTGTCGTGGCTGGCGAATATCTGTCAGGCCACACCTCGATGATCCGGCGCGATCCGATAGGCATAGTCGCCTCGATCGCACCGTGGAACTACCCGCTCATGATGATGGCCTGGAAGCTCGCTCCGGCGATCGGCGGCGGCAACACGGTCGTCTTCAAGCCATCGGAGCAGACGCCGCTGACGGCGCTCAAGCTGGCAAGGGTTCTGGCGGATGTCCTGCCCGAAGGTGTTGTCAACGTGGTACTCGGGCGCGGCAACAGCGTCGGCAATGCGCTGATCAACCATCCCAAGGTGAACATGATCTCCATCACCGGCGACGTGGCGACGGGCAAGAAGGTGCTGGAGGCGGCCGCGAAATCGGTCAAGCGCACCCACCTGGAACTTGGCGGCAAGGCGCCGGTCATCGTCTTCGACGACGCCGACATCGACGCGGTAGTGAGTGGCCTGCGCGCCTTTGGCTACTACAACGCCGGCCAGGACTGCACGGCTGCCTGTCGCGTCTATGCCGGCGCCAAGGTCTACGACAGGCTCGTGGCGGACCTGTCGACCGCCGCCTCATCGCTCAAATACAACCTCGCTGACGATACCGAGAATGAGATCGGCCCGCTGATCTCCAAGCGCCAGCGCGACCGCGTCGCCTCCTTCGTCGAGCGCGCATCGGAACTGAAGCACATCGAGATCACCACGGGGGGCAAGCCGGGCGACGGGACCGGCTTCTATTACCAGCCGACGGTCGTCGCCGGCGCGCTGCAGGAAGACGAGATCGTACGCCGCGAAGTGTTCGGTCCGGTCGTTTCCGTGACCCGCTTCTCGGACGTGGACGACGCAGTCGCGTGGGCGAACGACAGCGACTACGGCCTGGCATCCTCGGTCTGGACCAAGGATATCAGCCGCGCCATGTCGACGGCGGCGCGGCTGCAATATGGCTGCACCTGGATCAACACGCACTTCATGCTGACCAACGAGATGCCGCATGGCGGCCTCAAGCAGTCCGGCTACGGCAAGGACATGTCGCTCTATGCGCTGGAAGACTATACCGCCGTACGTCACGTGATGATCGCACACGGTTGAGACGACAGCCTAAAGCGAAAAAGGGCACGCCATTGCGTGCCCTTTTTCGTTCGCGCGCCAGCTATTCCGCCGGCGTCGGTTTCTTCTTGAATAGCCCGGCCAGATTGTCCCAGAGCTCGATCTTTGCGCCCTGGCGCTTCATGATCACGCCTTGCTGGACGATCGAGAGGAAGTTGTTCCAGGCCCAGTAGATGACGAGGCCGGCTGGGAACGACGCCAGCATGAAGGTGAAGATCACCGGCATCCAGGTGAAGATCATGGCCTGCGTCGGATCAGGCGGCGTCGGGTTCATGCGCATCTGCAGGAACATGGTGATGCCCATGATGAGCGGCCATACGCCGATCATCAGGAAGGCAGGCACCGAGAAAGGCAGCAGGCCGAACAGGTTGAAGATCGAGGTTGGATCGGGAGCAGCCAGATCCTGAATCCAGCCGAAGAACGGTGCATGGCGCATCTCGATGGTGACGTAGAGCACCTTATAGAGCGCGAAGAACACCGGGATCTGCACAAGCACTGGCCAGCAGCCGGCGATCGGATTGATCTTCTCCGTCTTGTAGAGCTCCATCATGGCCTGTTGCTGTTTCATCTTGTCGTCCGCGTATTTCTCGCGGATTTCCAGCATCTTCGGCTGCACGACCTTCATCTTCGCCATGGACTTGTAGGACTTGTTGGCGAGCGGGAAGAAGATGGCCTTGACCACGACAGTGGTGGCCAGGATGGCGAGGCCGAAATTGCCGAGCAGCCTGTAGAGCCAGTCGATGAGATAAAACATCGGCTTGGTGATGAAATAGAACCAGCCCCAGTCGATCAGCAGTTCGAACTGCCTAATGTTTCGATCAGTCTCGTAAGCCTGGATTTTGCCGACTTCCTTGGCGCCGGCAAACACCAGCGTCTCCAACGTTGCCGACTGGCCCGCAGGCACGGCGATCGCGTCGGTCAGGTAATCCGCCTGGTAGCGGGCACGACCGTCGTCGAAATAGGAAAAGCGCGGCTGGAAGGGCTGCTTGCCAGGCGGCACCAGTGTAGCCGCCCAATACTTGTCGGTGATTCCGAGCCAGCCGTCGCTCGACTTTCCGGGAACGACCTGCTTGTCGTCCTCGATCGAGCTGTAGCTTATTTCCTGAAGGCCCTCTTCGCCTGTGACGCCGATCAGGCCTTCGTGGAGCACGTAGGTCGAGGAGTGCAGCGGCTTGTCGAAACGGGTGATGCGGCCGTATGCGGACAGGGAAATGTCGCTCGCGCCGGCATTCGACACCGTGTCGCTGACCGTGAACATATAGTCCTGGTCGACGGCGATGGTGCGCTTGAATGTCAAGCCCTTGTCATTGACATAAGTGAGGGTGACAGGGGTTGTCGGGGTCAGTGTGGGGTTGCCCTCCACCGTCCAGACCGTGTCGGGACCGGGAACTGCCCCGGTGGCATCGCTGCCGACGAAGCCGATCTCGCCATAGAATCCTTGCGGAAGCTGCTGCGGGTTCAGCAGTTCGATGATCGGGGAAGTCGGTTCGACGGTGACGCGGTAATGCTTCAAGCTGATATCATCGATCCGCGCGCCGGTAAGGTTGATCGAACCCTTGAGGCTTGGCGTATCGAGAAGGATGCGCTTGGATGAATCGATTGCCTGGAGTCTGTCCGCAACCGCCGGCTGGGCAGAGGAGCCGGGAATGCTGGCTTGCGGCGCCTGTCCGGATGTCGCAGGTGTCCCCGGCGTAGCCGACGACTGTCCGCTGGCGTTCTGCTGCGCGGCGACACGCTCCTGCTCGATCCGTGCGGTTTCCCGCTCGGCCTCGATCTTCGGATTCATGTAGAAGACCTGCCACAGCGTCAGGATCAGCACCGAAAGCGCGATCGTGATGAAGAAATTGCGGTTATTTTCCATCATGGCCTTGTGGAATCCTAACGCGCCTTGCGCAGCCGCCGGGAAAGTTCCGCGCTGATCTCGGCAAAGGGGGCGGTGAGCACGTCCTCGCGCCCGACGATCACATAGTCGCTGCCGGGCCGCATGTCACCTGCGGCATGGACGCGAAGGGCCTCTTTCAACCGCCTACGGACGCGGTTGCGCACCACGGCTTTGCCGACCTTCTTGGTCACGGTGAAGCCAACGCGCGGTGCGGCCTCATCGCCCCGATCGAGCACTTCCAACAGGAAAAGCCGCCCGCGGCGCTTTTCGCCACCACGGACGGCCAGAAATTCGGCCCGCTTGCGCAACCTTGCCGGGGCAGGTTGCCGGGATTTGCCGGTGGCCGGCAACGAGAGTGCCTTGCTCAGGCGGAAAGCCGCTTGCGGCCACGATTGCGGCGAGCGGCGACAACTCCGCGACCACCCTTGGTGGCCATGCGGGCGCGGAATCCGTGCCTGCGCTTGCGGACGAGTTTGGACGGTTGATAGGTACGCTTCATTTCATTTAATACCGCGGCGTGCGGCCCTTCTTGTGTCTGTTACAGATGCAACAGGAGCTTGGCTGGGCGATGTAGGCGCAACAAAAATTGCGCCGGACTGTTGGCCCGAGCGTGCGCGGGCTTATAAAAAGAAGGGTCGCTTCTGTCAACCGAAGCCCGCAGCGACCAAACGACCGCCGTTGAGGCCTTGCCTTGGCGCAAGGACCGGGCCATTCAGGTGCCGCCAAAACGACGGATGGACCGCGACGATGAGCGACGGGACGACCAGGAAGTCGATGCCTGGAAAACGCTGGTCGGTTATTCTGGTTGTCGGCGCAGTGGCAGGCTTGCTCGCGCTGACCTACCCAGCGGGTTTGTGGGACCACCTATCCCTCGACGCCTTTGCTCGCAACAGGGTCGCCCTGAAGCAACTTGTCGAGGACAACCCGATACTCGCGCCCGCCGCCTTCATGGCGGTGCACGCGGTCGCCGTTTCCTTCCCCATTGCCACCATCTTCAAGGTGATGGCCGGCTTCCTGTTCGGCTGGGCCGCCGGCGGACTCTACGCCGCCGTTGCAGCGACGGCAGGGGCGATGATCCTGTTTCAGGCGACGCGGATGATGTCCAGCGGATATGTTCGCGACCTTGCGGCCGCGAATGCGAGCCTGTTCACGAGGGAGTTCGAGGCGGGCGCCTTTTCCTACCTGCTGGTGATGCGGCTTGCCCCATTTGTCCCCTTTTTCGCGGTCAGCGTCGTTCCGGGACTGTTCGATGTGCGTATCAAGACCTTCATGATCGCAACGGCTATCGGCATACTGCCGGGCGCCCTGTGCTTCGCGTGGCTGGGGCAGGGGCTCGACGAGGCGTTCGAAGCCGCGAGTAGCGATGGCCGTGCGTTGGTGGTTTCCGATCTCGTCACGTCCGAGATAACCGCCGCGCTCTTCGCTCTGACCCTTGTCGCGGTGCTTGCCGCGATTGTAAGGAGGGTTTGGGGGCCGCAAGCGTCCTGACCTTCGCCGCCTGCCGCGAGGTGTCGGGCTTCGGGGTAATTCATGGCAAAGCCACTGACACCGGACATCTGCGTTATTGGAGCCGGCAATGGCGGCCTGGCGGTTGCGATGGGCGCGGCTGCTAACGGGGCGAAAGTCGTTCTGGTCGACAGGCTGACGCCGAAGGAAAATCTGGCGCGTGGCGATCTCGCATCTGCGGCGTTCATTGCCGCGGGCCAACAAGTTCAGACGATCCGCAAAGACAGCACGTTTGTCGCTGCCCACACGGAGCACGAGGTCGATTTCAAGGCGGTGATGGCGCACGTCGGCGATGTTGTCTCGGGCGCCTCCCCCGCTGTTTTTCCCGCGAGACTGGCGACGCTGGGTATCACGTTCATCCACGGTCAGGCCCTTTTCGTCAGCCGTAGCCGATTGATGGCGGGTGAAGCCGAAATCCGCGCCAGACGGTATGTGCTGGCCACGGGATCCAAGCCTATCGTACCCGCAATAGCCGGAATCGAGGAGATCGGTTGCCTGACAGCTGACTCGGTGTTCGAGCTTGGACGCCGTCCGGGACACCTAGTGATTCTGGGAGGAGATGCGGCCGCGCTGGAACTGGCGCAGGCCTTCCATCGTCTTGGCTCGCAAGTCACTCTGCTGGCTGAAGAGCGGGTCCTTGCTGATGAGGATCCTGAGATGGTGTCCGTCGTCGTCCGGCAGTTGCGGCAAGAAGGCGTCGCCATCAAGGAAGGCTTCAAGGTCGCGTCAGTCGAGCGCCGCGGAAAGACGGGCGTCAAGGTTCTGCGCGAAGGCGAATACGCGGAGGCGATCGACGGGAGCCATCTGCTGGTCGCCATGGGTCGAGCGGCCGACATCGAAGGGCTAGACCTGAAAAAAGCGCGCGTAGCGCTGAAGGATGGCGTTGTTGACGTCAGCGCCATGTTGCGCACGACCAATCGCCGGATCTATGCCATAGGCGACGTTACGGGTGCGAGGTCGGCTCAAGCGGCGCGCCGTCAGGCTGAGCGCGTTCTACGAGCGTTGCTGTTCCGGTTGCCGGCCAAGGACCGGACCCCGGTTTCACGCGTCGTGCGGACCGATCCTGAACTGGCGCGCGTTGGTCTTTCCGAAGCAGAGGCGCGACGTCGGTATAAGCGCCTCACGATCGTCCGCTGGCCATTTGCCGAAAACGATCTCGCCCGCGCCACCGGCCGGACGGACGGGCATGTCAAGCTGGTTGTCGCCAGGAGCGGCCAGCTTCTCGGCGTGACGATTGCCGGGGCGAACGCCGCCGAGCTGATCGGTATCTGGGCGCTCGCGCTGTCGAAAGGGCTCACGCTCCGCGACATGGCATTTTCGGTGCCGCCGCATCCGACGACAGGTGAAATTGGCAAAAGCGCCGCGATGGCCTATTTTGGCGCAAAGGCGCAAAGCCCGCTGCGAAGGGGAATCGTACGCCTGCTGCGACTGTTCGGTTAGGATACTGCGCCACTTTGGGATGAACGAGAAAGCCTCCGATACCGCCGAAGACGCAGAGCCGGACCATGCGCGGACCGTGCCTCTGGCGCGCGGCCTGTCGGTCAAGCTGCTGCTGCTGACGGCGCTTTTCGTGATGATCGCCGAAGTGCTGATCTTCCTGCCATCGATCGCCAACTTCAAGCTGCGCTGGCTGGAGGAAAGGCTCGGCACGGCGGCCGCCGTTTCCGTCGTCCTCGTTCAGGAAGATACGGAGAGCCTGCCGCGCAACCTCCAGGACGATGTCCTCATGGCGATCGGCGCCAAGGCGATCGCTGTTCGCGAAGACGGCGTGTCCCGGCTTCTGGTGATCGCCGAAATGCCGCCGGAGGTCGACGAGCACATCGACCTCGCACGCACCGGTCATGTCGCCGCGATGTCTGGCGCGCTCGACACGCTCCTTTTTGGCGGCGAGCGAATGTTGAGGGTTTTCGGCAAGGTCGGCGAGAGCCCGACCGAGTTCGAGCTCGTCATTCCCGACAAGCGCCTCCGCGAGGCGATGCTGGTCTATTCGCGCAATGTTGCCTTGCTGTCGCTCTTCATCTCCTTGCTGACCGCATCCCTTGTCTACGCCGCCATACATCGCATCATGATCCGGCCCATCAGGGCAATGACGGGTTCCATGCTCGCCTTCGCCCGCGCTCCCGACGACCCCGGCCGCATCATCGCCGTCGGCAGCCGGGACGACGAGATCGGCGTCGCGGAGCGCGAACTAGCCGATATGCAGAAGCGTTTGCAGAAGACGCTCGGCGAGCAGAAGCACCTTGCCGATCTTGGCCTCGCGGTTTCCAAGATAAACCATGACATGCGCAACATTCTGGCCTCCGCCCAGCTTCTGAGCGACCGCCTGCGCGGCGTGCGCGATCCATCGGTGCAGGCCGTGGCACCGCGCCTCCTGCGCGCGCTCGACCGCGCTGTATCCTATTCCGAAGGTGTGCTTGCCTATGGGCGCACACAGGAGCCGCCGCCGTCGCGACGACGTCTGCGTCTGCGACAACTCGTCGACGAGGTCGAGGACCTGCTGGGCATGGACACGTCGGGCGGGGTCGAGTTTGTCAATGCGGTCGATGCCGACCTCGAGATCGATGCGGATTCGGAGCAACTCTTCCGGGTGCTGACCAACCTTTCCCGCAACGCGGTTGAGGCGATGGCGGGCGACGAAGGTGCGGCAGTCGTCCGCCGCCTGACCATTTCGGCCGAGCGAACGGGCAGCGTCAGCCGCATCCTCGTGACCGACACAGGCCCCGGCCTGCCGCGCAAGGCGCGCGAAAACCTGTTTGCTGCATTTCGGGGATCGGCCCGCAGCGGCGGAACGGGATTGGGGCTCGCCGTGGCGCATGAACTGGTTAGGGCGCATGGCGGCGCGCTGGAGCTGGTTGAGAGCATTGGCGGGCGCACCGTCTTCTCGGTGACGATCCCGGATCAGCCTGTCCGCTTGGATGAAGCCCGCAGCGGACTAAGGCGTCCCGCCTGAGGTTTCGGGACGTGGTCGTCAGCGAGAGCAAGGGCTGAAGTCTACGGATTCAGGAACAGAAACTTTTGCTGCAATCCTGCTTGCTTTTCACGCGCTTGATCGTTAGGTAGCACCTCACTTGCGGCCGGCGAATGCTGTCCGCCGGGCTTTTGCCCGATGCGCGCCCGTAGCTCAGCTGGATAGAGCACCAGACTACGAATCTGGGGGTCAGGAGTTCGAATCTCTTCGGGCGCGCCACTCCTCAAGCAAGTGCTTGAAATCGCTTAAGGCGTTGATTTTACAACTATCTGATCTGCACGCTTGCTACTTTCGGGTGCTACATTCGGGGTGTAAAATGACGCGCATGAAATACATCCAACAGCGAGCCAACCGTTTCGAATTTCGGTTCGCACTGCCTGATGATATTGCCGGTTAGCCTTTTCCAACGCCCTGGCCTGAGGCGATTGAATGGTGTGTCAACCGAAAGTCCGGCCGCTTCAAAAACGAGTTGGTACGATCGCTGCAAACAAATGACCAGCGAGCGGCCGAACGAGCTGCCCTTCCCCTGATTGAAGAGGCTCACCGTCTCGTCGATCTCGCCAGGAAATCACTTGTCGACGGCCCTCCCACCGAAATCGCGCCCGCTACCATAGAAGCGCTGGCTGCTGCTGATACGGCAAGGCTAATGAGGAACGACGAAGCCTTGCGTCAGAAAGGCCTCGGACTTGACTTCGACACCGGCAAACTGACGCCAGATGGGCTTGGGATGACCGATGGCGACATCAGAGCATATCGGGCGCTCGTGACATCCCTCGACAGCTTGTCGCGTGATGAAGTCGCCAAAATGAGAGGAAGCGAGGCTATCCACCGGATCATCAACAAGTCTGTTGAGGATGCTGGGATCGTTCTCAATCCGGCCGAGCCGGCATGGCGCCAACTTGAGCTCGCGTTCATCAAGGCTCAGAGGAAGGCCATCCAGGCGATTGCAGGTAGTTTCTGCATGCCCAAGACACGGCAACGCCGATGCCAAGCGCATCGCCTTCCGTGCACGATTGCAGAGACTCGAAGCGGAGCTGGTTTTCGGGCCGTACTTCGCCGCAGCAGAGTTTGGGATGGTGGACGCTGTTTACGCCCCGCGGTTTCGCTACTTTGGCATCATCGGCGAAGCTGCGGCGCGAGGGGTCTTCGCGGGACTACCAGGCATTATGGCGTGGAAAGCTGCGATGGCCGAGCGCGGAAGCGTTAGGCGCGCGGTCGTTGAGGACTACGCCGACCGATTTCGCGACCGCCTTCGCAAGGAAGGCGCATTGCATGCAGCCTGATCTAGGGCCGCTCGGTGCGCGGATGCTGAGCAAATGAACTTCGGCCTGGAGTTCGAAGTTGCGAGCGTGGCGCCGCGCATCTGTTGTCTGGATATCGAAACTCTCGAAGAAAACGAATACCGCCTACGATCCAACTGTACCTAAAATGATCGCCACAGAGACTACGCATTGGGGCTGCTCTTGCAATGACCCCTATGGGCTCGCCGCCGCTACTTGCGTCATTGGGCCAATGCCAGTTCTCGGGAATTCAACGTTCAAGAGAGGAGCGTTATACTTTGGGATGCATGCCGAACGGCAGCTTCCCCATTCCCTCGCTAGAACCGGACAGTCGGTAATCGGCCCCCGAGTTGCCAGTCCGCAAAGTAAATGGCGCAAGTTGCCCACAGCCGCCGTCCAAAGCCGGCACAGTTTGTAGATGTCCGACCACGGACTCTCTATAGCGCCGGTAACCGCTATCCTTCCTCGTCGATGCAACCCTTCCGCTTTTGTGGGCAGCGTCGGCGCAGGATTGGTTCTGAAAAGCGCTTAGATCCAAACGCGACGCCGGGACGTACAGTAAGAGAAAGGAGAGGGCTGCCATGGAACCACGAAAAGCTGCATTTCTCATATTATTGAGTCTGTTGATCGGCTGGACATCATCGGCGATTGCTCAGCCGGCAGTCGTTCAGGTTACGAAAAACCACTACACAGGAACCTGGCTGGAAATTGGCCGTACGCCAATGTTGATTACAGACGGCTGCGTCGCAGGGTTCACCACCTACAGCCCAGGAAACAATCCCAATGAGGTGGCCGTTGTAGACGGCTGCTACGAGGGCAATCCATCAGGCAAGCTCAAGACGATAAAGGGTAAAGGCCGGATCGTTGACGCCGATACCACTCGCGCAAAGCTTCGCGTTCGTTACCCATTTCTCATTACCTTCAATTATTGGGTTCTCTACACGTCGCCCGACAAAAGCTGGTTCATAAGCTCCAACCCGAGCATGACCAATTTGTGGATTTATTCTCGGCGCGCACCGTCACGAAAGAGCCTGGCGGTTATGGTCCGGAAGGCTCAGGAACTTGGATATGACGTGAGCAAACTGGAGTTTCCTGCGACCAAGTGACGGCCAGCGAAATGAGCAAAGATACGATTGCTGTCGTGTTCGGATCAACCGGTGGCATCGGTTCAGCTCTTGTCGAAGCCATAGACAGATCGGGGCATTTCCGAGAAGTTGTTGGGCTCTCACGTCGGCACGGCATACATGTGGACGTCGAAGATGAAGAAGCGATTGCAGACGCTGCAGCAAAGGTGGCCAGAAAAGGTCCTGTCGGTTTGGCGATCAACGCAGTCGGGCTTCTGCATTTGGATGACCTGCAGCCTGAGAAGAGCTGGAGGAGTTTGAACGCAGCAGCCTTGGCGCGTCTCCTTTCAGTTAATGCTGTCGGGCCTGCGCTCCTGATGAAACATTTCCTCCCGTTGCTGCCGAAAGACAGGCGATCGGTGTTCGCAAACCTTTCGGCCAAAGTAGGCAGCATCGGAGATAACTCACTTGGCGGCTGGTATGGCTACCGCGCATCGAAGGCTGCGTTGAACCAGTTTGTGCGAACAGCTTCGATTGAACTAGCTCGGAAGAACCCTCAGGCAATCTGCGTTGCCGTCCACCCGGGGACTGTAGACACGGATCTATCGAAGCCATTTTCCAGGAAGGGTTTGCCGGTTCAAACCCCTGCCGAGGCGGCATCTCAGATACTGACGACAATCAACGGTTTCACCCCTCAGCACAACGGCGGTTTCTTCGACAGATTTGGCCGCACGTTGCCTTGGTGAAGCAAAGCTACTTCATCAGATGCCTCGACTTTCGAGCAATGTAGCCATCACATCGACGTTGTCCGACATCCCTTTCTCGAACATCAAAATGACCCGCGTGATAATATCAGCGCGTTCCAAGGGATCTGACACCGCGAAGTGTTCACAGTAGCGGCGAACGACTGCCTCGGCCTCGAAATCGGGTCGGAGTAGCTGATTGAAGCGGACATCAAAAGACTCGGTCGACGGGATCGGCGTCGCTAAACCAGATCGACGTCACGTTATTCCAAAATCGGTCGCTAATTTCAGTGCCTTGTCACCTTTAACAGAGACGTGTCGTAGCCGAGCCCTTCAGCGCGACGCGTCATTGCAGAAAGAACCGCTTTCGACCTGGATCTCGCCAGCAGCCAAAGGTATCGGCCCGACGGCTCGCCAACGATAGCCCAAGAGTAATCTGGCGCCCGATCAAGGATCCAATAATTTCCGACATAGAACGGGCCGAAGAACGAGACCTTAAACTTGGCATTGCCGCTATCGGCGACGACACGGGCGCTGCCTTCGATCGTTCGAACAGTCCCAGCATCGCGACATGTGTTGAGGACACCTACCTCCCCGTTCACTTTCGGCGTGTACCTCGCGGTCACAGCTTCGCAGCCGCGTTCAAAGCCGTTTTCATAGCGAGCAAGTTCGTACCACAGACCTGAATAGGCAGCGATGTTCACTGACTTCTTGGGTTGCGGTACCAACGTATTGCCAACCGGGCCGGCACCGGTGCATGCGGTCAGAAGAAATGTTGTGGCTGCTAGAAGCCAATATGCGCGCATCAGGCATCTCCGGTTTCGCGAAGATTTAGGGCAGGCAACCGCGTTGTCCATTAGTAAGGAGTGCATGCGATCGTCAAGCACTCGAAGATCGTGGAAGCCTTGCTCGTTTCTGTGAGACCGATACACATAGCTCACCCAGATCACTGCGGCGCATCCCAAAGCTCGAGATCATCAGGATCGTCGAGCAGTCGCACCTTCCGGCGAAGAAGACATTCTATCAACACGGGATTGTGCGGCGTACCTTCTACCGCTGGTACGACCGCTATGTCGCAGGCCGCCCGGAGGCAATCGCCCCTCCCCACCGAGCTGGGTCTGAAACCGCATCGGCGCCGAGGTCTATAACCAGATCATCGATATGGCGCTGGAACAGTCTAAGCTGTCCCCCGCGCGAACTGGCGATGCGCTTCACCGACGAGAGACGCTTACTTCGTGTCCGGAGGCTGCCATTTACCGCTTGCTCGAGGCCCGTGATCTTCTCACCAGCCCGGCCTTGGTCATGATCAAGGCGGCCCAACGAGATGTGGCAGAGCGACTTCACCTACTTCAAGATCATCGGCTGGGTCTATGTGTCGACAGTGCTCGACGACTTCTCCCGCTACATCATCGCCCGGAAGCCGTGCACGACCATGCGCTCCGAGGACGTCACCGACATACTGGAACTGGCTCTCACCGCATCATGCAGCGACACCGCCAGGGTGCTGCACAGGCCGAAATTGCTCAGAAGCAACGGGCCGTTTTATATAGCCGGAGAACTGGCCGATACGCTAAGGGATCGGGACATGCGCCGCACGCGGGATGCACCATGTCATACTCAAATCCAAGGCAAGATCTACTTCCTGCCCGCCGATCTTTAAGCCAGATCCAAGCCTTCGTGGAACACTACCACGAGACACTCCTGAACGTCACCCCGGCCGACACTTACTTCGGCAGAACAGCAGCCAACATCCAACTGCGCGAAATGATCAAACGACGGACAATCGAAATACCACGGTTGCAACACAGCAAGATCGCCACATAAAATCAACCTCGTAATCGAGGCCCAACAATCCGCAAAATCAAGAAACTATCAGAGCCAAACGTTCTGACGACGGACAATTATTCGGGTGGTTCGCCATGTGGCCTCAACGTCCGGTCTTCCGAAACAAGCCGATATATCTTGGCGACTTCACTCAACAGCCCGAGCCTTATCAACTCCCCCATGGCTTCCGCCTGGTCGGTGATGCCGTGCGCCGATCGCCAACCTTCCGCCGCTGCCATCTGTTCGCGACCCAGTGCCGCCATAACACTGTAGCGGCGGTCTCTCTTCTCTTCCGTCGAGTCGTCGTTAAGTGGTTCGCTCCTTTTCACGGCGCTCTCCTCCCCCGATGCAGTTCGATCCTTGGGACTCTTACTGCATACGCTTCCTCAAGAGAGGAATATCGGTAAAAGGAGTCGCTTCGGCTATTTCGGATAATCCGCTACGTAGAAAGTGCCTACGTCGGTCACTTCATCATCCTGATCAGATCGGCAAGGCTGCGCGCCTCCATCTTTTCCCGAATTCTCGACCTGTGGATCTCGACCGTGCGCTGGCTTATTCCGAGTTCTTCGGCAATATGTTTGTTCGTCATACCAAGAATAAGGTAGTTGAGTACTTCCTTTTCACGACCTGTCAGCCGCGCAACCCTCTCGGCGACAATGCTCTGCGGTATGCTCGGCTGCTGCGCCTGGTTCGCGCGGTGCTTGACTGCTGCTTCGATGGCGGAAAGCAGTTGCTCCTCCGAGCCAGGCTTTTCAATAAAATCAATCGCGCCTGCCTTCATGGCCTCGACGGCCATTGGTACATCGCCGTAGGCTGTGAGAACAATAATCGGCAGATTACTTCCCCTATCAGCAAGCAATTTCTGTAACTCAATTCCATTCAAGCCCGGCATCCGGATGTCCAAGAACGCACAGACTGCGTTGTCTGCATGAAAGCGTTCCAACAGCGTCTCCGCGTCTGCGAACCCAACCGATTCGAAGCCGTGCGCCTGCAACAGCGCACAAAGCGATGACCTCACCCCCTCGTCGTCATCGACGACGTAAACCAAATTGCTTGTCTTCAGTTTAGGATCCACTGCTACCATTGGCCTTCAGGGTGAATACGAATTCGGTTTCGGTCCCACCTGTTTCCGCCCAGATCTTTCCACCATGGGCTTCCACGATCGAACGGCACAACGATAAACCTATACCCATCCCGCTCGTTGTCGAATTGTGAAAGGGCTCAAAAAGTGTGGGCATCACATCTGCCGATATTCCGCTGCCAGAATCCTTTATCGATATCCTTACCATAGAGTCGCTGCAGCTGGTGGCGATGCTCAGGATGCGTCTGTCGGCTCCGTGCATCGCCGTCAAGCTGTTGCGAACCAGATTCAGGATGACCTGACCGATCTGCACAGGGTCAGCGTGCACCTCCTTGAGTTCCGGGTGAAAATCGAATGTCACCTCGCATTTGTCCTCGGGCGTGGCAAACAGCGCCAGATCGACACCCTGTCGGATGACCGCGTGCAGGTCGATGAGCTCCGGTGAAATTTGACCCTGGTCGATAAAATTGCGCAATCGCCGAACCAGATTGGCTGCTCTCAACGACTCCGAAACGGCGCTGTCCATAAGCCTGTCGACTTCTTGGGGGACGTCCAAGCCGTAGTTCGTAAGCTCCTGTCGACAAGCATTAACGTAGTTTGTAACGGCCGACAAAGGCTGGTTGAGTTCATGCGCTAGTGCGGATGCGAGTTCTCCCATCGAGCGGTTTCGTTCAGAATCCAGGAGAGCGAGCCGCAGGCGGGCCTCTTCTGCTTCTGCGGCAGCCTGCGCAGCCATTGCACCACGTTCGCGGTCGAGGCTGTTCATCGCAAACAAGGCGCGACGGGTTATCCGCAGAATTTCGTGGTCCGTCTCAGTGAACGGCATGCTGCGACCGCGCCGCTCCTCGCTCCAAACTGCGAACGATCCGCGCGGAGACAAGCGTATCGGTCCGCCATCCGAGAGAATGCCAATCTTTTCGGGCTTGCCGGCCCATCGGATTGTCTGCTCGTAAGATTTGCGGAACAGGACGAGCCAGTCCTGCCCATCCTCGGACAATTCCATCATCGCGCCACCCGAAACGATGTCGGCTTCACCGTTTGCGCTAGCGCGTTGCCCAGTCAGTTGATCTGAGGTTGCGATACCCTCGACGAGGTTCTCCTTGAGGGCAAGGTAGCCTTCCGCGGAAGTGGGCACCAAGCCGGCCTCAAATCTCTCGTTTGCGAGGATCAGGGATAGACCCTGCGAACTGGACAGGTCCATGAGTGCCTCTGCGTGATCAAGGATGACATCGCGAAGCGGCTTGCCCATACGGGCCTCTCGTTCGATGGCAAAGGCCGTCTTCTCGGCGCGAATGCTTTGTCGAAGCTTGATTGTATTTTCGAGGCTTTGAAGCAAGGCGGAGATCGTGCCGCCAATAAGTTCGCAAAACCGCAATTTGCTCCAAGAAAGATGCAATGGCGCATAATGATGACAGGCGACGAGACCCCACAACTCATGGTTTGAGGTGAGTGAGATCGACATGCTGGCGCCGACGCCCATATTGTTCAGGTACTCGACATGAACCGGAGCCACGGCCCGCAGTTTCGAATATGTCAGGTCAAGCGGTGCTGCTGACGAGGCGTCGGCAATTCCGCCAGATGGCGTCATGATCGGAACTGGCGTTGCATTGATATCCGGGATGATGCGGATCACGTTCAAAGCAAAGTGACGCCTTGCCGGATCGGGAATATCTGAAGCAGGGTAGTGCAGGCCCAGAAAGCTATCATCTCGGATGGTGCTTTCCGCGATCACCTGCCCGTGCTTGTCTTCTGCAAAGCGGTAGATCATGACACGATCGAAGCCGGTAACCTCGCGGATGATCTGTGCCCCGACCTGCGCCAGGTCAGGGAGTGTTTCTGGATGAATGAGTTCCGATATGAACCGTTGGCGCAAAAGATCGGTTTCCCACATCGCAGCCGGGCTTCGCTGGATCGCGACGAATTCGAGAATAATCCGTCCGTCGTGTGAATGTGGGTAGCATTCGAGTTCCACGATGCCGCCGTCGGGCTTCCTGGTCGAAAGAAACCAGGGTCTTAGAAGATCAGGCATGGTCGGCTGCAAGGAGCGGGCGCAGAGTGCAGCACAATTTTCTTCGCCCAGCACCATCGCGAGGGGCTTGCCGAGCAAGTCGGCGCATGAACAGCCGAAAGTATCGTGCGTATTGGCGCTAGCGAACTCTATGGTCAAGCTTGCTGAATCTACCGCGATGAGCACTCCGATCGGCTGAATTGCACCGATCTTGTGAATAGGCTCCCTATCGCACGATGTAAGGTCAACCTCGCGGTTCAGCATCGCAAAATGCCAGCGGGGCTAGTAAGCGGCTCTTCGAAGCGCCAGCGCTCAAGCCATTTGTTAAATGTCGAGAAAGCCTGCCTTGCTGCTTCGATGATCTCAGTTCGGGCACTGTCGTTGACCGCGAGTTTATCTATGACGTTGCAGGTCATGCGCCAACGCATTGCACCTTTATCACGGCACCATTGCCAATAGCCGAAACCCGACTCTTCCCTTTTTCGTTGCATCGCCTCGGCGGCCTTCAGCAGGACGCCGCCCCCGAGCATCGAGCCCTCGAAGACGTAGAGGTATCCCGCGAGCGTGCTGGCAGATCTGATCGGCGGCAGAGCAGTGTATTGCCCTTTGTGAAGAAGTCTCGCTTCGACACCCAATTCACCCAGATCGGCCGCCAGAATGGAGCTGCGCCGCGCGTACACAAAATCACCGAGGTCAGTTTTATGCAGCTCACAAGCCTTCTCGAGCATGACGTCGTGCTGATTGTAGAAGGCATGAAAGAGAGACATGAGTCGACGATAGCCCTCCCGGCTAAGGGTACCATCCATCAGGCTCGATAATGCCTCATGAGCGTCGAGCGCCGTGTGCTCCGCTCTGGTCGCGCCGCGAAGCGTGAAGCGGAACGATTCGGGCTTCTGACTGTCCGCTAGAGCGCTTGTTGTCATTGCTTTTCCGATAGCCGCAGGCTGACGAGAATATATGACGCCTGCCGGCGACAAACATAGTGTAACGCCATTGTTACACACGCGGCAACGCGGCGCTGGACAAAACCTGAGGGAACGGACAATTTGTGGTCCCTCTGGCGATAGAGTCGTGTGCGTTGCCCGTCAGGTCGTTTCTGGCTCACCCAGCCTGGATTGCCGATGTAATGACCCTCGATTTCAAGCATCTTGCAAGCGCCGATCCGAAAATGGTCGCAGAACTGGTGTCAGCTGCATCAGACCTGACGCTTGTCCTGGACCGCGAAGGCGTGATCAATGATCTGGCGCACAATCTGGAAGAGCCTATAGGGCTTGAGACGGCTGCCTGGCGCGGAGCGCAAGTAGAGGATGTGGTGCGTGTTTCCAGCCGCCCGACCTTGAAAAACGCTTTGGCTGGGGCGCGGATGGGAAAACGCGGCGGCCGCTTTGATGTTCACCACCTGTTGCAGGGTGGCCATCATCTGCCGGTGCATTATGCAGCATTTGGCCTGGGGGCCGATGGTGGCGTCTTGATGATGGGTAGAGACCTTCGTCCGGTTTCGCAGTTGCAGTCCCGTCTACTGGAGATGCGGCAGTCGCAGGAGCGCGATTTGCAGGGTAGGAAGCAGGCCGAGGCGCACTACAGGATCCTGTTCGACACCTCCGCCGATGCAATAGCGATTGTCGACGCTGGAACTGGAGTGATCAAGGAGGTCAACCCGCGGGCAGCGGACTTCCTCGGCTTGCCAATGGCCAGCGCTTCCGGCCGCAAATTCGTATCCGTTTTCGACAAGGCGAACCGGGCAGACGTGATGTCCATGCTTTCCGGAGCCGTGGCTTCCGGCCTGCCCGTTACTTGTCGATTGGAAGGAAGCTCCCCGGTTTCGCTCTCTGCGGATCTGTACAGGGCCGGCGACCGCAAGCTGATCATGGTGCGGATATCACAGTCCGCAATAAGCGCCGACGATGATGCTTCGGAGACGGGTATGGTTGCGCTCGTGCGGAATGCCTCCGAAGCAATAGTGCTCACTGATTCCGAAGGTCAGGTTCTGTGGGCCAACGAGTCGTTCCTGGCGCTGGCGGACATACCGCTGGCCGCTCATGCGGTGGGGCGGCGGCTCGACGATTTCCTGCAATGGAGTCTTGTCGAACAGGACATGCATCTCCAGAACGTTCGCCGATACGGAAAAGCGTCCCCATTTGCTTCCAAGGTCAAGGGCGCCCGTGGTTTGATGACGGATGTGGCGGTGTCGGCAGTCAATATGGCTGATGGAGCATCGCCTGGCTACGGGTTCGTCATGCACGTACGTCCGCAAGAGAACGCGCACCATGGCGGTGGCAACAGCGATCTGACGCGCGCCGCTGAAAGTCTTGTGGAAATGGTCGGCCGCGTACCGATGAAGAACCTGGTGCGCGACACGACAGACGTGATCGAACGCATGTGCATAGAGTCGGCTCTAAAACTTACGGGACAAAATCGCGCATCGGCGGCCCGCGTTCTCGGGCTAAGCCGCCAAGCTCTCTATTTAAAAATGAACAAGTTTGGCATAGCCGACGACGAACCGCTCTAGCGCCGGCGCTCTTCGTCATTTCGAGGTTCCAGCCCATATTGCTTCACAAGTGCCCAGATATGCCCAGGCACCATATTGGCCAAGCGGCGCGGTCGCTCTCGGCGCAGATGTAAAACCGTCTCGACGGCTTTCATTTCCACCCTGGCGCGCGCGAACTCCAGACCGCGAGGCCCAATCCGCGGCATAAGCCACCCTACGATGGGTCTGAGCCAGTCGGGCATCGACCGCAAAGGCAATCCGCCAGCAGCGCGCTCGACATTCGCTAGGAAACCCCTGACAGCGCCACCGCGTTTGCCAGCGCTGCCCGGCGTGGACAGGTGGACCTCGTCGCCCAGAAGACCAAGTAACTCTTCACCGCGTTCGTTACGCACCAGCAGCCATTGTTCGCCCTGTCCGCCCATGTAGCCGACCGTGATGTCGGCCAGGACATTGGTGTAATCGACGCATGTACGGCAGGTCAGCGGAAAAAAATCCGCTGGAAGCTTGGAGATCGGCAATTACAGAAACGGAATGATGCGCTTGTGGCCATTTGCGAAGCGCAACTCGACGCGGTAGTCGGCTCGGAACTCAAGATACGTGATCGTATCGGGAGCGTCGTCGAGCAGATTCAGGAAATCGCGGAAGCGTTCCGTTGTCGTGTTGTCGGAGCAGGGCGTGCCGATCACATAGATGCGCTCGAAGCCATATTCCTGCTCCAGCGCCCGCAACGCGTGCACCTGACAGGGAATGCCGATCACCGCCAGCCGCCTGAAACCGCGCGCTCGAGCTGGCTCAAGCAGTGCGAGCAGAGGCGCAAAGCCCATGCGCATGCCCCTGCAGGCCGCCATTCCTTCAGCCTTCGTCACGATCACCGGCATTGGCCGCCACTTGTCGCTAGGGTCGGGTGCCATTGTCAGTACTGCGTCGACCGCACCTGTTTCGAGCAGCCGTTCGGCTATGCGGGTGGCAATGCCTGTCCATTGCGCTCCTTGGATTGCAGGCTTGAGCGACGCTTTCACCATCCGTTTAAACGGACCGAAATGCACCTCGTCGACGCGGGTGGGGTCGCGGCTGCGACCATGCACCTGCTTCTCCAGTGCCTGGTAGTCAGGCTTTATGAACTGGCAGGCTCGTCCGCAGGCCTTTGGATCCGAGCTTCTGGAGATTCCGCAATCGGTGCAGAGATCGCGTGCCGCAGCGTTGGCGAAGCGCGGTGCGGAAACGGCATCGATGTTGCGAACTAGCGCGGTCAACCAGCGTTCATCCTGCGGACTGTAGCGGATATCATACACTTTAAAGTGTCAATTACGATAAACAAATTGAGCCGAAGTTCATGATTTTGGAACAGGCTACGGTTGTCTCTAGCAAGCCACCCGATATCGCGATTGCACTGGAGGATGCTTTCTTGCGTCGGGATTTCCGTCGACGGGTGGATTGGCCTTGGCCATTACGTTGTCGGACCTTCAGGTCCATGACTCTTTGGTGTCGTTGCCAACAGCATAGGCTTCGTCGGCGTGACAACTGTGACTTCGTTGCTCTGCGCACGTGACATGGACCCGAAATTGCCTAATTAAATAACAAGAAACTTTGCAGGGGTGCCCGACCCCGCTCTTGTCAGGAACCGCCACCCATGTCCTTCGACTGGTCGCTCGCAGTGTTTGTCGCCCTTGTTGTGGTAGCTGCCTCGAGTGGCGTCTTCTTCAAACCTGGCGAATGGTACAGCGGCTTGCGCAAACCTTCCTGGACTCCTCCGAACTGGGTATTCGGCCCTGTCTGGATGGTGTTGTACATCATGATTGCCGTTGCCGGTTGGCTGGTGTGGCGCGCTGACCCTACCAGCATCGCGATCTGGTTCTGGGGCACGCAGCTTCTTGTCAATGCCACTTGGTCGGGGCTCTTCTTCGGCATGCGCCGCATGGATCTCGCAATGTACGACATCGCGCTTCTTTGGGTCATGGTTGCAGGCTTCATCGTCAGCGCGTCTGCCGTCTCGACGACTGCGGCCCTGCTTTTTGCGCCTTATTTGCTCTGGGTGACTATCGCAGCAGCGCTCAACCTCGCGGTGCTCAGATTGAACAGGGAAGCTGCCTGAGCAACTTAGGCTGTGAGCTCAAGCACGCGACTAAACCCGCGATGCGTTTCCCACGACTGGAAGAAGTCTGGACCGGCTTTGCCGCGTACTTCTTCGCCCGCCGCGCGGCCAATTGCTGCGGCATCGGAAACGGGGCCGTCACTCTCCACTTCGTGCGAGTTCCTGCCGTCAGGCGTGAGGATCATGCCGCTGAAGACAAGCCTGCCCGCCTCGATGCGCGCGTACCCGGCAAGAGGTGTGCGGCAAGAGCCGTCGAGCGCGGCAAGAAATGCGCGCTCGCAGGCCAGTGCCTGTCCGGTTGGTTTGTCATGGATGGCTGCCAGGAGCGACCGCACACGCTCGTCTCCGCTTCTGCTTTCAACGCATATCGCGCCTTGGCCTGGCGCGGGGGGAAACTGATCGATCGGTATAGGGTCCGTGGCGACGTGCGCCATTCCAAGTCGCGTTAATCCTGCCAGTGCGAGAATTGTGCCGTCAGCTACACCTTCTTCTACCTTGCGTAATCGAGTGAGCACATTGCCGCGGAACATGACGACCGACAGGTCGGGCCGCATGCGCCGTATCAGTGCCTGCCGCCGCAGCGACGAGGAACCGATAACTGCGCCGCGGGGAATGTCGCTGATTGTTGGTGCAGAGCGCCCGACGAATGCGTCGCGTGGGTCCTCGCGCGGCAGAAACGCGCAAAGCTCCAACCCACGCGGCAGTTCGGTCGGCATGTCCTTGGAAGAATGCACTGCGATATCGATCCGCCCGTCGAGCAAGGCTTCCTCGATTTCTTTCGTGAACAGGCCTTTCCCTCCCGCCTCCGACAAAGGCCTGTCCTGAATGCGGTCGCCCATGACGGAGATGACCTCGATGGCGAATGCATCCTCCGGCAATTTATGGGCAGCCATCAGCCGCGTTCGCGTTTCCGTTGCCTGGGCCAAAGCAAGCGGACTGCCACGCGTCCCGATCCGGAGCGTCGTCATCAGCGTTGTCCCACTGCGGATATCATGATCAAGCCTGACATTCAGGCGGTAGCGGCGATAGCGATCGTTCGCGCAGCCACGCTTTCCGACTTGACGCCGAGTGCCGACATTGCCGTCCCAACGATATCGGCCGCATTCAAGCCGGCAGTATCATACATGGCGCGCGGCGTATCATGGTCGATGAACTCATCCGGCAATGTCATAGTGCGAATACACAGACCGCGGTCGAGCGTGCCCGAGGTGGCGAGGAAATGGAGCACGTGAGCGCCAAAGCCGCCCGTGGCGCCTTCCTCGATGGTTATGACAACCTGATGATGGCGAGCGAGTTGCTTGATAAGAGCATGATCCAGTGGCCTGGAGAACCGTGCGTCCGCAACCGTCGTGGAGAGCCCTTTAGTCTCGAGGGTCGAGGCTGCCTTGAAGCACTCACCCAGCCGTCCTCCAAAAGACAGAAGTGCGACTTTTGACCCTTCCCGCAATATGCGACCTTTTCCAATCTCGAGCGGGACGGGCTGTACTGGCAGGGCGGCTCCAGAGCCTTCCCCACGTGGGTACCTGAAGGCGCTTGGGGCGTCATCTATGGCGGTAGCCGTGGCGACCATTTGCGTGAGTTCGGCCTCGTCGGCGGCGGCCATCACGACGAATCCCGGCAGGTTACTGAGATAGGCGACGTCGAAGGCGCCGGCATGAGTGGCACCGTCATCGCCGACCAGTCCTGCGCGGTCGATGGCGAAGCGCACCGGCAGTTTCTGGAGGGCGACATCGTGCACGATCTGGTCGTAGCCACGCTGGAGGAAGGTGGAATATATGGCGCAGAAAGGGCGCATTCCCGCAGCGGCCAGGCCCGCCGCAAACGTCACGCCATGCTGTTCTGCGATACCGACATCGAAGCATCGTGTCGGAAACCGCTTCTGGAACTTATCGAGACCGGTACCGGAGGCCATCGCAGCGGTCACCGCCACGATTTTGTCGTCTGCTTCGGCTTGCCGGATCAGGCTGTCGGCGAAAACGGCGGTGTAGGTTGGCGCCTTTGGCGTTGCCTTTTGCTGCTGCCCGGTCACAACGTCGAAGCGGGCGACGCCGTGATACTTGTCGGCGGCGTTTTCGGCGGGCGCATAACCCTTGCCCTTCTCGGTCAGCGCGTGGATTAGGACGGGCCCGTCTGCCCGCTCACGAATCGTTCGTAGAACGCGCACCAACTGGTTCACGTCGTGGCCGTCAATCGGGCCGACATAGGAAAATCCAAGATCCTCGAACAGTGATCCGCTGCCTGAAACCATATCCTTGAGCAGTCCGCGAGCGCGCTCGGCACCCTGGCGAAGCGGCGCCGGAAGAAGGGAGACCGCACCCTTGGCTAAAGCCTTGAAGTCCTGCAGAGGCCGTTTCGTGTAGAGGTTGATCAGATGCCTCGACATTGCTCCCACAGGAGGCGAGATGGACATATCGTTGTCGTTGAGAATCACGATCAACCTGTTGCCCAGATGGCCGGCGTTGTTCATCGCCTCATAAGCCATGCCTGCGGATAGTGCGCCGTCCCCTATAACGCACACTACATCACCCGTCTCACCCTTGAGATCCCGCGCTACAGCAAATCCCAAGCCGGCCGAAATCGACGTCGATGAATGCGCCGCGCCAAACGGGTCGTATTCGCTCTCCGAACGCTTCGTGAATCCGGAAAGGCCGCCCCCCTGCCGCAATGTGCGTATCCGGTCGCGCCTGCCCGTGAGGATTTTATGAGGATAGCTCTGGTGTCCGACGTCGAAGATGACCGTGTCGAGGGGAGCGTCGAAGACCGCGTGGATCGCTACGGTCAGTTCCACGACGCCGAGACTGGCGCCCAGATGGCCTCCGGTAAGCGACACTGCGGAAATAGTTTCCTGGCGCAGTTCGCCGGCGAGGCGACCCAGTTCCTCTGCCGATAGGCCTTTCATGTCGGATGGAGAAGATATCCTGTCCAGGACACTCGGGTGCGACTGTTTCATGACGCGTCTCCTGTGTCAGCAGGAACTGTGCGCGTTACCAATATCTGCGCTGTTCCTCGCCCCTACCCAATCTCCCAGCGCGAACGCTCGTAGATGTGTAAAAATAACTTTACACACTAAAGTGTCAATGTCGATTGAATTGTTGGTGAAGCCGGAGTGCTATTAGCGGGCTAATTCCCACGCCATCTGCGAACCCGTTCGATCATCCGTTCGACATGAGAAATCGGAGTCTCCGGCGTGATGCCATGACCTAGATTGAAAACAAGAGGTCCGCCGGTGAGTTGCTCCAAGATTGCATCGACGCCCTGGTCCAATGCCTGTCCTCCCGCGACAAGGCGCATCGGATCCAGATTCCCCTGAACTGCGCCGCCAGCCTGAAGATGTTTTGCCTGCGATAGCGGCACGGTCCAGTCGAGCCCAAGCGCGTCGACCGCAGTTTTCTGTCTGAAGCTGCCATAGAGCGAACCGGCCCCCTTCGGGAACCCGATGATTGGCACGTTCGGGTGAACGGCCTTCACTATCTTTACCATCCGTGCGACGGGAGCCACGCACAATGCCTCGAAGGAAGATTCGTCGAGAACGCCCGACCACGAATCGAATATCTGGACGGCGTCCGCGCCCGCAGAAATCTGCCTGATCAGATATTCGGCCGACTGGTCGGCAAGTTTTGCGAGCAGACGCGACATGGCGTCCGCATGTCGATACGCGAACAAGCGGCCAGGCGCCTGGTCGGGAGTGCCGTGACCGGCGATCATATAGGTCGCAACTGTCCAGGGAGCGCCGCAGAACCCGATGAGTGCGGTTGTCGGCGGCAACTCACGCCGCAACCGGCCAACCGTCTCGTATACTGGCGCCAAGTGGTCATGGAATCCGTCGCCATCAATCGCATCGACTTCTGACGCGTCGATGGGAGTCATCAGCGGGCCTCTGCCTTCTTCGAAGCGCAGGTCGCGGCCGAGTGCGTGGGGAACGACCAGAATATCGGAGAACAGGATGGAGGCATCGAAGCCGAATCGACGGATCGGCTGCATCGTTACCTCGAACGCGAGGTCGGGATTATAGCAGAGATCGAGAAAGCTGCCGGCTTCCTTGCGTGTCTGCCTGTACTCCGGCAGATAGCGGCCCGCCTGCCGCATCATCCAGATCGGAGGCGGGACCAAGGTCTTGCCCGCAAGCACCTCAATGAATGGGCGGGCAGGCCGCCGTGCGGCTGCGGATTGCGTTTCCATGTTTCCAGGCGATCCTGCGTGTTGCGGCAAGGCGCCTTCCATGGAATGCCTTGCCTATTGAGCTGTGGAGAAGGTCTTTATGTAGGCGAGAACATCCGCCCTATCTTGTTCCTTGGGCAGGCCAGGGAATGCCATCTTGTTTCCCGGAATCTTCTTCTTGGGGTCGGTTATGTATTCAAGGATTTGATCGTCGGTCCAGACCTGACCTGCCGCGCCCGCGGCGATCATCGCCTTTGAATAGCCCGCATTGCCCTTGGCCAGGAAATCAGCCTGAGTTCCGGCGGTACGTCCTATGACGTTGTTCAAATTTGGACCTATCGGCTTCTTCGTCTCGCCTATGCCATGGCATACGCCGCACTTGGCAAACACCTTCTTTCCCGCATCGACGTTACCGTCGAGGGCTGCCGCAGGAGTCGCCAACACAGCGAACACACCGCCAAGCTTCACAAGGTCCATTAAACGAGCCATGCAACTCCTCCATAAGTAGGCCGCTCAGTGTATCTTGGAGAGTAGTCCGCGCCGCAGATGTGTCAAGGATGATAGCGTAAAACATAATGGACACTTTGTGTGCCGACCAATCGCGTTATGAAAAATCTTAGCGACCTTCCCCGCAAGTGGACTGGGTTTGTGATGGCAGGATTGACACGACATAGTGTCAAGCGTCACATACCGCCATGGCTGTGAACTACCCATTTTCAGCAATCGTTGGTCAAGATGAGATGAAGCAGGCGCTGCTTCTAGCAGCTGTGGACCCGTCTATTGGCGGCATTCTGATTTTTGGTGATAGGGGTACCGGAAAATCGACCGCCGTGAGAGGGTTGGCAGGGCTCCTTCCGGCGATGCAGGTTGCCGGAGACTGCCGCTACAATTGCGAACCGGGCGATGCCAGCCGCTATTGCACCCGTTGCCGGGGCCAGATGTCTGCGGGCACGCTGAAACCCCGACAGACGCGGGTGCCGGTCATCGACCTGCCGCTCGGTGCGACTGAAGATCGTGTCGCCGGCGCGCTGGATCTCGAAAAAGCTCTGGTCGCCGGGGAAAAAGCCTTTGAGCCAGGGCTGCTGGCAGGTGCGCATCGCGGCTTTCTGTACATCGACGAGGTTAACCTGCTGGAGGATCATCTCGTCGATCTGCTGCTCGATGTTGCCGCCTCCGGCGTCAATATCGTCGAACGTGAAGGCCTCAGCGTGCGCCATCCGGCTCGCTTTGTGCTGGTCGGCAGCGGCAACCCCGAAGAGGGCGAGTTGCGGCCGCAATTGCTGGACCGTTTTGGCCTGTCCATCGACGTGGCATCCCCGAACGATGTGCCGTCCCGCGTTGAGGTGGTGAAGCGGCGCGACGCGTTCGATCGTGATCCGGTAGCGTTCGTTGCCAAGTGGAAGCGCAAGAATGCCGAGCTCAGGTCCAAGGTTGTCAAAGGTCGCGCCCTACTCGATTCGATGGAGACGCCGGACGAGATCTTGGAGTTTGCATCGATGCTCTGTCTCGCACTCGGGGTCGATGGACTGCGTGGCGAACTGACTTTGCTGCGTGCTGCGCGCGCGCTGGCCGCGCTTGAGGGCGGCCCCGGTCCGACAATTTCTCATATGCGCGCCGTTGCGGTCCCGGCATTACGACATCGGCTGCGGCGCGATCCTCTCGACGAATCCGATTCGGGCAAGCGCGTCGAGCGCGCGTTGGCCGAAATGGTTGCGCCTTGACCAGCCCGGCAGCCGCTCTCCCATCTCTTTGGGACGACGCGCTGCTGGCCGCCGCCTTGATTACGATCGATCCGAAGGGGCTAGCCGGCGTGCATGTCCGCTCCCGCTCGGGACCTGTCCGCGATCGCTGGCTCGAAATTTTGATCGGGCTCGTCGAACCCGAGGCGCCGATCAGGCGGATCTCAGCCGGCATTCCCGACATAAGATTGACGGGAGGACTGGATATTGGCCTCACGCTCGACGGCGGGCGTCCTGTAGTCGAGCGCGGTGCGCTCGCAAGCGCCGATGGCGGCATGGTCGTTCTCGGCATGGCGGAAAGGATGGACATCTCTGCCGCCGCCGTAATCGGCATGGCGCTCGACAATCGCTCGGTGAGGCTTGAGCGAGATGGAATTTCAACAAGCCACCAGGCGCGCTTTGCGCTGATTGCGCTTGACGAGGGCATCGACGACGAGGGCCTGCCTACGCCGCTTGCCGACCGCCTCGGCTTGCGCATCGACCTCAACGCCGTGGCGTTGCGCGACATGTTGGGTACGGTATCGTCTTCGAATGTCGAGCAGGCGCGCAAGGTTTTGCCAACCGTCGTCATGCGCGATGAGTTGGTGAATGCGATGTGTTCGGTCAGCATATCGGTCGGCATCCGTTCAATACGCGCCGCCCTGCATCTTTCAAACGCTGCGCGCGCCGCAGCCGCCTTGCGCGGTAGCGAAACGGTCGATGCCGAGGATGCCGCAACGGCGTTGCGGCTTGTTCTCGGCCTGCGGGCCGGCCCGCCGGAGCAGGCTGCTGAGCCAGAGCCCGAGACCGAGAGTGAAGCCGATCGATCGCAGCCAGCGGAAGAGCAAGGCTCGCAACAGGAATACAATCAGACGGATGCCCTTCAGGACATTCTGGTCGCAGCCAAGGATGCAGTCCTTCCCAAACACCTGATGGCCGGGCTGCAGTCGGGAACGCCTGTAAATCGCATACGCGGCGATGCGGGCAAGGCAGGCGCGGTCCGCAACAAGGCGCGGCGCGGACGCGCGATCGGAACCAGCGACAAGCCGCCGGTTCCCGGTGCCCGGCTCGATGTACTTGCGACACTGCGCCAGGCGGCGCCATGGCAACGCATCCGCGCTGCATCGGCTCAGTGCGCGCGGCGCCTTCACATCCGCAAAAGCGATTTCCGCTACCTGCGTTTCCGCGAAAAGACCGGGACCACCGTGATCTTCGCGGTCGACGCCTCTGGCTCGGCTGCGCTGGAGCGCCTCGCCGAAAGCAAGGGTGCCGTCGAACTCCTGCTTGCCGAGTGCTACGTCCGCCGCGACCAGGTCGCGCTGATCGCTTTTCGGGGCAGGGGCAGCGAGGTGCTGCTCGCCCCCACGCGCTCGTTAGTCCGGGCCAAGCGCAGCCTGTCGGCGCTTCCGGGCGGTGGCGGCACTCCGCTTGCCAGCGGCATCCTTACAGCGCTCGCCATGGCGACCGGCCTGACGCAGAAGGGCCAGAGCGTGATCACGGTGTTTCTAACGGACGGACGCGGCAATATAGCCATTGATGGCGGCACGGCGAAGGAATCGGTTGCGGCCGATACCGAAAAAGCCACACGGATGTTTCGAGCTGCCGGCGCGCGCGCCATCGTCATCGACACAGCCAAACGCCCTCAGCCGCGGGTCGAAACGCTGGCGCGCGACCTCGGAGCGGAACATCTCGTCCTGCCGCGTGCCGAACCAAAGAACCTTGCGCGCGAAATCGGCATGCGCATGGAGAACTGACGGTCATGGCCTTCAGCGCTCAGAGGCCCGAATGGTCCGTCGAGGGGCGCGATTGGCCGAACCGCGAATTCAGCCGCTTCGTTTCCGCCGGTGGCATATCCTGGCACGTCCAGGAAATGGGCGACGGTCCAAGGTTGTTGTTGTTGCACGGCACCGGCGCCGCCACCCATTCCTTCAGAGACCTGGCGCCCAACCTGGCGAAGCACTTCGATCTTCTTGCGCCCGACCTCCCGGGGCACGGCTTCACGGACATGCCGCCAAGCAGCGGCCTGTCGCTCGCAGGCATGGGGCGACTGGTTGGGATCTTGCTTGCCAAGAGAGGGTTCGAACCAGATATAGCCGTCGGTCATTCCGCAGGCGCCGCAATCCTGGTCGAGATGGCGCTTTCCGGAACGATCCGCCCGAAGGTCATCATCGCCGTAAACGGTGCGCTGTTGCCCATTAGGGGAGCATCGCTGTTTTCGCCGCTAGCGAAGCTGCTTTTCCTCAATCCGCTGGCCCCGAAGGTCTTCGCCTGGCGCGCGCTCAGCCATGACGCGACGCGCCGGCTACTTGAAGGCACCGGGTCAGCGATTGACGCACGCGGCATCGAACTCTACCAGCGACTGTTTCGCAAACCCGGGCATGTCGCCGGCACGCTCGGTATGATGGCGAACTGGGACCTCGACGGGCTACAGCGCAGGATCTCGCGCCTCTCGGTCCCACTCGTTCTTGTCTCGGCCGCAAACGACAAGGCGGTTTCACCGCAAGATGCGGCAATCGTTGCTGCGCGCGTGCCCGTCGCTCGCACGATGCCGCTCGCTGAGGGCGGCCACCTCGTCCAGGAGGAGAACCCCGAGCAAGTGTCGGACCTTGTTGTCGCCGTGGCGCGTGAAGCGGGTGCTCCGGCGCGGGTCGAAACTGAACGTTTGTAAAATTCCATTTACCGCAATACTGTCACTGAATGTTGACGGTTCTGAATCGCAAGCCGCATCCGGGCGTCACCCTTACTGACAGGCCGCACGCCGTGGTGATTGGCAGCGGTTTCGGCGGTCTTGCTGCCGCGATACGGCTCGGTGCGCGCGGCTACCGCGTCACGGTGCTGGAACGGCTAGGCTATCCAGGCGGCCGCGCAGGCGTGCTCAAGCAAGACGGCTTCACCTTCGACCGCGGCCCGACCATCGTCACCGCGCCTTTCCTGTTCGACGAACTGTGGCAGCTCTGCGGGAAGCGCCGCGCGGACCATGTCGATCTGCGTCCCATGAACCCATTCTACCGCATCCGGTTCGACGATGGCGACGAGATCGCCTGCTCGTCAGACGATGAAGCGATGCGGCGCGAAGTCCTGCGCGTTTCTCCGAGCGATCTCCCCGGATACGAACGCTTTCTGGTCAAGGCGCGCGAAATCTGTCGGATCGGGTTCGAGCAACTCGGCGACCAGCCGTTCGACTCGCTGCTCGATATGCTGAGGATAGCGCCCGATCTTCTGAGGCTTGAAGGCTATCGCAGTGTCCACGGGTTAGTATCGCGCTTCGTCAAGAACCCCAAGCTGCGGGTCATGCTCAGTTTCCATCCCCTGCTGATCGGCGGCAATCCGTTCCGCGCTCCCGCGATCTACTGCCTCATCCCGGATCTGGAACGCCGGTGGGGGGTTCACTATCCGATGGGCGGCGTCGGCAAGCTCGTCGACGGTCTTGTCGATCTTGTAGAGGGGCAGGGCGGCATGGTGCGTTACAACTCAAATGTCGCGGGTATAATCGTGAACAACGGTTGCACCAGCGGCGTGGAACTCGATGACGGGAGCATCATTCCCGCTGCGGTCGTCGTGTCCAACGCCGATGCCGCGTTCACGTATGACAAGCTTGTCGACCGCAAGGAGAAGACCCGATGGGGCCCTGGCCGCATCAGGCGTGCGCGTTACTCGATGGGGCTGTTCGTCTGGTACTTTGGGACTCGAAAGCGGTACGACACGGTCGGCCACCACACGATCCTGCTAGGTCCGCGTTATCGCGAACTCCTGCATGACATTTTCGAGCGCAAGCGACTGAGCGAAGATTTCTCGATCTACTTGCATCGGCCTTCAGCCACCGATCCGGGTGTCGCACCGCCGGGTTGCGACGCCTTCTACGCACTGTGTCCCGTGCCCAACCTCGACGGTGACGTTGATTGGCAGAACGAAGGCGAGAAGCGTAGGCGGGCCGTGATACGCCGGCTTTCAGAAACGGTCATGCCGGGCCTCGAAAATGAGATTGTCACCTCTCGCTTCATCACCCCGCTGCATTTCCGCGATGAGCTTCAATCCGAGAAGGGCGCAGGCTTCAGCTTCGAGCCAGTGCTGACGCAAAGCGCATGGTTCAGGCCGCACAACCGCAGCGAGACCATCAAGGGCCTGTATTTGGTGGGCGCAGGTACCCATCCCGGCGCCGGCCTGCCCGGCGTTCTCTCTTCGGCGAAAATCCTCGACAGGGTGATTCCGCATGCCTCAGCACTCCCATCCTGAAGAGTTCTCGACCCCCGCCAATTGTGCCGCGTGCCGGCATTCGATAAGGCAAGGCTCGCAATCCTTCTACCTCGCTTCCCTGCTGCTACCGGTGGCAATCCGCGAACCGGCTTATGCGGTCTATGCTTTTTGCCGGACCGCCGATGATCTGATCGATCGCGACGAGGGCGGGTCGGTGGCAATCGGCGAGCTTACACGGATGCTTGATCGCATCTACGCCGGCCGGCCAAACGAGAGCTTCGTGGAGCGCGGTTTTGCCGATGTGGTGTCGCGCTTTGGGCTACCGCGCGCGTTGCCTGACGCGCTGATCGAAGGCCTCTCCTGGGACGCATCGGGCAGACGCTATGCCTCGCTCGATGAACTGACGGCCTATGCGGTTCGCGTCGCCGGTACGGTTGGCCTGATGATGACGCTGGTTATGGGTCGGCGCGAGCCTCATGTTCTTGCCCGCGCATGCGACCTCGGCGTCGCCATGCAACTGACCAATATATGCCGGGACGTTGGTGAGGATGCAGCAAACGGGCGCATCTACCTGCCTCTCGACTGGTTTGATGGCTCCGAAATCGACACTGCAACGTGGGTTGCCGCCCCATCCTACTCAACGGAAATCCAATCCTTCGTCTTGCGGTTGCTCCAGGAAGCTGAAGTGCTCTATGCACGATCACGATCTGGAATCGCAGAACTGCCTTCGGGCTGCAGGCTTGGGATAGACGCGGCGCGGCTTCTCTATCGCGAAATCGGGCAGGAGGTGCTTCGCGGCGTTGATCCGGTCACCACGCGCGCCGTCACGTCGAGAAATCAGAAGCTGCGCATCCTGTCGGAGGTACTTACTACCCGGTTGTCCGTTCGCGATGACCTACTGGAGCCATGCGTGCCGCAGGCCGCACACCTGATCGAAGCAGTCGCAGGCGCGCCGCAGCCGGTGGCGAGAAGGCCTGTTCCCGAGTGGTGGAATCTCAAGGCGCGCTCCGTGCACATGATAGATCTCCTGAACGGTTTCGCCGCGCGCGATGCCGGAACCGCATCCATGCGTGGCTCTACCCGAGCGTTCGCGTCTTCGGATTCGTATCCTGGGTCAGAGCCATGAGTTCCGGTGTCATCATCCTGCTGGAGATATCGCTTGTGCTGGGACTGGCGCTTGTCTTCGGCGTGCGGGAAATAATCAACCTGCGCAGGTTCGACCGCGAGCGAGCGGCAAGGAACAGGGCCGAGGACGAAGCCCGGAAGGTCAGCCCGCCCGGCGCGGCATCTTGAAGGGCAGCAACATCTGCACCCAGCGGGCGGCAAAGCGGTCCAGATCGACACTTTCGTTGACTGCGCTGCAGGATGCTCCGTCTCGGTCGAAAGCAAGCACTGAGCGACTGTAGAACGGCGTGTCCTCCAGTGTGCGCAACAACCGCGAGGGCTTTTCCGCCCTGGCGCGCGTGCTGCGCGAAACGAGCCAGCCGGTTCGCGGAAGCGCCTGGGGCGGGTCCGGATCGAGATGTCGTATCGATCCGTCCGGGCTGTAGTCGAGCGCCAGGCCGCGTCGTGTGCCATCGCGCTCCTGGACGTCGTATATAATACGAGTAGAGTCGCCGGCGTCCTCTCGTGACCATGTCCAGTTGCGGAATCCTGCCTCCAAAGGCTCAGTCCCGGCGTTCATGTCGACATAGGCCCGTCCACACCACGACAGGTCGGGCTTCTCAAACCGCACAGTCGCCAGAGCACATGGTGCAATCGGCCTCCAGCTATGGCGTCCACGGGAATCGAGACTGTGGACCGCGTCGAACAGCGGCCCAAGGTCGATTGTGATCGTTCCCCGCATCCGCGCCGGCACAGGGACGCTCCATTCCTCAATGTCGATGGTCAATTGGCTTCCCGACCAAACAAGGCGGCTCGGCCCGATCGCAATATGCGTACCTGAACGATCGATCTGCGATCGGCCGCGTTCCGTCATCGCCCAGCGCTTGCCGCGCGGCATGTAAAGGATCGCATTGATGCTGACGTGGTTGAAAGGGTCCGCCGGCCCGCGCCGCCGCGCTCGCGCATAATATGGAGAAAACACGCTGCCGATGAAGGCGATGACCGTCAATGCATTCTGGCCATCTTCGCTGATCGCGTCGATGTACCACCAGGCGTAGCCGTCGCGTGGAACGTTGCGGTCGAAGTCAAATCCTCGACCACCGCCTGGGCTGCGTGACTGCCCGAGAGGGCTGCCATCGGCACTCCCGGTCCCGGGTGCACTGCACCGCCTGTCAAGTACAGGCCGTTGATCGAACTTCGCGCTCTGGGACGCTCGAACGACGCTGCCCATCCTTGCGACGCCTTTCCATAGAGCGCTCCCCCGCTGCCCGGAAACATCCTTGCGAAATCCTGGGGCGTCGTCACCGATCTTTTGCGGTCCTGCGCTTCTATGTTCAGGCCGGCGCGTGCCAGCCGTTCGGTCACCCGTCTCTTGCATGAGGCTATCTCCGCTTCGCTCAAGGGCACTTCGTCCGCGCGTGCTGGCGCGTTGACCAGAAGAAGCAGTCGCTCGTCGCCCCCTGCTCGCCCTTGGCTGTCCGCAGCGGCATCCCTGTCCTGTGCGCAGACATAGATGGTCGGATCGACGGGCAGACGGTGTTGGCGAAGAATGTCGGTGAACTCGCTTCGGTAGTCGCCGGAAAAGAATACTGTGTGGCGCGACAGCGCAAAGCCTTCGGTCCTTCCGGCGATCGACCAAGTCAATGCGGACAGCGAACGTTGCTTCGGTCGCCATGGAGCGACGGCGGATACGGCTTGGTCCCCGAGCATCCCGCCGAAAAGAGCACCTGGATCGCCGTTAAAGACCACCGCGTCTGCTTGGACCAGTTCGCCCGATGCCAAGCGTACACCGGTCGCGGCTCCGTTCGTCATGACGATTTCTGCAACATCCGCGCCATAGGAGAAAATTGCACCGCGATCCTTGGCCAGTTGTTCGAGCATGTTTGCGACCCGTATCATGCCGCCTTCGACAAGCCAGACCCCGGCCTGTTCGACATGCGCGATAAGCATCAAAGGTCCCGGCGCTTCGAATGGCGACGAGCCGCAATAGGTTGCGTAGCGTCCGAAAAGTTGGCGCAGGCGAGGGTCGCGGAAATAACTCTCGATCACCCGCCAGAGCGTCGTAAACGGCTTGATGCGGGCGAGGCCGACCAAGCCGCTCAAGCCTGCATTGCGAGCAAGGCCCAAAGGGCTTGGTGAACTGTTGCGGAGAAACGAGTTGTCGAGCGACTGGAAAACCTCGGCGGTTCGCTGGCAGAACGCAAGATAGCCTTTGGCCTCCTCCGGACCCGCAAAATGTCCGATCGCATCGGCAGTGGCCTGCTTGTCGGCGTTGAGATCGAATGTGGAGCCGTCTTCCCACGAATGGCGCGCCAGGATCTCGGCGCGCGTCAGGTCGAGATGATCGTCGAGATTGGCTCCAGCCTGCGCCAGTATAGCGTCAAAGACCCATCGCATCGTGAATACGGTGGGCCCAGAATCGATGGCATGGCCGTCCACCATCACCTGGCGAAGCTTGCCGCCGGACCTGGCGGCTTTTTCGAAGACAGTTACCTCATACCCTCTGGCCGCGATCAAAAGCGCGGTGACGAGGCCACCCATTCCTGCGCCGATCACGATAACCCGTCGGCGCGCCGACGCGGACTTGTTGTTCATGCCTGCCTTCTCGCAACAGGGGCTTGTGTCAATTAACATTTACATGCATTCTCGTCCACACAAAGTGACACAAGGGGATCCGGCATGTCTGGGGACGATCTTTCAAATCGGATCGAAGTCGCGTTGGAGAAGTCACTGGCCCGGGCGATTGGTCCCTCCGCGCCGCCAAGGCTGGGTGCGGCGTTCACACATTCTGTCTTTCCCGCCGGCCAGCGTATAAGGCCGCGCTTGACGCTAGCCGTTGCGCTCGCCTGCGGTGATGACCAGCCGCTCATGTCAAATGCTGCCGCCGCCGCGATCGAGTTGCTGCATTGTGCATCGCTTGTGCACGACGATATGCCTTGTTTCGACAATGCCGACATCCGGCGCGGGAAGCCTTCCGTACACACGGCCTATGGCGAGCCATTGGCGCTTCTGGCCGGTGATGGACTGATCGTTCTGGCGTTCGAGACAGTCGCGCTGGCTGCGGTGTCAGATCCGCTGCGTTCAGCAAGCATCTCGCTTATAATCGCACGCGCCGTCGGCATGCCGCATGGAATCGTGGCTGGCCAGGGTTGGGAAAGCGAAACCGCACCGGATATCGGTCTCTATCAACGTGCCAAGACAGGCGCACTGTTCTCGGGGGCCGCCATGGCTGGGGCTGCGTCAGCCGGCCATGCAGCAGAACCTTGGGCGATGCTCGGGTACAAGCTGGGTGAAGCCTACCAGGTGGCCGACGATATCCGCGACGTCATGTGCAGCCCCGCCGACATCGGCAAGCCTGTCGGGCAGGATAAGGCGCTTGGGCGGCCAAATGCGGTTCAGGAGTTCGGTGTCCGAGGCGCGGCACAGAAGCTTTCGGCGCTCGTCGAGGAAACCGTCGAATCGGTGCCGGACTGCATCGGGGGTGCGGTCTTGAAGGCTCAGATAAGAGCCCAGGCAAGCCGCTTCCTGCCAAAGGAAGCCGTACAGCATGCTGCATGAGGGCGGTTTTGCGGTGAGGAAGGGTCATACGACCAACATCATTGCATGCACAGCCGTAGGTTTCTCGGCAGAGCCGTGATGCTGGATACCCTGCGCGAAAGGTTCAGCGACTTTCGCAACCGAAAGGTCGCCGACCCAGCCTTTCGTCGCTGGGCATCTCGCTTTCCGCTCACCAGAAGAATTGCGCGCCGGCAGGCCAAGTCGCTGTTCGATCTGACGGCGGGCTTTGTTTATTCCCAGGTTCTTGTCGCGTGCGTGCGTGTTGGTCTCTTCGACATGCTGGCACCGGGGGCGCTTGACCTCGATACCGTTGCGTCACGGATAGACCTCCCATGTTCCGCCGCGGACCGACTGTTGAAGGCGGCGGTATCGCTCGGTCTGGTGGAGACGCGTCAAGGCGGTCGGTATGCGCTTGGCCCGCTCGGGGCGGCGCTCGTCGGCAATCCGGGTGTCGAGGCAATGATTCTACATCACGATATCCTCTATCGTGATCTGCAAGACCCGCTGGCGCTGCTCGCCGGACAGACCGCTGCCGATCTCAAGTCCTACTGGGCGTACGCGGGCGGCGAGACCGCGGGTGCCGCCCCGCCGCGCCGGCATGCCGACTATACACGGCTGATGTCGGCGTCGCAGGCGTTCGTCACGGACGAGATCCTGCAAGCCCATTCGTTCAAGCAACACCGCCGTCTGCTCGATGTTGGCGGCGGCGACGCAACTTTTCTGATCACAGCAGGGCGAACTGCGCCGCAACTGGAACTCGCCCTTTTCGATCTGCCCCCGGTGGCGGCCATTGCCAGGCAACGTTTGCTCGCAGCTGGTCTCGCCGGACGTGCAAAGGTTCATTCCGGCAGTTTTCTTCATGACCCGCTTCCCGCAGGCGCCGACATCGTGACGCTGATTCGCGTCCTTCATGATCACGATGATGCGCCGGCTCTTGCACTACTCGCGGCCATCCGCAAGGCGATTGCGCCTGGTGGCACGCTTCTAATCGCTGAGCCAATGGCCGGTACTGTCGGAGCCGAGGCCAGCGGCGACGCCTATTTCGGCTTTTACTTGCTGGCGATGGGGCAGGGTCGGCCGCGGACAGTCAACGAAATCGGAAATTTGCTCGGACGCGCAGGTTTCGCAGGACATAGCGAAATCGCGACCGGGACACCGCTCATAGCGCGGATCGTAGCTGCAAGGACGACGTAAACGGAGTCACGGGGACGAACAGCGTCCAAATGTACATTCTAATTGACATTAGATAGTGTAAAGGTATTGTGACATATTGAAGCGTTGAAGCAGGTTTATGGATAGGAGGGTTCGATGAAGGCAAACGCAGTCGTCCTCCTTGAGCCGCAAAAACTCGCGCTGCGCGAGTTACTGCTGACCGATCCCACAGCCGACGACGTCGTGGTTGAGATCGAGTGGAGCGGGATCTCCACCGGTACAGAAAAGCTGCTGTGGTCTGGCCGCATGCCCATGTTTCCAGGTATGGGTTACCCTCTCGTTCCGGGCTACGAGTCGATCGGACGCGTGGTGGAGGCCGGACCCGGATCGGGCCGCCGGGTCGGCGAACGGGTCTTCGTACCCGGTGCGAATTGCTATCAGAACGCCAGGGGTCTTTTCGGCGGCGCATCCTCCCGCGTCGTCGTGGCCGGGAAAAAGGCGACGCCGGTTGCCGAGTCGCTCGGCGAGCGCGCCATCTTGCTGGCCCTTGCCGCAACCGCGCACCATGCAGTGCTGCCGGGTACACTTGAACCACCGGAGCTTATTGTCGGTCACGGCGTCCTTGGGCGCCTGATTGCGCGGATCTCCTTGGTCTGTGGCGGAAGTCCTGTCGTATGGGAAACGAACGAGGCGCGGCGATCGGGTGACGGCAGCTATGCCGTCGTCCATCCGGACGAAGACAGCCGTCGCGATTACCGCCGGATCTGCGACGTCAGTGGCGATCCGGGAATCCTTGATACGCTCGTCGTCCGCTTGGCGCGCGGCGGAGAGATCAATCTTGCCGGGTTTTATGACCAGCGCCTGTCGTTTGCCTTCCCTGGTGCGTTCATGCGCGAAGCGCGCATCAGGATCTCGGCGGAATGGGCTGAGAGCGACCTCCGTGCCGTCGGAGAGATGGTCGATCGCGGCATCCTGTCGCTTGACGGCCTGATCACCCACACCAGCGCTCCTACCCATTTCGACGGCGCCTACAACACTGCATTCGCTGACCCGAACTGCCTGAAGATGATCCTCGACTGGAGGCAAGCCGCATGAACGCCCAAACCAAGGTGCCGGAAGGCGGCTTGCTTGCGCTCGTCGAGAGCGTTCGCGCCGAAGCCGCTCTGGACATCGATCCGGTTCACGTTGGTGAGGTCAAGAAGGAGACGCAGATCATCGCGATCTATGGCAAGGGCGGCATCGGAAAATCTTTCACCCTTGCCAACCTCAGTCACATGATGGCCCAGCAGGGCAAGCGCGTCTTGCTCATAGGTTGTGATCCGAAAAGCGACACGACATCGCTCCTTTTCGGGGGGCGCGCCTGTCCGACAATCATAGAGACCTCGGCGCGGAAAAAAGCCGCCGGCGAGGAAGTGGAGATCGGCGACGTTTGCTTCAAGAAGGGTGGCGTCTTCGCGATGGAGCTTGGCGGACCAGAGGTCGGGAGAGGCTGCGGCGGGCGCGGCATTATCCACGGCTTCGAGCTCCTCGAGAAACTCGGCTTTCACGACTGGGGCTTCGACTACGTTCTGCTGGACTTCCTGGGTGACGTTGTCTGTGGCGGCTTTGGACTGCCGATCGCGCGGGACATGTGCCAGAAGGTGATTGTCGTCGGCTCCAACGATCTGCAATCACTCTACGTAGCCAACAATGTCTGCTCGGCGGTGGATTATTTCCGCAAGCTCGGAGGCAATGTCGGCGTAGCGGGAATGGTGATCAACAAGGACGACGGCACCGGCGAAGCCGCGGCTTTTGCGGCCAAGGTGGGCATCCCGGTACTTGCGGCAATTCCCGCCAATGACGACATACGCAAAAAGAGCGCCAACTATCAGATCATAGGCATTCCCGGTGGCGAGTGGGGTTCGCTGTTCGAGGAGCTTGCGCTCAATGTCTCGGAGTCCGGCCCGCAGCGTCCGACGCCCCTGTCCCAGGACGAATTGCTCGGCCTTTTCGCTGCGCAGGATGTCGGCGGAAACGTTGTGCTGGAGCCGGCCAGCCAGGCTGACATGCGCGGCGGCATCGTGATCCAGAAACCGTCGCTCGAAGTCGTGTACGACGCGGTTTGAATGGCCCCCAATGAAGCCGCGCCCCGTCATATCCGGTTCTCCAGACGCTGCCGCAAGCGAGGTCATCTACGAAGCCGCTTCATCGGCAACCATAGACAACCCGCAGGTTGTGGTGGCGCCATCCGAACCTTCCCTTGGCGCTGGTTTGCAAGCCGCCGGCGGATGCCACGGCGGCAAGGCCGAACTCTCGCGCGCTGCGGAAGCGGCCGGCAATGGCGAGTTGATGCAGAAGCTCAGTACAGACTATCCGTTGGGTCCTCACGACCAGCCGCAATCCATGTGTCCGGCCTTTGGATCGCTGCGTGTCGGCTTGCGGATGCGTCGCACGGCAACCGTGCTTTCTGGATCCGCCTGCTGCGTATACGGACTGACCTTCACCTCGCACTTTTACGGGGCGAAGCGCACGGTCGGCTATGTGCCGTTCAATTCCGAGTCGCTTGTCACTGGAAAACTGTACGAGGATATCCGCGAAGCCGTTCATAAGCTTGCCGACCCAGAGCTATACGACACCATTATTGTCACCAATCTCTGCGTCCCGACCGCATCCGGCGTTCCGCTTCGTGCGCTGCCGAAGGAGATAAACGGTGTGCGCGTCGTTGGAATCGACGTGCCGGGTTTCGGCGTGCCGACACATGCCGAGGCGAAAGATGTCCTCGCAGGCGCCATGCTCAACTATGCACGCCTGGAAGCTGGCGCAGGACCGGTTCCGGCGCCTAAAGGTGATAAGTCCGGCAGGCCAACCTTGACGCTGCTCGGCGAAATGTTTCCGGTCGATCCGGTCACCATCGGTCGCATGCTGGAACCGCTTGGTCTTGCAGCGGGTCCAGTCGTGCCTACGCGAGAATGGCGCGAGCTCTATGCAGCGCTGGATTGTGCGGCGGTGGCGGCGATCCATCCTTTCTACACGGCGTCCATCCGCGAGTTTCAGGCTGCGGGCCGCGACGTCGTTGGTTCCGCGCCGGTTGGCGTAGAAGGCACTGCCGCATGGTTCGACGCCATCGGCGAGGCCTGCGGCATTCCTGTCCGAACCGTCGATGCGGCAAAGGCCCCCATCCTCGCGGCAACGAAAGCCGCCTTGGCCGGATCGCCGATTCGCGCCCGCATCACGCTGTCAGGATACGAAGGCTCCGAACTCATCGTGGGACGTCTGCTGAGGGAGTCGGGAGCTGACCTGCGCTATGTCGGCACCGCGTGCCCCAAGACGAAATGGAACGAGGCTGACGCCGATTGGCTTGAGGCGCACGGCGTGCACGTCGAGTTCCGTGCTTCACTCGAGAAGGATATTGCAGCGGTCGAGAGCTTCGAGCCTGACCTCGCCATTGGCACGACACCGGTCGTCCAGCATGCCAAGCAGAAGAGCATTCCGTCGCTCTATTTCACGAATCTGATCTCGGCACGTCCCCTCATGGGGCCGGCCGGTGCCGGATCCCTCGCCGCGATTATCAACGCGGCCGCCGGAAACAGGGGTCGTTTCGACAGGATGACCCAGTTCTTCGAGGGCGTCGGCAAGGATCATACGTCTGGCGTCTGGCACGATCCGCATACGCTGCCGCAAAAGCCAAAAGCCGGAAAGCCGCTGGTGGCAGCCAAGACCTCCGTCACGATGGAGGATTTCTGACCATGCTTGTTCTCGATCACGATCGAGCCGGCGGCTACTGGGGATCGGTCTATGTCTTTGCGGCGCTCAAAGGGCTGCAGGTCATAATTGACGGCCCGGTTGGCTGCGAAAACCTGCCGGTCACGTCTGTGTTGCATTACACGGATGCGTTGCCGCCGCATGAACTGCCGATCGTCGTGACAGGCCTCGCGGAGGAGGAACTCGGCCAGAAGGGCACGGAAGCCGCAATGAAGCGCGCTCACGCCACGCTCGACCCTACAAAGCCGAGCGTCGTCGTCACCGGATCGATCGCCGAAATGATCGGCGGCGGAGTGACGCCGGAAGGCACGCGCATCATGCGCTTCCTGCCGCGCACGATCGACGAGGACCAGTGGCAGAGCGCCGACCGTGCGCTGGCATGGCTGTGGAAAGAATTCGGGCCGAAGAAGGCCAGGAAAGAAAAGCCGAAGGTCGAAGGCGCGAAACCACGCGTCAACATAATTGGTCCAATCTACGGCACGTTCAACATGCCGTCGGACCTGGCCGAAATTCGCCGGCTCGTTGAAGGTATTGGCTGCGAGGTGAACCTGGTGTTCCCGCTCGGGACCGATATCGCCGACGTGCCAAAGCTGGCCGACGCGGACGTTAACATCTGCCTCTATCGGGAGTTCGGTCGCAAGCTTTGCGAAGCGCTGGACAAGCCGTACCTGCAGGCACCTATCGGCCTGCATTCGACGACTGCGTTCCTGGAGAAGTTAGGCGAGCTTACCGGGCTCGATCCGCAGCCATTCATCGCACGCGAGAAGATGACCACCATCAAGCCGCTTTGGGACTTGTGGCGGTCGGTCACACAGGACTTCTACGCCACAGCCAGTTTCGGCATCGTGGCGAGCGAGACCTATGCACGCGGGATCCGCAATTTCCTGGAGAACGACATGGGCTTTCCTTGCGCCTTCGCGTTCGCGCGATGTGCCGGTGAGAAGACCCGCAACGATGAGGTCCGCAAGGCAATCCACGAAAAGCAGCCGCTGATCCTGTTCGGATCTTTCAACGAGCGGATGTATTCGGCCGAGACCGGCGGGCGATCGTCATACATCCCGGCTTCCTTTCCTGGCGCCATCATCCGCCGCCATACCGGCACGCCATTCATGGGCTACGCCGGTGCAACATATCTGGTGCAGGAAATCTGCAACGCGCTCTTCGACGCGCTGTTCCGAATGATTCCGCTCGGCGCGGATCTCGACAAAGTGGAAGCGACGCCGGCGCGCCTGCATCACGAGTTGCCGTGGGACGACGACGCCCTTGCAGCGCTTGACAGCGAGGTCGGGTCTCACCCGGTTCTGGTCCGCATTTCAGCAGCAAAACGGCTGCGCGACCGCATCGAGACGTTGGCGCGAAGCGCCGGTCAGGAAAGGGTCGACTTGGCCCGTACCAGACAGGTTCTGCAAACCGAATTGCAACCGACTTGAACGCGACAGTCCGGGATATTGGCTGGGAGGAGACGAGATGGCGAAAGACGATTGCGCGAGACTGACTTCTTCGGAAGAGCGTCGTCGCTGCGAGCGGCGTCACGCACGGCTGATGTTTGGCGTCGCTTTTCCGATCTGCCTCGTTGCGGCTGCGATCGCACGCTTGGCGCCAAAGTCGAAACGTGGGTCGATCGGCGTATTCGATGGGCGGCACTCCCTTTTCAGGGAGGCTACGATTGCGGCGTCGATGTGCATTCCCTTCGCCATCAGGTGAAGTCAGGGTTTCCGGGCGGCTCGCCGATCGGAAATGTCGCGGTTTCAAATCCGCGGCAGGAAGGCCGCACGGATCTCGTGCGGTAACGGCCGAAAGGCCTAAACGAAGGAGGTACTAACAATGGCTGCGAATGATGGGTCCCTCTCGGGCCTTTCGGAAGCGGAAGCCAGAGAGTTCCACTCCGTTTTCATGACCAGCTTCCTGCTGTTCGTGGGAGTTGCGGTTGTCGCTCACATCCTCGCATGGATGTGGCGTCCGTGGCTTCCCGGCCCAGGCGGTTATGCATCGCTCGACGACGGCATTGCCCACGTCGGCGCTCTTGTGTCCATGTTGACATAAGGGGAAAGCGAAATGTGGAGAATGTGGCTTCTTTTCGATCCGCGCAGAACGCTGATCGCCCTGTTCACCTTCCTGTTTGTTCTGGCGCTGGTGATTCATTTCATCCTGCTCAGCACGAACCGGTTCAACTGGCTCGAGGGGCCGGCTCCGGCAGTACCGGCGGCTTCCCTGGTCATCGAACAGACCACCAACGCAGGCTGACCGAAGCAACTTCGATCAGCTCTTCACGAACGGCGCGGGCGGTTAGCCCAAGGCAACCGCCCGTCCATTTTCCGACGGAGCCTTACGCTTCGAAAAAACCCTTCCTGGGGGGAGACCTCAAATGGCGATGCTCAGTTTCGAGAAAAAATACCGGGTCAGGGGCGGCACGCTCGTAGGCGGTGACCTCTTTGACTTTTGGGTCGGTCCATTCTGGGTCGGCTTTTTCGGCGTAACAACAATCTTCTTCGCGTCGATAGGCATCATGCTCATCGTCTACGGGGCTTCCCTGGGACCGACTTGGAACCTTTGGCAGATCTCGATAAATCCGCCGACGGAAGAATATGGCCTCCGGTTCGCGCCGCTGAAGCAAGGCGGCCTGTACCAGATCATTACCATCTGCGCGATCGGCGCATTCGTGTCGTGGGCGCTGCGCCAGGCCGAAATCGCCCGCAAACTTGGCATGGGCATGCATATTCCGTGGGCGTTCAGTTTCGCCATCCTCGCCTACGTCACCCTCGTCGTTTTCCGACCGGTCCTTTTGGGTGCGTGGAGCAACGCGTTCCCATACGGCATCATCACGCATTTGGATTGGGTATCGAACACCGGATACCAGTATGGAAATTTCCACTACAACCCGGCCCATATGATCGCGATCACGTTCTTCTTCACGAACTGTCTCGCGCTAGCCTTGCACGGCTCCCTGATCCTGTCGGCAACGAATCCGAAAAAGGGGGAGGCGGTGAAGACCGCAGAGCACGAGAACACTTATTTCCGCGACACGATCGGCTACTCGATCGGTACACTGGGAATCCACCGCCTTGGCCTGTTCCTGGCCGTCTCAGCCGCCTTCTGGAGCGCTGTATGCATAATCATTTCCGGACCGCTCTGGGCGCAGGGATGGCCGGAATGGTGGGACTGGTGGCAGCGTATCCCGATCTGGAGCTAGGTGAGGAGAACCCAAATGGCTGAGTATCAAAACATCTTCACACGCGTTCAGATCCGGGGGGGCGCGGACTACGGTGTGCCGTTGGCTCCTGGCATATGGGATCGCCAAGGCAAGCCCGGCTTCAATTACTGGCTGGGCAAGTTCGGTGACGCGCAGATTGGTCCGATCTACCTTGGCACGCTTGGCCTTGCATCACTGATGTGCGGCTTCATTGCCATCGAGATCATCGGCTTGAACATGCTTGCGTCTGTCAACTGGGACCCGCAGGAATTCATCAAGCAGTTCTTCTGGCTACAACTCGCGGCGCCACTGCCCGAACACGGGCTGAAGATCATGCCGCCGCTCAAGGAGGGGGGCTGGTGGCTGATGGCCGGCTTCTTCTTGACGACCTCCATCCTGCTCTGGTGGGCACGCATGTACCGACGGGCGCGCGCGCTGGGCATGGGTACGCATGTCGCATGGGCTTTCGCGGCGGCGATCTGGCTTTATCTGGTGCTCGGCTTCATCCGCCCTGTCATGATGGGGTCGTGGAGCGAAGCGGTGCCTTTCGGCATCTTCCCGCATCTGGACTGGACGAACAACTTCTCCCTCAACCACGGCAATCTCTTCTACAACCCGTTCCACATGCTCTCGATTGCCTTCCTCTATGGATCGGCCGTGCTGTTCGCGATGCATGGAGCGACAATCCTCGCGGTAAGCCGGCTCGGAGGCGAGCGTGAGATCGAGCAGATCGTCGATCGTGGTACAGCATCGGAACGCGCCGCGCTGTTCTGGAGATGGACGATGGGTTTCAACGCCACGATGGAATCGGTCCATCGCTGGGCCTGGTGGTTCGCCATCCTCTGCCCGCTCACCGGTGGCATTGGGATCCTGCTGTCCGGAACAGTTGTCGACAACTGGTTCGAGTGGGGCCAGAAGCATGGGCTTGCTCCCATGTAGCGCTGCGGTCCTCTTGCGTGGGCTCATGACCACTCTTGCGAGGGTGGTGAGGGGCGGGCGACGACCGGTCCCTCCAGTCAAGCCTGCTCGTACTGACCCGGCCTCTCGTCCCGAGAGCCGGGTCTTTTCATGTCGATGCTGCATGTGAACAAATAAGCCACGCTGGCGTCCGGCCGTTCCAATTTTTCGATGTTCTTTGGAAGGCTACGCAGCGGGACGGAGGGAGAGTTCGCTCCACCGATCAAGGTAGATCCTCAGCCAGGGCGTGAAGCGCCCGGGGCAGGTGGCGACGTCGTTGCGCAGCGTGCCCTCGTCGAGCCACGCGACCGACTGGACCTCATCGCGATTGAAGTCGACGACTTCCCGAGCCTCGGCAAGATCGCCCACAAAGACGTGCACGCGTTCGTTTTCAATCAGCCCGCGCCCGACGTCCGCGTAATAATCGACGACCGCGCTCGGCCGCAAATCTGCGTTCATGCCGAGCTCCTCAAAGAGCCTCCGTCGCGCACAGTCGGCAGTACTCTCGCCCCAATGGGGATGCGTGCAACACGAGTTCGCCCAAAGCCCGCCGGAGTGGTATTTTCCATCGGCCCGTTGCTGGATCAGCATCCGGTCGCCGGCGAAAAGGAAGACCGATACGGCCAAGTGCTTCTGTGCCAGCCGGTGCGCCTCGAGCTTTCCCATTGGGAACAGCGACCCGTCCACAGCGATCGCCGGTATTGCCGGATCGACGTCGTTGGAAATCCTGTGTCCGAAAACGCTCTCCAAGGCGCGCTTCCTCTCAGGCTACAGCGCGGGCGATCGCGCAATGCGACCACAGTTCGCCAAGCGCGCCCATGAGATGAGCTATATCCGCGTCGGAATGCAGTGGCGAGGGGGTGATCCGCAGGCGCTCGGTCTTGCGCGGCACGGTTGGATAATTGATCGGTTGAACGTAAATGCCGCGATTGTCCAGCAGCAGGTCGCTGATCCATTTGCACTTGACGGGATCGCCAACCATGACGGGCACGATATGGCTGGGATTGGGCATGTAAGGGATGCCGAGCTTATCCAGACCCGCGCGCACCTTTCGGACCCGCTCCTGGTGGCGCGCCCGCTCGAACTGGCTGGTCTTGAGATGCATGATCGATGCACGCGCTCCTGCTGCGACTGCCGGTGGCAGCGCTGTGGTGAAGATGAAGCCGGATGCAAATGAACGGATGAAGTCGCACAGCTTGGCGGAGCCGGTGATGTACCCACCGACCACACCGAACGCCTTGCCCAGCGTGCCCTCGATAATACTGACACGATCCATGAGACCTTCACGTTCAGCGATGCCGCCGCCCCTTGGTCCATAAAGGCCCACGGCGTGGACCTCATCGAGGTAGGTCAGGGCACCGTGCTTTTCGGCAACATCGAGGATGTCCTTGATCGGCGCGATGTCTCCATCCATTGAATAGACGCTCTCGAAGGCCACTATCTTCGGCACGTCGGCAGGATATTCCGACAGGACGCGGTCCAGATCGGCCGGGTCATTGTGCTTCCAAAGCCGCTTCTGTGCCCGTGAATGACGTATGCCTTCGATCATCGAGGCATGGTTGCCTTCGTCCGAAAAGATCACGCAACCAGGGATATTGGCACCGAGCGTCGATAGCGCGGCCCAGTTCGAGACGTAGCCGGAGGTGAACAGCAGCGCTGACTCCTTTCCGTGCAGGTCGGCGAGTTCCTGCTCCAGAAGCACGTGGTAGTGGGTGGTCCCGGAGATATTGCGCGTGCCACCGGCGCCGGCGCCGCAGTTATCCAGCGCTTCGTGCATTGCCGCGATCACCTTCGGATGCTGGCCCATGCCGAGATAGTCGTTGGAGCACCAGACGGTGACCTCGCTGGTAGCGCCATCGACGTAGCGCTTGGCGCGGGGAAACGCTCCGGCCTGGCGCTCAAGCTCGGCGAAGATCCTGTAACGGCCTTCCTGATGCAAGCCGTCCAGCTTCGTGGCGAAATGGGCTTCGAAGTCCATCGTCTTTCTCCGTACTCCGGCATGGCCGGTCTGCAGCGCCTTTCAAGCGGTCGTCGTCAATGCACCGAACCCAGTCCGGGTATCGGTGCGGGCGAATGTTGTTTGGCACTATCGTGCCGATGCAGCACATCGTTACAAGCTGCATTTTCCTGCCGCATACCATGCGGCCTTTTTTTCATGTCACGCGATTTCAAGCTCCAGCTCCACATTTGCTCTGCCGGCAACGGCAGGACCAGGAACCAGTGCTCGACGATCGCCAGGGTCATCATCGTGGCGAGGAATGTGAACCCCGCTTGTTCAAACGGGTCAGTCGCCAGGGCAGCCTCCGTGCCGAGGACGGCGCAGATGATGGTCGAGACGGTTACCGAAATTGGAAAGAGCAGGTTCATAGGCTTCTGATTCAGGAAGCTTTTCAGGTAAGCGAGATGCGGTGGCAGGAAGTGAGCGTTGACGTTACGGACGCCAAGCACGACGTTTAGCCGCGCGCTCTCGTGCATCCACCACAGGATCACGAAGGTCCACAGTCCAATCTGGTTCGCTCCGCCCCACGTCAGCGCCGCCACCACCAGGAAGGAAGCGATTATCGCCAGTTCGTGCCAGAGGCTGACCTGCAGCGCATGGCCCAGATGAGCCCATCCGCTGCAGCCTTCCCTACAGGCATGCTTCCTCGGACCCGTCACATAGCCCATGTAGAAGCTGATCTCGTGCCAGGCCCAAGCCGCCAGCGCCGAGGCGAAAGCGATATAGGCACCCTGCACGCTCGTATCTCCGCTCGACACGGCCAGTCCGTACAGTGCAGCGCCGAACAACGCCGTCGCACCCAACATGCTCCATTTGAAAGTCCTGACCGGCAGACCGTCGAGATAGATGATCGCCCCGGTGGAAAACCACCAAACGAACAGCGCGAAGACGATCGGCCAGAGATAGGCTGTCACCCTGGTCTCCCTACCAGACCGGCTGCATGCGGCTGGTGTCTGGCAACTGGTTGCCCTTGGTCGGGAGAATGTAGAGGCCCGCAAAGACACATGCTGCTGACAAGCCGAGCCCGAAGCGCTTGATGCGTGCGATCAGGCCGGTCTCCTTCGCCATTGCCGATGCCTTGTCGTTGATGACGCGCAGCTTCTCCAAGCCCTTGCGAAACCGAGGATGATCGACGTCCAACACCAGCGGAAACACCTGCCTCGTGATCTCGTTGGTGAGATGGAAGACCTTATAGTCATAATCGGTCGGGTCGATGCCAAGTGCCTTATGGAACTCCGGCCGGGCATGGTCGCGGACATACATGGTCGCATAGACGGCAAGCAGGAAGAACCGCACCCAGAGCTTGTTCATGCCCTGGAGATAGCCGGGATTTGCCCTCATCAAAAGCGCGAACGCCTCGCCGTGGCGGAACTCGTCGTTGCACCACTTCTCGAACCATTTGAAGATCGGGTGGAACCGCCGGTCGGGGTTCCGTTCGAGATGCCGGAAGATGGTGATGTAGCGTGCGTAGCCGATCTTCTCCGACAGATAGGTGGCGTAGAAGATAAACTTCGGCCGGAAATAGGTGTATTTCTTGGCCCTGGTCAGGAAGCCTAGGTTGACGCCGATTCCCTGCTCCTTCAGCGCATCGTTTATGAAGCCGGCGTGGCGTGCCTCATCGCGGCTCATGTAGGAGAACAGGCGCACGATTTCCGGGTTTTTGCCGCGCTTTTTCATCTCTTTATAAAGGACGCAGCCCGAAAATTCGGCCGTCAGCGACGACACCATGAAGTCGGTGAATTCGTTTCGCAGCCCTTCCGGCAGCGATTCGAAAGACATGGCATCCCAGTCGTCAGTCCGCTTGAAATGGCCCTTGTTGGGGTCGCTCTCCATCTCGTCCAGCAGCTCGTCCCATTCCTTGCGCACGCCCGAGACGTCCATCTTGTCGAGCGCATCGAAATCCGTGGTGTAGAAGCGCGGCGACAGCAGCGTTGATTCACGCGCCATTCCATCGGTGTCGGCCGCCCGCAGGGACATCTTTTCGATGGTCATAGCTTTTCTCCCGACGAAAAACTGAATTCCAGAAGTTCCATGAATTCGAAATCGCCAGTCATCTTGACCCAAAGGCGTTCCGGTGCGCTGGCGCGTGTAACCGTCGCCATGCGCTGCAGCACACGGCGCTCGCCGTAAGGCACAAGGATCTCGCCCCCCTGTACGTGTACCTCGTCGCCGGGCTCGACCGTCAGGCCTTCTAGTTCCACATGCGCGTGCAGGCTCTCCCAAGTGTGTTCGATCTCGATGGTGCAGGGGACGACAATCTTCTCGCGTCCGAGTCGCAGCCCTTCAATCATTGTGTCGTCCTCCCATGGTCAAGCAGTTGCGCAAACACGCGCTCGTTGGATGGTCCAAAAGCGTTGAGCAACATCGTGCGCCCCGTCACGCGGTCCTGCAACAACAGGTCGCCGTCGCTCTTGCGAAGAAGCGTAAACGGCACGTCGCTGCCGAAGCCGCGGCTCTTTCGCTCTTCGGCAAAGCTGCGCATCGTCACCCTCAAAAATCCACCGCCCCCGGCTGCGATACGCCCCAATTCGGTTCCGTTGCCAGCGTCGTACGCGACAACATCGCCGTCTGGCTCGTCCACGAACGTCAAATCCTTGGACTGAGCCACCGTGGCAGGGTCGACCACAATCGGAGTCTTTTCGTGCCGGCCAAGCGCGACAAGCAGGAGTACGGCCACGATCAGCGCACCACATGCAATTGCTGGCTTGCGCTGCGGATCGGTCTGCAGTCGGGCGCTTGTCATGGCTCGATCTCCTACTGCTATGCCGCCTGGGGCGTGCCTGATGGTGCGGGAATGTTGGACTGCCCTTGCGCGACGCCGCGCGAGGCTGCCATGCGACGTTGGCTGCAATCGGCATTCAGCGCGCGTACCAATATCTCCGCTACGGTGTCGGCGCCCTCAAGTCCGCGCAACAGGGGTTGGGGGTTGTTGAATGTCCACGGCTTCACATTTGGCCAGAGCACCAGCCAGGCGATGCGGTTCGGCTTGCTTACCGCGAGCGCGATGTTGCCCGTCCCGCCGGCGCCGCGTCCAACCGAGGCAGTATCGATGAGCGCCAGCGGCAGGTTCAGCGTTACTGGTAGGGCCAGACCGGAGCGGATAACGATGCGCTTGCTGGTAAGCGTATAGATGGTGCCTCGAGCGTAGAAGAAGGCAAGCGCGCAGAGGATCGCAATCGCACCACCACAAAGCAGGACCGTCCACCCCGACAGCACCACCAGGTCGAGGACGGAGGAGCCTTCGCGCAGTGCTAATGCGACCTGCCATGCCAGAAGCAGTCCGAAATAGATTGCTACCTTGCGCACGTGAAAGGCTGAGACGGCCAGGAGGCGCCATTTCGGAGAGCCTTGCCAAAGCAGCTTCTCCCCTTCAGGGAGCAATTCCGGCAACCCTGGAATGGGCTCGAAGGCAAAGTCGTCGTGATCCTGGGTCACAGCAGCGGCTCCGTCCGGGCCGGAGTGGCGTAGAGCGCGCCACCGGCAAAATATGCGCAGATGCGATCTTCCTCAAGGAACGTAACCGACTCTGCCGACTTGATGCGCGGCGCCTGCTCGAACTGCTCTGCGAGGATGGAACGCACCTTGACCGAGCGTCCCTTGCGGTCGTTGCCGACAATCTTGGTGAGGTTCATCGGCACCAGAAGCGGCCCGGTACCCGGACTAGCCGAGGTCATCTCGAGGTAGCGCACGACATGCTCGGCGCGATCCACCCAAATGTCCGTCACGGTTCCGGCGACCTTGCCGTCCGCGCCGATGACCGACATGCCCCGGGGGTCCGGATCGCCGCTTGCAACGGTGTAGTGCGCATCTGAACGCGCGGGAACAATCTTGTTGCGGCCATCCCAGGTCAGGTCGGGACGGTCGGCGCGCTCGGCCCATGCCGCCGGGCCGACACCGTCGACCAGCGGATTGCCAGTGGGCACAAGCGGTGCGCCCGGCCAACTGCCGACGCGGCGCGCTGCCACCGGGCGCGCGTCTCGGCGAAAGTTCGGCGCTGTGAAAGTTTCGCCGGTGCGAACGCGGAAGGTTTTCGGCCTGGCAAAAAGAATGCCGGCGCCGATATCCTTGACCTTTCCTGTTGGATCCGACTCCAGCGGATAGCCCTCGCGCCGATCCTCGCGGCGAAGCCAGAAGATCAGCCCGAAAAAGAATATCCAGAAGACGTAGAGCGTGACCTGTGCCACGTCTATGTAGCCAGTGATTTCGCCTTTACCCATAGTCTTCTCCTTTGTCGTCAGCCTGGAAATTCGGCGAGACCGAATGTCCGTTTATTTTCTGGTTCACTCACGTAGCGGACCAGCGGTCCGATGGCGATCAATGTTGCAAAAAGGAGAGCGATCTCAATATGATAGACCACACCGTATGCAGCATCGGGGTGCGCGAATGCGGGTCCAAGAAGGCCGCGGTCGGCAAGAGCCTGGATGATGTCGCGCAGCGCTCCGCCCATGCCGACGGCAAGGCCCATGGCAGTCGCCTGAACCGCTCCCCAGACCCCGATCGCAATCCCGCTGTCACTTGCGCGTGCCAGATCCATGGCCGCCGTCAGCATCCCGACAGAAAACAGGCCGCCCCCGAAGCCGATCAGAAGTGTTCCCAGGCGGAATACTGCTGACGATTCAAGAGGAGCGGACAAGATCACGAATGCGAACGCAGGCAGGCCTGCGAGTGCGCCGAAAGCGGCGAGCCGGCAGGGGTCTAGCCCTGCGGACAGGGCGCGGGCCGCCAGCACCAGTCCAGCTATGGTGCCAAGTGCCAGGATGGCCGTCAGCATGGTCGTGGCCGAAACACCGAGATTGAGCACCTGTCCGCCATAAGGCTCCAGAAGCACGTCCTGCATCGAGAACGCGGCGGTGCCAAGCGCCACAGTGACCAGAAGGCGGCGCGCCCGCGATGAGGCGGACATCACGGACCACGCGTCCTTGAATGCCACCCGCTTGCGCTCGGGATCCGTGCGCGATGGATTGCGGCCTTCCTGTTTCCAGAGCGCCACCATATTCAGGACGATGGTGATGACAGCGGCCCCCTGAACGACCTGGATCAGCCGCAGGTGGCTGAAGTCGGAGAGAAGCGCCGAGAACAGCAGCGCCGAGATCAGCATGCCAACAAGCAGCATCACATAGAGCAGCGCGACTACGCGCGGGCGCGTTGCGGGCGGCGCGAGGTCGCAGGCCAACGCGAGGCCGGCAGTCTGGGTCGTGTGCAATCCCGCACCGACCAGCAGGAACGCAAGGGCCGCGCCGATCTCGCCGGCATACGGCGTGGCGGCAGCGCCTCCGCCGGTCAGCACGAGCAGCGCGAACGGCATGATCGCGAAGCCGCCGAACTGCACCATGGTGCCCATCCAGATGAACGGCACGCGCCTCCAGCCAAGATGGGAACGGTAGGTATCCGAACGGTGGCCGATCAGCGCGCGCACCGGGGCGAAAACGATTGGCAGCGCAACCATGAAGGCGACGACTGAGGCAGGGACTCCAAGCTCAACGATCATGACCCGGTTGAGCGTCCCGGTCAGCAACACCATGGCCATGCCGACCGAAACCTGGAAAAGCGAAAGGCGGATGATACGCGAAAGCGGAAGGCTGTCGCTGGCGGCGTCTGCGAATGGAAGGAACCGAGTTCCCACCTTTCCCCATTGTCTGGCCAGCCTTGCGCCTCCGATCATCATGGCCGGACGAACTCCAGCATCTGGGATTTGTAGAAGCCGTGTGAGATGCGTTGAGTGCGCGCTGCGGTCCAACCTTCCAGCGCTGGCAGAGAGGCCAAGCGCTTCACAATCTCATTTGGCCGGATCGGGACGATCGACGGCGCCCGGTCGGAACGGGGGAACAGCCGGCCGATGCCGTGCATCACCGCCAATGCGGGAGTCCAAGGCGCGAAGGTAAAGACGATCTTGCGAAGCGTGCGTTTCGCCAGCCGCGCCAGGGCCGCCGCCGCGTCTTCTTCCTGGTAGTGGATAAGGGAGTCCATTGCCATCACGGCATCGAAATCACCAAAGGATTCCGCAAGCATATCGCCGGAATGAAACGCCACGCTGCCTGGACCATGATCCTGCGGGAGCGTCTCGCGCGCGAAACGAATGATTTCGGGCGCCAGGTCTATGCCGATCACGTCAGCCCCGCGGCGCGACAGTTCAAGCGACATCGCCCCGGTACCGCAGCCAGCATCCAGAACGCGCCAGCCTGACAAATCGTCAGGCAGGCTGGCCATCATCGCAGTGCGCATCTGAGCTCGTCCTTCACGCACCGAGGCGCGGATGCGGCCGAGCGGTGTATCGGTGGCGAAGCGCTTCCAGGCCTCGACAGCCGTGCGGTCGAAATAGGTCTGGATCTCGCCACGACGCTGCGCGTAGGCCCCGTCTGAAGGGTTGGACACCGACATCAATCGAACCCCAGGAAATCGAATATGTCGCGATCCTTCATGGGGTCCGCGGTCAGTTCGTCGGTGCCGGCCCATAATGTCTCCGCAAGCCTCATGTATTCGGCGCGGACAGCGAGAACCTCGGGCGACTCCTCCATCTCGAAGAGCGTCGACTTCTTCAGGCGTGAGCGGCGCACGGCGTCGACATCGCCGAAATGCGCAAGTCGCTTGAGACCTATCGCGGCATTGAAGCGGTCGATCTGGTCCGTCTCGCGGGAGCGGTTGGCGATCACGCCGCCGAGGCGGACATTATAGTTCTTCGACTTCGCCTTGATGGCTGCGATGATGCGGTTCATGGCGAAGATCGAATCGAAGTCGTTGGCAGCCACCACGAGCGCACGCTCGGCATGCTGCAAGGGCGCTGCGAAGCCGCCGCAGACGACATCGCCCAACACATCGAAGATCACCACGTCCGTGTCATCGAGAAGGTGATGCTCCTTCAGCAGCTTTACGGTCTGCCCCACGACATAACCGCCGCACCCGGTGCCGGCGGGCGGTCCGCCAGCCTCGACGCATTTTACGCCGTTGTAGCCCTCGAAAACAAAATCATCGGCCCGCAGCTCTTCAGTGTGGAAGTCCACTTTCTCAAGAATGTCGATAACCGTCGGGATCAGCGACTTGGTCAGCGTGAAAGTCGAGTCGTGCTTCGGGTCGCAACCGATCTGCAGGACGCGCTTGCCGAGCTTGGAAAATGCGACCGACAGGTTCGACGAGGTCGTCGATTTTCCGATGCCGCCCTTACCGTAGATGGCAAAGACCTTGGCTGTCTCGATGGTAACCGAAGGGTCTAGCATGACTTGGACGCTGCCCTCGCCGTCCAGCCTCGCTGCCTTAACCGCTTCGTCGCGCGCGACCCTTGGATGCGTGAATACGTTCATGCTGCGGCCTCCACGCCAATGCCTTCGACACGGTCTTCAAGTTCCTCACCTGCCTGGCGCAATGCTTCGAGCATCGCCGGATCGGGCGTCCAATAATGACGCTCATGAGCCTCGACCAGACGGTTAGCGACCCGGGCCGATGCCGTCGGATTGAGCTTCGCAAGGCGCTCGCGCATTTCCGGGTCGAGTACGAAAGTCTCGGTCAGTTGCTGATAGACCCATGGCTGCACCTCGCCAGTCGTTGCAGACCAGCCCATCGTATTGCGGACGTGCTCCTCGATCTGGCGCACGCCCTCATAGCCGTGGCTCAGCATGCCCTCGTACCATTTCGGATTCAGCATGCGGGTGCGTGTCTCGATCGCCACCTGTTCGGAGAGCGAGCGCACGACGCCTTCGCCGCGCGTCTGGTCGCCGATGTAGACCGGCGCAGCCTGGCCGCCCTTGGCGCGGCGTACAGCACGCGAAATTCCGCCGAGCGTGTCGAAGTAGTGGTCGACCGTGGTGATGCCGAGTTCCACTGAATCGAGGTTCTGGTAGGCGAGGTCGACGCTAGACAGGATACTGTTCAGGAGGGCCGGCTGCTTGTTGGCGACGCCGGAGCGGTCGTATGCAAAACCCTTGCGGCTTGCATAGGTTTCGGCGAGCTCGTCCTCGTCGTCCCACGAACCGTTTTCGATCATGTGATTGACGTTCGAGCCGTAAGCGCCCTCGGCGTTTCCGAACACCCTCAACGCGGCTGTTTCCAGGTCGCAACCGGTTGCAGCCTGATGCGCAAGAGCGTGCTTGCGAATGAAATTCATCTCCATCGGTTCGTCCGCCGAAGCGGCCATGAACGCCGACTCTGCGAGCAGCTTGATCTGCAGCGGCAGCAAGTCACGGAAGATGCCCGAAAGCGTCGCTATAACGTCGATGCGCGGGCGACCGAGTTCCTCCAGTGGGACCAGCGTTGCACCGGCGATACGTCCGTAATTGTCGAAGCGCGGTTGGGCGCCCATCAAGGCAAGCGCCTGGGCGATCGGCCCGCCTTCATTCTTGAGATTGTCAGTCCCCCAAAGGACGATGGCGACGGTTTCGGGCGTCGCTTGGCCGTCGGCTGTGTGCCTGTCGAGGATACGCTGCGCCTGACGCGTACCGTCGGCGATTGCGAAAGCGCTCGGTATGCGGAACGGGTCGAAGCCGTGCAGGTTGCGACCGGTTGGCAGTATGGCAGGTGTCCGCAGCAAGTCGCCGCCGGGGGCAGGGCGCGTGAAGCGGCCGTCGAGTGCGCGCAGGATCGCCGGTGTCTCGTGGTCCTCGGCCAGCAATCGATCTGTTGCTGCGAGCGTGCCTAGCGCCGCCAGAGTTGCCTCGTCGCGCCGCAGGGGCGTGGCGGCAACCGCCTGCGCCGGCGATGCGCCTGCGACGATTGCGTCAGCAACGGTCCGGTCGAGCCGCAGCCCGTGTGCCGCTTCGGCTGCCGAGAGTAGCATGTCCGCACGTTCGTCCAACGACAATCGCTGTCCAACGACATGCAGCCCGTGCGGGATCAGTGTATATTCGAGTTCGAGGATCTCGGCGCCGAGTGCGGCGATGCGGGTTTCGGCATCGCCGGTCCATTGGGGGTCGGCCGGGGCGAGGTTGACAGTGGCCGCCTGCGCCTGAATGAGGATCGCCAGTTCGGCGCGCTCGGACACCGCGTCGGGAGCCAACCCGCGCCAGCGCTCGATCGTGGCCTTGAGGTCCAACAACCCGCGATAGAGTCCGGCGGTGGCGATCGGCGGGGTGAGGTAGCTGATAAGCGTGGCAGCCGAACGCCGTTTCGCGATCGCACCTTCCGAAGGGTTGTTCGCTGCATAAAGATAGATGTTAGGAAGATCGCCGATCAGCCGGTCTGGCCAATCCTTCGCCGAAAGGCCCGACTGCTTGCCAGGCATAAATTCGAGCGATCCGTGCGTGCCGAAATGTAGCACCGCCTGGGCTCCGAAGTCCTCGCGCATCCAGCGATAGAACGCTGCGAAGGCGTGCGTCGGCGCAAACCCCTTTTCGAACAGCAGCCGCATCGGGTCGCCTTCGTAGCCGAAGGCCGGCTGTATGCCGACGAAGACGTTTCCGAACTCAGCCCCCAACACAAAGATCGACGACCCGTCGCTCTGCTGGCGGCCGGGGGCGGGGCCCCACTGTTTCTCGATGTCGTGGAGCCAGCGTTCGCGGCGGATGTGTGTGTCGGCAGGAACGCGTACGTGGACGTTTGCATGCGCACCGAACCGCTCGCGGTTTCCCTCGATGAGGCGTTCGCGCAATGCGTCCACCGTCGCTGGCACCTCGACATTGTAGCCGTTGCGCTCCATCGCGAGCAGAGTTCCGTGCAGCGAAGCAAACACCGATAGATACGCAGCGGTGCCTGTGTTGCCGGCGTTGGGTGGGAAGTTGAACAGCACCACGGCTATCTTGCGCTTGGCGCGCTCCGTGCGGCGCAGCGCAACCAGATTGGCAACCCGAGCCGCCAGCATTTCCGCTCGCTCGGTGCAAGCGTGCATGTCGCGGGCGGCGTTACCTGGCGAGAAGGTACAGCCGCGCTGGCAACCCGTGCACGGCTTTCCGGCATGGTCCGAGCGCCCGCCGAATACGATGGGACCTGTCGCGCCATCCAGTTCTGGAATTGCAACCATGATCGTCGATTCGACAGGCAGCAGCCCCCGGTCTGAGGCCCCCCATTGTTCGAGCGTCTGGAGTTCCGCCGGATGGCCAGCGATGTAGGGAACATCAAGCTGTGCCAGCATGTCTTCGGCGGCCTTGGCATCGTTGTACGCAGGGCCCCCGACAAGCGAGAATCCGGTGAGCGACACCAGCGCATCGATTGTCGCGCGGCCGTCGCGCATAAAATATTTCTCGATTGCCGGACGTGAATCCAATCCGCTTGAAAAGGCGGGGATCACGGTAAGGCCACGTGCCTCGAGCGCGGCGATGACGCCGTCGTAGTGGTCGGCATTGCCGGCCAGCATATACGAACGCAGCCCCAGCACGCCCACTACGCCCATGCGACCGGCAGACGGCAGATTGTGAGCACGCTCCGAAATCCGGCCTTCCAGTCTCGGATGATAGACGCCTACCTCGGGGTAGGCGATAGGCGCATCTACCTTGAGTGCGCCTCGCAGATTGCGGCGCTCGCCGTCCGCATATCTGTCGATCAGGGTGCGGACCATGTTGGCGAGGTTCTCGTCCGAACCGGCCAGCCAATACTGCAAGATCAGGAAATAAACACGAACGTCCTGCGCGGTGCCGGGGATAAACCGAAGAATCTGCGGCAGGCGCTTCAGCATCCTCATCTGCCGCGCGCCGGCACTGGCGTTCCGGTCCTTGCCGTTGCCTTTCAGGCGTTTCAGGAAGCTCAGTGCGCCGCCCTGCGGGGAGTCCATGCGGAAGCGACCTATGCGCGTCAGCTTCATCACCGAGCTGTCAGACAGGATGCTGACAATGGCGTCGCATTTCACGGCGCGTGCCCGGAGGTCCGGCATGATTTCGGTGAAGTGGCTCTCCAGAAAGAGCATGGCGCAAATTACGATATCCGCGCGGGCTATGTCTTCGCGACAAAGCGTCAGCTTTTCCGGGTCACCCGAAAATTCCGTCGCGGCGTGCAGGCTTATCGATAGGCCTGGCATCTCTCGCTTCAGCGCCGCGCGCGCACGATCCGTCGCGCTCGCGATGTGCGTGTCCATCGTGATGATGGCGATCCGGATCGGGATCACGCCGACCGGCGTGCCCTTAGCGGCTGAAGTGAGCCTTGGCATCGTACAGCGCCTCGACCGTAATGATGCGGATTCCCTGATCCGCGGCGAATTTTTCTGTGTTGCGGCGGGCTTTGCCGCGCACGAAAAACGGTATCTTCTTTAATTCGCGCTCCGCATCGTCGGCCCAGGCGACTTCGCCCGGCAACTCGATCGGCTGGCTTGCTTCAGTTTGCTCCTCGGGTTTCTGAGTCTCCGCGGCACGCGCGCCTTGCGAAAGATGGGATGGCTGCGCGGCGTCGTTGAACTCGAAATCGTCGCGGAACATGTTCAGTAGGTGTTCCTCCAGCCCCATCATCAGCGGGTGGACCCATGAATCGAAGATCACGTTTGCGCCCTCGTGACCCATCTGCGGCGAGTAGCGTGCAGGAAAGTCCTGCACATGCACCGGCGACGAGATCACCGCGCAAGGAATGCGCAGCCGCTTGGCGACATGTCGCTCCATCTGCGTGCCAAGCACCAATTCGGGCTGGGCTGCGATGATCGCGTCCTCGACTTCCAGATGGTCATCCGAGATCAACGGCTCGACTCCGTATTCGGCCGCTGCCGCGCGCACTTCGCGGGCAAATTCTCTGGAGTAGGTGCCAAGGCCGCAGACGGTGAACCCCAGTTCCTTGGTGGCGATGTGGGCGGCCGCGACCGCATGCGTGGCGTCGCCGAAGATGAAGACTCGCTTGGCCGTCAGATAGGTCGAGTCAACCGACTGCGAGTACCAGGGCAACCGCGATTCGGTTGCGGGAACCACGTCGGCCTGCAGTCCCGCCGCCTGGGCAACCGCGGCGACGAAGGCGTCGGTCGCCATTGCGCCGATGGGCTGGATCACAACGCTCGGCTGGCCATGATTGCGCTTTAGCCAGTCTGCCGCCACCCCCGCGACTTCGGGATAGAGCACGATGTTGAAGTCGGCTTCGGGCAGCCGGGCCAGGTCGGCGACCGTGGCGCCCAGCGGCGCCACGACGTTTACAGTTACGCCAACGCTTTCGACGAGTTTCGTTACTTCAACGATGTCGTCGCGATGGCGGAAGCCCAGCGAAGTTGGCCCAAGGACGTTGCAGCTTTTCCCGGGCGCACGCTGCGCCGGCGTACCTGCCGGCGCCGGTGCGAAGGCGCGCACCAGTCGGTAGAAGGTTTCTGCCGCGCCCCAGTTTTCCTTCTTCTGGTATGAAGGCAGTTCGAGCGGCACCACGGGAATGTCGAGAGCGAGTGCGGCTGCAAGGCCGCCGGGATTGTCTTGGATCAGTTCCGCCGTGCAGGACGCGCCGACCAGCACTGCGTCGGGCTTGAAGCGCTCGACTGCGTCACGGCAGGCGGATTTGAATATCTCCGCTGTGTCCGAGCCGAGGTCGCGTGCCTGGAAGGTCGTGTAGGTCACCGGCGGGCGCGTGTTGCGCCGCTCGATCATCGTGAACAGCAGGTCCGCATAGGTGTCGCCCTGCGGCGCGTGCAGCACGTAGTGGACGCCCTTCATCGAGGCGGCTATCCGCATCGCGCCAACATGCGGGGGACCTTCGTATGTCCATACAGTGAGCTGCATCAGCCGCTCACTTTCAGCCGCTCGCGGCGGTTGAACGGGCGAGCAAACAGTTCGGCCAAGTCGCCTGCCTGTTCGTAGCCCTGCACCGGCGTGAAGACGAGTTCGATCGACCACTTGGTCGTTATGCCCTTGGCCTCCAATGGGTTGGCCAGCCCCATGCCGCAGACCACAAGGTCTGGTCGTGCCTCCAGGCAGCGATCGAGTTGCCGGTCGACGTCCTGGCCTTCGCTGACCATCACATGATCGGGAAGCAGTTCGAACTCGCCGGCGAGATGATGGCGATGCAGGAAGGGCGTGCCGATTTCTAGGATCTCCATGCCCGTCTCGCGTTGGAGGAAGCGCGCCATGGACGGCTCAAGTTGCGAATCGGGGAAAAAGAAAATCCGCTTGCCGTCCAGTGTGGCACGGCTGCGCGCGACTGCCACCCGCGCACGCGCACGGCCGGCATCCGTTATCGCGGCGAACCGGCCTGCATCAACGCCAAATGCATCTGCGGCGGCCTTCAGCCATGCAGTCGTGCCTTCCTCACCAAGGGGGAAGAGCGCCGGAATATGCTTGGCCCCGCGCCCTTCGAGCGCCTTCGCCGTTTCGCCAAGGAACGGCTGTGCGAGCAGTAATCTCGTGTTTGGTCCGACATGAGGAAGCGCCGTCGATGCCCGGGGCGGCAGAAACCAGACCGGACCGATACCCAAAGCCTCAAAGATGCGGCGGAACTGGTCCTCGACGACATCGGCCAAAGCTCCGGCGACGATCAGGGAAGGCTTTGCGTCCGCTGGTTCTGCGGGCATTTCCTTGACCAACGCCGCAAGGAAATTATCCTCGCCCTGCGTGAAGGTCGTTTCAATGCCGCTGCCGGAATAGTTGATGACCCGCACGGCTGGGTAGTTCAGCCGATTCAACCTTTCGGCGGCTTTCGAGAGGTCGAGCTTGATTACTTCCGAGGGGCAGGAGCCGACCAGCACGAGCATGCGGATTTCGGGGCGCCGCGCCAGCAGTCTTGTGACGACCTTGTCCAGTTCGTCGTGGACATCGGCCATGCCGGCCAGGTCGCGCTCGTCAATAATGGCCGTTGCGAAGCGTGGTTCGGCAAAGATCATGACGCCCGCCGCCGACTGCATCAGATGTGCGCAAGTGCGCGACCCGACAATCAGGAAGAACGCGTCCTGCATCTTGCGATGCAACCATATGATCGACGTCAGCCCGCAGAACACCTCGTGTTGACCGCGCTGTCGCAGCGGTTTGATGTCCGTTCGGCAATCCTTCACGCGTTCGCCAGGGAAAAATGGAGCGTTCATCGGGCGACCTCCATCGCACCCATGTGTGCGGGTGCGGTGGATAGTCGAGCGGCGCGCAGCTTTAGAAGGAACTGAGCGGCGTTCAACGCATATGTCGCATAGGCTGCGAGCGCCAGAAACATCAGTTCCACGGGGCTCAGAAGGTTCAGGAAAAAGCAGACCAGATAAGCAGTATGCAGTGCCAGCACCAGAATGGACACTACGTCTTCCCAGAAGAAGGCATCGGCAAAGAGCCAGCGCCCGAACACCACCTTCTCCCAGATCGAGCCGGTTATCATGATAGTGTAGAGAAGGAGCGCCTTAACTACGACCGAGGCGTTGGCCGCCCCGATTCCCTCTCCAGTCGCCAGGTAGCGCAGTATGAGCAAGATACTGAGCAGGAACACCAGGAACTGGACAGGCGCTAGAATTCCCTGCACGAGGGTCCAGACCGTTGCGTCACGGCGCTGCCGTTGCTCGGGAGTGTAGAGCTGTCCGGCCTGCTTGTCAGTGCGCAGTCGTCCTGACTTTGCCACGACCCTCGCGCCTCCCTTCCTGCCTGCTTCGAACTTGCTAGGACTGTACGCCCGCTTTTCCAAAAGTGTCAATCAAACATGACGTAAAAAGATATTTACAGAATTGTCTCCTGTAGGTAGTTTTTGCGACTGGAAATCGGAAAAAAGGCATTTTACGATTTTTGGTGTGAGAGGAGAGTCAGCGCGAGAAATGCGCGACTTGCGACGAGCTCGCTAGGGCACGACCCAAGCCGAAGGGCGGCAGAAGACCGCGGTGTTTTTTTCGTTGGCGAACAATGGGATCGCCACATGGTTCAGGGACGGATCGGCACTTCACGTGGCTCGCGCGGTGGCAAATCCTTTGCCCCTGGCCAATACGGAACCATCGAAGGCTTCGATCGAGCGTCGAGCTTGTCCGCGGTTGGAGACAGGACAAGTGCCACCGCTTCGCCGAAGAGAATACCGGAAGTAGCAGAAGACTGGATTATGGAGAGTATTGAGCGGAAGCGTTCGCGTCTGCTTCTGGTCAGTTCGCTGCAGCGTGAACGTATCGAGGAGTTCGTCGAACTGCTGTTCGACGAGGAATCTGATGATTGCCGCGACATGCTGGACGATGCGCTCGCCGATAGTGGGGACCCGCAGAAGGTTGTCGAGGTCCTGCTTGAGCCAGCGGCGCGTATCATAGGTGAAAAATGGTGCGCTGATGAATGCGATCTGCTCAAGGTGACGATCGCTGTATCGCGCATGCAGAGGCTGTTCAGGCACATGGCCGCTGAAACGCCCATCGGTGTCCTGCCCGATCTGTCCCGCTGCGCATTGCTCACACCGGCGCCCGGAGAGCAGCACACTTTTGGTCTGTCAGTGGTGGACGACGCTTTCCGGCGTGCGGGATGGGAAGTGGACTGCTGCGGTTGCGACGAGGAGATGGATGTCTATCGTCTCGTTGCTAATAACCACTACCAGATTATCGGAATATCCGTCAGCGTGGAACGGCATTTGCCGGATTTGGCCTTGCTCGGAAGAAAATTGAGGTCAAGGTCTCGGAACAAGTCGATCGTCTTGATTGCGGGCGGAAGCCTCGTTATGGAAAATCCTCAGGGCGCCATTGACGCCGGGTTCGATCTGCTTGCCGTGGACGCGGTGTCCGCGGTTGCTCTGGCCGAAACGGTCGTGGCTTCTCTCGCGACCGATATCGAACAATCGATAGCGGCGGAGTAAGAAGGGATTTGACGATCGTCCATGGACAAGCAGGTTTCCCGAGAGGTGTCCCGCTCGTTCCGCTCCAACAACGAACTCTTTTCGGGACTGGGCGCGGATGCCCTTGGCGTGCTTGCGGCTGCCAACTCGGATCTCGCACTCGTCATAGCGCGCGACAACAAGATCATTGATGTCGCGTATCGCGACCGGAGCCTCAAGGCTTGGGACGTCGATGAATGGGTAGGTAAGTCCTGGAAGGACACAGTGACGGTCGAGAGCCGCGACAAGACCGACGAGCTCTTGCAGGAATCATTGAAAACGTCTCCCACCCCTTCGCGTCAGGTGAATCATCCGGCCAAGAGCGGCAGGGATCTTCCCATTGGGTACCGACTTGTCTCGTTTTCAGGCTGGCCGCACAAAGTGGCACTGGGCACTGACCTGCGCCCGATGGCGGAGATGCAGCAGCGTCTAGTGCGCCTCCAAATCGAGATGGAGAAGGATTACAGGAAGCTTCGCGATATCGAGTCCCGCTATCGCATCCTGTTTCATGTCGCCGTCGAGCCGCTGATCGTCGTCGAGGCACAGACGCTCAAGATTCTTGACGCCAACGATGGCGCAGTCCGGTTGCTTGATCGCTCCATCAGCAAGCTCGTCGGCAAATCCGCCGCCACTGTGTTTGCCAAGGCTGACCAGCCCAAAGCCACTGAGGCACTGACTGCGCTTGGCTTGCGCGCGCGCGCCGAAGTCTTTCACGCTCGGCCGGCCACATCCGACAATCGGATGAAGATTTCCGTCACGCCGTTTCGGGAGTTCGGCAGGACTAACCTTTTGGTATCTTTCTCCAGCGACGAGAAGCGGCATCGGTCGCTGGGGTCGCAGAAGGACGCCACGCTCGTGTCGATGATCGACCAGCTTCCAGAGGGAGTGGTGATCGTCAATGCAGATGGCAAGATTACGCAGGCCAACCCCGCTTTCCTCGACATGGTCAGAGTGGTCGACCTCGATCGTGTGGAAGACAAGGGGCTCGACAACTGGCTTGGCGGTTCGAGCGTTGATCTTCAGGTGCTGATGTCCAATCTGCGCGAACACGGAACGGTTAGGCGGTTCTCGTCGGTGATCCGGGATGAACTCGGCGGCAGCGAGAACGTGGACGTTACCGCCACAAGGATCGATGGCCCCGAAGGAACGCATTTCGGTTTTGCCGTGCGCGAGCAGGCGCACGGAGAGCAGGCGCAGGCGGGAGGGTTTAATCTTCATCCGGGAAGCTCGACACAGTTCACGGATCTTGTCGGCCGTGTGCCGTTGAAGGACCTCGTTCGCGACACCGCGGACGTTATCGAGCGCCTTTGCATCGAAGCGGCACTGCGGCTTACGGACAACAACCGCGCTTCAGCAGCCGATATGCTGGGGCTCAGTCGCCAGAGCCTTTATATAAAGCTCAAGCGGTACGGCATATCTGACGCTGAAGACGGCGACGATTGACAGTATTTGCTGTCGCGAAGTGTCAATTTGAATTGACGTAAAGTCATGTAAACAGTATCGTAAAGCATGACCGATATGCTCGTCATGCGCCGTCGTTCCGCGCTGCCCTCGATCGGCGCGACGATCGAGCTTCTAAAGCCGATTACATGGTTCGCCCCGATGTGGGCATTTGCCTGCGGGGTGGTGTCGTCAGGGGTCGGAATTGGCGATCGCTTGCCTTATGTGATTGGCGGCATCCTGCTTGCGGGACCCCTCGTTTGCGGAACAAGTCAGGCCGTTAATGACTGGTATGATCGCGAAGTCGATGCCATCAACGAGCCCGATCGCGTCATACCTTCGGGCCGTATGCCTGGTCGTTGGGGCTTCATTGTCGCGGTCGTCAACACGCTGTTATCGCTTGCCGTTGCATTCTGGCTGGGGTCATGGGTTTTTGCAGCAGCGGTCGTCGGATTGGCGCTGGCATGGGCTTATAGCGCGCCTCCCTTTCGTCTCAAGCGCAGCGGCTGGTATGGGCCGGGCGCGGTGGGTCTTTGCTATGAGGGATTGCCCTGGTTTACAGCGGCGGCGGCCGCAACTGGCGCATTTCCAGGTTTCGCCACGTTATCTATCGCGCTGCTATACAGCGTCGGCGCGCATGGGATTATGACGCTCAACGACTTCAAGTCCGTTGCTGGCGACCGTCAGATGGGGCTCGCGAGCCTGCCTGTCATCCTTGGTGTGGACCGGGCCGCCTTGTTAGCCTGCTGGATCATGGCGCTGCCGCAGGCGGTGGTCATCATCCTGCTGCTGGTTTGGGGATTTCCGATCCACGCGATCATCGTTGTTGTCCTGCTAGGCGGCCAGGCGATTTGCATGGCGCGCATGATGACCGATCCGCAGCGCTATGCCGCCTGGTACAACGCGACCGGCACGACGATGTATGTCTTCGGCATGCTGGCCTGCGCATTCGCCATTCGCTCGATGCAAGGAGGTTGACTTGAACCCTGGGTCGCTCGGCTGGATCGGCATCTTCAGGTTGGGACTCGTGCAGGCCGCGCTTGGGTCGATTGTTGTACTTACCACATCGACGTTGAACCGCGTCATGGTAGTCGAATTAGGACTAGCCGCCGTTGTTCCGGGTGCACTCGTCGGACTGCACTACGGCGTCCAGATCGCGCGTCCGCTGTGGGGACACGGTTCCGACCGGGGAGGCCGCCGAACGCCGTGGATTGTCGGTGGTGTAGCCCTGCTTGCGTTGGCGGGGGTCGGCGCTGCCATGGCTACCGCGCTGATGGCCGAGAATTTCGCGGTTGGCATGATGCTTGCGATCTTTGATTTCGTCCTTATCGGATTTGGTATCGGCGCTGCCGGCACGTCGTTGCTTGCGCTCCTTGCAACCAGCGTGTCAGCACAGCGGCGACCAGCCGCCGCGACGCTGGTCTGGCTGATGATGATCTTCGGAATCGCTGTGGCCGCCGTCATATCGGGCAAGTTCCTCGACCCGTTTTCTATGACGAGACTGATCGAGGTTACCGCAGTCACGGGCATCGCCGCGTTGCTGTTGACGATTGTGGCTGTGGGCGGCATTGAACGCACAGCTTCAGCCAATTACGCATCTGCAACCTCGCAATCACCCGCGACATTCCGCGAAAGCCTTGCTGACGCCTGGGCCGATCCGCAAGCACGCCTGTTCACGATATTCGTTTTCGTATCGATGCTTGCCTACAGCATGCAGGATTTGATCCTTGAGCCGTTCGGAGGGTTGGTCTTTGGCATGACGCCCGGCGAGACCACTGGCCTCTCGGGCATCCAGAACGGTGGTGTATTCGCAGGCATGGTTCTTGCGGGTGCCGGAGGAAGTATCCTGGCAAGCCGCTTCCCCGCCATTCTGAAACAATTCACGGTCGGGGGGTGCCTGCTCTCAGGCGTGGCGTTGGGCGCGATGGCTTTATCCTCCATCATGCCGGGCGACTGGCCTTTAAAGGCCAACGTCTTTTTACTCGGTTTTTCTAACGGCATATTTGCTGTCGCCGCGATTGCGTCGATGATGGCGTTGGCTGGTGCTGCTGGCCAATCGCGTGTCGGCCTGCGCATGGGCCTGTGGGGAGCGGCACAAGCGGTGGCCTTTGGGCTGGGCGGTTTCGCCGGGGCCGTCTTGGTTGACCTCATCCGCGCGGCCGGTGCGTCGGTGCCCTCCGCATACGGAAGCGTGTTTCTGCTGGAGGGTCTGATCTTTGCTGCGGCAGCAGGTATAGCTCTTAAAATTACGCCGGTGCGCGGTGCACGGAGCCAGGGCAACGACGGCGAATCCGCGCATTCCGCCACGCTGCAGGCTGCTGAATGACGCGGCCCCAGCCACCGCTGCAGTCGGATTACGATGCCGTCATCGTCGGCGGTGGGCCGGCGGGGTCCACCGCCGCTGCTGAACTCTCTGAAGCCGGGCACCGCGTCCTCCTGGTTGACCGGGGAGGGCGTGCCAAGCCTTGTGGCGGGGCTATTCCGACAAAGCTCATAGGTGAATTCGCCATCCCGAAGCATCTCCTGACCGCGCATATTCGTTCGGCCCGCATCTTTGCCCCGTCACAGGCGAGTGTCGACATGCGGATTGACGGCGGGTTCGTGGGGATGGTGGACCGGGAGGTTTTCGATCCGTGGTTGCGAGACAGGGCAGGTTTGGCTGGAGCTGAAGTCGTCGTCGCGACATTTCGAGACGTGGAGCGGGGAACGGACGGCAGGCTTGCTGTACACATCGTGATAGACGGCGTGTCGCACACCATTTTCACGGGGCTCATAGTTGGCGCGGATGGTGCCAATTCGGCGGTGCGCCGAACGTTGTTCCCCAATGAAACACGCCCGCCCTATGTGTTCGCCTATCATGAAATCATTCGCTCGCCAGCGGGCCGGCCGGTCGGTTTCGACCCGCAAAGGTGCGATGTCTATTACCAGTCGCCAATCTCTCCGGACTTCTATGGATGGGTGTTCCCACATGGCGATACGACCAGTGTCGGCGTCGGCAGCGCAGTGAAAGGTTTCGACCTGCGCGCGGCCACGAGGCTACTGCGTGAGCAGGCGGGCTTGGCGGAGCGGGAGACTATTCGTGAGGAAGGCGCGCCGTTGCCGCTCAAGCCGCTGCGACGCTGGGACAATGGCCGCGACGCCGTTCTTGTCGGAGATGCGGCTGGCGTGGTTGCGCCGTCATCCGGCGAGGGCATCTATTATGCGATGCTCTGCGGCAGGCTGGCTGCAGAGGCCGCCACTCAGTTCCTGGCGACCGGTGACGCGAAGGTGCTGGCGCAGGTGCGAAAGCGCTTCATGAAGTTGCATGGTCGGGTCTTCATGGTGCTCGGCTTCATGCAGCGCTTCTGGTACCGCAGCGACAAGCGCCGGGAGCGCTTCGTGGCCATCTGCGAAGATCCGGATGTCCAGCGACTCGTCTGGGAGTCCTATCTCAACAAGCGTTTCGTTCGAACCGACCCGTCGGCGCATCTGCGTGTGTTCTTCAAGGACCTAGGACATCTTTTGCGGATGGCTTTCCAATGAGACGCCACCGATAGCGAGGAAACTCATGTTGGAATCGTTGATACTGGATGGCACGGTCACGCTGATTGCCATTGCGATTCTGGCGATTGAACTTGCCGTGGTCTTGGCTCGAACGGTATCAGGCTGCAGGGTGCCCGTATTCGACCTAGTGGCCAATGCCGTGTCGGGCCTGTTCCTTATACTCGCGTTGCGCGCGGCTCTCCTGAACTCAGGGGCAGCCGCCATCGGGTGCTTCCTCGCCTTGGCCTTCATCGCCCATGTCGCTGGCTTGGCAAGGCGATTGAACGAGCTCAATAGACTGCCGCGAGATGCATCCGAAACATCGCGAGGTTCCACTGTAACCTCACGTTCCGACCTGATTGTCCGCGGGCCATCAATTCGATGAGACCTAGCCTCCGGCAAAGCTGCGTTCAGTAGGCGGTGGCTGGTTTTTGCGCAGCGTCAACACCAAGCTTTTCGGCCAATTCGATGACCATTTGATATTGCTCGACGATCTTGGGGAGGGTATCAGCTGCGTACTGGCCAAGCTTGCCACCCTTGGTCGCATAACCTCTGTAGACCGCGATTGCGCGCTGGTGGATATATACTTGGGCGGCGAGGTAGGAGCGGTCGAATTCCGCTCCCTTCTGCGGCTCGAGCTTGCCGATCATGCCCTTCTGCTCGCCGTCCATTGACGGTGTCGCAATCTCCACACCCTCGTTTGCGCCGATGGAACGGATCGCTTCGATAGAAGCTCTGTGCATCGCCGCAGTGTCGGCGGCGAATTGCTTGACTTCACGCGATTCCGCCAATTGCTCCGCGAGCGCGGACGTCTGAATCTCGAACTGATCTATCGATGTTGCAGCCGAAATGAACTCGAATGGCGACGAAAACTCGGCGGCGTGAATCTGGCTTTCCGGCAAGGTTGGCGTAGCCGAGCCGGTTTGTGCCTGCGCGAACGCGGGCAGCGGAGCCACGAGGGCGATGCACGACATGGCGAACATGAACCTGCGGGTCATTGCATACTCCTGAATTGAGGATTTCTGCTGACATCTCGGAGGGCTCAGCCACCGAAGCATGGGACTTAATGCACGGAGGTTGCCGTGGGTTCCACGGAAATGGTTCAAGTCATAGTGGATGGTGACGTGGGCCTGTCGACGATTGTCAGGTCCGCTCGGACTAGTGCTCGGTCTTCCACTTGATCGAGCATCCGATGGAGGGAATCTGTTCGCGCGGTCCTTCTCCGGAACGCGCCACTGCCACCATGGCCTCGAAAAGATCCCGCCGCAGTCCGGGAACGCCAGCCTCCTTGCGAGAGGCGTCCAGCCGCCCGCGATACTGCAACTGCATGTTGCCGTTGAGGCCAAAGAAGTCGGGGGTGCAAACAGCGCCATAGGCCCGCGCCACCGACTGGTCTTCGTCCAGTAGATATGGAAAACCGAAGCCGTGCGTGCTGGCGAACAGCTTCATTTTCTCGAATGAGTCATCCGGGTGGCTCGCGGCATCGTTTGCATTTATCGCTACGAAGCCAACGGCGTGATGCCTGAGTTCGGCCGCGTCGTGAACGATGCGTCTGACGACAGCCTTCACATACGGACAGTGGTTGCAGATGAAGGCGACAACCAGCCCGCCATTCAGTCCGCTGCCGAGAATCCTGTGCTCCTGTCCATCGACGCCTGGGAGGGTCGCATCGATCGCTTGCCAGCCGAAATCGCAAACCGGTGCAACCGCGCCCATGCTATCCCTTTCTAAGATGCCAGTTTGCCCTGCGAGCCGTAAGCCGCCGCTACGCGAATGGCGTCGATGTTACGGCCATACGCGCTGCCGCCGCCTTTGAAAATCGCCGACCCTGCGACCAGAACGGTGGCACCCGCCGCCGACAGCAGCGGCGCAGTTTCGGGCGTCACGCCACCGTCAATCTCGATCTCGATCGGTCGCGTGCCTATCATTTCCCGGATGCGGCGCACCTTGTTGACCATGGACGGAATGAAGCTCTGGCCGCCGAAGCCCGGGTTAACCGTCATCACAAGCACGACATCGAGCCGGTCGAGTACGTATTCGATCACGCTTTCCGGCGTCGCCGGATTGAGCGATACGCCGGCGCGCTTGCCGAGGCTCCTGATCGTCTGCAGCGAGCGGTCTAGATGCGGGCCCGCTTCGGCATGCACAGTGATGATGTCGCAACCGGCGTCGGCGAAAGCCGGCAGATATGGGTCTGCCGGTGCGATCATCAGGTGGCAGTCGAACGGCCTGTCGGTACGATTACGTATTGCTTTGATTACTGGCGGGCCGAAAGTGATGTTGGGGACGAAATGCCCATCCATGACGTCGAGATGGATCCAGTCTGCGCCCGCAGCGACAACGGCTTCGACCTCATCTCCCAGCCGGGAGAAATCCGCTGACAGCATCGAAGGCGCGATGATGTTTCGTCCGTCCATGTCGATCTGCTTTCCGTGCGCGCTCACACCCGTTCGATTTCTTGCGGTTCACCCTCGAGCTTGCCTTCCAAGAAGATGCGGCTTCCGCGTATGTCGGTTTCCTCGATGGTGATCAGGTCGAGGCGCGTCAGGTTTCGGCTTCGCTGGCTGAAGAGCCGGTTTGCCTGCCGCAGCCGCGCGCGGTCCAGTGCATTCCTGATCGAACGCGCGTTCGAGAAATGGGGTAGGCTCATGCGCAGCGGTATGTACTCCGACAACGCGCGGGTCGCGCTGGGGCTCAGCCTGTAGTTCTGTTCCGCCAACATGAGTTCGGCGATCGATTCCAGCTCATCAGGACGATAGTCAGGGAAATCGATGTGATGTGCTATTCGAGAGCGCATCCCGGGATTGCTCAGGAAAAACCGGTCCATCTTGTCCTTGTAGCCGGCCAGTATGACCACCAGGTCGTCGCGGTTCGTCTCCATGCATTGCAGCAGGATTTCTATTGATTCCTGCCCGTAGTCGCGCTCGTTCTCCGGCTTGTAGAGGTAGTAGGCCTCATCGATGAACAGTACGCCACCCATTGCTCGCCTGATGACCTCACGCGTTTTCGGAGCGGTATGGCCAACATACTGCCCGACCAGATCGTCGCGCGTCACCGCCACAAGGTGCCCCTCGCGCACGTATCCCAGCCGATGCAGTATCTCTGCCATGCGCAGGGCGACCGTGGTCTTGCCGGTTCCCGGATTGCCGGTGAAGTTCATGTGCAGCGTCGGCGTATCGGACGATATTCCGAACTTTCGCCGCAGACGGTCGACCAGCAGCAGCGCGGCAATCTCACGAATGCGTGTCTTGACCGGCTTCAGCCCGACCAGTTCGTGGTCGAGCTTAGCCATGACCTCATCGACGTGCGATGCCTCGAATTCGGCCTGCAGGTCAACCACTGCATCGTCGGGGAGCAGTTCAGCGTCCATCGGCTTGGCTCATCTACCTATCTCGTCAGCGCCCCATCAGCTCCGCTCCCCTTCCGGCCGGTCAGTGGCGTAGGGAATGATTGAGTAGCCTTGGCTGCGACCGTCGCGCTCCTGACGCACCAGCCTGAAGCCCGGTTCGTTCGGCGGACGGTTGACGATGAACGACATGCGCGGCGCTTCCCAGCCCTTTGTGGAGTCGAAGGCCGTGACGCGAATATACATGTTGGGCATAGCCTTCCGGCAGTTGTTGACTTCCATCAGGATGCCGGCCGGATCCTTGAGATCGAACATCGGGTTGCCGTACATCTCCCAGTAGGTGTTCCTGGGGTGAGGGTCGTCGGTGTACTCGACACTGACTGCCCAGTGGTTCTTGAGCGCATATTTGATCTGAGCGGAGATCTGGGTGTCGGTGAGGTCAGGCAGGAACGAGAACTGTCCCTGCGTGACCCTGTTTCCCGGATTGGTCATCATGACTGTTTTCCTTGCGATCAGAAGCTGGCTGTGGGTGTCGGCACGAAGTCCGCCGTGTCTGTGGATTCGTAGTTGAAGGTCACATCCTTCCAAGTTGTCAGAGCGGCCTTCAGCGGCGAGCACCATTTCGCTGCCTCTTCGAGTATCTGCGGTCCTTCACGCAGATAGTCGCGGCCTTCATTGCGGGCCAGGATCATGGCTTCCAGCGCAACACGGTTAGCGGTGGCACCGGCCTGGATGCCGTCGGGATGGCCAATCGTGCCGCCCCCGAACTGCAGCACTACATCTTCTCCTAAATAATGGATCAGCTGGTGCATCTGGCCGGCGTGAATACCGCCGGAGGCTACGGGCATCACCTTGTTCAACGATGCCCATTCCTGGTCAAAGAACAGTCCGTGCTCGAGGTTCTGCGGCGTGCGCTCCTCGCGCAGCGTATCGTAGAAGCCTTTGATCATCAGCGGGTCGCCTTCTAGCTTGCCCACGACGGTTCCGGCATGGATGTGATCGACGCCCGCCATCCGCATCCACTTGCAGATGACTCGGAAGTTCATGCCGTGGTTCTTCTGCCGGGAATACGTGGAATTACCGGCGCGATGCAGGTGCAGGATCACGTCGTTGCGGCGCGCCCATTTCGCCATCGACTGGATCGCCGTGTACCCGATCACCAGATCGATCATGATGATTGCCGAGCCGAGCTGCTTGGCGAATTCGGCGCGCTCGTACATTTCCTCCATCGTCCCGGCAGTCACGTTCAGGTAATGACCCTTCACCTCGCCAGTCGCGGCCGACGCCTTGTTGACCGCCTCCATGCAGTAGAGGTAGCGGTCGCGCCAATGCATGAACGGCTGGCTGTTGATGTTCTCGTCGTCCTTGACGAAATCGAGCCCGCCCTTGAGTGCCTCGTAGACAACGCGGCCGTAGTTGCGACCGGACAGACCGAGTTTGGGCTTGGTTGTCGCGCCGAGCAGCGGGCGCCCGAATTTGTCGAGCCGCTCGCGCTCGACCACGATCCCCGTTGCTGGACCCTGGAAGGTCTTCAGGTAAGCGACGGGAATGCGCATGTCTTCAAGCCTAAGGGCCTTGACTGCCTTGAAGCCAAACACGTTGCCGATGATCGACGCCGTCAGGTTCGCGATCGATCCAGGCTCGAACAAATCGAGGTCGTAAGCGATGGTGGCGAAATACTGCTGCTCTGTCTTGGTGCCTGGGCCGGTGTTGGGAACAGGTTCCGATTTGATCGCCTTGGCGCGATACAGTTCACAGGCCGTCAGCCGGTCTGTCCACACCACCGTCCAGGTCGCCGTCGAGCTTTCGCCGGCCACCGCGGCCGCTGCTTCCTCGTGATCAACGCCCGGCTGCGGCGTGATGCGGAAGAGGGCGATGAGGTCAGTGTCCTTCGGCACGTAGCCGGGCTCCCAGTACCCCATCTTCTTGTACGGGATGACGCCCGACTTGTAGCGTTCCTTGCCCTCGGCCAGCGTCTGCGACTGCACGTTCATGGGTCATCCTCTCTGAAAGCAGGTTTCTGGAAAAAACGCGTCTCATTGGGCTGGGTCACAGGCGCCTCTTGCGTTCGATGAGTTGGAGGATCAGCGGCGTCAGGATGAGTTGCATCGCGATGTCGAGTTTCGTCGCCGGCATCACGATCGTGTTGGCGCGCGACATGAACGAGTCGTGGATCATCGAAAGCAGGTAGGGAAAGTCTATTCCGCGAGGATTGGCGAAGCGGATGACCAGCATCGATTCGTCGGCAGTGGGAATCCACCGAGCAATAAATGGATTCGAGGTATCGACGATCGGTACGCGCTGGAAATTGATGTTGGTAAGCGCGAACTGGGGAATGATGTAGTTTACGTAGTCGGGCATGCGCCGCAGGATCGTGTCGGTCACGGCTTCCGTGCTGTACCCGCGCGCAGCCTTGTCGCGATGAATTTTCTGGATCCACTCCAGATTGATGACTGGGACAACACCGATCTTGAGGTCCGCATGACGCGCGACGTCCACCTTGTCGGTTTTGGCGCAACCGTGCAGGCCTTCGTAGAAAAGCAGATCCGAGGTCGGAGGGAAGGGCTCCCAATTGGTAAAGGTACCTGCCTCAACACCGTAGCGTGCCTCATCGTCGGCATCGTGCACATAGTGCCTCGTCTCGCCACCTCCTCTACGGCCATATTCGTCGAACACCGATTCCAGCTTTTGGAGGAGGTTTGCGTCTTCGTGAAAATGCGTGAAGTTCCTGCCTTGTGAAGTTGCGTCGGCAATCTTCTTTTTCATCTCAGCGCGGTCGAACGCATGAAATGCATCACCTTCGATGTATGCCGCCTCGATCTTCTCGCGCCGGAAGATCATGTCGAAGATGCTCTTGACCGACGTCGTGCCAGCCCCTGATGAGCCTGTGATGGATATGATGGGATGCTTGGTTGACATCGCGGACCTCAGTGCCTGAACAGTCCGCGATTGCCGAACAGCGGCGCGCGCTCGGCAATGAGGCTCGGATCACGGTGGTAGCGTGCAATTCGATCGACCTCGCCGGCCGAACCGCAGATGAGCGGCGTTCGCTGGTCGATCGCATCCGGAATCTTGTCCAGGATATCGTCGGTTGCGTCAGTCGCCCGCCCGCCTGCCTGCTCGACCAGCATCGCGATGGGATTGGCTTGATGGATCAGTCCGAGTCGGCCTTGTGCAAGGCCCTTTCGGTTGTCGGCTGGCTCCAGATAAACACCTCCCCGCATCAAGATGCGGTAGATGTGTGCGACGAGCGATGCGCCCCATCGCATATCGAAGTCGCGGTTTCTCGGCCCTTCGACGCCGCTCAGGCAATCGTCGATATACAGTCGTACCGCGCTGCTCCAATGCCGGTAGTTCGATGCATTGACTGCATATTCGTTGGCGTCCGGCGGGATCGCGCAGCTTTCCCATGCCTGTACGAACACGCCCATGGAAGCGGAGAATACAAAGACATGCGTCCCGTTGCCGAGCGTGAGCACGAGACCCAGTTGAGGTCCGTAGACGATAAAGCCCGCGGCCAGTTGCCGGCGGCCCGATTGCAGAAAGACGCCTTCACGCCGTCCGTGCACGGTGGGCAGGATCGAAAAGATCGTTCCCAGTGCCGCGTTGATGTCAATGTTCGACATACCGTCGAGCGGATGCACTGCGATAGCGAGGGTGCCACCAGGGTCGAGCGCAACCTCCGCATCGGCCAAAGCGTCGAGATAGAAGCCAACGGGCGGGTCGCGCATGGCATCTAGCAGGATGGCCGCCGCATGCGCTCCTGGAACGCCTCTCGGATCCTCTTCGCCGCGCGGCAGAATCATATGCGTTGTGCCGGGGCCCACATTGCTGATGATCGCGCGCACCTTCAGCGCTGCCGCTGCGATCGCACGTACGGCCACTGCGACATCAGTTCGAATTGCCTGCTGCGAGTTAGCGTAGGAATTCAGGAACGCGTCGAGCGTCGAGGCAATCATTATTTCCTCCCCGGGCGCAACGTGAGTGGCAACCCAACCGGAAGGGATCAGCAATCGATAGCTAAGTAAAATTTAATTTCTTTACGGAATGCCTTAGGAATACTTATTCTTAGGAATGCGCAACCTTTCACTCAGACAACTCAGGTCGATCGTAGCCATCTTCAAGCACGGCAAGATCGTCACGGCGGCAGCCGAGCTTGGTGTCACCCCTTCAGCCGTCACACTGCAATTGCAGCAGTTGGAAGAGGAAGCCGGGCTGCAACTCTTCGACCGGACCCCGACCGGCATGCGCCCGACATCCGCAGGTTTTGCCGTCCTTGATGCCGCCCAGGCCATCGAGGAGCGACTGCGGGTTCTCGTTGACGAGATCGACGCTATCAAGGGTCTACGACGGGGCAGCCTGAGGCTCGGCGTAGTGTCTACCGCCAAGTATTTCGCGCCGCGGCTGATGGCGGCGTTCATGACTGAGTATCCCGATATCGAGATGAAGCTCGTCGTCGGAAATCGTGCCGAGACGATTGCAAGCATCCGCAACCATGAAGTCGATATAGCACTCATGGGTCGGCCGCCTCAGGACATTCCTGTGCGCGCTGCCGTGTTTGGAGATCATCCGCTTGTCATAGTTGCAGCGCCCGGCCATCCGCTTGTAGGTCAGCGCGACATAACGAAAGAGAGGATAGCGAAAGAGTCGTTCCTGGTACGCGAACCTGGATCCGGTACAAGGATCTCAATGGAGATTTTCATGCGCAGCGTGCCAGGCTGGCTTGAGAAGCAAAGCATACAGATGGACTCCAACGAGACAATCAAGCAGTCGGTAATGGCAGGACTTGGTGTTGCATTCATTTCGGCCCACACCGTCGCATCGGAATTGGAGACATCGCGCCTTGCCCTGTTGGATGTCGCTGGCATACCGATACGCAGGCAGTGGTTTGCCGTTTCCCGCAGCGATCGCGCTATGACCCCGGTAATGGGAGCGTTTGACGCATTTCTCGCGCAGAAGGCAGCGCGGCACTTGCCACTGGTTCCTCAGTTATACGTGGAATCTGGTTCATGGCCCGTCGATCGTCGGCGCTGAGCAAGAGCAGAGCAGCTCTGAGAGCGAGCCATAATTCGGCCCGCCTGTGGTCACGTAGACTCGGCCATATCGCGTAACAGCCGCGAACCTGTCTTGAACGGGATACGCCGCTTCGCTACCGTCGCCTTATACCCACCAGCGTGATCGGACGGCGATGCAAAAGCCCGATATTCCTGCCGGACTACCCACAGACATCGAAGACCGTAAAATGCGTGCTCGAGCCTGGTTCGAAGACTTGCGCGACCGACTGTGCACGGCATTTGAAAAACTTGAAGACCAATTTATCACGCGCGACAGCGCACAAGCAGCAGGACGGTTTGAGCGCACTCCTTGGCTGCGCGACCAGGGCAGGGGCGGTGGCGGCGTCATGTCCATGATGCGCGGTCGCGTCTTTGAAAAAGTTGGCGTTCACGCCTCAACTGTCTTTGGCGAGTTTTCTCCGGAATTCCGCAAACAGATGCCCGGCGGCGAGGAAGATCCCCGCTTCTGGGCGAGTGGTATTTCACTGATCGCTCATCCCTGCAATCCACACGTGCCGGCCGTTCACATGAACACACGGATGGTCGTGACGTCGCGCTGGTGGTTTGGCGGAGGGGCTGATTTGACGCCCGTCCTAGACCGACGACGAACCCAGGAAGACGCCGATTCCATCGAATTTCACGACGCGATGCGTTCCGCCTGCGAACTGAACCCTGCGATCATCGACTACGAGCGGGTCAAGGCCTGGTGTGATGAGTATTTTTTCTTGCCACACCGTGACGAGCCCCGCGGTATTGGCGGTATCTTTTTTGACTGGCAGCACTCGACCGAGGAACGAGGAGGTTGGGAGGCGGATTTCCGTCTCGTCCGGGATGTGGGCAGTGCGTTCTTGACAGTCTACCCGAAGCTAGTTCTTGCAAACTTCAAGACGGCGTGGACCGAGGCAGATCGTGAAGAACAACTGGTTAGGCGTGGCCGTTATGTAGAATTCAATCTTCTGCACGATCGCGGCACAATATTCGGGTTGAAAACGGGCGGTAATGTTGAATCGATCCTTTCGAGCCTTCCGCCTCTGGTCAGGTGGCCGTGACGGGGTAGCGGATCGTTTCGCCGCATTGAGGGCGTTGCGTCTGTTCGGGCGGGTCATGTTCGCGCCGGCGCGGGCAAGTTCGCCGGTGACCGACGCGACGATGCCAGGCCGGTCTTCCCACGACACGGTGAGGATATGGAGAGGCGCCGAAAGGGATGTCAAAGGCGTCGCGACTGGGTGGTCATAGGCTGTCGATGTCTCGCATGAACTTTTCGCGCTCTGCGGGATCCATACGCAAGATGTAGCGGTCCTCGGGAAATGCTCCGTTCTGGACATCCGCGACGAATTCGCTGAACGCCGCTACGCGCTCGCCCTGCAGCCTGTCGTACTCAGCGGCGAAATTGCGATAAACCTTGGAATGGCGCGGCATGTGCCCTCGGTTCTGGCCGAGGACGTCGTCAGCGAAAAGGTATTGAGCGTCGCAACCGGCTCCGGCTCCCATCGACCACATCAGCAGCGAGGTGCGCTTGCTGATCGCCTCGGCGACCTCGACGGGCACAACCTCGATTTCCGCCCCGATCGCACCGGCGGATTCGAGCTGCTTTATGGCGTCCCAGATAGCCGCAGCGCTTTCTGCCGTCTTGCCAACTGCCTTGAAGCCGCCGGTCCACGTGCGTTTCGATGGGACAAGGCCGACATGGCCGATGATCGGGATGCCCTCGTCGGCCGCGCTCTTCACCGTGGCGTAGCTTGCGTTGCAGTAGATCGCGTCCGCGTCGGCCTTGTACATCTTGCACGACCAGCGAACAAAATCATCCGTGGTGCCCAGGAATACCTCGCCGGTCATGGAGAAGAGGGTCGGAGCCGCGTCGCGATACTGCGGTTCCAGCAGCAGCTCCGGAGGGATTGAGACGATGTCGACACCCGCCCGTTCTGCAGCCTCGGCTTCCTCCAGATTCATGACGCGCAACATGGTGAGCTGACGCTTGCCCTTCATGGCGCGCAGATCGTGGACGGTCGGGCGTGTTCTTTTGGCCATGGTCTTCCTCCCTCAAGCGGCAAGCAGTGATTTCAGTTTGATTTCAGCGTCCGCCAGTTTGTCGGCGACAGGCCTGGCACCACGCGCGATCAGCATTTCGGCAAGCCGGATATCGCGCGCCACGGCGTTGCCGCGCCCGATGCCACTCGCGGCAACCAGCCTGCCATCGTCGGCAAGATGGAACAGGATGAACGCGCCATCACCCATGTCGCGGCGTACGGTCGTTCTTCCCTCGTCAGCGAGACCTGCGATCTGGATCGTAAGGTCATACTGATCCGACCAGAACCATGGCACCGAAGCATGCGCGGCGTGGCGGCCAAGCATGTTACCGGCGGCAAGCGTTCCCTGCTCCTGAGCGTTGCGCCATGCTTCCAGCCTGACGCGTCGTCCAGCGTAGATCGACAGCGGGAAGGAACAGCAGTCGCCGGCCGCGAAGATGTCCGGATCGTTCGTCCGGAGCGTCTCGTCGACGCAGATGCCGTTATCCACTGCGAGCACGGCGCGTTCGGCCAGCTCGACATTCGGGATCGCACCAATGCCGATCACGCACAGATCGGCCTGCAGCGTCGAACCATCGCCGAGGCGCACTTCGACGCCGGCGGCCTTATCATCGATCGCGGCGATGGTTGCTCCAAAGCGGATGTCCACGCCGTTCCTGAGATGGGCGTCGGCGAGGACGGCCGCAATCTCCTCAGGCACCGCGCGCGAGAGCAGGCGCGGCATAGCTTCCAGAATGGTCACTTCGCAGCCGCGACCACGGGCGGAGGCAGCCAGTTCGAGGCCGATGAAGCCTCCACCGATGATGATGACGCGCGAACCGGGCTTGAGCCGGGCAGCGATTGGGCCCGCATCGTCATGCGTGCGTAGGTAGAGGCAATGCCGAGACTTTTCAGCGAGCGGCAACAGTCGCGGACGCGCACCGGTCGCCAGCAGCAGCATCTCATAGGGTATAGTCGTGCCGTCGCCCAGGCGCAGCGACTTTTCGGCGCGCTCGATGGAGACAACTTCTGCCGAAAGCATCAGGCGGATCGCGGCGCTCTCGTAGCGTGATGCTTCCGCTATGGTCTTGATGCCTGGCGCGTCAGCGGACATCCCGTCTTTCGAAAGCGGAGGCCGTTCGTAGGGCAGGTGACGCTCTGCGCCGATCAGCGTGATGCAGCCGGCGTAGCCCTCCTCGCGCAGGGCAAAGGCGGCGCGAGCACCACATTCACCCGCGCCGACGATGACCGCGCCACGGTCGCCCATCGGTTCAGTCCAGCTGAATCATGACCATGCCGGCTTCTACTTTCACCGGATAGGTCTTGAGGTTTACGCAGACCGGCGCGCCTTTCGCTGCGCCCGTCTTGTAGTTGAAGCGGCCGTTGTGCTTGGGACACTCGATGATATCGTCCATCACCAGCCCGTCGGCGAGATGCACCTTCTCGTGTGTGCAGAGGCCGTCGGTGGCGAAATACTCGTCATCCGGTGAGCGGTATATCGCAAACGTACGGCCGTCATGATCGAAGCGGATAACGTCCTCCTCGTCCACGTCGTCGGCTGCGCAGGCTTCTATCCAGTTTGACATGTGGGTCTTCCATCTGGCTCACCGGACAGGCTCAGGCCGACCGTTGGCTGGTATCAGGGCCTACTCGGCAGCGGGAACGATGATATGTGGAACTCCTCCTTGTACGGCTTGGCCGTCGCGGGAAGCTCGCGCTTCAGGTAAAAATCCTCATAGCGCAATTGCCTGAGAACGACAGGCCATACCTCCCTATAGGCATGCCACATGGAAGGATTGGGCGCAGGCAGGTCGTGCTTGATCAGTTCGTGCAGCCTGGGCAACGCGTGATAGGGCACCATCGGAAACATGTGGTGTTCCACATGGTAGTTCATGTTCCAGTAGATCCATCGGCTGATCGGATTGATGTAGACGGTGCGGGTATTCAGCCGGTGGTCGGTGACATTGTCGGCGAGGCCGATGTGCTGCAGAAGCCCGGTCAGCACCATGTGCCAAGTGCCATAGAGGCGCGCACCGCCAATCAGCATCAGCGGCAGCAACGACCATGTGTAGAAAGCAAGGGCGACGGTCGCGACGTAGATCGCGACGTGCCAGCGCGCCGCCGCGATGGCCTTGTGCCACTCCGTCTCGGGAATATAGCTCTTCTCGTCGTCTGAGAGCTTCCCCGCGGCCTGCCTGAACAGGATCGGAAGCAGATAGCGGAAGTCGAGTAAGCCGGTGAAGCTAAGCGCTGCACGCAGAAGATCGGGCGGACGCATCACGGCGATTTCGGCATCGCGCCCGACGATGATCGTATCTGTATGATGCCGTGCATGACTCCAGCGCCATTGCACTGGATTTCGCATCTGCATGAAAGACGCGATCTCGTACACCACATCGTTCATCCAGCGTGTCCGGAACGCGGTTCCATGGCCGCATTCATGCCAGCGCGAGTCACTGGAAGACGCGTAAAGAACGCCATAGACGGCAAAGAACGGCACGCACCACCACGTGCCCCAGAAATGGATGGCGCCGGCAGCTGAGCCGAGTATCAGGGCAATCCAGAGGACGGTGTCGCGGATCGCAGGGCCATCGGAGCGCTGCATCAGCTCCTTCATCGTCTTGCGGGGAATGTCGGTATGATACCATTCGGCGGACGCGAGGCCGGTCTCGATAGCCCTCTTCGTGCTTTCTCCGACGAGGCTGTAGTCCCTCTTCGGCTTGCCGACATTCCCGTCAATAGTGCTCATGTGTCTTTCTTCCTCGACGGCGAGACGGTTGGGAAACCGCTCCTCCGGGTCCGCCACATCTTGCCAGACTTATACCTTCCGTGAGATATGGCCTCAATATTTTTGAGGTAGAATCTATCATTTCTATCAAGGACGCGTCGGCGCAGGCCGATACAGGAGAGTCCGGACCAAATGGCGAATCGTCCGACGATCGAACTGGTGGCCAAGGCGGCGGGTGTGAGCGTCGCGACCGTCGACCGCGTACTCAACGCGCGGGCGCATGTGAGGCCGAAGACAGCCAAGCGTGTCCACGAGGCGGCGCTGGAAGTCGGATATCACGCCTCGGGCCTCATAGGCCGCAGACTTTTGGAGGAACTGCCCGAATACAGACTAGGCTTCCTGCTGCTAGACACCGGACAAGATTTCTACGTCAATTTCACGCGATATCTGGCCGAGGCGGTCGCCGAGGCAACAGACTTCCGTGGCATCCCCGCATTCGAGCATGCAAGCCCCCGGGACCCGGAACAGATAGCCGACAGGCTCACCGCGCTGGCCGATCGCAGCATGGCGGTTGCGGTAGTGGCTACCGAACATCCCGCGGTCAACGCCGCCATCGCGCGCTGCATGGAACGGGGCGTTCCCGTGTTCGCGCTGCTCTCCGACGTCGCGGCCGGCACCCGGCAAGCCTATGTCGGCGTGCACAACGGCAAGGTCGGCCGGACGGCGGCTTGGATGATCGCAAACTCGGCGCCTCGGCCAGGAAAGATCGCGCTGTTCATCGGCAGCCATCGCTTCCAGGGCCAGGAGGCACGGGAGATGGGGTTCAGGGCCTACTTCCGCGAGGAGGCGCCCCGGTTTTCTATCCTGGATACTCTGGTCAATTTCGAGGATTCCGAGTTTACGCGCGACGCGCTTCTCGAACTCGCGGAAAAACACTCCGATCTCGTCGGCTGCTACATGGCAGGCGGAGGCATGGAGGGCGCGATCGAGGCGGTCCACAGCATGGCATCCGAACGCAGGCCCGTTGTCGTCTGCAACGAGTTGACCCCACTTTCGCGCGCCGCTTTGGCCGACAAGTCGATCACCATGGTGATCGACACGCCGATCCAGGCGATCAGCCGCGAGGTCGTACGGCTGATGGCGCAGAGCCTGTCGGCGAAAGCGTCGGCGCGCGTCTCCGACGCTTACCTGCCGTTCGGCATCTATCTGCCCGAAAGCGTCTAGCCGGGCGCCGGTCACCGGGAGACGATTCAACGTCCGCATCGGTCCAGAGTTTGACGGTGGTCATGATACTTCTCCCTTCACCTAGATGAGGCGGTGACGATCTCTCGGTTTTTTACAGGTCTCCCATCTCTAAGGACAGAGTGCAAAACGCGTCGCGCCTTTCCACTGTGCGGTCTTTGATCTTAATCATGTTTCTTGAAAACGGCTCGTGCTATGTGGGAATACTCTTCAGTCGCGGGAACGCCGGGACTAGGAGTGCAATCTCTACACGCAGTGCCATCGGCTGGCTCAGAGATCGGGTTGTGTTTATTGCAGCCGAGCCATGTTACGATGACGGCTTGTCAAGGTTTGGCTATAGTTTACTCTACGCAATACTAAATCCAAGGAAGGGGCTATATCATGTCGCACTCTGCTGAAGGGCTGAATCCCTCGGCTGGCTCGGAGGAGCTCGCGCCGCTGCGGGTCAAGTGGGGGTGGATCGTTGCACTGGGCATCGTCTACCTGATCGCCGGCATCATGGCGTTGGGCAGCGTGGTTATGGCGACGGTCGTCAGCGTGTTTTTTGTTGGCATCATGATGATCGTCGCGGGGGCGGGCGAAGTTATCGGTGCATTCCAGGTCAAGAGCTGGGGCAAGTTCGCCCTATGGGTTCTTCTTGGCCTTCTCTATGTCGTCGCGGGCATTGTGACGCTCCAGAATCCGATTCTCGCAGCGGCCGTTCTGACATTCGTTCTCGGCGCTGCACTGGTCGCTTCCGGTATCGTCAAGATCGTGCTTGCCTTCAGTGTGAACCGCGAACAGTCGTGGGTATGGGTGGTGCTGTCCGGTGCTGTCACGCTGATCCTCGGCCTGATGATCCTCGCACGCTGGCCTGTGTCGAGCATCTACATCCTGGGCATATTCCTCGGTGTCGATCTTGTCGTCGCTGGCATTGGCTGGATCAGCCTCGGTCTCGGCCTGAAGCGCGCGAAGGCCTGAACGGACTTGAGATCGCTGGCGGAGGTGACCCCTCCGCCGGTTTTCCAATTATAGATACTTCGTAGCATGGAGGCGGAAGCATGCGCTGGGTTTACATTGCGACAGTCGTTATTTTCACGCTGGCTATCCTGATATTCATGGCTCAGAATTTCGAGATCGTCACAATGAACTTCCTCGGCTTCAGCGCTCGCGTGCCGCTTGCTGTGCTGGCTGTCATATTCTATGTCGCCGGAGCGCTGTCCGGAGGCGGCCTTTTTGCGTTGCTGCGCGACTCTTTCCAGAAGTCAAAGTTCGACAAGTTTATTCAATAGATCACGGGGAGGGTCCTGTGGGGTCGAATGGCGAAGGCAGCATCCCGCCCAGTTGCGAAACCGCGATCACCAGTCTCGGGCGATGATGCCTCGCGGCCGGTCGTACCGGTCGATCTTGCCCTTCAGGGCGGAGGGTCGCATGGTGCGTTCACGTGGGGCGTGCTCGATCGTCTGCTCGAAGAATCCTGGATAGAGATTTCCGCTGTTTCGGGAACCTCCGCCGGCGCAATGAACGCTGCGGTGCTTGCGGATGGGTGGGCGCATGGCGGCGCCGAGGGCGCGCGCATGGCACTCGATGTCTACTGGCGTCGGGTTTCGAAGGCTGCGGCCTTCAGCCCGTTGCAGCGCTCTCCGCTCGACCGCCTGCTGGGACGATGGACGCTCGATACCTCGCCCGCATACATCGCCATGGACATGATGTCGCGGCTGGCGTCGCCCTACGACCTCAATCCGCTCGGCTTCAACCCGCTGACCGCCATCCTTGAAGACGGCATTGATTTCGACAGGCTGGTCCGGTCGCCGGTCAAGCTGTTCATAACCGCGACCAACGTTCGCACCGGCCGAGGCCGCATCTTCCGCAACAGCGAGATTACCCCCGACGTACTCCTCGCGTCGGCATGTCTCCCCACGATGTTCCAGGCGGTCGAGATCGATGGCGAGCCCTACTGGGATGGCGGTTTCGCAGGCAATCCGACGATAACGCCACTGGTACGCGAGACCGATGCACAGGACACGATCCTTGTCCAGATCAACCCGCGCGAGCGAGCGCAGACACCGCGTACCGCCGCCGAAATCCTGAACCGGCTGAACGAGATTTCGTTCAACTCGCCGCTGATGAAGGAATTGCGGATGATCGCGCTGCTGCGCCAGGTGGCGGACCCTGGCAACGGCGAAGGGGCGCGTTGGGCGCGGATGCGAACGCACCGCATCATGACGGACAAGCTGGCCGAGTTCGGCGCTTCCTCCAAGTTGAATGCCGAGTGGGAATTCCTGTCGATGCTCAAGGAAGAGGGCCGCAGCAGCGCCGACGATTTCCTGAAAGAGCATGGCGCCAAGATCGGACATAGCTCAACTGCGGATCTGGATATCCTGCTTGCGGAGTGCTGAGCGGTCAGGTTGCCCATCGAACCGTGCACTATCACTGAATCGGCGTGAGATATTTCGGCAGCGAACCCGCCGGTGGCGGCCTGAGATGGAGTAGCAGGCCGACCTGCGAACCGAGGGAGCGGCGCAGGTGTGCTTCAAGCGCCGAGGCGGCCTTGCGGTACCGCCCGTGAAGCAGGTGCTCCAGAATCTCCAGGTGCTCGGATATCATCTTTGATATCTCGCCCTGAGTCTGATCGATCGCGAAGGTCGAATGTGTGGCGATGACAGGAAGCTGACTGCGCCGGATCGTCTCGCGAAGCTGTTGGTTAGGGCAGCGGCGCAAGACGATATCCACATGCAGATCGCCCTCCAGCCGCTCCAGAATAGTCGGCGGCGGGGGTGCGGCGGCGGCCTCCTTGGCGAGACCTATTTTCTTCTCGATCTCGGCTTTCTCAAGACTTCCGGCGACCTGGCTGAGGACCGCCGGCTCGAGCAGCCAGCGAACCTCGTAATGTTCGCGCAGCAGCTTTTCGTCGAGCGGGCCGGCATACCAGCGCCGGTTGGAATCGCGTGATATCAGACCGCTTCGCTCCAGCCTCGTCAGCACCTCGTGGGCGACGGTCCGGCTGACGCCGTAATGTTCAGCCAGCGCGCTTTCGTTGACCAGGAACCGGCCGTAGGGAAGGCTTGCAGCGATCTCGTGTTCGACCTGCGGGTGGATCAGCCTGTGCCGGCTGCGTGTTGCGAACGTGGCGGCAATCTCGGCCGGCAGGACAAGGCCGGCGTCGGCGAGATCGAGCCGCAACGGCTCGCCCCCGGGAACGATGTAGCCGCGACCTTCAAACTCCGTGATAGCACCCTCGCCATGCAGCCGTCTCAGCGCTGCAGCCGCGGGCACGCGGCTTGCGCCGAAAGCGCGTGCAACGCTCGTCTCTCCGAGAACGAGACCGGGAGGGAAGGCGGCCTCGGACATATGCCGCCGCAGCACGCCATAAATGACTTCGTAGAGCGGAGAAATCGCGCCGTGCCGGCTTTCCGTGGTCGACCGTGAAGCTGTCACGTCAAAAATCGCCCGTGCATGCGCGTTCCGGCAATGCTCAGCCGGTCGCCGCTGTCGAGCGCTCCTCCTCCACCGCATGAATCCGATTCATGATGGCATTGCTCACTGTCTCGTAGCGGCGATCGTTCGCGACTTCACCTACAAGACGCATGTCGTGCATGACGAGGATGCGGTCGGCCAGCGACACCATTTCCGGCATGTCGCTGGAGATGAGCAGCACCGACGTGCCGCCGGCCGCGATCTCGTGGATCAGTTCGTGGAGATAGGCCTTGGTCTTGATGTCGATGCCGACAGTCGGCTCATCGATGATCAGGATTTCGACATTGGCGGCCAGCCATTTAGCGACACTCACCTTCTGCTGGTTGCCGCCCGACAGATTGCCAACCTTCTGCTCGACGGACGGCGCGCGTATCTCCAGCCGTTGGACATAAGGCATCACCGCATCCAGCTCGGCGGACGGCCGTATAAGGCCGAGCGCACCGGCGAGACGTCGCCATATCGTCACAGCGATATTCTCGCGGATCGTATGGGTAAGGATAAGCCCTTCGTTCTTTCGGTCTTCGCTGATGTAGCCGATGCGGAACTGGTTCAGCGCCTGATGCACGTTGCGAATATCGGCGGCCTTTCCTTTGACGAGCACTTCGCCTCCGGTGACCGGCGCCGCCCCGACGATGGCGCGCGCCAATTCGCTGCGGCCTGCACCCACGAGACCGTAGAGACCGAGGATTTCTCCGCGTTTCAACAAGAAAGAGATGTCGCGGTGGCCGAACGAAGTCTTCAATCCTCTCGCTTCAAGCACGGTCCCGGTCTCGACGGTCCGCTGTGGCTTGTTGACGATATGCTCTTCGCGCCCGACCATCAGCGAGATGAGCTTCTGGCGTGTCATGGTGCTCATGGGTTCGCCGAGCGCCGCATTTTTGCCGTCGCGCAGGACGGTCACGCGATCGGCAATTGCGAAGACCTCCTCCAGCTTATGGCTGACGAATACGATGGACGCTCCCTCGTCGCGTAGGCGCTTCAAGAGCGTAAAAAGAGCTTCCGTCTCATGCTCGGTGATGGAAGCCGTCGGCTCGTCCATCAGCAGGCACTTCGTTTCAAGCGACAGCGCCTTGGCAATCTCGACGATCTGCATCTGCGCCACCGAAAGTGAGCGCACTTCGGTATGCGTATCGATGCCGCGATCAAGAAGGTCCAGGTACCGTCGCGCCTCGTTGTGAATGGCGTCCTTGTCGAGCAGGCCGTTGCGCGTCGGCAGCCTCTCCAGAAGTATGTTCTCGCCGACCGAAAAGCGCGGGATCAGGTTGCGTTCCTGATGCACCGCGCCGATGCCGGCGGCGATCGCGTCGCGCGGCGACTGGAAGGACACTTCCTGCCCGTCGATCGTCACGCGCCCGTCATCCGGCCGGTAGAGGCCGGTGATGATCTTGATCAGCGTCGACTTGCCGGCGCCGTTCTCGCCCATCAGCGCGTGGATTTCGCCGGGCCTCAGTTCGAACGATACCTTGTCCAGCGCCTGGACGCCGGGAAATGCCTTGCTGACGCTTTCGATGGAGAGTTGCATCAGTCCGTCCCCGTCTTGACCGCGCGCCAGCGGTTCAGCCAGACGGCTGCGAGAATAAGCGCGCCGAGAACGAACTGGACCCAGTAGGGGTCGACCTTGGCCAGCACCATGCCGTTTTCGATCAGCGCGATCAGAATGACGGCGAGTGTGGTGCCGAGCACCGAGACGTGACCGCCGGTCAGCGCGGCGCCGCCGATGATTGGAGCCGCGAAGGAGAGCAGCAGCCAGTCCGAGCCTATCGTCGGTTGCGCGGAGCCCAACTGCGCGACCGCAAGAATGGCCGCGCATGCGGCCAGTGTGCCCGAAAGTGTGTGCGCCAGGATCGTGATCCTGCCGCGCGAGATACCCGATAGTTCGGCCGCATGCGGGTTGCCGCCGACCGCGAGCAGGTGACGCCCCGGCACGGTGCGAGACAGGAAGAGGCCGAGTAGGACGGTGGCGATGATCGGCGCGATCATGAGATAGGGAAAGGCGAAGAAACGATCCGACCCGAACGCGACCAGGCCCGGCGGCATGTTGTAGAACGGGATCGACTGCGTGATGCCCAGATTGATGCCGGTGAATGCGGATGCAGTCGCCAGCGTGATGATGAAGCCGTTGATGCCGGTACGCTCGGTCAGCACGCCGTTCAGGAGGCCGCACAGCGCCCCGATGGCGATCGCCGCAGGGATGGCCAGGATCATCGGCACCCCGAGCTTTTCCATCATGCCGCCAGCTAGCACCGCAACGAGCCCACCCAGCGCACCGACTGAGATGTTCATCTGCCCGACTGCCAGCGTGACCATCTGGGCAAAGCCGACCAGCAGCGCCACGCAGAAGCTGCGCAGCATGACGTAGATGTTGAACTCGGTGAGAAAGGCGGGCGACAGCCAGGCGAGCAGCGCAGAGCCAAGGATGATAGCAGCCAGGATACCTGACCACTCCACCATCAGGAAACGACGAAGCAAGCTGTTCATCGGCGTCCCAGCGACCTGCGTTCGAGGAAGACCCCGCGATAGCGGTCGGCCATGACGGCGGCGAGCAGGATGAGCCCAAGGAAAAGTTGCAGCCAGAAGTTCCCCACCTGCAGCACGAGCAGCCCGCTGCGGATGGTGGTCACCAGGGCAGCGCCGATCATGGTGCCGATTACGGCCACCGACCCGCCGGCAAGAAGCGTTCCGCCAAGCACCGGCCCTAGGAAGGAGGGCAGCAGCCAGTCCTCGCCGCCGACGGACGGCATCGCCGCGCCCAGCCGCGCCACGAGCATGATGCCGGCGGTCGCGGCGAGCAGGCCAGAGAGCGTGTGGCTGATAATGATGACGCGCCCGACCGGCACGCCCGACATCTCGGCGGCGCGCGGATTGGCGCCGGCCGCGAGGATCTGCCGTCCGAGCAGCGTGTGCCGGTACAGCACGTAGAGCGCCGCGCCGATGGCGATCGCGATGAAGATAAGCGGCGAGACGTAGCCCCAAAGGCGCATGCGGCCGAACTGGCCGATCTCGGGAGGGAGCGTATTGTAGGGGACTGCCTTGCTCAGGATAAGCATCGCCCCGAGGAAGAGGCTGGCGCTGGCCAACGTGATGATGAAGGCGTTCACGCCGGTCTTGACGATCGCGAAGCCGTTGAGCCAACCGAGCGCGCCACCGAGCAGCAGCCCGCCTGCCAGCGCGACCGGGATCGGCACGCCGGCGTCCTGCAACAGAAAGCCCGTCAGCATGACGGCGCAGACCCCGATCGATCCGACCGCGAGGTTCATGCCGCCTGTTGCGAGCACCACCATCTGGGAGAAGCCGATAACGATATCGACCGCCAGCGAACGCCCGATCCCGAAAAGATTGATGGGCGAGGTAAAACCGGGCGCCAGCGTCGAGAAGATCACCCATAGCAGCGCGACGATGGCAAACAACCCGATCTGGGCCGACGCACCGGCGAAAAATCCTCGTCGCGGTCGTTCGGTGCTGATGGTCTCGTCGGTCATATGACTCTGGCGATAGGAGAGATTGGCAGGCGCATCCGCCATGAAGGCGAATGCTGGCCGAAACAGTGTCCGAGCGCAGCCTCCTCCCGGATTCGGGAGAAGGCGGTTGCCCTATGCATGGCCTATTGGCAGGTCAGGTACTTGTCCTTGAAGGACGACTGGATGTCGGTCGTGACCTTCTTCAGGTCGTCCTTGTAGGTCGTCAGATTGTCGGCGTTGATAACCAGCGTGCCGGAATCGATGAAGCGCTTCGTCTGGGGCGTTTCGATCCAGGTGGCGTCTTCCTTGATCGTGCAGCCGCCGCCGGCGAGAAGATCGAGCACATAAGCGCCGATGTAGCCCTGGCCATAGGGGTTCTGCGCCATCGTGCCGGCAACGAAACCGTCCTTGATGGCTTCGAGCACGATCGGATCGTCATCGATGCCGATGAACTTGATGCGCTTGTCGCCGAGCGTGCGCAGCGACTTCGATGCGACCACCGACGGGATGTAGCCGGTTGCGATCATGCCGCCGATCTCGTCCTTCTGGGCTGCGAGCAGAGCATTGATCTTCTGGTCGGCGGCCTCCTGCGCATCCGTATCGGCGACCGTCTGCAGCAGCGTCACTTCGCCGTTGGTCTCGCCGACGGCGGTCTCGACGGCCTTGACGCGCAGCGTCGTGTTGGGATCGACCAGCAGGCCGGCCAGATGTACGATTGCGCCCTTGCCGCCCATCGCCTTGATCAGTTCCTTGGTGCCGAGATAGGCCGAGTTATAGACGTCGGTGCCAAGGCAGAAGGCAGCGTCGGTCGGGTCCTGCGCGCAGCCGGCGAGCGCGGCGGACGGAATGCTGGAATCCTTCAGTTCGGTCATCGTCGAATTGATGCCGACGGCGTCACCGGGGAAAATACCGAAAGCCGTGTAGCCCTGTGCCGCGAGGCTCTCGACGAGTTCGGTCTGGAGGTTGAGTTTCCATTCCTGCGGCACCTTGAAGTCAACTGCGGCGATTCCGAAGTCCTTCTGCGCATCCGCAGCCGCCTGCTCCCAAGGCGCGAAATAGGGATGCGGTCCACCAGGGATCAGCGCAATCTTGTTGTCGGAAGCCTGGGCGAGGCCGACGACGCCGAACGACGCCAGTCCTGCCAGAATTGAAGACGCGGCAAGGCCGCGAATTGCATGGCTAAACAGTTTCATGAATTCCTCCCTGGCGAGCACCACGACGAGGCTCGCATGAGAGAAATGCTAACTGAAACGCATATCGCATGCAATGTACGTTTTAACGCTACCCTAACGTCCGCCAGCATGCGCCGAGAGGTGCGGAACGCGGCGGCTACAGACCCATACCGTTGCGGTGCAGATGAATGAGATCGCCGAAGCGAGAGCGCAACTGGTCATCGGTCGCCCGCGACACGTGGCGAGGGAAGCGTTCCGAGAGGATTCTCTTCTTTTCGGCGATAGCGCGACCGAGGATGTCCGGCTTGCCCTTCTCGTTCCACTCCTTGGGCGAGAAACGGTCGCCGACTGCCGGATAGAAATATTCGGTCTGCATCAGCCGCAGCGTCTGGTCGTTGCCGAGATAGTGGCCGGGGCCATTCAGGCAGACCTCGGCGATTGTCTCCAGAGAAAGCGCCGCGTCGGTCACCTCGATGCCGCGCACGCAACGCTGGCACATGCCCAGCATGTCGTTGTCAATGATCAGGCTTTCGAGGCAGAAGCCGAGCAGCGAGGCGTGCATGCCGGCAGATTCATAGACGAGATTGAGGCCCGAAAGGCCCGCCATCACATTGGTGATGCCCTTCTCAAAACCCGACTGGATATCCGGCAGCTTGGAGTCGGCCATGCCGGCAGCCGAGCCGCCCGGAAGGTCATAGAACTGGGCCATCTGAGCGCAGGCGGATGTAAGAAGCGCCTGTTCGGCCGAACCGCCCGACATCGCACCGGTGCGCAGGTCGGAGACGAAGGGCCAAGTGCCGAAAATTGCCGGGTGGCCGGGCTTGATCGCATTGACATAGACGAGACCGGCGAGAACTTCCGCCACTGCCTGCACCACAGCGCCGGCAATCGCTGCGGGTGCGGTCGCACCGGCCTGTCCGGCGGACAGAAGCAGGATCGGGATGCCGCCTTCGACGCAGGCTTCCAGCACGCCGCAGGCATCCTCCGCGAACTTCATCGGCGGCACGACGAAGCAGTTGGAGTTTGAAACGAAGGGCCGCGCCCGGAAATTTTCCTCGCCGCCGGCGATAGCGTATAGCATCTCCAGCGCGGGGGCGACGTTCTCGCGCACGGTAAAGGACGTGCCGACATGCTTCGACGTCCCCGTCACGCAGGCGTAGAGCGTGTTGAAGTCCATTTCGAGCGGATCGGGTATGTCGCGCGGCACCATCGGCCGCTGGAAGAAGTGGATGTTGTCCATGGCATCGACGATGCGCGCGGCGTCGTAGATGTCCTGCAGCAGCGACTCCCGGTATTCGCGCTTCTCGACATCGACAAGATGCACGGCCGCGCCCGCCGTGCCGTAATGCACGCGCTTGCCCCGGATTAGCATGTCGTGCTTCGGGTCCTGACCGTGCAGCGTGAAGTTGCGCGCTGCATTCCTGATCGTGTGCTCGACAAGAGCGCGCGGGAACCGGATGCGACCATCCTCGCTGTGTGTCGCGCCGACCCGCGTCAGCGCCTCGATGCAGGACGGGATTGCATTGGCGAAGCCGACGGTCTCCAGAAGCGTGAGGACAGCTTCATGGATGCGCCCGAGATCTGCTTCCGACAGCGACTGATATTTGCCGCCTTCAAGGCCGGCGCGGATCGGACGGACATCGTCGGCCAGCGGCGCCGAACGCAGGGCGCGCCTGGCTTCCCGTCCACCTGAGCGACGTGAGCCACGTTCAACTGATGTGTCTGTCTTATCGATATCCTGACTTTCGAGTGCAACCGACATGCCGACTTCCCCATGAATGAGCCGAGTGCCGCTTGGTCCAACCCTCCGCTACCGGAGCGAGGTCATGATCCAGCTTCGCGGCGAACTATGCAACGGGTTGGTCCAGTACGTAGGGCCAGAAAGTGAGGCCGGATAGGCCAGACGGGTCCAGCCCTTAAGTCGGACCCGTCTGAGAACGCCGTCTCGGTTTCAGGCCGCCGCCGGCCGCCGTCCCGCTGCGGTTGCCAGCTCGCGTATGCCGGGCTCAATGTGCTGCAGCGCGATCGACGAGATGCCGAGCCGCATGAAGCGTTTCGGCCTCTCGGCGGTGTCGAAGAAGCGGTCACCGGGCTCAATGATCACGCTGCGCGCGGCAGCCTGTGCCGCGAGGTCCCGGGCGTCCGCGTTGCGCGGACCTTCCAGCCAGAGCGAAGTGCCACCAGCCGAATCCGTTGCGCGCCATTCCGGCAGGAACGCCGAGATCGCGTGCACTAGCCGCTTGCGCCGCTCCTCGAAGGCAGTCGACAGCCGACGCACCAGAGCTTCGTGATGGCCGAGCGAAAGGAAGAGCGCGACGGCCCGCTGGTTGTTTGCCGGCGGATGACGCAGCATGAAGCGGCGCAGCGCCCGCAGTTCCGCGATTAGGCCAGCCGACGCCACGATGTAGCCAAGGCGCAGACCCGGCGCGAGGGTCTTGGACATCGAGCCGACATAGACAACGCGGCCCGAACGATCGATGCTTTTCAGTGCCTGCTGCGGCGCGTCGTCGAGAAGCTGGCTGTCATAGCCATCCTCGATCACGATCTGGTTGTCGCGCACCGCGCGCGCCAGAAGGTCCTGCCGACGTTCCGCCGACAGCGGCACCATGGTCGGGCAATGGTGGCTCGGTGTCACGAAGACGAAGCCCGCGTCGCTCGGTATGGCTGAGGTCACGATGCCTTCGTCGTCAACCGGCGTCGGGATCGTTTCGGCTCCGGCGAGCTTGAAGATGGAGCGGGCGTCTGGATAGCCCGGATCCTCCATCGCGACCTTGGAGCCCTTGGTCATCAGCAGGGTGGCCAGCATGTAGAGGGCATTCTGCGCGCCCAGCGTGACGATGATCTCGTCCGGGTTTGCGAAAATGCCGCGCCGCGGCAGCAGCCGCGCCTGAATCTGTTCGATCAGCAGCGGATCGTCGCGGTCCACCATGTCCGCCGCCCAGTTGCGGATCTCCAGCACAGCCAGCGCCATGCGGTTGCATTCGCGCCATTCGGCGGTGGGGAAGAGCGCCGGGTCGAACTGGCCGTAGACGAACGGATAGGACGACTTGATCCAGTTGCCGTGCTTGGCGGGCGGGGGCATATCGGAGGCTGCGATCTGCCGCCGTGCCTTCCAGTCGATCTCGTTGGAATTGTCGTTGGCCTTGCCGGACGGCTTTGCGGGAGTAGCGAGCACGTCCGGGTTGACGAAATGGCCGCGCCGCTCGCGTGCGATGAGGAAGCCCTGGTCTACAAGCTGCTGGAAGGCGAGCACCACGGTGCCGCGCGCAACGCCGAGCTTTTCTGCGAGGATGCGGCACGACGGCAGCGGCATCGATGCGGCAATCTGGCGGTCCAGGATCGCGGCGACAATCGCCTGCCTGATCTGCGCCTGCAATGTCTGTCCGGATTCCGCCGAAATTCTGAACAATCCGGACCAGATGGCCGTGTCGTTTCGCTGTGGCATGGCATGCTCCTTGGCGTTCAGTCCCCGCATTTCTGGCCCAGCGTTTTGTATTCGTGGCCCAAGGCGTTGCGCCAATGAATTTTTTTCATCGTAATGATTTATGCCAGTGATCGATGGAGACTGGCCCAGTCCACAACGCAATAGCGTGCGATAGAAATGACATGGAACCGCGCTATGGATGTTTCACGGCCTGTCGCATGACGACAAAGCTCTGCTATAGGTGCGCAACGCAGCAAAATCGGGAGTTCTTCGGTGGCAGATAGCGCGTTTCAGGCCAACCTCGCAGCATTGAAGGCTCACAAGACAGACGTCCCGAAGGACATGCGGGCAGCCTTCGCGGCCGATCCTCAGCGTTTTAAAAAATTCTCGCTGATGGACGGTGATCTGCTGCTCGATTGGTCGAAATGCGCAGTCACCGAAAAGACTATGCAATTGCTGGCCGCCGCCGCCGAGGCAGCCGGCGTAGAGAAGCGCCGGGCGGCCATGTTCTCCGGCGAGAAGATCAACATCACCGAGCACCGGGCCGTGCTGCACACCGCACTGCGGCAGCCGGCTGGGGCCAAGGTGTTGGTCGACGGCCATGACGTCGTCCCGGACGTGCACGCGGTCCTTGACGCCATGGGAAAGTTTTCGGACGCGATCCGCTCCGGTGAGGCCAAGGGCGCGACCGGCAAGAAGATCACCGATGTCGTCAACATTGGCATCGGCGGGTCCGATCTCGGCCCGGTCATGGCGACACTGGCGCTGGCGCCCTGGCACGACGGACCGCGCGCGCACTACGTGTCGAACATCGACGGCGCGCATATGCACGACACGCTGAAGGACCTCTCGCCCGAGACGACGCTCTTCATCATCGCTTCCAAGACCTTCACCACCGTCGAGACGATGACCAATGCCGAGACAGCCAAGCGCTGGCTGACCGCCAAGCTCGGCAACGATGCCGTCCAGCATCACTTCGCAGCCGTCTCCACCGCGCTCGATCTGGTGGCGAAGTTCGGCATCGCGAAGGACCGCGTCTTCGGCTTCTGGGACTGGGTCGGCGGGCGCTACTCGCTATGGGGCGCGATCGGCCTGCCGATCATGATCGCCGTCGGCCACCAGAACTTTCGCGATTTCCTCGCCGGTGCGCACGAGATGGACGAACACTTCCGCACCGCTCCGCTGCTGCAGAACCTGCCGGCGGTGCTGGGGCTTGTCGGCTATTGGCATCGTGTAGTGCGTGGTTATCCGGCCCGCGCCGTCATTCCTTATGATCAGCGCCTGTCGCGGTTCCCAGCCTACCTTCAGCAGCTCGACATGGAATCGAACGGCAAGCACGTCACGCTTGAGGGGATCGAGGCCTCCACGCCGACCGGTCCGCTCGTCTGGGGCGAACCCGGCACCAACGGGCAGCACGCCTTCTTCCAGCTCCTGCACCAGGGCACCGACATTATCCCGATCGAGTTCCTGGCGGCTGCCGTCGGCCATGAGCCGGACCTCAAGCACCATCACGATCTCCTGCTGTCCAATGTGCTGGCGCAGACGGCGGCGCTGATGAAGGGGCGCACGCTCGACGAGGCTAAGAAGCAGATGCTGGCGAAAGGCATGAATCCGGAAGACGTCGATAAGATCGCGCCGCACCGCGTGTTCTCCGGCAACCGTCCGACTGTGACGATCCTCTATCGCACGCTCGATCCGCGGACGCTCGGCCGCCTCATCGCGCTCTACGAGCACCGCGTGTTCGTCGAAGGCACAATGTTCGACATCAACTCCTTCGACCAGTGGGGCGTCGAGCTTGGCAAGGAGCTGGCTACCGAACTTCTACCCGTCGTCGAAGGCAAGGAGGATGCGTCGAAATATGACTCCTCGACCGCCGGCCTCGTGCAGCATATCAAGTCGCTGAGCTGAGATCGAAACCGGGGGACATGGTTTGGCGGAAATAAAAGGCATCCTGTTCGACAAGGACGGGACCTTGGTCGATTTCGAGAAGACCTGGTACGCGCTCGCGGACCTTATGGCGCTTCATGCCGCCGACGGGGATCGTGCGGCGGCGGACAGACTGATGGAACGGGCCGGCTACGACTATGCGCGCGGTGGCTTCAAGGCTGACTCTGTCTTTGCCGCCGGCACCAATGCAGACATCGTCGCGCTCTGGTACCCCGACGCGGATGCCACAGAGCGTCGCGAGAAGACGCTGTTTTTCGACGGCTTCACGGCAGAGCAGGGGGCTCTTCAATCTGTGCCGCTGGAAGGAAGCCGGGAAACGATCGCAAGTCTTCACCGCGCCGGCTTTCGCCTTGCTGTCGCCACCAACGATTCCACGGGCGGTGCGGAGAAAACGCTTCTGGCGCTTGGCATCGCCCAGATGTTCGATGCGGCCTATGGCTACGATTCCGTGGCGAATCCCAAGCCCGCGCCCGATACGATCGTCGCCTTTTGCGACCTGACCGGTCTCAAGCCGTCGGAACTGGCCATGGTCGGCGACAACCGCCACGATCTCGAAATGGCGAAAGCTGGCGGTGCGGGGCTGGCTGTCGGCGTTCTCTCCGGCACCGGCACCGCCGAGTCGCTGGCGCCACTGGCCGATGTCGTGCTGGATTCAATTGTCGACCTGCCAGCCTATCTGTCCGAACGCAATCGCCTACCCGCGTAGCTCCCGCCGCAGGATTTTCCCGACCGGCGTCTTCGGCAGGCTGTCGCGGAACTCGATATGCTTCGGCCGCTTGTAGCCAGTCAGATTCTCGCGGCAGTAGGCCAGCAGTTGCTCACTGGTCAGGTTGCTGTCCTTGCGCACGACGAAGAGCTTAGGCGCTTCGCCTGAATGCTCATCCGGCACGCCAATCGCCGCGACCTCCATGACGCCGGGGTGTAATGCGACGACTTCCTCCAGTTCGTTCGGATAGACGTTGAAGCCCGAAACGAGGATCATGTCCTTCTTTCTGTCGACGATCTTTGTGTAGCCGCGCTCGTCCATGAAGCCCATGTCGCCGGACTTGAAGAAGCCGTCGGCGGTCATCACCTTGGCCGTCTCGTCCGGCCGGTTCCAGTATCCCGCCATGACTTGCGGCCCGCGAATGCAGATCTCGCCGACCTCGCCGAGCGGCATGTCCTTGCCGTCGTCATCCCGGATCGCGATCTCGGTCGACGGGATAGGCAAGCCTATCGTGCCGGTGAACTCGTTTCCGCTCACCTTATTCGCCGTCGCCACCGGCGATGTTTCCGACAGTCCGTAGCCTTCGGTGATCTTGTTGCCGGTCACCTGCTGCCAGCGCTCGGCGACGCCGCGCTGCACCGCCATGCCACCGCCCAGCGAAAGGATCAGCCCGCTGAAGTCCAGCTTACGGAAATCCTCGTTGTTGAGGAGCGCGTTGAACAAAGTATTCAGGCCGGGAAGTATGTGGAAACGGTATTTGCCGAGCTCCTGCACGAAGCCCGGTATGTCGCGGGGGTTGGGGATGAGTACGTTCTGCGCGCCCATCTTCATTCCCATCAGTGCGTTCACCGTCAGCGCGAAGATGTGGTAGAGCGGCAGCGCGCAGATAAAAACGAGGTCCGCGGGTCTGGGCTTTTCGGTGAATGCGTCTTCGACCCAGACTCCGAGTTGCAGGACGTTGGCCATAACATTCCGGTGAAGCAGCGTCGCTCCCTTTGAAACGCCGGTCGTCCCTCCCGTATATTGCAGGAAGGCGACGTCATCCCCGGAGATATGCACCGGCTTCAGCGCCAAGGCGCCGGCTTCCCGGAGAACGGCGTTGAACGGTACATGCCCCGGCAACGACCACGCCGGAACGAGTTTCTTTATGCGCCGGACGACGAAATTGACCAGCAGCCCGTTGATGCCGAGCATGTCGCCCATCGTCGCGACCACGACATGCCTCACCGAGGTCTTGGCGACGACGGCTTGCAGGGTCTTGGCGAAGTTTTCGAGAATGATGATCGCTTCAGCGCCGGAGTCCTTCAACTGGTGTTCGAGTTCGCGTGGCGTGTAGAGCGGGTTGACGTTCACGACGGTATATCCCGCCCGCAAGATACCCATCATGGCGACGGGATACTGCAGCACGTTGGGCATCATGATCGCGACGCGCGCGCCTTTCGCTAGCCCTCTGGATTGCAGCCACGCACCGAATGCCGCAGACTGGCGTTCCAGTTCGGAATAGCTGATCGACTTGCCCATGCAGATGAAGGCGGTCTTGCCGGCATTTTGTGTGCAGGCGTCAGCCAGCAACTCGCCGATGGAACCCGAGGGAACAGAGATCTCCGCAGGCACGCCGGCCGGATAGCTCTTCAGCCATGGTCTGGCTACCGCCGCCGACCCGTCGGCTCCTTTGGTCGATCCCATCTTTCCTCCCTTGGCAGCCCGGTCCCGCATTATCTGTCGGTGCGGCTTTTCGGCCGGCCTTCAGAGTAATCCGCAAACTGCTCCAGCCATATCTATGGCCTTGCACGCCGGCCAGGCAAGTCGCGAGAAACCGCCTGTCTTGAAGATTTGGTGAAGCGAAAGCCCGGATTCGGCTACAAAACAAAGTTTTTGGAGAAGGATATTCCCCTGACGATACGGCAATCGGGCAGGGAGTTCCAAATACGGCAAAAGGGTGATTATATGCCCGCTTTCCGGCCCGTTTGAGAGGCCAGAAACATAATCAGGGAGACTTTGATGTTCAGAAAGAGCACTTTTGTGGCTGCGTTGTTGGCCGCAACCGTGGTCAGCGGCGTGGCGAGCGCAAAGACCTTTGTCTATTGCTCCGAAGCTTCGCCGGAAGGTTTTGACCCGGGACTCTATACCGCCGGCACCACGTTTGATGCGTCGGCGCATCCGGTCTACAGCCGCCTTCTGGAATTCAAGAAGGGCACCACCGAGACCGAGCCGGCACTTGCGGAAAGCTATGAGGTGTCCGACGACGGCCTAGTCTACACCTTCAAGCTGCGTCCGGGCGTCAAGTTCCAGACCACCGATTTCTTCACGCCGACGCGCGATCTGAATGCCGACGACGTGATCTTTTCCTTCGAGCGCCAGTGGAAGGCGGACAACCCGTGGCACACCTATGTCGAAGGCGCGTCCTGGGAGTATTTCGCTGGCATGGGCATGCCCGATCTTCTGCAGTCGATCGAAAAGGTTGACGACCTGACAGTCAAGTTCACGCTGAAGCAGCAGTCGGCTCCGTTCATCGCCAACATCGCGATGCCGTTCGCCTCGATCCTGTCGAAGGAATATGCCGACAAGCTGCAGGCCGACGGCAAGATGAACCAGATCAACCAGCAGCCGGTCGGCACTGGCCCGTTCACCTTCGTCGGCTATCAGCAGGACGCAGTGATCCGCTACAAGAAGAACCCCGACTATTGGGGTGATGCGCCCAAGATCGACGACCTCGTATTCGCGATCACCACCGACGCTTCGGTGCGCTTCCAGAAGCTCAAGGCTGGCGAATGCCACCTGATGCCGTATCCGAACGCCGCAGACGTCGAGGCGATCAAGGCGGATTCCAACCTGAAGGTTTCCGAGCAGGAAGGCCTGAACGTTGCCTATCTCGCCTACAACACGACGCAGGCTCCGTTCGACAAGGTCGAGGTCCGCAAGGCCCTGAACATGGCGATCAACAAGCAGGCGATCGTCGACGCGGTGTTCCAGGGCGCGGCAACCCCGGCCAAGAACCCGATCCCGCCGACCATGTGGTCCTACAACAACGCTGTCGAGGACGACAAATACGATCCGGAAGCCGCCAAGGCAGCCCTTGAAGCCGCCGGCGTCAAGGACCTGTCGATGAAGATCTGGGCTATGCCCGTCGCGCGTCCCTACATGCTCAACGCCCGTCGCGCGGCCGAACTCATCCAGTCCGACTTCGACAAGATTGGCGTCAAGGCCGAGATCGTGTCCTACGAATGGGCCGAATACCTCGACAAGTCCAAGGCCAAGGACCGTGACGGTGCCGTGATGCTTGGCTGGACCGGCGACAACGGCGATCCGGACAACTTCCTTGACACGCTGCTCGGCTGCGATGCCGTCGGCGGCAACAACCGCGCGCAGTGGTGCAACAAGGAGTTTGACGATCTCGTCACCAAGGCGCAGCAGGTGACAGACGTCGCCGAGCGCACCAAGCTCTATGAACAGGCGCAGGTCGTGTTCAAGCGCGAGGCGCCGTGGGCGACGCTCGACCATTCGCTCGCCATCGTTCCGATGCGCGCAAACGTCGAGGGCTTCGTGCAGAGCCCGCTTGGTGACTTCACCTTCGATACCGTCGACATCACTGAGTGATGCGCGTTTGACATGAGGGAGGGGCGTTCGCTACGCGGGCGCCCCTCCATTGTTTTGTTGTCCGGATGAAGCTTTCCAAATAGCGGTCGGCGTCGCCGATGCGATCAGGGGCTTTCTTATGTTTCGTTTCTTCCTCGGGCGTCTGGCAGTCCTGATCCCGACCTTCATCGGTGTGTCGATCATTGCCTTCTCCTTTATCAGGCTGCTGCCCGGCGACCCGGTCGCTCTACTATCGGGCGAGCGCGTCATGTCGCCCGAACGCCACGCCGAGATATCGGCGCAGCTCGGCCTCGATCGGCCGATCGTCATCCAGTATCTCGACTATCTGTGGGGCGTGCTTCGCGGTGATTTTGGGACATCGATCTCGACCAAGCAGCCTGTACTGCAGCAGTTCATGGAGTTGTTCCCGGCGACGCTTGAACTCTCGCTTTGCGCGATTATCTTCGCCATCATCCTCGGCATTCCGGCGGGCGTCTTCGCTGCCATCAAGCGCGGAACGATTTTCGATCAGGCCATCATGGGCACGGCCTTGATCGGCTTTTCCATGCCGATCTTCTGGTGGGGCCTGCTTCTGATCATCCTGTTCTCAGGCATCCTGCAGTGGACCCCGGTTTCGGGCCGCATCTCGTTGATGTATTTCTTCCCGTCGGTCACCGGCTTCATGCTGATCGACTCGCTGCTGTCGGGACAGCAGGGCGCGTTCAAATCCGCCGTCAGCCATCTCATCCTTCCGACGATCGTGCTCGGCACGATCCCGCTCGCCGTCATCGCCCGCCAGACCCGCTCGGCAATGCTCGAGGTCCTGTCGGAGGACTACGTGCGCACGGCGCGCGCCAAGGGCCTTTCCGCATATCGCGTTGTCGGCATCCATGCGCTGCGCAACGCGATGATCCCGGTGGTCACAACGATCGGCCTGCAGGTCGGCGTTATGCTCGCAGGCGCGATCCTGACGGAGTCCATTTTCTCCTGGCCGGGCATCGGCAAATGGATGGTCGATTCCGTGTTCCGACGAGACTATCCCGTGATCCAGGGCGGACTCCTGATCATCGCCGGCATCATCATGCTGGTGAACCTGATGGTCGATCTGCTCTACGGCCTCATCAACCCGCGCATCAGGCACTGAGGAGGCACCGCCATGGCTGACGCAGTCGCAAACCCAACCGGTCCCGTCTCCGTCGATCCGTCGCGACGCGCGCGGTTTGCAGAGTTCTGGTTCTACTTCTCCGAGAATCGCGGCGCGGTGATCGGTCTCTTCTTCTTTCTGTTTCTGATCGTGCTCGCGGTCTTCGCTCCGCTGATCGCGCCGCATGCACCGAACGCCCAGTACCGCGACGCTGTGCTGGTGCCGCCCTTCTGGCAGGAAGGCGGCAGCACCACATTCCTGCTCGGCACCGACGCTGTCGGTCGCGACATGCTCTCGCGCCTGATCTTCGGCACGCGCTACTCGCTGTTCATTGGCGTCATCGTGACGACGCTCTCGCTCGTCGGAGGCATTTTCCTGGGGGTCATCGCCGGCTATTTCCGCGGCTGGGTCGACACCGCCATCATGCGCGTGATGGACATCATCCTCGCCTTCCCGTCTCTGCTGTTGGCACTGGTGCTGGTGGCGGTGCTCGGGCCCGGCCTCACCAATGCGATGATCGCGATCGCGCTTGTCTTCCAGCCGCATTTCGTGCGTCTCACCCGCGCCGCCGTGATGGTCGAGAAGAACCGCGACTATGTCGTCGCGGCGAAGGTGGCCGGCGCTGGCCCGTTGCGCCTGATGTTCTCGACGATCCTGCCGAACTGCATGGCGCCGCTGATCGTCCAGGCGACGCTTTCCTTCTCAAACGCCATTCTCGATGCGGCAGCACTTGGCTTCCTCGGCATGGGCGCGCAGCCGCCGACGCCGGAGTGGGGCACGATGTTGGCCGAGGCGCGCGAGTTCATCCTGCGCGCGTGGTGGGTGGTCACGCTGCCCGGCCTCGCCATCCTGCTCACCGTGCTGGCGATCAACCTGATGGGCGACGGCCTGCGCGACGCGCTCGACCCCAAGCTGAAGAGGAGCTGAGGCAATGGCGCTTCTCGAAATCGAAAATCTCGTTGTCGAGTTCCAGATGGCGACCGGCATGTTCCGCGCGGTTGATGGCGTGTCGCTTTCGGTCGATAGGCGTGAGGTGCTGGCAATCGTGGGCGAGTCCGGCTCTGGCAAGTCCGTCTCCATGCTGGCGGTCATGGGGCTTCTGCCATGGACCGCAAAAGTGTCGGCGGACAAGATGATGTTCGACGGCATCGACCTGCAGAAGATTTCGCCGCAGGATCGGCGAAAGCTCGTCGGCAAGGACATGTCGATGATCTTCCAGGAGCCGATGGCGAGCCTCAATCCCTGTTTCACAGTGGGCTTCCAGATCGAGGAAGTCCTGAAAGTGCACATGGGCATGGACCGCACACAGCGGCGCGCCCGCGCCATCGAACTCCTGACGCTGGTCGGCATCCCCGAACCTGCGGATCGCCTGAACAGCTTCCCGCATCAGATGTCGGGCGGTCAGTGCCAGCGCGTCATGATCGCCATGGCGCTTGCCTGCAATCCGAAGCTGCTGATCGCCGACGAGCCGACCACGGCACTCGACGTGACGATCCAGAAGCAGATCCTCGACCTGCTTGTGCGCCTGCAGGAAGAGTATGGCATGGGCCTGATCATGATCACCCACAACATGGGCGTCGTCGCGGAAACGGCCGATCGAGTGATCGTTCAATACAAGGGTCGCAAGATGGAGGAGGCGGACGTGCTCTCGCTCTTCGAGAACCCGAAGAGCAACTACACGCGCGCCCTTCTATCCGCGCTGCCCGACAACGCGACCGGCGACCGCCTGCCGACCATCGATACGTTCCTGATGGAAGCGGAAGCCGCCGCCTTGGTCGCCCCGATGATGGAGCCGCCGCTATGAGCAAGGTCCTCGAAGCGAAGAACATCGTGCGCGACTACCATGTCGGCGGCGGTCTCTTTGGCAAGCCGCGCACCGTGCATGCGGTCAAGGGTGTCAGCTTCTCGGTGGAGAAGGGCAGGACGCTAGCCATCGTCGGCGAATCCGGCTGCGGAAAGTCGACGCTCGCACGCATCGTGACCATGATCGATGCCCCGACATCAGGCGAGCTCTTCATCGACGGCAAGAAGGTCGACATTTCCAAGGACGGCCTTTCGCCCGAGATGCGGCGCAAGGTGCAGATCGTGTTCCAGAACCCTTACGGTTCGCTCAACCCACGCCAGAAGATCGGCGACGTTCTGGGCGAGCCGCTGAAGATCAACACCGACGTCCCGGCAAGCGAGCGGCGCGATCGCGCCATGGCGATGCTGCAGAAGGTCGGCCTTCAGCCCGAGCACTATCATCGCTATCCGCACATGTTCTCTGGCGGCCAGCGTCAGCGCATCGCGATTGCCCGCGCGCTTATGCTGAACCCGAGTCTGCTCGTACTCGACGAGCCGGTCTCCGCGCTCGATCTTTCCGTGCAGGCGCAGGTGCTGAACCTTCTCGCCGACCTGCAGGACGAATTCCAGCTTACCTACGTATTCATCAGCCACGACCTCTCGGTGGTCCGCTACATCGCCGACGAGGTGATGGTGATGTATTTCGGAGAAGCGGTGGAATACGGGACTCGCGACGAAGTGTTTTCCAACCCGCAGCACAGCTATACGAAAACGCTGTTTGCGGCGACGCCGCGCGCCGATGTCGAAAGCATCCGGGCGCGCATCGCGCGCAAGAGGGCAGCCTGACGGCGCATTCGGAAATCCGCCTGCATTCGACGGCAGGGTCACGTTGTCGTGATCTTTGCCCGTTGTTTCCGCTCTATGGCGCGGCTCGCAAGGCGTGGCTGCGGATGCACAACGGCGACGTGTGTATCGGGCCGCCTGCTTTGGCCCACGTCAACGCGCGTTGACCCGCCGGCATCGCAAAAGTAGCGTCCGAAGCTCGATGCCTTACGACGGGAAGACACGATGGACGAAATGCTTCGGAACCGGACGTTCGATGCTCTGCAGATCGGTGATGCTGCGTCGGTTGTCCGCGTCGTCGGGCGCGACGACATCGAACTCTTCGCCGCCGTCTCGGGCGATGTAAATCCCGCGCATCTCGACGCGGCTTTCGCAGCGACCGGTCGTTTCGGCGATATCGTCGCGCATGGCATGTGGACAGCCGCGCTTGTCTCGGCAGTCCTTGGCACGGAGCTCCCCGGTCCCGGCACCATCTACCTCGGGCAGGACATTCGCTTCCTGAAGCCGGTCGCGCCAGGCGACACGATCACCGCGACAGTGACGGTGCGTGAAAAGCGGCCTGACAAGCGCATCGTCACGCTCTCCACCGTCTGCACGAACCAGGCAGGCGAGGAGGTGTTGAGCGGCTCGGCAACGGTTATAGCGCCAGACCAGCAGATCGAATGGCCGCGGACAAAGCTTCCCGACATCGAGTTTCGCCGTCACGATCGCTACGAAGCCTTCGTGCGTCGCGCGCGAGAAATCCCTGCGGTGCGCGCCGCGATCGTGCATCCGTGCTCGGCGGCAGCCATAACCGGCGCTTTGGAGGCTCGCGACGAAGGCCTGCTGGAGCCGGTCCTTGTTGGCCCCTTGCACAAGATCATGGCGGCCGCCGAAGCCGCTGCTGTGTCGCTTGAGGGCGTCGAGATCGAGCCGGTCGAGCACAGCCACGCTGCTGCGGCGCGTGCGGCCGAACTCGCGGTTGCCGGCAAGGTCGATATTCTCGTCAAGGGCAGCCTGCATACGGATGAGCTGCTTGGCGCGGTCGTCGCCCAGGATTCAGGCCTGCGTACCGAGAGGCGCATCAGCCATGTCTACGTCATGGACATACCGGCCTACGACAAGCCGCTGATCGTCACAGACGCCGCCATCAACATCCAGCCCACGCTGGAGCACAAGCGCGACATCTGCCAGAACGCCGTCGATCTCATGCATATTCTGGGCATTCGGGAGCCGCGTGTCGCGGTGCTGGCCGCGATTGAAACGGTCAACCCGAAAATGCCTGCAACGCTCGACGCGGCGGCGCTGACAGTCATGGCCGCACGCGGGCAGATCAGCGGCGCGAAAGTCGATGGGCCGCTCGCCTTCGACAACGCGATCAATGTCGATGCCGCCCGCACTAAGGGTATCGCGTCCGCCGTCGCAGGGCAGGCGGATATCCTGCTCGTGCCCGACCTCGAGGCAGGCAACATGCTGGCCAAGCAATTGATCTACTTCGCTGGCGCGACGGCTGCGGGCCTCGTGCTCGGGGCGCGCGTGCCCATCGTGCTGACGAGCCGATCCGATCCGCTTTCGGCGCGCATCGCCTCGGCCGCTCTTGCCAAGATGGTGTCGGTTCTTCGGGCACAGAAGGTTCCCGCCGTATGAGCGTGGAGACGCTGCTCACCTTCAATGCCGGTTCTTCGACGGTGAAGGTCGGGCTCTTCGAGCGGACTGCTACCGGTCCCAGAAGACTGGCGCGCGCGATCATCGATTTTCGTCACGATCCTCTGACTTTCCGGATTACGGAAGGGCCCAAAAAGATCGACATCGCGCTGAACGCAAAATCCGGCGACGATCTGACGGAGATTGTGGCCGAGACGTTCGACGAACTCGCGAAGGACTTCGATATCAGCCGTATCGCCGCAGTCGGCCACCGCGTGGTGCATGGTGGCGATGCGTTCGCCGGCCCTGTTACGCTCGACGACAAAACCATCGCGGCCATCGATGCCCTGACACCACTTGCCCCTCTGCATCAGCCGCAGGCGTTGAGGCTGATACGCGCCGTCGCCAACACGGGGCGCGGCCTTGTTCAGACGGCATCCTTCGACACCGCGTTCCATCGCACCAACGCTGATTTCGTCCGGCGTTTCGCGATCCCGCGCGCGCTCTTCGACCAGGGTGTCAAGCGCTACGGCTTCCATGGCCTGTCCTACAAATACATCACCGGCGAACTGCTGCGGACGCATTCCTCCATCGCTCAAGGCAAGGTGGTTGTGGCGCATCTGGGCAGTGGCGCCAGCCTCTGTGCCATCGACGGTGGTGAAAGCCGTGACACTACCATGGGGTTCTCGACGCTCGACGGCATACCCATGGCAACGCGCTGCGGCGCCATCGATCCCGGCGTGCTGCTGCATATGCTGGGCGCAGGAGGCGAAACCCTCGCCGAGTTGGAGGACATGCTTTACAATCGTTCAGGTCTTCTCGGCGTTTCCGGCATCAGTGCTGACAGCCGTGAACTGCTGGAAAGCAGGGCGCTTGAAGCCATCGAGGCAATCGAACTGTTCACGTTTCGCATCGCAGGCGAAATGGCCAGGCTCGCAGGCACGCTGCAGGGACTGGACGCGATCGTCTTCACGGCCGGCATAGGCGAGAACCAGCCTCGGGTCAGGGCAGGCGTATGCGAACGCCTCGGCTGGCTCGGCGTCGAACTCGACGCCCCAGCCAACGCCGCAAATGCCCCCATCATCAGTTCTCCGAAAAGCCGCGTCTCCGTGTTCGTCATACCAACGGACGAGGAGCAGGTGATCGCCGACGAGACCCTGTCTGTGATTGCAGGCGTCAAGACATGACTGCCGACGCAAGCATGGCAAACCGCACGCCCAGTCGGCCTGGAATTGGCCAGGGAGGCAGACCAAAATGACGCAAAGCCCGGCTCTTCCAGCCCACATCCTTTTTGCAACGGATCTCGGTGCGCGTTCCGATCGTGCGCAGGATCGGGCGATCAGGCTCGCGCGCGACTGGAACGCTAAGCTGACGGTGGTCCATGCGCTTGATACCCTCGACGCGCCGAACGACCAGCCGTCGCGACCGACGGCCGAAGGCGCAAGATCGCGCGCGTTCAGCCTGCTCAGGGAGCAGTTCGACAAGGATGTCGAGGTGGTGGTCGAGGAGGGCAAACCCGGCGATGTCGTTCTGCAGGCAGCGGAGGCGCGGCCTGTGGATCTGATCGTCACCGGTATCGCAGGCAACGATCCGATTGCTCAGTCGATTTTCGGCAGTGCGACATCGAAGCTTGTACGAAAGGCGGCCGCGCCTGTCCTCGTCGTCAAGAAGCGCGGGCTCGAACCCTATCGGCGGATTGTCGTGGCCACCGACCTCTCGGCTGCGTCGGCCGCCTCGCTCCGCCTGGCGCTGCGCCTGTTCGATCCGTCCGCTATCACCTTGTTTCATGTTTACGAAGCGCCCTTCAGCCGTTTCTTGGAAGAGCGCGACCTCTATGAACAGAAGCTGAAACCGGGCGCGCTTGACGATGTACGGCGCTTCGCGGTGGAGGCCGCCGGTGAGGCGGTGGCCGACCAATTGCATGTGGAGGTCGTGACTGGCGACGCCGCAGTCCGCATCGCGGACTACGCCGCCCAGATGGATACCGATCTCGTTGTCGCCGGCACGCAAGGGCGAAGCGGCATTGTCGGCGTACTCATGGGTAGCGTCGCGCTGGCACTTCTGGACGAAGTGCCATGCGACGTCATGGTCGTCCCGGCATAGCCAACGTCTTTTGACGTCAGATCGGCGTTACAAGCGAAAGCAGACGCTCAGCCCCGCCAGCGCCAGTCCCGGATCTCCGGCATGTCATCGCCATGCTCGCAGACGTAGGTTTTGTGCTCGGCCAGTTTGGATTCGAGCTTTGCCCGCAGTTTGCCTTCCTTCGCACCCAGATCAGGCAAGCGCTTGATCGCCGCAAGCGCGAGGTGAAACCTGTCCAGTTCATTCATCACCGCCATGTCGAAAGGCGTGGTCGTCGTGCCTTCCTCCCGGAACCCATGCACATGCAAATTGTCGTGGTTGTTGCGCCGGTATGTCAGCCGATGGATCAGGTACGGGTAGCCGTGATAGGCGAAGATGACCGGCTTGTTCGTCGTGAACAGGGCATCGAACTCGTCCTCGGTGAAGCCGTGCGGATGCTCCGTATGTGACTGGAGCGTCATCAGGTCGACCACGTTCACCACCCGTATCTTCAGATCGGGCAGTTCGGTGTGCAATATATCGACGGCCGCCAGCGTCTCCATCGTAGGCACGTCGCCTGCGCATGCCATGACGAGGTCGGGTTCGTCGTCTGCCGGGCAGGTGCAGGCCCAGTCCCATATGCCCGCGCCTGCCTCGCAGTGCTTTTCGGCCGCCTCGGCGTCCAGCCACTGTGGCGCGGGCTGCTTGCCGGCGGTGATCACGTTGATGCGGTTGTACGTCTTCAGGCAGTGATCCGTGACCCAAAGCAGCGTGTTGGCGTCGGGCGGAAAATACAGCCGCACAGTGTCCGCCTTCTTGTTGGCGATGAAGTCGACGAAGCCCGGATCCTGGTGGCTGAAGCCGTTATGATCCTGCCGCCAGACATGCGACGTCAGCAGGTAGTTGAGTGAAGCGATCGGCTTGCGCCATGCAAGCTCGGACGTGGTCTTCAGCCATTTGGCGTGCTGGTTCACCATCGAGTCGATGATGTGGATGAAAGCCTCGTAGCAGGAGAACAGCCCGTGCCGCCCGGTAAGCAGATAGCCCTCCAGCCAGCCCTGGCAGAGATGTTCGGACAGCACCTCCATGACACGTCCCTCGCGCGCCAGATGTACGTCATAGGGCTCGATCCTCTCCGTCCAGACGCGCTCGGTCACCTCGAACACCGCGTCGAGGCGATTTGAAGCCGTCTCGTCCGGTCCCATCAGGCGAAAGTTCTTCGCGTCGGCGTTGAGACTCATCACGTCGCGCAGATACTGACCCATGTGCCGTGTGGCCTCGGCATCTGTCGCTCCCGGCTCGGTGATGTCGAGCGCGAATCGCTTCCAGTCCGGCAGGGCGAGGTCCTTCTTGAGCAGGCCGCCATTGGCGTAGGGCTGCGCGCCCATCCGCTTATGGCCCTTCGGTGCCAGCGCAGCGATGTCCTGCAGCAGCCTTCCGCCGGCGTCGAAAAGTTCTTCCGGCCTGTAGCTCTTCATCCATTCTTCGAGGATTTTCCGATGTTCGGCATTGCCGCGCGCGTTCGACACCGGCACCTGATGCGAGCGCCAGAAATCCTCGACCTTCTGCCCATCGACCTCCTTCGGTCCGGTCCAGCCCTTGGGGCTGCGCAGCACGATCATCGGCCAGCGCGGCCGCTCGCCCGACCATCCCTCTGCGCGTGCTTCCGCCTGTATGGCGTGGATGCGGTCGAGCGAGACGTCCAGTGCTTCGCTCATCGCCTTGTGCATCGGCTCCGGCTCATGCCCCCCGACAAAGATCGGCTCGTAGCCGAAACCGACGAAAAGGCTACGCAACTCTTCGTCGCCCATGCGCGCCAGAAGGGTCGGGTTGGCGATCTTGTAACCATTCAGGTGAAGGATCGGCAGCACCGCGCCGTCCACCTTCGGATTGAGGAACTTGTTCGACTGCCAGGCAGCCGTCAGCGGACCCGTCTCCGCCTCTCCGTCGCCGACCACGCAGGCCACCACGAGGCCGGGATTGTCGAAGGCCGCGCCAAAGGCGTGCACCAGCGCATAGCCAAGTTCGCCGCCCTCGTGGATTGACCCGGGCGTCTCCGGCGCGACATGGCTCGGCACCCCGCCCGGGAACGAGAACTGCTTGAACAGCCGCTGCATCCCATCCGCATCCTGGCTGATGCGCGGATAGATTTCGCTGTAGCTGCCTTCGAGATAGGTGTTGGCCACCATCGCCGGGCCGCCATGCCCAGGCCCGCAGATATAGAGCACGTCGAGATCACGCTCGCGGATGACACGGTTCAGGTGCACGTAGATGAAGTTCAGCCCAGGCGTCGTGCCCCAGTGCCCGAGGAGCCGCGGCTTTACATGTTCGGCCTTCAGCGGCTCACGCAGCAGCGGATTGTCCATCAGGTAGATCTGGCCGACGGAAAGATAGTTCGCGGCGCGCCAGTAGCGGTCAATTTGTTCGATCGTAGTGGCTGCTGCCGTCATGTCGAACCTCCGTTCAGGGGATTTGGCCTTTTACGGCTTAACTTGAACGCCATTGTGACGCTGAGGGCCTTGATTCAGGTCAACAAGGCTGCGGCTCTCCTGGCGGACGCCGAAAGGCGCTCAGGAAGACGCCGGCTTGTCGGGCGATGTGACCCGCTTTGTCTGCTGCTCCTTGGTCCATTTGCCGGCAGGGCGATCGAGATACTGGAAGAACTCGTTGGTGATCAGCCCCTGTACGCAGACGGTAGTCCTGTGTTCGATCTGGACGTTCTTTCCACGCAGGGCGGTATTGAAGACGGACGGTCCGGTAATGTCCCAGACGGATTTCAGCACGTTCTCCTCGATGTTGCGGTTGATGATCGAGATCATTTCCGCAATCTGCGGCGAGTTCGGCGCCGAGGCGAAGAAGTAGTTCGTCAGCCGATCGCCCTGGTCGGTGATATAGAGTTCCCGACGGCCACCGAGCGTGAAACCGAGCGGCCAGACCAGCCCCGCATCCATGTCCATGTAGACGCCGCCGTGGTGGTACACCGTCAGCACCCGCCAGAAATCGGCTTTCGCCGCGCCGATCTGAAGCCTGCGATAATTGGCCTGCGTGCGCTCGTCGCACGTGGCGATGAAGGCATCGGCCACATCGTCATCGAGCAGCCGGAACTCGAAGGTCGGTGCCATGATCCGGTTGAAGAGGTAGTTGGCGTAGATGTTCAGGCTGACGCGTCGGCTGAAATTGGTCTGCCAGACGATCCGTGGGATGGGATGGTTCGATGTCGGCCTGACCAGCGGCCCCGCGCGCTCGGGTATTGTCAGGCGCAGCGACGACCAGACGAAGTGTACCGCGAAGAAAACCCCTTTGGAAAGGTTCCCCGCGAGCTTGAGAATACGGCTGACGACATATCGGACAATGCGCATTCGTCAGGCCCTTTGCCTCGAACCCGTGATGGATGAATTGCGACGTCTTTGGTGTAAGTCACGCGTGACCCGTAACCTTTCGCTTGAGCTTTTTCCAGTTCCAGCGAATGGCCTGCTGCCAGAGCGGTCGCGGCTGGTAGCTCAGTGAGCTTTGGAACGAGCCGTTCTGCGATCCCTGCTCGACTATAGGGCGCTCGAACCAAAGGATTTCGACGCCCAGTTGCGGGTCTATGACGTCGAGCTGGAGGTCGATGCTCCGGTCCAGCGGATTCCGCTTCAACCAGTCGAGACGCGCCGCAGCGACCGGCCGCGTGATCAGGTAGGAATCCGTGCACCTACTTCTATTGCCTGCATAGAGATGCCGGCCCGAAACAAGCTCGCGCGCGGCGATATAGTAGTTGCTGCCGTTACCGAGATAGACGGCGCAGAACCGATCCGGCGAACCCATCTCGTCCAGGCATACGGCCAGCTTGGCGACAAAATCCTGAGCAAGGAAAACATCGTCCTCGAAAACCAGGCAATAGGGCAGGTCGGTCGTGAGAAACTCTTCCCAAATAGCGATATGTTTGCGCGCCAGGGAGTATTGTGGGGCCGCCAACGGAGAAGCCGCGATCTCGTCCTTGCTGAGGTCCGCAATATCGTGGTCGAGAAAGAATTCGAACGGCACGCCGCGCGCCGCGAATTCGCTCTCGATATGGCGCCTGCGGTCCTCGAAGCCAACCTTGACGTGGCAAACGCGGGTAAAAATTCGGTCAAATATATGTGCCATGTGGCGCGCACTATCATTGCCAGTGCCCGCTTACAACTGGTTGGGGTCGCACGGCATGCTGCCGGCTGCGCACCACCAGTCCAAATCTCCAGGGTTGCCGCTGCTCGCGGAGGGCCTATAACCTTATCGTAGAACCTCTGAACATGCCGAAGCCGGTCTTGGCCCAAAACTGGAATTGCCCCTCATCCGGGGAACGGCAAGACGCCTGTGTTCAAGCCCCCAGACTGCTCGATATATTCAGATTCCGGAAAACCACTTCATCACCACCCTCATGTGATCGGGAACCCAGTTTGGACGGAGGATGATGATCTTGGCAATCGGTCCCTTCCGTGGCTGTTAGGTCCCGAATAGAATTGCAGTACCGCGACAGTCGATCCGGCCTGTCCAAGATATGGTAGAAATACATGAAATTGAAGAAACTGTTCAAATTCGGCCGGAAAACCAAAGATCGTATCGTTCACGCAGGGAATACGTCACGGGCGAAGATACTGAAGCAACTCTCACCGCAATCTGAGGCCGCGTCACCTTCCGAATGCGTGACCTTCGGTGTAACGCTTGCAAGTTCGCGGACCGTGCGGGACTGGTCGCTTACCTGCAGCCTCCTGCGTACCACGCTTCGATCTGTCCTGAGGCAGTCGGATCCGAGGCTGCGCGTCATCATATGCGGCCACGAGATGCCCGACCTACCGGAACTGCGCGATGAACGTGTCGAATTCCTATCAATGCAGAGCTCACCGCCACGCGAGCCGCAAAAATTCCGCAGTGACAAGTTCAGGAAGCGGCTCAATATAGGTCAAAGGCTGCACCAGCTCGGGGGTGGCTATTATATGCAGCTTGATGCTGACGATATCGTCCACTGCGACCTGGTAGACTACGTATTGCGGGCGCGGCATCCGAACGGCCACCTGATTCCTACCGGTTACACATGTGATTGGGCCGCCGGCCTTGTGGCGCCTGTCCCGGGCGCGTGGCGGCTAAGCCTTGAGCGGGTGTGCGGCAGTACGTCCGTGCTGCGATTCGATCTGCCCGATTTGCCTTCGGCCGAAGCGACGAGCGAGATGCTTTTGTTCAACATGTGTTCGCAGCACAACAGCATCCCGATCGCCTTTGAGGAAGAACTACGCTATCTGGACTTCATGGAATTGCCTGCCGTCATCTATACGATGAACCATTCGCAGAACCTGTCATTCAGCCTCCAAAGAGGCGGGAACAGGAAGGAAAACATCATCAACCTTATCCGCGAGCAAGCGATAACGGATGAAGCCGAACTGCGCCGGATTGACGAATATTTTGGTACTGATTTTGCTGCTTCGCAGATCGTGCAAGCTAACGGCGTCGAAGCCTCCAAAATGGGGCGATTCCGGTAGTTGATTGAAATGAAAGCGCGGCGGGATGGTCAATATCGCGACCGTAGCTGCTGCAATCGTACCGATCTCTGAGGTCTGCCAAGATTGGTTGCAACCTTGCCAGATCAATTTCCTCCGCATGATTGCCGTCCATGCAATGTCGTAGTGCCCAATCGAGTACGCCAAACAGGTTGCGACCGTCTGCAGTGCTGAAAGTCCAGAGATCATCTCCGATGATAGACAGCATCCTGGCCAATGTTGTCCAAGCCTGAACTGTAAATAGCAAATAGTGCTTTGGATTTGCTCGGCTTAACTCTGCTGGTAGAGAGCCATTTTCTGCGACTTGATCGTATATCCGGGAGCGCGCAATCAACCTCGTTCTGGCGAGTGTCCGGTAATCTCGCAGGAAATGGGCGATCGCAAAGCGCTGCAGATCGAAATAGACGCTATGGTTGCTCCGATGCCTGAATATCGCTTGCGCACCTGCAAAATTGTCGAGCCAGCTTGCAAAAGCGGTAAACCAGCTCTTCAGGTCTTGGATCTCCGTTTCCGAGAGGTGGCCGGATTCGACCACAAGCGCAACGGCATCGAGTAAGAGGTACACGTCCCTGAATTCGATGATGCCAAAGGCCCGGTCTCGCGCTTCGCCTCCAATGGCTTGCGCATACCTCAGATGCGGATTCATGCGTGTTTCCGGCCGCAGGAACCAGGTGCGCACCAACTCGGCTGCCCTTTGCGCGTATCTGACGTCACCGGCCACACCCCACCCGAGAGCGAGCGCGAGCGTATCGTCAAACAGTCGCTGAAGGTTGCTTCTATCGTATTGCTCGCTACCGGATTCGAAAAGGCCGGAGCCAGGGATACGCATCCCGTCCTTCATGACGTGCGATGTGCTCTTGGAGTCGTTGGTCCCCCACCAGTAGGGTGCCGGGCTGAAATAGTCGTGCTTGTCGCCCGACGGCGCTATGCCAGTCTTGTCCATGACAGAATATGGGCCGCGTTGCATCGCTTGGTCGGCATGGCTGCGGATCGCTGACGCCAGGGGTTCGTCTCCTGCGGCCTCCCGGATTGCTTGCCTATCGTAAAAGAGAAGCGAGCCGCGCCGTTGCGACAGCATTGTCTCCACCCAGGCTTGATCTGCTTTCTCGACAGCGCGGAGGATGGCTTCGTCTCGGCCTAAGGCACGCCTTGCGCTGCTGCCTTTGCCGACCTCGAGGTCGGGTCGGCCGGAGTCCAGCCTGGCGACCCAGCCTGCTGATTGATAGAGACCGGCTTCCTCGGCGAGCGGCGGCCTTGGAAAATCCCAGGGGTCGGTGGGAAACTTATCCCACCTTCCCGGAACCCCCAGCCGCCACAAAAGATCTACTTTTGGCCGCCGGCCATAAGGAATCTCCGTATTGAACTCTTCTTTGGCGTCTACCCTGAATATCACCTGAGGCTCTTCCTTGGCCTTTGCTGTGTATCCTGGGTCAAGCAGGGCTGTATTGTCCTCGATCCGGGCCATCGGAACTATCACATACGGGAGATGGGATCGGCGTCTGACACGCTGGCGGATTGCCTCGAATGCATCAGGGGTCAGGTAACAGTTGCCATCCCACGGCATGATCCATTTGAAATCGGCGCTGATGTTTTTATGGGCGAAATTCCTCGCCCCATTGTTGTTCATCAGGTAGTTCACCTTGCGCCGCCGGGCGGATATTTCGAGCTTTACGATATTTCTTTCTTCGAAAGTAAGCAGCTTGCTACTGGCCAGAATTCCGCCCTCTGGCAATCGGTCGAAGTCGTATTCAACCTTGCCATACTCGGCGAGATCGAAGGGTATCTCGTGATATTCCTGCCCGTGGCTGTCGAGGAGTTCTATGATTTTCGCCCGTTCGCTGGAGTCCATGATCCTGTTGACAACCCAGACCTTCTTGCAGTCCGGAAATTGGGCTTCATTCTTCAGGATGAATTCGACGTTGCGGCGGGACTGCCCGGTTTCGTGGCGCGGTTCAAGGTCATTGCCGATGATCCTCACGAACAAGAACCTGTCGGGCCAAAGCGATATGCGTCTGGATCTATACGTCAACAAGGCGCGGATCATCATGGCGCGACCCCGTAAAGTGAGGCGCAGAGATCGGCGCGAAGGATCGATGTATTTCTGCTTGAACCGCGCCAATTCCGCCGAGGCTTTATCTTGAAAGCTGCGCTTCTTGTCCGACATGCTCGTTCCTGCGGCAATCTGGTTGGCCACTAGGCCCAAGGAATCCAAACTGCACGGCTGTGCCTGTATTACAATGGCTGCAATGCGCAAACCCACTCAACAACTTGTCACAAAAACCGCAGAGCAATTTCTTGTCGAGGAAGTCGACGAAGCAGACGTGTGATTGCGGTTTTTTGTATCAGCCCGGGGCTCGGAAATTTCAGCGACAGCAGCGGACTGTCTTCAAGCAATTCGTCTGTTGTTTGTAGATAATTGAAACCCGATCCGTTAGTTCCGGGAACTTCGTCCACTGATTGGTGACGTGTTTGCGCCGAACTTTGCACCGCCTTGCAGAGGATTGGGCAAATCATTGTGGCGAATGCGTTTCACGTAAAACCCGCTGCAAGCGAATTTCTCGGCCTCGTGGATTTCAGCTAAGCGCCCTCATCCCGGACGTTCAGGTCATGATCACCTTCGTCTGAAAGCGGACGTTTGAGCTCGGATCTAAGGGCGGCGGCTTCGCGCCCCCAAAACAGCCGGGACCCACTGCGATCCCAACCTCAGAAGCAGACAAGATGCGTCAATCCCGAGCGTCGCCACTGGCGGTCACATTTCAAACCAGACCAAAACGTAACCTCTAGGCCCACGATGCGTGTCAAGCGTGCGCTCCTTGCGACTGAGTTCGCTGAGACGGCCTCTGATATGCCAGTATCAGGCCTCCCAGCACGATGAAGCCGCCTATGGACGCCATTCCCATGCGCTGGCTTCCGCTGGCGGCGTTGACGACACCGAAGACGAGGGGACCGAGCGCGGCTGACGCCCGTCCAACGAGGGCGTTGAAGCCGAAGAACTCCGAGCTTCGATCTGCCGGTATCATCTGCGCATAGATGCTGCGGCAGAGGGATTGGCTCGATCCGATCACCAGCCCCGCGATGATCGCCACGGTCAACGGGACTCTCTCGCCGTGCCCCAGCGCCATGATTGCGATGAGAATGAGCCAGATCAGAAGAGTGACGAAAAGCGCTCCGCGCTCAGACCACACACGTCCGAGCCAGCCGAACGCGATGGTCGCCGGAACGCCCACGAGGAAAAACAAGAGGGTCAGCTTGAGGATTTCCTCGACGCTCAACCCGAAATTGGTCTTGAAGAAGATGCCGATGAAAAACAGGATCGTCACCACCGCGTCGTTGATCAGGTAAAACGCCAGGAGGAAGCTCAGGATGTCCCTATGTTGCCGCCACTCCTTGAGCGTGGTGCCCAGGCGCCCGAAAGCGCCCGGCCCAGCGATGCTACGCTCCCGTACATCGTCTCGGGGAAGTACAAAGACCGCGGGAAGGCTCAGACACGCGAAGAAGACGCCTGTCACAAGGAAGGCCAGCGCAAATGTGCCAGGGTCGATATTCTCGGCACCGCTTTGGATAAACGGCAGGCAAAGGAAAAAGCATGCTACGCTTCCGAGATAGCCCAGCCCCCAGCCAAGTCCAGAAATGACCGACAGCGAGTTTGGTTCTCCCAGTACTGGCAGATAGGAGTCGTATATTGCCTTGGCCAGCAGGAAGGCCGTGTGCGCAATAATGAAAACAGCCATTCCCGTGACGATTTCGCCTGGCCGGATGAGCGTCAGGGCAGCCGTCGAGATACAGGCAAGTGCGGTCAGCAGCGCAAGGATTTGCCTTCGCTTTCCTTTGCCGTCAGCAAAAGCTCCCAGAAGAGGCGCGATCAGGCCGGTCACGAGTAGTGCGCCGGCAACGGCTAAGGCCCAATAGGTTGCGGCCTCTGGTCCGCCTCCTGCAACCTGGGTGTGAAAATAGGTCGCATAGCCGATAACGGGAATCATCAGGACGTAGCCGGAACTGCCAACGCCATAGACCACCCAAGCTGCAGCACCCAGCTTGTGGATCGTCATTTTGTGTCCCCGCCTCCCCGAAAGGCCATTCTCAAACGCAGCCTTGAACGAGATCGAAAATTCTCTCGCAAATGTAACTCGGCGGACAATCTCTCACCCGGACCCAAGCTACGCAAGGTCAATTGAGGCGAGTTGCATGGCGGGCGCGCTGTTTTGCGGGTGTTTGGACAACTTGCAAGCCAGGTACGGAACGCCCATGCCACTCTACGTACACCGGGGATACCGCATCCAGACGCAGGTCACGTCGCAGTGGCAGGCAATCATCTGGGCACCAAGCAGCAGCCACGCCAGCACTCAACTGTCCAAAGCGACGATCGCCGAGGGCGAAATCGTCTCGCTGCAACGGGCAAAAGCCCTCATCGACTACTGGGAAAGCCAAACGGATCTGCAGCGGCGAGGCATGGCATCTAAGCGAGCAGCCTCCACGCCAGCGAGTTGACCGGCGTTCGTTGCAGCCCCTGACGGCTCACGCTGCGTCAGTTTTTCTCGTTCAATAGTTCGCTGAGAGACAGTCTGCCGCTGCATTGCCTGATAGTCGCATCTCGTACTTGCGCGGTCCAACGATTGGCCGGCTCGTATTCAATGCGGAGGTGCAATTCGATGAAACGTTGGAACAAAATGATGGCTGCCCTGGCAGTGTCGACGTCGCTGCTGGGTATGGCAGTGCAGGTCGAGGCGCAGGAAGCCGCGAAACCCAATATCGTCATCATCTGGGGCGACGACATCGGCCAGTTCAACATCAGCGCCTACAACCGGGGCATGATGGGCTACAAGACACCCAATATCGACAGCATCGCCGCGGAAGGCGCGCTGTTCACCGACTGGTATGGTCAGCAAAGCTGCACCGCCGGCCGTGCGGCCTTCATCACCGGGCAGTCGCCGATCCGCACCGGCCTGACCAAGGTCGGCCTACCGGGCGCGCCCGAAGGGATGCCCAAGGAAGACCCGACAATAGCCACGATCCTCCGTGCGGAGGGCTATGCGACCGGCCAGTTTGGCAAGAACCACCTGGGCGACCGTAACGAGCATCTTCCAACGGTGCATGGTTTCGACGAGTTCTTCGGTAACCTCTATCACTTGAACGCTGAGGAGGAGCCCGAATATCCCGACTATCCGAAGGACCCGGCCTTCAAGGCCGCATTCGGCCCGCGCGGCGTTCTCGATTGCGTTGCGACCGAGGCCGACACCGAGGCCGCCGATCTGCGCTTCGGCGCCTGGGGTAATCAGAAATGCACCGATACCGGCCCGCTGACGCGCAAGCGGATGGAGACGATCGATGGGGAAGTGACCAACAAGGCGCTTGATTTCATGGATCGCACGCATGCCGCCGGCAAGCCGATGTTCCTCTGGTACAACACCACGCGGATGCACATTTTCACTCACCTGAAACCGGAATCCGATGGCAAGACCGGCTACGGCATCTATGCCGACGGCATGGTCGAGCATGACGCAATGGTCGGCCAGATCCTGAAGAAGATCGAGGAGTTGGGGATCAAGGACAACACCATCGTTATGTACTCGACCGACAACGGGGCCGAGACCTTCACCTGGCCGGACGGCGGCACCACGATGTTCCGCGGCGAGAAGAACACGAACTGGGAAGGTGGCTACCGCGTGCCGACCATGATCCGCTGGCCTGGCGTCATCAAGCCTGGCACGGTTGTCAACGATATCGGCACGCACGAGGACATGTTCCCGACCCTGGCGGCGGCTGCCGGCAACACCACGATCAAGGACGACTTGCTGAAGGGCGCTGAGATCGGCGGCAGGACCTACAAGTCGCACATCGACGGCAACGACATCGGGCCGGCACTGAAAGGTGCAGGCGAATGGCCAACCAAGGCTTTCATCTACTGGACCGACGACGGCAGCGTCGCGGCACTGCGGTACGGGCCTTGGAAGATCACCTTCCTCGAACAGGACTCGCACGGCCTCAGGGTCTGGATAGATCCCTTCAAGGTTCTGCGCGCGCCATTGCTTACCAACCTGCGGATGGACCCCTTCGAAAGGGCCGAGCAGGAGCACGCAATGGGATACCAGCGCTTCTTTGTCGAACACATGTGGGCCTTCGCCCCGGCAGGCGCCTATGTCGGACGCTGGTTGCAAAGCTTCAAGGATTTCCCGCCACGCCAAAAACCCGGAAGCTTCAATCTGGACAACGTCATGCAAAGCGTGATGTCTGGCAGCCACGGCAACCAGTAGGACGCACGCGCAGTGGGGCCGCCGTTAGTCTCCGGCGGCCCGAACTATCGCAGGGCGCCCGCCTCTTAGGGGGAGGTCCTTTGCAGCAATCGTACTCGGCGCGCCTTGTCTGGCGAAGCGTTGAGAACGGGGAGGAGGAAATCCATGCTCAAGTCGGCCCGATCGATGCCATCCCTTGCTCTGTGCGTTGGAGCCTTGCTGGTTCTTCTGCAGGCGGCCAGCATTGTGGGTGCGCAGGCCGATCCGCTGCCGTCCTGGAACGATACAAACGCCAAGGCCGCGATCATCGCGTTTGTGGAGAGCACCACAAGCCCTTCGCTCGAAACCTACGTGACTCCCGGCGACCGGATCGCGGTGTTCGACAATGATGGCTGTCTCTGGGCCGAACAGCCCGTGTATTTCCAGTTTCTTTTCGCCATCGACATGGCCCGGAAGAAGGCCGCCGCCGATCCCGCCTGGGCCTCGACCGCGGCGTTGAAGGCCGCCGCGGCGGGCGATATCAAGGGTGTGCTCGCGGGCGGCGAATCCGCCCTGATCGAAGTCGTCAGCGCCACCCATTCCGGCATGACGGTCGAAGACTTCACGGCGCAGGCCGCCGAATGGATCGCCACCGCGAAACATCCCACGACCGGGCGTGCCTATTCCGACATGATCTACCAGCCGATGCTCGAGCTCTTGAGCTATCTTCGTGACAACGACTACCAGACCTGGATCGTCTCGGGCGGCGGCGTCGACTTCATGCGGGCCTTCGCCGAACCCGTCTATGGCATCCCCCCGCAGCAGGTGATCGGCTCGCTGGGCAAGGCCGATTTTCAGATGGTGGACGGCAAGCCGCAGGTCATGAAAGACCCCGGCATCGCCTTCATCGATGACAAGGGTGGCAAACCGGTAGGGATCGAGAGGAACATCGGCAAGCGCCCTATCTTCGTTGCCGGCAACTCCGATGGCGACCTCGCGATGCTGCAATGGTCGACCGCAGGCGAGGGGCCTCGCTTCGGGATGATCGTTCATCATACCGACGCCGCGCGCGAATGGACCTATGATCGCGAAAGCCACATTGGGCAGCTCAGTGCCGCGCTGGATCAGGCCCCGGCGGCGGGCTGGCTGGTGGTGGACATGGCAAAGGACTGGGCGACAATCTACCCCGAAGTCGGGAAGTAGTCGGATGATTGTGGCGGCTTACGTGATCGATCCTGATCATCATCGCTCCGCCACGGAGTTTTCGAAGTCTGGGGTCGCCGCGGGGAAAGGTTCTAAGTATCCGGCCTTGCCAGCTTCTGGAGTTTGGCCAGGTCTACGATCGTCAGTCGACCGTAGTGGCTTTCCAGTAGGCCGCTCTTGGTCAGCACCTTGATGACCCTGTTGACCGTCGGCCTTGCCAGCCCGCACATCGATGCGAGTTCAGCCTGTGTGACCGGCAATGTCTTCGAGCCGCTGGACTGTGCCCTGCCAAGCGTCACCAGACGGCCCGAGACACGCGCCAGCGGGTCCGACGCCATCAGGTCGACGATGATCGAGATCGCCTCCTCTATGTGTTCGATGATCAGGAGCGCGAAGTACCGGCAATATTCCGGGTTCTCGATAAGTCGTTGGAACTCAGCTAGTGGCAGATAAAGCGTGTAGGACGGAACGATGGCGACCAGCGACACCATGCGAGGGGCGCCACGAAACGCCGCTGTTTCGCCGATCCAGTAACCCGCGGTACGGATCGTTCCTATGTGACCGTTGGCAAGATCGAGTTCGATCGCCCCTTCCACCAGCCCATACACGCCGGAGGCGTCATCGCCGTAGTCATATAGCGTCTCTCCGGCTTCAAAGTGTCGTAGAGAGCATCGCTTGAGCACATCGTCGCGAAACGGCTCGGGTTGGCGCGAAAGCCAGCCGTGACTTCGCATGATCTCCTGGGCGTCCTGCTTCTTCACGATCGATGCTCAGCAAGCTTCATCGCTGCAGTCCTCGATGAATCCATCAGTGGATCGCCGGAACAATAGTGGCCGGCAAGCCATGCGCCAAGCCCGTTGCGATTGCCCAGAGGCAATACCCTGGTCAGGAAACCCACCTATTTGTGAGGGCGAAAAGGACTGGAGCACCGCTATGCTGTGAGGCTGAGCGCCTACACGGCAACGGTGTCGACGGGCGGCATCAACACTTCAGGGCTATCGAGCGGGATTGCCGCATTACGGTTGCGCTGAAGCCCGCGCCCGTCCGGAGGACAGCCAAACCAGCGTTAATCAGGTTCGCATAATTTATCCTGAGATTGTTCGTCAGCGGACAATTTGCGGGCTCGACCTTTGCTAATTGCTACGCCGCCATTTATTCGTCCGACGGGGGGAGAACCGGACGGAATGCCCGTCGTTGGCGCAGCACAGGAACCTCGTTCAAGGCATCTCATGCCGGAAGGATATCTGGGGCCACCGAAAATGAATGTCGACCTGAGTCATTCCGGGATGGCCTGGATTCCCGGCGGGACTTTCATGATGGGATCGGATAATCATTACGCGGAAGAGGCGCCGGCCCACCGCGTGAGGGTCGACGGTTTCTGGATGGACGTGTTTACCGTCACGAACGGCGATTTCAGGCGTTTCGTCACCGAGACCGGATACCTGACGCTGGCCGAGCGCCCGGCCAATCCGGACGACTATCCAGACGCGAGACCGGAGATGCTCGTCCCGTCCTCGACTATGTTCAAGAGGCCGGCGGGTCCAGTCGACATGAGCAACCATTATAACTGGTGGGTGTATGTTCCAGGGACCAGCTGGCGCCATCCGCGGGGGCCGGCGAGTTCGATCAGCAAGCTGATGGACCACCCGGTCGTCCACATAGCCTATGAGGATGCGGAAGCCTACGCGCAATGGGTGGGCAAGGAAATGCCTACAGAGGCGGAATGGGAGTTTGCGGCGCGCGGCGGGTTGGACGGCGCCGAATTCGTGTGGGGTGACGAACTGACGCCTGGCGGAAAGCATATGGCCAACACGTTCCAGGGCGAATTTCCCACGCGCAACACGCGGGAAGACGGTTTCGAATACACCGCTCCGGTGGGTTCGTTCCCGGCAAACGGCTATGGCCTCCATGACATGGCCGGAAACGTCTGGCAGTGGACGGCGGACTGGTATCAGGAGCACCCCAAAATCGACAGCCCCTGCTGCACCGCATCGAATCCGCGCGGTGCAACGCATGACGAGATGTTCGATCCACTTCAGCCTCACGCGCATATTCCCCGCAAGGTAACGAAGGGCGGCTCGCACCTCTGCGCGCCGAGCTATTGTCGCCGCTATCGCCCGGCAGCGCGCATGGCGCAGCCGATCGACACGTCGATTTCGCATCTAGGCTTCCGTTGCATCGTGCGCTGCAAATGACGACTTTTGGCTTTCACTGCAGTTCGATCTGTGGGCAAAAAAAAATCGCAAGCGATCAGTTAGGTCCCGAAACGGAAAAGGAAGCGAGATGAGCATGATGGACATGCGGTTTTTGACAAGGTTGGCTCTTGCCGGCGCACTCGCTTCGGGATTGGCAGCGCTGACAGTGCCGGCCTTCGCACAGGAACAGGTTGCGGCTGCGGATGCGTCGTCCGATTCGGATGCATCATGGCCTGCTCCGTTGAGCGAGGACGAACTTGAGGTCCTGGTTGCGCGGATCGCGCTTTATCCAGACGAATTGGTCGCCTTGATCTCGGGAGCATCGCTTTATCCACTGCAGATCGTGGAGGCGTCGCGTTTTCTCGACCAGTACGAGAAAGACAGGTCGCTGAAGCCCAAGGAGAGTTGGGATGGCAGCGTGGTGTCGCTGCTCAACTATCCTGAGATCGTCAAGATGATGAGCGACGATCTGGAATGGACGCAGCAGTTCGGCGACGCGATCGCCTGGCAGCAGAAGGACGTTCTCGTCGCGATCCAGCAGTTGCGCGACGAGGCTGTCGCCAACGGCGCCATCAAGACTGACGACAAGGTCCAGGTCACTCGGGAGAACGAAAACGTCGTCATAAAGCCGGCCAACCCGGAGGTGATCTACGTCCCGCAATACCCACCGGAAATGCTCTACGAGCCCGGCTATGTGTGGGAGCCAATCCGCTACTATCCCGACCCATATCCGCCATACTGGTACCCCGGAGCGACCTTCTTCGCCGGCGTCGTGACAGGAGCCGTGTGGGGCGCTGTCGTCGATTGGGACGACTGGGGGGTCTGGGGCGGCCACTGGAACGGCAACGACATCGACATCGACTGCAACAATTGCTTCAACAACCGCGACTTCAACGGCAAGATCAACTTCAACGACATCGACTGGAAGAAAGTCGATCGCGACAAGATCAAGATCGACCGCAACCAGTTCAACAATTTTGATCGAAACGAGTTCAAGGACCGGGTCAAGCAGAACGGTGACAATGCGATCGGCGACCGGGCTCGCGACATCAAGAAGAACGACAAAATCGCCAATCGGCCCGGCAAGGGCGGCGCCGGAACGAAGGATGTTCGCAAGAGCATGCAGGATGGGTTGAAGGCGCAGGGTGGCGACCGGTCGAACCTCAATCGTCCCGATGCCAGCCGCCCGAATGTGGACCGCCCTGCCACCAAACCGTCACTTAACCGTGATGGACAGCAGAAGCCGGCCAAGATCGATCGCCCTGCCGGCAAACCCAAGCCCGCCCAGAAGCTGGACAATCGTCCGGGCAAGCCGTCGGCAGTAGGCAATCCAGGACGCGGCAAACCAGCGAAGATCAGTTCCGACCGCGGCCACCAGTCGATGGGCGGCGGCAACCGCGGCGGCGGCGCACACAAGCAGATCAAACGCCCAAGTGGCGGTGGCCACGGCGGCGGACGTAGGCGCTGAGGAAAACAGGAGATGACCACGATGTTTATCAGAACGCTTTTCCGTTCCGCCAGTGCTCTCGCTCTTGTTATCGGCGTGATGGTGATCTCGCCCGCGACGGCGCAGGATGCCGAACCGACAGGCATCGCCGCAATGGCTGCGGCGACAGAGCCGCCAGCCTTCGACACGCCGGAGGCAGCACTTGCCGCGTTCAAGCAGGCTCTGCAGGCCGATGGCGGCGGCAAGGTCGCCGAGGTTCTTGGTCTCGATCCCGCGAAGATAAAGGCGGATGAGGGCACCGCCGCCGCGCTTGCCCTTATCAAGGAAGGCGCTTCCAAGAAGCTTTCGCTGCAAGGCGACGGCGACCGGCGCACCGTGCTGGTCGGCGAGAGGCTCTGGCCGCTGCCGTTCCCGATCGTCAAATGGGAAGACGGCAAGTGGGCCTTCGACACCTATGCCGGGCTCGAAGAAATCGTGAACCGCATTGTCGGCGAGAACGAGTTGCAGACGATCGCGACGATGCGCGCCTATGTCGACGCGCAGGAGGACTATGCTTCCGTCGACCGTGACGGCGACGGTGTCGAGGAGTTCGCACAGAAGCTGGTCAGTTCGGCCGGCATGACGGACGGCCTCTACTGGCCGGCCGACGAGATCAACGGCCCAAGCCCCGCCGGCGACCTCGACCAGTCGGAACTCGACGATGCTGCGAAAGGCGAAGGCTACTTCGGCTACAAGTACAGGATCCTAACCGGGCAGGGCGACAACATCGCAGGCGGCGCCTACGACTACGTCATCAACGGCAACATGATCGCCGGCTTCGGCCTGATCGCGTGGCCGGCAAAATATGGCGAGACCGGCGTCAAGACCTTTGCCGTCAACCAGCACGGCATCGTCTATGAGATCGACCTCGGTCCCCCCACAGACCAGATCGTAAAATACATCGACAGGTTCAATCCAGACGACAATTGGACAGTCGTCGACGATTGAGCGGTCGATCTTGCGACAGGGGATCGGATCCGCTGCTTGCGGCTCAGACCGGTAAGGACATTACGCGTGTATGAAGCCGGTGAAGCTAGGCACTAGCTGCCGAGTGACAATGGCCGCATACTAGCCCTCCGTTCCGAAATCGGACAGACCGCTAGCGGCCACACTGCCGCCGTGTCCCTCACATCCCCCAAAGGGCCAGCGCGCCCAGTTATGGCGACTTGGTGGCGACCCGGGATGATGTTGAAAGATGCCAGCAGCCAAAAATAATATATAGAAATCAATTGGTTAATGGTGCCGCTTAGGTGACTCGAACACCTGACCCCATCATTACGAATTCCAGGGAGTTTGTTTCCTGACGTTTCCGGAAATTGCCGTCTGTTGCTTATCCCCTTGATTTTCATACATTTGTGTCTCAGTGACTTGCCGTAGCTTGCAGCATGTTTTACCTCGGTGTGGCGACCCGGTGGCGACCCGGGCGGCCCGTTAGGCAGAATACAGCGAGCAAAGAGAGATGTCAGCGAGACGATTGACGAAGCGCGTCGTAGATGATGCCCAACCGTTGGAACGCCGCTACACCGTGTTCGACACCGACATCAGAGGATTTGGGCTGAGGGTCTTTCCGTCAGGTGAAAAATCCTGGATCTACGAATATCGCAGTGCCGAAGGCGGAAGGCGTGCCGCCAAAAAGCGGGTAACGCTCGGATCGACAAAAAAGCTCACCGCTGACCAAGCTCGTTCGGAGGCCGAAAGGCTGAGGGCGAGAGTCAACCTTGGGGACGATCCCCAAAGATCAAAGGCGAGGGAGCGCGTTGCACTGACCGTTGCCGAGTTGGCCAAAGCATTTATGGACGACCATGTCCGGGCCAAACGAAAGACCGCAACGGTGTCTAGCTACGAAGGCACCATCGAGCGCTACATACTGCCTGCATTAGGTGCCAAGAAGGCCAAAGACATCAGCCGGACGGATGTGGCTCGCATTCATGTTGGTCTGCGTGCAACACCCGCGTTGGCAAATCGCACCCTTGCCATCTTGGGTTCCATGTTCAGCTTTGCGTTCAGGCACGGGTTGACCGAGACGGATATTGCACCGTCGCGCGGCATTCCCAAGTTTCGGGAGCTGCATCGGGAGAGGTTCTTGTCGACGAGCGAGCTCGAACAGCTTGGCAATGCCATCAGGCAGGCCGAGACAGTCGGCATCCCCTGGCCCAACGCTGAGCACCGTTCGAAGCACCATAGTGAGGCACGCAGCGTGACCCATATTGGCGAGCACGTGGCGGCCGCACTACGACTTCTTGTCTTCACCGGTGCGCGCCTGCGCGAAATTCTTCACCTGAAGTGGGAGAATGTCGATCTGGAGCGCGGGCTGCTGCTGCTGCCAGACTCCAAGACAGGACGGAAGACGATCGTGCTTGGCGCCCCCGCGATCGAAGTCCTCGGCGGGCTGACAAGGGTAGGGAGTTACGTCATTGCAGGCGACGGCGCCGGGAGGCCCGATGAGCGCCCGCGATCTGATCTGAAGAGGCCCTGGTCTCTCGTGACACGGCACGCTGGTTTACCAGGGCTTAGGATACACGACCTGCGCCACAGCTTCGCATCCTTCGGTGTTGCTGCAGGCATGAGCTTGCCGGTGCTCGGAAAGCTGCTTGGTCATTCGCAGCCGCAGACAACGGCCCGCTATGCCCATTTAGATGCTGATCCATTGCGCCGTTCCGCAAATGCAGTGAACGCCATGATGAACAAGGCGATCGGCCGGGAAGAGCCCTCGCCGACTCCGAGCCGAGGCTGAGATATGGATCTTGCCCCCTCAGGATATTTGTCGCTGCGCGAAGCTTTCGACCGGTTCCGCTATCGGTTGTGGAAAGGGGAAGACCCCGTGGCGGATCTTCATTCCGCGGTAGCAGCCGTTCAAACTTCCGAGGCGTTCCGCATGTGCGCCGAGATTCAGGCGATTTCAGACAACATTGTGAAAGCGTTTGCGAAGGCTCTGACTGAAGGCAGGCTGAGGGTAATCGCGCGAGACTCAAAGTCGCGTGGTTTCGTTTCGATATCTCCCCGAGAGGTTTCCCTGGCCCATTTTCCGGAGCGATTGCTCATGACGGAAAAGATCGCGCGTGGGCATAGCAAATATCTGGACGATTTGATTGGTCGTACGGCGATGGTGCCGGAGGAGCAGTTCGCGACATTTATGGAGAGTTTCCTAGGCGAGTTTGATGTGACCGAGTCTGTACGGAAGTTCGTCGAGATTCTCAGTTCGCCGATCGCCGGTGCGATACCGGAGACAAAGATGGCCGATTTGCTCCAGCGTCTCACGCTGCGTTCTCCGTCGGTCGACGGTCAAACCCCGACGCGCAGAAAAAGGCCAGGAAAGCAAGCCGCCGTTGAGGCAAAGCTGCGGGAACTCCATCCAGCAGGCGTTCCTGCAGGCCAAAAAGGAATCGCGCTTCTTGAGGAAATCAGAACAGCGCTCCCTCACATCAGGCCGATCTCTACGTCGACCTTGCAACGCGCGATCAAGAACGCCTACCGTCCACCGTCAAATTAGGTCAGATTGCGTCAAATTCCGATCTGCCCTTTCTAAAATCGTCGATTTCGTCTCGTTGCTTCCTGATGCGACCATTTTCGCATTTCTAGGAAGGCGAACTCATGAACTCCGACCCTTTGCGTGCCCCCCGTCCCAAGCTGCGCACCAGCCAAGCTGCTGAGTACGCGGGTTTCTCGGCATCCACATTTGAGAAGCTCCGCGTGACTGGTGGTGGCTGTACGTACATTCGCATCGGCCGCGTCGTCGTCTACGACCCAGACGATCTTGACGCGTGGCTCGCGTCCCACAAGCGCACGTCGACCTCCACCCTGTAGCTCGGACGACCTTCACGCCCAGCGGAGCGCATGGTGTGGACGCGCCGATATGAGCAAAAGAACCCCACAATCCTGGAAAGCCAAAAATGCCGATTGGAGCCGCGACGATCAAAGTGATGATTGAGAAGGGTTTCGATATCCAAGACCTGTTGGAAGTTGCTGAGAGTATGGAGCTCAGCGCACCCAAGGAGCGCTCCTCTGGCGCCAAGCGGCAGGCCGCATATCGGTCACGCAAGAAGCAAGCGGCCGTAACGCATGACGTAACGCGTGACGTGACAGAGAGCGTAACGCCTCGCGTACGCGTAGAAGATAATCTTCTAGATAGAGAATCTAAGAAAAAAGTAAGGAAGAAGACGAGCCGGGAGGATGAGGCTGATTTCGAGGACGAGCTCTCCGAGCTTGGACCGGAGCTTCTTGAGGAGTTTGTCAAGCTGCGTCGTGGCAGGCGAGCGCCACTCACTGCCTATGCTGCCCGCCTTTTCCGAAAGGATTGTGACTCTTGCGGTCTCTCGATCACGGAAGGCGCGGAAATGTGTATCTCGCGCGGTTGGTTCACCGTGCAGCCCCGCTTTCTGTCCCGCCAGCAGCCGCGACCTGCTGCAGCGTCGGGAGATCCTGCACCAGAAACGTTTGCCAGCATGTGGAAGAACGAGGCCAAGAACGAAGGTAATGAAAATGGATGAGGAACATCACGGGATGGATGTTTGGGCGCTGGCGTCGCATCAGCAGATCGTCGACTGCATGATGCTTCTGTCGGTGTTGCCGGCCCGCCCGGCACACGATCCTCAGCTCAACAAGGCAGCCTACTACATCGCTCTGGAAGGCGTGTCAGGTTTCGCACTCAGGAGCGCCGTAAAGCGCATCCTGCAGGGAAGCCTCGGTCACGGGTTCTTTCCCTCGCCACCCGACCTTCGCCTTCAGTGTAACCAGGTCATGGAACCGTATGTCCTGGAGATGCAGCGCTCGAGGCGAAAGTCTCGAATAGCCGAAGAACTCCCGCGTGAAGTTGTGCACAGCGACGCTGAAAAGCAGGCCGTGGCTCGCATCTACACTGATTTCTTGGCTACTTTTCCACGCTAAAACTCGATGCCGGACAAGCGCAATCGGGATACCATCGCTGGCGGCTCGGCAACGCGATGCGCCGCCGACCTCTTGAAATGTGCTCGCCAATAATTACTCGACCGCATCCGCCTCGGATCAGGGATTGAAGTACGGAAGCCATGGCCAAGACGCCCCACAAATATCGCGCGGAATTTGCCCAGCAGGCATACGATCTTTGCCTGCTGGGATTGACCGACGAAGAGCTAGCAACGCACTTCCGTGTTTCGCGTCAGTCAATCGCCAATTGGAAGATTCAGCATCTCGAGTTTGGTAAGGCCGTACTCGCCGGGAAGGAACTTGCAGATGCGACCGTGGCCGGCTCGCTTTACAAAAGAGCCACCGGCATGACGATCCAGGAACAGCATGTCGTGCGCCACAACGACGGTGGAGGGGACGCCAGCTTTTCGATCGTAACCACAGAAAAGCAGGTTCCTCCCGATACCAAAGCCGCTATTCATTGGCTCCACAATAGGCAGCCAGGGAAGTGGAGTCGCAAGGTTGAGGTACGCATGGTCGACGTTGAGAGAGATTTGGAACCGGTTGACGCCGATAAGGTGATCGCTGCTATGGAAAAAATTGCAGAACTGTTGAAGTGAAAACTTTACACCGCCTTACACAGGATTGAGCAAAGGCATTGGGGCGAACGCGTTTCACGTAAAACCCGCTGTAAACAAATTTCTCGGTCTAGTGATGTCAGCTAAGCGCCCTCATTTCGGACGTTGAGAGAGACCTCGCAACATCTCAGAAGACGCCGTTCACATCGGCACCGTCGTTTACGCAGGTTCAGGCTAAATCTGGATCGAATCCAAAAATCGCATGATCTTGTCGATCAGTTCAGGATCGTAGGCGAAGCGCGTCGCCGTCAGGCCTGTCCCAACCGCTGTTCAAGATGACCACATCGTCGAACTCCAAACCTTTCGATCGATGTCTTAGGGTGCCGTTGACGTCCGTACGCGCCAGGCATTGGCCATCGAAGTCGGTTCACCGCTACGTTGGGAAGATGTGGTCGTTGTTCTCAATCGACTGGTCCGACAGGACAAGGCTCCAAAGCGTCTGTTTGCCGACAACGGCAGCGAATTTACCGGCCACATGGTCGACCTCTGGGCATGCCACCTAAGTTATCCCGAACGGTATAACGCCTGCCCGAGGCTAACGCTGGATCCGGATACCAGAGCCAAGCTCTTTACCTCCATCATGCACCTAAGGCTGAAACCGCACCACCTTATGGAGTCAGACCAACTGCGTACAATCGAGATCGCCTTCTTCGGCGAACTGCCCCTACGCTTGACATCCCAACACAACAGATGCTTCCTCACATGAGCAAATATCTAGGTGGGCGCTATGGAAACTATGAGCACATGGCTGGTAACCATGTACTGCTTAATTGCGGCTTTCTTCGTTTGGAAATGTCTTAGCGAAAGGCATATGAAATCATCTCTGTGGAACTTCGACACATTCGTCGGGGTATTGCTCGCGATCGCGTGGCCTTTGGCGGTACTGATGATCCTCGTGACTGTGGCGCGTGAAGAGGATGAGAGCGACAGGATCTGAGCGACCGGTTCGCTTCGGTGTGTCATGCAACTGCGTCTGAAATGCGCAAAGTGAATTCAGGCAGGGTTAACACCTTAATAATCCCGTCTATAAAAAGCTTAAGTCTGCCTAAGCCGCATTGAAATAATTCCACTTTATACGTGCTCCAGGAAAAAATCCTTGGGGAGTATAAAATGAATTGGCGTGCGGCATTCATCTCAATGTCTCTGAGCGTTTGTTGGGCAGGATTGAGCTTCAACTATGCTTACGCGGGAGATATTCAAACGTCATCAATTAGCAGCAAGGTTAGCAACGCAAAACCTCTGGCATACAAGTGGCAAGTCAAGCGCAAGCCCTCGAAAGGCTCAGCAGCGGCACCGCTCGCCTACCAGCTCTATTGTTTGCAGAACGCTGCTGATTGTCGAAACGGCAAGGCCAAGAGTGCTTCTGTCCAGCTGACATCCTCGCGCATGTCGCAATTGCGCGCCATAAACGCCCAGGTCAACCGGTCAATTCGCCCAAGAAACGATCGCAAGGGCGACAGATGGGTCGCCAATCCGACAAGCGGAGATTGCGAAGACTACGCTCTTACGAAACGGAAGCATTTGATCCGCCTCGGCTTTCCGCAGAGCGCTCTCCGGATAGCGGTCGTCAGGACATCAAGAGGCGAAGGTCATGCGGTCCTTGTGGTAAAGACGCCAAACGGCGATCGTATTCTTGACAATCGCACCAATTCAATTCGGGGTTGGGGTCAAACTGACCTGACTCTGGTGAAAATGGCATCAGCAAACCCGCTGAGATGGGAATGAGTCCCGACTGCCCTGCGGCCTGTCACACAATCGGTTCCTATGACGTCTAGGACTCAGTTGGCGCTCGCGGCCTCGGCAGTGAGCGCAGCCGTCCGAATTTCAGTACATGCCGCAACGGCGTCCGAGATATCATTGATCAGCTGCGCCTGCGCAGGGTCATCAGAGAGCGTGCCGGAGTAGGAAATCGCTGTGGCAAAACGTCGATCTTCGTCGTTGCATTCAGCGTCGTCGTTTGCTGTGGTGGCCAACGCAACCACGAGGTCGGCGACAGCTCGATTGTAGTCAGCCGTCGGCAAGTTCGCGGAACGAAGGCCCGTCAAATAGTTCGTGACCGCAGTCTGGCATTCGGCGTCCGAGACCAGACAGGCGTTCGTCACGGCATTCAGCTCGACCGCAGAAGTCTGCGCATGCGCACTCCCGCCAAAAGCCACCGCGAGTAAAGTGCAGCACGTCGTATACATCACTTGGCGCATTGGTTTCGCCCTCCCAACTCTAACTGGCTAGGATAAGAGCTATCTCAGAAGCCGTCAACACAAAGCAGCCTAAAGACAGCGCGCAGGTAGGTCACAAGAGTTTCAGGATAAGGCTTCTAATGATCAGTGGCATCGGTCATAGATCAATGTATGGGCGACCCGCCGGTAGGCCTTTGGCCTGAGCAAGACGCGTTACATTCGGCAGCTAGGAGCAGCGGCGTGTTGATTGATCTCTTTTCTGCTCTCCGGTGCCTACGACCCGCCTAAGCATGCATTGATCGACGACTGGTACGCAGTGAAGGCTCATCGTTTTGCTCCGGCACAAAATCAGGTAATCGAACGCCATTTCCGTTCCAGCCCGTAATGCTAACCGCCGCCTAGCTCGCGCACGGTAGAGCGGGAAAGCGAACTTCTGAAACGTCTGACGGATACCCGCATTCTGCATGCCGACATGGGCTACGATTGCGATGCGTTACGATACGACGCAAGGTTAAGGACAGTGGCACAAGCCCGAGCACTCCACCAACGGCTGACCGGCGAGCTGGGAGCACTGCTTCACTCTCATGCTTCATTTTGAACGGAATGGCATCGAACGCGTGTTTGGCCGCCTCAAGATTTTCCGCAGATCGTTAAGCGATGTAGCCGCTTTAAAGCCGCTTTGCCGTCGACGTACTCGGCGCACCCTGGATCGTAATGACCGAAATTATTGGCCAAAAGTCCAAGCCCTAAACTTGCAACGACGACCCGTTAACTTTGCGGTAACAACTGTGTTGACGGATCTGCGATTGACCGCATATGACGACCGAGTGCGGTTGAGGAGCTGGGGCGTTTTCTTTACCAAAACAATAGTGACGAGCGGCGCGAGGCTCTCCGGTGCTTATCTGTCTGCGGAGCACGCATGTATTCTCGTTGGTTGGAGAGTGCCAGCCGTCAGGCGGCAATAGTGAAGCGAGCCAGGAATACCCCCCGTTGCAGGACGTACTCGACAATACCGTCCTGCCTGGCCATTTACATGGGAGTGAAGTTTTGGCGAGCTTCAGAAAGCTTGGACAGCGAGGAATTGCCGAAGCCTACACTTCGTATCTCGAAGGTTAGTCGGGCCGTGGGTAGCCATTTCAATTGGCCGAAAAAGATATTGGTGCATGACTATAGCGGTCATGCGTTTACGGCGCAGTTAGCGCGCGAACTTGCGCGGCAAGGGCGGCAGGTCTGCTATGTGTCGTTCGCGGGCTTCTCCTCTCCAAAGGGCAAGGTTAGCGGCAGCCAAGCCGATCCAGACAACTTCAAGGCTGTAGAGCTCAATATAGATGTGCCCCTCAATAAGGAAAATCTGATCAAAAGAGCTTGGCAGCAGCAACAATACAAAAGAAAACTGGACCGGCTGATTAGAGAGGAGAGGCCGGACGCCATTATATCGGCAAACGCTCCGCTGGAGGTTCAGCGAGCGGTGTCGAGATATTGCGTGGCCAATGGCGCCAGCTTCCTGTTTTGGTTTCAGGATGTGCACAGCGAAGCTATCGAACGCATCTTGTCCAAGCGCAGCCGTTTGCTCGGAATGGCTGCGGGCTGGTTCTACAGGAGGATGGAAATCCGTACGCTTCGGCGCAGTGCAGCGATCGTGGCCATCACCGAGGCCTTTCGGGACCTCATCATACGGTGGCGGATCGATTCCGCTCATGTCGAGGTCATCCAAAACTGGGCCGCTATCAACGACATTCCGCTGCGACCGCGAGACAACGAGTGGGTTCGTCAGAACATGCCCGGCGACCGACTTCGCATAGTCTATTCCGGAACTCTTGCCCGCAAGCACAATCCGGATGTCGTCTTGCACTTGGCGCGCGCGGTCGACGCTGACATCTACGTGTTCTCCGAAGGTGCCGCGCCGGATCAGATTCGCCAAATGGCCGCTTCTGAGGGGCTGCATAACGTATTCGTGCGGAGCTGGGTGCCGATTGATCAGTTCCCCGACATGCTAGCGGGCGCCGACATACTTTTTGCCATGATCGAGAAGGATGCCTCCGCCTTCTCCGTTCCATCGAAGATCCTGTCTTACCTAGCCGCAGGAAGACCGATCCTCGCCTCTATACCTGCCGAAAATCTCGCGTGCCAAACGATAAAGTCGGCGCAGGCGGGTTTGGTCAGCGCGCCAGATGACATCCATGGTCTGATTTTTCAGGCACAGACTCTGTTAGCGGATGACGCACTCCGCAGCCGGTTTTCCGAAAATGGCCGTAAACACGCCGAAGAATGGTTCGACGTCGAAACTATAGCGCAGCGTTTCCTAAAAGTTTTGCAAAGCAGCCGCGCGCCACGGACGTGAACGCAATATCGCCTGACCACCTGTGGCGTTTCGGTCAACTCGCAATGCCGTTACAAGAACAATGGCGGCTACACCGTACACAGGCACTGCAAGCCCTGCGCCAAGCAAATTGTAGAATATGAAGACGGCAAAAGATACTGTGAAATTGTAGGATCCTTTGAAGAACGAGACTAGCAGGAAGGCGTAGAAGAAGATACTCGCCAGCAATCCGTATTCGTAAATCAGCTTTGTGAACGGCAGCATCACGATAAGTTCCTTCGGCGCGTTGCCGGGGCCTTCGCCACGCCACAGTAAACTCGTCTGGTCAAATATACTGCCGAGGACAAAAAACGGGGCGACAAACCGGTAGTAGCCGCTTTCCGATTGTGAACTGAATTCAGACGTGCGATCGAAAATGGCGGGTATGCCGTTCGCAGCCACCAGTATGGCAAGGCCGATGAATGCAAAGATGCCCATCAGCAAGAGCTTGGGATGAAGATACCGTATCAAGAGTGGCGCACAGAGAGCCAAGAGAAGAATGCCTGTTCCCGCGGTCGTGGCGACAAGGCCGAAAAGCAGGACGGTTACGCGCCGCATATCTTGAAAGCAAGCTAGCTCGATGACGATAGCGAGCGCGATCATCTGAGAAACGATCGAAACCTCTAGGAAAAAAATCCCATTTGGCTTAGTCAGCAGCGACCCATATTTGACGAATCGCTCGTAGTAGTAGTCGGGAACAAGGAATGCTCTTGGTATCATCGTCTCTATGTTGAACCAGAGACCGGGCCGGACGGTAAACTGCAGTGCCCATTGCAACGCTAGGATCGGCACTATCAAGACGGCGATGTTCACGAATAAGCGCATCCCCCGCCGGACGGTCTCCTCGCGTGCACGCACTGTAAAAACCATCGGGATGTAGATCGCCAAGACTAGGCCGATCGCCTTCACGGAGAACGCTTGAACCGAAAGCAGGCCGATGGCTGCGAAGAACAGGAAAAAGCAAAACAGGAATAGCCGCGTAAGATCGACCTTCGCATAACCCTGCATGGCCAGGACCGCGATGCCGCCCCACATAAGCGGGATGGAGATTGCTACCGCCGAGCCCGCGACTGGAAAGCCGATCTTCTGAAAGAGAGTGAGTCCAAGTAGCTGAACGACGAAGAATATCCAGATCGCTTTCTCACGAGCTGCGATGCGCCGTCGGTCCTCGATGTCCATTCCTGCCTGCTGCTTTACTATGAAGGTCGGCGGCGACATGCTACTACGGCATCGCCAGTCTGGTTTCTTCGATGGCCTTACGCAGGATTGCCCCGCGCGAAGGCCAGTCAAATTTGCCTCTGCAGCCGGCGTACGCGCGCCATTTCATTTCGTTTAGTCTGTTGAAGTCGTCTATGTTGTCGACAACTCTGGCCACAAGATCCCCGGCCGAACTTCCAAGCAACATACAGTCGTCCAAGATGAGCGGAAGGCCAACGGCCTGGGAACTAATACTTGCAACCGGAAGACCTCGGAAAATATAATCGAGATACTTGAGTTTGAAGCCTCCTCCCATCTCGTCTACCATCAGGCCCATCCGCGCATCGCGGATTATTGACTCAGGGTTGTCCACAAAACCTAGAAAATTGCAGACAGGCGACTGCGAGCGGACGCTCTCAGCAAACGCCGAATCAACCTTGCCGATGATTGTGAGTTCGATTCCCGCTGCCCGGAATGGTTCATTGGCAGCTTCCGCGAAGCGCTTCAGGTTTTCCTGCTTGGCGATCCACTCGAATGATCCCATCATGACCACGCGCTTCGCTGTGGCCGGGGTGATTTGCCAATCGGCGTCGACCGGCCCGTTGTAGGCGGGAAGCAGCGTCACCACCCGCTTGCCAGGGGCGTTCCGACGGAACAGTTCTGCATCGTCGTCGGTGATTGCCGTTACCAGGTCCGAGGCTTCTACCAACTTCTGCTCGAGCCTGCGCGCCTTAGCTGCATCGAACTTAAGGGCTGCCTTCATCAGAGCGTTCCCTGAGTATTGCTGGGCTACTCTGGGCCGGAGCGTGCTCTCATGATTGTGGGCGACATACACCAGAGTTGGAGGACGTTTGCCTGAGGATGCCAGTGAGCGCCGAAGATATGGCAATATCCAACCTGTTGCAAAATAGTCGACGAGTACCGCATCCGTATTGGCGTCAATGGCAGCGATGGCTGCCTTTGCAAGTTCCAAGCTATGAATCCGGTGGGCATCGCTCTGCTGGCCGGTGAATAGGCTTAGCGCCCTCGACCTGTGAGGCCTCGGGAAGAGCCATTGTACCATGGGACCGTGCGCGACGACCTCCGTCTCCTGGCTCGTGTAGCCGAATACCTGTCCTACCACGCCGCAGGATTCCAGGCCCGTGAGGAGCCCATGACTATAGAAGTCGGCGCCGTTCGTCCTGTCGAAAAGGTCGGATCTAGTAATCCAAACGATGTTCATAGGATCCAGATCTACTCCTGCCCCGCCGGGTACCAAGATGCGCCTGCGACCGAACGACCGCGCCTGCCCGTTGGAGATGGAGAGCAAATGTGGCTTCTTTGGCCTCATGCAACCCCTTGCCAGAACAGGCATGTTTGAGTCTTTCTCATACGCGCAGCTTCCCCCAGTTGCGAAATCAAGACTGTAGTCCTTCGAACTTAACACTCTTTCTCAAATCTCTATGGCCTGAAACCGATACATGTCCTAGACCGATCCGACGAACCGACTGAAGGAAAAATCGCGCAGGTTCGCGCCAAGCCAAAGAGTTCGCCTTGAACACTTCCACGTCAATCGCGCTTGTAGGATGTGGAGCCGCATCCGAAGAGTTCTATCTGCCAGCGTTGCGCCGGTGGAGCAACGGTCTCGAACATGTCTGGCTGGTGGAGCCGGATTCAAAGCGGAGTGACGGCGAATTGCCCGCATCGATCAAGGCAGCGTTCAATGCAACGCCATGCCATCTTCGACTTGCTACCACATTGCCATTTCTAGATGGCCTGACATGATCGTACGAGCGCGCTGGTGATAAAGCCGCGATGATCAAACAATTCTCACTGCGACGATCGATTGACAGCTTTACGGCGCTGCATGCCATCCAGTCTATACTCTTAATGGGCTATTCGCTCTGCCAACTCCTCGTATTGGCTCGGGTACTTGATACCTCGCGCTTCGCCGAAGTTATCCTCCTAACCACCATAAGCATGTTCCTTCTGCCCCTGAACGTGGCGGCGGGACGAACCAACTATGTCGCATTAAGGGAAGATATCGTGCACGACCGCCAGGTATCAAACTGGCACCATGTTCTTCAACTGCTCATTTGCCATTTTCTGCTAATTTTATTAGTATCATTCTTATTACCAATAGGTCTTCCTATTTCGAGCGAAAACTATTTGGAAGACGCTATTTTTCTGTCTTCTATATTATCAACAAACTTTGTCCTTAACGACGTTCAGGTCATGTTATGGGCATTCGACATGAATAAAAGATTTGTATACGTTCTTTTGGCAAGGTCAATCCTTCAGTATATGGCCCTGTCGCTGTTGATAATTAGCGGAACTCTCTTCGAGTTCGCAACCATTTCGTTGTTAATTAACCTTTTTACAATCATCATTTTAATGTTGATTTTGCGGAAAAGCACGTCTCTAAATTTCAATTTTGACAAAGGTCCAGCATTTCTTTTGCCTGCTTCGGAACATGCGCGGAGACTCTTCTCCTCGCTGATTTCGAGCTTCTCGGAAATGACCGTGCTGACCCTGCCTTACGTTCTGCTGACGGTTTCGTTTGGTGTAGGGCCGGCCCTTATCACCTATGACGTGATCATGAAGTTTGTCCGGGTCGTTACCGCCGCCGGACGCGTGACCACAGAGGTTGCATTGCCGCAAATCACACGTGACCTGTTAACCGGCAAGCCGGAAACCGCATGGCGACGTTATCTGTCGATCATTGGCCTGTGCGTCTTCGCATCGCTTCTGTTGGCCGCCGCGCTTGTCATCTTCGACAACAGGATATTTTCCCTGTTGCTGGGACCCAACAATGTGGTTCCGGAAGGCACGGGCATCGTTGCCGGCGTTGTCGTGGTGATAGCGGCCGCATACCAGCCCTCGCACTACATCGTCAGTGTGAACAATTCGCGACGCCTGATCGGGTGTTTTGCAGCGGTGGCAGTCATCGGCTTCGTCCTTTTCAGCCTTGTCTTTCTGCTCGGACCTTCCCTTATCAAGACCATTTGGGCGTATGCGTGCTATTTCGGCTTGGTCACCCTTGCACTAGTCACGCTGTCCTATCTGGCTATTTTCGCTCGGGGGTTACCAGGGAGGGGATAGGGTTGCGCAGCGACAATTCGCGCGTAGTCCTGGGAAATGCTTGGAAGCAAGGTGGCCATCGTTGGCGACGTGGAGCCGAACACTATTGGATTCGAAACGAGCGCGCTCATCAGGGCGACGAGATTTCGAGAATGCGCTCCGCAGTCAGCCAATCTGAGATGCGGAGCCCGTGGCGAAGGAGATGAGCGAAAGGATCGTCAGCTTTGTGATAAGTGGCGGCGTAGGCTCGCGGCTGTGGCCGCTGTCGCGCGAGGACAACCCAAAGCAATTCCACGATCTTGCCGGCCAGGGCTCGATGCTGACGAAGTCGCTGAGGCTGCTGGCGGCGAGGCCGGTCGCCGCAACGCTGATCTACCTGATCGCTTCGAAGAAACACTCGCGCCGCGTGCACGCCGACCTCGCCGAAATGGACGTGGCGGGCGGCGTTGCGATTTTCGAGCCGACCGGCAGGAACACCGCGGCGGCGGTGGCCGTCGCCACGGGCTATGCGCGCAAGCTCTACGCGTCGGCCATCGCCAACGGTCTCAATCTCGGGCCGGAAGTCGAAGAGCGCCTCGGCAGGCTCTTCTGCTGGCATATCGATCAAGCTCCGCTCGGGCTTTGGATCGATCGCATCGACGACCGAGTGTGGTCGGTCGCGCGCGGCGTGCATGCAAGCATCTTCTACTATCTCGTCTGCGCTCTCACGCAGTATCTGGATTCAGCTCGCAACCCCAAAGAAGGCAGTTAGCACTTGTCCGGCGCGAGAAAAAATGACCCAATCCAGAGGGCTTCGTCACGGAAACGCCCCTTCGCCAACCAGCGTGCAAAAGTCGCTGTGTTCCTCTTGTTAGTCTTGTTTGCGTCGACCGCATGGTTGGAGGCGCGGGTATTTCTTAGCATACCTGGAACCGCCGGTGCGCGCTTCAACGCGATCATCCACGACGAGATACCTGCGGGCATCTCTCCTTATTCTCAGAGGGTCTTCCTCGACGAATGCGTGGAAGCGATGGATGGATACTATGGACGGCTGCAGCCGCCCGAGCGTCGCGACGCACTAGCTTCGATCTGCGAGCAGCACTCCCTGCGTTACACTGCTTGGACCCCTACCTTTGCTTATGCCTGGTACGTGGCGGCCCGCTCCGCTCTCCAGAAAGGCGATCGGGAGCAGTTTCTTGAGCGGATCGGCAAGGCGTACGAGACTGCTCCTTCAGAGGGATGGATGGCAGCATTCCGGCTTCCCGTCTGGAATGAAAACGACAGTGCCTTGACCCCCGAGATGCGAAAGCATTTTACTCGAGATATCGAATTGCTACTTCAGACGAAAAGCGGCGCGGTAGTGCTGGTGCGCTACACCGCCAGATACCCGGATCTCAGGGAAAGGTTGATAGAGATGGTGAGCAAGACTCCCCCAAGCGTGCAGCGGCAGTTTCTAGCCGCAATGCGTGATGCGTTGGAATTGGGTCGCAAAAATTGACGCCCGGGCCGCGTCGCCGTCTCGCCGTTTCCCCCGGGAATCGCACAATTGGCGTCGCCATACTCGTAGTTACAGCTCTCTCCCCGATCCCATTTGGGAGTAACCGGCCCTTCTTCTGGGCAGTCTGGGCAACGGTCCTGAGCGGCGTCTTGCTCCTCTACCTGAGGACGACGATCGGCCGGGACCAAAGCGCTTTTCCAAGCTTTCTGAAGTGGCCCTCAGTGCTCTGGGGACTGCTCTTGGCTTGGTCCCTCGTGCAGATGGCTCCGATTGGCTTGGTCATTCCCTCCATGCAGTCTGCCATGCCCGCACAGGAGAGCGTCTCACTCAGCATCGCGCCGGCCGCAACCTGGTCCGCCTTCATGAAAACGTTCAGCTATGGGGTCTTCCTGTACTTAGCCATTCAAACTTTGGGACGAATGAGCTCGAAGTTCGTAATATCTTTCATTTTTTACACGATTACTTTCTATGCATTCTACAGCGTTACTGCCCTGTACATGCTGGGGGACACGATACTGTTTTTTGAAAAGTGGGACTACCTAGGCGCGGCCACGGGAACATTTGTCAATCGGAACTCGTTCGCCTTGTATCTCGGAATGGGCGTCGTCCTGGGTGCCGCTTTGTTAGTCGATAGCATCATGAGGTACAAAAGAAGGGAAATCGGCGAACGATCGGAGGGAATTCTGTATCTCCTTCTAACCCAGCTTGTGGCGGCGGCACTATTGGCTACGCAATCACGAATGGGCGCTTTTGCGGCCTTCGCTGGCCTAGTCGTTGTTTTGGCGATCATAGTCTTGAAGCACAACCGATCGTGGCAATGGCTTTTGGCGTTCGCCTTGGGCCTTGCGGCCTTTAGTCTCCTCGGCTTTTGGTTTTATGGCGCGGAAACCTTACAGCGTTTCGAGGTGGCAGGCGAGGCAGCCCAACTGAGAATGACCCTCTATGCGCAGATCGTCGAAATGATATTGCAGCGGCCGTGGACAGGATACGGCGGTGGAACTTTCGAATATGCGTTTCCCCTCTACCATCAGCCTTCGTTTGCGACAGACGTCGTATGGGACAAGGCTCATTCGACCTACCTAACACTTGTGGTCGAGGACGGTATTCTCGCCGGATTGGCGACGCTTTCGATTTTCTTGATTTTGATAGCCCGAATCTTGATGCATATCGTGTTGGCTAATGAATATCGGATGGCACCGACCGCAGCTTTTGGCGTAATCGTGGTAGCCGCCGTCCATTCAACAGTCGATTTCGGACTGGAGATTCAGGCGAACATGTTTACTCTGTTGGCAATCATAGCTGTGGGGATCGCCAGCAGAGCCAATGGTGAAGCAAAAGCCAGACTGGTTGGGGGGAGGCATGCTTTCACTTAGGGCGATGCTGGGCATTGGATCGGCGCATTCGTCAGCGTTGGGTGGCGATGTCATCGAGAACGTCCGCCCTCGGCTCACCATGGAGGGTCAGGCAGTTCTATATGCCATAGGAGATGTCCATGGGGCATTGGATCAATTGCGCGCCTTGGAGAGGAATATCCTACTAGACGCATCTTCAATTCAGGGACGTAAAGTCCTCGTTATGCTTGGAGACTATATCGATCGCGGCCCGAGGTCAGCCCAGGTGATCGATCACCTATTGCGTGCTCCCCCGAAAGGTTTCGAGCGCATCTGCTTGGCCGGCAACCATGAGGATGCGATGCTCGCATTTATGGAAGACCCGGACCCAAAGTCCGCGTGGCTGAATATTGGCGGCCGCGAAACGTTACTCTCGTATGGTATCGACATCGATCGTGATGCTGCGCTCCACCGGAAGCGGGCGCTTTCGCTGGCGGTCAAGAGTAGCGTTCCGGACACGCACTTGCAGTTCTTGCGCAGTCTTCCAGTAGTGCTTCGCGCGCCAGGTCTGGTCTTCTCGCATGCAGGAATACGTCCCGGCATTCCGATGGAAAATCAGGAAGACCATGATCTTCTTTGGGGGGGGGCTGGCACAATGCTTGCTAAGGAGCGGAACGAATTTGTTGTGATTCATGGACACAGAATTGTCGAAGAGATCGACTTTACCGGCCCGGCTATCAGCGTGGATACGGGAGCTTATGCGACCGGTCGCCTGACCGCTCTGCGCATAGAGGATGGTTGCCCTGTTAAGGTGGTGGCGTCCACCTCCGCGATAGATCTGGAGGCCAGTACACATGAACACCACTGAAGACATGGCGGACGATAGGATAGCAAACTCCGCAATTAGAAATGTCGGAGCCTATACCCATTACCAGCAGCAGCCAGAGACAATGCAGGGAAGCTTCGGTTCCGAGGCTGACTTGAGGAAGCTCATCGGCATGCTACGCAGGCGGATCCGGCTTATTGGGGTAGCAATCCTGTCGGCTATCGTTTTGTGCATCTTGCTTATCCTCGCTCTGACGCCAACATATTCGTCTTCAACGCTCATCGTAGTGGACCCAAGCAGCAAGAACCTTCTCGATCCGTCGGCCGCTAATTCAAATGCGATGTCCGACGATGGAAGAATCAATAGCGAAGTTGAGATCATTAACTCATCGGCGGTCCTAGTAGATGTGATCCGTGAAAAGAACCTCCTTGACGATCCGGAGTTTGCTGCGAAGCCTGGGTGGCGGGCGCGCCTGGCGACATTGCTCAAGATAGAAGATCGCCGTGGCGTGCTTTCGCCCGATGCACGTCTGCAAGGCACGATCAAAAATTTTGAGGAAAGTATCGCCATCAATAGATTGCCGAACACTTACCTGATCGAGGTCCGCACGATGTCGGAGGATGCCAGTAAGGCCGCTGATCTTTCGAATTCGATTGCTGCCTCCTACATCACCAAGCAGGTTGCGAGTAAAGTCGATGCGACACTCTCTGCAAAGAATGTATTGACGCAGCGGATCCAGCGGGCGAGCGAAGCGCTCGCGACAACCGAAGATGCGCTCGAAAAGTTCATTTCGGAATATCTCGAAACCCAGTCGGCCGACGGCAGCTCAGCGGAGATGTCGGCCATTCGAGAAAGGCTGAAGTCGGAAATCGATCGACGTCGCAGTCTTCAAGTCAACGTTGATCAGGTCGGCCTCGACATCCAACGAGGTGCTTGGGCTGCGGTCGGGACAAAGCTCCAGAGCCAGGCAGTCAGCGAACTTGCCCAACAGTTTGCGACCGCAAACGCTAGGCTCGCCAACTCGTCCGATGATCCTAACGAACGCATAGACCTCCGCGCTGAGATTTCGCGCCTGGAATCCGAGCTCAAATCTCAATCCTCGTCGGGTCTAGCATCTGCTCAACGCAGCGTCGCCGAATCGGAAGCCAAGGTTCGTTCTCTTCAGGAAGAGGCGCGGAAAGCCATCCTTAGCAGCGACCTACCTACTGATGTTCTCGCACGAATCTATCAGCTGCGCCAAGAAGCTGATATTGCGCGCGCGCAATATCAAACACTGTTGTCGAGACTTAAAGACGTCGAGGCGCAGGCGGACCTACAGGTGGCTGACAGTCGCATTGTTTCGGCTGCACTGCCTTCGGCCACGCCCTCATTTCCCAACATTCCGATATTCCTCATAGTGGCGGGGTTTGGGGGATGCGCGTTGGGAATAGCATTGGCGCTGCTTTACGAAAACATTATCGGCGGCTTTACGTCCGAGGAACAAGTAAAGAGCAATTTAGACCTTCCGGTGGTTATTACTGTTCCCCACAGCAAAGGAGGCAATGGGCTAGACGGCGCGTCGCGCCCTGCCGATCTGCTTCTCACCGAGCCACATTCCATTTATGCGGAATCGATTCGCAGAATCGCGCTTGCAATAGATATGGCAAAGGCCCGATCGCGCAGTTATCCTGACAAAGGCCGTCGGGCATTCGTGGTTATGGTGTGCTCGTCGGTGCCTGGTGAGGGAAAGACGACGCTGGCTTTGTCGATCGCCCGCTACTATGCGCAGAGCAACAAGACAACTCTGCTGATCGATTGCGATCTGCGTCGGCCGGGTATCGAGGCGGCTACGGGCGAGCAGGCTGAGACAAGCCTTCAGGATTTCCTCTACGGCAAGAATGGACAACAGGTATCCCTGAAGCAGGTCGTCTCAACAGAGCACAAGACTGCCTTGAAAGTCATCTACGGGATACGCAATCACGAGGTAGTATCACTGGGGTCCCAAGTTGCCGAAACTCTTTCCGAAGTCGTGGACGCAGTCTCAAACAGCTGCGAAATTATAGTACTGGACACCCCGCCCGCACTAGCGATTGTCGACAGCCTCTACTTCGCGCCAATTGCGGATTGCATTGTCTTCGCCGTCCGATGGGCTAGCACTTCGCAACAGGATGCGCGCTCCGCCCTTGCCTCCCTGAAGGAAGCAGGCAGCCCGAACTGTCAGTTCATAGGTGCGCTGTCTCAAAAGACTCCGGAGATATTTGGAGCTTGGTCGGGCTACAACAGACCCTATGGGGCGTAGCAGTGAGTATGAACTACCATCGCCTGGAGGCTGTTGGCGAGGAGCGTCTAGTCTGCCACCCTTGAAGTAGTCAATGTCGAGGCTGGAGAAGCTTCAGCAACCGCGAGAAGAATGACCCGATGCGCGCACTAGCACGCTGGTTCGGGTTTGATGCCTTCCGTGCAGAACCGGTGGTGGGTACGGCGCGGACATAGCTTGCAGCATGAAGAATGCGCCGGTGAGCGCCGGCACATTGACAATACCGCTTATAAGCCCGATTCACGATCAGGGATGCTTCGCGGAACTGCGCTCGCACCCAGGGCGGCATGACAGAATCCCCACCCGCGACAAGAATCCAAGACAACGCATAGGCCATGGGCCAGCCAAGCGGCGGGCTCGAGAGGCAGTGACGTTACCCCCAAGTCTTATCCAGTTCTGAGTTCGTTTCCGTCGGTGGTTCTGCCCTGCTGGGCGGGTGAAGCCGCGGGCGCTTGCGCGGAGCCGTTGGCATAGCGCAGCGCGAGCGACCGTCGCGGGGTGAAGGTGCTGGCGAACTCTTCCGGTGTCTGCCAGGCAATCTGTGAGTGCGGCCGGGCCGTGTTGTAGTCGGCGCGCCACAGGGCGGTCGCGACACGCGCCTGGGCCAGCGAGGTGAACAGCGTCTCGTTGAGCAGTTCATCCCGCAGGCGGCCGTTGAAGCTCTCGATGAAGCCGTTCTGCATCGGCTTGCCGGGCGCGATGTAATGCCATTCGACGCGGTTCTGATCGGCCCAGGCGAGGATGGCGTTCGAGGTGAACTCGCTGCCATTGTCGCTGACGATCATTCTCGGCCGACCGCGCTCGGCAACCAGCCGATCGAGTTCGCGGGCGACCCTCATGCCCGAGAGCGACGTGTCGACGACCAGCGTCAGGCACTCCCGCGTGCAGTCATCAACGACGGCCAGGATGCGGAAGCGCCGCCCGTCTGTGAGCTGGCCCGACACGAAGTCGAGCGACCATCGCTCGTCGGGGCGCAGCGGCACCAGCATCGGCGCCCTGGTCCCGATCGCCCGCTTGCGGCCGCCACGGCGGCGAACAGCAAGCTTCTCCTCCCGGTAGAGCCGGAACAGTTTCTTGTGGTTCACGACGAGGCCTTCGCGCCTCAGCATCACGAGAAGACGCCGGTAGCCGAACCGACGACGCTCATGCGCGATCGCCTTCATCCGCTCCCGAACCTCGCGGTCGTCGGGACGGATGGTCTCGTAGCGAACCGTCATGCGGCAGCAGCCGATGGCTTTACACGCCCGCCGTTCGCTCATCCCGAAAGCACCCTTCAGACGAGCGACAGCTTTCCGCTTGGCTGCGGGCGTCACCATTTCTTTCCCACGAGATCCTTCAGCGCCGCATTGTCGAGCATGGCGTCGGCCAGCAGACGCTTCAGCCTCGTGTTCTCGTCCTCCAGCGCCTTCAGCCGGCGCGCCTCCGAGACGTCCATCCCGCCGAAGCGGGCCTTCCACTTGTAGATCGAGGCGTCGCTGACCCCGTGCTTGCGGCACAAGTCGGCGACCGAAACCCCGGCCTCATGCTCCTTCAGAATTCCGATGATCTGGCTCTTCAGAGAAGCGGCTGCGCTTCATGTCCTGGTCCTCTCAATGGGCCAGAACGAACTTCAATCCGGATTAGATCGCGGGGGCAACGTCAGCGGTTCAGCGTCTGCACGACGCGCTTTTCGCACGCGCGTCCCAGAAGTAACCGTGCAATCGCCTCCCGGGCAGCGGAAGGATCAGGCGCGGGAGCTCTTCGAACCTCTTGGAAAACCGCGTCGAAGCCGCCTGTGTTTTCCGTCCTAGTGGTCAGGAAATGATAGGCCTTCACTGCATCGGGCTGGTCAGCGTTCTGTTGCGTGAGGCGGCGGGCATCCGACCGATCGAGGAAAACGCAGGCGGGGACGAGACCCGAGAGTTGGCCGGCGAAGGGCTCAACATGGCGAGGTGGAACGGCTTGCAAAGCTGATGTCGTCATAGCATGTGGCTAATCGCGCGGCTAAGGGACGTTATGGGCCCGATAGTTTTCCCCCGAAGTCTGACAGCGATGTGGCGACCCGGTGGCGACCCGGCATGGGATTATCGCCGCAGCTGCACTCTGCTCAGAGAAAATCCAATAAAATCAGCGCGTTAGTGGTGCCGCTTGCGTGACTCGAACACGCGACCCCATCATTACGAATGATGTGCTCTACCAACTGAGCTAAAGCGGCGACCGCCTTCGGCGTGGAGCCGACGGATTGGTGCGCGTGATAGCCGCAATGCGCGGCGAATTCAAGCCGCGCTCTGTGCCATTCGAAAATTCGTCGCTGTATCGCCTTCGCAGCTTAACTTTCCACCGGCGAGGCGGTAAACGGGAAATCCAAAGCGCTTTGGAGGATTAGGAATGATACGAGCGGTAGTGTGGGGCGAGAACGTACACGAGCAGACGAGCGACGTCGTGCGCGCCATTTATCCCGAAGGCATGCACGCGACCATCGCTTCGGCGCTGGAGCAGGACAAGGCCATCGAGGTCTCCACCGCCACGCTTCAGGAGCCCGAGCACGGTCTGTCCGAGGAGCGTCTGGCGGCAACCGACGTGCTGCTGTGGTGGGGCCACGCCGCGCATGGCGAGGTGAAGGACGAGGTGGTCGAGCGCGTCGCGCGTCGCGTCTGGGAGGGGATGGGTCTGATCGTTCTGCATTCCGGCCATTATTCCAAGATTTTCAAACGGTTGATGGGCACGCCGTGCTCGCTGAAATGGCGTGAAGCCGGCGAGCGCGAGCGCGCCTGGGCGATCAACCGTGGCCACCCGATTGCGCAAGGGGTTGGCGAGTGCATCGAGATCGCCGAGACCGAGATGTATGGCGAGCCCTTCGCGGTGCCGGAGCCGATGGAAACGGTCTTCGTCTCTTGGTACGAGGGAGGCGAGGTATTCCGCTCCGGTATGACGTGGCAGCGCGGGGCCGGCAGGATCTTCTATTTCTCGCCCGGCCACGAAACCTATCCGATCTACCATAACGAAGGCGTGCGGCAGGTCTTGCGCAATGCCGTACACTGGGCCAACAACCCCGCGCCGGCCTGGGCGGCAATCACCGATGCGCCCAATGTCCCGGTCGGGCAAACCAAGGAAAAGATCGTGCAGAAGGGTGCACGGCTGCATGCCGATGGTGACAAGGGACTGAGCTGAGGCCACCTCATGAAGAAAATTCTTCTTCTCGGCACGGGCGGTATCGCGGCACATCATATCGAGGAATTCGCCGCGGTCCCGGAATGCGAGATCGTCGGTTGCATCGACAGCATTCCTGGGAAAGCGGCGGCATTCGCGCGCGCGAACGGCATCGAGCGCGCCTTCGATAGCCTCGAAGAAGCGATCCGATGGGGCGGATTTGACGCGGCGATCAACTGCACGCCGGACGGCGTCCACAAGGCGACGACGCTCGCGCTGATCGCTGCCGGCAAGCATGTGCTTTGTGAAAAACCGCTCGCGCCGACCTATGCGGACGCGCTGGAGATGACCGAGGCGGCGGAGCGCGCCGGGCTGGTCAATATGGTGAACCTCACCTACCGCAATTCGCCCGCCCTGCAGAAGGCACGCGAACTGGTCGAGACGGGCGAGATTGGCGCCTTGCGTCATGTCGAGGCGGCCTACCGGCAAAGCTGGCTGGTCTCCAAGGCATGGGGCGATGCGCTGAAGGAACCGATGTGGCTTTGGCGTCAGTCGATCGCACATGGCTCGACGGGCGTCCTCGGCGATGTAGGCATCCACATCCTCGATTTCGCTTCCTTTGGCGCGGCCGACGGTTTCGCCAGCCTGAAAGCCGACCTTGTGACTTTCCCCAAAGTCGAGGGGAATCGCGTCGGCGACTATGTGCTGGACGCCAACGACAGTGTCGCAATGACGGCCCGGCTGCAGTCAGGCGCATTGGCGACCGTGGTTGCGACGCGTTTTGCCACCGGAAACCAGAACGAGCTTTCGCTTGCCCTGCACGGAACCAAAGGGGCGCTCAAAGTCGAGACGGACGGCAAGAACTCCAGCCTTTCCGGCTGCCTTGGAGCCGACGTCGACACGGCAAGCTGGCGGGCCATAGACACCCCGCCGGTCAAGCGCAATGCGCGCCGCTTCGCCGATGCTTTGCTTGCGGGCAGGAACGGCGATCCATCTTTCCGGCGTGCAGCGGAGATCCAGAAGCTCATCGACGGAGCATTCGAGAGTTCGGCAGAAGATCGGACGGTGACTTTCTCCTGAAGCCTCGGCGGCAGATTCTGGAGCATTGCCGCCGCAAGACGTTGCCTCATCGCTTTCATGGGGTTAACCATCGCTCATGCGAATGGTCGCGATGGGGAAGAGCGGTAATTGGATCCGGTAGAAAAGGCGATCCGTAGCGCGCTTGAGAAGGGAGACGCACAGGACAGGACCTTCCGCGAGAAGGTCTATCGGTCCGCGTTTGCCGCGCTCGAGCGTTCGACGCAGTCCAATCCGCAACTGACGGTTGAGATGGCCATCAAGCGCAGGCAGAACCTGCAGGCCCGGATCACCAGCATAGAGGCGGAATATGTAGGGCCGCAGCCCCTGCCGGTCGGGCCGGAAGAGATTGCCGACGTGCTGGCCGACGCGGTTGAAATCCAGGGCAACGCCGCCCCGGTTCCGTCCGTCGATGAAACCCCTCGCGATTCCGGACGCGGCGCGGCAGCGCCGCCGGTGGGTATCGATGCCGGAACGCCGGCAGGCCATGCGCCTTCCGTGGATATCGGCGCCACCACCGCGCGGGAAGTCGGGGAGCCGGACTTCGGGACACCCGATATCGGCGTTCCGGTTCGCGGCGAGCCGCCTCTGGCCGGCACGCCTGCCGCAACGGTCGCGCCCGATCGCGATGAGCGTCGTGCGCGCCGTCGCAGGCCGTTCGCGGCAATGTTCATGATCCTGACCCTGCTTTGCATCGCAGCGATAGGAGGCTGGTGGGGTTACCAGACAGGCCTGTTCGATTTCCTCTCGTCCCCGCGCGTCGCCTCGCCGCCGCAACTGGTCGAGGAAGACGATTTCGATCCGGGACCGGATGGGTCGGCCGAGCCGGGCGACCTTGGCGGTTCGCAGGAACTGCGCAACTGGATAACCGTGTTTTCGCCGGGCGACCCTTCCGGCGTGAACGCGCCGACAGGCGCGACGGCCGATGTGAGCCAGGACGAGTCGGGATCGTTCATCAGGATACGCTCCGGCTCCGATGGCGCGGATGTCATCTTCGACGTTGGCCAAGGCGTGCTCGAACAGATTGCCGGCAAGAAGGCGGTCTTCGACGTATCGGCCCGCGCCGAGGATGGCCAGCAGACGCAGATCTCCATCAGTTGCGACTTTGGCGAAATGGGCGACTGCGGCCGCAAGCGCTATGCCGTCGGCTATGAGCGCGGCGAATATCTGTTCGACGTGGCGCTTCCCGCCAACAAGCCGGGCGCGGGCGGCTCGATCGCCATCAATTCCGACTTCGCCAACGAGGGCAAGGCAGTCGACATCTACGAGATCAAGGTCTCGGTGGTGGAGTGACGGGCTCGCCATAGCCGTCAATCCAGCATCGCCCGAAGCGTCTCGATCCTGTCCGCCTCGATGGTCGGCTTGTCCCAGCGCAGCCGCGAGATGCGAGGAAAGCGCATGGCGACGCCGGACTTGTGCCGCGTCGAGCGGTTGAGCCCCTCGAACGCAACTTCCAGCACCAGCCCGTTGTCGCGGTCGGCGCGCACCGAGCGCACGGGGCCAAAACGCTCGATCGTGTTGTCACGCACGAACTTGTCGATTTGCTTCAGTTCCTCGTCGGTGAAGCCAAAATAGGCCTTGCCGACCGGCACCAGTTCCTCTTCGCCTGCCGCCCCCTGCCAGACGCCGAACGTATAGTCCGAATAGAAACTCGATCGCTTGCCGTGGCCGCGCTGGGCATACATCAGCACGGCGTCGACCGTGTGCGGATCGCGCTTCCATTTGAACCACGGCCCCTTCGGTCGTCCCGCCAGATAGGGCGAATCAAGCCGCTTCAGCATCACGCCCTCGATGATCGGGTGGGGCGGGTTTGTCCGCATCTGGTTGAGCTCCTCCCAATCCGTGAAGTGTGCGAGCGGTGAAAGATCGAACCGGCGTGGATCGAGCGTGGCCACAAACGCTTCCAGTCGCCTGCGGCGCTCGATGAAGGGCAGGGGACGCAGGTCTTCCTCCCCAAGCTGCAATATGTCGTAGCAGCGCATGAAGGCGGGAAATTTCTCGCGGATTTTGGGTGACACCGACTTCCGGTTCAGCCGCTGCTGCAAGTCGGAAAACGTTCCCGTCGCCTCGCTCGGGTCGCCGACCAGAAGTTCGCCATCGAGTGCAGCGGAGAAATCCATAGCGTCCACGAGGTCGGGAAACGCGCCGGACACATCATCGCCGGTACGCGAATAGAGCCGGCGGATGCCGCCTTCCGAAACGGCCTGAACGCGGATGCCGTCCCATTTCCATTCCGCGGCATAGTCGGCGGGTTCAAGCTTTTCGAGGTCGCGGTCCTCGACCGGGTTCGACAGCATGACCGGGCGGAACAGCGCCTTCGCCGCCTTTTCGGGTTTGGGCGCCTTGCCTTCCAGCCAGGCGAACAGCTCCGTATAGGGCGGCTTCAGCCCATGCCAGAGTTCCTCGATCTCCGCCACGTCGACCTTGCCGAAATCGGCGAGCGCCTGCTTGGCCAACCGCGCCGAGACGCCGATGCGCAGGCCGCCCGTGACGAGCTTGATGATGGCGAAGCGCGCCTCGATGCCGGCGCTGTTGAGCAGTCGCGCCAGCACGGTCGGGCCGTCCGAGCGGCTGGCCGATTGCAGCGCATCCACCACCTCGCCGAGCGTGGGCGTATGGTTTGGTTTGAGGTGCAGCGGCGGTTCCGGCCAGACGAGCGAGACAGTTTCGGCGAGGTCCCCGACATAGTCGTAGGAATAGCCGAACAGCACCGGGTCCATCCGCTCGGTGACGAGCGCGCGCAGCATGGCGGGCTTGATGGCAGCGATCGACAGGTCGCCCGTGATCGCAGCAAGCGCGTAACCACGGTCAGGATCCTCGACGGCGCGGAAATAATCGACCAGCAGCGTCAGCTTGCCGTTGCGCGCTGGCGTCAGGACCAAGCGGTCGAGGAGTTCGGCGAAGCGATTCATGGCCGGCCGCTTTCGCTGGGTAGCGTCCGGGGGGAGATCGGCAGTTGCAGTGGCGTCGCCTTACCAGCACCGCATGGGATTGGCGAAAGTCGTGATGACGTCTGATCTCCCCCCTTGAGGGGGAGATGGCCGGCAGGCCAGAGGGGGGTATGAGGCAGAGCAGAAGCCATCAATCGCCCTCGTCCTCATACCCTACTAGATGCAGCGCCTTGGCCGCGATGCTCTGCAATTCGCACCAGCGCACAAGCGCTTCCTCACGCCCATGCGTCACCCAGATTTCGCCAGCGCCGGTTTCGACGATCGTCTCCAGCAATTCGTCCCAATCGGAATGGTCGGAGATGATAAGCGGCAGTTCGACGCCCCCCTGCTTGGCACGCTGGCGGATGCGCATCCAGCCGGAGGCAAAGGCGGAAATCGGGTCGGGGAAGCGCCGCGCCCAGCGGTCGGCGAAGGCCGATGGCGGGCCAACCACGATCGCCCCGGCGAAGTCGCCTTTCGCGCCGCCTTCGACCGTTGCCGGCCGGAGGTCGCCGAGGTCGATGCCCTGCGACTGGTAGTAGTCGCAAAGCTTCGCCAGCGCGCCGTGGATGAACACCGGCTTCTCGTAACCGGCATCGCGGATCAGCCGGATGACGCGCTGCGCCTTGCCAAGCGCATAGGCGCCGACCAGATGCGCCCGCTCCGGAAACTGCTCGGTCGAGCGGATGAGCTTGCCGATCTCATGGGTATCGGGCGGGTGACGGAAGACCGGCAGGCCAAACGTCGCTTCGGTGATGAAGACATCGCACCGGATAGGCTCGAAAGGTTGGCTCGTTGCGTCCGGCCGGCGCTTGTAGTCACCCGATGCCACGATGCGCGTGCCGTCATGTTCGACGCAGATCTGGGCGGAACCCAGCACATGGCCGGCCGGATGGAAGGTCACATCCACACCATTGACCTGGATAGTCTCGCCGAAAGCCGCGGCTTGCGTCGAGCCAGCGAAATCCTCGCCGTATCGAAGCCCCATGATGTCGAGCGTCTGCTGCGTCGCCAGCACTGCGTCATGGCCGGCCCGTGCATGGTCGGAATGGCCATGGGTGATCAGCGCGCGCGCCACGGGCCGCACCGGGTCGATGTAGAAATCTCCGGGTGGGCAATAGAGGCCTGCGGGTTTCGGGCAAAGGAGGTCGCGTGGGCGCATGGCGCAAATGTAGGCATTCGGAAGCGTCGGGGAAGGGTGGGGGCGCGTGGTTGCTGACACGATGGTGGTTCTATCTTGGCGCACGTTCTCGTCGCCACGCCTCGTTTCCGATCTGGCCATTGCCGATTGTGTGGGAAGCGGCGCATGGCAGCGACGTCTTCAAAGTAATAATTATGACGCGCTGCCATGCGCCGCCGGCGTTTATCCCCCTGCCGGCGCCCGGCCCATCGGCTTCCGTTATTCTGGAAGCCGCGAGCGCTCGAGGCGGCAGACGGTCGGACGTCCCGCTCAGTCCAGCGGAAGCACCCGGCGCCACACTTGCCCCTGAATGCTGGCTGTACACACCAGGTCCCACAGGCAAGTTGCGGGAAGGATTATCGTTCAGGCTGGAATGGCGTGGATAGAAACGGCGAAAAATTTCGTCGTGTCGAACGAAATCAATGGATTGGGTGAATGATGCATTCACACAAGTTGCCGAAAATATCCTGCTAGTCGGATGCCTTGCCCACCAACGTCGTCTCGCCTTCGCGAGGCATCACGGTCGGCAGCGGCTCGGCGCGTTCACCTTTCTGCTTCCTGCGGCGATATTTGCTCTGGTACTCCCGGCGCTGTTTTGCGACCTCATAAAGGACGATACCCGAACTGGTGCCGAGATTGAGGCTCTCGATCATACCGAACATCGGGATCGCGACGCACATCGCGCTGCGTTCGACTGCAAGCGGACTGATGCCGCGTGTTTCGCTGCCGAACCAGACAGCCAGTTTCGTCGGCTTTGTGTAGTCGCCTTCATGGAGATAGACGTTGGTCTTTCCTTTTACATGCGGAGACGTGACGATTGAGACGAAGCCCTTCTTTTCCAAGTGATCGAAGCATGCCTCGGTGTTGTCGAAACGTCTTACGAACGTCCATTTGACCGCGGATACCGAGGTGCCCGAAAGCGACTTCCTTTCGCGCATGGCTTGCCAGTCGTCTGGAAGCGACTTGCGTGGATCGACGATATAGATTTTCTCCACACCGAGCGCGTTGACGTTCCGGATGACCGTCCCGATGTTCTTGATGTCGTGAGGATCTTCCACAACTGCGATCAGGTTCTTGCAGCGAAACGACTTGATCGCATCCGCGCGTCTTCGGACTGAAGGTTTGGATTTTTTGGGCTCGATAGTTTCCATGCTGACTTCTTAACACGTGCAGGTTGTCCTTCAAGAGATGTGCGTCCAACGTTCCAATACAAGGTCTTGTGGCGGCTTAGGCCGCGAGGGGTAAGCGACCATGGCCAAACCGCTCGACACATCTTCCGGCGACATTCTTGCCGACCGCCGCGCCGACTATGCCGAGATGTTGTTTGGTTCCGGCGAGGCTCTGCCCGCCGCCGAACTCATGCTCGACGCGCTGGAACTGGCGCCAAACTGGGCGATCGGCTGGTTCCGGCTCGGCGAGTTTCATGAGACCGCAGGAGACATGGAAGCCGCGGCCGAAGCCTGGCGCATGGCGCAAAAGCTCGACCCGGCAGACCGCGCCGGCGCTGCGCTCAAGCTTGCGCTCGCGGGCAAAGCCAGCGCGGCGGATGCGCCGCCATCGGCTTTCGTCGAGGCGCTGTTCGACCAGTATGCGGAAAAGTTCGACCATGCTCTGGTGGATACGCTTGGCTACCGCGTGCCGGAGTTTCTGGCGGACGCGATCGCGGCTGCGCATCCCGGCCGCTTCCAGCTGGCGCTCGACCTCGGTTGCGGCACCGGGCTGATGGGCGAGCGGTTAAGACCCGCCTGCGACCGGCTCGAAGGCTTCGACATCTCGGCGGAAATGCTGCGCAAGGCGCGCGCCAAGGGCGTCTACGATCGGCTGGAGAAGACCGACCTGCAGGCGTTTTCCTACGATGGACCGAAGGCCGACCTTGTGACGGCCGCCGATGTTTTCATGTATGTCGGCGCGCTGGAGAGCGTGGTGAGGACGGTGGCCGGATTGCTCGCTGAGGACGGGCTTTTTGCTTTTTCGGTCGAGAAACTCGAGGCGATGGATGGCTTCGCGCTGCAGTCGTCGCGGCGCTATGCACATGCGGAGGCTTATGTGCGGCGGGTGCTGGGGGAGACGGGATTCGCAGTCGTTTCGATGGAGGCGAAGATCATCCGGCAGGATCGCAACGAGCCGGTGACGGGACTGATTGTCGTGGCGGAGCGCAGGTAGCGCCATTTCCTCGCGCCCACGCAGGTGGGGGAGAGGTGCCGAGCATAGCGAGGCGGAGAGGGGGGACCCTACCGTCGCAAAGGCCCCCTCTCCGTCTCGCCTTTGGCGAGCCACCTCTCCCCCGCTTGCGGGGGAGAGGAAATGGCGCCCTTCATTCGATCCCCTTTTGTTCCATTTTCTTCTTGGCGTATTCCCGTCCCCGCGCTACCTCTGCTGCGTGACGCGACTGAAAAAGCCCAAGACCGACCCAGCCAAAACCGCCGCAACCCTGCCGGACCAGTTCATAAAATGGTTCGCGGAGAGGGGCTGGTCGCCGCGCGCGCACCAGATAGAGCTTCTGGGCAAGGCGCAGGCGGGCAAGTCGGTGCTGCTGATTGCACCGACAGGCGCGGGCAAGACGTTGGCCGGTTTCATGCCGACGCTCACCGACCTTGCTGTCAGGCCGAAGCGCAAGCCGGGCGAAGCGCGTCGCGGCATACACACACTTTATATCTCGCCGCTGAAGGCGCTGGCAGTCGATATCGAGCGCAACCTCGCCAAGCCGGTCGAGGAGATGGCGCTGCCGATCACGCTGGAGACGCGGACCGGCGACACGCCTGCCCACAAGCGCCAGCGCCAGAAGCTCGTACCGCCCGACATCCTGCTCACCACGCCGGAGCAACTCGCGCTTCTGATCGCCACGTCGGACGCGAAGCGCTTCTTCGAGGACCTGCGCTACGTCGTCTTCGACGAGCTGCATTCGCTGGTGACATCGAAACGCGGCCATCTCCTGTCCCTCGGGCTGGCGCGGTTGCGCGCCATCGTGCCCGGGCTGCAGGTCATCGGCCTTTCCGCCACGGTGGCCGACCCCGAAGAGCTGCGTCGCTGGCTCGTGCCGCAGGAGCCGCCGGGCGCGATGGCAGAGCTCATCACAGTTGCGGGCGGGGCCAGACCCGACGTGACGGTGCTGGATTCACGCGAGCGCGTACCGTGGCAGGGGCATTCGTCGCGCTACGCGATCCCCGAAATCTACGACCTCGTGAAGCAGCACCGCACGACGCTGCTCTTCGTCAACACGCGAAGCCAGGCCGAGCTGCTGTTCGCGGAACTCTGGCGCATCAACGAGGACTCGCTGCCGATTGCTCTGCATCACGGCTCGCTCGACGTCAGCCAGCGCCGCCGTGTCGAGAAGGCGATGGAGACCAACAGCCTGCGCGCCATCGTCGCGACGTCGACGCTCGACCTCGGCATCGACTGGGGCGATGTCGATCTTGTGATCCATGTCGGCGCGCCGAAGGGAGCGTCGCGGCTGGCCCAGCGCATCGGCCGCTCCAACCACCGCATGGACGAACCGTCCAAGGCGATCCTCGTACCGGCGAACCGCTTCGAGGTGCTGGAGTGCCGCGCCGCGCTCGAAGCCTCGACGATCGGAGCGCAGGACACGCCGCCGCTGCTGACAGGCGCGCTCGACGTCCTGGCGCAGCATGTGCTGGGGGTTGCCTGCGGCGCGCCTTTCGATCCCGACGATCTCTACCGCGAAGTCCTGACGGCGGCGCCTTATGCAGGGCTTGCGCGCGAAACCTTCGACCGCGTCGTCGACTTTGTCGCCACCGGCGGCTACGCGCTGAAGAGCTACGAGCGCTACGCCCGCATCCGCAAGACCAAGGAAGGCCTGTGGCGCGTCAGCCATCCGCGCATCGCCCAGCAATATCGCCTGAACGTCGGCACCATCATCGAGGTGCCGGCGCTGAACGTGCGCTATGTCAGGCAAGGCAAGGGACCGGTGGCGCGCGGCGGGCCGGTGCTCGGCAAGATCGAGGAAGCGTTTCTGGAGACGCTTGTCCATGGCGACACCTTCCTGTTCGCCGGCAAGGTGCTGCGCTTCGAGGGCATCCGCGAAAACGAGTGCTATGTCTCCAACGCGCCCGGCTCGGACGCCAAGGTGCCATATTACGGCGGCGGCAAGTTCCCGCTCTCGACCTATCTCGCCGACCAGGTGCGCGCCATGCTGGCGGATCCGAAGCGCTGGAAGGCGCTGCCAGAACAGGTCGCCGACTGGCTGCGGCTGCAGGCGGAGTTCTCGGTCCTGCCGAAGCGTGGCGAGCTTCTGGTCGAGACGTTCCCCTATGGCGACCGCTTCTACATGGTCGCCTATCCCTTCGAGGGCCGGCTGGCGCACCAGACGCTCGGCATGCTTTTGACGCGCCGGCTGGAGCGGGCCGGCGCCCGGCCGCTTGGCTTCGTCGCCACCGACTACGTGCTCGGCGTCTGGGCGCTGGGCGACATGGGCACAATGTTCAAGAAGGGCAAGCCGTCGCTCGGCCAACTTTTCGACGAGGACATGCTGGGCGACGATCTCGACGCATGGCTGGCCGATTCATGGATGCTGAAACGCACTTTCCGCGCCTGCGCGCAGATATCGGGCCTGATCGAAAAGCGTTTTCCCGGGCAGGAGAAGAGCGGCCGGCAGGTGACGGTGTCGGCCGACCTCATTTACGACGTCTTGCGCACGCATGAGCCGGACCACATCCTGCTGCAGGCGACGCGGGCCGACGCTGCGGCTGGCCTGCTCGATGTCAGCAGGCTTGCCGACATGCTGTCGCGAATCAGGGGCCATATCGTGCATAAGGACCTCGACCGCATCTCGCCGCTGGCCGTTCCGATCATGCTTGAGGTCGGGCGCGAGCGGGTGGATGGCGAAGCCGGCGACTCGCTTTTGTCTGAAGCGGAAGACCTGATCGCCGAGGCAATGGGAAGCAAAGGGAACTTGTAGGGACGTGAGAGGGGCAGAGCCGATCTTTTTACCGGGTGAACCGCACGCCGCCGAGATTTCGGTGGCGGGGGAGGCTGCGCTTTGTGATCGACGCGGCGCGCTCTATTTCCCCGATCTCGGTATTCTCTGCGTCTCCGACCTGCATCTGGAGAAGGGCTCGTCGCTGGCGCGGCGCGGCATGCTGGTGCCGCCCTACGACACGGCCGCGACGCTGCTGCGTTTGCAGGCGGTCATCGACCATTACCGGCCGAAAACGGTCGTCAGCCTCGGCGACAGCTTCCATGACGGCGAGGGCGCGTCGCGCCTGCCGAGCCAGATGCGGCTCGACCTGTCGGCGCTGATGGCGGGACGAGACTGGTTCTGGGTGTCGGGCAACCATGACCCTCAGCCGCCCGCCGGTCTGCCGGGCGATACGGTTGAGACGCTGGCGGCGGGCAGGCTCACTTTCCGCCACGAGCCGTCTAAGAAGTCCGATCCCGGCGAGATCGCCGGACACCTTCATCCCTGCGCGCGCATCGTCCAGCGCGGCCGGTCAGTGCGCCGACGCTGCTTCGCCAGCGATGGGCTGCGCGTCGTCATGCCGGCCTTCGGTGCCTACACGGGTTCGCTGAATGTGCTCGACCGCGCCTATGCCGGCCTGTTCAACGCCGACGGCCTGTTCGCCTACATGATCGGCGCGAGCAAGGTGTTCGCGATTTCCGGCGCTATGCTGAGGCCGGGCTAACCAACGATCTGCAGATAGTCCTGCGACCGCATTGTATGCCATCGCTCTGGACGTTTGTCGCGACTGCCACCTTCAGAGGGGTGAGCGTAAATTCCAAGAAGAAAAGCGTACTCGTCGAGCAATGCAGCCGTCTGGTTGATATCTGTACGCTGGAAGCGCTCCGCATCAGAATCGAAAACGGCGTACAGCAACTCTATTCCCTCAATATCGATACTAAGTTTGGGATCACTCGGATCGGGGTGAATGCCAACCTTGACTCCATCGAGCCCCCATACCCCTGAACTCAGCATCGCCGACGGTCGCCCCTCGATAGGGAGATCGTCAAGCGACAGCCCAAGGAGTTGGCAAAAACTGTGAAACTTTTTCCCTGTCAGAGCAGCAGGATCGATCTTCAGCCGCTCTATGTGGTGAGGTTGTTCAACCGAGAACGAAATCTCGAGTCCCGAATAGCCCCAATCCAAAGGGAATTGGAAATCGTGGACATCGGTAACCCACCATCTTGGCGGTCCGATAAGGGCCGCGACGTCGAGCAATGTTAGGCCGAATGAGATCGGCCCTAAAGTGCCGGTCTGCAGAAATTTCCTTAGGAACGCGGTCCGGCGCTCAAAGCTGCGTCGAGCCACTCGCTCAGTCTTTCCTGAACACGACCCGCCCCAGCCAGCCGGTCAGCACGGCAAGCGCGGTGGCGAGGATGCCGTAGGCAAAGCCGTGATTGCTCGAGAAGCGGTAGATCGTCTGCTCGAAACCGGCCTTCACGATTGTGAGGTAGTCGGAGCTTTCGCTGATGAAGATACCGTTCTTGAACAGGAAGGCGCGCGCCTTGTGCGTCCCGACAGGCACGCTGGGCGAGAGCGGCAGCGATGCACGAAACAGACTCTGCGACAGGAATTCCACGCCGCCGACCCGCATGTTGAAAAGCCCGCTGGCTGCCTTGCGGTCGCGCAGCGCACTTCGGAATTCGTCGATCGTGACGGGATTGCCTTCGCGGTCGAGCGGCTCGATGTGTAGATTGTCGGCCCCCAGCGACAGCCGCTTGTAGCTGGCCGCGTCCGTGATGTCCTGTGGCATGCGGGTGGTCGCCACCGAGTAGGACATCGGCACGTTGACGAAGGTTTCGGACGCCATGTTGATCCACATGCCGAGCACGCGGTCCTTGCGGCGCACGACGACCTCGCGCGCCGGTCCCTCCAGCACCACGACCACGTCGTAGCGCCCCTGCCGCGCGACCTGCGGATCGATATTTTCGACCGAGCCGAAGATCGTCAGGTCGGCTCCATCAAAGTCCGCAGTGATCTCGACGCGGTTGGTCGAAAGGCCGATCTGGATAGCCTCGCGACTGGTGTTCTGCTGCAGGGGTTCGCTCGAAAGCGGCGTCAGGCCTTCGAGCGAATCCTGTGCCGCGACCGGCGCCGCCGCTGAGGCGAGGATCAGGAAGAGTGCTGCGGTTGCGGCGCGGGTCATCTCAGTAACCCGGCGTCGCCAGCGAGTAGATGGAGTTCGGACGCACGAACAGGTCGAAGCCGAGACGCAGCGCCACCGCCAGCACGAGCAGCGCAAGCAGCGCCCGAAGCTGTTCGCCGCGCAGGCGCTGGCCCGCCTTGGCGCCATATTGCGCGCCGGCCACCCCGCCGATCATCAGCATGAAGGCGAGCACCACGTCCACGGTGTAGTTCGTCGAGGCATGCACGATGGTCGTGAAGGCTGACACGAAGATGATCTGGAACAGCGAGGTGCCGACGACGACATTGGTCGGCACCTTCAGCAGGTAGATCAGCGCCGGCACCATGATGAAGCCGCCGCCGACGCCCATGATCGCCGACAGGAAGCCGATGCCCGCGCCGATGCCGATGACGGGGATGACGCTGACGAAAAGCTTGGATGCGCGGAACCGCATCTTCAGCGGCAGGCGGTGAATCCAGTTGTGCTGGCCGGATTTCTTCAGCGTCGGCGCGGCGCCGTCGCGCGCACGGCGCAGTGCCCGCACGCTTTCCACGAGCATCAGCCCGCCGACCACGCCAAGCAGGACGACGTAGAGCAGCGAGATGAAGAGGTCGAGCTGGCCGACGGCGCGCAGGAGCGTGAAGACATAGATGCCGATGGTCGATCCCAGCACGCCGCCCGCCAGCAGCACCGTCCCCAGCTTGAAGTCGATCGTCCGCTTCTTCATGTGCGACAGCGCGCCGGAGAAGGAGGACGCAACCACCTGATTTGCGCCGGTCGCCACGGCGATCGCCGGGGGGATGTTGTAGAAGATCAGGAGCGGGGTGATAAGGAAGCCGCCTCCCACGCCGAACATGCCGGACAGGAACCCGACCGCCGCGCCCATCGCCAGCAGCACGAACAGGTTGACCGACATTTCAGCGATCGGCAGATAGATGCCCACCTGAGATACGTCCCGATAACAAATGCGCCCGGCCGCCGTAGCGACCGAGGCGCGTTAGCCCGTCCTTGCGCCGACAATGCGGCGAAGTCAAACTTCACCGCATTTGTAGAAATAAACGGTATCTCAATTGGTTAAACCATGTGTTGCCGGCCGCTGACGGCCGGCTTGCGACGGTTGGAACGTCAACCGCGACCCATGAGCGTACGGACCAGCGTCTCGTCGATCTTGCCGCTCGGCTCGAGGCCGTTGTCCTTCTGGAACTGTGCGATCGCGGTCCGTGTCTTGCCGCCCATCTTGCCGTCGGCCGCGCCGGCGTCGTAGCCATTCTTGTTGAGAATCTGCTGCACTGTCTTCACGGCCTTCGACAGGTCGATGGAAGCTGTGGTCTGGGCGCTTTCCTGCCAGGCGGCGGGGATGTCGACCGAATTGGCTTCCGGCAACAGCGCCTTCGGCCTCCAGAGTTCGGTCGCGGCGCGGGCGCGCTCGAGCTGTTCGGGACGGAGCGCCTTTCCGATCTCGTCACGCTTGGTCGCGGCATCCTTGTCGCCGGTCTTGGCCACGAGAGCGAACCATTTGTAGGACTCTTCCAGGCTCTGCTTCATGCCGACGCCCTTGGCGCTGAGGATGCCGAGGTTGAACTGGCTGTCCTTTACGCCGAACTCGGCGGCTTCGAGAAACCATTTGGCGGCCGCGTCGTTGTCGGTTCCGCCGGCTGCGCCCATGGCGTAGAGAACGGCGAGGTTGTGCATGGCAGCGGCGTTGCCCTTTTCGGCAGCCTTCAGGTAGAGGTCGCGCGATCGCGGCAGGTCGCGCTCCACGCCGATCCCTTTCTCATACATGTTGCCGACGCGATATTGCGCCGGGGCGAAGCCGAGGTCGGCGGACTTCTGATACCACTCGGCGGCCTTGGCCATGTCGGGTTTCCCGCCGCGCCCGTCGGCATAGTGGGTCGCGACGGCAAACAGTGCCTTGGCGTCGCCGGCGGCGGCCGCTTCGCGCAGCGCGAGCGGGCCGGCATCGGCCGGGATGTCGATCATGACGGTTTCGATGGCAACGGCAGCGGATGCCTGGCCAGCGGCCTGATTGGCGATCTGCCCGACCGTGGAGACGGCCGCGACCATGACATCGTGCATCGGCATGTCGTCGGCGCCGGCTTCACCGCCGAAGCGATCGGCGGCAGCCTGCGGGCCGTCGCCATCCTCGTCCGCGGGCGTCGTCCCGGTGGGGACTGCCATGTCGACGGTGTGCCGCTGCGTCTCGGTCATGGCGGCACTGATGTCGTCGTCGCTCTGATCGATTTCAGCCGGTCGCGTCGACAGAGCAGGCGGTGCTGCCTTGACAGGCGCCGGCGCCATGCTCGCTGCCTGGGGAGCGCCCTGGCTGGCCGCAGTCGGCGCCGGTTCGTTGACGGTGGCGACCTCCGCGCTGTCGCCCATCAGGTTCTTGCCGAGCTGCAGGCCGGCAAGCGCAGTTACCAGCGCGGTTGCGCCAAGCAGCAGGTGCTTGCGGCGCGACTTCAGCATGTCGCCGATGCGCAGCGCCTTGACCGGGCTGCCGACATCGGACTTGCGCTTCTTGACGTCCGCCTCTGCTGCCGCAGCCTGCGCCGCGCGGCGGGCGGCGGCGATGAAGTCGGACTTGCCGGCGTCGGTTTCGCTGTGGCGCACCACGGGCGTGCGGTCATCGCGCACCCGCTTCATGATGGCGTTGAGGTCGGGCGCGCCCGAACCGGGTTCCAGCGGGCGATTGACCGCCTTGGGATCGAGCGGCATGTCGAGGCCGAGCTCGGGCATCGGCACTTCCACTGTCTCCGACAGCGTCGAACCAGCCAATTCAGGTCCTTTGGTCTTCGAAGCCTTCCTGGCCTTCTTTTCGGTGGTCTTGTCACCCTTCTTCTTCAGGGCGCCGACGAGGCCAGCGAACAGCGAACGCCGTTCGACCTTTTTCTTCTCGGGTTCACTCGCGTGTTCGGCGCCCAGTGCGGCCATGGCTGCGGCTGCCGCGGCCTGTGCCGGCGTCCGCTCGACGACCACGTCCCGCGACAAGGCGAGGTCCGACGGCTCGGCATCCGCGAAGATATCCGCATCGATGGATGGCGCGTCGGCGATCTCGATCTTCTGGTCGGTCGGAAGTTCGCGTTCCTCAGGCTCGGACGGTGCCACGCCCATCGCGGCGGCCTCGCGTTCCAGCGTGCCCATCCGGTCGACGATCTTCAGCAGCGTGTCGTGGATCGCCTCGAAGGTCTTCGAGTTGCGCTCGTCCGAGCGACGGGTCAGGTCCTCGATGGCCTTCAACTCGTCGGCGAATCCGCCGACCGCGGCCGAGCCCGGCTGGCTCTCGGCCAACGAACGGACGGCCGTCTCGGCGGCGGCGCGCGCGGCGTCCAGAATGGATTCGCGGCTCTGCGAGATCGATTTCTCGATCTCCACCAGCCGCGGCGAGATGTCGACGAATTCCGGCAGCACGGCACCAGGCTGTGCGAGGTGCTGCGAGAGGCCCGAAACCTGCGCTTCCAGGTTGCGCACGAGTTCAGGATCGATGTTTGCGAACTGGCTGGCCGACTGGTCGAGCCGCTTCGAGATGTTCTCCAGCCGCGTTTCGAGCGCGCGGATCGCCTCGTCGGCGAGGCCGTCGCGGGATGCTCCGCCCAGCGTCTCGGTCAGCGCCGAGAACCGGCGATCGATCTCCTGCATGATGGCGCTGCCGTCGAAGCCCGCACCCGCCTTGCCACCGTCGATGCGCTCGGCGACGTCGTTCAGCCGACGCTCCAGTTCACGGAACAGCGCGTTGCCCTGCTCGATGGCGTCTTCCTGACGCTTCTCGAACAGGTTGGACAGCACGTCGAGACGCTGCTCGATGCCCGTGAAGATCTCGTTGGCGTCCGGCATGGACGGAACGCGGTCGATCTTGTCGGCGATCACGGAGATTTGCCTGGCAAGGCGCTCGATCGCTTCGTCGGGCATTGTGGTCTGGCTCGCCAGCGCATCGACGCGTCGCGCCAGCGCCTGGAGGTGTTCGACGAAGTCAGGACCAGGCCGGTCTTCCGTCACCTCCTCGATCTGCTTGGCCAGCGCCGAAATGCGCGCCTCGATACGCTCGAAGGGCTCGGGGTCGAGGTTCTTCTGCTGTGTAGCCATCGTCGCGCTGACGATGGCGCGCGAGATCTCGTCGAGGCGCTCCTCGATATGCGTGAATATCTGATTGGTCCGGCCGTCCTGCCTGTCGATGAAATTGTCGAGAGCGCCGGCCAACGTGCGCACCTTCTCTTCAAGGCCGCCGAGCGGCAGAGACCCCGGCAGCTTGCCGACCGCCTGGCTGATCTGCTCAAGCCGGTCCGTCAGCGCCAGGAGATCGTTCGAGTAGGAGCTTTGAGCGTCGCCGGTCGCGATGCGGTTCTCCAGGTCGTCGAAACGACGATCCACCGAACGCACGGTTTCCTCGCGGGCCACGGCGCCGAGTGCCGCCTTCAGCCCCTCGATCTCGCGACGCATCATGTCCATATTGCGGTCGTCGCCACGCTCGCTGAGCAGTTGGACGGCGTTGGAGAGGCGCTCGACGTCGTTGCCGAGTTTTCCGGCCGACCTTCCGTCGTTCAGATTGATACGCTGGAAATCGCTGCGCAGCGTATCGAATTCGCGGCTGAGGCTGGACGCCATCTGATGGCGCAATTCCTCGCGCAGGCCCTTGATCTCGGCGGCAATCTTGCCAAACGCCTCGACGCTGTCGGAGTCACGGCGCACGCGTTCTAGGTCGCGCGCGATCGTCTGGTAGGAGCTGTCGAAGCGATCGCCGCGCTCCGTGGCGCGCTGCTGGGCTGGGGTGCGGGGCAGTTCGTAGCCCCGTTCACGGCCTCGGGAGGGCGCGGCCGGCTGCGGCTCGTATCCGCTGGCTTCCTCGCGGTTGCGCTCGAGCCTATGCTCCAGCGATTCCAGCGACCGGTTCAACTGCTCAAGCGACGCATAGGACCGGCGCTGCCGGCCTGCGTTGACTGTATCGAGGTAGGACCGCTTGCTGTTCATTGAAACGCCCGTTTGCCTCGCTGGTTCGGAACCAGCCTCGTGATTCGTTCTGTCGGGCCTGCCGGGCGGGGTTGCTTCCTGCCGTTGAAGACCTGTGCCTTCCGGGAAGCCTTTAAAAACAGGTACTGGAATTGGCACGGCGAACCGACAGGCTCACAATTCCCTAAACGTGGTAAACAAGGCGTTAACCACGTTTACGAATTGGCAAACTTCGTAAAAAAATCGGTATCGAGGTCGGAATTGCGGCGTCCGAGCCGGTCAAACTGCCGCATGGGAACGGTCGAAAGGCCGGGTTGCATCTGCGGAACATCGGGATTATACGCCTGCCCTTAACGTAAGCAGGGTGCTTTGGCGCCAGCTTGCGAAGCATTTGTCGAAACCAAGATCGGAAGCCGTCCCCCCGCCGCTCCGGTCAGGCGCCCTCCCAGCGCCGCAAAAGGGAAGTTCAATGATGATGACCTTTAATCAGGCCGGCGCCGCCGCGCCGGTGAATGACGATGTCGTTTCTGACGGGCAGGAAGAGTATACCCGCATCGGCGACATGGCGAAGAGCTTCGGTGTTACCCTGCGTACGCTTCGCTTCTACGAGGACAAGGGCCTGATCAGCCCGAAGCGCGACGGCTCGACCCGTCTCTACACCCGCCGCGACAAGGCCCGGCTCAAGCTCATCCTGCTCGGACGCAAGGTGGGGTTCTCGCTTCGCGACGTGAAGCAGATGATGGATCTCTATGATCCAAACGGCACCAACATCAAGCAGTTGCGCCTCACCATGGACAAGTCCGAGCGCCAGCTTGCCCGGCTTCAGAAGCAGCGCGTCGCGATCGACGAGGCGATGTCCGAGCTCTCCGCGCTGATGACGGCCGTGCGCAACCAGCTTGCCGAACGCAACGCGCCGACGGCGGTTGCGAGCTGACGTTTTAGGACGGCCGTTCGTCCGCTGAATTTATCGAGAAAGGCCGGTGGCGAACGCTGCCGGCCTTTTCGTTTGGCCGTTCTCGTGCGGAAATAGCAAAACAGCCATAAAACGAACGCGGCCTAATATTGACGTTTGCGTAAACGTCAATATTTTAGGGTGACGTTCCTGATTGCGGCAGGGTTAGGGTGCTCAAACGCCAGACAGCCGCGAAAGATCGTCCCGGAGGAAGACATGCCGCCCTATACGGCGCCCGTGCGCGACACGCTTTTCGTTCTAAACGACGTTCTTGGCTACGAGCGGTACTCGAATCTCCCCGGTTTCGCCGACGCTTCGCCCGACATTCTGGAAGCCATCCTCGGTGAGAGCGCGAAACTCACCGAAAACATCATCCTGCCGACCAACCGCGCCGGCGATCTGGAAGGCTGCACGCGCCACGAAGACGGCTCGGTGACGACGCCGAAAGGTTTCCGGGAGGCTTTCGACGAATATCGCCAGGGCGGCTGGCTTGGACTCGCCGCACCGGCGGAATTCGGCGGGCAGGGGCTGCCCTATGCGGTCCACACCGCTGTTTCCGAATACATGATCTCCGGCAACATGGCGCTGCTGATGTATGCGGGCCTGACACAAGGCGCGATCGCTGCCATCGTGACGCACGGGTCCGACGAGCAGAAATCGACCTGGTTGCCGAAGATGGTCGACGGGACCTGGACCGGCACCATGAACCTGACCGAGCCGCATGCTGGCACCGACCTCGGTCTGCTGCGCACCAAGGCCGTACCGGCCGATGACGGCAGCTACAAAATTTCCGGCCAGAAGATCTTCATCTCGGCCGGCGAACACGACATGGCCGACAACATCGTCCACCTCGTTCTGGCCCGCATCGAAGGCGCGCCGGAGGGCACGAAGGGCATCTCGCTCTTCATCGTCCCGAAATTCCTTCTCGACGTCTCGGGCAATCCGGGGACACGCAACGGCGTTTCCTGCGGTTCGCTCGAGGAGAAGATGGGCATCCACGGCAACGCCACCTGCGTCATGAACTATGACGGCGCGACCGGCTGGCTGCTCGGCGAGGCGAATGGCGGGTTGAAGGCCATGTTCACGATGATGAACGAAGCACGTCTCGGCGTCGGGCTTCAGGGGCTCGCCATGGGTGAGGCCGCTTACCAGGGTGCCGTCGCCTATGCGAAGGACCGCCTGCAGGGCCGCTCGCTTTCGGGGGCGAAGGAGCCGGACAAGAAAGCGGACCCGATCATCGTCCATCCCGATATCCGCCGCATCCTGATGACCATGCGCTCCGTCAACGAAGCCGGCCGCGCGCTGGCGCTCTGGACGGCGCTGAAATCCGACATCGCGCATCGCTCACCCGACGAGAAGGACAGGCAAGCGGCGGACGACCTGCTCGGCCTGATGACGCCCGTGGTCAAGGGCGTGCTCACCGACAAGGGTTTCGAGCACGCGGTGATGGCGCAGCAGGTCTTCGGCGGCCACGGCTATATCGAAGAGAACGGCATGAGCCAGTATGTGCGCGATGCGCGCATCGCCATGATCTACGAAGGCGCGAACGGCATCCAGGCGCTCGATCTCGTCGGCCGCAAGCTGCCGATGCATGGCGGTCGCGCCGTGCAGGCCTTCTTCAAGGAGGTCGGCGACTTCTGCGAGGCCAACCGTTCCGACGAGAAGATGGCGCCCTTCACCAAGGCGCTGAAAAAAGGGCTGAACGACCTGCAGGCCGCCACCATGTGGCTCGTGCAGAATGCGATGACCAAACCCGACAATGCAGGTGCCGCCTCGACCGACTATCTCAATCTCTTCGGGCTGGTCGCGCTCGGATATATGTGGGGCCAGATGGTGAAGGCAGCGCAGGACAAGCTGGCGGCGGGCGCGGGCGATAGCGCCTCCTTCTACGAGACGAAGGTCGTCACGGGTCGCTATTTCATGGAGCGCGTCATGCCCGAGACATCGGCGCACCTCGCCCGCATCTCCACCGGATCAGATACCATGATGGCGCTGCCGGCGGAGGCGTTTTGACCGCCCCCTCATCCATCCTCAACCTCCCGTCGCCCGCATGGCGCGGGGAGGATGTCGGCATGCTCTACGACATGGCGACCCGGTTCCTGTCGGACGAAATCCTGCCGCGCTACGGGGAGTTCGAGGACAAGGGCATGGTCGACCGCGCATGCTGGGAAAAGGCCGGCGCGGCCGGCCTGCTCTGCGCGTCCATGCCAGAGGAATATGGCGGCGCAGGCGGCACCTATGCGCATGAGGCTGCCATCATCGAGGCGATCGGTCATGTCGGCGTCGACGGGTTTGGCATAGCGCTCCACAACGCCATCGTTGCTCCTTACATCCTCCATTACGGCTCGGAGGAACAGAAGAAGAAATGGCTGCCAAAACTCGCCACCGGCGAGTTGATTGGCGCAATCGCAATGACCGAGCCTGGCGAGGGGTCTGACCTCCAGGGCATTCGCACGCGCGCCGAGAAGGACGGCAACCACTACCGCATCAACGGCTCGAAGACCTTCATCACCAACGGCCAGCTCGCCAACCTCGTTATCGTCGTGACGAAAACTGATCCCGACAAGGGCGCGAAAGGCACTTCGCTGTTCGTCGTCGAGACCCACGAGGTCGAAGGTTTCGAGCGCGGCCGCAATCTTGAAAAGATCGGCATGAAGGCCAACGACACGTCGGAGCTTTTCTTCAACGATGTCCGCGTTCCGGCCTCCGCATTACTGGGGTCCGAGGAAGGGCAGGGCTTTGTCCAGCTTATGCAGCAGCTACCGCAGGAGCGCCTGCTGATTGGCACGCAGTCCATCGCCATGATCGAGCGCGCGCTCGCCGCGACAATTGATTACGTGAAGGACCGAAAAGCCTTCGGACAGAAGCTGATCGATTTCCAGAACACGCAGTTCAAGCTTGCCGAACTGAAGACCGAGGCCACCATCGGCCGTGTCTTCCACGACGATTGTGTCGCGCGCCACATCGCCGGCGGACTCGACCCCGCAACCGCCTCGATGGCGAAATACTGGCTGTCGGAACTGCAGGGCAAGGTCGTCGATGAATGCCTGCAGCTCTTCGGCGGCTATGGCTATATGACAGAGTATCCCATCGCGCGCATGTTCCGCGATGCCCGCGTGCAGCGTATCTATGGCGGCACCAACGAGATCATGAAACTGCTGATCGCGCGCACGCTTTGAGCCGCGCCTGAGGAAGCAAGGAGAAAGAAGATGGCCGACGCTTTTGTCTATGACGCAGTGCGCACGCCGCGCGGTCGTGGGAAGAAGGACGGATCGTTGCACGAGGTCCCAGCGGTGCGTCTTGGCGCCAAGGTGCTGGAAGCGCTGCGCGACCGCAACGGGCTCGACACCTCGACCGTGGACGACATCATCTTCGGCTGTGTCGATCCGGTAGGCGAGGCGGGCGCGGTGATCCCGCGTTCGGCCGCCTTCGAGGCCGGCTATGACGACAAGGCGCCGGGCATGCAGATTTCGCGCTTCTGCGCGTCCGGTCTTGACGCCATCAATTTCGGTGCGGCCAAGATCGTGCAGGGTTCCGACGACATCGTGATCGCCGGCGGCGTGGAGTCGATGAGCCGCGTCGGCATGGGCATGTCGGGCGGCGCCTGGTACATGGACCCCTCCGTCGGCTTGCCGGGCTGGTTCGTGCCGCAGGGCATCTCGGCCGACCTCATCGCCACGAAGTACGGCTTCTCCCGCGACGATGTCGACGCCTATGCGGTCGAGAGCCAGAAGCGGGCGGGCAACGCGTGGGAGAAGGGCTACTTCAAGAACTCGGTCATTCCGATTCTGGACCAGAACGGCCTCACCATCCTCGACCATGACGAGCACATGCGGCCGACGACCGACATGCAGGCGCTTGCCGCGCTCAACCCGTCCTTCGTCATGCCGGGCGAGATGGGCGGTTTCGATGCGGTAGCCGTGCAGAAGCATCCCGAGATCGAGGAAGTGAACCACGTCCACCACGCCGGCAATTCGTCCGGCATCGTGGATGGCGCGGCAGGCGTTCTGCTCGGCTCGAAGAAGGCCGGCAAGATGCTTGGCGCAAAACCTCGCGCACGCATCCGCGCCTTCGCCAATATCGGTTCAGAGCCGGTGCTGATGCTGACGGGACCCGTCGATGTGACCGAGAAGCTGCTCAAGCGCGCGAAGATGAAGCTATCCGACATCGACCTGTTCGAGCTGAACGAAGCGTTCGCGAGTGTCGTGCTGCGCTACATGCAGGCCTTCGACATTCCGCATGACACGATCAACGTCAACGGCGGCGCGATTGCCATGGGCCATCCGCTCGGCGCGACCGGCGCGATGATCTTCGGTACGGTGCTGGACGAACTCGAGCGGCGCGACCTTAACACCGCGCTGGTGACGCTCTGCATCGGCGCGGGCATGGGCACCGCGACCATCATCGAGCGTGTCTAGAGATGCCCAGGATTGACATAGATGCGGTGCCTGCCCGTGTCGGAACGGGTTACCCGAAGATTTTCGCCGCAATCGCGGAAGGACGTTCGCGGAAGCGTCTTGGCGATGCGGCAGGCCTCGACCAGTTCGGTGTCAACCTGACCACGCTGGCGCCCGGGGCGGGGACTGCCCATCGTCATTGGCATCACAGCGAGGATGAGTTCGTCTTCGTGCTCGCGGGCGAGGCGACTCTCATCGATGATGATGGGGAGACAATTCTCGTCGCTGGCGACGCGGCGGGGTTCAAGGCGGGCGTCGCCAACGCACACCAGATTGTGAACAAGAGCAGCCGCGACGTCGTGCTGCTGGAAATTGGCACGCGCGCCGCGCAAGACCGCGGCGTGTTTCCCGATATCGATCTTGCTTTCGTCAAAGACGACACCGGCTCTCGCTTCACGCGAGCCTCCGGCGAAGCTTTCGACTGACCGGCCAGAAGGATGCGAACATGACCTACAAGAACTTCACGGTCGAAACCGACGCCGACGGCATCGCGCTCGTCACTTGGGACATGCCTGACCGTTCCATGAACGTCTTTACCGAGGAGGTGATGGACGAGATTGACGCGATTATTGACGCCGTCGTCGCCGATGCTGACATCAAGGGCGCCGTCTTCACCTCGGGCAAGGAAACCTTTTCCGGCGGCGCCGACCTCAGCATGCTGCAGAAGATGTTGGGCATCTTCCACGCCGAGAAGGCGAAGGACCCGCAAAAGGCGACGAAGATGCTGTTCTATGGCGCTGGCCGCATGGGCTGGCTATGGCGCAAGCTCGAGACCTCAGGAAAGCCCTGGGTGTCCGCCATCAACGGCACCTGCATGGGCGGCGCGTTCGAGCTGTCGCTGGCCTGCCACGGCCGCGTCGCTGCCGATGCGGATCATGTAAAGATGGCGCTGCCCGAGGTGAAGGTCGGCATCTTCCCCGGTGCTGGCGGAACGCAGCGCGTGCCGCGCCTCACCGATCAGCAGCAGGCGCTGCAGATGCTGACGTCAGGCCAGACTCTGACGCCGAAGAAGGCCAAGGCCATGGGCCTCATCCAGGAGATCGCCGAGCCCTCGAAGCTGATCGAGACCGCCAAGGCGATGATCAAGAACGGACTGAAGCCGGTCCAGCCCTGGGATGAAAAGGGCTTCAAGCTACCGGGCGGTCCGATCTATTCGGCGGCCGGCGCGAACCTCTGGCCCCCGGCCATCGCCATCCTGCGCCGCGAGACCTGGGACAATTATCCCGCTGCCGCTGCGATCCTGAAATGCGTCTATGAAGGGCTGCTCGTGCCGTTCGACACGGCGCTTCGGGTCGAACAGCGCTATTTCACCGAGATCATGCAGTCGAAGGAAGCGGCGGCGATGATCCGCTCGCTCTTCGTCTCGCTGCAGGAACTGAACAAGGGCGCGCGCCGCCCGGCCGACGTCCCGGAGACGAAGTTCACCAAGATCGGGGTCATCGGCGCAGGCTTCATGGGCGCGGGCATCGCCTATGTCACGGCAAAGGCCGGCATTCCGGTCGTGCTGATCGATCGCGACATCGAGGCGTCGGAGAAGGGCAAGGCCCATTCGGAAGGCCTAATCTCCGACGCGGTTAAGAAGGGCCGTGCCAAGCCCGAGGACAAGGAGAAACTGCTCTCGCTTATTACGCCGTCTGCAAACTACGCCGACCTCGACGGCGCGGACCTCGTTATCGAGGCGGTATTCGAGGATTCGGAGGTCAAGAAGGCGACGACCGAAAAGGCGGAAGCCGTGCTGAAATCGTCCGCCATCTTCGCGTCCAACACCTCCACCATCCCGATCTCGTCGCTCGCGAAGAATTCGGTTCGGCCGAAGAACTTCGTCGGCATCCATTTCTTCTCGCCGGTCGATCGCATGATGCTGGTCGAGGTGATCCTCGGCAAGAAGACCGGCGACGAGGCTCTGGCGGTGGCGATCGACTATGTGCGCGCCATTAAGAAGACGCCGGTCGTGGTCAACGACACGCGCGGCTTCTACGTCAACCGCTGCGTGCTGCGCTACATGTCGGAAGCCTACAAGATGCTGATCGAGGGCGTACCTGCGCCGATGATCGAGAATGCCGCGCGCGCAGCCGGCATGCCGGTCGGCCCGCTGGCGCTGGCCGACGAGATCGCGGTCGACCTCGCCCAGAAGATCATGAAGCAGACCATACGCGACCTCGGCGAGAAGGCCGTCGATCCCGAACAGGTGAAGCTGATCGACACGCTTGTCGACAAGCACGGCCGCCTTGGTCGCAAGAACGGCAAGGGCTTCTACGATTATCCGGCGAAGCCCGCGAAGAAGAAGCTTTGGCCCGGCCTGAAGGATCTCTATCCGCAGAAGAATCCTGAAGACGTCGATTTTAAGGAGCTTCAGAAGCGCTTCCTTTATACCATTGCCCTGGAAGCCGCGCGGGTCATGGAAGAGGGCATCGTTACCGACCCGCGCGAGGCCGATGTCGGCTCAATCCTCGCCTTCGGTTTCGCGCCCTACACCGGCGGCGTGCTGTCCTACATCGACGGCGTTGGCGCGGCGGAGTTCGTGGCTGGAGCGAAGGTGCTGCAGAAGAAATACGGCGTCGAGTTCAAGTCGCCGAAGCTGCTGCTCGAAATGGCGGCGAAGGGCGAAACCTTCTACCAGCGGTTCGATCCTTACGCGAAGGGCGAACGCAAGGCGGCGTAGGACCGGGCGCATGTACGTCTGGGCGCGGTTCGCGCGCATGGCCGCGACCACCGGGAGTCGTGGTCCCTGGAAGCCGGGCGGCGAGAGCCGCCTGTCGTTTCGCTGCCTGCCGACCGACATCGACTTCAACTGGCATCTCAACAACGCGCGCTATCTGATGCTTGCCGACGTTGGTCGCGTCGACATCTTCTTCCGGTCCGGCCTGTTTGCGCTCATGCGCAGGAACAATTGGGCCCCGATGCTGGGTGGCGTGCAGACCGTGTTCGTTCGCGAGATCAAGCTCTGGCAGCGTTTCGATGTCGTCTCGAGCATAGAGACATGGGAGGGTTCGCAGATCATCGGCAGGCATCGTTTCGTCCATGAAAATGGTGAAACGGCCGCGCTCGTCATGACCACCGCCGGCGTCTACGATCGCACCGCACGTCATTTCGTAGAGTCGGACGAGGTCATTCGCGCACTCGGGCTGGAGATGACGCAGCGTCAGCCAAGCGAGGCCGAGCGCATCTTTATGGCGTCCCATGCCGGGCTGCGTGTGCTTGCCAAGCAACACCGCTGATAGCGATCGCGCATAACGGCGTTTATTCGTGCTGGCCGCTGGACAGTCCCGCGTAGCGACATTAGAAAGGAAAGGTATTTTTTCCTTCTGCAAGGAGGGCGGGCCATGCTGTCGCATGAGCGCGTCTGGGCGGCGATAGACGCTCTGGCCGAGCGTAATTCGCTTTCAGCATCTGGTCTGGCAAAACGCGCCGGCCTTGATTCCACGGCTTTCAACAAGTCGAAACGCCGCTCGTCCGATGGTCGTCCGCGCTGGCCCTCAACCGAGTCGCTCGCCAAGATCATCGAGGCCACCGACTCGTCGCTCGACGAGTTCTTCGCGTTGATACAGGAGAAATCGACGTTCGCCGCCCAGCGCTCGCTTCAGCCGCAAAGATCGGTGGTGCCGCTGATTGGTTTCGCGCAGGCTGGTACGGGCGGCTTCTTCGATGACGCCGGCTTTCCCGCCGGCCAGGGCTGGGACCTGATCGAGCTTCCAGCCGCGGCCGGGGAGGGCGCTTACGCGCTTCAGGTGCATGGCGATTCCATGCTGCCGCTCTACCGTGACGGCGACAAGCTGGTCGTGCAGCCCAACGCGCCTCTGCGCAAAGGAGACCGTGTCGTGGTCAAGACGGTAGCCGGAGAAGTCATGGCCAAGGTGCTCGAACGGAAAACGCCCGCCGTCGTGGAACTCCTTTCGCTCAACCCGGATCACCCGCACCGCAAGCTGGCCGCAGGCGAGATCGAGTGGCTGGCGCGCATCGTGTGGGCGAGCCAGTAGGCGGTTCGGTGCTGCTGCGCATTCTTCCGCCTGCCTTGGCATTAGCGCTTGCTGCTTTTCTGGTCGTTCTGGGAGGGCGTTTCCTCGCCGGTTCGGCAACGGAAGTCCCTGCCGTGGCCCAGCTGGAGGCGGAGGACTTCGTCATCGACGATGATCCGTTCGTCTCCATCGAACCGGCATCGCCTGATCTCGCATCGCCTGACGAAACATCGCCTGACGAAACATCGGCCGACCTGGCTTTGCCCGAGTCGTTAGCCGAGGAGCCGCCGCCAAACGTGGCCGAACAACCCGACCCTGTCGCGGCCGCTCCTGATCAAGCGACCCTGGTCGACGCCAATCCGGTCCAAGCGGCCCAGGAGACTGCGGCGTCTCGTCTCGTCGCGCCGGCGCAGGTAGCTCCACCGGAACTCGAGACCGAAGGGCTGCAACGCGAAGCGCCGCGCGAGCCGCTCAGCCAGTTGGGTCTTGCCTTGCCTCCACCGCCCGCGCCGAAAAACCCTTGGGCTGGCAAGCCGTTGTTCAGGCCGGTTGCCATCGAGTCCGCCGTGTTCGAATCCGGCGGCCATACCGTGGCGATCGAGGGCGTGAGAAGCATGGCTGCCGACGAGACCTGCAGCCATGGCGGCGAGACATGGTCGTGCGGCGTGCGCGCCCGCGCGGCGTTTCGCGCTTGGCTGCGCGGGCGCGCGCTTGTCTGCCAGATCCCGGAGGCGGAACAGGAAAACGCGGTGATGCGCGGAAAGTGCCGCCTCGCCAAGCAGGATGTCGGCGGCTGGCTGGTCGAGAACGGCTGGGCGCTTGCTGATCCCGATGGCCCTTACGCTCAGGCTGGCGAGAAGGCCCGCAGCGCCGGACTGGGCGTGTTCGGCGCGCCGCCGGACGCTTCCTCGATCCCCGCCGTCCCGGAAGTGCCGATCAGCTCCCCTTCTGCCATGCCGTCGATCATGACCGAGGACGGCGTCGACCCGCAGCCTCCAGCCGACCCGCGCCTGGCGTTTCCGCCGGCGCCGCCGCCGCAGTGAGCACCTAGGCTGCCAACTGCCCGGCCAGAGCCCTGTCGATCAGCGAGCGCGTCTCGGCGATTCCATAGAGCGCGGCGAAGGAGCCGAAGCGCGGGCCGCGTTCCTGTCCGATCAGCACCTGGTAGATCATCTGGAAGAAGGCGACCGAGACGCCCGGCCCACCTTCCGGGCTCTTCTTGGCATGATCCTGGTAGCGCTCGATGCGGCGCGCGACGTTGAGCGCGGCGTTCTGAATCGCTTCGCCGTCGGCGTCGGCCGGCAGCGCGCCAAGCGCGGCCGACAGAGCAGCGAGCGCCTCGCTTTCCACGGCGTCCGGTGCGCGAAACACCTTGGTCGGCTTCACGAAGTCGTCGAAGTACCGGATGGCATAGTCCGTCAGGCGGTCCAGTTCCGGATGCGTCGCAGGCGTGACCCCCGGCGCATGGCGGGAGATGAAGCCCCACAGCACCGCCTTGTCATGCGCGTTTGAGGCGCTGACAAGGTTAAGCAGCAGCGCGAAAGTCACCGGCAGTTCGACATCGGGCACATTGCCGCTGTGGATGTGCCATACCGGATTGCCGAGGCGCTCCTTCCAGTCCTGCCGCTTGTAGGCGGATAGGAACTGATAGTACTCGTCCACCGCGCGCGGGATGACGTCGAAGTGGAGCTTCTTGGCCGTGCGTGGCTTCTGGAACATGTAGAGCGCGAGGCTTTCCGTCGGCGCATAGGTCAGCCACTCGTCAATCGTCAGTCCGTTGCCCTTCGACTTCGAGATCTTCTCGCCCTTGTCGTCGAGGAAAAGCTCGTAGACGAAGTGTTCAGGTGGGCGGCCGCCCAGCGCCTTGCAGATAGCGTCGTAGACGCCCATGTTCGGGCCGTGGTCCTTGCCGAACATCTCGAAGTCCACGCCTAGCGCGGCCCAGCGCGCACCGAAGTCCGGCTTCCATTGCAGCTTCACCTTGCCCCCGGTCACCGGAAGCGTGATTTCCTCGCCGTGCTCGTCGTCGAAGGTGATCGTCGCATTGACAGCATCCACCTTCTTCATCGGCACGTAGAGCACACGGCCCGTCTTCGGCGAGATCGGCAGGAACGGCGAGTAGGTTGCGCGACGCTCTTCGCCGAGTGTCGGCAGCATGATCGCCATGATGTCGTCATAGCGTTCCGCGACGCGCCGCAGGATCGCGTCGAAGCGACCCGACTTGTAGTAGTCCGTGGCGCTGGCGAATTCGTAGTCGAAGCCGAACGTGTCGAGGAACCGGCGCAGCATCGCATTGTTGTGATGGCCGAAGCTCGCATAGTCGCCGCCGAACGGGTTCGGCACGACGGTGAGCGGCATGTGCAGATAGGGTTCGAGCGCGGCCCGATCCGGCACGTTGTCGGGTATCTTGCGCATGCCGTCCATGTCGTCGGAGAAGCACAGAAGATTGGTCTTGACCTTGTCGCCGGTCAGCACCCGAAAGGCGTGGCGCACCATGGTCGTGCGCGCAACCTCGCCAAACGTGCCGATATGCGGCAGGCCCGATGGTCCGTAGCCCGTTTCCAGCAGCACCGTCGCCGGAAAGTCGCCGCCTTTGTAGCGCGCGATGATCTTGCGCGCTTCCTCGAACGGCCACGCCTTGCTCTCGGCCGCCGCCGCGAGCATTTCCGGGTTGAGTTCGATGCTGGCTGAACCCGCCATGGCGTCCGTCCGATGCTGAAACGTGATTGTCTTGCCGACTCCAAGGCCAGCTTGCGGGCATGCTCTATGGAACCGGAAGGATTACGTCAACGATTCCGGGCTTTTTCATTGCGATCGGTAAAAGGGCTGCCTAGGTAGGAAGCGCCAGCAAAGGAGTTCCCATGTCGAAGAAGAAGCCGACCGCGCACGAGGCGTTGATCTATCTGATGGTGATCACCTCCGCGGCCGACCGGGACATGACCGATGTCGAACTGGCGCGCATCGGCGATGTCGTGCGCACTTGGCCGATCTTCGAGGATTTCGAGGACAGGAAGCTCGTGAAGGTGGCACAGGACTGCCAGCAACTGCTGCACGAGGATGGCGGGCTCGGCAAGGTGATCGCGCTCGCGCAGGCGGCGATCCCGCTGCATCTCCACGAGACTGCCTATGCCGCCGCCTTCGAGGTGGCGGCGGTGGACATGGAGATGCGCATGGAGGAACTGCGCGTGCTGCAAGTGCTGCGGCAGGAGCTTGCCGTCGATCCGCTGACCGTCGCGGCCATCGAGCGGGCAAACAAGGCACGCCACCGCACCCTGACTTGAGCAGAGGCTGAATCCTTGGCGGACGCGTAGGCTCAGTAAAAGCTGACCGGAAAGTAGCGCAGGTAGAGTTCGGCGAAACGACCCTTGAGCACGATCTGTTGCAGCGCGTAGTCGAAGGCCGCGGCTATTTCCGGTTTGCCGATGTCCGTTGCGATGGCAAGCCCGGTGCCGAGATATTCCGGTGCGAGATACGGCCCGCCGGCGAATCGGCAGCATCCGCTGGCGTCGGAGCCGGCGAGCCAGAAGGCAAAGCGCATGCCATCCCCGAAGGCGCCTGCGAGCTTTCCGGCCTTCAGGTCATCGTACATCCATTCCTGCCGGGTGTAGGTCACCACCTTCACGTCAGGGAAATAGGCCCTAAGCATCTGCTCGTGGCCTGAGCCTGCGATCACGCCGATGCGCTCGCCTTGCAGTTTGGCGTAAAGCGGCTCCGTCGTGGCGTTTGTCCGGGGCATCATGAAGCGGGCCGGAAATTGCAAGTATGGGCGGGAGAACGCATATTTCGCGCGCGCCTCCTCGGTCACCGCGATGCCCGCGATAATTGCCTCGCCGCGACCACGCTGCAGGGCGTCGCCAAGCTGCTCCCACGGCATCGCCTGAATTTCGCATTTGTCCGAGATGCCGAGTTCGGTGCAGATCGCCCGGACGAGATCGACGTGGAAGCCGGAAAGCCGTTGCTCGCGATCGAGATAGTTGAAGGGAGGGAAATCGGTCGTCGTCAGGAAGCGCAGGCGCGGCAGAGTGCTGAGATCGGGCTTGGGCAGGCGCTCCTTGTTGTCCCAGAAGATCGGCGCGTCGGCGCGTCCCGCAGGCAGGCTCCAGCCGAGGAAGACGGCTGCAAGGAATGCGATGGCGATGGCGCTGCGGTTCATCGTATGGTTCGGGCTTTCTGGTAGGACGCTTGCAGCTTTACGTCGGAAACGCAGCGGTGGGAAAGCTTTTCCTGCGGCGCCCCGTCGGGAAAGAGCGCCATTCCCGTCTTGCACCGATCACCGGATTTTCAGGGCTTCCCTCGCGGAATCGGTTGCCTTCTACTGCTTGGCAACCGAATGTGCTATATTGCAATCCAAGGTTCATGGTACAGGCCGACACAAACAGTTACGATAGCGCTTGCTGATTTCGGCAACATGGGTGGATGTTGCGATGGGACATTTTGATAGAACGCTTGCCTATATAAGCGACCTGCAGCAGGCAGATACGCCCGGCGCGATCTGCGAGAAGCTGCTTGATGTCACCTCGGCCTTCGGCCTGACCGCGCTCATGGCCGGCACCGTGCCACAACCCGGCACGCCCAAGGGCAAGCAGAAGGACCATGTCCTTCTTTGCGACTGGCCGATCGAGTGGCTGGAGCGCTACGTCGCGCGCAACTATGTCGATCACGATCCGATCGTCACCCGTATGAAGCAGTTGCAGGCGCCTTTTCAATGGCGTGACGCGGCCAACGAGGTGAAGCCCGATCGCGACGGCGAGGTCGTCATGGGCGATGCTGGCCAGTTCAAGCTCAAGGACGGGCTTGCGTTCCCGTTGGTCACGCTCGACGGCCAGATCGTCATGGTGTCGCTGGGCGGCGAGCAGATCGAGATGTCGGGTCTCGAGTTCGGCATGATCTCGCTGGTCTCCGGCTTTGCCGTCGGTCGTGCGATGCAGCTTCACGTAGGCACCGAGCGGACCATCGATCATGTCGAGTTGACGCCGCGTGAGCTGGAGTGCCTGAAATGGGCGTCGGCCGGAAAGTCGGAATGGGAGATTTCCCAGATCCTTGGCATTTCCGAGCACACGTCGGAGAAGCACCTGCTCAATGCGAAGACCAAGCTCGGCGCCGTGAACCGTGTGCAAGCGGTCGCCGAGGCAATACGTCGCGGATACATTTGACCGATCCACGCGAAATAGTAGTAGATCGTTACATTCCTAAATAATCGGGTAAGTTCCCATAAGGAACCGACTTTCTAGTCTGCCTTGAGAAATCAAGGAGACTTTCATTTGCTTTTTGCACTGACCACCGAAGAACTGATGCATAGGCCGGATCTCTGGGAGGCGGTGCACCGGCTGCGTCATAGTATTTTCGTGGAGGAGATGGGCTGGTCGGACCTTCACCGGGACGATGGGCTCGAGATCGACCAGTTCGATCATGACGAAGCAGTGCATCATATTGTCATCCGCAACGGCGAGGTGGCGGGCTACCAAAGAATGCTGCCGACGACGCGGCCTCATCTGCTGACGGAGGTCCTGACTGACCTTTATGTCGGCGACCCGCCGTCTGGTCCGGATGTATGGGAGCTGACGCGCTATGCTGTCGCGCGAGACTACCGCGACGGCCGCCGTGGCGTCTCGACGGTCGGCACCGAGCTTATCGCCGGCTTCGTCGAATGGGGCCTGCCGCGGGGTATCAACAAGGTCATCATCGAGTTCGAGCCGATGTGGGTGTTGCGCGCGCTGCAACTGCACTTCCTGGCGCGGCCGCTCGGCTATCAGCGGACCTACGGCCGTCAGCAGGTCGTTGCGACGCTGCTGACCTTCAACGAGAACACGCTCGATGTGGTCCGGACAAGGCGTGCGCACCACGCGCCCGTGCTGTCCCGGGGCTACCCTGACCTCCTTGGCCAGAGGCAAGCGTCATGACGATGTCACAGGGCTTTCCCGTAGACGCGACCGGACCAACGTCCATCAGACCCCAAACGGAATTCCGCAACCACATCCTGACGATCACCGTCGTCGCCGACGACGGGCGTCCTTTGCTCGACCGAAAAGCCTATGAGCGGCTGGCAGCGACCCTGCAGAGCGGGGCAGATGACAATGAGGTGCGTGTTGTCGTCCTGCGCGGCCTTGCAGGCTGCTTCTGCCTTGGAGGCGACCTGTCGGAATTCCTCGATGAGGCCAAGCATGCAGGCTTGATCGACGCGGTAACGGGCCTGTTCCGGACGCTGGCGACGTTCCCGAAGCCGATCATCGCCTGCGTCGATGGTGACGCAGTCGGCGTGGGCTGTACCATCCTGTTCCACTGCGACATGGTGGTCGCCTCCGGCCAGAGCACGTTTCGCGTACCCTTCGTGGACCTCGGGCTGGTGCCAGACGCTGCGACCAGCATCCTAGCGCCGGAGCGGATGGGTTATGGTGCGGCGTTCCGCTTCTTCTGCCTCGGCGATACCTTTTCCGCGGCGGAAGCGAACGCTCTCGGGCTCGTTTCGGAGATCTCGGATGGGGACGCCGAGGAGCGCACCTTCGCGCGGGCGCGCCAACTCGCCAAGAAGCCGGTCGAGGCACTACGGCAGACGCGCGCGTTGCTGCGCGGCGACGGCAGCCAACTCTGCGACCGCATCGACGAGGAGATATCGCTCTTCCACAGGGCGCTGCAGGACGACACCACCCTTCGTCGCCTCGCCAGAATCGCCAGACTGGCGGCCTGAGGAAAAGGCCGAACGGCCGTCTTGTCCTCCACTGACGAGAGCTTGTATCGGCGCGGGGCGGCCCTTCGACCCGCCCTGTTTCGTCATATAAGAGCCGCCAATCTTCCTCCGCGATAGAAGCTCTCCCGGAGCATCAATTTCCTGACAGATATTGACTTGCAACCAGAGCTTGTCTTCTATTAAATCTATAATACGTTCTACTTGGCTGGGCAGCTTAGGCAAAAGTCCAACGTGTAAAAGTGGTCCGTGCAGCAAGCTGATGGGGGCGTCGGCGTGAGGCATAATGTTGCATGAACCGCTGCATCTTCGCGATGCAGCGGTTCCGCGTGATAGGCCGTTCGAAGGGTCATTCTCGTCGCTCGAGCAGCCGCGACGCGATGGCCCGCGTGGTGGTTTCGATCTCGTTCAGCGTCTTTATCCGAAGACGCGGGATTGGTTGCCTGTACTCCAGCGTCTGCGCATATCCCCTGACGCCGCGATCGAACTTGCGCGCCTCTCGTCCCGCAACGGAACCGATTTTCTGGCCGAGCTTATGGCCAGCGAGTTGGTCGACGGGCAGCAACTGTGCCGCGCCCTAGCTGAGAATCTCGGCCTGACCTGGGAAGACGAGGTCGATCCGGATCGTCTCGTCATATCGCGTGAAGCTGCGATGGCCCTGCTCGCTGGGCAGCGATGGCATCATCCGGTTGGATATATCGGGGCCGATGGCGTTGTCGGCTATCTGCTTGCGCCGCAGGGCATCGAGATTTCTGCGTTGCGTAGTCGCCTCGAAGGTTCAGCCGAGATCGCGCGCAAGATCAAGCTTGTTGCTCCCGACACTCTTCGTGCAGCACTTCTCGATTTCCTCCGGCCAGACCTGTTGCGCCAGGCAACGATGGGCCTCTTCGACCGCCATAGCTACCTGTCGGCGCGTATGGTTGCGAATGCCTGGCAAGGCGGCATGGTCGGTGTGCTTCTGGTTGCTATTCCGGGGCTTCTGCTGCTTGCGCCCGGCACCACCTGGCTTGTCATGCATGTCGTGTTTTCGCTATTCTTTCTAGCCTGCATAGGCCTCCGGTTTTTTGCGCTCGCCGCCGTGGACCGCAAACGAAGCGCTCCGCCCCCGCGGCCGCAGGCCAACATGCCCGTCTATTCCCTTCTGGTCGCGCTCTACAGGGAGGCCGAGGTAGTCCCTGAACTCGTTGCGGCGCTGGAGAGGATCGAATGGCCGCGCAGCAAGCTCGATATCAAGCTGGTCTGCGAGGCAGACGATGCTGAGACACTCCGCGCGCTGCGGGTGCTTCAGCTGCCCGGCCATATGGAAATCGTCGAGGTGCCACCCTCCGAACCGCGCACGAAGCCGAAAGCGCTTGCCTATGCGCTGCCTCTCGCGCGCGGCGAGGTCGTCGCGCTCTACGACGCAGAGGACCATCCGCATCCGAACCAGCTTCTGCACGCGTGGCAGACCTTCTTGGAGTCGCCGGACGATGTCGCCTGCGTGCAGGCGCCCCTCGAGATCGCCAACAGGGGTGCCAGCATTCTGGCCCGCATGTTCGCCTTCGAATACGCGGCGCTCTTTCGCGGCATGTTGCCGTGGCTCTCAGGCAAGCGGTTGCCAGTGCCGCTCGGCGGCACCTCCAATCACTTCCGTCGCGCGGCGATCGAGCAGGCAGGCGGTTGGGATCCCTACAATGTCACCGAGGACGCCGACCTCGGCATGCGGCTGGCGCGCTTCGGATACCGCACGGAGACGATACGCTGTCCGACATGGGAGACCGCACCCGAACATCTTTCCGCATGGCTGCCGCAGCGGACGCGCTGGTTTAAAGGGTGGGTGCAAACCTGGCTCGTCCACATGCGCCACCCCTGGCGCCTCCTGCGCGAACTCGGCTTCTGGCCCTTTTTCGTCGGCCAGATTCTTTTTGCCGGAATGGTGATGTCGGCGCTCGCGCACCCTTTCCTGCTGCTGACAGGCGTCGCGCTGGCCATCGATTTCGCTCTGGAGCGACAGAGCACAGGCTGGAAATCGACGCTTCTCGCCATAGATCTCATGAGCGTCGCCGGCGGTTATCTCTCCTTTCTGCTGCTCGGCTGGCAGGTGCTGAAGCTGCGCGAGAAGCTCGGCTTCTGGAAGATCGTGCTGTTTACGCCTGTCTACTGGATGATGTTGTCCTGGGCGGCATGGCGCGCCGTCTGGCAGCTATGGCGCACGCCGTTTCTTTGGGAAAAGACTCCGCACCGACCGTTGCGCGCCGGGGCGGTCTTGCCCCGGCAGTGACCTGCAGACCGGGGCCGGTGCCGCGTCAGTCGAGCAGTTGTTTCGGCCCAGAGCCGATGATCTTCGAATCCGGCTTGCCGATAAGGTCGAGGTCGCGCCCCGTATAGTCGAGCGCGAGAAGCACATGGCGCACCGCCTCGATGCGCGCCCGCCTTTTGTCGTTCGAGCGGATGACCGTCCAGGGCGCGTGGTCGGTGTGCGTTTCCTTCATCATGAGGTCGCGCATCTTTGTGTAGTCGTCCCAGCGTGTGATGCCGGCGATGTCCATCGGCGAGAACTTCCAGTTCGTCAGCGGGCTGTGACGCCGCTCGTGGAATCGCTTGAGCTGGGTTTCCTGTCCGAGGTTGAGCCAGATCTTGAAGAAATGGATGCCTTCGCCGACGATCATCTTCTCGAAGCGCGGCGTTTCCTTCAGGAACTTCTTGTGCTGCTCCGGCGTGCAGAAGCCCATGACGGGCTCGACGCCTGCCCGGTTGTACCAGGAGCGGTCGAAGGTCACGAATTCGCCGGCGGTCGGGAAATGAGCGATGTAGCGCTGGAAATACCACTGTCCCCGTTCGGTCTCGGTCGGCTTGGTCAGCGCGACGTTGCGGGCGCTGCGCGGGTTCATGTAGAAGCGCATCGCGCCGATCGTGCCGCCCTTGCCGGCGGCGTCGCGGCCCTCGAACAGGATAAGGACGCGCGCTCCTGTCGCCTGCTGCCACGCCTGCAGCTTCACGAGTTCGGTCTGCAGCAGTTCCAGCTTCTTCTCGTAATCCTCGCGCTTGAGGCGTTTGTCGTAAGGATAGCCGCCCGCGGTCAGAGCGTTATCCTCGACCCAGTCCGGCAACACGGGATTGTCGATGTCGAAGACTCGGTCAACGCCCGCTACCTTGATCTTCAAAGGCCCGGTGGCTTTCGGCTGTTCGGCGCTCTTGTCGTCTGCCATACGGGCATCCCCCTCTGTCCTGTCACGCAAGGCATGCTATTGGGTGCCGGTTGGTCGGTCCAGAGTGAAGTTCCGGGCCGTCGTTGGTGCAGATTGAATCGATGGCCAAAGGCAGACGGGAAGAGCGGACACGCCGGTTCCTGAGCGTTGCGGGTGGCCGTCTGGCCGCAAACCGGTGGATGCTCGCCGCGGCGCTGGCGGCGCTCGCCGTTGTGGGCATCGTCGCATCCGTCCCCGTCCAACTGGCGGCCGCTATTGCCGCCTTCCTCATCGTCGTGGCCGCTATGTCGCCGCGCCGCACACGCAGGCAGGCGAGGGCAGACCGTGCCGTTGCGGCGGACGGCGGCGGGCTGGGCGGCCTGTCGGCCCAAAGCCTTGCCGCCGCTGTCGGCGATCCCCTGATCATCTTCGATGCCGCCGGTACCGCCGTGCTGGTCAACGAGGCCGCGCGGGCCGCGTTCGGTGCCATCGCGCCGGGCCTGTCCCTGCTGATGAAGTTTCGTGCGCCCGAGATGCAGTCTGCAATTGACCGCATCCGCACCGGCGAAACCACGTCGGAGGTGGTGGACTATGCCGAGCGCGTGCCCATCGCGCGCGTCTATAAGGTCACCTTGACCGCGATCGGCCGCGGCAGCGGCCTCTTCGTCATGGCCTTCAAGGACCAGAGCGAGGCGCGCCGCATCGACCGCATGCGCGCCGACTTCATCGCCAATGCCAGCCACGAGTTGCGCACACCGCTGGCGTCGATATCCGGCTTCGTGGAAACCTTGCGCGGTCCCGCGAAGAACGACGCGGCGGCGCGCGATCATTTCCTGCAGATCATGCAGAACCAGACCCAGCGCATGGCGCGCCTGATCGACGACCTCCTGTCCTTGTCACGGCTGGAGATGAAGCCCTATCTGCCGCCGGGCGCCACGGTCGACGTGCGCCAGATCGTGCAGAGCGTCATCGATTCCCTGTCGCCCTTGGCGGCGGAATCCGGCGTCGTCATCGAACGCGCTTTCGCAGATGAGGCCGTCGAGGCGAGGGGAGATCGCGACGAGCTTTTTCAGGTGTTCGAGAACCTGGTTGAGAATGCCTGCAAATACGGCCAGTCGGGTGGCCGGGTCGTGGTCTCGATCGACAAGACCGATGTGCCGGAACCCGAGGTCGCCGTCACCATCCGCGATTTCGGCCCCGGCATCCCGCAAGAGCACATTCCGCGCATAACCGAGCGCTTCTATCGTATCGATGTCGACAACAGTCGTGCGCAGAAGGGCACGGGGCTCGGCCTGTCGATCGTCAAGCACATCCTGACCCGCCACAATGCGCACCTGACCATCAAGTCCACCGTCGGAGAGGGCGCAGCCTTTACCGTCCACCTGCCCGCAAGATGACGGGCGTCCGGTTCATCTGAACCGTTGCACATGATCGATGAGGACCCGCAGCTTGGGCGGCGTCTTGCGGCTCGGATAGTAGAGATAGAAACCCGGGAACGGGGCCGAGAAAGCTTCCAGGATGACGACGAGTTCGCCGCTCTCGATCCACGGAATGAAGCTTTCCTCCAGCCCTGTGCTGATCCCCGCGCCAGCAACCGCCAGCTTTATCATGAGGGCCATGTCGTTGGTGGTGATTTCAGGCGCCACGTTGACGCTGAAATCGCGGCCGTTCTCGGTGAACTCCCAGCGATAGGGCGCGATGCCGGGCTCCCGTCGCCATCCGATGCAGCGGTGGCCGGACAGTTCGCGTGGATGCGTGGGCGCTCCGTGGCGCTCGACATAGGCTGGCGAGCAGACGACGATCTGCCGCTGGTCGCCTGATGCGGGAACCGCGATCATGTCCTGCTCGATCACCTCGCCGAGCCGAACGCCCGCGTCGTAGCCCGCCCTGACGATGTCGAACTCGTCGTCGGTCACGACGATGTCGACCTGGATTCTTGGATACGCCTGTGAAAAAGCGGCCAGCATTGGTCCGGCGAGAAACTGCTCGGCAATCGATGACACCGCCAGCCTCAACTGGCCGGTCGGTTCCCCGTCGAGATTTCCCGCCGCCTCGTACGCGGTCCTCATATCGGCAATCGCCGGTGCGATCCCTGCATACAGGCGTTCGCCGGCCTCGGTGAGGTTCACGCTTCGCGTCGTGCGTTGCAGCAGCTCGCTCGCGAGGTCCTGCTCCAGCCGCCTAATGGTCTGGCTCACGGCCGAGCGCGTCACACCGAGACGGTCGGCCGCCGCGCGGAAGTTACGTTCTTCGGCGACGAGCGCGAAGACTGCCAAGGCGTTCAGGTCGGGTGACATTGGTTAGAAAATCTTTCCAGATTGGTCACGAGCAGGCAACTTATCACGACAATGCCCCAGGCATACCTTCGTTGCAATCGTCGGCGTCGCCGTTCCCACACTTGGCGAACGCCGATCAAGCAACGGAGATCAAGATGGACAAAATCGTTCTCATAACCGGCGCATCCAGTGGCATCGGCGCGGGCATTGCCCGCGAACTCGGCGCGGCCGGCGCAAAGCTCATGCTCGGGGCTCGCCGCACCGACAGGTTGGAGGGGCTCGCCGAGGACATCGAAAAACTCGGCGGTCAGGCGATCGCTCGCCGCCTCGACGTCACTGACCGCGCAGACACGGCCGCCTTCGCCGATGCCGCACGGCAGGCCTGGGGTCGCGTGGACGTCATCGTCAACAATGCCGGCGTCATGCCGCTCTCGCTCATGTCCTCGCTGAAGGTCGATGAGTGGGACCGCATGATCGACGTCAACATCAATGGCGTCCTCTACGGCATCGCGGCCGTTCTTCCCGAGATGACCGCGCGCGGCTCTGGCCACATCATCAACATCGCCTCCATCGGTGCGCTCGCGGTTTCGCCCACCGCCGCAGTCTATTGCGCCACCAAATATGCGGTGCGTGCGATCTCCGACGGGCTGCGGCAGGAGAACGACAAAATCCGCGTCACCTGCATTCATCCGGGCGTCGTCGAGAGCGAGCTTGCCGACACCATCACCGACCCGGTCGCGGCGGAGGCCATGAAGTCCTTCCGCGCCATCGCGTTGAAGCCTGACGCCATCGGCCGGGCAGTTCGCTACGCGATCGAGCAGCCGGAAGATGTCGATGTGAACGAGATCGTCGTCCGTCCGACACGTTCGCCGCACTGAATTTCAGGCTTGGGCGGGTGGCTGAACCCAATGAAAGGAAAACATCATGAGCGCCAGGAAAATCTATGCCGCGGGCATCGTTGCGATGGCCATTGGCTGTGTCGCGGCCACGCAGGTCTCGGCGAATTCCGGCACAATGGACGACGAGGCCTCGAACAGGAAGGTTGTGACGGAGGCCTTCGACAGGTGGGCCGCTGGTGGCACGACATTCTTCCAGGACGTGCTGCACGAGGACGTCGTCTGGACAGTCCGCGGCTCCGGCCCCAGCGCCGGAGAATATCGCGGCCTTGAGGATCTCGTGGAGCGCGCCGCGCGCCCCCTCGCAGAACGCCTCGAAGTCCCGCTGCGCCCGACCAGCACCGACATCTGGGCGGATGGCGAGCATGTCATCATCTTCTGGGAAGGCGAAGGCCTGATGCAGGGCGGCGAGCCCTACCGGAACACCTACGCGTGGATCTTCGAGATGCGGGACGGGAAGGCTGCGAACGTCGATGCCTTCCTGGACCTGCGAGCTTTCGATCGAGCCCTCGGGCGCGACCCTTCGTAACGCAATCACTAGCGCGGCTGCCGATGGCAGTCGCGTCTCAAAACCTTTGGAGACATGACATGCAGAAGACACTTCTCGGAGCAGCCCTCTTCGCCGCCGCAAGCTTTGCCGCCGATGGCGGGGGCACGAGCCACGCTTCGGATACGTCCGAAGCGACTGCGGAGGCCAACGTCACCCAGCATCCCTATGTCGGCATGTGGGTCACCGGCGACGGCCGTATCCGGCAGGAACTCCTGGCCAGCGGCCGCTACGACGAGGCGCGTGGCGAGAGGCAAAGCGCCTATCAGGGCCGGTACGAGGTGCGCGGTAACGAAATCTTCTACTGGGACGACACCGGCTTCACCGCCGATGGCACCTTCACGGAAGAGGACGTCCTGCACCACGGCGGCATGATCTTCTACCGCGAAAAATAGGCGTTGCGGGTGGTCGCGCGATCAATAGGTCGTGCGGCCGCCCGACAGGTCGAAGACGGAAGCCGTCGTGAAGCTGTTTTCCTGGCTGACCAGCCAGGCGATCATCGAGGCGGCTTCATCAACTTCGAGGAAGCGGCCGCGCGGGATGCGCACCAGCATGTAGTCGATGAATTCCTTGGTCAGCGTCTCGAGGATGCGCGTGTTGGCGGTGGCGGGCGTAACCGCGTTCACGGCGATGTTGTATTTGGCGAGTTCCTTGCCGAGCGACTTCGTCAGGCCGAGCACGCCGGCCTTGGCGGCGGAATAGGCGGAAAGGTTCGGGTTGCCCTCCTTGCCGGCGACCGACGAGATGTTGACGATGCGCCCGTAGTTGCGCGCCTTCATCGACGGGATCGCCACCTTGTTCACGTAGAAGGTGCCGTTGAGATTGATCTCCACCACACGGCGCCACTCGTCGGGATCGTAGTCCTCCAGCGTCGCATTTTTACCGGCGATACCGGCCGAATTCACCAAAATGGAAACGGGGCCGACCTCCGCCTCCGTTTCAGCATGCACCCGCTTCAGCGCTTCCAGATCGGTGATATCGACCTGCTTGGCCGAGGAGCCATCGCCCAGTGCCGATGTCGCGGCGGCAAGCGCGTCGGCGTTGAAGTCCCAGAGGCTCACCTTGGCGCCCGACGCCAGCAGCCGTCGGGCAATGGCAAAACCGATGCCCTGCGCGCCCCCCGTTACGACGGCAACCTGCCCGTCCAGATCGATCCTGTTCATGGAGTCCTCCCTGATCATCTTCGAGTGGCAAAAACCGGCAGCCGTCGTCAAGGGGGCGATGCTCTCGTCGCGCGGGTTTCTTATGCATTCACGGGAAAACCGGGCTCCGCAGAGCGTTGTGTCGTTTCAATCAGGTCCGCAGGCGGTGTATGCTTCTTTTTTCTGTCATCGGCTTGGCCTAGGATAGCAGGTCAACGTCCGAGCTGCCCAGTTTGAGTCGCCGTGCCGCAATGAACACGCATATCGTCCGATCCTACGACGAGGATCTGAAATATCTCGACAACCGCCTCGCCGCGATGGGCGGGCACGCCGAGCGTATGGTCGACCAGTCCGTCCTGGCGCTCGTCAATGCGGATGCGGGGCTGGCGCGCAAGGTTATCTCAGACGACGTGTTCCTCGACGAGACCCAGCGCGAGATCGACGACAAGGCGATCCTGCTCATTGCCAAGCGCCAGCCGATGGCCGACGATTTGCGCCAGGTGGTCGGGGCAATCCGCATATCGGCAGATCTGGAGCGGGTCGGCGATCTCGGCAAAAACATCGCCAAGCGCGTCGTGGCGGTCACCGAGGGACGCCAGCCGCTGAGCCTCTTTCGCGGCCTGCAGGCGCTGGCCGAACTCGCGCTGACGCAGCTCAAGGAAGTGCTGGACGTCTATGCGTCGCGTTCGGTCGACCGGCTCGCCTTCATGCGCGACCGAGACGACCAGATCGACGCCATGTACACCTCGCTGTTTCGCGAGTTGCTCACCTACATGATGGAAGATCCGCGCAACATCACGCCCTGCACGCATCTCCTGTTCTGCGCCAAGAACATCGAGCGCATCGGTGACCACGCGACTAACATCGCCGAGACCGTTTATTACGTAGTCACCGGCGAGCAGATGCCGATCGAGCGACCCAAAGAAGACACGAGCCACACCGTGGGTCTGCCCACCGAATGACGCCCCGCGTCCTTGACGTGGGCCTACGCTGACGCGTGGCCTGACAGCGCGAACCAGCGGATCGATTTCCGGGGCTGCCCGATGTCTATTCGACTGGACTGGATACGGGTGACGGCGTTGAGCCGGCTCGGCAAAGATCAGCGATTGCGCCGCCGCTCGGTTGCTGGCTGGAACGCGATGCGGGAATGATAACCGCAATACGGTCCGCTTTCGGCGGCGTCGTTGCCGCAGAAAGAGAAGTCCTCGGTCAGCGGGTCGCCGTTCGGCCATTTGCAGGTGCGCTCGGAAAGCTGCACGAGTTGCAGGCGACGCGAGATCGGAACCACCACGTTTTCCGTTGGGCGCACCTGGTAGCGAGCAACCGGTTCGGCATCGAACTGCGTCTGCAGAGCAGTGGCGCCGATCGTGACCGTCCGCGTAACGGTCGTGCTGCGGGTCACACTTTTCGTTGCGACGCTGCCAGTGGTGGCTTTCTTCTGCCGCGCCGGCGCCGCCGTGGTGCGGCCGCGGCTGGACAGCTTCAGGCGGTGCACCTTGCCGATGACCGCGTTGCGCGTGACCGAGCCGAGCTGTGCGGCGATCTGACTGGCGCTCAGACCCTCTGACCACAGTTTACGCAGAAGTTCGACGCGTTCGTCCGTCCAGTTCATGGCTGTTTGCTCCATGTCGCCTCCAGCGGAATCCGGAATCCATCAACGTCCCGGCACTGCCGGGCTCGACACCACATATACGCTGAGGATTAGCTTTGCCGCACGAGATGTAGTTTTTTGTTGGCTTCAAATTACCCTATCGGCTGACTCGGTGACAAGAGTCCCGGATGCAACACGAATCGGTTTTTTCGGTTTTCCCCAACTTGCCCGCCGCCTGCTTCGGACCAGCGGGGATAAGTTGGTGGCGCGGCTTCGCACGCGCGTTTTCTTGACTTCACCGCCGAAACCCACAATATGGCTCCAGTCGGCCGCCGCTTGGGCGGCTTTTTTGATTTTTGGCCCCGCCCGCAAGCTCGAAAGCCGATGCCCGGGTGCGGTTCCGGAGACATATATAATGAGCGGTTCGGCGCTTTTCGATACCTACGCGCGGGCGCCCCTGACTTTCGATCGGGGCGAGGGCAGCTGGCTGGTTTCGGACAGCGGCGAGCGATATCTCGATTTCGGCGCCGGCATCGCGGTCAATTCGCTGGGCTACACGCACCCGCATCTCGGTGCTGCGCTGATCGAGCAGGCCGGCAAGCTCTGGCATCTGTCCAACCTCTACCAGATACCCGGCCAGGCGCGCCTTGCCGAGCGGCTCGTCGCCGCGACTTTCGCCGACAAGGTTTTCTTCACCAATTCCGGCGCTGAGGCCATCGAGGGCTCCATCAAGACCGCCCGTCGCTATCACTACGCCAACGGGCAGCCCGAGCGGTTCCGCACCATCACCTTCGAAGGCGCGTTCCACGGCCGTACGCTTGCGACCATCGCCGCCGGCGGACAGGCGAAATATCTGGAAGGCTTTGGCCCCAAGGCCGACGGCTTCGACCAGGTTCCCTTCGACGACATCGATGCCGTCGAGAAAATGATCGGCCCGCAGACGGCGGCCATCATGCTCGAGCCGGTGCAGGGCGAGGGCGGTATCCGCCCGTTCCCCGCGCAGTCGCTGCGCCGCCTGCGCGAACTGTGCGACAAGCATGGCCTCCTGCTGATCTTCGACGAGATCCAATGCGGCGTCGGCCGGACCGGCAAGTTTTTTGCGCATGAGTGGGCGGGCGTCACCCCTGATATTATGGCGGTCGCCAAGGGCATTGGCGGCGGCTTCCCGATGGCGGCGGTACTGGCCACCGAGAACGCGGCGAGCGGCATGGTGCCGGGCATCCACGGCACCACCTTCGGCGGCAGCCCGCTGGCGATGGCCGTCGGCAACGCCGTGCTCGACGTCATCCTTGCCGACGACTTTCTCGACGAGGTCAGCCGCAAGGCGCTCCTGCTCAAGCAGGGACTTGCCGGCATCGCCGACGAGTTCCCTGATGTCATCGAAGAGATCCGCGGCACGGGGCTCATGCTCGGCGTCAAGTGCAAGGTGCCGAACGCCACCTTCAACGCCGCGCTGCGCGAGCAGAAGCTGCTGGCGGTGCCGGCCGGCGACAATGTCGTGCGGCTGATCCCGGCGCTCAACATCACAGACGAGGACATCCGCGAGGGGCTGGAGCGCATCCGCGCCGGCGCTCGCGCGGTCTCGTCTCCCGTTTCGGCCTGAGCGGTTTCCAGATGTCAGCGATCCGTCATTTCACCGATCTTTCCGCGATTCCCGCAACCACTTTGCGCGGCATGCTCGACGACGCCGCCGCCCGCAAGGCGCGGCTCAAGGCGGGCGAGCGCTCCAGGCCGCTCGACGGCAAGGTGCTCGCCATGATCTTCGACAAGCCATCGACCCGCACGCGCGTTTCCTTCGATGTCGGCATGCGCCAGCTCGGCGGCGAGACCATCATGCTCACCGGCACCGAAATGCAGCTCGGCCGCTCCGAGACCATCGCCGACACCGCCAAGGTGCTGTCGCGTTACGTCGATGCCATCATGATCCGCACCACAGACCATGCGCGCCTGCTTGAACTGACGGAGCATGCCACGGTTCCCGTCATCAACGGACTGACCGATGACACGCATCCCTGCCAGATCATGGCCGACGTGCTGACCTTCGAGGAACATCGCGGCCCGGTCGCCGGCAAGACCTTCGCCTGGACCGGCGACGGCAACAACGTCCTGCATTCGCTGATGGAGGCGTCCGCGCGCTTCTCCTTCAACCTGCGCATCGCCACGCCGGAAGGCAGCGAGCCGCAGGAGCGCTATGTAGACTGGTCGCGCGCCAATGGCGGATCTGTGGAGCTTGGCCAGTCGGCCGAGGCGGCGGTTCGCGACGCAGACTGCGTCGTCACCGACTGCTGGGTGTCGATGAACCAGGAGCATCGCGCGCGCGGCCACAATGTGTTCGGCGCCTATCAGGTCAACGCCGCGCTGATGGCGAAGGCGAAGCCCGACGCGCTGTTCATGCATTGCCTGCCCGCGCACCGTGGCGAGGAGGTCACCGACGAGGTCATCGACGGACCGCATTCGGTGGTCTTCGACGAGGCCGAGAACCGCCTGCATGCGCAGAAGGCCGTGCTGGCGTGGTGTCTTGGCGCTTGATCGACCCCGCTTGAACATGCAGGCTGTGATGCCTATCTCCCGCGTATCCCCAAAGATCAGGGCGTAGTGCGCGTGCTTCCACGATGGCGGCATCCGCCGGCGCTGGAGACGTGTCATGTTGGAAACTGCGAACGTGCCCAATAACCAGAACGATGAGAGCAAGAGACTTGGCGACTTCGGCTTTGCCGGCGACGACCATGTCATCCCTTTCGAGGTCGGCCCGCTCGATGCGCGCGGCCGCGTGGTCGCGCTCGGGCCGCTGCTCGATTCGATCCTAGGGCGCCACGATTATCCCGAACCGGTCGCCCGCCTTCTCGCGGAAGCGGCGCTGGTCGCCGTGCTTCTCGGCTCGTCGCTGAAGTTCGAGGGCAAGTTCATCCTGCAGACCCGCACCGACGGTCCGGTCGACATGCTTGTCGCCGATTTCAGCACGCCAGGCTCGCTGCGCGCCTATGCGCGTTTCGACGCCGACCGGCTGGAGGCGCTTGTCGCGGCCGGCGAAACCGGCAGCGAGACGCTGCTCGGCAACGGCGTGCTGGCGCTTACCATAGACCAGGGCGAGTATACGCAGCGCTACCAGGGTATCGTCGAGCTGAACGGCACCACGTTGCAGGAGGCCGCGCATACCTATTTCCGCCAGTCGGAGCAGATCCCGACGGAGATCAGGTTGCAGGTTGCTCGGCTTGTGCGCCCTGGGCAGGGCGAGGTCTGGCGCGCAGGCGGGCTCATCGCGCAGTTCCTGCCGGAATCGCCCGAGCGCATGCGCACCGGCGATCTGCACGGCGGTGACGGCGCGCCCGATGTCGAGGAGCAGGTGGATGACGCCTGGCGCGAGGTGCAGGCGCTTGCCTCCACCATCGAGCCGGCCGAGCTGATCGACCCGACCATCGAGCCGGAGCGGCTGCTCTATCGCCTGTTCCACGAGCATGGCGTGCGCGTCTTCCCGGGCACGCCGGTCGCCGACGAATGCTCCTGCTCGCGCGAGCGCATTCGTGGCATCCTCGAGGGCTTTTCCGCCGAGGAAATCGTCGAGTCGACAGAAGACGGCAAGATATCCGTCGCCTGCGAATTCTGCTCGAAGTCCTACGAATTCGATGCGGCCGAATTCTTCAAGGCGAACTGATCTTCGCGATTGGCGTATCCTCTCCCCCGGGCAGGGGGAGAGGTGGCTCGGTCCTCAGGACTGAGACGCAGAGGGGATGCTTCACCCTGCCTCCCACTCAGCAAATTCCTTCATCAGCGCTTCATAGGCGTCCATCGGCGGCAGCGCCTCGTAGGAATGCACCGCGGCCGTTGTTGCCCACGCCAGCTTCTCGCTCGTCCACGTCTCCATGAACGGCGTCGACCAAGCCGCATCGTCCAGCATGGTGGGGCGCAGGTTCACGAACCAGTCGATGCCCTCCGGCCGCGTAAACATCCACGTCATGCACCAGCCGCAGAAATAGTGTTTTGACGCGCCGTGCAGACCGCCGATGACAGGCTCGCCCTCGGTCACCTCGAACCCGTCGGACGGGATCGCCGCGCTTAGCGAGAATGCGCTGGAGCTCATATTCTGGCAGCCCTTGCAATGGCACGCCATGGTGAGAAACGGCGGCTTCGTCACCTTGAGGCGCACACGGCCGCAGCGACAGCCGCCTTCCTTGTCGAGCGTCGAATCCGTCATAACATGTCCTCAGTTCAGGCTGCGTTTGCCGCTCGGCAGATCGAGTGAAAAGGCCGGGATGTCGATCTCGAACATCTCGCCCTTGCCGTTTTGCATCGTATAGCGTCCGACCATGAAGCCGGATGGCGTCGAAAGCGGGCAGCCTGAGGTGTACTGGTAGCTGTCGCCGGGGTCGAGCTCCGGCTGGTCGCCGACCACACCTTCGCCGCTCACTTCCTCGACGCGGCCACCCCCGTCCGTGATCTGCCAGTATCGTGCCAGCAGTTTCACCCATTCGTCCGACTGGTTGTCGATCGTGATGCGGTACGCCCAGACATAGCGGCTCTCCGCCGGCTCGGACTGGTCCTCGAGGTAGAACGGCTCTACGTTGACGGCGATGTTGCGCGTGACGGCGCTGTACATGAAGCGGCTCCGGGCGTGACGCAGGTCACATTTGTCAGTCTATCTGTCCGGCGAATGTGATTTTCGCAAGGCGATCTGACGCCGCAGGAGCTGGGAGCATGCTGCAGGAAGAGTTTCGCCGGCTTGCATTGACCTTCCCCGAGGCAGTGGTGTCAGGCCATTTCGACGTCACCGACTTTCGCGTGCGCGGCAAGATATTCGCCACTCTACGCGAGGCCGATGGCCGCGCGGTGCTCAAGCTGTCGCCGGACCAGCAGCAGCTTCTGATGGAAACCGCGCCCGCCCAGTTCGAACCCGTCAAGGGATCGTGGGGTCTGAAGGGTTGGACGCGTGTCGTCCTCGACCAAGCGGATGAAGCCACCGTCCGCAACGCGATGGGATTTGCTTGGAGGTCTGTCTCGCCGACTTTACGTTAACGGTGATGGAGTACGTGACGACTTGCTGTCTGGCGTGTCATCTGGGTGAGGTTGCGGTGGTATTACGTGGCGGTTTAGTCGTCTTGCCGCTGGTGCTGTTCACAGCGACCGGCGCTGTGGCCGACGACGATTGCGAAGACTTCTCAAAGTCTGGCCTTTTCTCCGAGGCCATCATTACCGACGAAGGACCGCGAGACACGCCTCCGGCTTCTCTGGACCCGGCATTCGACATTCGTATCGTCTATCCTACCGCCTACCTCACAAGGCCTGAATCTGCGCTCGATCAGCTTCGACGAAGCGCTGAAAGCTTCGTCATCACGCTTGATGGCACGCCTTCACCGATCGAGGAGCGAGTCACAAAAAGGCCAAACCTGTTTGGTGGCGATAACCCATCCGCCTTCCGCCTCTCTGTTCATGACCGCTATAATCTGGATAAGGTAATAGCAGTCATGACGCGAAGGATCCTTGGATTGCCTTGGTCGTTTGACATGCCGCCGCTGTCCACATCCCCCTATTCAACACAGGGATTGCTTGAAATTACGAATGAGAAAGACGCGCGGTGGCGCGACAAGCTCCTTCTCGTCTCGATCTCAGAGGGAGTGTTCAAGGACTATATTGAATGCGACGCATCTAATTTGCGTCCTCATCCACAATGCATGCATTACTTTGACTACAGGAATATCGATGTCACTATGTCGTATTCGATACGACTTATTCCGGAATGGTACACGATACGCGATTTAGCCAATCGGTTGTTGTCCTGCATCTATCGAGACGAAATACCAACACGAACTGATGGAAAACAGACGTGGGATTAAAGCCTGATTTTGCTTAGTCGTTTATCGCAATGTCGATACCGGCGATTGTATTGACAGCCGCTCTCCCTACCTCAGGGCGTCCAACGCCTCGCCCAAATCCGTGATCAGGTCGTCGGCATCCTCAAGCCCGACCGACAGGCGTAGCGTGCCGCCGCCGATGCCGAGTTCCGCCCGCGCTTCGTCGGTCAGGTTCTTGTGCGTGGTCGTGGCGGGATGCGTGATCAGGCTCTTGGCGTCGCCCAGATTGTTGGAGATCTTGATGACCTCCAGCCCGTTCTGCAGCGCAAATGCGCTCTTCTTGCCATCCTTCAGTTCGAGGCAGATCAGCGTCGAGCCGCCGCCCATCTGTTTCTTGACCAGCGCCGCCTGCGGGTGGTCGTCGCGGCCCGGATAGATGACGCGCGCGATCTCCGGCCGCCCGGCAAGAAAGTCTGCGATCTTGGCCGCGCTTTCCGTCTGCTGGCGCACGCGCACCGGCAGTGTCTCCAGTCCCTTCAGCAGCGTCCAGGCATTGAAGGGCGACAGGCTTGGGCCGGTGTGGCGGAAATAATCGTGCAGGTTCTTGTCGATCCACTCCTTGTCCGACAGCACGATGCCGCCGAGGCAGCGTCCCTGGCCATCGATATGCTTGGTCGCCGAATAGACGACGATGTGCGCGCCGAGTTCCAGCGGCTTCTGCTGCAGCGGCGTGGCAAACACATTGTCGACCACCACGCGCGCGCCGATCGAATTGGCGAGTGCTGCCACCGCGGCGATGTCGATCACCTCCAGCGTCGGGTTGGTCGGGCTCTCGAGGAAGAACAGCTTAGTGTTCGGGCGAACCGCCTTTTCCCAGTTGGCGATGTCGGTTCCGTCGACCAGCGTCGACTCGATGCCGTAGCGCGGGGCGAGCGTCTCGATCACCCACCGGCACGAACCGAACAGCGCGCGCGCCGCGACGATGTGGTCGCCGGCTTTTAGGCTGCACAGGATCGCGGCCGAAACGGCGGCCATGCCCGACGAGGTGGCGCGCGCGTCCTCCGCGCCCTCCAGCGCGCACATGCGCTTCTCGAACATGTCGACGGTCGGGTTGGCGTAGCGCGAATAGATGAAGCCGGGCTCTTCGCCCTTGAAGCGGGCTTCCGCCGCCTCGGCCGTCTGGTAGACGTAGCCCTGCGTCATGTAGATCGCTTCCGAAGTCTCGCCGTGCTGCGAGCGCAGGGTGCCGGAATGGACCATTTGCGTTGCGGGCTTCAATGTGTGCTTCTTGCCAGTCATCGACGTGCCTCAGATACAAAAAAACCGGCCGCGAAGTCGCAACCGGTCCATATGGCTCTCGCCCGACGGTCCTTTAGCGACTTGTTTAACGTGGCTGCAAGCCGACCGGCCAAATCACCACGGGATAACGAACCCTTAGACCCGCGCCCGGCTTGCGTCAATTCCGTCGATTGCTAAACCACTGGGCCAGCATTGCATGATGCTGCATGGAGATGAACCGCTTGCGCCAGACAGGCATCCTGCCCGACACAGATATCGCCGCGCTTTTTCAGTCCGGCGCGCTCGCGAGCCGTCGTCCGCTCGATCCCGACCAGATACAGCCGGCCAGCCTTGATCTCAGGCTTGGCGAAAAGGCATGGCGCGTGCGCGCCAGCTTCCTGCCGGGGCCGAACAGCAATGTCGCCGACAAGCTCGATCGCCTGCAACTCCACGAGATCGACCTTGCCAATGGCGCGGTACTTGAGACCGGCTGCGTCTATATCGTGCCGCTACTCGAGACGCTGAACCTACCGGCCGGCATCTCCGCTTCGGCCAATCCGAAAAGCTCGACCGGCCGGCTCGACATCTTCACGCGCGTCATGACCGACCATGGCCGGGAGTTTGACAAGATCGCGCCGGGCTACACCGGGCCGCTCTATCTCGAAGTCAGTCCACGCACCTTCCCGATCGTCGTGCGCGCCGGCTCGCGCCTGTCGCAGATACGTTTCCGCACCGGCAACGCCCTGCTGTCGGAAGGCGAACTCGAAATCCTCCATCGCGCCGAGACGCTTGTCGCGACAGATCCGCCCAACATTTCCGGCGGCGGCATCGCGCTCTCCATCGACCTCAGCGGCGAGCGAGGCGCGCTGATCGGCTATCGCGGCAAGCACCACACCGGGCTGGTTGATGTCGACAAGCGCGCTGCGCACCACGTGCTCGATTTCTGGGAACCGCTCTACGCCCACGGGGCGCCGGAACTCGTGCTGGACCCGGACGAGTTCTACATCCTCGTCAGCAACGAAGCCGTCCACGTCCCGCCGCTCTACGCCGCCGAGATGACACCCTACGACCCGCTGGTCGGCGAATTCCGCGTGCACTATGCAGGCTTCTTCGACCCAGGCTTCGGCCATTCGGCCGCCGGCGGTACGGGCAGCCGCGCGGTGCTGGAAGTGCGCAGCCACGAGGTGCCCTTCATCCTCGAACACGGCCAGATCGTCGGCCGTCTTGTATACGAGCATATGCTGGATCGCCCGAAGGCGCTTTACGGGACTGACCTCGGCTCCAACTACCAGGCGCAGGGCCTGAAGCTGTCGAAGCACTTCCGGGGCCCCGATTGAAGACAAGTGGCTCGCCATCGCAGGGCAGCAGTTATGATATCGTAAGGTTGGTCTGGAGCGGGTAGCGGGAATCGAACCCGCACAGCTAGCTTGGGAAGCTAGAGCGCTACCACTACACCATACCCGCGCTGGCGACTGAGTATCACGGCCGGCAAGGGGTGCGCAATCGGGGTCGTTTCGCCGAATGAGGACATCAGCTTGGAAGTGACCCGTTCATGATGTCCCCGATTGCAGAAAGGCGCGGCGTCGGTGATCTGCTGTTTTTCCTGGTGGCGATCGTCGTCGGGCTGATAACCGGCTTCCTCGGCACCGCCCTGCGGTTCGGCGATGAAAATGCGCATGTCTGGCCCGACTTCGTCTCCGGACTAACAGGCGATCAAACGGCGCTTCACCTCCTCGTCGTCGGGCTGACGACCGCGCTCATGGTCGTCGCCGCTGTATGGCTGGTCAGGGCTTTCGCGCCGGAAGCGGCCGGCTCCGGCATCCAGGAGATCGAAGGAGCGATGGCGGACGAACGCGAAATCCACTGGGCGCGCATTCTGCCGGTCAAGTTCTTCGGCGGCTTGCTGGCGCTGGGCTCCGGCCTGGTGGTGGGCAGGGAAGGGCCGACCATGCATATCGGCGCGGCGGTCGCGAAGGCCGTGTCGGGCTGGTTCAAGTTTTCGCGGCTTGATCTGCATGCGCTGCTCGCTGCTGGTGCGGGAGCCGGTCTGGCCGCTGCGTTCAACGCGCCGCTGGCAGGAGTGCTGTTCGTCCTGGAGGAAACCCGCAAACAGTTCCCGCACAGTTTTCGCAGCTACTCGGCCGTCATTCTGGCAACCGTGGCCAGCGTCACCCTGAGCAGCATCATCGCCGGCGGCGAGCCGTTGATGACGATGGACTCGTCGGCGATTCCGCTGTCCATGCTACCGGCTTTTGCAGGACTGGGAGTTGTCCTCGGGCTGGCGGGCACGGCTTTCAACACGTCTCTCGTCTGGTCGCTCGACCGCGCGCAGGCTCTCGGCCAAAGGTTTTCTTTCTATCTGCTGCCGGCAATCGCCGGTTTTGCCGTCGGAACCCTGCTCGTGTTGTTTCCGGACGCCACCCGCGGCGGCGAAACCCTGTCGGTCGAACTGGTCGCGAAGAACCTGCCCTTGGTCACGATTGCCGGGCTTGTCGCTGTCAGGTTTCTGATGACGATGGTCAGTTACTCGACTGGCGTTCCCGGCGGAATCTTCGCGCCGATACTGGGGCTCGCCACCACGATCGGCCTGTTCTACGGCGCGGTGCTGGAGTTTGCATTTGCCCTGCCTCCGGGCGCTTCCGTAGCGCTTGCCGCAGCCGCCATGGGAGGGTTGTTTGCAGCGACGGTGCAGGCTCCGCTGGTGGGGATAATTCTGGTGGCGGAGCTTACCGGCGCATACTCCCTCGTCTTGCCGGTCATGCTGACCACCGTCGTGGCGAGGGTCGTGGCGGTGAGCCTGGGTACCCGGCCGATCTACGAAGTGCTCCTGGAGCGCACTCTCGCTCTTTCCGGACGGCCTACAGGCGAACGCTGACCTCGTCGAGCGCTTGCTTCTGCAAGCTCGCGCACTTCCGACGCATCGCGACACGCTACGAAAAGCCTCGCAGCAATGGCCATCGCATCAGCGCGACTGCGGATGCCGACTATAAGTCTAGTGCCTAGTAAGCGTATTCGAGGAAGACCGGCTCGATCGAGCCGCCCCAGCGCGTATGATAGGCGCTGAGCATCTCCTCGGCACTGGTCGTGCCGCGCGCCACCACTTCGTCCAGCGTGGTCAGGAAGGAGGTCTCGTCATAACCGTCGCGGTTCTTGCGGCCGCGATTTTTCAAGCCCTGTCGCGTCAGAGCCAGCACCTCGCGCGCGATCTCGATCAGTTCCCGTCCGCGGAATTCGGCGCGGATGCCCTTCGCCGGCACGTTGTTGCGCAGCCTATTGACCTCGGCGAAGGTCCAGTCGCGTGTCAGCGCTTCGGCTGCCTCCAGCGTCGTCTGGTCGTAAAGTAGCCCGACCCAGAAGGCGGGCAGCGCGCAGATGCGCCGCCACGGGCCGCCGTCGGCGCCGCGCATTTCGAGGAAGCGCTTCAGGCGCACATCGGGAAACAATGTCGAGAGGTGGTTGGCCCAGTCGCCCATGGTGGGCATGCCGTCCGGCACCTCGTCGCGCGCCCCGCCGGCCATGAACTGCCGGAAGGTGTAGCGCGTCATATCGATGTAGTGACCGTCGCGAATGACGAAATACATCGGCACATCGAGCGCCCAGTCGACATAGTCAAAGAAGCCGAAATTATCAGAGAAACAGAACTCCTTGAGGCCGGACCGCTGGTTGTCTGTGTCGCGCCAGATGTCGCCGCGCCAGGACAGCAGTCCGTTCGGATGTCCCTCGGTGAAGGGCGAGTTGGCGAACAGCGCGGTCGCCAGCGGCTGCAGCTTCAGCGAAACCTGCATCTTTCGCCGCATGTCCGCCTCGCTCTCGAAATCGAGGTTCACCTGGATCGTGCAGGTGCGATACATCATGTCGAGGCCCTGTCTGCCGACCTTGGGCATGTAGCGGGTCATGATCTCATAGCGCGACTTCGGCATTTTCGGCGTCTCGGCCAGCGACCATTTCGGGCTGCCACCGAGGCCGAGGAAACGGATGCCGAGCGGCTCGGCGATCTCGCGCACCTGCGCCAGATGCGCGTTGCCCTCTCGGCAGGTCTGGTGGATCGTTTCCAGCGGCGCGCCTGAAAGCTCGAATTGACCGCCCGGCTCCAGGCTGATTGCGCCCTGTCCGGTCGGCTCCACCAGCCCGATGATGCGGCCGGCATCCATGATCGGGTCCCAGCCGAGCTTCTGCTGCATGCCTTCGAGGATGGCCCGGATGCCGCGCTCGCCGCCGTACGGAACCGGTGCGTGCCCATCGACATAGAAGGGGAACTTCTCGTGCTCGGTGCCGATCCGCCATTTGTCGCGCGGCTTGTTGCCGGCAGCGAGATAGGCGACAAGTTCGTCGATGCTCTCGATCGGCTGAAAATCGGTGGTGTCGCGCGCCATGCAGTTCCCCTAGGAGCGGTTTCTACCGCTGACCGCGCGCTTGATGGCCGAAATGACAGGATCGGATCAAGCGAATTCTGCTGATCCAGCATTCAGGCGGATTGCGCCTACCAATCACCCACCGTTGCCTGGATGACTGCCAGCGCCGCCACAGCCGCCGTATCCGCCCGCAGGATGCGCGGCCCAAGCGGGATCGCCGTCACGAAGGGGAGGGCGCGCAGTTGCCGCCGTTCCTCCTCCGAAAACCCGCCTTCCGGTCCCACCAGCAGCCCGAGCTTCTTCTCGGAAATACCCTGCAAGGCGGTGAGCGGATTGTTGGTGGTGGCGCTTTCGTCGCAAAAGATCAGGCGGCGGTCTTTTTCCCAGCCGGCAATAAGGGTCGAGAACTTCTGTGCCTCGCGCACCTCCGGCACGGCGAGGATGCCGCACTGTTCGGCCGCCTCCATCACATTGGCCTTCAGGCGGTCCGTGCCGATCTTCGCAAGCTGCGTGTGCTGCGTGATGACCGGCTGCAACACGCCCGCGCCCATCTCGACGGCCTTCTGCACCAGATAGTCCAGCCTGCCGACCTTCAGCGGTGCGAAACAGTAAACGAGGTCCGGCAAGGGATTCTGCGGCCGCGTTTGCTCGACTATGGCCAGCCGCACCGCCTTCTTGCCCTTGGCGGCGACGCGCGCCAGCCACTCGCCGTCACCCCCGTTGAAGACGAGCAGTTCGCCGCCCTCGGCCATGCGCAGCACGTTCGCCAGGTAGTGGCTCTGCTCCGGTGTCAGCTCGAAAGACGATCCGGCAGCGAGATCGTCAGTTACGAAAAGACGTTTCAGAGTGTAGTTTGCGCGCATGGAGACGAGACATGCGGCAGCCGCGTTTGGCGGTCAAGATGTCTGGCTGAAGGCGCTCGGGTGCCAGATCGGGTTGAAGCCTTCGCGTAGCACGGCGATTGTCGTTGCCGGGGTGATGGCCGAGACTTTCCTTCCGCCGAATGCGGAAAGTGGAACACTGTCGCCATAACCATCGAACGACCAAGGCAACGCCCGACCTCCGCCCAATGCATAGGCAGTGCGCCCGCTCTGAATCATGGTTCCGTCAGGAAGACCGATCGTCTCCGTCATCCCCTGGGATGACGACGGTGGGACGTCACGCGTCGACGCAAGCCGCTCGGCGTGCAGCCGCGCGTCCATCATCTGCACTGTTGGCTTCGTAACCCCGAACGCGCGTCCGAACGCGCCAGCATACGCCTTCGCGGCTTCGCGCCTGCATTCGAAGCAGGGCCGATGCCCCGCTGCCAGAGAGGTTACCTCGTCAAGAAAGAAGAGCTCGGTCCAGCCTGCACCGCCGTTGCGGCCGTTATAGCCCATCACCTCTCGCCGCCGCCCCTTGTACGCACAGGCGCATATGATCCAGGCCTTCGTCGTCCAGCGGCGGCCGGTCAGCGTCTTCGTCGCAGGATCGTGGATGATGCCGCGATTTCCCGTGAACAGACCGCGCGCGGCGACCCCATGGATTTGGCCGAAAGGATCGACACGGTTTTGCAACGACATGGCTCTGGAAATCTGCTCGCCTTCGCATCATGATGCCACCCGAAATCGTCATATCATGCGGAGCGGTCATGCGGGTGCTGGTGGTCCAGAATTTCGACGACGAGGGCATCGGCCAGCTCGCCTCAGCGTTCGACGAAGCCGGCGCGATCGTCGATGTTCGCAGGCCATACGCCGGCGACGACTTGCCGGCCGGCGACGTTTACGATGCGTTGGTCGTCCTCGGCGGCCCCCAGAATGCGCGCGACGATGCCGGCAGTCCGTATTTCCCGCAGCTCCTCGGAATGATGCGCGAGTTCGGAAACGACGGCCGCTCGGTTCTGGGCATATGCCTCGGCAGCCAGTTGCTGGCGCGGGCCTATGATGCCGACAACATCATCGGCGGCGCAGATGAGTTCGGCTGGTGCGCCGTGACGCGAACGGGCGAGGGTGCGATCGATGCCGTTCTTGCCGCCGCGCCCGACAGTTTCCTCATCTTCCAGTGGCATGAGGATACCTTCACCCTGCCTCCCGGTGCGACGCGCCTCGCTGGTAGTGATGTCGCCGCCAATCAGGCGTTCCGCGTTGGCCGCGCTGCCTATGGCATCCAGTTTCACTTCGAGGCCGACCAGGCTCATGTTCGCCACTGGAACGAGGCTTTCGCGGAGTCCCTGAAGGCGCACCAGCCCGGCTGGCTGGAGGGCTACGAAGAGGAAGCCGCGCGCCACGGCCCAACTGCGGACGCCGTCGGGCTCGCGATCGCGCGGGCATGGGTGGCGACAATTGCGGTGGGAGCGAAGTCGAAGGCGGCTTGAATACAGGCCGAACGCAACAAAACTGCCCGGTTTTGAAACAATCCTGCCGCCATTGCGGCATGCTCCGGTCACAATCGGCCACGATAAGCCCCGGTATAGGGTTTCGGGGACCGAATCATGTCGTACCAGCAGGATCAGACGCGAGGCTTTCTCGCCATGCGCGCGGCGGACACCGCTGCGCGATCGTCCGTGCAACTCGCTGCGGGTCCGTTCGACGTTCCGACCGAGCGCCGCTCGGCCGAGACGATGACCCTTGCCGACGCCCTCGTCACCGGCCTGCTCGTGATCTATCCGGTTCTTGCGACCGTCGCCGTCATCGCCGTCGGACTCTTCCTGTCGGCCCCGATAGCGTGAGCGTCACTTCGGCCGCTTGAGCTTGCCTCGTGCTTTCTCGACTTCGCCCCGGCAATAGCAGCCCTCGACATGGTCGTTGACCATGCCCATCGCCTGCATGAAGGCATAGACCGTCGTCGGGCCGACAAAAGTCCAGCCGCGCTTCTTCAATTCCTTTGAGATGCGCGTCGATGTCGGCGACGTCGGCATGGCTTTCAGCGTCGCCCAGTCGAGCTTTTTCGGCCGCTCTTCCGGTCTGGGTTCGAACGACCAGAACCACGCCGCCAGCGATCCCTTCTCGGCAACCATCTCCTGGGCCCGCTTGGCGTTGTTGATGGTCGAGACGATCTTGCCGCGATGGCGCACGATGCCGGTATCCCCGAGCAGCCGCTCGATATCCTTGTCCGTAAACTTTGCAATTCTGTCGAAGTCGAAGCCGGCGAAGGCGGCGCGGAAGTTCTCGCGTTTCCTCAGGATGGTGAGCCATGAGAGGCCGGACTGGAAGCCTTCCAGGCAGATCTTCTCGAACAGCCTGATGTCGTCGGTGACGGGACGTCCCCACTCGCGGTCGTGATAGTCGAGATAGTCCGGCAGGTTGCCGTGCCAGGCGCAGCGTGTCTTTCCGTCCGCGCCCTCGATCAATCCCGCCGTCGCCATTTCCTGCCTCGTCACTCGTCTTTACGCGGCCTTTACCAGATTCCTGAACCGCCCGGTAACCACACCAAAAGGTTTACTGACAAACGCGCGTTTGAAGCATTCCGATTCACCATTCGGTTGCCGCTCGCCGCCAACATGGCCGGCAGAAGCGAGGCGCAGTCCCCGCCTTGTTTGAGTGAGCCCCGTTTGAGTGATGAGTGCGTGAGATGAAAAGAGTTCTTCTGCCTGCCGTCGCGGCCGCGCTGGTCGTATCGGTCCTGCCGGCTTCCGCAAACGATCGCTACGCCGAGCGTCCGCCGGTCGTCGTCAGCCCCGACCTGTCCGCGCCATGGCTCCTGCAGCTTGGACACAAACCGGGCAGGGTCGCGTTGAAGAACTCGCGCAGGGCATTCCCGAACGAGCCCGACACCCCCCGCAGATTGTCCGCCCACGACAGCGTGCGGCGTCTGATGGGCGGCGGTCAGGCGGACCAGGTCCGTACCGCGGCCGTCGCGCCGCAGGAAAAGCGCGCCGTCAGCAACCAGTTGAATCCGATGTACCTGCCGCAGGACGTTGCCTACAGCGGCGGCGAACCGGCCGGCACCATCATCATCGATACGGTCGAGAACTTCCTCTACCTCGTCGAGCCGGGCGGCATGGCCCGCCGTTATGGCGTCGGCACCGGCAAGCCCGGTTTCGAATGGGCCGGCACGCACAAGGTGACGCGCAAGGCCGAGTGGCCGGACTGGCGTCCGCCTGCGGAAATGATCGCCCGCGAGCGCGCCCGTGGCAGGATCCTGCCGGCGCATATGGCAGGCGGGCCAGAGAATCCGCTTGGCGCCCGCGCCCTCTATCTCGGCTCAACGCTCTACCGCATCCACGGCACCAACCAGCCCTGGACGATAGGGCAAGCCGTGTCGTCGGGCTGCATCCGCATGCGCAACGAAGATGTCGTCGAACTCTACGAACGCGTTGGCGTCGGCACCAAGGTCGTCGTCATGTAATTCTGGTTCTAGGCGTCGGGGGACGGGCCGCGCGCGGGGGCGCTGGCCTGCCGGCAAGGGCGGAGCGGCAAAACAACAGCCGCCCGCCCTTACTCTTTCAGATACCCGCCGGCTTCTTGCCGCCATAAGCCCAGTCGAGCAGTTCGACCGTGTGCACCACCGGCAACTTCGCGGCGGAAGCGATCTGCGTGATGCAGCCGATGTTGCCGGTCGCCACCAGCGCCGCGCCTGTCGCCTCGATGTTCTTCACCTTGCGGTCGCGCAGCTTCGCGGAAATCTCCGGCTGCATGATGTTGTAGGTGCCGGCCGACCCGCAGCACAGGTGCCCCTCGCGCGGTTCCTTTACTGTGAAGCCGGCCTTCGCCAGCAGGTCCTTCGGCTGGCGGGTGATCTTCTGGCCGTGCTGCATGGAGCAGGCCGAATGATAGGCGACGGTCAGTTCCGGCTTCACCGTCGGTTCGGGCATGTCGAGCGTCGCCAGAAATTCGGTCACGTCCTTCGCCAGCGCCGAGACCCGCGCCGCCTTCTGTGCATAGGCGGCGTCCAGCCGTAGCATGAAGCCATAATCCTTGATGGTCGTGCCGCAGCCGGATGCGGTGATGATCACGGCATCCAGCCCGCCGTTCTCGATCTCGGCGGTCCATGCGTCGACGTTCTGCCGCGCTGAGACAAGTGCGGCTTCCTCGCGCCCCATGTGGTGGACAAGCGAGCCGCAGCACGTCTCGCCTTTCGGCACCACGACCTCGACACCGAGCCGCGTCAGAAGCGAGATCGTCGCGTCGTTGATACCGGGATCGAGAACGGCCTGCGCACAGCCGGTCAGCAGAGCCACGCGCTTCTTGCGCGTCCCCGCCGCCTTGTGCAGGCCGGGCGCCGAATTCTTCGAGCGCCTCGGCACCGAGCCCGGCGCCAGCTTCAGCATTGCCGATAGCGGTTTCAGCGCCGGCAGCGCCTCGAACAGTCCCGCAAACGGCCGCCCGATCTTCGCCAGCATCAGCGCCGCGCGGAACCGGGCAGGGTAGGGCAGTACGGCGGCCAGCAGCGAACGGATCGCGCGGTCCGCGAAGGGCCGCTTGTAGGTCTGCTCGATATGCGCCCGCGCATGGTCGACCAGATGCATGTAGTTCACGCCCGACGGGCATGTCGTCATGCAGGACAGGCAGGACAGGCAGCGGTCGATATGCGTGACGATCTGCTCGTCCGCCGGCCTGCCGTTCTCCAGCATGTCCTTGATCAGGTAGATGCGCCCACGCGGGCTGTCGAGCTCGTTGCCCAGCGTCACATAGGTCGGGCACGTCGCGGTGCAGAACCCGCAATGCACGCATTTGCGGAGAATCTTTTCCGATTCCTCGACATGCGGATCGGCAAGCTGTTCGGCGGTGAAGGTGGTTTGCACGCGGATGCGATTCCTAGATCAGCCAGCTTTCCGGCTTCTTGATAGGCTCGCCGCGCTGCAGCGCCTGGATGCCGATGATGCAGCGGACGATGAACCAGACGGCAACCGCGAAGGCGAGGACGAAGCCGATGATGACAAACATCAGCACGAACGAGATCAGCGCATAGAGCAGCCCGATCCAGAAGGTACGAATCTGCCAGGTATAGTGGCTCTCCACGAAGCCGCCTGCCTTGCCGCGGTTCACATAGGCGATGACAAGCCCGATCAGGCCTGTGACGCCGATGACCATCCCGACAAGATAGAGCACGTAGACCACCAGCGCGTTGGTCTGGCCCGGCTCCAGCCAGCGGTCCGTCTGGCGCGAGGTGGGGGGCGGAGGGGTCTCGGTCATTGCACGCTCTCCTCTGTTGCTGGCGCGAGGTTAGCAGAGTCGGCGACACGCGCCATGCGTCCCGGATTGAACAGGCCTTTCGGATCGAACTCCGCCTTGACCCTTGCCGACAGCCTGGCCAACGCGGGCGCTTCCGGCTCGAACGCCGGCACGGCCGAACGCCATGCGGGGCTTGCCCGCATCAGCGTCGCGTGGCCGCCGCCGAACTGGCGCAGAAGTGCGCGCAGCGCGTCGGCTTCCGGCTCGGCCTCCATGCGCAGCCAAGCGAGGCCGCCCTGCCAGTCGTAGAAGGCATCGCACCCGGCATGCATGCGCAGCGCCAGCACGAGCCTGTGGGCTTCCGACGGCGTCATTGAGACGCGCCATACCGGCCGCCATGTGCCGTCGGCGAAAGGAGCGCAGTCGCGTATGTCGCGCCAGAGCAGTTTTGATTCCCGCCCCGAGGTTTCGTCGACCGGGCCGGCATTCCCAAGCAGGCTCTTCAGAGTCTCGACTCGCGATGTCACCGACGGCCCGAAACCCTCGACGCGCAGCAGTGTCGCCGGATCGGAGCCTCGCAGACTGCCCGCCACGCGCTCGGTCACCCCGTAGGGCAGGTGGGCCGCGCCCGAAACTTCGGCGCTCGATCCCAAGGCGAGCGCCATCGCGGCGGTCCCCATCTCGTCCGTCAGGCCGCGTATGGCGAGCGTCGTTTCGGTCTCGGCCGAAGGCAGAACTTTGACCGTCACATCGGTCATAACGCCGAGCGTGCCCCAGGAGCCCGCCATCAGCTTGGAGAGATCGTAGCCGGTGACATTTTTCACCACGCGCCCGCCCGACTTGAAGGTCTCGCCGCGTCCGGAGACGACATTGACGCCGAGGATGTGGTCTCGCGCCGCGCCCGCCGTCAGCCGGCGCGGCCCCGAGAGATTGGCGGCCATCGTCCCGCCGATCGTACCACCCTTGCCGCCGCGCGTGTCGTGCGCCAGCAGGCGCGAGCAGTCCATCGGCTCGAAGGCCAGCTGCTGCCGGTTCTGCGCCAGCAGGCTCTCGATGTCGGCGACCGGCGTCCCGGCCTTGGCCGACAGCACCAGTTCCTCTGGCTCATACAGCGTCACGCCCGACATCGCCGAAAGATCGATCGCATGCTCGCATTGCAACGGATGCCCGATACCGCGCTTCGAGCCATGCCCGACAATCTCGACAGGCGCCTCCTCCGAAATCGCCCACTGCACAGCCTCGGCCACGTCCGATGCGGTGAAGGGAAGGAAGGTGGTCATGTAGTGCTTCCTTGATTCCTCGCCCCCGCAACGCGGGGGAGAGGTGGCGCGCGAAGCGCGACGGAGAGGGGGACCGCCACTACTTTTCTCCCTCGCCGCCAGCAGCAAAAACAAACCTCATGTCCGAAGCAAATGTATCCTCGCTCAATCGTCCTTCCAGTGCCGCAAGAATAGTGGCGCAGACCGCCTCAATGTCCTTCAGCACATCCACATTCCACATCCTAAGCACCGAATATCCTGCGGTACGCATGAACTCATCTCGCTTGCGGTCATATTTGCTATCGGCATGCTGACTGCCGTCGATTTCGACAATCAGGCGCGAGGAACGACAGGCGAAGTCACCAAAGTACGGACCGATCGGCATCTGACGGACGAATTTATGTCCGCCAAGTTTCTTGGCCTTCAACTCATTCCAGAGGGTCGCCTCGGCCATATTGTCTCCGCGCCTGAGTTGGCGAGCGCGAGAAACCTTCGCTGGCGAACGCCTGCTGGGTAGATCGGGCTGCCCCCTCTCCGTCTCGGGCTTCGCCCGAGCCACCTCTCCCCCGCTTCGCAGGGGCGAGGAACCATGATCCCGAGACGCCGCCATCAAAACCTCGGGATGCTCGGGAACGGCAGCTTGCCGCCCGAGACATGCATGCGGCCGAGTTCCGCGCAGCGGCGCAGCTGTGGGAACACCTTGCCGGGGTTGAGCAGGTGATTGGGGTCGAAGGCGCATTTCACCCGCATCTGCTGGTCGAGGTCGATCTGGCTGAACATCTCGCCCATCAGGTCGCGCTTTTCGATGCCGACGCCGTGCTCGCCGGTCAGCACGCCGCCGACCTCGACGCAAAGCCGCAATATGTCCGCGCCGAACTGTTCGGCGCGGTCGAGTTCGCCCGGGTTGTTGGCGTCGAACAGGATGAGCGGATGCAGGTTGCCGTCGCCGGCGTGGAAGACGTTGGCGACGCGCAGGTCGTATTTCTCCGAGAGCGCGCGCATGCCGGCCAGTACGCGCGGCAGTTCCTTGCGCGGGATGGTGCCGTCCATGCAGATATAGTCCGGAGAGATGCGCCCCACGGCCGGAAACGCCGCCTTGCGCCCCGCCCAGAAGGCCAAGCGCTCTTCCTCCGATGTCGAGATGCGGCAGGTGGTCGAGCCGTTCTCATGCGCGATCGCCTCGACGCGGCCGATCAGGTGGTCGACCTCCACCAAAGGCCCGTCCAGCTCGACGATCAACAGCGCCTCAACATCGAGCGGATAGCCTACCCGGACGAAATCCTCTGCCGCCTTGATCGCCGGCCGGTCCATCATCTCCATGCCACCTGGGATGATGCCGGCGCCGATGATGTCGGCGACGCATTTGCCGCCCTGTTCGCTGGTCGGAAAGCCGATCAGCAGCGCGCGCGCCGTATCTGGCTTCTTCAGGATGCGCACGGTCACTTCCGTCACCACGCCAAGCAGCCCTTCCGAGCCGGTCATGACGCCGAGCAGGTCGTAGCCGCCGGCGTCGAGATGCTTGCCGCCAAGGCGGATCACCTCGCCGTCCATCAGCACCATCTCGATGCCGAGCACGTTGTTGGCCGTCAGCCCGTATTTCAGGCAGTGCACGCCGCCCGAATTCTCCGCGACATTGCCGCCGATGGAGCAGGCGATCTGGGAGGAGGGGTCGGGCGCATAGTAGAAGCTCTCTTCCTCCACCGCGCGCGTGATGCCGAGATTGGTCACGCCCGGCTGCACCACGACGCAGCGGTTCGGGTAGTCGATCTGCAGGATCCGGTTGAAGCGGCTCATCACCAGCAGCACCGCGTCCTCCAGCGGCAGCGCGCCGCCCGAAAGCCCGGTGCCGGAGCCGCGCGGCACGACCCGGATGCCGCGCTCGTTGCAGTACTTCAGGATGCGCGAAACCTGCGCCACCGTCTCGGGCAGCACGACGACCAGCGGCATCTGGCGATAGGCGGTCAGCCCGTCCGTCTCGAAGGCGCGCATCTCGTTGGCCGCGTCCACCACACCTTCGCCGGGGACGATGGTGCGCATGTCGGCCACGATCTCCGCGCGCCGCCGCAACGTCTCGCTGTCGGGCTTGGGCATCGCCAGACCGGACATCCATGTTCCTCCACAAGCTGGTAAAAACCTTTTACCAATTGTGTCCTGCGCTGGCAAACGGACTTTGCCGTCTTGCCGGAATTGCCGCTGCGAGAGGAAACAGCGGCAAAGTGACGCTGGGGAAGTCTATTCGCCGGCCGGCGCCTTGTCGCGCTCGACGTGGGTGCGACGGATGCGCCGCACCGCCCACCAGACGAGAAGCACCACGACCGGCACCGAAATGGCGGTTACCAGCTCGGGCGTCACCGCATGGCCGAAGATCGTCGCGCCCTTCGCCATGTAGCCGATGAGGCCGACGACATAATAGGATACGGCGGCCACCGAGAGGCCTTCCACGGTCTGCTGCAGCCGCAGTTGCAGCTTGGCGCGGTTGTTCATCGACGCCAGCAGGTCGCGGTTCTGCTTTTCCACCTCCACGTCGACCCAGGTGCGCAGCAGCGTCGTGGCGCGGGTCAGTTTGCGCGACAGGTTGGCCTGCCGCTCCTCGACGGACCGGCAGGTGCGCATGGCGGGCGCCACGCGGCGTTGCAGGAAGCCTGCCCAGGTCTCGAAGCCGGGAACGACTTCCTCTTCCAGCGCTTCCAGCCGTTCGAGCACGATCCCGTCATAGGCGCGGCTTGCGCCGAAGCGATAGAGGCTGGCGGCGGCGTCCGCCTCCAGTTCGGCGGCCAGCTCAGTGAGGTCCACGAGCAGCGCCTGGCTGTTGCGCGCATCCGTGTCCTTCATCTCGCGCGTGATGTCGGCCAACCGGTCCTCGATGCGGCGCACCCGCCCCGACAGCGATAGCGCCATCGGCAGGCCCAGCATGGCAAGCGTTCGATAGGTCTCGATGTCGATCAAACGTTGCGAAAGCGCGCCGGTTCGCGCCGGCGAAAGGCCGCGGTCGAGCACGAGGATGCGGGTAAGGCCGTCGCCGTCCTGGCGGAAATCGGTCACGATCGCGGCGTTACCGCGCTCCACGAGCGAATAGCAGAGGCTGGCCGGATCGAACTGCGCGATAAGTTTTTCGCTCTCCGGCGTCCATTCCCGGATTTCCAGCCGAATACCGGATATCACCGTTCCGGGCGGGCTGAAGCCATTGCCGAAAGGCGAGCGCTCCGCCGTGCGTCCGTCGCCGCCGAGCGACCCCTCCCACAGATAGGTGGAGAATTCTGTATGGCGCTCCCAGCGCAGCGAGCCGTTGCCCCACTTCATGGCGTGGTGGCGGGCGTTTCGCTCCGGCGGCGCGATGCCGAGCCCGCGCGAAAGCTCCGACAGCACGGCGTGGTCGACCACCGAGCCGCCTTCGGTCATGAAGGAGAGCTGCAACAGCAGTCGCGGTTGGGCGACCAGCGGATAGGGTCGCGCATGCACCTCGCCGAGTGCGCCGGCGCGTCCCTCATGAGCGGGGAAACCGAGCACGTTTGCCGTCATCAGGGGCTTGAAGTCCGAGGTCTCGTTGGCTTCGGGCATTGCCGTTCCCATGGGTCGTGGATCGACATTGCTTATGACGGATCGGCGAAATCTGCCAACCGGATGCCGACATCGCCCGGCGCGGCCAGGCGATGGACATATGCCGGGCCAGAAGCAAAAGACTGGATAAATAAATTGACCAGTATGGGCCTGAGGCTCTATTGTGGCTGGAGCTAAGCGTTTCCGGCGCAACTCCGTTGAACGAGATTTTTTCTAGGATTGAGCATTCCCGCACCGCCGACGAGGTGGTGCAGCAGATCGAGGCGCTTGTCCTTGAGGGGGTCCTGCGCGTCGGCGATCAGTTGCCCGGCGAGCGCGACCTTGCGCGCCAGCTCGAGGTCTCGCGGCCCATCCTGCGCGACGCCCTGAAGAATCTGGAGACGCGCGGCCTGCTGACATCCAGGCACGGCGGCGGCACCTATGTCGCCGACGTCATCGGCCAGGTCTTCGCCAAACCCGTGACCGAACTCTTCGCTACCCACCCCAAGGCCGCGCGCGACTATCTCGAATACCGCCGCGAGATCGAGGGCATCGCCGCCGAATATGCCGCGCGCCGCGCCACCGCCGACGACCTCGCTCTGCTCGAACGCATCGTCGATCGCATGAAACAGGCGCATCCTTCCGGAGACATGGAAGGCGAGGCGGCGATCGACGTCGAGTTCCACCAGGCCATCGGCGAGTGCGCGCACAACATCATGCTCATGCACACGCTGCGCTCCTGTTACCGCCTGCTCTCGGACGGCGTGCTGCAGAACCGCATCCTCGTCTACAACCTGCCTGACGCAAGTGCCGCCTTGCTAGACCAGCACCTCGCGATCTATGAGGCCGTCAGGAAGGGCGAGCCGTCGGCCGCGCGCCGGGCCGCGATGGACCACATCACCTATGTCGAGCAGGCCATGGCCGAGGCCGAACGCACCGGCGACTGGCAGCGCGTGGCGCGGCTTCGGCTTCGCCAGCGTACTATTTAGAAGGGAAGAAGCGTGACCACCCAATCCTACGGAAAGCCCCTCAGAGGTACGCCCATGTCCGTTCTAGAGATCGACGACCTCAAGAAGATGGCGAAGAAGCGCGTGCCCAAGATGTTCTTCGACTACGCCGACTCGGGCGCGTGGACCGAAAGCACCTACCGCGCCAACGAGGAGGATTTCCGCAAGATAAAGCTCCGCCAGCGCGTGCTCGTCGACATGAGCGATCGTTCGCTGGAATCGACCATGGTCGGCCAGAAAGTGAAGATGCCCGTCGCGCTCGCGCCCACCGGCATGACCGGCATGCAGCATCCGGACGGCGAAATCCTGGCTGCCCAGGCGGCGGAGGAGTTCGGCGTGCCCTTCACGCTCTCCACCATGAGTATCTGTTCCCTTGAGGATGTCGCCGCGAACACCACGAAACCCTTCTGGTTCCAGCTCTACGTCCTGAAGGACAAGGACTTCGTATACAACCTCATCGACCGCGCCAAGGCGGCCAAATGCTCGGCGCTGGTGCTGACGCTGGACCTGCAGATTCTCGGCCAGCGCCACAAGGATCTGCGCAACGGCCTCTCCGCCCCGCCGAAGTTCACGCCCAAGCACATCTGGCAGATGGCGACGCGCCCCGGCTGGGCCTTTGGCATGCTCGGTACCAAGCGCCGCACCTTTGGCAACATCGTGGGCCACGCCAAGGGTGTTGGCGATCTCGCTTCGCTCTCCTCGTGGACCACCGAGCAGTTCGACACGCGGCTGTCGTGGAAGGACGTCGAGTGGATCAAGGAACGCTGGGGCGGCAAGCTGATCCTCAAGGGCATCAACGACGTCGAGGATGCCGTCATGGCCTCGAAGACCGGCGCCGACGCCATCATCGTCTCCAACCATGGCGGCCGCCAGCTCGACGGCGCGCCGTCTTCCATCTCGATGGTGGAGCCGATCGTCGATGCGGTCGGCGACAAGATCGAGGTCCACATGGACGGCGGCATCCGCTCCGGCCAGGACGTGCTGAAGGCGCTCTGCCTCGGCGCGAAGGGCACCTATATCGGCCGGCCCTTCCTCTATGGCCTCGGCGCGATGGGCAAGCCCGGCGTCACGAAGTCACTGGAGATCATCTACAAGGAGATGGACGTCACTCTGGCGCTCTGCGGCAAGCGGCTCATCACGCAGGCCAGCCGCGACATGCTGCTGCGCTGACACCCACCTTCTCTCCTTGAGGGAGAAGGAAAGAGCGCGCCTCATACACACCCTCGCCAAACACGACCGTCTCGTCTAGGCAGACGCATGGGCACTGTTTCCTTTTCCGACGCGCGCGGGCCTGACGCATCGTCATTTATGCCATCGGCGACGTGCATGGCCGGCTCGACCTGCTTGCCCGCATGTATGGCGACATCGCCGGCCATGGCCGAGACTGGCGCATCGTCCAGCTCGGCGACTATGTCGATCGCGGCCCGGATTCTGCCGGCGTGATCGATTTCCTGATACGCTTCGGCAGGCAGACCGGCAGTATCGTCTCGCTAGCCGGCAACCATGACACCGGCTTCCTTGATTTCCTGGCGCTTCCCGACCCGGAGGGCTTGTTCGCCCGCCATGGTGGCGTCGAGACGGCCCGCTCCTATGGCGTGGCCCTTGGAACTGGAAGACCCAGCCGCCTTCCGCGCGGGCGCGCGGGCGCTCGGCGATGCCATGCCCGCCCATCATCGAGCGTTTCTCGAAGGGTTGCCGTTTTCCGTCGCGTTCGGCGATTTCTTCTTTTGCCATGCTGGTATCCGCCCCGGCGTCGCGCTCGACGCGCAGGATCACCTCGACCTGATCTGGATCAGGGGCGAGTTCCATCGCCACCAGGGGCTATACCCGAAGGTAATCGTCCACGGCCACACGCCGGTCGAGCAGGCTGAGATCCTGCCGAACCGGGTCAATGTCGATACCGGCGCCTATGCGACAGGCCGCCTCACCGCGCTCGTCATCGACGGCGCGAAAAAACGTCTGCTGACGATTGAAGGGTAGCTAGCGGGAGATCGAGGCCGAGACGCCGTAGCCGTCGACGACTGCGTGGCCGCTCGATGCATCGGCGGCATAGATGCCGACGCCCCAGAAGGCGATACCTGCAAGCATGGCAAGCGAAAGAAGCGCGGCTTTCACGGGAGTCATCTCGGTTTGTTGCCCTGCTCACATCTGGCACGAAGAGAGTTACGAATGCGTTTCGGTCCAGATGCGTCACACGGGCGTTCAGATGCCGCCAGTGATACCTAAGCCCTGTATCCCAAACATGTCGCCCGCCGGTCCGAAACGGATCAGTCGTGAATCAATCCCGAAACAGGAAGGCGCGCTCATCTACGCAGGGTTAACGCACGAAGCCAGCGCGAAGCTGACCATCCACAAGGAAAGAAACCCGCCGTGCCAAAAATGCAACGGGTGGGCGAGTGGCGGCCCGCACGGCCTACCTTCCACTTCGTCATCCTAGGGCAAGCGCAGCGCGACCCGAGGATCAATGCCGTGACCTATCTGTGATGGGCTGAGAGAGCAGGGCAGTCCTCTTTTTGATGGTAGATTTTTAGGCCAACCTCACGGCATGGATCCTCGGGTCAAGCCCAAGGATGACGAAAGCGGGGTAGGTAGAAAGACCTCCACCGCCATCACTTCCAGCCTGACCTCCCGCACGTGGGGAGCGTCTGGCCGGACAGGGTGGGGCGCTGTCCCGCAAGCGTCCACGCTCTGGTTTCCGGGTTCCACTTCGCGGCCCCGGAATGACGGCGCGATGAGCTACGGCGTCAGGCGTGAATAGATTTTCGCCAGCGCTGGCGCCGGCCTTATCTCGCCCCCATGCGGGGGAGAAAGCGATTTCAACAGCTTAGCCCGGAGCGAAGCGGAGGCTAAGTGTTAGAAATCGCAAGAGAGGGGATTTTTTATCCCCGCGCCCAAATCCTCCCGCATACTGCCCCCATCGCCCTCACGGGAACCTGGTGCGCACCGGGTATCAGGGAGGGCGGCGGTGCCGGATCGGTCAATGCTGCGGTAGCATTGGCTGGGTGATGAACCCCCAGGTCCGGGCCCCGAGGGAGACCAGCGGCAACGGCCGTGTCCTCCCTCGGGGCAAGAACGCCGGCGGGGCGCGGGAGACCGGCCACGTTACTAAAAATATGAGAGGCAAGGCCCCGTGCCCCGCTTCCCGACTTCTCCCTCCTTGGCAGGGAGCGCTCTTTGAAAAAGGCCAGACTGCGAAAGCAGGGCGTGGCAACGGGAAAGTGCGGCCTATGCGATTGGGATCCCTCGCCCCTGCGAAGCGGGGGAGAGGTCGATCGGTCCGCAGGATCGAGACGGTGAGGGGGAGCAACCGATCCCAAAAAGACGAGACAGTTGGTCTGCCAAATGCCCCCTCTCCGTCCGCTTCGCGGACACCTCTCCCCCGCTTCGCAGGGGCGAGGAAAACGCGCCCGGCATTTAACGACACCCCTCCGCACCTTGCCCGTTCCCCCGCTGTCGGCTAGGACGCGCCCGTCAACTGACGCAACTGACAAAAAGACAAAGCGAACACCTCCATGGCCGACAAATCCGAAAAGACAAAGGCGCGGCTGCCGCGCGGCTTCGTCGACCGTTCGGCCGAGGACATCCGCGCCGTCGAGAAGATGATGGCCACAATTCGCGGCGTCTACGAACTCTACGGTTTCGAGCCGGTCGAGCAGCCGCTGATCGAATACACCGACGCGCTCGGCAAATTCCTGCCCGACCAGGACCGCCCCAACGAGGGCGTCTTCTCCTTCCAGGACGATGACGACCAGTGGCTGTCGCTGCGCTACGATCTTACCGCGCCGACCGCGCGCTTCGTCGCCGAGAACTACGAGCGCCTGCCAAAACCCTATCGCAGCTATCGCTCCGGCTGGGTGTTCCGCAACGAGAAACCCGGCCCCGGCCGCTTCCGCCAGTTCATGCAGTTCGACGCCGACACGATCGGCACGCCGGGTGTGGCTGCCGACGCCGAGATGGCGATGATGATGGCCGACGTGATGGAAGCGCTCGGTATTGCGCGCGGCGACTACGTCATCCGCGTCAACAACCGCAAAGTGCTGGACGGCGTGCTGGAAGCGATCGGCCTTGGCGGCGAGGAGAATGCCGGCCGCCGGCTGACGGTGCTGAGGGCGATCGACAAGCTGGACAAGTTTGGCCCTGAAGGCGTGCGTTTGCTGCTCGGCGCTGGCCGCTGGGATGGCGGAAAGGAAGGCGAGGGCGATTTCACGAAGGGCGCCGGGCTCGCCGAGCAAGAAATCGCCAGAGTATTGTCGTACTTGGGAACTGCATTTCGAGAGGGCCGACCGGATCTCGTCGGAAAGGGTGCTGTCTCGCCAGTCGATCCCCTCAGCGAAGGCACATTTCGTTCGGGCTCGATCTCGTTCCAATTCTGGCGTGAAGCCGTTGCCGGTTCGAGTGTTGGTGAACAAGGGGTGGCCGAACTCGAAGAGTTGTCAGCACTTTGTGCCGCTGCAGGCTACGACGTCGACCGAGTCATGGTTGACGCTTCCGTCGTCCGTGGCCTCGAATACTACACCGGCCCGGTCTACGAAGCCGAACTCCTCGCCGAAATACCCAATGAGGAAGGCAAGATCGTGCGCTTCGGCTCGGTCGGCGGCGGCGGGCGGTATGACGGCCTCGTGTCGCGCTTCCGGGGCGAGCCGGTTCCGGCTACAGGCTTTTCCATCGGCGTCTCGCGCCTCACCGCCGCGCTGAAGGCGCTCGGCAAGCTCGACACATCAGATGTCATCGCGCCGGTCGTGGTTCTCGTCATGGACAAGGACACCGAAAGCCTCGGCCGCTACCAGAAGATGGTGTCGAAACTCCGCAAGGCCGGCATCCGCGCCGAAATGTATCTCGGCGGCGCGGGCATGAAGGCGCAGATAAAATATGCCGACCGCCGCGGCAGCCCGGCCGTCGTCATCCAGGGCGGCAACGAGCGCGCCGAGGGCGTCGTGCAGATCAAGGACCTGGTCGAAGGCGCGCGCCTCGCGGCAGGCATCGCCGACAATGCCGAATACAAGGAAGCCCGTCCGGGACAGGTGACCGTGCCGGAGGCCGATCTTGTCGCCGAGGTAAAGAAAATCCTCGACGCGCAGGCGGCGGAGCGGAGGAAGGGGTGAGCGTAGATACCCCCCTCTGGCCTGCCGGCCATCTCCCCCTCAGGGGGGGAGATCAGCCTGCGTCACACATTTCGCCAAACGCCGCCGGTGAGTGGGCGGCAAGGTCGCAATCGCTAATCTCCCCCCTTGAGGGGGAGATGGCCGGCAGGCCAGAGGGGGGTGGATGGGCGTGGCTTGTCCGCGTGGCAAATAGCACCCCTGATTTGGGATCAGCGGGTCTTGCGGCACAGGGGCTTGCCCCATGACCTCCCGCTATCCCGCCATCGCGCCCGACATTCTGGCGCTCTTCGCCGCACGAAACGCGGCGACCGTTGATGTGCCCGTCCTGCAGCCGGCCGACCCGTTCCTCGACATGGCGGGCGAGGATCTGCGCCGCCGCATCTTCCTGACCGAGAGCGAGACGGGCGCTGCCCTCTGCCTGCGCCCGGAATTCACCATTCCCGTCTGCCTCGACCACATCGCCAGCCAGGCCGGCACACCGCGCCGCTACTCCTATCTCGGCGAAGTGTTCCGCCAGCGTCGCGAGGGCGGCAACGAGTTCTTCCAGGCGGGCATCGAGGACCTCGGCGACAAGGATACCGCCGCCGCAGACGCGCGCTCGATAGCCGATGCGCACGCGTTGCTGTCGCTGGCGCTGCCCGGTGTCCCGCTGACCGTCACGCTCGGCGACCAGTCCGTTTTCGAGGCGGTGCTGGCCGCCCTTGGCCTGCCGCGCGGCTGGCGCATGCGCCTCGCCCGCGCCTTCGGTTCGGCCGAGCAGCTTGCGACAGCCCTTGCCGACCTCGCCAACCCGCCGAAGAACGGCGCGCTCCCCGAAGCCGTCGGCGCGCTGGTGGCCGATGGCGATCAGGAGCGGCTGGCCGAACACATCGCCGCCGAGATGGCCGACGCCGGCCTGTCGCCAACCGCCGGCCGCACGCCGCAGGAGATCGCGCGGCGTCTGGTGGAGAAGGCCGAACTGCGCAGCGTGCGCCTGTCGTCGGAGGCCTTCTCGGCGCTGGAAGCCTTCCTCGCCATAGACGTGCCGCTGAACGAAGCAGCAGCCGCGCTCGAACAGTTCGCGAAGTCGGCCGGCGTTTCGCTTGGCTCCGCGCTGGCCAATTTTTCGGCCCGCGTCCAGGCCGTCGCAGCCGAGGGTATGTCGGCCGCGACCATCCGCTACGACGCCGCCTTCGGCCGCCCGCTCGACTACTATACCGGCCTCGTCTTCGAGATTTCTTCGGGCGAAGCAGATCGCCCGCTCGCCGGTGGCGGCCGTTACGACCGACTGCTCACGCTGCTCGGCGCGAAGTCGCCCATCCCCGGCGTCGGCTTCTCCGTCTGGCTCGACCGCATCGAAGCGCTGCGGGGAGGCAAGGCATGACCATCACGCTCGCCATTCCCTCGAAGGGCCGGCTGAAAGATCAGTCGCTGGAGATTCTGGCGACGGCCGGGCTGCCCGTCAGCCTGCCCTCCGATGACCGGAAATACCGCGCCCGCATAGAGGGTCGCGACGATATCGAGATCGCCTTCCTGTCGGCGTCCGAGATTGCCGGCGAGATCGGGCAGGGCGCTGTCGATCTCGGCATCACCGGTGAGGACCTGCTGCGCGAGAACGTCGCCGACTGGGAAAGCAAGGCGGCCATCGAGGTGCGGTTGGGCTTCGGTCCGGCGGACGTTGTCGTGGCGGTGCCGGAAAGCTGGCTCGACGTCGACACCATGGCCGACCTCGACGATGTCGCCGCCGAGTTCCGCCAGCGCCACGGCCGCCGCCTGCGCATCGCGACAAAATACTGGCGGCTGACGCAGCAGTTCTTCTCCCAGCTTCACGGCATACAGGTCTACCGCATCGTCGAAAGCCTCGGCGCGACCGAGGGCGCTCCCGCTGCCGGCTCCGCTGATGTCATCGTCGACATCACCACCACCGGCTCCACCCTGCGCGCCAACCGGCTGAAGATCTTGTCGGACGGCGTCATCCTGCGGTCGCAGGCCTGCCTCGTCCGTGCGCTCAGGACGCGTTCGCCCGCGGGCGAGGCGCTCGCCGCTTCGGTTGCGGCGCAGATTGCGCAGACACTTCGCGCGTGACGTGCGGCTAAATTGCAGTTTGTTTTTGTCAGGCGGCAGGGCTAGTCTGGAATAGTTCTAGACTGCGCTTCCAGCGCGTCGAGCCCCTTGGCATCATCAACCCGGAGAGGGAGGCAGACATCGTGACCAATCCCCGAACCTTTGCGGTATCGGCGGACGCGTGCACGATGCAGCGCGGTATGCGTGCCGTTGCCTTCCAAGCAAGTACGAGCGGAGAATAGGCATGGACGCGAAGACAGACGACAAGGGTCCGGGCAAATGCCCGGTGGTTCATGGTGCCGGTAGCGGCACCAGCAACCGGGATTGGTGGCCGAACCAGCTTCGCGTCGATCTCCTGAGCCAGCATTCCCAGAAGTCCGACCCGCTCGGCAAGGGCTTCGACTACAGCGAGGAGTTCAAGAAGCTCGACTATGAGGAACTCAAGAACGACCTGCGCAAGCTGATGACGGATTCGCAGGACTGGTGGCCGGCCGACTTCGGCAACTATGGGCCGCAGTTCATCCGCATGGCGTGGCACAGCGCCGGCACCTATCGCGTCGGTGACGGTCGCGGCGGTGCGGGGCGCGGCCAGCAGCGTTTTGCACCGCTCAACTCCTGGCCGGATAACGTCAACATCGACAAGTCGCGCCGCCTGCTCTGGCCGATCAAGCAGAAGTTTGGCCAGCAGATTTCCTGGGCTGACCTGCTCATCCTGACCGGCAACGTCGCGCTGGAGACCATGGGTTTCCGCACCTTCGGTTTCGCCGGTGGTCGCGAGGACACATGGGAGCCGGATCAGGATGTATACTGGGGCCGTGAGACGACATGGCTCGCGCCGAGCAATGATCCGACGAACACCGGCAACCGCTATTCCGGCGAACGCGATCTGGAAAATCCGCTCGCGGCTGTCCAGATGGGCCTGATCTACGTCAACCCCGAAGGCCCGGACGGCAATCCCGATCCGCTCGCCTCGGCGAAGGACATCCGCGAGACGTTCAAGCGCATGGCGATGAACGACGAGGAGACCGTCGCGCTCATCGGCGGCGGCCATACCTTCGGCAAGACGCATGGCGCAGGAGCGGCTGACCATGTTGGCTCGGCTCCGGAAGCCGCCGATCTCGAAGCGCAGGGTCTCGGATGGGCCAGCAGCTTCGGCAGCGGTTCTGGCGGCGACGCCATCACCAGCGGACTGGAAGTGACCTGGACGCAGACGCCTGCGCAGTGGAGCAACTTCTTCTTCGAAAACCTGTTCAAGTTCGAATGGGTGCTGGAGAAGTCGCCTGCCGGCGCGCATCAGTGGGTCGCCAAGGATGCTGGCGATATCGTTCCCGATGCACATGACGCATCGAAGAAGCACAAGCCGAAGATGCTGACGTCGGATCTGGCGCTGCGCTTCGACCCCGAATACGAGAAGATTTCGCGCCGTTTCCTGCAGAACCCGCAGGCTTTCGCCGAGGCTTTCGCCCGCGCATGGTTCAAGTTGACCCATCGCGACCTCGGTCCGCGCTCGCGTTATCTGGGGCCGGAAGTGCCGAGGGAGGAACTGATCTGGCAGGACCCGGTGCCGGCGGTCGATCACCCGTTGATCGACGACGCGGATGCGGCGGCACTCAAGGCTAAGGTGCTGGCTTCGGGGCTCACCGTTTCGGAGCTGGTCGGCACAGCCTGGGCTTCTGCTTCGATCTTCCGTGGCGGCGACAAGCGTGGCGGCGCTAACGGCGCGCGCATTCGCCTTGCCCCGCAGAAGGACTGGGCCGTCAACCAGCCGGAGCAGCTTGCCAAGGTGTTGAAGGCGCTGGAGCGCATCCAGATGGAGTTCAACCTCGACCAGACAGGCGGCAAGAAGGTTTCGCTCGCCGACCTCATCGTGCTGGCGGGCAACGCCGGCGTCGAACAGGCTGCCAAGGCCGCCGGCCACTCGGTCAACGTCCCGTTCACGCCGGGACGTACCGACGCGAGCCAGGCCCAGACCGACGTCGAATCCTTCTCGTATCTCGAGCCTGCGGCGGACGGCTTCCGCAACTACCAGAAGGCCCGGTATGCGATTCCGGCCGAGCACCTGCTGATCGACAAGGCGCAGCTTCTGACGCTGACCGCGCCGGAACTGACCGCGTTGATCGGTGGCCTCCGGTCGATCGACATCAACACGGACGGTTCGAAGCACGGGGTCCTGACCGACAAGCCGGGCACGCTGACCAACGACTTCTTCGTGAACCTGCTCGACATGGGCACGGAATGGAAGGCGACATCAGACACCAAGGAAGTGTTCGAGGGACGTGACCGCAAGACCGGCAACGTCAAGTGGACGGGCACGCGCGTCGATCTCGTCTTCGGCTCCAACTCGGTGTTGCGCGCGCTGGCGGAAGTTTATGCCAGCTCCGACGCGAAGGAGAAGTTCGTCAACGACTTTGTCGCCGCATGGACGAAAGTGATGAACCTCGACCGTTTCGACATCGCCTGACGCTAATCGTCAGTTGTACCGGCGAAGGGCGCGGGTCATGCCGCGCCCTTCTGCTTTTCGTACACAATGATGTGTTCGACGCTTCTATTTGCCTACGGAAAGGTTTCGTTAACCATAAATTTTTATCGATTCTAAACCTGCAACGACATTCCGGGGGATACATGGACATTTCACGTCGCGGCTTCGTTTTCGGATTGCCGCTCTTCGTCGCCGGTTGCACGACGGGTGGAAGCGACTTTTCGAACTATTCGGCGAGGCCGGATGAGCGCCACCCCCTGCAGGCAATGCCGCTCAACAGCATCAAGCCGGAGTTGAGGCGACAGGAAGTCGCGTATTCTGGCGGTGAAAGCGCCGGCACCATAGTCGTCCACACGCCACAGCGCCGGCTCTACTATGTGCTCGGTGACGGCAGGGCGATGCGCTACGGCATCGGCGTCGGCCGCGAGGGGCTTGCGCTCAGCGGCGGCGCAACCGTGGGACGCAAGGCGGAATGGCCGAGTTGGACGCCGACCCAGAACATGATGCGACGCGACCCGCGCAACCTGAAATTCGCAGGCGGCTTGCCCGGCGGACCGAACAATCCTCTGGGCGCGCGTGCGCTCTATCTCTACCGCGGAGGCAACGACACCATGTTCCGCATCCACGGCACCAACCAGCCGAATTCGATTGGTGGTGCGGTCTCCAGCGGCTGCATACGCATGCTGAACCACGATGTGATCGATCTTTATCAAAGAACCCCCGTGGGCACGCGGGTCGTCGTCATCCAGGCTTGAGATTCTGAGCACCCGCTTGCCTTGGCCAGTACCACCCGCTAGTCAGCTTGCCATTCGGGCAAACCGGCACTGGAGCGGCACATGCGCCTCGGCGGAAGACTTGCGGCGGCGATCGAGGTTCTCGAGGACATCACGCGGCGGCGAAGGCCAGCGGCGGATGCGCTGAAGGACTGGGGCCTGTCGCATCGCTTTGCGGGATCGGGCGACCGCGCCGCCATCGGCAACATCGTCTACGACGCCTTGCGCCGGAAGCGTTCCGCTGGCTGGCTGCTCGACTCGGACTCTTCGCGCAGCCTCGGCTTCGGTGCCCTGCTTCTGGAATGGAACCAGACTCCCGAGGGATTGAACGCTGTATTGGAGGGCGACCGTTTCGCGCCGCCGCAGCTGAGCGACGAGGAAATGCAACGCCTTACGTCGCGCAACCTCGCCGACGCCCCTGACGAAATCCGCGCCGACATCCCGGATTGGTGCGCGCCTTTGTTCAAGGATGCCTACGGCGACGATTGGGTCGCGGAGGCGGCAGGCCTTGCAACGCGCCCGCCGCTCGACCTGCGGGTCAACACGCTGAAGGCGGAACGGGAGAAGGTGCTTGCCGAACTCGTCGACTTGCCGGCGGGGCCCGCCTTGCTAGCACCGAATGGCATCCGCATCCCGCCGATCGATGGCTCCGGACGCCATCCCAACGTCCAGGCCGAACCAGCTTTCCAGAAGGGCTGGTTCGAGGTGCAGGACGAAGGATCACAGGTCGTCGCGACACTGGCGGATGCCAAACCGGGCATGCAGGTCCTCGATTATTGCGCCGGCGCAGGCGGCAAGACGCTGGCCCTATCGGCCGCGATGGAAAACCGCGGACAGGTCTTCGCCTACGACTCCGAAAAAGCGCGCCTTGCCCCGATCTTCGACAGGCTGCGGCGCGCCGACAGCCGCAACGTCCAGGTCGTCGCGAAACCGCAGGAGTTGACCCCGCTCCAGGGCCAGATGGATTTGGTCCTTGTCGATGCGCCATGCACCGGTTCGGGAACATGGCGTCGGCGTCCCGACGCGAAATGGCGGTTGTCCGAGAAGCAACTGGGGGTCCGGATGAGCGAGCAGAAAGCCATCCTCGACGCTGCCAGCGAATATGTGAAGCCGGGCGGCCGGCTCGTCTACATCACATGTTCGGTGTTCCCTTCCGAGAATGCCGAGCAAATTGAGGGCTTCTTGGAAGGGCGCAAGGATTTCGAGCCCGCCAGCCATCTTCGTCTCTGGAGCGACCATTTCCTGGGGCACGGAGCGGCGGCACGGATCGACGATCGGCTCGGTATCTCGCTCTCGCCTATGCAGACCGGCACCGACGGCTTTTATGTTGCGAGCCTTTTTAGGCTAGACTGACGCAACGTAAACCTCGCCGATCTCTGGGAGGAGGGTGCTCAGTGACCGAATTCTGGCATGATTTGACCAACCCCGAGTATGTCTACGGGCACCTGACATACATTCTCAGCACGATTGCTGTGGCAATGCGCAGCATGCGCTGGCTCCGGACTTTTCTCATCGCGAGCGGCTGTGTCGGAATATTTTACTACGGTTTCGTCATCGGCGACAGAGTTAGTACGATCTGGGAATTCGTATTCACGGCCGTGAATATAGTTCAGCTGGCGATTATTCTGTTTGTTGCACGCCTGAGTGCAGTTGATGAACACGAACGCTTTTTTATCCAGCAAGTCACTCCGTCGCTCGACGAGAGCCAGCGCAGGAAACTGATGAAGATAGCGCGTTGGCACACAGGGATGCCGGGCGAGGTTTTGATGGCGGAGGGGCAAGAAAGTCCCAACCTGATTTTCCTGACCCGCGGAGCCGCAAGCATTGAACGAGGAGGCACGCTGATCGGCGTGTGCGGTGCTGGCGATTTCCTCGGCGAAATGAGTTTTCTCACTGGCAAGCCCGCATCTGCCACGGTTCGCGTGGCGAATGAGGTCCGTTGCTGCGTCTTCGATCCCGGCGTGTTGAGAGCGTTGCTCGACCGGAATCCTGATATCCTCCAGACCCTTGAAAACAGCTTTAATCGCAATCTGGTTGGCAAGCTGGAACGCATGAACGAGGCGACGCAAACGACGGGAGCCTCGTCTGGCTCAACCCAGTCCTTTGCTTGATTTGTATTCGAGTCGCCCTACATGGCAGGCGGAATAAATCCTCCAGGTGAACAGATGTCCTCGCGGTCCGCCTTGACCCCCTTCATCCTTCTCGTTGTTGGCGGCGGCTTTCTCATCAGCCAGTTTACTACTCCCGGCCTCTGGCATGCAGAACTGACTAAGCCGTGGTTCAACCCGCCCAACTGGATTTTTGGTCCCGTCTGGACCGTTCTGTATGTGATGATTGCGATTGCCGGCTGGCGCATCTGGCAGCGCGACCGTTCAGGTCCGGCCATGAAGCTCTGGTGGCTTCAGCTTGCCCTGAACTTCGCGTGGTCGCCCGTTTTCTTCGCACTTCATAACGTCGGTTTGGCACTTCTGATCATCTTGGCGCTTTTTGCGTCGATCCTCGCTTTCATAGCGGCCGCTCGCGGTACAGACAGCGTGTCAGCATGGCTGTTCGTGCCTTACGCGTTGTGGGTCGGGTTCGCCTCGCTGCTCAACGGAGCGATCTGGCATTTGAACTGATTGCTGCGCTGCACAAAACCATTTGCGCTGATTGCTCCCCTTTGTCATAAGCTGCCGCCAAAGAGGTCGCAGTGGTGGCACATCCAAAGACAATTCCCGACCCGAATTACGAGGAGCGCGTCCGCGCTTCCTTCGCGCGCCAGAACATGATGGCGACGATCGGCGCAAAACTCACGGTGGTGACGCCCGGTATCGTCGAGATCGAAATGCCCTTTTCGACAACGCTGACCCAGCAACATGGCTTCCTGCACGCCGGTGTCATCGCAGCGGCCCTGGATTCCGCCTGCGGTAACGCGGCCCTGTCGATCATGCCCGAGAACGCAGCGGTGCTGAGCATCGAGTTCAAGGTCAACCTTTTGTCGCCCGGCAGGGGCGCGCGTTTCCTGTTCAGGGGGTCTGTCACGAAGCCCGGCCGCACCATTGTGGTCGCCGATGCACAGGCCTACGCGATAGCCGCCGACGAAGAGACGAAGCTGATCGCCACCATGACAGGGACCATGATGACGATCGTCGGTCGTGAAGGGATGGAGGGCTAGCGGTGTCGTCGGTCGCGACGCTCGCTGGTAAGAGGGTGCTTTTTGCGATGGCGGCCGACGCCGAATACGGCCCCCATCTCCAGGCGCTGTTCAGACCGCTGATGACCGGGGTCGGCCCCGTCGAAGCCGGCGTTGCGCTGACCAAGGCGCTTTTTGAACTGAAGTCGACAGGCGGTCTGCCGGACATCGTCGTCTCGCTGGGCTCGGCCGGCAGTCGCAAGCTGCACCGCGCTGGCGTCTATCAGGTGACCTCCGTGGCCTATCGCGACATGGACGCGTCGGCCTTCGGGTTCGAAAAAGGTGTTACGCCGTTTCTCGATCTGCCGGCCACGGTCGAGCTTCCTGTCCGAATACCCGGCGTCAAGGAGGCGACGCTGTCAACTGGCGCGGCCATAATCTCAGGCTCAGGCTACGAGGCGATCACCGAAGACATGGTGGACATGGAGACGTTCGCCTGCCTGCGCGCCTGCCAGGTCTTCGGCGTTCCGCTCATCGGTCTGCGGGGCATTTCGGACGGCGACGCCGATGTCGAGCATATCGGCGACTGGCTGGAATATCTGCATATTATCGACGAAAGGCTTGCCGATGCCGTCGCGAGGCTGGAGGCGGCGCTCGCCGATGGTACGATCATCCTTTGAGTCGATGCGCCCCATTGCGCCGACTCGGTTCTTTCTTTAAACGCCCGCCATGAAGCACGACGCGCATCAAGACTCTATCCTCATCATTGATTTCGGCAGCCAGGTCACGCAACTGATTGCGCGGCGCATCCGTGAATCCGGCGTCTACTGCGAAATCCACCCATTCCAGAACGCCGCCGAAGCCTTCGAGCGCTTGAAACCGAAGGGCGTGATCTTCTCCGGCGGGCCGGCCTCCGTTCCTGATGAAGGCAGCCCGCGCGCGCCTCAAGCGGTGTTCCAGTCCGGCGTGCCCATCCTCGGCATCTGCTATGGCCAGCAGACGCTGGCCCACCAGCTAGGCGGAAAGGTCGAAGGCGGCCATGCCGCCGAGTTCGGCCGCGCCGATGTCGAGATCAGAAGGGCGAGCCCGCTATTCGAAGGGTTCTGGGAAGTCGGCGGGCGCTATCCGGTCTGGATGAGCCACGGCGACCGCGTCACCGAACTGCCCGATGGCTTCGAGGTCATCGCGACGTCGGAGAACGCGCCTTTCGCCATCGCGGCCGATGAAAGCCGCCATTACTATACGACCATGTTCCACCCGGAAGTGGTGCATACGCCTGACGGCGCGAAGCTGCTCTCCAACTTTGTGCACAAGATCGTCGGGTTGAAATCCGACTGGACGATGTCGGCCTATCGTGCCGAGATGATCCGCAAGATCCGCGATCAGGTCGGGAACGAGCGCGTCATCTGCGGCCTGTCGGGCGGCGTCGATTCCTCCGTGGCCGCAGTGCTGATCCACGAGGCGATCGGCGACCAGCTCACCTGCATCTTCGTCGACCACGGACTGATGCGCCTCAACGAGGCCGACGAGGTCGTGACCATGTTCCGCGACCACTACAACATCCCGCTCGTCCATGTGGACGCGTCCGACCTGTTCCTCACCGAGCTTGCCGGCGTCTCCGACCCCGAGGTCAAGCGCAAGACGATCGGCCGCCTGTTCATCGAGGTCTTCGAGGCAGAAGCCAACAAGATTGCCGCTGACGGCAAAGGCGCGCCGGCCTTCCTGGCGCAGGGCACACTTTATCCCGATGTGATCGAGAGCGTTTCCTTCTCCGGCGGCCCGTCGGTGACGATCAAGTCGCACCACAATGTCGGCGGCCTGCCGGACCGCATGAACATGAAGCTGGTGGAGCCGCTGCGCGAACTCTTCAAGGACGAGGTGAGGGCGCTTGGCCGCGAACTCGGCCTGCCGGATCGCTTCATTGGCCGCCATCCCTTCCCCGGTCCGGGTTTGGCCATCCGCTGCCCCGGCGGTGTGACTCGCGAGAAGCTCGACATCCTGCGCAAGGCCGATGCGGTTTACCTGGACGAAATCCGCAAGGCCGGCCTCTACGACAAGATATGGCAGGCCTTCGCCGTGCTTCTGCCGGTGCAGACGGTTGGTGTCATGGGTGACTACCGCACATACGACTTCGTCTGCGCACTGCGCGCCGTCACCTCGGTCGATGGCATGACGGCGGACTTCTATCCCTACGACATGGCCTTCCTCGGGCGTGCGGCAACCCGCATTATCAACGAAGTGCGTGGTATCAACCGCGTCGTCTATGACGTGACTTCCAAGCCTCCCGGCACGATCGAGTGGGAGTGAGAAGATTGTCGAGTTGGACGGGAGAATAGCCCGACCGGGCATCAGTGAGCTTTGCATGACAAGTCCCGTTCGTCTTGCCCTGGATAATGGCGTCGCCGTCATCACCATCGACAATCCGCCGGTGAACGTGACGTCGCTTTCGGTTCGCGAAGGACTAGTTGCCGCGCTGGATGAAGCCGAGAAAAGCGGTGCCGAGCGGATCGTGCTGACCGGCGCGGGCAAGACGTTCGTCGCTGGCGCCGACGCGAGGGAATTTTCCGCGCCTCCACAGCCGCCACATCTGCCGGATATTGTGCAGAGGATCGAGACATTTCCGGTTCCTGTCGTCGCTGCGATCAACGGCACGGCGCTTGGTGGTGGACTGGAACTGGCTCTGGCAGCCCATTCGCGGATCGCAGCGCCGGGTGCGACGCTTGGTCTGCCGGAGGTGACGCTCGGCGTCGTGCCCGGCGCTGGCGGAACGCAGCGGCTGCCACGCCTGATCGGCGTCAGGAATGCGGTGTCGCTGATTGCCGAGGGGCGCATTATCGATGCCGGAGAAGCGGCGCAACTGGGCATCGTCGACGCTATTGCGCCCGACCCGCTCGAAGCGGCGCGGAGCTTTGCGATCCCGGCGCGTGCGCCGACCGGCGCGATGCCCAATCCCCAGCTTGATGCACAAGCGCTGGAAGACGCCCGCAAGCAGGCAGCGCGCCGCAGCGCGGGTCAGGTTGCGCCTGTGAAGGCGATCGAACTGGTCGAGGCGGCGGGCCGGCTTTCGCTCGCGGACGGGCTGGCGCTGGAGCGCCAAACCTTTCTTGAGCTCAAGGTATCGGATCAGGCCGCAGCCCTTCGCCACATATTCTTCGCCGAGCGCGCCGCCATGGGGCAGGGGCGAAAGGGTGGCGCGGAGATCGGCTCAGCCGTGGTCGTCGGCGGCGGCAACATGGGAGCCGCGATCGCCTATGCGCTGGCTGGCGTCGGTGTCGCGGTGACGCTGGTCGAGGCCGACGAGGCGGCTGCCGGGCGTGCCAAGGCGAACGTCGCAAAGCTTTATGCCGAGGCGGTGTCGCGCGGAAAATCAACGGCGGAGCAGGCCCAGTCTGCGCAGGCTGCGCTTTTCTCTTTCCGTGTCGGTTATGACGATCTGCCGGCCGTCGATCTGGCGATCGAGGCGGTCTTCGAGGATTTGGACGTCAAGCGTAAGGTCTTTGCTGCTCTCGATGCAGCGCTTCCCGAAACCGCTATCCTTGCCACCAACACCTCCTATCTCGACGTCAACCGCATTGCGGCCGCCATCCGCAATCCGGCGCGTTTCCTCGGGTTGCATTTCTTCAGCCCCGCCCATGTCATGAAATTGCTCGAGGTGGTGAGGGGCGAGAAGACCTCTGACGAAACGCTCGCGACCGCGCTCAAGCTTGCGGGCAGGATGACGAAGATACCGGTGCTTGCCGGCGTCTGTGACGGCTTCATCGGCAACCGCATCCTGACGCGCTACCGCCAGATCTGCGACGTGATGCTGCTCGAAGGCGCGTTGCCCTGGCAGGTCGACGCCGCCATGCGCGGCTTCGGCATGGCGATGGGTCCCTATGAGGTGCAGGACTTGTCCGGCCTCGACATCGCTTATGCAAACCGCAAGCGTCTCGGCTGGAAGACGAAGCCTGATTTTCGCTACGTGGCGATCGCCGACCGTATCGTGGAGGAAACGGGCCGCCTGGGGCGCAAAACGGGTGCGGGCTGGTACGATCATGAGGGCGGGAAGCAGTCTCCATCGCCAGTGATCGAACGTATCGTCGTCGATGAATCCGCAAGCGCCGGCATTCAAAGGCGGGCTTTCTCGGACGATGAGATCGTCCTTCGCGCCACCGCTGCGATGATGGAGGAGGGCCTGCGTATCCTCGAAGAGGGCATCGCCGCGAAGGCTTCCGACGTCGACCTCGTCATGGTGCACGGTTACGGCTTTCCACGCTGGCGCGGCGGCCCGATGCATCTCGCCGAGCGGATCGGCCTCGCAGATGTGGCGCAACGCATCGATACGCTGGCCGCACAAGATCCCCTTTCGTGGTCCGTACCTGACCTGCTACGTCGCCTCGTAGAGAGTGGCTCCCGTCTGGATGATCTCAGGGGTACGCATGCCTGAGGCTTTTATCTGCGACTACGTCCGCACGCCCATCGGCCGCTATGGCGGCGCGCTTGCCTCCGTGCGGACAGATGATCTGGCGGCAATTCCGCTGACTGCGCTTTTGCAGCGCAATCCCGGCCTTGATCCAGCATCGGTCGAAGAAGTGTGGATGGGTTGCGCGAACCAGGCCGGCGAGGACAACCGCAACGTCGCGCGCATGGCGCTGCTGCTCGGCGGACTGCCCGACACCGTGCCCGGCGTCACCGTAAACCGCCTGTGCGGATCGGGTCTCGAAGCCGTGGCCGCTGCGGCAAGGGCGATCCGCGCGGGCGACATGGATCTGGCGATTGCGGCGGGCGTCGAGAGCATGACGCGCGCGCCGCTGGTGATGCCCAAGGCATCGTCGGCATGGTCGCGTGCTGCCGAAATCCATGACACGACCATCGGCTGGCGTTTTATAAATCCGAAGATGCAGAAACAGTACGGCACCGACTCCATGCCGGAAACCGCGCAGAACCTTGCCGACGGGCATGCAATCAGCCGCGAAGACCAGGATGCTTTCGCGTTGCGCTCTCAGGAGCGCGCCGCTGCTGCACAGGCGAACGGTCGGCTGGCGCAGGAAATAGTCCCCGCCGATGTCCCCGCCGCGCGCGGTGCGACCGTGCAGGTGGCAGTCGACGAGCACCCCCGCAAGACGACAATCGCGGATTTGGCGAAGCTGCGCCCGATCACCCGTCCCGACGGATCGATCACCGCCGGCAATGCCAGCGGCGTGAACGATGGCGCAGCCGCACTGATCGTCGCTTCAGAGGCGGCGGCGAAGCGCGCCGGCTTGACACCGCTCGCGCGGATCATCGGCGCGGCATCGGCAGGTGTCGCCCCGCGCATCATGGGCTATGGGCCGGTGCCGGCCGTCAGGTCGCTCTCTGACAGGATGCGTGTGAAACTCGACGCGATCGATGTCATCGAACTGAACGAAGCGTTTGCCGCGCAGGCGCTGGCGGTGCTGCGCGATCTCGGCGTGGCGGACGATGACCCACGGGTCAATCCAAACGGCGGCGCAATTGCACTCGGCCATCCGCTTGGCATGAGCGGTGCCAGGATCGCCGGCTCGGCGGCTTTGGAGCTTGCGCGCGGCGCCGGCCGCCATGCCCTTGCGACGATGTGCGTCGGCGTGGGACAGGGAGCGGCGCTCCTGATGGAACGGATTTGAAGGGAAGAAGCGACATGGCCGACAAGAACGTTTTCAAATGGGATGATCCGTTCCTGCTGGAGAACCAGCTTTCCGAAGAGGAGCGTATGGTGCGCGACAGCGCGGCGGCCTACTCGCAGGACAGGCTGGCGAGCCGTGTGCGCGATGCTTACCGCAAGGAAGAGACCGACCCGGCAATCTTCGCCGAAATGGGCGAACTCGGCCTGCTCGGAATCACCATCCCGGAGGAGTATGGCGGGCTTGGTGCTGGTTATGTGACCTACGGCCTCGTCGCGCGCGAGGTGGAGCGCGTCGATTCCGGCTACCGCTCGATGATGTCCGTCCAGTCCTCGCTCGTCATGTACCCCATCCATGCCTATGGCTCGGAAGAGCAACGTAAAAAGTATCTGCCGAAGCTCGCATCCGGCGAATGGATCGGCTGCTTCGGCCTGACCGAGCCCGACGCGGGCTCCGACCCCGGCGGCATGAAGACGCGCGCCCGCAAGACGGAAGGCGGATACGTCCTCAACGGGTCGAAGATGTGGATTTCCAACGCCCCGATCGCCGATGTCTTCGTCGTATGGGCCAAGTCGGATGCACATGGCGGCAAGATTCGCGGCTTCGTGCTGGACAAGGGCACCAAGGGCCTGTCGGCGCCGAAGATCGAGGGCAAGCTGTCGCTGCGGGCCTCGGTCACCGGCGAGATCGTGCTTGAGAATGTCGAGGTCGGCAAGGACGCGCTTCTCCCTAACGCCGAGGGCCTTTCAGGTCCGTTCGGCTGCCTCAACCGTGCGCGTTACGGCATCGCCTGGGGCGCCATGGGCGCGGCCGAGGCGTGCTGGCATGCCGCTCGCCAGTATGGGCTGGACCGCAAGCAGTTCGGCCGTCCGCTCGCCAACACGCAGCTCTTCCAGAACAAGCTTTCCTTCATGCTGACGGAGATCAGCCTCGGCCTGCAGGCGGCGCTCAGGGTCGGCCGGCTGTTCGACGAAGGGATGATGGCTCCCGAAATGATCTCCGTCATCAAGCGCAACAACTGCGGCAAGGCGCTGGACGTGGCCCGCATGGCGCGCGACATGCATGGCGGCAACGGCATCTCGGACGAATTCCCGGTGATGCGCCATCTGGTGAACCTGGAGACCGTCAACACCTATGAGGGGACGTATGACGTCCACAGCCTCATCCTCGGTCGCGCGCAGACCGGCCTGCAGGCGTTTTTCTGAAAACTTGAGCAATGCTGGCTGGTTCGCGCCGGCCGGCAGATGTTGGCGGCCCCGGGCTCTAGCCCCTACTCACCATATTGTGAAGTTCCTGCACGGCGAGGTCGCGCTCTTCCTTCGTCAGCACGTCCAGGTCAAGCAACGGCAGGCATCGTAGTCCCTCGATCGCCAGAAAGACCACCAGCGCGGCCGCTTCGTTGGACGCGTTTGCACGAATCATGTCGACGAGCCTCCTGTTGAAAACGCGCGCGGGATGCATCAAATCGGGGTTTTCGATCAGCGCGGCAAGAAAACCGGAAGCGGGCGGCATCTTGTTCTTGTGCTTTTTCTCGAACAGCTCAACACAGGCCGAGATCACGCCGTCGGTTTTGTCAGCATTGTTGTCAATCTTCCTCTGGAATGCCGTTTCAAACTCCTCGATGTGATGCGCGACGATCGCTTCCAGAAGTTTTTGCTTGGTCGGAAAATTGTAGAGCAGTCCGCCTTTGGACACACCGGCGCGCTGCGCTACTGCGTCGAGCGAGACATGCCCCGGGCCGACTTCCTTGGAGAGTTCGACGGCAGCAGCCACGATCTTGTCGCGCGAACTCGGTCTGCCAGGTGGTGCCATTGCAATCCTCCGAGATCACCCTAGCGCGGATTGACAATACCGTCCAGACGGTACAGTAATTAAGATCGTATATAAGGCCCGACCGGTTCGTCGGCACACACCTCAACCCTCGCAGCAATCATTCTCCGGCTGGAATCATGATCCTCCGCTTTATCATCGCCTTTGTGCTCGTCGTTCTCGTCTGCGGCGGCATCGTCGGCTTCAACATGTTTCGCGACCAGGCGATCGAGCAGTTTTTCGCCAACATGCCCGTCGCGCCGATAACGGTTTCCACTGTGGAGGTTCAGCCGATCGAGTGGACGCCCGGCATAGGAGCGATCGGCACGGTCGCCGCTGCCCAGGGCGTTGACCTGACGGTCGAGGCCGCAGGTATCGTCAAGGCCATCAATTTCAAGTCGAACCAGCATGTCGAGCGGGGTGATATCCTCGTGCAACTGGATGATGGCGTGCAGCGCGCCGATCTTGATGCGGCAAAGACGCAGGCCACGCTTGACCAGCAGCGGCTGGACCGGGCGCTGGCGTTGCAGAAGCGGGGTGTTGGATCGGACGTGGCCGTCGACGAGGCGCGGGCGGCGTCACAGGCTTCGGCCTCGCAGGTCGATCGCCTTCAGGCGGTTCTCGACCAGCGCCAGTTGACGGCTCCTTTCAGAGGCACCATCGGCATTCCTCGCATTGAAGTCGGGCAATACCTGCCAGCGTCGCAGACGGTGGCGACCTTGCAGGACCTCGACACGATGCGCGTCGATTTTTCGATCCCCGAACAGCAGCTTTCGCTGCTGCAGATCGGGCAGCCGGTGCGCTTTGGCGTGACAGAGGAGGCGATGGACTTTTCCGGCTCGGTGACTGGCATCGATCCCAAGGTCGATCCGGCAACGCGCCTCCTCGCTGTGCGTGCGGAAATCGGGAACCCACAAGGTCTGCTAAGTCCGGGACAGTATCTCCGGGTGCGCGTCGAACTGCCGGTCGAGCCCGACGTGATCGCCCTGCCGCAGACGGCTTTGGTCGCCAGCCTCTATGGCGACTACATCTATGTCATCCGCGAAGCCGAGCCAAAGGAAGGCGCACCCGCACAGGCCGAGGGAAGCGCGCCCACTCTGGTTGCGAAGCAGGTCTTCGTGAAACCCGGCCGCCGGAGCCAGGGGCGCATTGAGATAGCGCAGGGCGTGAACGCCGGCGATCAGGTTGTCACGGCCGGACAGAACCGTCTCTCCAACGGCTCGGTCGTCGTCATCGACAACACCATCGATCCGTCACGTCCGACAGGAGCGGCGATGCTGCCATGAGTCCGTCAGACCTCTTCATCCGTCGACCGGTGCTGTCGACGGTCCTTGCCTTCATGATCCTGCTCCTGGGTTTTCAGGGTTTGTTCAACTTGACGGTGCGACAATATCCGGAAGTGGAGGAGACCGTTGTCACCATCACGACGGCCTATCCGGGAGCCAGCGCCGATCTCATACAGGGCTTCGTCACGTCGCCAATCGCGGCCGCCGTCGCGACAACCGAAAACATCGACTACGTGACATCCCAGAGCCGGCCCTCGGTCAGCGTCGTCACCGTGCAGATGGAACTCGGTTCCGACCCTGACGCCGCGCTGACCGAAGTCATGTCCAAGGTTCAGCAGGTGCGCAGTCAACTGCCGACCGACGCTGAGGACCCGACGATCGTCAAAGGCACCGGCATGCAGTTCGCCATCATGTATCTGGCGATGCAGAACCCCAACATGACTGCCGAGCAGTTGACCGAATATATCGAGCGCGTCATCAGACCACGTCTTTCGACGGTCGAGGGCGTCGCCGAGGTCCAGGTGCTTGGCGCGCAGAAATATTCCATGCGCATCTGGATCGACCCTATCCGTCTGGCGGCGCGCGGCATGACCGCCGCCGAGGTGCTCGCCTCCCTCCGGGCCGCGAATTTCCTTTCCGCGCCAGGCAAGACCAAGAACGAATACGTCACCTATTCCGTCACCATGCAGTCGACATTGCAGACGCCCGAAAGCTTCGGCGAACTGCCGCTGAAGTCGCAGGACGGAAAAGTAGTCCGGCTGCGCGAGATCGCCGATGTCGAACTGGCGGCCGAAAGCACCGACACCGTCGTCAAATTCAACGGCGAGCCGGGCACGTTCATAGGCATTTTCCCGACACCTTCCGCAAACCCGCTCGACACTGCTGCGGCCGTGATCGCCGAGTTGCCGGCGGTGCAGGCTTCGTTGCCGGAGGGGATGACCATCACGCTCGTCTACGACTCGACCGAGACGATCAGCGCCTCCATCGAGGAAGTGTTCAAGACGATCGGCGAGGCAGTCGCAATCGTTGTCGTGATCATCCTGCTGTTCCTCGGCTCGTTCCGCTCGGTGCTGATGCCGATCGTGACCATTCCGCTGTCACTGATCGGCGTCTGTTTCATCCTGTTTGCCGTCGGCTATTCCATCAACCTGCTGACCCTGCTCGCCATGGTGCTTGCGATCGGTCTGGTGGTCGACGACGCCATTGTCGTGGTGGAAAACATCCAGCGCCATATCGAGGAAGGCATGTCGCCGATGCAGGCGGCCTTCAAGGGTATGCGGGAGATCTTCGGGCCGGTCGTAGCGATGACGATCACACTGGCTGCCGTCTTCGCGCCGCTCGCCTTTACGGCGGGCCTGACAGGCTCGCTGTTCCGCGAATTTGCGCTGACGCTCGCCGGTGCGGTCGTCATCTCCGGTCTCGTCGCCGTGACGATCACGCCGATGATGTCGGCGCGCATCCTCAAGGGAGGCGAGCCCGGTCGGTTCCAGCGCATCGTCGACCGGACCTTCGAGCGCGTGGCAAACCGCTACGAGCGCCTCGTCAAGGGTTCGCTCAAATACCGGCCGGTCACGCTCATGGTCGTCGTCGCTCTCGTTTCCGTAACGGGCTTCATGTTCATGAAGACCTCGGGCGAGCTTGCTCCGGAGGAGGACTCCGGCGCGCTGTTCTCGCTGGTCACCGCGCCCCGATATGCGACCTCGAAATACACCGGCATGTATTCCGACCAGATGATGGAGTTGACCAAGGACATCGAGGAGCTGAAAGCCTATTTCACCATCGTCGGCTTCGGCGGCCAGACCAACAGCGGCATTGCGCTCTGGTCCTTCAAGGACTGGGCGGACCGTGAGCGGTCCCAGAAGGAACTGCAGCAGGATATCCAGGGCAGGCTTTCCAAGGTGGCGGGCGTTCAGGCGCTCGTATTCGCGCCTCCGTCGCTGCCTGGCGCCGGTGGCGGCCTGCCGATCTCGATGGTGATCCAGTCCACCAGCGATCCGAGCCAGGTCTTCGAGGTGGCCGAGGAAATCAAGCAGAAGGCGCAGGCGTCAGGACGGTTCATCATCGTCCAGAACTCGCTTGCCTTCGATGCGCCTCAGGTCACGGTGACCATCGACCGCGACCGGGCAGCCGCGCTCAACCTGCCGATCAGCGACATCGGCGCGACGCTCAACCTTCTGGTTGGCGGCGCGGCGGTCGCGCAGTTCGACCGCGACTCCAACAGCTACGACGTCATCATGCAGGTGCCGGAGCATATCCGGAATAATCCCGAGAGCCTGGGCAACTACTATGTGCGCTCGGTGACCGGGGACATGGTGCCGCTGTCGGCAGTGGTGACGCTCTCTACCAACGCTTCTCCGGCGGCCATCGAGCAGTTCAACCAGTTGAATTCGGCGACCATCACCGCCCTACCTCTGCCGGGCGTAACGACCGGCGACGGATTGCAGGTGATCGAGGAGATAGCGCGGCCGTTGCTGCCTGCGGGTTTCTTCATCGACTACTCGGGCCAGTCGCGGCTGGAGCAGGAGCAGGGCAATACAATCCTCATCGCCTTCCTTGCCGCTGTCGTCGTCATCTATCTGGTGCTGGCGGCGCAGTTCGAGAGTTTCCGCGACCCGTTCATCATCATGATGTCGGTTCCGCTCTCGATCTTCGGCGCGATCCTGCCGTTGAACATCGGTCTCGGGACGCTGAACATCTATACTCAGGTGGGCTTGATCACTCTTATCGGCCTGATCACCAAGCACGGCATTCTGATGGTCGAATTCGCCAACCAGTTGCGAGAGGAACAAGGCCTGTCCCGGCTCGACGCGATCATTGCCTCGGCCAAGGTGCGCCTGCGCCCGATCCTGATGACGACGGCGGCCATGGCGCTCGGCGTGGTGCCGCTGATCATCGCCCAGGGCGCCGGCTCCGCCGCCCGCTACTCGATGGGACTGGTGATCTTCTCGGGCATCCTGATCGGTACGGTATTCACGCTGTTTGTGGTGCCGATGTTCTACACGCTCATCTCGCGCAAGGAACTGGCTCCACATGCCGAATTGCCGGTGGCGGAACCTACGCCGGCGCACTGACAAAAGGCGGCTGCGAGGCCGCCTTTTTTACATGCCCCAGCGAAGCGCCGCCGTATGCACCGGCGCATCCCACAGCCGCAAAGTTTCGTCGTCCAGCATGGTCAGTGTGATAGAGCAGCCTGCCATGTCGAGCGAGGTCACGTAGGAGCCAACAAGCGAGCGCGCAATCGATACGCCGTGCTTCTCCAGAAGCCTGCGGGCGCTGTTGTACATCAAATAGAGTTCCATCGACGGCGTTCCGCCGAAACCATTGACGAAGAGCAGCGCATTGCCTCTGGCACTGCCGAGATCGCCGACTATTGCCGCGCAGATTTCCTCCGCGATGGCGTCCGCGCTCTTGAGCGTGTCGCGCCTGCGGCCCGGCTCGCCATGAATGCCGACGCCGAATTCCATTTCATTGTCGCCGATGTCGAAAGTCGGCTTTCCTGCCGCCGGCACAGTGCAGGAGGTCAGCGCCACGCCCATCGAGCGCGTTGAACGGTTCACGCGGTCGCCGAGCGTCTTTAGATCTTCGAGCTTGCGACCTTCCTCGGCGGCGGCCCCGACGATCTTTTCAACGACAAGCGTCCCCGCCACGCCGCGCCGGCCGGTCGTGAAGAGCGAGTCTTCCACCGCAACGTCGTCATTCGTGACGACCTGCAGCACGCCGTCGGACATTTCAGCCGCCATGTCGAAGTTCATGACATCGCCTTCGTAGTTCTTGACGATGAAGAGGCATCCGGCGCCCGTATCCACTTCGGCAGCCGCCTCCAGCATCTGGTCCGGCGTCGGCGAGGTGAAGACCTGTCCGGGGCAGGCGGCGTCAAGCATGCCGTACCCGACCAGCCCACCATGCAGAGGCTCATGCCCGGACCCACCGCCGGAGATCAGCGCCACCTTGCCGGGCTTCAGCACCTTGCGCCGGATGAATTTGTGGCCGCCACCGAGCATCACGATGTCGGAATGGGCGGCCGCGAATCCGTCCAGGCTTTCGGTCAGGACGTCATCGACCGCGTTGATGAACTTCTTCATGCTTCTCCTCCCGCTGGCCGCGTCCGGCCCCTCAGCCGGTCGGGCATGCTATCCGCCTTTGCCGGTTATGCTCGTTATTCTTTGGATGAAATCGTTGATGGCGCGATCGAGCGCCGCGTTCTGCTTGGGGTCGCCGAGGTCCGGGACGACAAGCGATACGTGGCGCGTACGCCGCAACTCGCCGTTAGCCGTCGCTTTGCCCGGATGAGCCACACGGTAGGCCGCCAGAAACGCATCACGCTCCTGGGGACTGAAGTGGCAGACGGAAAAGATCGCCGGCAGGTGCTTGGCCGGGATCGGCGTCGAGTAGGTTGGGCTGGTGATCTGCGTGACAAAGCTGCGGTGCTTGCCAAGCGCATCCGCAAGTCGCTGACGGGTTCCGGACGGACGCTGTTCGATCACCGTGGACAGCATGTCCTTGTAGCCCTGGATCGCGGTCTCGACATCAGGCGGGGCAGGGGTCTGCTTGGGTTGCCTGGCCATCTATGCCTCGGCTTCCGCGATGGCTGCCTTTGCTAATGCGAGTTGCGCGGGCACGACGGAGAGGTCGCGAAGACCTGCCTTCAAAAGATATGGGATGGAAGCCGGATTGCCGCCTGCGTCGCCGCACAGGCTGACGGGAATGGAATGCTCGCGCCCGAAAGTCGCGACCGCCTCGATCAGCCGTAGCACCGCCGGGTTTGTGACGGAGTTGAGGGCGGCGACGGCTGCATTGTCCCGCGCCGCCGCCATCACATACTGCGTCAGGTCGTTCGAGCCGATCGAAAAAAAAGCCGCTTTGGCGAAGAGTTCGGGCGCGATCGCAGCAGATGGAACCTCCACCATGATGCCAAGCGGCGGCTGCTTGTGGGCAATGCCTGCGGCGGTCAACGCACGAGCCTCTTCCGCAAACAGCGCTGTGGCGCGCTCATATTCTTCCGGCACGGCGATCATCGGGAACATCACCTTCAGATTGCCGCGGGCCGCGGCCCTGAGCAATGCACGAATCTGGATGCGAAAGATGTCCGGGCGAGCCAGCGAAAGACGGATGCCGCGCAGGCCGAGAAACGGGTTTCCTTCGTCGACCGTGAACCCCGGAACCGGCTTGTCGCCGCCGGCGTCGACGGTGCGGATCGTCACAGGTTTTCCATCCGCCCATTCGAGCACCTTGCGATAGGCCCTGTACTGCGTGTCCTCGTCGGGCAGGCCGCCCGGCTTGCCGAACAGGAACTCGGTCCTCATCAAGCCGACGCCGTCGCACGTCGCGATGTCGATGCTGTCGACATCGGCGGGATCGGCGATGTTCACCTGCACGCGCACCGGCGTACCACTCGCGGTGACGGCGGGTTTCCTGAGATAGTCCTGCGCCTTTCGCCGCCGGCCGATAAAGGCCTCCGCTGATGATTGAAACAGTTCGACGCTGTCGCCGGCGGCTCCGAGCAGCAACGTTCCGTGTTCTGCATCCAGCAGCGCAATGCCGTCTTGATCCGGAAGCGGACCAAGCCCGACAACCATGGGCACGCCGCGCGAGCGCGCCAGCATCGCCACATGGCTTGCCGAACTGCCGGCGCTGAGCGCGATGCCGCCCCCTTGCGTCCAGTCAGTGGCAAGAAATCGCGTCGGTGCGATATCGCTGCCAGTCAGGATCGCGCCGGGCGGAGCAGACACACTGTCGCTTGAAGTCAGCGCGTCGAGCACCTGCTGGCGGATATCCTTGAGGTCTGCGGCCCGGGCACGGAAATAATCGTCCTCAGAAGCCTCATAGCCTGCAATCTCATTGGCCAGCGCGTCACTCCATGCCTCGTCCGCCGCTGCACCTTGCTCTATCGCTGCAAGAGCCGGGTTGGAAAGCGAGTCATCGGCAAGCATGGCAAGCTGGAATTCCAGCATGTCCGCAGCCTCGCCGGCGGCGGATGCGACTAGTTCGGCTAGCCGTTCGGTAGCCTTCGCGATGGCGGCCTTGAGCGTCTCTGTTTCGATGGCAGGCGATGCGCTCGTCACATATTTCGCCGACGGTGCTTCAAATCTGAAAAGCGGCCCATGGGCATACCCTGCCGACGCCGAAATTCCCGTGAAGCGCAGCTCCGACTCTGCCGACGAAATCCTGTCAGGCCGTCCGTGCATGAACATCGCCCTCGGCGGCCTCGTCAAAGTCGCGCGTCACCAGCGCGACTAGCGCATCAACGGCGTCGGACGCGCCCTCGCCGCTGGCGCGCAGATGAAGCACGGTCCCCTTCGGCGCCTTGGCGGCCATGACTTTCACGATCGACTTGGCGTCGATCCACGGACCGTCTTCCGCCAGCGCCATCTCGATCGTCGCAGGAAATGTTTTGGCCAGCTTCGTGAACTTGACGGACGGGCGCGCATGTAGCCCGACCGCGTGGGTAATCTCGACCTTCGCTGATGCTGTCGCCGACATGATCGATCCTCAGGCCGGCGCGAGTTCGTGCGCGGTCGCTACGACTTCCTTCAGCGACGCGCCACCCGAGGCTTCGGTCGCCGCCATGACGGCGCCCTCCACGATCGGCGCATTGCAGATCACGATCCGGGAACTTCTCGGTTCGCCGATCATCTCGACCGCCATTTCGCTGTTGGTCTCGGCACCGCCGAGGTCAACCAGGATGGCGACGCCCGCGTCAGACCATGCGCGGTCGATCGCTTCCATGATGTCGCCGACCTGCGTGCCGAGCCCGCCATCGGCATTGCCGCCGCACCAGGCGAGCGGCACTTCCTCCCCCACCATCTGGCGCACCATGTCGGCGGTGCCCTCGGCGACCTTGGACGAGTGCGAGACGATGACGATGCCGACATTCTTCATGCGCCGCGCTCCAGCGTTTCGGCGATCGCCCGCACGATCAGCGCCGTCGAACGGGCTCCTGCGTCGACGTGGCCAATGGACCGGTCTCCAAGAAAGGATGCCCGGCCACGCATCGCCTTGATCGGCCTTGTCGCTTCGGCTGCTGCGTCGGCGACGTCGGCTATTTCCCGCGCCGACCTGCCGCCCGCCAGTGCCTGTTGCACCGGATAGAGAACGTCGAGCATCGTTTTCTGTCCAGCTTGCGATTTGCCTCGCGCGGCGACGGCATCGACGGCTTTGCCCAGCGCCGCCACGAAATCCGCTCTGTCCGGATCGGCTGGCAATTCTTTCCCAAGCGTCATGAAAAGCGTCCCGAACAACGGCCCCGATGCGCCGCCGACGGTCATCACCAGCTTCGTCCCGACTGCCTTCAGCGTATCGGGCAGGGGTTTGCCGGCCAGTGCGGGAAGCTCGGCACGAACCGCCTCGAAACCGCGTTTCATGTTGAGGCCGTGATCGCCATCGCCGATGGCCTGGTCGAGCGCGGTTAGTTCTTCGGCGTGAGCCGAGATCGTATCTGCGACCGCTATCGCCAATGCAGCAATGTCGATTCTGTCTGTTGTTGTGACCATCACCCTGCGATCCTGTTGCCGGCGCCGTCGAAATAAAGGGGCTCGTTGAAGCGGATCGTCACATTGTCTCCCTTGGCGAAGACCGTGTCCGGCTCGGCAAGCGTGACAAGCTTGCGGTCCTTCACCGTCACATGCAGATGGTTCTGGTCGCCCAGATGCTCGACCCAGTCAACCGTTCCGTCCGCGTGCCCGTTCGTCGCCTTTTCGATCGTCAGGTGTTCGGTTCGCGCGCCGATCGTCTTTGTTCCTGCCGGCGCCGTGTTGTCCGGTAGAAGACCTGCGGGCAGGAGGTTGATCGCTGGCTGGCCGAGACGGGCGGCGACATGCAGGTTTGCCGGCTGCGTGTAGATTTCGCGCGGCGTCCCGATCTGCACCAGTTTCCCTTCGGCCAGGATCCCGATCCGGTCGGCCATGGTCATCGCCTCGATCTGGTCGTGCGTGACGTAGAGCAAGGTCGAGAACAGCTCCGACTGGATGCGCTTCAGCTCAAGGCGCAGGTCGCCGCGCAGCTTGGCGTCGAGCGAAGACAGCGGCTCGTCCATCAAATAGATCGACGGCTTGCGCACGAGCGCGCGGCCGATGGCGACGCGCTGCATCTCGCCGCCCGACAGCTTCGTCGACTTGTTCTCAAGCTTGTGGTCGATGCGCACCAGCTTGGCGATTTCGGCGACACGCGCCTTGATCTGGTCTTCCGTGAAGTTGCGCGAGGGCGACCTGAGTGGGAAGGCGAGGTTCTCGTACACAGTCAGGTGCGGGTACAGCGAATATTGCTGGAACACGAAGGCGACGTCGCGCATCGCAGGTTCCAGCTTGGTGACATCGCGACCGCCGATCAGGATGGATCCGTTATCGGGGCGTTCGAGCCCCGCGATCAGGCGCAGCGTTGTTGTCTTGCCTGCGCCGGTAGGGCCAAGCAGGACGACGAACTCCCCGTCCTTGATCGTCACGGTCAGGTCATCTATCGCCTGCGTGTCGCCATAGGCCTTCGACACGTTTCGGAGCGATACGTCAGCCATTGGCGGCCTCCCGTGCGCTGGTCATCACGGCGCGGCCGGACGCCTTGTCGAATAGCGACAGACGCTGGGCATTGAAGGTCAGCCCAACCTGATCGCCGGTCCGCAAGGGGACGTTGGCCGGAACACGCGCCTTGAGCATGCCGTCCGCGGTCTCGACCGCCACGATCTGCGTCGTACCGAGATATTCGGTTCCGTAGATTGAGCCGCGCAGCTTGGAGCCGTCGTCGAAGCGGATGTGCTCGGGGCGGACGCCCAGCGTGAAGTCGGCCGGTGCAAAATCCTCACGGATTTCGGGCACCGCGACATCGGCGCCCTGAACGACGATCTGTTTCGAGCCCTTCTGCAATCCACCGCCAAATTTCAGGAAGTTCATCGGCGGCGACCCGATGAAGTCGGCGACGAACATGGTGGCAGGATGGTCGTAGATTTCCTGGGGCCTGCCGAACTGCTCGATGACGCCGTGGTTCATCACGGCGATCTTGTCGGCCATTGCCATCGCCTCGTGCTGGTCGTGCGTCACGTACACCGTTGTCGAGTGAATGCGATTATGAAGCTCGCGCAGCTCATGCACCATCAGGTCGCGGAACTCCGCGTCGAGCGTGCCGAGCGGTTCGTCCATCAAGAAGCATTTGGGTCGACGCACGATGGCGCGTCCGAGCGCCACCCGCTGGCGGTCGCCGCCGGCCAGTCCCGACACCGGACGGTCGAGCAGGTGATCGATACGAAGCAGTCGCGCGGTCTCTTCGACGCGCTGCCTGATCTCCGCCTTCGGCATGCCTTGCGCCAGCAGCGGGAAGCCCATGTTCTTGCGCACGTTCATGTGCGGGTAGAGCGCGAAGAGCTGGAAGACGAACGCAATGTCGCGCTCCCGCGCGCGCAGCATGGTCACCTCTTCGCCTCCGAGCAGGATTTTTCCGCCGGTTGGCAGTTCCAGGCCGGCGATCATCCGCAGAGTCGTCGTCTTGCCGCAGCCGGATGGCCCCAGCATGACGAAGAACTCGCCGTCATTGACGACGAAGTTCGAGTTCTGGACCGCGACGAACGATCCGAATTCCTTGCGCAGGTTCTGGACGCGGATTTCCGACATCGCCTACTCCGGGAACTTCGAGACTATGATGAACATCGCGGTGCCGAACAGCATCGTGACGAACGACCAGGTGTAGAGCGACAGCGCGAAGGACTGGAACAGCATCAGGAAGCCGATGCCGATGATCGCGGTCGCGATGTTCTCGAGCGGGCCTCGCCGCAGCCAGACGGGCCAGTTCGAATGCTTTTTCCTCGTTGTGGCCGTGCTCATTTCCGCACCGCTCCGAACGTGATGCCGCGCAGGAGCTGTTTCCTGAGCAGGATGGTGAAGACGAGGATCGGCACGAGGAACACCGTGGTGCCCGCCGCCACCGCCGGCCAGTCCTGGCCGCCTTCGCCGATGATGGTCGGGATGAAGGGCGGCGCCGTCTGTGCCGTGCCGGATGTCAGCAGCGAGGCGAAAGCATATTCGTTCCATGCGAAGATCAGGCAGAAGATCGCTGTCGCCGCGATGCCGGTCGTCGCCTGCGGCAGCACGACCTTGCGGAACGCCTGCAGCCGCGTGTAGCCGTCGATCATGGCGGCTTCTTCATATTCGCGCGGTATCTCGTCGATGAAGCCCTTCAGCAGCCAGACCGCCAGCGAAACGTTGACCGCCGTGTAGAGCAGGATCATGCCGAGCGCCGTGTCCGAGAGGCCGATCTCGCGGTACATCAGGTAGATCGGGATCGCCACCGCGATCGGCGGCATGAAGCGCGTCGACAGGATGAAGAACAGCAGGTCGTCGGCAAGCGGCACGCGAAAGCGCGAGAACCCGTAGGCTGCGAGCGTGCCGAGGAAGACGGCGCAGAAGGTCGAGCCGAAGGCGATGATGACCGAGTTGAGGAAGCGCGGCAGGAAGTTCGACGGACCTGCAATCACCATGTTGCGCTTGCGCACGGTCTCGTCACAGAAACTCTCTGCCGGCGGCAGCGCGTTGATGTATTCCGGCGTCTGCCGGGTGCGTGTGGTGAAGAGATTGCAGTAACCCTCGATCGACGGCGTGAACAGGATTTTCGGCGGATACGCGATCGAATCCGGTGGCGTCTTGAAGCTTGTCGCGACGATCCAGAACAGCGGGATCATGGAGATCAGCGCATAGAGGATGATCACCGTCCCCGCGATCCGCTTGGACGTGCTGCTTGGCTCGACAACCGAGTGGGCGGCGGCGCTCATCGGCTTTTCACCCTGTTCAGGACCTTCACGTAGATGTTGGCCAGTCCGAAGACCGCGACGAAAAGAATGATGGCGAAGGCCGACGAGAAGCCGGTTCGCCATTTCTCGAACGCCTCGCGCTTGAGCGTGATTGATGCGACCTCCGTGGTCGAGCCGGGTCCGCCGCCGGTGAGCAGGTTCACCATGTCGAACATCTTGAAGTTCTCGATGCCGCGGAACAGCACCGCCAGCATGATGAAGGGCAGCGCCATCGGCAACGTGATCGACCAGAACTGCCGCCAGTTGGAGGCGCGATCGACCTCGGCGGCCTCATAGATGTAGTCCGGGATCGAGCGCAGCCCTGCGAGGCAGATCAGCATCACGTAAGGCGTCCACATCCAGGTATCGACGATGATGATCGCCCAGGGCGCGAGCTTCACCGACGACAGCATCAGGATGTCCGTGGTGGGAATGCCCGTGAAGAATGACACGATGTAAGTAAACAGGCCGATCTGCGGCTCATAGAGGAAGCGCCAGAAATTGCCGACCACGGCCGGCGACAGCATCATCGGCACCAGGATAATGGTCGTCCAGAAGGCATGGCCACGAAACTTGCGGTCGATGAGATAGGCCAGCGAGAAACCGATCAGGGTCTGCAGCACGATCGTCCAGAAGACGAAATGCGCGGTCGCCTGCATGGCCATCCACGTGTCGGCATCGTTCAGGATGCGCGAGTAGTTCTGCAGGCCGACGTTCTTGATTTCTTCGTTTGGCCGGTTGGCGCGGTAGTTCGTGAAGGAAAGCTGGATCGCCCAGATCAGCGGAAAGATGTTGATGGCGAGCAGCAGGACGATCGTCGGTGCGATGAAAATCCAAGCGACCATGCGGTCGGAAAGGCCGCGCACCTTCTTGGCGAGCGTGTCGGGCGTGGCGCGCACCGCGGCTTCTGCCGCCCGATCGAGTATCGTCGAGGTGGTCTCGGTCACGACAGGTTTTCCGCTGGGCATGTCTTGCATCTGGTCTGGTCTCCGCCCCGCACCAGTCTAGCCGGTGCGGGGCGGCCTTGGGAGGGAGATCAGATTTTCCCGTCGTCCTCGAAGACTTCGTTCCAGTCCTTGACCAGTCCGTCGAGGGCTTCCTTGGCGGTGCCCTGACCGGCGACCACATAGTCATGGAAGCGCTTCTGCGATGCCTGCAGGAGCGAGGCATAGCTCGGCTCTGCCCAGAAATCCTTCACGATGGCCATCGAGTCGAGGAAGGTCTTCGCGTAGGGCTGGCTTTCCGGGAAGGTCGGATCTTCGACCACCGCCTTCAGGCACGAGAAGCCGCCGAGCGACCACCACTTCTTCTGCACGTCGGGATTGGCGAACCACTTGATGTATTGAAGCGCGGCGTCCTGCTTGTCGGAATAGGACACCACCGAGATGCCCTGTCCGCCAAGCTGGGCGAACTGCTCGCCTTCGGGGCCTGCCGGGTTGGGGAAGAAGCCGACAACGTCGCCGCCGACCGCTTCGTCCTTGTGCAGGCCCGGCCAGGTGAAGGCGAAATTCATGTGCATCGCCACCTGTCCGGATTTGAAGGCATCAATGCCTTCGCCCATGTAGCTGTTAGAGGCGCCGGGCGGCGTGCAGCAGTCGTAGAGCGACTTGTAGAACTCAAGTCCGGCAACCGACTTGTCGGAGTTGACGAAGCCTTCCATCTCATAAGGCTTGTCGGGATTGTCATACTTGAAGCCGAAGGAATAGAGCACGTCCATGACGCCCATCGTGACGCCCTCGGAGCCGCGCTCTGTATAGATCGACGCGCCATACACCTTCTTGCCGTCGATCTCGCGATTCTGGAAGAATTCCGCGACTTCCTTCAACTGCGCGAAGGTCTTCGGAGCGTCGAGATCCCAGCCGTACTTGGCCTTGAATTCCTGCTGCAACTCGGGCCTGGAGAACCAGTCCTTGCGATAGGTCCAGCCGACCACATCGCCAAAGGCCGGCAGCGACCAGTAGTTCGGCGTATTCTTCGGCCACTGCGAATAGCCGACCACCGTCGCGTCGACGAAGTCACTCATCTTGATTCCTTCCTTGTCGAAGAAATCGTTGAGCTTGACGTAGTGGCCGTTCTCGGCAGAACCGCCAATCCACTGGCTGTCGCCGATGATCAGGTCGCAGAGCTTGCCCTTGGAATTGAGCTCGTTGAGGAACCGGTCCGCATAGTTCGTCCACGGGACGAACTCGAACTTCATGCCGATGCCCGTCTGCGCCGTAAAGTCCTTGGACAGTTCCACCAGCGCGTTTGCCGGATCCCATGCCGCCCAGCAGAGCGTCAGGTCTTCGGCCTGCGAAGCGCCCGTCATGGCGGTCGAGGCGGCAAGCCCCGCTGCCAGGCCGAGCGACACCTTCAATGTCGATTTCATGCCTTCCTCCCATTAGCGAGCCCGCCCGGATGACGGCCTCGAAAAACGTCCCCGGTTCTCCTCCCGGGGTCTCGACAACGGGGCCGTTCGGCCATTCCGATGTTGAGTAATTTGTTTAGTTGAAACAGAATTTACTAAACACGCAAGGGGGAAAATGTGTTGCGATGCACAATCGCTGCTCGGCTGAATCAGGGCACGGCCGTATTGACGACCGGCGATCCGCGCATCACAATTTTCGTTGGCGGGGCCACGACAGAACAAGCAACGCAGCCTCGGGAGGAAGCAGATGGCCACCTCGATCCGCCTTTTCCGCGGTGCGTTTGGGCACGTTTCAGTGCTCAACGTCGCCAGCGATTTCGTCACCCATGCCCATGCCGAGGCGCACATCATTCTTTGGCTCGACGGCGCTGCGGGCGAGATGACGATCGGGCACGAAAAGGTACAGCTTGGCGCGGAGGTCGCTGCTGGCATAAATTCGTTTCAGCCGCACAGTCACGCGCTCTCGGCCGATGGAAGGGCAGGCAGGTTCCTCGCCTTCTACATTGACCCCGAATGGTTCTATCGCCGGCGCGGCGTCGTGCGCGGGCAACCGATCTTCGCCTCTGCCACGATTCCGATCGACACCTGGCTGCACCGCGCCGCCGTTATGCTCTACGAGGAACTCGACGCAGGCGAGGTGGACGAACTCGCGCTTTACGAGATCGAGCGGCTGATCGACAGCCTTGCCGACGCGGCTGATTCGGTCCGTCCTCGGTATGCGGGCATGCTGCGCGGCGATGAACTGGACTTCCGTGTCCGCAAGGCGATCGACCTGATGAAGGCGAATGTCTGCGAGCGTATCTGTTTCGACGAGGTGGCGAAGGCGGTCGGGCTGTCGCGCCCGCATTTCTTCGCTCTCTTCAAGGAGCAGACGCGCCTGACGCCGAATGTCTATTGGAACACGCTGCGTATGCAGGAGGCGCTGAGGCAGTTGCAGTGGTCATGCGAGCCGTTGACATCGGTCGCGTGGAATCTCGGCTTCACCACGCAGGGGAATTTCACGCGCTTCTTCCGCGACCATGCTGGCGTGCCGCCAATGATGTATCGCGAGGCGGCCAGGAGCGCCGCGTAGTCCGCCGCCCCTTTTTTTCAGACGGATCGATAAGCGTTCCCGACTGATTGATAAGCGCCACTTTCGGCGAGGCGCTATCCTCTCCATGTACATCGAGGGAGGATTGCGTGGCCAAAGTCAGGATTTCGAGCGTCATCGAGGCGCCGATCGAGAAGGTGTGGGCGCGCATTCGCGATTTCAACGGATTGCCGAGCTGGCATCCGCGCATGATCGAGAGCGAGATCGAGGACGGCAAGAAGGCGACCGACATCGGCGCCGTACGCAAGTTCAAGGTCGCTTCGGGCGCCACGGTGCGCGAAAAGCTCCTCGCCTTCTCGGATGGTGACTACCTCACGACCTACTCGATCATTGAGCATCCTGCGCCGATCACCAACCACACCGCAACGCTCAAGCTGGAGCGCATCACCGACGGCGACCGGACTTATGCTGTGTGGAGTTCCGAATTCGACGCACCAGCCGAAAAGGCGGACGAACTTGCCAAGGGCATGGGCGACAACGTCTTCCAGGGTGGCTTCAATGCGCTGAAAGACTTCTTCTCGGGAAAATAGTCCGGAGGGCGAAATGCCGCTTGCCCTGAAAACTTGCTCGACGATCTCCGAAGCCGGCACCGCTCTGAAGGAGGCCGGCACGCGCTATCTTGGGGGCGGGACGTTGGTTGTCCGCGCGGCCAATGAAGGCGACGTTTCGATCTCCATGCTGGTCCGCTCGACCGATCCGGTGCTGTCCTCGATATCGATCGACGATGGCCGTGCAACGCTCGGCGCGTCCGTCACCATGTCGGCAGTCGCGCGACATCCCGGCCTGTTTTCGATCGCCAAGGCCGCGAGGTCAGTCGGTGGTCCTGCGATCCGCAACATGGCGACCGTTGGCGGCAATCTTTTCGCTGCGTCCCCGTATGGCGATTTCGCGGTCGCCCTACTGGCTCTGAATGCGACGGTCCATACGACGGAAGGCCATCTGGGCATCGAGCAATTCCTGGCCAATCGCGACGGCAAGGTCGTCTCCGCAATCAGCTTCGACATACCGTCGGCTGACCGCTTCCGCTTCGTGAAGGTATCGCGCGTCAAGCCGAAGGGGGTGTCGGTCCTCAGCATAGCCGCGCTGATCGAAGCTGGCGCGGGAAAGGTCAAGGAAGCAAGGATCGCGCTCGGCTGCATGGCGGATCGTCCGATCCGCGCCAGTGCTGCCGAGAAAGCGCTCGCCGGTGCAGCGCTGACGGAGGAGGGCGTTGCGCCGGCGGTGGCCGCTATCGGCGAGGGCACCCGCCCGATGACCGACGCGATCGCAAGCGCATGGTACCGAGGGGAGGTGCTTCCCGTGCACTTCCGCCGCCTGTTGCTGGAGTAGCAGGCGCGGAAGAATGCGGACAGCACGCCACAGGGAGGAAAGATGGCGAAGGTTCCGGTCCAGTTCACGCTGAACGGTGAAGAAAAGGCCGAGTTTGTCGACGGTGGCTCGACCTTGCTGAAGGTGTTGCGCGACAAGGTGGGCGACACATCGGCGAAGGGCGGCTGCCAGCAGGGCACCTGCGGTTCCTGCTCGGTCATCATAGACGGCGAGTTGAGGCTTTCCTGCCTGACGCTCGCCGAAACCTGCAGCGGGGCTGAAATCCGGACTACGGGCGGCCTGGCGACGGACGGCGTCCTGCATCCGGTGCAACGCGCCTTCATGGACGAATTCGCGGCGCAGTGCGGTTTCTGCACGCCGGGCATGATCATGGCTGCAAAGGTGCTGCTCGACCGCAACCCGAACCCCTCTCGCGAAGATGTCGTCGAGGCGCTGTCCGGAAATGTCTGCCGCTGCACCGGCTACGAGCCGATCATCCGCGCCGTGCTGACGGCGGCCCGCTCCAATTCGCAGAACGCGGCGTGAGGTCCAGATGAAACTCGCGAAAAGCTATTTCGCCGACCAGCGCACCGACGATCTCAACGAGATCGGGCAGGGGCTGCCGCGCTCCGACGTGCCGGGCCACGTTACCGGCAAGACAACCTACTTCGCCGACCGCACCTTTCCCGGCATGCTCTATCTCCGGATGGTGCGCAGCCCCCATCATCACGCGCGCATCAAGAACGTCGATCTCTCGGAAGCGGAGAAGCATCCCGGCGTCCATCGCATCCTCACGCACAAGGACATTCCGCATAACCTCTACACCATCCTGATCCTGATCCAGGTAGGGCCGGAGGACGAGCATGTGCTGGCCGAGGACAAGGTGCGGTGGAGGGGCGAGGCCGTCGTCGCCGTGCTGGCCGACAGCGAGCGCGCGGCCAATGAAGCCGCCGCCAAGGTGAAGGTTGAATACGAAGTGCTGCCTGATGTCCTGGACATCGACGCAGCACTTGCTCCGGGTGCGCCCATCGTCAACGAGCACCATGGCCAAAACTACTACATGTACGACAGCGGCCAGTCGCGGAAGGTGCGTTACGGCGACGTCGACAAAGGCTTTGCCGAGGCCGACCACATCCTCGAACAGACCTACTATTCATCGCCCATCGAACAGGCGCCGATGGAGACGACCGGCTGTATCGTGACGCCCGACGGCAACGACCGCTTCACCTGCTACACCAACACCCAGGCGATGTTCTTCACGCTCGACAACACGTCGATCATCCTGCAGATGCCGGGCCACAAGCTTCACATGGTCGGCGGCACAGTCGGCGGCGGCTTTGGCGGCAAGGTCGATGTTACCGTCGAGCCCATTGCGATCCTCGCCGCCAAGCTGACGGGACGGCCGGTTTCCTTCATCTACAGCCGCTACGAGGAGATGCAGGTTTCCTCACCGCGCGCCGCCGAAAAGATTGTGCTCAAGGACGGCGTCATGAAGGACGGCCGCATCGTCGCGCGGCAGGTCTGGGGCTATACCGACGCCGGCGCCTATTCGCGCCACTCGCCCTACGGCGCCCAGAAGGGCGCGGCGCACTATCCCGGCCCGTATACGATCCCGAACGTCTGGGTCGACACATGGTGCGTCTACACCAACCGCACCCCGTCCTCGGCCATGCGCGGCTTTGGCGTCACCATCGCCGATTTCGCGCTGGAAGTGCAGATGGACAAGCTGGCGCGCCTCATCGGCATGGACCCGCTGGAGTTCCGTTTCATCAACGCCTACCGCGACGGCGACATGAAGGCACACCGCCAACCGACGAGCGGAGCAGCCCTCATCGAATGCATGCAGGAGGCTTCCCGTGTGGCCAATTGGCCGGTCGCGGAAAAGTATCTCGGCATGTCGTCCTACAAGGAGGTTTGAGCCATGACGATCCGGCGTGGCCGCGGCGTTGCGGCGGTCAACTACCCGACAGGCATGAACCTCGGTGGCGATCCCAGCCAGGCGCTGGTCCACTCGACGCCAACAGGCAATTTCATGGTCACGCTTTCGTCGGTCGATCTGGGGCAGGGCCTCAAGCAGGTGATGGCGCAGATTTGCGCCGAGACGATCGGCGTGAAGACCGAGCAGGTCATCATCGACACCGCCGACACCGATACCGGCCCGCACTGCATGGGCACGTTTGCCTCGCGCGGCACCCACCGCATCGGCAACGCCGTCATCCAGGCGGCCCGGGAAGCCCGGCAGGTGATGCTGGAGGTCGCTGCCGAGGCACTTGAAGTCGATGCCGGTGACCTCGATACCGACGGTGAAGGCAACATCCACGTCAAGGGCGCGCCACAGAAATCGATCTCGATCTTCGACACCGCGCTGATGGCGCATTTCAAGCTGGGCCGCTCGATCTCGGGTCGCGGCATGTTCCTCGTCCCGCGCTCCTACCCCGAGGTGGAGACGGGAGCCATGAAGCCGTCCACCTGCTATGCGCATGCCTGTACGGTTGCCGAAGTGGATGTCGATGACGAGACCGGCGAGGTGACGGTTATCTCCATGAAGAACGTCTTCGAGATCGGCCGCGCGCTTAATCCGAAGATGGTCGAGCAGCAACTCGTCGGCGGTTCGTGGATGGGTATTTCTCATGCGCTGTACGAGACGACCGAGCCCTACTATCCGGCGCGCGATCACGCCGGCACCGACTTCAACGAATATCTGATGCCGGGGCCGGGCGACATCGCGCCGACCGAGATCATCGTGCTTGAGCGTCCGGCCGAGGATGGACCATACGGCGCAAAGGGGCCGGGGGAGATGTGCGCCAATCCGCAGATTCCGGCGCTCGCTAACGCGATCTTCGATGCCGTCGGCGTTCGCATCGACATGATGCCGATCACACCCGAACGCATCCTGCGCGCACTCAAGGAACAGCGGGCGGCCTAGGCGTGACCCGTCCTGCCTCCGAAGTTGCCGCTTCCCCGGAGTCGCTTGCCTCCGGCCTCGCCGCGATGAACTACCTCGCCGACGAGGGACTGGCGACGGCAATCTTCCTGGCCATCCGCCTCGGCAAGCCGCTGCTGCTGGAAGGCGCCCCCGGTGTCGGCAAGACGGAAGCCGCGAAGGCGATTGCAAAACTTCTCTCGCGCGATCTCGTCCGCCTGCAGTGTTACGAAGGCATCGACGCGGCCCACGCACTCTATGAATGGAACTACCAGCGCCAGTTGCTCGCTATCCGTCAGGCGGGCGAACGCGAGGTCGACATCTACGACGACCGCTTCCTGATCGCGCGTCCGCTGCTTCAGGTCCTGCAGCAACCGGAAAGTCGGGTCCTGTTGGTGGACGAGATCGACCGTTCTGATCATGAGTTCGAAGCGTTGCTTCTCGAATTCCTGTCCGATTTCCAGATCACGATTCCCGAGCGCGGCACGCTCGCCGCATCCGGCCAGCCGCTGGTCTTGCTCACCTCCAACCGCACGCGCGAACTTGCCGAGGCGTTGCGCCGCCGCTGCGTCTACCACTGGATTTCCTATCCCGATGCCGAGTGTGAGGCTGCGATTATCATGCTGCGCGCCGGCGACGTGGCAGAGGCCACCGCGCGCGCGGTCGCGAAGGCAGTCGGCGAAATCCGCCAGAAGCCGCTGGCAAAGCCACCCGGCATCGCCGAGGCGGTCGAGTGGGCGAATGCGGCGACCGTGCTCGAAAAGGGCGGCAGCCCATGGCCGGAAGCGTTTCGCCGTGCGCTCGGCGTGTTGATCAAGGACGAGGAGGACATCTCCTTCCTCGACCCCGAGCTGAGTCGCATCCTCGAAAGGGCGATGGCGTGACCTCGCTTCCCCGTGGCGCACGTCCCTTCGCGGATTTTGCGCGGCATCTGCGGCGGTTCGGCTTCGCGGTGGCCGGCGAGCAGGCGATCGCTTTCATGCAGAGTGTCACCCTGCTCGGGCCGCGCTCAATGGAGGATATCCGGCAGGCTGCGCTGGCAACGCTCGGTCCTCCGCACGACCGCATCGCGGAGTTCGACGCGCTCTTCCGCAGCTTCTTTTATGGGGAAGCGACGGTCACGGTCGATGCCGAAAGTGACGAGGATACCGAAATCAAGGACGACAACGGCGTCGAGCGGGAAGGGGAGCAACTGGAACTCCAGCAGGAACACAGCGGCGAATCCGCCTCCCCGCTGGAACAGCTTGGCCGACGGACCTTCTTGAATGAGGAGAGCCCACTAGTGGCGTTCCGAAGAGAGCTGCCGTCGGCGTTGCCGCAGCGCCGCTCGTTCCGGCCGGTGCGGACACGCTCGCGCGGCTCGCTCGACCTAAGGCGCGCGCTGCGCGCGATCGTCCGCGCGGATGGCGACGTGCCTGCCCCGCCGTTCCGACGCCGGCCAACCATATCCCGCAAGCTTCTGATTCTGATTGATATCTCCGGGTCGATGAAGCTGCATACGGACGATTATCTCAAGCTCGCCCATGCCGCTGTGCAGGCGGCCGATCGCGTTGAGGTCTTCACGCTGGGAACGCGGCTGACCCGCATCACGCGGGACCTGCGCGTTCGTGATTGCGCAGGGTCGCTGGAGCGCGTCGCAGCACTTGTCGAGGATTGGGACGGCGGCACGCGCATCGGGCCGACGCTCTCGGCTTTCCTGTCGGTGCCGCGTTTCGCAGCCTTCGCGCGGGGAGCAGCAATCGTAATGCTGTCGGATGGGTTGGAGCGTGGCGACCATGCCGAGCTGGAAACCGCGATCCGCCGGCTTGGCGCACGCGCCTTTCGCCTTTCCCTCGCCACGCCACTCGCGGGCGATCCGCGCTTTGCGCCGAGGACCGCGGCGCTAAAGGCGATCCTGCCGCATCTCGACGATCTGGTGGATGGCTCGTCGCTGCCGCGCCTGAGCCAATTCATGCTGACGCTGGCGCGGCCTGCCCCGTCGGCGGAAGCGGTCTGGAAAAGGAGGGCCTGATGCAGAAGGCGATCGATTCCCACTTCCATATCTGGCGCCAGAAGGACCAGCCCTGGCTCGCCGGCCCGATGGTGCCGCGCATCTTCGGGCCCTACGAGGCGATCCGGCGCGACTATCCGATCGAGGAATTCCTCGCCGACCAGCAGGGCTCCGGTGTCGAGAAGGCGGTCTATGTGCAGACCAACTGGGCCAAGGAGGATTTCGAGAATGAGGTCGCCTTACTGAGCGACACGGCTAAGGCGAGCGGCTGGCCGCATGCGATCGTCGGTTATGCGGACATGACCGTGGACGATGTGCGTCCGCAGATTGATCGGCTGGTGAAATATCCGCTGCTGCGCGGCGTGCGGATGCAACTCCACTGGCACGAGACGCCGGCCTTCCGTTTCGCCCGATCGGCGGACCAGGTGATCGACCCCGCAGTGAAGAAAAACGTCGCGCGGCTTAAGGATTACGGCCTTTCCTTCGACCTGCAGCTCTTCCCGGCGCAGATGAAGGACGGACTGGAGCTCGTCGGCGAGAACCGCGAAACGAACTTTGTCCTGACCCACACCGGGATGCTGACCGATCTGGCGGAACCGGTTGTCGAGGAGTGGAAAGCTGGTTTGCGGACGCTGGCGCAGGCGCCCAATCTCTATGCCAAGCTTTCCGGCCTTGGCACCTTCGTTCATCGCAACGACCCGGACGTGATCGGCGCTGTGGTCGATAACGCAATCGACATCCTCGGCAGCGACCATCTGATGTTCGGCTCCAATTTCCCGATCGAAAAACTCTGGACCACGCATGCCGAGCTGATCGCGGCCCATCGCAAGGCGGTCTCGAAGCACGGGGCGAAGGCCGAGGCCGACATCTTCTGGAATACGGCCGAGCGCGTCTACCGGCCGGCCTGATCCCGAGCTGACCTGAGGGTAACTGCCGCAACGGCGACACGCGACGACGCGCAGCTATTGCGCAAAGGCTGCCGTCCTGTGCTATGTCGCTGCCGGAAAGATCGAAGAGGATATCCATGAGCAATCATCTGAAGTTCTACATCGACGGCAAATGGGTCGACCCGGTCAAGCCGGCTGTCCTCGACGTGATCGATCCGTCGACCGAAGAAGCCTATACGCAGATTTCCGTTGGCTCGGCCGCCGATGTCAATCTCGCCGTCGCCGCCGCCAAGGCGGCGTTCCCGTCATTTTCCGTGACCACAAAGGCCGAGCGCCTGACGCTCCTGCGGCGCATCCTCGAGGTCTACAACGAGCGCTACGAAGACATCGCGCAGGCCATCAGCTACGAGATGGGCGCTCCCATCACCTGGGCGCGCGAGGCGCAGGCCTATGCCGGTCAGGGGCACATGGAAGCCACCATCAAGGCGTTCGAGAACTATGAACTCACCGAGCGTCGCGGCACCACCATGGTGGTCAAGGAGCCGATCGGCGTCTGCGCGCTGATCACGCCTTGGAACTGGCCGCTCAACCAGATCGTCTGCAAGGTCGCGCCCGCCATTGCTGCTGGCTGCACGGTGGTGCTGAAGCCGTCGGAAATCGCGCCGATTTCCGGCATCATCTTCTCGGAAGTGATGCATGCCGCAGGCACGCCCAAGGGCGTCTACAACATGGTCAACGGAACCGGCCCTGATGTCGGCCAGGTCATGGCCGGCCACCCGGACGTCGACATGGTGTCCTTCACCGGCTCGACGCGCGCGGGCACCATAGTCGCCGAGACGGCGGCGAAGACAGTCAAGCGCGTGTCGCAGGAACTTGGCGGCAAGTCGGCCAACATCATCCTGCCCGACGCCGATTTCGAGAAGGCCGTCCGCAAGGGCGTGAACGCCTGCTTCGGCAACACCGGCCAGTCCTGCGATGCGCCGACCCGCATGCTGGTGCCAGCCGCCCGTCATGACGAGGCGCTGGAGATAGCCAAGAAGGCGGCCGAGGCACACAACACCGGCGACCCTCGTTCCGAGGAAACCCAGCTCGGCCCGGTCGTGAGCGAAATCCAGTTCAACAAGATCCAGGGCCTTATCGAAGCCGGCATCAAGGAAGGCGCGACGCTCGTGGCTGGCGGCCCCGGTCGTCCCGAGCACCTGAACCGCGGCTACTACATCCGCCCGACCGTGTTCGGCCACGTGAAGCCCGGCATGCGCATCGAGAAAGAAGAAATCTTCGGGCCTGTGTTGTCCGTCATCTCCTACGAGACCGAGGACGAGGCGGTGGATATCGCCAATGACACGCTCTACGGGCTTGCCGGCTATGTCCAGTCCGAGAACATCGACCACGCCCGAGCGATCGCGTCCCGCATCCGCGCCGGTCAGGTCTCGATCAACTATCCCGACTGGGACCTCTACGCGCCGTTCGGCGGCTACAAGCAGTCGGGCAACGGCCGCGAATACGCCGACTGGGCGATCCACGATTTCCTGGAGATCAAGGGCATCATCGGCTACGGCGAATAAAGTCGATCAGTCAACAACGGCCGCGCCTTAGCTGGCGCGGCCGTTTCTATTTTGCCGGGCTGGCCAGCGGTTTCGACGCATCGACGACAAAGACGCTGAGCGCCTTCGCCGGCACGGAGCCGACGCTCTTCACGTCATGCGCAGCGCCGGGCGGTATGACGAAGGAGTCGCCCGGTTTCAGCGTGCGGTCGGGCTGGCCCTCCACCGACATGACGACTTCGCCCTGCAGCACGTAGCCGGTCTCGATGCCAGGATGCGTATGCAGGCCGGAAGAATGCCCCGGCGCGACTTCCGCCAGGCCGGTGACAGTTCTGTAGCCTTCCGGAAAGTCGATCGCCTGAAGCGGCGTGCGCTTGATGCCGGACGGCGCATCCTGCGCCAGCGCGGGCGCGCCCAGCATCACCAGAGCGACGAACAAGGCAGTCCTCAACATGCGTTTTCCTCCTCGCAACAAAGCGAGACTACAGTGAAGCGCGTCGTCGCGCACCTGTGAGCAAGGAAAACCGGCCGCCCTTTCGGACGGCCGGCTTGTTTTGTGAGCTGGCGTCGCCTACTTCGCCAGTTCGGCCTTCAGCGACACCACGTCGTCGGCACTCATCTCGCCGACCGTGGTCACCGCGCCGTCCGTGATTTTCCAGAGACGGAACGGGCCGGTGATGTCGCCATACTCATCGAAGTTGACCGGGCCGATGACGCCTTCGTACTTGATCGGCTTGCCTTCCTTGATCAGAGCAAGCGCCTTGGCGAACCCGTCCTTGCCGGCGAAGATCTTCTCGCCGTTATGCGAGACCACCTCGGGTATCGCAGCCTTGATCTTGGCGGGGTCGTCGCTGCCGGCCTTGGCGATGGCGAGCGCTACGATGGCGCCGGCATCATAGGAGCGGTCTGCAGCCGGCGCGTCCGGCTTGATGCCGCCGGAGAAGGCCTCGTAGTCCTTGTAGAAGTAATCGGTGGAAGCCGTCTTGGCGGTGCCCGACGAGGTGCCATAGGCCTCGTTCAGGTACTGCGCGCCGACGGCGTCGATGAATTCCTGCGAGTTCATGCCGTCATTGAGCAGGAATTTCGCCGGCCCGCCGCCGGAAATCCAGGCGCGGGCGATGGTTGCGCCGTCAACCGGGTAGCTGACGAGATAGAGACCCTCGGGCTCGCCGGCCATGGCCGCACTTGCTTCCGACGAATAGCTGGGCTGCTTTTCGTTGTAGGGCGTGGTCGACGTGATCGTGCCGCCGAGCTTCTCGAAGGCGGCGGAGAATTCGCGCACCATGTTGACGCCGAAGTCGTTGTTGACGTGGATGATGGCGAGCTTCTTGAGTCCCTGGTCGATGGCGTATTTCGCCGCCGCCGTGCCCTGCAGCGCGTCGGACGTGATCGTACGGAAGAAGACGCCGTTGGTCTTGCCGTCGCGGGCAAGCGCGGTCAGCGTCGGGGAGGAGGAGGCGGGCGACACCTGCACGACGCCGGCAGGCGCGGTGACGGAGGTCAGGATCGGGATCGACACCGAGGAAATGATGCCGCCGATGATGACCGGCACCTTCTTGATGTTGACGAGTTGGGTAGCCTGGTCGACGGCGACGGTGCCCTGGCTCTGGCTGTCGCGCGTGTCCGTCGTCAGCTTGCAGCCGTCCGCGCCGGAGGCCTCGTTGAAGTCGCGAAACGCCATCTCGACGGACTTGGCGCCTGCCTGCCCGTAGGCGCCGGCGGGGCCGGTCAGTTCCATGACGACGCCGACGGTGACGTCGCAATCCGCTGCGGCGGCGGGCAGCGCGAAGGTGGCTGTGGCCAGCAGCGTTGAAGCGAGCAGAAGCTTTTTCATCTCATTCCCCTTTTTGGTTCGACGCTCTCCCGGAGCGGCTTCGGTTTCTCTGTCAGGCGAAGGTTCGGAGACCGGTTCACGCGGCTCCCTTGTTGAGGTTGTATTTCATGATCGAGCCGTGCCGGCCGTGGCGGTCGCGCTCCAGCGTGTAGACGTCGTCGTCGAGTTCTTTGGCTTGCGACAGAACGGCGTCGATATCGGCGAGGTCCTGCGCTGTCAGCGCCACCGACGAAATGGCGAGGTTGGAGGGCAGGTGGTCGCGGTTGCGCGCCCCGACGATGACCGCCGCGACCGCCTGCCTTGGCAGCATGGCGGCGCTGGCGATAGTGGCGATGTCGACGCCATGGCGGTCGGCGACGGCACGCAGGGTCTTCAGGAGCGACTGGAAGAAATCCCAGCCGCCGAGATCGTCGATGATGAGCTTGTACTTGATCAGCGAGCGGTTCTCGAAATCGTCCGGCTCCTCTTGGCCGAGCCAGCGGTCGCCGAGAAAGCCACCCGCCACCGTGCCATAGCAGAACAGCGCGACGCCGTGTGCCGTCGCGGCCTCAACCATGCGCTTGGCCGGGCGGGAGTCGAGCAGGGAATATTGCACCTGCATGGAGGTGAGAGGCACGCCGGCCTCTATCATAGCTAGCATATGATCGGTATCAAAGTTCGTGGCGCTGACCTTGTTGATCTTGCCAGCCAGCCTGAGTTCGTTGAGCCATACGGCCGTCTCCAGCCATAGCGGCGCGTCATAGTCCCACCAGTGAAACTGCACGAGGTCGAGCCGGTCGAGTTTCAGCCGACGCAGCGACTGGTCGATGATGCGTTCGACGTCGGCTTTCCTGATACGTGGCAGGATGTCGAGGTCGGGTACGAATTTCGTATGCACCCTGATACGGGTCAGCGCATCGGCCCCGCGCGCCTTGCCATAATGCTCGCGGAAGCGTCCGATCGTCTCCTCGACGCCGGTGTAGATGTCGGCGCAGTCGAAGGTGGTGATGCCGGCGTCGGCGAAGGCGACCATGTCGGCAACGGGATCGTCACTCTTCACTGAGCCATGGCCCGACGCAAGCTGCCAGCCGCCGCGGATGACGCGTGAAATCTCGTAATCGGGCGCGAGCCTGATGCGTTGCATGTCAGTCATCGAGCGGCACCGCTGTCGTTTGGGCGTGGCTGAATGTACGCAGGCCGAGCCGGGTGATCCTGAGCCTCGAGCCGCAATGCGGGTCCGGGCAGGCGATCTCGGCGTCGGTCGTCATCCAGTCGTTGCGATGGGTAGGGCGCTGCTTGGCGGCTAGCAGCGGCAGCACCGAGGCCAGCGAGTAGATGGAAATGCCCTGGCCGGGCGGCAGATGCACCATCTCGCCACGCAGCTCGAAATGGTCGCCCACCTTGGCACCGCAATAGATCTTCGCGCCTTCGTCGGCGACGACCTCGACCTTCAGGTCGAAGAGCTGGAACGTGTCGTCCCGCGTCTCAGCCATAGGCGCGCGCCTCCTCGCTTGCGTCACTTTGCATCAGACGAGCGCGCACCAGATTGAACGACCGGGTGATGTCGTCCTTCAGCGCCTTGACGGACGCAGCCTTTTCGCCCCGCTCCAGCGCCTCGATCAGCTCCCAGTGATGGTGCGTGCCGGACATGTCACGTAACTCGTCATGGATCTGCGCGGCGGCGCGCACGTAGGGGCCGGACTGCAGCCACAGGCTTTCCACGACGGGAATGAGCACAGCCGAGCCGGCCGCGCGGTAGATGTAGAAGTGGAACGCGTGGTTGAGTTCGGACGTATGGTGCGGCTTGTCCGGGTCGTCGGCGGCAAAGGCTGCGTCGCACTGCTCGGTGAGGGTGCGCAACGCGGCGAAATCCTCTGGCGTCAGCCGGCGCAGCGCCTGCGCGACGAGTTCGCCTTCGATCAGGCAGCGCGCGCGGGCGAGGTCGTCGAGCTTGTCGCGGGTGATGACCGGCACGCGAACGGTGCGGTTGGGCAGCGCCTCCAGCGCCTGTTCGGAGACCAGCCGCCCGAGCGCCTCGCGCACCGGCATGGTGCTTGTCTGCAACGTCTCGGCAAGGTCGACGATGCGCAGTGCTGCGCCAGCGTCGAGCATTCCGTGGATCAGCGAATTTCGGATTTCGGCATAGACGCGGTCATGCAGCGTTTCGCGGCCGACAGGGGAAAGTGCGCCGCGCCGCGAGGTCACCGTATGGTTCCTCCCGCACATGCCGCGCACTTTGACTTCGATACCAACATACGAACGCCAATTCCTGCTGCTGCTGAATTTTGTAGTTGCAAATTTGCCGGCTGTAAAGTTTGATCAAACATCACCTATCAATAAATCGGGTCGCATGCAGGCAGCTTCCGACATCGCCCACAACCCCGAGACATCGCCGCTGGAAGCGCGTGACGTCGCGAAGGTTTTCGGCGGGCTACATGCGGTCGATGGCATGTCGATTGCCCTTGCGCGCGGCGAGCTTCTCGGGCTGATTGGCCCGAACGGCGCGGGCAAGACAACGCTGTTCAATCTTCTCGCCGGCAGCCTGAAGCCCAGTGCCGGCACGATCCTGATCGACGGGCGTGATATGACCACGGCGGGGCCGGAGACGCGCATCGCCAATGGCGTCGGTCGTACGTTCCAGATCCCGCGTCCCTTCGCCGAGATGACCGTTCTGGAGAACGTCCTGACGGGCGGCCAGCGCCAGTCCGGCGAGCGTGCCTGGCTGAACATCGTCCGCCCGAGCCGGGTGGCGGCGGAGGAACGCGCGGCGGTGGACAAGGCGCGGGCGCTGCTCGACATCGTCACGCTGTCGAGGCTGGAGAGCGAGCCCGCGCGTGTACTTTCCGGCGGCCAGCGCAAGCTGCTGGAACTGGCGCGCATTCTGATGGCAGATCCCGCCACGATCCTGCTCGACGAGCCTGCCGCCGGCGTCAATCCGACGCTGCTTGAGTTCATCATCGACCGCGTGCTGGAGCTCAACGCGCGCGGTACATCGATCCTGCTGATCGAACACAACATGGAAATGGTGGCGCGGCTCTGCTCCCGCGTCGTGGTGATGGCTGGTGGCCGCTACCTCACGGAGGGCAAGCCCGACGACATCGCGCGCGATCCCGCAGTGGTCGACGCCTATCTCGGCGGGGTGGCGTGATGGCGGGAGCGCCTGCCGTCCTCTCCACCTCTGCGCTCGTCGCCGGCTATGAGCGTGATCTGCCGATCGTGCGCGGCGTCGATCTAGCGGTGCGCGCGGGAGAGTTCGTCGTGGTGCTCGGCCCCAACGGTGCCGGCAAGTCGACCTTCGTCAAGGCGATCGCGGGTCATGTGCCCGTGCACTCGGGCTCGATGAAGCTCGGCGACCTCGACATCACGGCGGTGCCCGCGCATGAGAAGATCAAGCATGGGCTGGCCTTCGTGCCGCAGACCGAGAACATCTTCGCGACCCTGTCCATCCACGACAATCTGCTGTTGGCGGCGGACATCCTGCCGCAGGAGAAGCGCGGAGAGCGCGTCGCTGCGCTCTACGCCATGTTCCCCGACCTCGCCGAACGTCCCTCGCGACGCGCCGGTGCGCTGTCTGGCGGGCAGCGGCAGATGCTGGCGGTGGCGCGTGCGCTGATCGTGGAGCCGTCGGTGCTGATCCTCGATGAACCGTCGGCCGGGCTGTCGCCCAAAATCGTCTCGGAAGTCTTCGCGCGGCTGAAAGAGATTAATGCGCGCGGCGTGACCATTGTGCTGGTCGAGCAGAACGTGAAGGCGGCGCTCGCCATCGCCGATAGGGCGATCATCCTGGTCGAGGGCAGGATCGCGCATGAGGGTACGGCCGCCGGGCTTATGGACGACCCGCTGGTGGCCGAACTCTATCTCGGCGCGCGCCATCACAAGCAGGTCGCGCCATGAACCCGCAGGCGCTGATGGATGGGCTGATCGCCGGTTCGATGATCGGGCTCGGTGCCGTCGGCATCACGCTGACCTATTCGATCCTGCGTTTCGCCAACTTCGCCCACGGCGAGCTGATCGCGTGGGGCGCCTACATCGCCTTCGCCGTCGCCGCAGCACTCGGCATGCTTTCGGGCGCGCTGACGACGCCGATCGGGCCGTTCTCTTTCGGATGGGCGCTTGTCATCGCAACCATCGTCGCCGTCATGCTGAACGGCGGCCTTGCGCTGTTGGTCGATGCGCTGCTGTTCGGCCGCCTGCGTTCGCAGAAGAGTGCGATCATCATCATGGTCATGGCGAGCTTCGGCGCGGCGCTGACGCTGCGCAGCCTGCTCGAATTCATCTTCACCGCGCAGCCGCTCTATTTCTCGAAGGCGTTGCAGATCGCCTTGCCGCTCGGCGGGGGCATCCGCGCCACGCCTGACCAGTTGCTGTCGCTCGGTGTAGCGGCGCTGCTGGTCGTTGCCGTCCACCTGCTGCTGTCGCGCACGCCGATCGGCCGCGCCATGCGCGCGGTGTCGGAGAATCCGCAACTGGCAGGTGTCGCCGGCATCGACGTGCGCCGCGTCATCCGCGTCGTCTGGCTGCTGGGAGCTGCGCTTGCCTGCGTGGCCGGCATCAGCGCGGGCCTGCTCGTGCAGATACGTCCGCAGATGGGTCTCGACCTTTTGCTGCCTCTCTTCGCCGCCGCGATCCTCGGCGGCATAGGCTCGGTGCCGGGAGCGATGATCGCCGGGCTGATCGTCGGCCTATCGGAAGCGCTGGCGGTCCAGTTCATCGGCGCGGAGTGGCGCGCGGCGGTCGCCTTTGTCATCCTCGTGCTGGTGCTTTTGTTCCGGCCGCAAGGCCTGTTCGGGAGGGCGCAATGAGTGCCGACCTCCTGAGCTACGGCGCGTTCTTCCTGACCATGGCGTTCACCTACGCCATCATCTGCCTCGGGCTGAACGTCCAGTGGGGGCAGACCGGCCTGTTCAATGTCGGCATTGCCGGGTTTGTCGCTGTTGGCGCTTATGTCTCCGCTCTGCTGACGACGCCAGATGACCCGGCTCGCTTGGGAGGCTTCGGGCTCCCGATCGTCGTCGGCTGGGTTGGTGGAGCGCTTGCGACGGGCCTCGTCTCCTTCCTGATCGGCGCACTGACGATACGGCTACGCGCCGACTATCTCGCCATCGCGACCTTCGGCGTAGCGGTCGTCGTGCAGCTTGCCGTGCTCAATCTCGAATGGATCACCGGCGGCCCGTTCGGCATCGGTTTCATTCCGCGCCCCTTCGCCGACCAGGCCGGCAATCCGCTGATGTTCGGGCTGGCCAATCTGGCCGTGTTGGTGGCCATCGTTCTCGTCCTCTATCTCGTGCTCGAGCGGCTGGCGCGAAGCCCGTGGGGCAGGGTGCTGCGTGCTATCCGCGAAGACGAGCACGCAGCGCTGGCGCTCGGCAAGAATGCGACGAAATTCCGCCTGCAGGCTTTCGCCATCGGCGGCGGCATCATGGGGCTTGCCGGCGCGGTGCAGGCGCATTTCATCGGCTTCATCGCGCCCGACAACTATGTGCCGATGCTGACCTTCCAGGTGTGGGCGATGCTGATCGTCGGCGGCTCCGGCAACAACAGGGGAGCCATCCTCGGTGCCGTACTGGTGTGGGGCATCTGGGCGATGTCGGCGGCCGCCGTCTCCGGGCTGTTCCCACCGGGCCAGCAGGCGAGGGCGGCGTCGCTGCAGATCGTCATGATTGGCGTCGCGCTCTGCCTCATCCTGCTTCTGCGGCCGCGCGGCATCCTTGGCGAGCGTCGCATTGTCTCGCGGCATATCGGTGCACGCGGTGCAAATCCCGAAAATGGACAGACTTCAGATGCCAAAAGTTCCTGATCGCACCATGCTTGCCGACGTCCTGCCGATCAGCCGCCTCGTCTGCGGCCTGTGGCAGGTCGCCGACATCGAGAAATCAGGGCAGACCATCGATCCCGACCGCGGCGCGGACGCGCTGGAAGCCTATGCCAAGGCGGGCTTCGATACGTTCGACATGGCCGACCACTACGGCAGCGCCGAGATCATCACGGGCAGGCTGCTGTCGCGCTATCCAACCGGCGAAAAACGCCCGCGCGCCTTCACGAAATGGTGCCCCGAACCCGGTCCAATGACGGCCGATGTCGTGCGGCGCGGCGTGCAGGAGCGTCTCGACAGGCTGGGCGTGAACAAGGTTGACCTGCTGCAGTTCCACTGGTGGACCTTCGAGCATCCGGCATGGCTGGACGCGTTGCACGAGATGGCGCGGCTGAAAGAGGAGGGGCTCATCGGCGCGATCGGCGTCACCAATTTTGATGCCGCGCACCTACGGGTCGCGCTGTCCGATGGCGTTCCTCTTGCCACCAACCAGGTCTCCTTCTCGCTGGTCGATCGTCGGGCCGCGGGCGACTTATCCGCGCTGTGCCGCGAAAAGGGCGTGAAGCTGCTGGCGTATGGCACGCTCTGCGGCGGGTTCCTTTCGGAGAAGTGGCTGGGCAAGCCGGAGCCGACAGAAATCCCAGACTGGAGCCGTTCCAAATACAAGCGCTTTATCGATGTCGCCGGGGGCTGGGAGCCGTTCCAGGGCATTCTCACCGCCGCATCCGAAATCGGCCGCAAGCACGGCGCCTCGCCGTCCAACGTCGCGTCGCGCTGGGTGCTGGAACATGAGGCGGTGGCAGCGACCATCATCGGCGCGCGTCTCGGTGAAAACGAACATCGCGACGACAATCTGAATGTCTTCGGCTTCGCGCTCGACGTAGAGGATCGGTCGCGGCTGGACGAGGCATTCGCGAAAACAAAGCCGGTTCCCGGCGATTGCGGCGACGAATACCGCAAGCCTCCATATCTCACCGCGTCGGGCGATCTCAGCCACCATCTCGACGCGATTCCATCGGTCTTCAAGGCCGAGCCTGTGCCGGGCAAGCCGGGCCGCAGTCGCGTGTCCTCGGGCAGCGTGTGGGAGCCAATCGCTGGCTACAGCCGGGCAGTGCGCGTTGGCGATAGCATCCGCGTGTCGGGCACGACGGCGACGCATGGCGGCGACCGCTGTATCGCGCCGGGTGACCCCGGCGCGCAGGCGACATACATCCTCGACAAGATCGCTGCCTCGATCTCGGCCCTCGGTGGCTCGACGCAGGACGTCGTGCGCACGCGTATCTACCTCAGGGACGCAGGGCAGTGGGAGCCGGTTTCGCGCGCGCACGGCCGTGTGTTCGGCGAGGTGTTGCCTGCCAATACGATGATCGAGGCCGGCAATTTGATCGGCGACTACGAAGTGGAAATCGAGGCGGAAGCTGTGGTCGGCTAGCCCTCGGGGATCACCGCCATCGCCTGTATCTCGACCTTGGCGCGATCCTCGACCAGCGCCGTCACTTCGACAGCCGCCATAGCCGGGAAATGCTTGCCGATCACTGAGCGATAGGCTTGTCCGACGCCCTTGAGGTTGGCGAGATATTCCTGCTTAGAAGTGAAGTACCAAGTCATCGTGGTGATGTGCTCGGGTCCGCCGCCGGCCTCGGCCAGCACCGCGACGATGTTCTCGAGCGTCTGCCGGACCTGCCCGGCGAAATCATCCGTTTCCCATTGCTGCTGGCCGTTCCAGCCGACCTGTCCGCCGATGAACACCAGCCGTCCGCTGGCAGCGATGCCGTTGGAGTAGCCGATCGGCTTGGCCCAGCCTTCCGGCTGCAGGATTTCTTGCATCAACTCCTCCGTCATATTCATCAGAGTTCCGTCCGGACCTTCCAGAGCTCGGGGAACAGCTCGACCTCCAGCATGCGGCGCAGATAGGACACGCCGGCGGTCCCCCCCGTGCCGCGTTTCAACCCGATGATGCGCTCCACCGTGGTGACGTGGTTGAAGCGCCAGCGTCGGAAGTAATCCTCGAAGTCGACCAGCTTCTCGGCCAGTTCGTAGAGCATCCAGTGTGTCGTGGGATCGCGGTAAACGACCTTCCAGGCTTCCAGAACCTTCGGATTCTCGCTGCGCGTCTCGCGCCACGTGGCGCGGTTCGCCTCGTCACCGATGTCGAAGCCTTTTCGGACCAGCAGGCGAAGCGCCTCGTCATAGAGGCTGGGAGCGGAGAGAATATTCTCGAGCCTTGCGGAGACCTCGGGCACGTGCTCGTGCGGCTTCAGCATGGCGAGGTTGCGATTTCCCGCGAGGAATTCGATGGCGCGGTACTGCCACGACTGGAAACCGGAGGACTGGCCGAGCGAGGCACGGAACTCGGTGTATTCGCTGGGCGTCATCGTGCGCAGCACGTCCCACGCGCCGGTGAGTTGCTCGAAGATGCGGGCCACACGCGTCAGCATCTTGAAGGCGGGCTCCAGCCTGTCCTCGCGGATCGCCGTCATCGCGGCGCGGATCTCGTGGATGGCGAGCTTCATCCACAGTTCCGAGGTCTGGTGCTGGATGATGAACAGCAATTCGTCATGCGCGGCAGACAAGGGCTCCTGCGCGTCGAGCACGCGTTCGAGATGCAGGTAGTCGCCATAGGACATGCGTCCCTTGAACGACATCTGCGCGCCTTCGGCGGACGGATCGTAAGGCTTGCCGCTCATGTCACTGCCGCCTTGCGGTGATAGTCCGGCTTGTCCCAGAGCCTATCCTTCATGATCGCTTCGAGAATCGCGGCGGCGCCGAGCACTTCCTTCTCGCCGATATAGAGCGGCGTGAAGCCGAAGCGGATAGCGTCCGGCGCGCGGAAATCGCCGATGACCCCGCGCGCGATCAGCGCCTGCATGATCGCGTAGCCGGCCGGGTGCCGGAAGGACACCTGGCTGCCGCGCTGATGGCCGTGACGGGTGGTGGCGAGCGTCAGCTCCGGGCAGCGCCCTTCCACCTCGCGGATGAAGAGGTCGCAAAGCCCGATGGAGGCCGCGCGTACGTCGTGCATCGACACGCCGTCCCAAGCGTCGAGCGCGGCGTCGAGGACGGTAAGCGCGATGACAGGCGGGGTGCCGACGCGCATGCGATCGATGCCGTGGCCGGCGCGGTAGTCGAGGTCGAAGGCGAAGGGCGCCTCGTGGCCGAGCCAGCCGGACAGGGCAGGGCGCGCCATCTCCGCGTGCTTGGGCGCGACGTAGATGAAGGCCGGCGCGCCGGGGCCGCCATTGAGATATTTGTAGGTGCAGCCAACAGCGAAATCCGCGCCTGCGCCGAAGACATCGACCGGAATCGCTCCGGCCGAATGCGCGAGGTCCCAGACCGTGAGCGCGCCAGCCGCATGCGCCTTGGCAGTTAGCGCCTTCATGTCGTGCAGGCGGCCGGTACGATAGTCGACCTCGGTCAGCATCACGACCGCGACGGTCTCATCTATCGCGGCCTCGACGTCTTCCGGCTCGACGACCTTGAGATCTAGCCCGCGACCGAGCGAGCCGATCAGCCCCTGTGCCATATAAAGGTCGGAGGGGAAGTTTCCGCTGTCGGAGAGTACGACCTTTCGGCCGGGGTTGAGGTCGAGCGCCGAGGCAAGCGCCTGGTAGACCTTGATCGAAAGCGTATCGCCCATGACGACGGTGCCTTCCGGCGCGCCGATGAGCTTGCCTATACGATCGCCGATACGGCGCGGTTGCGCCATCCAGCCCGCGACGTTCCAGCCCTTGATGAGGTGCTTGCCCCATTCGTTCGCCAGCATGTCGGCCACGCGCTGTTTCGCTACGACCGGCAGAGGGCCGAGCGAATTGCCGTCGAGATAAATGAGCCCCTCGGGGATATCGAATAGCGCGCGGGTGCGGGCGAAGTCGCTCATCTTTCCTCTCGCAGCCTGAACCGCTGGATCTTGCCGGTCTGCGTCTTGGGCAGCACGTCCACGAACTTCACCGAGCGCGGATATTTGTAGGGCGCGATCACGGCCTTGACGTGATCCTGCAGGATCTTCAGCACCAGATCGTCGCCTTCGACGCCCTCGACCAGCACGACATGTGCCTCGACGATCTGCCCGCGATCCGTGTCGGGCACGCCGATCACGGCGCATTCGCGGACGTGCGCATGGGCGAGGAGCGCCGCCTCCACTTCCGGGCCGGCGATGTTGTAGCCGGACGAGATGATCATGTCGTCGGAGCGCGCAGCGAAGTGGAAGACGCCGTCTTCGTCCTGCACGAACGAATCGCCCGTGAGGTTCCAGCCGTCGCGGACATATTTCGCCTGCCTGTCATCGGCCATGTAGCGACAGCCGGTCGGCCCGCGCACGGCAAGCCGCCCGACAGTGCCGCGCGGCAGTTCGTTCATGTTCTCGTCGACGATCCTGGCTTCGTAGCCTGTGACGGGCTTGCCGGTCTGGCCGGGGGCCATGTCGGAGAGGCGGTTGGAGATGAAGATGTGCAGCATTTCGGTCGCGCCGATGCCGTCGAGGATCGGCTTGCCGGTCTTGCGCGTCCAGTCTTCATAAACCGGAGCCGGCAGGGTTTCGCCAGCCGAAACCGCGATGCGCAGCGAGGACAGGTCCGCACCCTTGTCCATCGCCGCCAGCATGGCGCGGTAGGCGGTCGGCGCTGTGAAGCTTATCGTCGCCTTGTACGTCTCGATGATCTCGACCATGTTGGGCGGGGTGGCGCTTTCGAGCAGCGTCGCCGCCGCGCCGAAGCGGAGCGGGAAGATCGCAAGGCCGCCGAGGCCGAAGGTGAAGGCAAGCGGCGGCGAGCCGACGAACACGTCGTCGGACGTGACGCCGAGCACTTCCTTCGCATAGCCATCGGCGATGATGAGCAGGTCGCGGTGAAAGTGCATCGTCGCCTTGGGCACGCCAGTCGTGCCCGAAGTGAAGCCGAGCAGCGCGACGTCGTCGCGGCCGGTCTGCACGGGTTCGAAGCGGACGGACTTGCTGAGCGCCGCGCGGTCAAGTTCCGCGTCGTGGTTGGCCGTGCCGTCGAAGCCGATGACCTGCTTGAGGAAGCGGCTGTCCTTGGCGCAGGCGACCATCTCGTCCATCAGCCGCGTGTCGCAGAGCGCCAGCGCGATCTCGGCCTTGTCCACGATCTGCGACAGTTCGCCTGCGCGCAGCATGGGCATGGTGTTGACCACGACCGCGCCGGCCTTGGTCGCCGCCAGCCAGCAGGCGACCATGGCGGGGTTGTTGGCCGAGCGGATCAGCACGCGGTTGCCGGGCTTGACGCCGTAGTTCTCGACCAGCGCATGCGCCAGCCGGTTCGTCCAGTCCGACAACTCCTTGTAGGTGCGCTGCCGGCCATTGCCGATCAGCGCGGTGTTGTCGCCGAAGCCCTTGTCGACCATGCGGTCGGTGAGTTCCACCGCCGCATTCAGCCGTTCCGGATAGTCGAAGCCGTCGAGCAGGAAATCCGGCCACTGGTCCTCGGGCGGCAGGTTGTCCCGCGTGAACGTGTCCGTATGTGCAGACGGCCCGAGCATCTATGCGTTCGCTTCTTCCGGCAGGAAATCCACGTCGTGGTCGGCCGAAAGCTGGATGATTGTGGGGATATCGCTCTTGTCGTGCAATTGCTCGAAAAGTTCCTTCAGCCGGCCTGCCGGCGACACCCAGAACAGCGCCCGGCACGGCTTGTCGGACTTGTTGAAGTAGCCATGCGGGATGCCCTTCGGCATGCGAACGAGGTCGCCTGCATTCGCGGTCGACCACACGCCGTCGAGCTTCAGTTCGAGCTGGCCTTCCTGCACGAGGATGAACTCGTCCTGGTCTGGATGGATGTGGACGGGCACGAACTGACCCGGATCGCTGTTCGTCTCGAAGGCGAAAGCGCTATCGCACACAGCCTTCGGATAATAGATCTGGCCGAGAATGTTCCACTTGATGCCGTCGAAGCCGGTGCCGTTGGCGGTGATGCCTTTCGCGAGTTCCTTTGTCATGCGCAGTCCCTTTTCCCTCTGGTGTTGTTATTTGCTGACGTCTGCGAGTACCTGTCTTGCGATAACCACCTTCTGCACGTCGGACGCACCTTCGTAGATGCGTAGCGCGCGAATTTCGCGGTAGAGGCTTTCTACGATATGGCCCTTGCGTACGCCGTCGCCGCCGTGAAGCTGCACCGCCTTGTCGATCACCTCCTGCGCGCTGTCGGTGGCGAAAAGCTTGGCCATAGCGGCCTCGCGCGTGACGCGCGCGGCGCCTGAATCCTTCGTCCACGCAGCGCGATAGACGAGCAGCGCGGCGGCATCAATGTCGAGCGCCATATCGGCGAGGTGGCCCTGCACCATCTGCAGCTCGGCGAGCGGCGCGCCGAAGAGTTTGCGTTCGGCCACGCGCTTCAGGCTCTCGTCGAGCGCACGCCGCGCGAAACCAAGTGCGGCCGCGCCGACCGTCGAGCGAAACACATCGAGCACCGACATCGCGATCTTGAAGCCTTCGCCGGGCTTGCCGATCATGGCAGAGGAGGGAACGCGCACGCACTCGAAGGACAGCCGCGCCAGCGGATGCGGAGCGATCACTTCCAACCGCTCGGCAACCGTCAGCCCCTTGGTGTCGGCAGGCACGAGGAAGGCCGAGATGCCTTTTGCGCCGGGCGCTTCGCCCGTGCGGGCGAAGACAACATAGAGGTCGGCGATGCCGCCGTTGGAAATCCAAGTCTTTTCGCCATCGAGAACGTAAAGGTCGCCATCCTTCGTCGCGGCCATGTCCATGTTGGCGACGTCGGAACCGGAGCGCGGCTCAGAGAGCGCGAAGGCCGAGATCGCCTTGCCGGCGCGTGTCTTCGCCAGCCACTCTTTCTGCGTGTCGGTGCCGAACAGGCTGATCGCGCCGGTGCCGAGCCCCTGCATGGCGAAGGCAAAGTCTGCGAGCCCGTCGTGCCGCGCCAGCGTCTCGCGCGTGATGCAGAGCACGCGCACGTCGAGTGGCGCGGGGTTGGCGGTGTCGATGGTCGTCGGTTTCAGCCAGCCGTCACGGCCAAGCATGGCGACGAGTTCGCGACAGGCGGCGTCCACGTCATGATGATCGACAGGCAGGTTCGCCGCGCACCACGCGTCGAGTTTTTCGGCCCACTCGCGATGGCGCGGCTCGAAGAACGGCCAGTCGAGGAAGGAGCGGTCAGGCATCAATCTCCCTCGAAAACCGGCTTCTGCTTCGCCACGAAGGCGGTGTAGGCGCGCTCGAAGTCCCTGGTCTGCATGCAAATCGCCTGCGCCTGGGCCTCTGCCTCGATGGCCTGGTCAAGCCCCATCGACCATTCCTGGTTGAGCTGGGTCTTGGTGATGCCGTGCGCGAAGGTGGGACCGGAAACGATGCGCGCGGCCATCTCCATGGCGTCGGCTTCCAGCGCTTCGGCGTCCACGAGCCGGTTGTAAAAACCCCATCGTTCGCCCTCCGCCGCGCTCATGCTGCGGCCGGTGTAGAGCAGTTCGGCGGCGCGGCCTTGGCCGATGATGCGCGGCAGGATTGCGCAGGCGCCCATGTCGCAGCCGGCCAGCCCGACCTTGGTGAACAGGAAGGCGGTCTTGGCCTCCGGCGTGGCGATGCGGATGTCGGAAGACATCGCGATGATCGCGCCGGCGCCGACGGCCACGCCGTCCACCGCCGAGATGATAGGCTTGCCGCAGTTCAGCATTGCCTTGACGAAATCGCCCGTCATGCGCGTGAAGGCCAAGAGTTCCTTCATGTTCATGCGGACCAGCGGCCCGATGATGTCGTGAACGTCGCCGCCCGAGCAGAAATTGCCGCAGTTAGGCAGGAAGACCACGGCGTCGATATCGTCGGCATAGACGAGCGCGCGGAACGTATCGCGCAGTTCGGCGTAGGACTCGCAGGTGAGCGGGTTTTTGCGCTCTGGACGGTTGAGGCGGATTTTCGCAATCCGTCCTTCGGCTTCCCATAGGAAGTGCTTCGGCTTCAGTGCAGCCATAGCGGTCATTCGTGCCCCTCCCAACTGCTGCTGAACGACTTCAGCATGGCGGCGAGCCGCTTCGTGTCCTCGTCGCCGACGCCAGCAAGCAATTCGCCGATCCAGCCTTCGTGCGCGGCCGCCATCGCCTCGAACTGCGCGCGGCCGGCCTCCGTCAGCGTCACCATCGAGGTGCGGCGGTCGCCGTTGCGGCGCGCTCGCTCCACCAGCCCTTCGGAGACGAGACGATCGACGATGCCGGTAACGTTGCCGTTGGAGACCAGAAGAAAACTGGAGAGACCGCTCATCAGCATGCCGTCCGGGGTACGGTAGAGCGCGGCCATCACGTCGAAGCGCGGCAGGGTCGTGTCGAACTCCTGGCGCAGACGTTCGCGCAGTTCGGCCTCGATGGTGCGCGCGGCGCGCAGCATCCTGATCCAAAGCCGCAGCCGCTCCTTGTTGTCGTGGGAGATATCGGACAGCGGCGCACTTACCATGTCTCGCCACCCGAGATGGAGATCGCCTGACCGGTGATCGAGCGCGCATTGTCTCCGCAAAGCCAAAGCACGGCGTCGGCGATTTCGTCCGGTTGTATGAAGCGGTTCTGAGGATTGGTGGCGGCAAGCGTTGCGCGCGTCTCTTCGACCGAACGGCCGGTCTTGCGCACGATATTCTCGACTGAGCGCTCCAGCATGTCCGTCTCGACGAAACCGGGGCAGACGGCATTTACAGTAACGCCTGTCTTGGCCAGCTCGGCCGCAAGCGCGCGCATCAGCCCAACCACACCATGCTTGGCCGCGACATAGGGCGCGACATAGCCGTAGCCCTTGAGGCCGGCAGTGGACGCAACGAAGATGATACGGCCCGCCTTGCGCGCGGCCATGGCCACCAGCGCAGGCTTCACGGTCAGAAACGCGCCGGTAAGGTTGACGTCGAGAGTCGCTTTCCAGTCGTCCAGCGAGACCTTGTGGGCCGGCGCGCTCTCGGCGCTGCCGGCATTGGCGACGATGATATCGAACGGCCCGCGCGCAGCCTCGGCCTGTTCGTAGAGTGCCAGCATAGACTGCTCATCGGTCACGTCGGCCGTGACGGCATGAATGCGGGTATTCTCCGCCCCAACCCGTTCGAGCGCATCCAGCCGCCGGCCGCAGATCGTCACGCTGATGCCGGCTTCGGCCAGCGCTAGTGCGATTGCGCGCCCCACGCCTGAGCCGCCGCCGGTGACGAGGGCGTGGCGGCTCATACCTTGAACTCCGGCACGGCGTTGCGCTGGGCAGCGAGGCGGTAGGCCTGGTCGCGGCCGGGAAGATAAGGGTCGGGCCACTTCACGCCGCGGTCGCCCAGCGTGATGGCCGCATGCAGCGTCCAGTAGGGGTCGGCGAGGTGTGGACGCGCGAGGCAGACGAGATCGGCTCGGCCGGCCATCAGGATCGAGTTCACGTGGTCCGGCTCGTAGATGTTGCCGACCGCCATCGTGGCCATGCCCGTCTCGTTGCGGATTCGGTCGGAGAAAGGCGTCTGGAACATGCGCCCATAGACCGGTTTGGCCAAGGTCGAGGTCTGGCCGGCCGAGACGTCGCAGATGTCCACGCCGGCGGCGGAGAGCATCTTTGCGATCTCCACGGCGTCGGCCGGCGTCACGCCCTCGATGCCGACCCAGTCATTGGCAGAAATGCGCACCGAGATCGGCTTGTGCAGAGGCCAGGCCTCGCGCACCGCGTGGAAGATTTCGAGCGGATAACGCATACGGTTTTCCAGCGATTCGCCATACTCATCCGTGCGCTTGTTTGTGAGCGGGGTGATGAACGACGAGAGCAGGTAGCCGTGTGCTGCGTGGATTTCTAGCATGTCGAAGCCGCAGCGATCCGCCATCTCGGCGGACGCCACGAACTGGTCGCGCACCAGATCCATATCGGCGCGCGTCATCGCTTTTGGCGTCTGGTGCTTGTCGGACCATGCAACAGCCGAAGGCCCAAGAATTTCCCAGTCACCGTTGCCGAGCGGCATACCGTCGTCTTCCCATGGCACCTGAACCGATGCCTTGGGGCCGGCGTGGCCGATCTGCGCGCAGATCTTCGCCGTCGTCTCGCGATGCACGAAATCCACCAGCCGCTTCCAGGCTACCTCGTGCTCGGGCTTGTAAAGGCCGGGGCAGCCGGGCGTGATGCGGCCTTCCGGGCTGACGCAGGTCATCTCGATATAGACGAGGCCCGCGCCGCCCTTGGCGCGCTCGGCGTAATGCGTGAAATGCCAGTCTGTCGGGCAGCCATCGACGGCCTTGTACTGCGCCATCGGCGAGACGACGACGCGGTTGGCAAGTTGCATGTCGCGCAGCTTGTAGGGCGCGAACATCGGTGCGCGCTTCCAGCTTTCCTCCGGCGCGCCGGCTTCGCGCTGAAACCACTCTTCCGCGTCGCCGAGCCATTCTGGATCGCGCAGGCGCAGGTTTTCGTGGCTGATGCGCTGCGAGCGCGTCAGCAGCGAATAGTTGAACTGGACGGGATCGAGATCGAGATAGCGCTCGACCTCCTCGAACCACTCCAGCGAATTGCGTGCCGCCGACTGAAGCTTGAGCACCTCGGTGCGTCGCGCGTCCTCATATTTGCGGAAGGCGGATTCGAGGTCTGGCTCCGAGTGCACATAGTCGGCGAGCGCGACCGCGCTTTCGAGCGCCAACTTGCTGCCGGAGCCGATCGAGAAATGCGCCGATGCGGCAGCGTCGCCCATCAGCGCGAGGTTCTTGTACGACCAGCGTTCGCATAGCACCCGCGGGAAGTTGATCCACGCCGAGCCGCGGATATGGTTGGCGTTGGTCATCAGCGGATGCCCGCCGAGATGTTTTTCGAAAATCTTCTCGCAGGTGGCGATGGACTCCTGCTGGCTCATCCCGCCGAAGCCGAACTTGTCCCAGGTTTCCTGGCTGCACTCGACGATGAAGGTCGCGGTCTCGGGATCGAACTGGTAGGCGTGCGCCCAGACCCAGCCATGCTCGGTTTTCTCGAAGATGAAGGTGAAGGCGTCGTCGAATTTCTGTTTCGTGCCCAGCCACACGAACTTGCACTTGCGCGTGTCGATGTCGGGCTTGAACACGTCGGCGAAGGTCGAACGCGAGCGCGAGTTCAGGCCGTCGGCCGCGACGACGAGATCGTATTCTTCCATATAGGGGCGGGGGTCGGGCGCTTCCGTCTCGAACTGCACGGCGATGCCGAGTTCGCGGGCGCGGCGCTGAAGCAGCAGCAGCAGGCGCTTGCGGCCGATGCCGCAGAAGCCATGGCCGGTCGAGACGGTGCGCGTGCCCTTGTAGATGACAGCGATGTCGTCCCAATAGGCGAAGTAGCGCTTGATCCAGACGGCGCTGACGGGATCGTTGCGGTTGAGGTTGTCGAGTGTTTCGGCCGAAAGCACCACCCCCCACCCGAACGTGTCATCCGGCTTGTTCCGCTCGATGACGGTGATGTCGTGCGCCGAGTTTCGCAACTTCATCGAGATCGCGAAGTAGAGACCGGCAGGTCCGCCACCAAGAACCGCGACCTTCATCGAGCGCTCTCCTCTGCTTGCGTCCGGCAATATCGCGCCGGAAGCAAATTACTTCAAGCTTAAAATTTCAAGCTGAATGAAATTCGTTGGAAAGCGGGCGAGGGGTGCCCGCTTTCCAGGTGTGAACAGAACGCCACTTATTTGGCTGGGTCCTTCGGGCTCCAGAGAATCGTGCCGCCTTCCTTCTCATAGGCCATGCCTTGCGGATAGCTGATCGCCTCGAACTGCAGTCCCCACGGCGCCTGGAAATACATGACGGTCTGACCGGCCGCCGGGCCTTCACCGACAGGAAGCACGATGCGCGTCGCCACGCCCTTGTCCTTCAGATATTTCTCCGCAGCCGGAACGTCGTCGACATAGAAGGCAATGTGAAAGGCGCCGACATCGCTGTTCTTCTGCGCGAGGTCCTTCTGGTCGGGCGCGGTGTATTCGAACAGCTCTATGTTCGAGCCGAAACCGCAGCGTACCAGCGTGATTTCCTTGATGACCGCCTTTGGGTCGACGCCAAGCAGGTCCTGCATGAAGGTGCCCTTATCGTCGGCGAAGGGGCCGAAAGACATCGCCTTCTGGCAGCCGACGACGTTGGTGAAGAAATCGACGGCCTGCGCCATGTCCGGCACGGTGATGCCGGTGTGGTCATGACCGCGCATGCCCGGTATGCCATCGGCCGAGGCGGTCGAACCCGCTCCGGCAAGCAGACCGGTAGCGATGCATGCACTGCGAACAAGATACTTCATTGTCGTCTCCCATTGGCGGGCAAATCCCCTGGTTTCCGCATCGGCGCCCGCGAGCCGACACGGTTGATTGTTCAGCCTGCCTTCAGCCAGTCGGCGTCGATCTCCGGCAGCGGAATGGCCGCGATGAGGTCGCGCGTGTAGGCGTGCTTCGGATCCGCGAAGAGCGCGTCGGTCGGGCCCTGTTCCACGATCTCGCCCTGCCGCATCACGATAACCTGCTTGCAGAGCCGCCGGATGACGGAGAGGTCGTGGCTGATGAAGGCGACCGTCAGGCCCATCTCGTCGGCGAGCTTTTCGAGCAGCGTCAGGATCTGTGCCTGCGTGGAGACGTCGAGGCCCGACACGATCTCGTCGGCGAGCACGAAGTCGGGCGACAGCGCCAGCGCGCGCGCAATCCCAACGCGCTGGCGCTGCCCGCCGGAAAGCTCGTGACGATAGCGCTTTGCGAAGTTCTCCGGCAGGCCGACACGCTTCAGCGCCTCGGCGACACGTTGGTCCAGATTGTCGCCAAGCCCGTTGAGCTTTAGCGGCGCGGCGATGATCGCGCCGATCGTGCGGCGCGGGTTCAGCGACGACATAGGGTCCTGGAAGATCATCTGCAGGTTTCGCCGGAGCGGGCGCAATTCGCCCTCCGGCAGATGCGCGATGTCGCGGCCCTCGAAATTGATGCTGCCGGCGCTTGGTTCGATCAGCCGCACCAGTGCGCGGCCGAGCGTCGACTTGCCCGAGCCGGATTCGCCGACGATGCCGGTCACCGAGCGGCGCGGCAGTTCGAAGTCGAGACCCTTCAGGATCTCCACCAGAGGCGCGCTGCCGATCAGCGGCTTCCTCGTCATGTCGGGCAGCGCGACCTTCAGGCCGCTGACCTTGAACAGAGGCTCAGCCATGGGGCCTCCAGTCGTGGTCGGCAACCGCGACCTCCGCGGCGAGCCCCGCCAGTACCGACTCGTCCACCGGCTTCAGCGACGCGAGAGGGTCGGTGTATTTCGGCGTCGCGGCCATCAGCGCGCGGGTGTAGGCATGTTGCGGGTTGGCGAACAGCGCAGGCGTGTCCGCCTCCTCGACCACCTTGCCGGCATAGAGCACCGTCACCTTTTGGCTGACCTTGGCGACGACGCCGAGGTCGTGCGTGACGAACAGGATCGCGGTGCCATGCTCCTGCTGGAGCTGGGCGATGAGGCGCAGGATCTGCTTCTGAACGGTCACGTCCAGCGCCGTCGTCGGCTCGTCCGCGACGATCAGGCGCGGCTCGGAGGCGAAGGCGGCCGCGATCAGCACGCGCTGGCGCATGCCGCCGGAAAGTTCGTGCGGATATGCCTTCATGACACGATCCGGCTCGCGGATATGCACCTCATCGAGCAATTGCCGCACGCGTTTATCCGCCTTGTCGGCATCCCAGCCGAGGATGTGGACGAGACGGTCGGTCATCTGCGGCCCGACGCGCCGCGACGGGTTGAGCGCGGTCAGCGGATCCTGAGGGATCAGCGCGGCCTTCGCCCCGATCAGCCGTCGGCGCTCCTTCGCCGACAGCGCGTCGAGGTCGGTCCCTTCCAGCCGGATCGCGCCCTCAACGATGCGAACGCTCGGCGGCAGCACGCCGAGCACCGCCTTGCCGATCATGCTCTTGCCGGCCCCGCTCTCGCCGACGAGCGCGCGCACCTCGCCGGGCTGCACGGTCAGAGACACCGAGCGCAGCACGCGCTGGCCCGATGGCAGCGTCGCGCTGAGGTTGGAGATGTCGAGACAGTCGCTCATCTCAGCACCGGGTCGAAGCGCGACTTCAGCCCTTCGCCGAACTGGCTGAACGACAGCACGGTGAGGAACAGCGCAATCAGCGGGAACACCAGCACCCACCATGCCTGGTGGATGGACAGCCGCCCCTCCGCGATGATGCCTCCCCACGTCGGCGCGTCGCTGGAGATGGACAGGTTCACGAACGACAGGATGGCCTCGACGATGACGGCGATGCCCATCTCGAGCGACAGCAGCGCGACGATGGATGGCAGCACGTTGGGCAGGACTTCGGACACCATGATTCGTATGCGTCCGAAGCCGGCGATGCGGGCATTCTCGACATAGTCCATGCGTGCCTGGCTCATCGCCTCGGCGCGGATGACGCGGCAAAAGCGCGTCCAGTCGATGACGACGATGGCGATGATGACGGACATCAATCCTGTGCCGAACACGGCGACAAGCAGGATGGCGAACAGCACCGGGGGGAACGCCATCCAGACATCGACGATGCGCGAGATGATGCGGTCCGGCCAGCCGCCGAAATAGCCTGCGATGAGTCCCAGTGTCGATCCGACGATGCAGGCGGCGAGTGCCGCAACGAAGGCGACGATGAGCGCGATACGCGCGCCGAAGATGAGGCGAGACAGGAGATCGCGCCCGAGGCTGTCGGTGCCGAGCCAGTAGCCGGGCTCCGAACCGGGCAGCCAGAAGGGCGGCAGGCGCTCCAGCATCAGGTCCTGCGCCAGCGGGTCGTGCGGCGCGACGAGTGGCGCAAAGATCGCGGCCAGAAGGACAACGAGCAGCCAGCCGCCGGCGAGCATCAGGCGGGCGTCGAAGCGGCGGCGGGGCAGGGCACGTGAGTCAGCCATGGCGCAGCCTCGGATTGAGCAGTGCGTACATCATGTCGACAGCGAGATTGATCAGCACAAAGATCAGCGCGAAGACGAGTACGATGCCCTGGATGAGCGGCAGGTCGCGATTGATGACCGCGTCGATCGCCATGTTGCCGAGCCCTTCGTAGGAGAACAGGCGCTCGATGATGACCGTGCCGCCGATGAGGAAGGTGAACTGCACGCCGATAAGCGTCAGCGTGGGGAGGGCCGCGTTCTTCAGCGCCTCGCGCAGGATGACCTTTGTCTCCGAAAATCCTTTGACCCGCGCCAGCGTCACGTAGTCGAGCGTCATCACTTCCTTGAGTGAAATCTTCAGGAGCTGCGAGATGATGGCCGCGAGCGGCAGCGCCAGCGCCAGCGCCGGCATGAACATGTGGCCGATGAGGTCCTTCGTCAGGTCGAAGCGCAGACGGAAAATGCTCTCGAAGAGATAGAACTGGGTGACGAAGGGAAGGTCGAGGCGCGGCGAGACGCGGCCGGAAATATGGAAGACCGGCCACAGCACACCGAACAGCAGGATCAGCGCCAGCCCCCACAGGAAGTCGGGGATGGAGAGCGCCGCGCCATTGGCGACATCGATGCCTGCCTCGACGGCCGTGCCCTGTTCGCGCGCCCCGATGACGGCCAGCGGCCCGCCGATGAGGAGCGCGATGAACAGAGCAAAGATCGACAGCTCCAGCGTTGCCGGCAGCCGGCTCAGCACCAGCGACATCACATCCTGCCGAAGCGAGATCGAGGTGCCGAAGTTCCCCTGCATCACGCCGGCCAGCCAGATGAAATATTGCTCCACGATCGAGCGATCGAGCCCGTAGAGCGCGCGCAGCCGGTCGATGTCAGCCTGTGTGGCGCCCGGCGGCAGCATCATAGAGATCGGGTCGCCGGGTGCGACACGGATGATCACGAACACCACCACCGACACGCCGAGCAGCGTGATCGCCATGGTGAGGAGCCGGACGAGGAATCTTTGAAAAATCATAGCCTATCGCGCCGTCTGCGAGACGGCATGGCAACGGAGTTCAGGAATGCTGCGCCGCCCCCCGGGGGCGGCGCCCTGCAGTCTCGATCAGGCTACGAGGCTGGCGACATGAGGGCCGGCAACAGCGCGCCGGACTTGTGCGGCACGACCTTGACCGTGTCTGAATAGACGACAGGCTGGGCATACTGCAGCAGCGGCAGCACATAGGCGTTGTCGGCGATCAGCTTGCTGACGGCCTTCCAGCCGGCGATGCGCTTGGCCTCGTCGGCCTCGCCCCACAGCGGGTTGATCGCGTCGATGACGTCCTGGCTGTCCCAGACCGAATGCGGGCTCGGGCCGTACATGGCGAAGCCGGTCGAGGTGGTCGGGTCGCCGATCGAGTTGCCCCAGTTGTAGAAGGCGGCCGGCGCAAGCTGGTCGGCGGCGCGCAGCTCGTAGTGCTTGGCGATCTCGTAGACCTCAATGTTTGCCTCGATGCCGACCTTGCGCCACATGCCGACGATCGCCTGGATCATCTCGTAGTCCTTGGGCTTGAAGCCGCGCGTCGTCTGGATCGTGAACTTCACCGGGTTCTCCGGCGAATAGCCCGAGGCCTTGAGCAGTTCGACGGCCTTTTCCGGATTGTACTCGACCTTGATCGTCTCGTCGAAAGCCTCGTATTCCGGCGTCTCCAGCGTGTCGATCGGCAGGCCGTATCCACGCAGCAGGCGGTCAACCAGAAGCTTCTTGTCGACCGAGAGGACGGCTGCCTGACGCACGTTCGGGTCGAGCATCACGTCGATGTCGTTGAAAAAGATCATGCCGATGTCGGAGACCGTGTCGGCCGTGCCGCCCAGCCCGTCTTTCGCGATCAGGCGATCGTATTCCTCGTAGGGGATTTCGAGCGTGACGTGCGAAGCGCCGGACTCGATTTCGGCGACGCGACTGGCGGCGTCTGTCACGAACTTGATGGTGACGTTCTCAAAGGCCGGTTTCTCGCCCCAGTAGCCTGGATAGGCCTTGAGCTGGACGAAAGCGTTGCGCTCGAACTTCTCGACCATGTAGGGGCCGGTGCCGATCGGCTTGGCTTCGAAGCCTTCCGCGCCGACCTTCTCGTAATAGGCCTTGGGCAGGACATAGCCGGTCAGGAACGACATCCACTTGAAGTAGGTCGGATCGAACTGCACGACGTCGCCGGTGATCTTGTTGCCGTCGATCTTGAAGTTGTTGACGTTCTTCCAGACGAACTGGATCGGGTTGCCGGTCTCTTCCTTGGCGGCGCGCTCCAGCGACCAGACGATATCCTCGGCCGTGAAGGGCGAGCCGTCGTGCCAGGTGACGCCCTCGCGCACGGTCATGTGCACCTGCTTGAGATCGTCGGAGAAGCCCCACTCGGTGAGCAGGCCGGGCGTGAGCGAGAGGTCCGGCTTCTGCAGGATGAACTGGTCGAACACCGACTGATAGATGCCCTGGATGGTAGGGTTCACCGCCGACGGGCCGGTGGTCGGGTCCCACGACGGCAGGTTGACGTTGTAGGCGATGACGAGTTCGTCGGCCTGCGCCAGCGCCATGCGCGGCATCGAGAAGCCTGCCATGGCGGCGGTCGCGCCGGCCAGTTTAAGGATTGTTCGTCTGTTGATGGTCATGTTCTCGTTCCCCAGTTGATTGTTGGTTTGGTTGTGTGAACGCCCTAAGGCGCGGTTGAGTCTAAAGTGCTGCCGTTGCCTCGATCTCCACCAGAAAATCCGGAAGCGCGAGCGCCTGTACGCCGATGAAGGTGTTGGCCGCCGGCACGACGCCGTCGTAGAAGGCCATGATCTCGCCGATGACCGGCCCGAGCTTGTCAGGCGAATGATCGACCACATAGGTGCGCAGGCGCACGATGTCCGCAGGCGTCGCGCCGACCTCGGCCAGTACGGCCCTCAGGTTGGCGAGCGCTTGGCGCGTCTGTGCGGCGAGATCGCCGGGACCGACGACCTCGCCGGCCTTGTTCCAGGCGACCTGTCCGGCCAGATGCAGCGTACGGCCGCCATTCTGCTCGACCGCGTGCGAGAATCCGAACTGTGTGGACTCATATAAAGTGGCTGGGTTTATCGCCTTGCGCTTCATCGTGACCTTCTATCGCTTCCGGATATCGACCTGCATTGTCATGCACCCGCCAGTTGCTGCGCAAGCATGAAACCCGAGCCTGCACCCGTTCCGGCTCCGGGCCAAGTGGCCGCGCCAACAAGATGCAGATTGGCGACCGGCGTGTTCCAGCGCGCATAGCCGGGCGCCGGGCGGAACAGGAAGTTCTGCGAGATATGATGGCTGCCGCAGATCTGGTCGCCACCGACGAGGTTGGGGTTCTCGCGTTCCAAGTCGATAGGCGAGAACACCGCGCGGCCAAGTATCTTGCTTGATAGGCCCGGCGCGTGTTTCTCGATCAACGCCAGCGCCCGGTCGGCATAGCGCTCCTTGATCTCGTCCCAGTGCGCCGGCCCGATCTCGCCCGCCGCGTCCCCGATGACCTCGGCCGGAAGCGCGCGCACCTGCACCCACAGCACATGCTTGCCATCAGGCGCGCGAGACGGATCGACCGCTGTCGGCTGACCCACAACGAGCACCGGCTCGTCGGGCAGCATTCCAGCAATTGCCTGTTGGTATGTCTTCGCCATCTGCTCCAGCGACGGCGCGATATGCACATAGGCGAAGGACTTCAACTCCTCGCCGGCCTTCCAGTCGGGCAGGCCGTCCATCGCCAGATGGATCATCATCGTACCGGGCGCATGGCGGAACTTCTTCATCACCGTGTCGAAGCCCGCATCGCCCGAGCCTTTCGGCAGCAGCTTGCCGGCCAGCGCTCCGGGCGCGACGCCTGCGATAACCGCCTTCGTCGCCGTATGCGTCTCGCCGTTGGCGAGCCTGATGCCGGTCGCCTTGCCGCTGACGGTAACGATCTCGGCAACATCCGCGCTGTGGAACACCTTGCCGCCCGCTTTTGTCAGCACGCCTTCCAACGCGCGGATAATCGTGTCGGCGCCACCCTTGCCGATCACCATGCCAAAACTCTGGTTGGCCATGGATTCGAGGTAGGGGAAGACCGCGCCGCCTGCGATATCGGGAGCGAAGTCGAGATGCATGCCCCATGCGGCGAGCGTCGCCTTCACATGCGGCGAGGTGAAATTGTCATCCAGCCAGGCGCGCGGCGACGACAGCAGCAGCTTGGCCGTGTCGAGCGAGCCCTTGACGCCCTTCTTGCGCCAAAGGTTCCAGCCCGTGCCGGCGAGCGCACGCGCCCCCATTGGCGAACCGAGCAGGCGGAAGAGGTGCTCGGCCTCGCCCATGAAGCCGCCGACCAGCCGACGCCATGTCTCGGCGTCGTCCTTCGAGAATTTTTCGAGCCGCGCGACCGTCTTTTCAATGTCGGTGCTGACGCCGAACCAGCGTCCGTCAGGAAACACCGATGCAAAACAATCGGCGGCCGGGACGAATTCCAGTCCCGCCCATTTCAATTCATTTGCATATTTCCGGTGGAAAGCGGAACCGGCGAACAGGCTGAGATTCATTGCTGCGAGATCGTGCCGGAAACCGGGGAGCGTCAGTTCGCGCGTCTGGACCGCGCCGCCGCTCACGGGATTGCGCTCGAAAACAGCGGTTTTCCAGCCCTTGGACGCCAAATGCGCGGCGCAGGCCAGACTGTTGTGGCCGGCACCGACAAAGATGGCGTCGAATTCGCTCACGCCCCGATCCCATTTCCTTTAGGCTTAAAGATAATTGCAGATGCATATGTTTTCGTCTAGTAGCATATTGAAGCCCGACAAGAGCGCTGCCAATCCACAAGGGGAAAACAATGGACTCCGCAAAACTTCTCGGCGAATTCGCCACCCAGCTTCTTTCCGGTGCGATCGAGGTCGTCGACCTCTCCGCCGTGCTCGGGCCCGAGACGCCGCTGATCAAACTGCCGCCGGAACTCGCGGTCGACACGCCCAAGGTCGAGATCCACACGATCTCCGCCTACGACAAGAACGGCCCGTGGTGGGCCTGGAACTGGCTGAAGCTCGGCGAGCATTCGGGCACCCATTTCGACGCGCCGCATCACTGGATTTCTGGCAAGGACTATCCCGACGGCTCGACCGACACGCTGCCGGTGCAGAAGCTCGTCGGTCCGGTCAACGTGCTCGACTTCTCGAAGGAAGCTGCCGCCGATCCTGACTTCCTCCTGACCGTCGACCACATCAAGAGCTGGGAAGCCAAGCATGGTGCGATCAACCCGGGCGAGTGGGTGGTGATGCGTACCGACTGGGACCGGTTCAGCGGCTCTGAGGCCAAGTTCCTCAATGCAAACGAGACCGGGCCGCATACGCCCGGCCCGACCGCCGAAGCGATCATTTATCTGATCGAGAAGGATGTCGCCGGCTGGGGTTCGCAGACGATCGGCACCGACGCGGGCGCCGCAGGCGGCATGGAGCCGCCGTTCCCGGCGCACACGCTGATGCACAAGGCCAACAAGTACGGCCTAGCCAGCCTCTGCAACCTCGACAAGCTTCCGCCGAAAGGCGCGATCCTGATCGCCGCGCCGCTGAAGATCGAGAAGGGCACCGGCAGCCCGATCCGCGCCCTGGCGCTCGTACCGAAGTCGTAACGTCAGAGCCGGAGGCGACGTTCCCATGAGCGCCCCCGACCACATCATCGTCGGCAGCGGCATCAACGCGCTGGTCTGCGCCGCCATTCTTGGCGGCAAGGGACGCAAGGTGCTGGTCCTTGAGCGCAACGATCGCATCGGCGGCTGCATCCGCACGGACGAGATCACGGTGCCGGGTTTCGTGCACGACGTGATGGCGACGACCTTCGTGCTGTTCATCACCTCGCCGGCCTATGCGGCGCTGGCGGCCGACCTCGGCAGGCATGGGCTGGAGTTCTGCCATACGAACGCGCCGACCGGCGTCCTGAGGCCGGATGGCAGCCACCTGATCCAGCACATGGACCGCGCGACGAATGTCGCGGCCTTTGGCGAGGACGGCGCGCAATATGCTGCCGACGTCGACGACATCGGCAGGAATGCCGGCCTGCTGTTCGGCCTGCTCGGCGGCGGGCTCTGGACGTGGCCGACCTTCAAGCTGCTGTTGGGCGAGGCTCGGCGGCGCGGACCCCGTGGGCTCGCAGCCTTCATGGGCGATGCGCTGACGCCGGCGCGAAGCTGGCTAGAAAGCTCCTACAAGACAGACCTCGCGCGCTCTCTCTGGGCGCCCTGGTCCCTGCATGCCGGCATCGGCCCGGAAGACGCGTTTTCCGGCCAGATCGCCAAAGTCATCGCCTTTGCGCTGGAAGCCGCCGGCGCGCCGATCGTCAAGGGCGGCGCGAGAAACATCCTGTCCGCCTTCGATGCCCTCATCAGGGAAAGGGGCGGGGAAATCCGCACGGGCGCGGATGTCGACTCCATTATCGTCGAAGGCGGCAAGGCGACCGGCGTGCGCCTCGCTTCCGGCGAGACAATGAAGGCGTCGAAGGGCGTGATCTGCTCGGTGACGCCGACGCAACTCTATGGCCGCCTGCTCGGCAACAACGCTCCTTCGGACGATGTCGCCGCAACGAAAGCCTATCGTTACGGCAAGGGCAACTTCCAGATCCACTACGCGCTCGACCGCCCGCCGGCTTGGCGCAACAAAGAGCTCGGCGACGTCGCGCTGTTGCATCTGACCCCCGGGCTCGATGGCGTGTCAAAGGCGTCGAACGAGGCGGTGCGTGGCATGTTGCCGGAGACGCCGACGATCTGTGTCGGCCAACCACATGCGCTCGACCCGTCGCGCTGCCCGCCGGGCAAGGCCATCCTCTGGCTGCAGCTTCCGGAATCCCCGCGCCACATCAAGGGCGACGCCGCAGGCAAGCTCAAGGCGCCCGCAGACGGGAAGTGGACCGAGCAATTGCGCGAAGCCTATGCCGACCGCGTCGAGGACATTCTCGCATCGCATATCGATGCCTTCTCGGCGACGGTGCTTGGCCGCCGCGCATATTCACCTGCGGATCTGGAGGCGATGAACATCAACCTCGTCGGCGGTGACCCCTATGGCGGTTCGTCCACCATCGACCAGTCGTTCCTGTGGCGTCCGTTCAAGACCAGCCGCAACCACGAGACATCGATCAAGAGCCTCTATCACATCGGGGCGTCCACCCATCCAGGCGCGGGTCTCGGCGGCGGCTCCGGCTTCCTTCTGGGGAGCAAGCTCTGATGGACCAGAAAGTTTCGGAAAAGCGCGAACGGATTTCCACTCTGGGACAGATCGGGCTGCAGCAGTTCGCGCCCTATCTGATGAACCGCATCATGGGCCGCTATAACGCGACGCTGCGCGAAGCCTATGGCCGCGAGAACCGCACGGTGCCGCAGGTGCGCACGCTCGCTGTCCTGTCGGTGAGCGATGGCGTTACTGTCGGCGATCTCGCCGTCTACACGGTCATAGAGCAGTCGACCTTGTCGCGCACACTCGATGCGCTTGAGCAGCAGGGACTGGTGCGTCGTGAGGCCGGCGAGACCGACAACCGCGTGAAGAAGGTTTTTCTCACCGACGAGGGACGCGCCGAATTCAACCGCGCCTGGCCGGCGATGCATGACGCCTTCGAGCTGATGTTCGATGGCATAGACGACGCGGAATATTCGTCATTCGTGGTGACGCTGCAGAAGATGCTGAGGAACATCCGCAAGCACGATATTTGAGACGCAGCTTACGCAGCGCCGTTGGGGAGGGCAACGGCGACAACGGAACGGGACAAAGAAGATGGCCGAGCGGTCATTCGCCAAGGAAGTCGAGAAGCTGAGGCTGGGTGACGGCGAGGAATTCGCCGGCGAAGGCATCCTCGCCATCACCAAGGCGCTGCTGCAATGCGGCGTCGGCTATGTCGGAGGCTATCAGGGCGCGCCGATCAGCCATCTGATGGACGTGCTGGCCGACGCGCAGGACATTCTGGGCGAACTCGGCGTGCATTTCGAGGCCTCCGCCTCCGAGGCGACCGCCACCGCGATGCTTGCCGCGTCGGTGCACTATCCGATCCGCGGCGCCGCCACCTTCAAGTCCACCGTCGGCACCAACGTTGCGTCCGACGCGCTTGCCAACCTCGCCTCCGGCGGTGTCACCGGCGGCGCGCTGATCATCGTCGGCGAAGACTACGGCGAAGGCTCCTCGATCATGCAGGAGCGCAGCCACGCCTTCGCGATGAAGAGTCAGGTCTGGCTGCTCGATCCACGCCCCAACCTGCCGTCAATCGTGCAGGCGGTGGAGCATGGCTTTGAGCTGTCGGAGGTTTCGAACACGCCCGTCATGCTGCAGGTGCGCATTCGTTGCTGCCATGTGCATGGCAAATTCATCGCCAAGGACAATAAGCGTCCGTCGATGACAGTGGCCGATGCGCTGGAAAATCCGCGCCGCGACACCGGCCGCATCGTGCTGCCGCCGGCCTCTTTCCTGCACGAAAAGGAGAAGGTCGCGAAACGCTGGCCGGCCGCGGTCGACTATATCCGCAGGAACCGGATCAATGAGTTCTTCGGTCCTGATGCCGGTTCGGTTGGCATCGTGATGCAGGGCGGCATGTACAATGCCGTCATCCGCGCGCTCCAGCGCCTCGGCCTCGCCGACGCCTATGGCGAGACCGACGTGCCGCTTTATGTGCTGAATGCCGTCTATCCTCTTATCGACGACGAGTTCCTCACCTTCTGCGAGGGCAAGGATTCCGTGCTCGTGGTCGAGGAAGGCCAGCCGAATTATATGGAGCAGGCCTTTGCCGCCATGCTGCACAAAGCAGGTCGCGGCACACGCCTCGTCGGCAAAGAATACCTGCCGGTGGCCGGCGAATACACCGGGCAGGTGATGCTGGACGGCCTAGGTGCGTTCCTGCGCGCCGAAGCGCCGCAGCTTCTGTCGGCAGAAATCCGCGCGCCCAACAAGATGGGCGGCGGCGAGGAAATCCCGGACCTCAGCAAGGTCGTGCCGGGTCGGCCGCCGGGTTTCTGCGTCGGCTGCCCGGAGCGCCCGATCTTCGCCGCGACCAAGCTGGTCGAGCAGGAACTCGGCAAGCACCACATCGCGTCCGACATCGGCTGCCATCTCTTCTCGATCATGCCGCCCTTCGAGCTTGGCGCAACGACGATGGGTTACGGCCTCGGGCCGGCATCCGCCTCCGCCTTCAATTCGCCGGAAGCGAAGCGCCGGTCCATCTCCTTCGTCGGCGATGGCGGCTTCTGGCACAACGGCCTGACGTCCTCGATCGGCAACGCCGTGTTCAACAAGAACGACGGCGTTATTGTCGTCGTCGACAATTTCTATTCGGCGGCGACGGGCGGTCAGGACATCCTGTCGTCGCGCGCCAACAACCGGACGAAATCCACCCAGCACCCGATCACCAAGGCGATCGAGGGCATGGGCGTGAAGTGGCTGCGCCACATCGACCGCACCTATGATGTCGGAAAGATGCAGGCGACACTGAAGGAGGCGCTGACGACCGAAGAGAAGGGTCCGAAGGTCATCGTCGCCTCATCGGAATGCATGCTGAATCGCCAGCGTCGCGAGAAGCCGCTGGTCAATCAGGCGATCAAGGACGGCGCGCGCGTCGTGAAGCCGAAATTCGGCGTCGACGAAGACATCTGCACCGGCGATCACGCCTGCATGCGGCTGTCGGGTTGTCCGTCGCTGTCGGTGAAGTCGCTGGACGATCCGCTGCGCGATGATCCGGTTGCCTCGATCGACCAGAATTGCGTCGGCTGCGGCAATTGCGGCGAGGTGGCTGACGCGGCCGTGCTCTGCCCATCCTTCTACCGCGCCGATGTCGTGCACAATCCGAGCGGCTGGGACCGCTTCCTCGACCGCATGCGCAGCGCCGTGATCGGCTTCCTCCAGCGCCGCCGCGAGCGCCGCCGGCTGGTCTTCGCCAATGCTTGATGTCGTCTCTACGCGAGATGTTCCCGCGCGCGGCGACGGCGGGGTGATCAAGATTGCCATCCTCGCCGTCGGCGGGCAGGGCGGCGGTGTGCTGTCCGACTGGATCGTCGACGTCGCCGAGCGCAACGGCTATCTGGCGCAGTCGACCTCGGTGGCTGGCGTGGCGCAGCGCACAGGCGCGACGATTTATTACATCGAGATGTGCCGCGACAAGGGCCGCCAGCCGGTCTTCGCACTTTCGCCCTCGCAGGGCGACGTTGACGTGCTGATCGCGGCCGAACTGATGGAGGCAGGCCGCGCCATCATGCGTGGCTTCGTCACGCCGGAGAAAACGACGCTGATCGCGTCGTCGCACCGCATCGCGGCCGTCTCGGAAAAGATCGAGCCAGGCGACGGGCGGGCGTCCTCGGCGAAGATACGCGAGACTGCTGAGATCGCGTCGAAGCGCTTCATCGCCTTCGATATGGAAAAGATCGCCGTTAAGAACGGCTCGGTCGTCTCGTCGAGCCTGTTCGGCGCGCTGGCCGGTTCAGGCGTATTGCCGTTCCCGCGCGAGACCTACGAGGCGACGATCAGCGCCTCCGGTCGCGGCGTGAAGGCCAGCCTCGCGGCTTTTGGTGGCGGCTACGACGGCGCGCGCGGCCACGGCGTCGAGATCACGAATCCCGTCGTGCCGGGCGGCCCGGATGACCAGGCGGCCGCTCATAGCCCCGTCAGTTCCGCGACGGCCGCAGATGCAACTGAGCCGGTCGAAAAAGATGGCCCTGACGTGGAAGGCCCGCGCCGGCTTGTGGCCGGCTGGCAGGAACTGACCGCCCGCATCGAGGAAATGCCCGAGCCGGTGCGCGACATGGCGCTGCGCGGCCTGCGCAAGGTGGTCGACTATCAGGACATGCGCTACGGCGAGGAATATCTCGACCGTCTCGACCGGGCGCTCTTGCTCGATTCGGAAGAGCGGGGCCATGCGCTCTCCATCGCGGCGGCGAAACATCTCGCCAACGCGCTCTGCTATGACGACATGATCCGCGTCGCCGATCTCAAGACGCGCTCGACGCGCGGTGCGCGCGTTCGTCGCGAGGTCGGCGTCAAGGGTGACGCGATCCTGCAGACGACGGAATATTTCCACCCGCGCGTCGAGGAATTCTGCGGCGCGATGCCGGCTGCCATCGGCAGCTACATCGAGAACCGCCCTAAGCTGTCGGCCTTCATCGACCGTCGCATCAACAAGGGCCGCCGCATCCGCACCGACAGCTTTACCGGCTTCGCGATGCTCTGGATGATTGGCGGCATGCGGCGTTGGAGGCGCGGCCTGCTCCGGCATCGGGTAGAGCAGGCGCATCTTGACCGTTGGTGCGATCTGGGGCTGGCGACAGTGCCGCAGGACTATGCGCTTGCGGTCGAAATACTCAATACGCGCCGCCTGATCAAGGGCTATAGCGACACCCATGTCCGTGCGCAGTCGAAATTCGACCGCGTTCTCTCGGCTCTGCCGATGCTGAAAGGCCGCTCCGACGCCGCCGACTGGCTGCGCCGCCTGCGCGAGGCCGCGCTCAAGGACGAGAAGGGCGACATGCTTGACGGCGCGCTGAAGACTGTGGCCACGCTGGGCGACTAGCGACAAATTGACTTTTGTCAGCGGTCATGACTATTGTCGGCAATGGCAATCCGACCGGCAGACCAGATCGTCCACAAGGCTGCGTGGCTCTATTATGCGCACGGCCTGAGGCAGGATCAGGTCGCGCAGCAGCTTAACATTTCTCGCGCGTCCGTCGCCATGTATCTGCGCAAGGCGCGCGAGACGGGCATCGTCAACATATCGACCTCGACCCAGCTTTTCACCGACGATCTGATGGCGCGCGAGATCGAGGATGCCTATGGCCTCGACGCCGTCTGGATCGCGCCGCACGCCGACCATGTCGACCCGGCCGCCGAAGTGCCGGTACTGGCGGCGGGCGTTTTCCTGGAACTGGTCAGGAAGGGCGATCGGATAGGCGTTGCCTGGGGCCAGACGGTCTATGCTATCGCCGATGTCATGGCCTATGCCGATCTGCAGGATGTGACTGTCGTCCAGCTCTGCGGCAATCTCGGCGCACCCTTCGCGTATCGCCCCGACCAATGCACGATGGAGATCGCGCGCCGACTGAACGCCAAGGGCCTCAATTTCTACGCGCCGCTGGTGCTCTCGACGGAGGAACTGGCGAAGCAGCTTCGCGACGAGCCGGTTATCCGCGAACAGCTAGCGGGCATTTCCGACTGCGACCTCGCGCTCTATTCGGTAGGCACCGTCGATTCTGAAAGCCACGTCGTCAAATGCGGCGCGCTGACTGTGAGCGAGATGGATGCGCTGCGACGCGAGGGCGCCGCCGGTGTCGTCGCCGGCCAGATCATCGACGCCGAGGGCGCGCTGCTCGATTGCAGCTACAACCGCCGCGCCATCTCGGCTGACCTCGCCTCGCTGCGCGCCATTCCAAAACGCCTCGTTGTCGTCCAGGAGCCCTCCAAGTTCGAGCCCCTGCTTGCAGGTCTTGCCGGCGGTCTATGCACGCATCTCGTGGTCAATGCGGCGATGGCGTCGCGGCTCCTCGAACACGCGAAAGCGGCCTCCCGGCGCAATGCATCCTGAGACCTGCGACCTGTCATCCGCCTGTCGCCAAACCGAATCAAACGCAAACTTCGAAAACCTGGGAAGAAACGATGAAGAACCTTTGGAACGACGCCGAAGCCGAGAAGCTGGTGGAGCAGTACGCCCCCAAGGGCGTCGGCCGCGAACTGGCGCTGCGCGTCTACACGACCCGGCTGCTGGGCGGCGATCCCCGCCTCGTGCTGCATGGCGGCGGCAACACGTCGGTGAAGTCGAAGGCGGTCGATCTTGTCGGCGACGAGTGGGACGTGCTCTGCGTCAAGGGCAGTGGCTGGGACATGGGCGTGATCGAGCCGCAGGGCCTGCCGGCCGTCAAGCTCGGCGCTTTGCTGAAGGCGCGCAAGCTCGACAGGCTGTCCGATGAGGACATGGTGGCATTGCAGCGCGCCAATCTCATCGATCCGTCCTCGCCCAACCCGTCGGTCGAGACACTGCTGCACGCCTTCCTGCCGCACAAATTCGTCGACCACACGCATTCGACCGCGATCCTCGGCCTCGTCGATCAGGACAACAGCGAGGAAATCTGCCGCGAGGTCTACGGCAAGACCTTCGGTTTCGTCCCTTACATCATGCCGGGCTTCGATCTCGCCAAGGCAGCGGCTGAGGTGTTCGAGCAGGACACGTCCGTCATCGGCCTGATCCTCGACAAGCACGGCATCTTCACCTTCGGCGACACCGCCGAGGAAGCCTACACGCGCATGATCGACGCGGTGACGAAGGCCGAGGAGTATATCGCAAAGGGCAAGAAGCCTGCCGCGGCGAAGGCGGCGCTTCCCGCTGCGCTCGCCAAGCCCGCCGAGATAGCGCCGACGTTGCGCGGCGCAGTCGCGGTGGACAAGGGCGAGGGGCACTTCGACCGCATGATCAGCGACTTCCGCGTGTCGGACGCGATCCTCGACTTCCTGTCGTCCTCGAAGCTCGGCGAACTCGCGGCGAGCGGCGTCTCGACGCCGGACCTGTCGATCCGCATCAAGACCGGCCCGATGGCGTTGCCCGCGCCGGAAGCGGGCAAGCTCGGCGACTACACCAGGGTCGTGAAGGAACACGTGGCGCAGTTCGCCAAGGACTATCGCGCCTACTTCGAGACCAACGACGCGGCCGACGATGTCAAGCGCACGATGCTCGACCAGATGCCGCGCCTCAGCCTCGTGCCGGGCGTCGGCATGTTCGGCCACGGCCGCACGCTGAAGGATGCGAAGATCGCCTCCGACGTTGGCGAGATGTGGATCGAGGCGGTGAAGGGCGCGGAAGCGATCGGCACCTTCAAGCCGCTCTCCAAGGCAGACCTCTTCCCACTCGAATACTGGTCGCTGGAGCAGGCTAAGCTAGCCTCCAACAAGCCGAAGCCGTTGACCGGTCAGGTCATGCTGGTGACAGGCGGCGCGGGCGCGATTGGCGCAGCGACAGCCAAGCTTTTCGCTGACTACGGCGCGCATGTCGTGGTGGTCGATCTCGACGCCGACAAGGCGGCTGAATCAGCCAAGAGGGCCGGCAACGCCTCCATCGGCATCGGCGCCGATGTCACCGATCCGGCTTCGGTCCGCGCTGCCTTCGACAAGGCGGTGGCGGTCTATGGCGGCGTCGACATCCTCGTCTCCAACGCAGGCGCTGCGTGGGAGGGCAAGATCGGCGAGATCGATGACGCGCTTCTGCGCAAGAGCTTCGAGCTCAACTTCTTCGCCCACCAGACGGCGGCGCAGAATGCCGTGCGCATCATGCTACAGCAGGGCACCGGCGGCGCGCTTCTCTTCAACGCTTCCAAGCAGGCGGTTAACCCCGGCGCGAAGTTCGGCGCCTACGGCCTGCCGAAGGCTGCGACGCTCTTCCTGTCGCGGCAGTATGCGCTGGAATACGGCGCGGACGGCATCCGCTCCAACGCGGTCAACGCCGACCGCATCCGCTCGGGCCTGCTGACCGACGCGATGATCGCCAACCGCTCAGGCGCTCGCGGGGTGTCGGAGAAGGAATACATGTCCGGCAACCTGCTCGGGCAGGAGGTGACGGCCTTTGATGTGGCGCAGGCTTTCCTGCACCATGCTCTGGCCGAGCGCACCACCGCCGACGTTACGACAGTCGACGGCGGCAACATCGCGGCCGCACTGCGCTGATCCTTCCGCATATGTGATTTGCCGGGGCTGGTGCCCCGGCAACTTCACTGCAGCCGCGCCGGATGAAAGGCGCGGGCGAGCAGCAGGGCCAGAAGCGCCAGCGCCGCGCAGCCGAGGAATGTGGCCGTAAAGGCAAAGGCAACGGCTTCCGGCGAAACCGCCTGGATCGCCCCGGACCCTGCGGCTACCGAGAAAAGACCCGGCATAGCCGACGCGCCGACGATGAAGCCGAGATTGCGCGACAGGCTGAGCAGGCCTGATGTCGTGCCTTTCCTGTCTTCTGGCGCGCTCATCATGACCTCGGTGTTGTTGGCGGCCAGGAAGAGCTGGAAGCCGGGCGTCAGCAGGCAGAGGGCAACGACATATCCGGCAACGCCGAACAGGCGAGGCAGCGACGCCAGGCAGATCAGGCCAAATATGGTCGTCAGCAACCCGGCCGTGATGACGGTCGATGTCGTGAACCGATCCGTCGCGCGCCCTGCGGGTACGCCCGAGATGGCCGACATGATTGGTCCGGCGGACATGATGATGCCGACGGCCGCAACGTGGAGATCCAAGGCAAAGGTCAGATAAAAGGGCCCGATCGACAGGGTCGATATCATGACGACCGCGACGAGCACGTTCATCGCAAGGCCGCTTCCAAGCCGCCTGCTGCCGATCGTCGAAAGAACCGCTGTACGTTTGCCCAGATGCTGGGTTTTCGCGATGACCGTGCGAGGAATGGCAACAAGGCTCGCTAATGCAACGGGCAGGGCCAGCACCGCCAGCGCAATGAAGCTTGCCCGCCATCCGAACGCCGCGATCAAAATGCCTCCGGCAGAGGGGCCAAGAGCTGTGCCAATGGCAGACATGGAACCCAGCAGGCCCATGGCCGATCCCATCCGCTCGCGCGCGATCGTCTCACGCGCGATCGACATCGGTACGACCATCAGAATGGCTCCGCCGACCCCTTGCAGCAAGCGTCCCGCAACCAGCATCTGCAATGTGGTTGATACGGCGCATAGCAACGCAGACAGCACGAAGATGCACAGGCCGCTCAGCAGAATACGGCGGTGCCCGTAGCGGTCGCTGAGTCGCCCCGCGATGACGACCATCACCGTTACCGAAACCAGATAGGCGGTCACGATCCACTGGACACCGGAAATCGACACGGAAAACGCACCCGCAAGCGTAGGCAGCGCGACGGAAACGATGCTGATCCCGAGCGCGGCAAGCAGCGTGGCACCCGCAAGTGCGATGAGGGCCAGCCGGGGAATGGTTCGGCTCTGGGGAGCAGTTTGACTGAGGTCGGGCATGAGGCTGCCTCTTGCAGGTGAGAGTGACAAGGATTAGCTTTGCCACTTCAAGTCAACTTGAGGTCAAGCATGAATCTGCTCGATATCGGCGTCCTGTCTGAAAAGAGCGGCGTGCCCGCATCGACGCTGCGCTACTATGAGGAGATCGGGCTGATTGAATCGCTCGGCAGGCGTGGCCTGCGGCGTCAGTTCGGACCAGAGGCGTTGACGCAGCTCGCCCTGATCTCGCTCGGCAAGACGGCCGGTTTTTCGCTTGAGGAGATCAGGAGTGTGTTCGGCAGGCAGGGGATCGGCGCATTGCCACGCGACGCTCTTCAACGCAGGGCTGATGACCTCGACGCCCAGATAAGACGGCTGACGACGCTGAGGAATGCACTCAGGCACGTCGCGGAATGCCGCGCGCCGTCTCATATGGAATGCCCGAAGTTCCGCAAGCTCCTGCGTCTCGCGCCCCACATGCCTGCCGCGTCCGGGGGGATACTGAAGCCGAAGACCGGGCCGAAGACTGGTTCGCGATCACGAAGGGCCGTATAGAAAAAGGCGGACATCGCGGCCCGCCCTTTCCGTTTTCAGCCTTCAGGCCAATATCACTTGCCCGGAAGCGCGATCCACGGGGAGATAGCGACCTCGGCATGGGCGAACTGCGGAAGCTTGGCCGAGAGCTCTTCCATGTTCTTGATGTCGTTGTCGTTGAGGTCCTTCTGCGTGATCAGCGTCGGCGGGATGATGACCGACTGGCCGACGTCCTCGCCAGCGAGAAGCTGTGCCAGCGCACGCACGGACACCTGGCCGACGACGGCCGGGTTGGTGGCGGCGGTGGCGACCCAGGCGCTGCCCGGCTCGCGCATTGCGGCAATGTCGGAGGTCGAGACGTCAGCCGAGTAGATCTTGATGTCCGACGAAAGGCCGGCTTCGTCCACCGCGATCTTCACGCCCTTGGCGAACTCGTCATAGGGAGCGAACATCACCTGGATGCCGGGGTTGGCGGTCAGCACCGAACGCGCCTGGTTGGCGACCGAGTTGGCGATCGGGTTGTCGAGCGTGCCGAACATGGCGACTTCCTCGATGCCCGGATACTTCGCCTTGAATTCCTTCCAGGTCTCGTCGCGGCGGTCGAGCGGCGCGATGCCGGCGACATAGACGTAGCCGGCCTTCCACGCTTCACCATTGTCCTTCACGGCCTGCTCAAGCGCCAGCCTCGCGAGGTCGCGGTCGGACTGCTCGATCTGAGGGATCTTGTCGTTCTCGACGTTGACGTCGAAGGCGACGACCTTGATGCCGGCGTCGACCGCGCGCTGCGCGGCTTCCTTCATCGATTCCGTCAGGCCGTGCTGGATGATGATGCCGTCGACGCCGAGTGCAATCGCCTGGTCGACCATGTCAGCCTGCAGTGCGGCGTCCTGGCGGCTGTCGAAGACGCGCAGGTCAACGCCGAGCGCCTTGGCCTGTGCTTCCACGCCTGACAGATAGGCCTGGAAGAAGTCGCCGGTCGAGAGATAGCGCACCAGCGCGATCTTGACGTCGCCCGGCTTGTCGAAGGGCGCTGGCTTGTCCTGCGCCATGACAGGCGCCGAGATCAGGCAGCTTGCGGCGGCGAGGCCGACAGCCAGCTTGCCCAGGGTTCTACGCGTAAAGTTCATTTCCTTCCTCCACTCGATGTTTGGTCGGTTGCGTTGTTTAGGCTCTGCCCTTGTTCGAAAGGGCAAAGGTGAAGACGAGGGCCACGACCAGGACTGCCCCCTTCACGAAGTCCTGCGTGTAGTAGGGCGCGTTCATCATGGTCAGGCCTTGCAGCAGGATGCCGACGAACAGCGCGCCCACTGCGGTGCCGAATGCGTTGGGCTTGGCAGCCCCCAGCACCGCAAAGCCGATGAGCGCCGCCGCAACTGAATCCAGCAGCAGATTGTTACCCGATGCGATGTCGCCGCGTCCAAGCCGCGCCGCGAGCAAAATGCCGCCGATTGAGGCGAAAACACCCGAAATCACATAGGCCCAGATTTTATATGCCTTGACAGGCGCGCCGGCGAGTTCGGCCGCCTTCGGATTGCTGCCGACGGCGTACATCATTCTCCCGAAGCGGGTGTATTCGAGGAAGAACCAGATCAGCACTGCAAGCACCACGAGCACGACGACCGACACCGGGATCAGGTTCGGCAGGATGAAGTCGAAGCGGTGGCGGCCGAGCGCCAGGAAAGATGCGCTGAACGTGCCGCTGGCTGTCGAGCCATCGGGCATGGTCATGCCAGTCGCGATCGAGCGCCCTTCGGTAGGGATGCGCTGAAGGCCGACCAGCAGGAACATCATGCCGAGCGTGGCGAGCAGGTCGGGCACGCGCATGTAGACGATCAGGTAACCGTTGATCAGCCCGACAACCACGCCGATGACGAGACAGACCACCACCGCCACGAAGGCGTTCTGTTCCATGATGACCATGACATAGGCGGCCGCCATCATGGCCGTCGTGGCCACGGAGCCGATCGAAAGGTCGAACCCGCCGACGACCAGCGTAGCGGTTACGCCGAGCGCGAGGATGCCGGTGATGGCGACGGACTGGAAGATGAAGACAGCAGCCTGCGGCGACGCGAAGCCGTCAGTCGCCAACGTGAAGAAGACCACCATGCCGACGAGGAGGGCGATGAAGCCGTATTTTATGGCGAAGTCGCGGAAGTTCATGAATGTGCCTGGAATCTTGTCTGGTTCATGCCGCACCCTTCAGGGGCTGTCCGGCGATTTCGGCAAGCAGCCGGTCAATGTCGACCTCGGCGTTGCGATGCTCGCCGACGATCGTGTGTTCCGACATGACGAGGATGCGGTCGGCGGTCTCGAGCGCTTCGTCCAGTTCGGTGACGAACACCAGCGTGGCGCGTCCTTCGGCGCTCGCACGCAGCTTGTTGGCGATGTCGCGGCGCGCCGCGATGTCAACGCCCTGAAACGGTTCGTCGAGGATGAAGAGGTTCGCCGGCTGCGACATCCAGCGCGCCACCATCACCTTCTGCTGGTTGCCGCCCGACAGCGTCGCCATGTCGTCGCGTTCGGAGCGGCAGACGATCTTCAGGTCGCTGATCGCATTGCGCGCAACGGCTCGTTCCTCGCCACGCCGCGCCACGCCCAGCGTAGAGAGACGGTCGAGGAAGGGCATGCTGAGATTTTCGTAGAGGTTGAAGTCCTTCACGATACCGCTCTCTGCGCGGTCCTTCGCGACGAGGAACACACCGGCCGCGATGGCGTCGGCCGTGGAATCAGGCGCGTAGGCCTTGCCGTTCAGCGACATCGTTCCGGCGAGCGGCGCGCGCACGCCGAAAAGTGTTTCGGCAAGCGCTGTCTTGCCAACACCGACGAGGCCGGTGATAGCCACGATCTCGCCGTCGCCGAGTTTCAGCGAGAAGGGTTTTGCATGTTCGGCAAGGCGAAGGCCCTCCGCCGAGAAGACCGTATGGGCACCGTCGCGGGCCGAAATCTCGGCTCGATGCATAGTCTGGCCGAGCATGGCGTTGACCGCGCCCTCATAGTCGAGAGGCTTGGTGTCGAACGTGCCGGTGATACGGCCGTCGCGCAGGCTGACGATGCGGTCGGCCAGCCTGCGGATGTCGGACATGCGGTGCGAGATATAGAGGATAGCCACGCCGCGCTCGCGCAGCCGGTCGACCACCTCGAAGAGGCGATTGGCTTCGGCGCTGGAAAGCGAGGACGTCGGCTCATCGAGGATCAGCACCTTGGGTTCGTGCGCCATGGCGCGGGCGATCGCTACCATCTGCCGGTCCGCCAGCGAAAGGTCGCTGATCTCCGCGCTGAGGTCGACATCGAGGCCCATGCGCGCGGCGACTTCGCGGGCCTGCCGGTGCACCGCGCGCGGATTGAAGAACAGTTTCGCGCCCTTGCCGTTCAGCCGGTCGAGCGTCAGGTTGGTGGCCACATCGAGCGCCACCACCACGCCGTCATTGATGTTCTGGTGCACGGTTACCACGCCGGCGCGGATCGCATCGGCGGGGGAGGAGGGAGCGAAATCCTTGCCGTCCAGCGTGATCGTGCCGCCGTCGCGGTCATAGACGCCGGAAACGATGCGCACGAGCGTGGACTTGCCGGCGCCGTTCGCGCCCATGAGCACAGTCGCCTCGCCTGCGTGAAGCTCAAGGCTCACGCCGCCAAGCACCTGCGTCGGACCGAACGACTTCTTCAGGTCCGCTATGCGGAACACGGGGTCTGCCATTATTCCTCCCACGCACCGACGCTATGGAGTCGTTCGGCAATTGTCAATACGATTGACAATTGCCAGAGTGGCTCCTAGGTTTCGCGCCAAAAGGAAGGCCAAGGGAGGAATGGCATGAGCAAAGCCGAGGCTTTTCAGGCCCTGACGATCGAGACGCTGCCGGCGCGACTCGGAAGCGTGGACGCCCTGACGTCGCGCATCGGAAACGACTCCTCGCACTGGAAGGTGAAGGAAGTCGGTGACGGCAATTTGAACCTCGTCTTCATCGTCACCGGAACCAAGGGCGCGGCCATCGTCAAGCAGGCGCTTCCCTATGTGCGCCTTGTCGGCGAGAGCTGGCCGCTGCCGCTGAAGCGCTCCTTCTTCGAATACCATGCGCTGGTCAGGCAGGAGGCGCGCGCTGGCGTCGGCACCGTGCCTGCGATCTACCATTTCGACGAGGCGCAGGCGCTGATCGTCATGGAGTACCTGACGCCGCATATCATTTTGCGCCGCGCCTTGATCGACGGACAGCAACTGCCGAAGATTGCCAACGACCTTGGCCTTTTTGTCGCGCGCACATTGTTCCGTGGCTCGGATCTGTGGATGAAGGCGAAGGACCGCAAGGCCGACCTCGCGATCTTTGCCGACAATGTCGAACTCTGCGACATCACCGAGAATCTCGTTTTCACCGATCCGTATTTCGAAGCCGAACTCAACCGCCACACGTCGCCGCAACTCGATGCACTGGTCGCCGAGCTGCGCGCTGATCGCGACCTCAAGGTCGAGGCGCAGAAGCTCAAGCACATGTTCGCCGCCAACGCCGAAACGCTCGTCCATGGCGACCTGCATTCAGGCTCGATCATGGTGACGGCGGAGGATACGCGCGTCATCGATCCCGAGTTCGCCTTCTACGGTCCGATTGCCTTCGACGTCGGCATGATGCTGGCGAATTTCTGGATGTCCTATTTCTCGCAGTCGGGTCACGAGAAGGACGGCGACCGCGAGGCGATGCGCGGCTATCTGCTCGGCGTGATCGTCGAGACCTGGTCGGTCTTCCGCACCGAGTTCAGCCGCCTGTGGCACACGGAACGCAACGGCATGCTCTATGACCGCCGCCTCTTCGAGGATCGCGGCGATCCGCTTGGGGCCGAGCAGGCGCTTGATCGCTTCATCCACGACATCTGGGTGGACATGCTGGGCTTTGCCGGCGTCGAGATTCATCGCCGCATCCTCGGGCTCGCGCACAACGCCGACTTCGAGACCATTGCCGACGAGGATTTGCGCGCCACATGCGAAGCGAAGGCGCTGAAATTTGGCCGCCACATCTGCGTCAACCGCGAACGCATCCACAGCTTCGACGAAATCCATGCGCTTGCGGAACGCATCGAGAAGGGAACAGTCGCGTGAAGGTTGACGGCAAGCATTTCCGCACCATCTGGCTGAACGAGGACGGCTTCTCAGTCGACATCATCGACCAGCGCTGGCTGCCGCACGAGTTCCGCGTCGTGATAGTCGAGACCGTCGAAGGCATTGCGACGGCGATCCGCGACATGTGGGTGCGCGGCGCGCCGCTGATCGGCGTGACGGCCGCCTATGGCGTCGCGCTGCAGATGCGCGAGGACGCGTCCGACGCGGCACTTGAAAAGGTGTGGCACGAGCTGAACGAGACGCGGCCGACCGCGATCAACCTGCGCTGGGCGCTGAACGAGATGAAGCGCGTGCTGTTGCCGTTGCCGGTCGCCGAGCGGGCGCAGGCGGCCTACCGCCGCGCCGCCGAGATCGCCGACGAAGACGTCGAGCTCAACCGCTCGATCGGTCGTCATGGTCTCGAGGTCATCAAGACTATCGCCGCAAAGAAGAAGCCCGGCGAGCGCGTCAACATCCTGACCCACTGCAACGCCGGCTGGCTGGCGACGGTGGACTACGGCACTGCTACCGCGCCGATCTATCTTGCGGTCGAGGCCGGTATTCCGGTCCACGTCTATATCGACGAAACGCGTCCGCGTAATCAGGGCGCGCAGTTGACCGCATGGGAGATGGCCGGCCACGGCGTCCCGCACACGTTGATCGTCGACAATGCCGGCGGCCATTTCATGCAGCATGGCATGGTCGACATGGTAATCGTCGGCACCGACCGCACGACCGCCAACGGCGACGTCTGCAACAAGATCGGCACCTACCTGAAGGCGCTCGCCGCCCACGACAACGGCGTGCCCTTCTATGTCGGCCTGCCGTCGCCCACCATCGACTGGACCGTGCAGGACGGCGTCAAGGAAATCCCGATCGAGGAGCGTTCCGCTGACGAGGTATCCTACGTGCAGGGCAAGGCGGCATCCGGTCAGATCGCGGTGGTCCGCATTTCGCCTGAGAACTCACCCGCCGCAAACCCGGCCTTCGACGTGACGCCGGCGCGGCTGATCACCGGCCTCATCACCGAGCGCGGCATCGCCGAAGCGTCGCCGGAGGGTTTGAAGGCGTTGTTCCCGGAACGGGTGAAGAGCGCGGCCTGACCTTTCATCGATCTCCCTGTCGGCTTAAATGGCCGAAAGGGAGATTCGGCATGGCGATCACCATCTACGGCATCAAGACCTGCGACACCGTTCGCAAGGCGCGCAACTGGCTCGAAGCGAGTGGCGTCGATCATCGCTTCGTCGACTATCGCGCCGAGAGGCTCGATCCCAAGCAACTCGCAGGCTGGGAAAAGGCCGTCGGCTGGGAAAAGCTGCTCAACAAGACGAGCGCGACCTTCAAGGGCCTGTCCGAAGCCGACAAGGAAGGCGTCGACCGCAAGAAGGCGCTTGCCCTGATGCAGGCGCACCCCACGCTGATCAAGCGCCCGGTTCTCGATGTGGATGGCGCCATCACGGTCGGCTTCAAGCCTGAAATTTACGAGCAGGCCGTCCGCTGAGCCTTGGCTGAGGCAGGACAGCACAGGTTTTCGCGATTTCCGCCATCATTTCGACACCTGAAACGCGCCACGCCTTTGCATAACACGGCAACATTCCTTCCCTTTCGCGGGGAACTGTGGATGATGCCAACCGATCTCCAGCGCCTCACTCAGGGAGCCGCCGCTTGTTCGTTTCCTTTTTTCCCAAGCCGAAGCTCTTTTTTATGTCCTTCGTGTTCTGGTCCGCGGTCGCGATGGCATTCTGGTATCTCGCCGGCCGCGACCTTGGCGCGGTATTCGGAATGCCACCGGCGGCAGCGGATGCGGAGCCGGTCGTCGGAGCTTCCTACTTCTGGACGCCAGAGTTCCTCTGGTTCTACATCTATTTCGTCGTCGCCGTCGGGCTCTTTGCAGGCTTCTGGTTCCTGCGGTCTCCGCATCCCTGGCAATACTGGTCGATCCTCGGCAGCGCCCTGATCCTTTTCTCGACCTACTTCTCGGTGCAGGTCAGCGTTGCGATCAACAACTGGCGTCGCCCGTTCTTCGACGCGGTCCAGAACGCGTTGACGACACCCGGTTCGGTGGAGGCGGCGGAGCTCTACCGCTTGATCCTGATCTTCACTCAGATTGCGTTCCTGTGGATCGCGGTCTACGTCGCGACGCGCTTTTTCGTCAGCCACTACATCTTCCGCTGGCGCACGGCGATGAACGACTACTACATGTCGCACTGGACTCGCCTGCGCCATATCGAGGGTGCTTCGCAGCGTATTCAGGAGGATACGATGCGCTTTGCCCAGACTGTCGAAGGTCTGGGTGTCAGCATGGTAGACGCGGTGATGACGCTGATCGCCTTCCTGCCGATCCTATACGGCCTGTCATCTCAGGTCACTGAACTGCCGCTCGTTGGCGAAATCCCCGCGCCGCTGGTCTGGGCCGCGATCTTCTGGTCACTGTTCGGGACGGTCCTGCTAGCCGTCGTCGGCATCAAGCTGCCGGGTCTGGAGTTTCGCAATCAGCGTGTCGAGGCCGCCTATCGTAAGGAACTGGTCTACGGTGAGGATTTCGAGGACCGGGCGCAGCCGCTAACGGTTCGCGAATTGTTCGCCAACGTGCGCAAGAACTATTTCCGCCTCTATTTCCACTACATGTATTTCAACGTCGCCCGTTCGTTCTACATTCAGGCGGACAACATCTTCGGCTATCTCATCCTCATACCAACCATCGCCGCCGGCAAGATCACCTTCGGTGTCCTGCAGCAGATTTTGACGGCGTTCTCGCAGGTCAGTTCGTCGTTCCAGTATCTCGTTAACGCATGGCCGACGATCGTCGAGCTGCTTTCGATCCACAAGCGCCTGAAGTCCTTCGAGGCGGTCCTTAAAGGCGAGGACCTCCCGGATATCGACCGGCGCTACCTGGATCGCGAGGCGTCCGGAATACCTCCCCAGGATCAGCCCGCCTGATCTGGAAACAGCCGGCGGCCTCAGCCGCCTGCGTCCGGCGCTGCCGTCGCGCCTTCGGCCTTTCGCGTCCGCCGCAGATAGTCCGCATAGCTGGTGCAAACGACGTCCGCCTTGACGCATACCTCTTCGGCGAACTGTTCCAGCGCCTTCCAGTATGCGCCGTCATTCATCAGCGTGAAGTGGAAGCCGAGCTGAAGCGGGGCTCGTGCGCCTGAATATTCGCGCTCGAACGCTGCCGTGAAGGCGTCGTATGTCCGCGCCTGGAACGCGGCCGCTTCATCCGGACGGTCGAAGCCGCCCGAGTGCCGGACGAACAGATTATAGTCCATGGCGATGACGCGTCTGGCTTTCGGCCCCTCGGGAATCTGCGGCAGCGCGAAACGCTCTGTGCCGCTTTCGACATGTGGCTCGACCGGACCCCTGGAGATTGCGCTTGCATCGTAGCGAAAGCTGGCTTCGTCCAGCGCGTTGTAAAGTGCCGCGCTCGTGCTGAGATAAGGCGCGCGGAAACCGGAGATGGCGCTTTCTGCAAACCCGCGCCAGTCGGCAGGCTCGCCCTCAATGCCATTAATCGTATAGGCGTCCCGCATGATACGCTTGAAGGAGGCGAACTCATCCAGCCATTGCGCCTTCGTCCACTTCCCGCCGTCGAAATGGCCGCATCCGTGGCTGGCGATCTCGTGGCCTTCGGCAGCCGCGCCCCTGATCTCATCCAGCCGGTCGGCAACTTCCTGACGCGTCTGTGCGAAGCCGACATTCGAGCCGCCGACCGCGTGTCCGGGCGGCTTGTATTCCTTGCGCATGTCGCGGGAGAGCAGGAACACGCAGGAAAGAAAGTAGGTGAAGCGTGCGCCTGTCTTTGCTGCAAGGGCGCGGCTTCGCTTCCACTGCGCGATGTCGTGCGCACCATCAAAGGAAATGATTACATATTGCGGCTTGTTGCCTGGCATCCCGGCCAGGTCGGACACTCCGATCTGGACAGCGCCCGCATGGGTCGTCGCGACAAACGTGACGGCAAGGGAAACTGAAAGCGCGACGCGGCAGGCAACAGGCATGGACACTCGTATTCTCGGTGGCTAATCCTTTGCCGGTAGCCGGCAAATGTGGCTTGTCTGGGTTGCTGCGGTCTTTCGCAGCCCTGCAAATTTCGTTCGCCCCCTTCCATGCCGTCAAAATTCCGCTAAAACGCACGCTCACAACGGAGCCCTGCCAGTGAAGGGCGGGCGATTCAGGGAAAAAAAGTGTCGGACGACAGCTTCTTCCGCGAGGTCAACGAGGAAATCCGCCAGGATAAGGCGAAGCAGATCTGGGACCGCTATGGCCCATGGGCGCTGGCGATCGCGCTTCTGGTGGTGCTCGGCACGGCGGCTTTCGTCGCGTGGGAATACTGGACGACCCAGCGCGCCAACCGTTCGGGCGACGCTTTCTCGCAGGCGCTGACACTCGCTAACGAAGGCCGCAACGACGAGGCGCTGGGCGCGCTTCAGCAGCTCGAGGGCGACGGCTACGGCGCTTATCCGCTGCTGGCCCGCATGCGCGCGGCCACCGTGTTGGCCGCCAAGGGCGACACGGCAGGCGCGGTAGCGAGCTTCGACCAGGTTGCCGCCGACACCTCCATTCCCGCTGCCATCCGCGACATGGCGCGGCTGCGCGCGGCGCTGATCCTCGTGGATAGCGGCAATTATGGCGACGTGTCCTCCCGTGCGGAAACACTGACAGGTGACACCAACCCGTTGCGTCATACGGCGCGCGAGGCACTCGGCCTAGCCGCCTGGAAGGAAGGGCGTTCGGCCGACGCGCTGGTTCTCTTCGAGCAGATCGCGGCCGACAATGAGGCGCCGCAGAACAACCGCCAGCGCGCCACGGTCATGGCGGAGCTGATCAAGGGCCAGGGCGCGGCGTCGTGAGCGGATGGCCTTCAAAGCGGCAATCATAGGTCGACCCAACGTCGGCAAGTCCACGCTTTTCAACCGATTGGCCGGCCGCAGGCTGGCGCTCGTCGACGATACGCCGGGCGTGACGCGCGACCGCCGCATCCACCCGGCAAAACTCTACGATCTTCAATTCGATGTTATCGACACTGCCGGTTTCGAGGTCGCGGCCGCCGGCACGTTGCAGGCGCGCATGCGCGAGCAGACCGAGATCGCCATACGCGAGGCCGACCTCGTCTTCTTCATGATCGATGCCAAGGCTGGCCTGACGCCTGACGACCGCACCTTCGCCGAGATCGTCAGGAAGTCAGGCAAGCCGGTGGTTCTCGTCGCCAACAAGTCCGAGGCGCGCTGTGCGCAGGCCGGCTTGCTCGAAGGCTACGAGCTTGGTCTCGGCGAGCCCGTCGCCATCTCTGCCGAACATGGGCAGGGCCTGCCCGATCTTCGTGACGCCGTCATCGAGGCGATCGGCGAGGAACGCGCCTTTGCTGACGATGAAGACGAGGATGATATCGTCGCCGTCAGCGACACGCTGGTCGGCGAGGACATTTCCGATCCCGACGCCGAGCCGGCCTATGACGAGACGAAGCCGATGCGCATCGCCGTCATCGGCCGTCCGAATGCCGGCAAGTCGACGCTGATCAATGCGCTGATCGGCGAGGAGCGCCTGTTGACCGGTCCCGAAGCCGGCATCACCCGCGATTCCATCTCCGTCGACTGGGAATGGCGCGGGCGCGCCATGAAGCTCTTCGACACCGCCGGCATGCGCCGCAAGGCCAAGGTCCAGGAGAAGCTTGAGAAGCTCTCGGTCGCCGATGGCTTGCGCGCCATCCGTTTCGCGGAAGTCGTGATCGTCGTCCTCGATTCGACCATCCCCTTCGAGAAGCAGGATCTCCAACTCGCCGACCTCATCATCCGCGAGGGCAGGGCGGCCGTCATAGCCTTCAACAAATGGGACCTGATCGACAATCCTCAGGAGGCGCTTGCCGAGTTGCGCGAAAAGACGACACGGCTGCTGCCGCAGGTGCGCGGCATTCAGGCGGTGCCGGTGTCGGCCGAGACCGGGCGCGGCCTCGACCGGCTGATGGACGCCGTGCTGAAGACCCACCGCATCTGGAACACCCGTATCTCGACAGCGCGGCTTAACCGCTGGCTGGAGAAGACGGTCGGCCACCATCCGCCGCCCGCCGTCTCGGGTCGTCGGCTGAAGATCAAGTACATTACCCAGGTGAAGACGCGTCCCCCGGGCTTCGTCCTGTCCTGCACGCGTCCCGACGAGGTACCGGCCTCGTACGTCCGTTATCTGGTTAACGGACTGCGAGAAACTTTCGACATTCCCGGCGTGCCGGTGCGCGTTTCCATCAGCGCGTCGGACAATCCCTACGCATCGCGGGCCAAGAAGAAGAAATAGTGCGGCGTCCTGCCGCAAAATCCTGCCACATTGTGGCCGAAACCTCCCCGTTAACCGGACATCAAGGTTAATGCCGCAGTCTGCCCTCCAGTGGGTTAGTCGCGTCCCTGGAGAGTTGTTCTGTGCATCGACGAGTGATGCGGCACGTCGCCGCCACCAGCCGAGACAAGCGTTCCTTCCTGTCTCCGTTCATCATTGGCCTTGGCATGTGGATCGGCTTCCCGACCGTCGCCGCCTACCAGGACATGGCCAGCATGGTGTCGGGCATTGAGGCGCAGAGCACGCGCTGGAACGCCGTCCTCGAGCGCTCCGCAGCCGGTTCGGTCCACGCCGCCGAGATGCCGTTCGTCGATTCCGACATCAAGACGGCCTCGATTGCCGGCTCGGGCATCGCAGCGCCCGGCATCGGCAAGGTGTCGCTCCGCGCCAAGATCGCCAACCCAATTCCTGACGAAGCCCGCATCAGCCGCTCCGACAAGCGCGCGCGCCTTGTGCAGGTCGCGCCCGTGAAGCCGCCGAGAACCTTCGACGCCGGCTCCATGTTCAAGCGCACCAGCCTGCTCGTCGGACCGAAGACCGGCGAGGTCAAGATGGCCTTCGCCATCCCCGATATCCGCGGCAAGGAAGTCGAGATCGCGACCGCCTTCTACATGAAGGCGAACAAGAAGCCGTCGCCCGGCGTTCCGGCGGTTCTTGCCAGCCTCGTCAACAATGACAAACCCGACATCCTTGCCACCGCATATGCACCGGCGCAGCCGGACTATGCCAGCGCCTCGCCGTTCGAGAGCCTGATGAAGGATCCGAACGATACCGGCCGCTTCATTCCGCCGACCGTCAAGGGCGACCATGCCTGGATGAACAAGCCGTTGCCGCCCGAGGTGTTTTCCTCCAAGGAGCAGAAATGCCTCGCCAACGCGATCTATTTCGAGGCACGCGGCGAAAGCCTGCGCGGCCAGGCGGCCGTGGCGCAGGTGGTGCTCAACCGCGTTCGCAACCCGACCTACCCGGGCACGATCTGCGGCGTCGTCTACCAGAACCAGCATCTGAAGAACCGCTGCCAGTTCTCCTTCGCCTGCGACGGCAAGAAGGACGTGATCAACAATCGCAAGATCTACAAAACCGCCGAGGACATCGCGATGGCGGTCACTGCCGGCAAGATCTTCCTGCCCGAGGTCGCGTCCTCGACACACTACTACGCGCAATATGTCAGCCCCGGCTGGGCGCGCTCGATGCAGAAGATGAAGAAGATCGGCCTGCACATTTTCTATCGCACCTATGGCGGCGGCTGGAGCTGAGGCCTGTTACGCCGAGTCCGGCGGCCTCCTGCGGCGGGATTCGCCACCTGCCCGAACCGGAAACAGGCGCGCACTATGTCGCACTTCGACAACTAACTGTTTTATAAGGATAATTTAGCCCAAAGATATGCTCTTTGCCCGGCTTGACGGGGCGGAGGGCCCTAACTATGTTGCGCGCGACTTGGAGCGGACGGGAAAGCAGCCCGCTGGCCGGGGCATGGAGGTTGCGATGGCCGTCAATAGCGAGCCAGACGAAACCGGAAAAACCGGGCCACACGGACAGCAAAAAGCGGACCCACGCGACGACGACCTCGACCGCCGCCGTCGAAATCTCGAAGCATCCCTTGCCACGAGACAGCCGGTTCGGCAGGAGAGGGAGGAAGGCGCCAGCGGCGTCACCGGCTACGGCCAGGCAATGAAGCTGTCCAGCGAGTTTATCGCTGGTGTCGGCGTCGGAGCGGGCCTCGGCTGGATGATTGACAGGTTTGCGGGCAGTTCGCCCTGGGGTCTGATCGTCTTCCTGCTACTCGGCTTTGCCGCGGGCGTTCTGAACGTCATGCGCTCGGTCGGGAAGGTCGCCGAGTTTGGCCAAGGGTCGAAGCACGGGTCAAACCGTGAGCCGGACCAGCGGCGCTAGAGATTGAATTGTCCCGGGTCCGCCGGGGTTTGGAACGAACAGAGGCCGGTGCGGCCTCGGGGGATAGCAAGTGGCTTCACCGGACAAGGTCGATCCGATCCACCAGTTTGCGATCAACAAGATCGTCGATCTCCATATCGGCGGCTTTGATGTGTCCTTCACCAATTCCTCGCTGTTCATGGTCGTGACGGTCGTCCTGACCAGCGCCTTCCTCTATTTCGCGACGTCGAGCCGCGCTGTGGTTCCCTCGCGCATGCAGTCCGTTGCCGAGATGTCCTACGAGTTCATCGCCAACATGCTGCGCGATGCCGCCGGCAAACAGGGCATGCGGTTCTTCCCGCTCGTCTTCTCGCTCTTCATGTTCGTGCTGGTGGCCAACCTGCTTGGCATGTTCCCGTATTTCTTCACGGTCACGAGCCACATCATCGTCACCTTCTGTCTGGCGATGCTGGTCATCCTGACCGTCATTGGCTACGGCCTTTACAAGCATGGTCTGCACTTCTTCCATCTGTTCGTTCCGAGCGGCGTTCCCGGCATCCTGCTGCCGCTCGTCGTGGCGATCGAGGTGATCTCGTTCCTGTCGCGCCCGATCAGCCTTTCGGTTCGTCTGTTCGCCAACATGCTGGCCGGCCATATCACGCTTAAGGTCTTCTCGGGCTTCGTCGTGTCGCTCTCCGCGCTCGGCATCGGCGGCATGGCCGGCGCGGTCCTGCCGCTCGGCATGGCCGTCGCGCTCACCGGCCTCGAATTCCTGGTGTCCTTCCTCCAGGCGTATGTCTTCGCGGTCCTGACCTGCATGTATCTCAACGACGCGATCCATCCGGGTCACTGAGGAAACACCAGAAACGCCGGCACGGTGCCGGTTCAACGAAACGTTCCAGATCTACCAAGGAGTTGAAAAATGGAAGCTGAAGCAGCACGGTACATCGGCGCTGGTATTGCATGCCTGGGCATGGGCGGAGCCGGTATCGGCCTTGGCACCATCTTCGGAAACTATCTGGCGGGCGCGCTGCGCAACCCGTCGGCAGCCGACGGCCAGTTCGGCCGCTTGATTTTCGGCTTCGCCGTGACGGAAGCTCTGGGCATTTTCTCGCTGCTCATCGCCCTGCTGGCGCTGTTCGGCTGATACCTGCTGTCCGCTTTGAGCCCGGCCGCTCGCGCGGCGGGCTCCGGTTCGAGGACCTGAGATGTTCGTGACGGAAGCCTACGGGCAAGAAACCGCGCCTGCCACAGAAGGCGGGCATGGCGAAGCGCCGGCTGACGCCGGTTATGACGCCGCTGCACCGGCGGATGCCGGACACGCGGCCGGCACGGAAGTGCCGCATGACGGGGGCCATAGCTCGGCCTTCCCGCCCTTCGATTCCTCCACGTTCCCGTCCCAGATCCTCTGGCTCGCGATCACCTTCGGGCTGTTCTACATCTTCCTGAAGAAAGTCATCGTGCCGCGCCTTGGCGCGATACTGGACGTGCGCCAGACGCGTATTGCCCAAGACATCGAGCAGGCGACCAAGATGAAGGCCGACGCCGACGCCGCGGTTGCCGCCTACGAGCAGAAACTTGCGGAGGCTCGCGGCAACGCCAACAAGATCGGCCAGCAGGCGCGCGACAACGCCAAGGTCGAGGCTGACACGAAGCGCAAGTCGATTGAGGCGAGCCTCGAGCAGAAGCTTGCCGACGCCGAGGCGCGTGTTGCCAAGATCAAGGATGCCGCCATGCAGGACGTCGGCGCGATCGCCGAGGAGACTGCCTCTGCCATCGTCTCGGCGCTGGGTGGCAAGTCGACCAAGGGCGACGTCAGCGCCGCCGTAAAGTCGGTCAGGAGCTGACGCCATGGACGCGACATCCCTCGCATCGGTATGGACGACCGTAGCGCTGTTCATCTTCCTCGCCCTTCTGGTTTACCTGAAGGTTCCGGGCATGATCTCCAAGGCGCTCGATGCGCGCGCGGTCAAGATCAGGCACGATCTCGACGAGGCCCGCCGCCTGCGTGAAGAAGCGCAGGGCCTGCTGGCCGAGTTCCAGCAGAAGCGCAAGGAAGCCGAGAAGGAGGCAGCCGACATCCTGGCCGCCGCCAAGCGCGAGGCAGAGCTGCTGGTTGCCGACGCTCACAAGAAGAGCGAGGACTATGTGGCGCGCCGCACCGCCATGGCCGAGCAGAAGATCGCCCAGGCCGAGCGCGAGGCCGTCAACGAGGTGCGTTCCAGCGCCGTGGACATCGCGGTCGAGGCTGCGCGCAAGCTGCTTGCCGACAATCCCGAGATCAAGGCCGGCGAGGAACTGTTCAAGTCGTCGCTGAGCGAACTGAAGTCGAAGCTGAACTGAGGTTTGGCCGGAAGGACCGAAGACGAAGCCGCCGCTCAGGCGGCTTTTTCGTTTCCGCTGTCCAGTTCGAGCAGATCAAGCTCGACTTCCTGCGTCACCTCGACGAGGCGGAACGGCGCGAACGACATGCGGTGCAGCCGCGTGACCGGGCCATGGACCTCAATCGCCGTGCGGTGCCGTTCGGTCGCATAGCCCATGTGGACTTCCAACCCGTAGCGCCCGTCGGCCTGTCCGCAACCCTGCATCATCCGGTCGCGCGTCACCTTGGCGACAATGGAAGCCGCCGCGATCGATTGCGAGCGCTGGTCGCCCTTGATCAGCGCCTTGCAATCGCATGGGAGGCCGGGCGGCACGTCGCGCCCATCCGCAAGCGCCATCAGCGGCGTGACGGGCAACGCTGCAAGCGCCCGGCGCATAGCTTCGAGGCTGGCCCGAAGGATGTTGATGCGGTCGATGCCCTCGGCGCAGACCGACGAGACGCCGACGCCAAGCGCTGTCTTCAGGATCGCCTCGAACAACTCCTCGCGCTGCGCAGCCGTTAGCCTCTTCGAATCATCCAGCCCTTTTGGGATGCGCTTCGGGTTGAGCACGACGGCCGCCGCCACGACCGGGCCGGCCAGCGGTCCGCGTCCGGCTTCGTCCAGCCCGGCGACGGGCCACAAGCCATCCTTGATCGCCTTCTTCTCGAAGGAGAAATCCGGCTTCTGGACCAGATCGAAGAGGGGCGGAGAATCGGGGCGTTGACGAGCCATGTTGCGGTAATGCTCGCATCGCTCCCGATTCTCCGCAAGGCCTGCCGTCCGCCGGGGAAGCGGGTTTGGCAAGCGACCGTCCAAGGCCGGGGGCGGGGCCGGACGGGTTCGTTTCGCCTGGAGTCAGAGCAGCATGAGCTGCTCATTCCTCTTCGGCGTGGTTTCAAAAAGATCGGTGCGCAGCGACGTGCGCCGTGCGTTCAGCCCGAGCCGGCGGGCGGCGATCTCGAAGCGTCGGCCGATCTGCCAGGCGTAGGGCCCGGTGCCGCGCATGCGCTTGCCCCATTCCGAATCGTAGTCCTTGCCGTCGCGCATCGAGCGGATGAGCGACATGACGTGCCGGTAGCGATCCGGATAATGCCTGAGCAGCCAGTCCTTGAAGATCGGGCTGACCTCCAGTGGCAGGCGCAGCAACACATAGCCTGCGTCCTGCGCGCCGGCGGCCTTCGCCGCATCGAGAATGCGCTCGATCTCGGAGTCGGTGAGCCCCGGCAGGATCGGCGCCACCATCACCGAGGTCGGGATGCCCGCATCGCTCAACTGCCTGATCGCTTCCAGCCGTTTGGTCGGCGTCGAGGCACGTGGCTCCATCGTCCGCGCCAGCATGCGGTCGAGCGTCGTCACCGACAGCGCCACCTTTGCGAGGCCGCGTTCGGCCATGCCGGACAGGATGTCGATATCGCGCGTCACCAGCGCCGACTTCGTCACGATGCCGACCGGATGGTTGCGCGCGTCCAGCACCTCGAGAATCTCGCGCATGATGCGCCACTGCTTCTCGATCGGCTGGTACGGATCGGTGTTGGTGCCGATAGCGATCGTGCGTGGCTGGTAGCCCTCCTTCGACAGCTCCTTGTCGAGCAGCTTTGCGGCGTCCGGCTTGGCGAAGAGCTTCGATTCGAAATCCAGCCCCGGCGACAGACCCATGTAGCTATGCGTCGGCCGCGCGAAACAATAGACGCAGCCATGCTCGCAGCCGCGATAGGGATTGATCGACCGGTCGAAGGAAATGTCGGGCGAATCGTTGCGCGTTATGATCGTGCGCGGCTTCTCCACCTGCACCTCGGTCTTGAATGGCGCCAGGTCTTCCAGCGATTCCCAGCCGTCGTCGAAGACATGGCGCGTAACAGGCTCGAAGCGGCCGGTAGGGTTGATACTGGCCGACCGGCCCCGGTTGCGATCGGGCCTGACCCTGATGCCGCTTTCCTCGATCATGGCGTTCGCCATCTCGGCTCTCCCGCTGCTGAAAGCAGCAATGTCGGCGCGCACGATCTGTTCCATCTTGGCGCGTTCCCAAGGGGTTTCGGAAGCGGGGCGAATCGTCGTTCTCATGAAATTATTCCTATTTCTGAAATAAGAACAAATCAAGAACTTTCTGATCCTTGGTTGCCGAACTGGCATCTGCCGGGGCTTTCGGTTATTGCGGCTGTGGGATGCTGACCGTTCTGATCGAAACGAAGAACGACGAAGAGGGGCTTGCGCGAACTCTGGCTTCGCTGATCGGCGGGGCAGTGGAGGGCGTCGTGCGAGAGGTCATCGTCTGCGACCGCGGCTCGACCGACCAGACGCACTACGTCGCCGAACACGCCGGCTGCACCTATCTCGCCACGGGCGGCATCGCAGCCGGCATAAGGCAGGCGAAAGGCGAGTGGCTGCTGCTGCTCGAGCCCGGCGCACGTCTTTCGGAAGACTGGTCGGACTCGGTCGTGATGCATGTGGCGAAATCGACGATGCCGGCCCGCTTCTCCCGCGCCAAGGGCAGCCGCAGGCCGTTTTTCGTCCGCGCGTTCTCGCGGCCGAGGGCTTTGGCCGAAGGCCTTGTCATCACCAAGCGTCAGGCCACGTCCCTGTCGCGGACTGCCACAAGCGCGGAAGCGGTTGCGCGGGGGCTGGCGTCGCGCCGACTCGAAGGCGAAATCGTCGTCGCGCCCAAAAAGACGTAGACGTCAGCCCCTGCGCTTCAGGTGCTCATCCAGCCGCGGCATGATTTCCACGAAGTTGCAGGGCATGTGCCGGTAGTCTAGCTGCGCCTTCAATATGCCATCCCAGGCGTCCTTGCAGGCTCCAGGTGAGCCCGGCAGGACGAAGACGAAGGTGGCGTTGACGACGCCGCCGGTGGCGCGGCTCTGGATCGTCGAAACGCCGATCTTGTCGTAGGAGATGCGGTGGAAGACGGCTGAAAACCCTTCCATGCGCTTCTCGAAGATCGGCTCAAGCGCCTCGGGCGTCACGTCGCGTCCCGTAAAGCCCGTGCCGCCCGTGGTGATGACGACATCGATGCGCTCATCCCGCGACCAGCCAAGCACCTTTTCGCGGATCAGTTCGGCATCGTCGGTTACGATGGCTCGGTCGATCAATTCATGGCCAGCGTCTGAGATACGATCGGCGAGCGTCTGCCCCGATTTGTCCTCTGCGAGGCTGCGCGTATCCGAGACGGTCAGAACCGCGATGCCGAGCGCAATGAAGGGACGGCTTTCATCAATCCTGCTCATGCGCATCCTCCGAAGGCATCGTGCGGGTCGCGGCAACAAACCAGTCCGGGTGCCGCTTGCGGATCACGGCGGCGGCGCGCTTCGCCACATTGCCCGTCTCGAACAATCCGAAGCAGGTCGCGCCGGAGCCGGACATGCGCGCAAAGCCGGCGTCGGCATTTTCCAGCGCGCGCTTCGCAGCGCCGATTGCCGGCTCGATGGACAATGCAGCTTCCTCGAGGTCGTTGCGGGTCATTTCCAGCCAGTTGCGCAGCGTATGAAAATCGATGCGCGTCGGGAGGGCGGGCAAGGCTTCATTGTCGCGCCGCTTCAGCGCCGAGAAAACGGCAGGCGTCGAGACCGCCACGCCCGGATTGACCAGAACCAGCCCTAGAGACGGAAAGCCCGCAACCGGCGAAAGCTGTTCCCCGGTGCCACGCGCGATCAGCGGTTTGGCTTCGATGCACATCGGCAGGTCGGCCCCAAGTGCGGCCCCGATCGCCGACAATCGCTCGTTACCGGCGTCGAGCTCCCAAAGCTTCGCCAGCCCGCGCAGAGTCGCTGCCGCATCGCTGGAGCCGCCACCGATGCCGGAGGCAGGCGGCAGGTTTTTCTGCAGCATGATGGAGACACGGGCGGAAGCGTGCGGCAGCGCGGCGCGCAGGGCATCACGCGCCCCGACGACAAGGTTCGTCTCGTCCGTGGGCACGCCCTCAGCGAAAGGACCGGACACGACAAAGGAATCCTCATCGGCTTCCTCGATCTCGATCCGGTCACCGAAGCGGGTGAAAACGGCAAGGCTTTCGAGCAGGTGATAGCCGTCGTCGCGCCGGCCCACCACATGCAGCGCGAGGTTGACCTTGGCCGGCGCGAATTCGACGCGCGGCAACGCTTCCTGCAAGACGTCCAACTGGATCAGGCTCAGTCTTTCGCCAAACGGTATTCGCCAGTCTTGGGATCCTTGACCAGGGTTCCGTTGGCGCCGGTCGACGCCTGCTTTTCGGCCCGGCGCACTTTCGCGGTCACACGATCGGCCTCACGGACGAAGGAGCGGTAGCCGACATAGGCGGCAAGGCCAACCAGTGCGAAGAAGATGATCTGCGGCATGCGTCGAATCCTTCCCTCAAAGGCCGGCGTTTTTATGGCGGCGGGGGGGGCTACCGACATCATAGCGGCCCCGCGCGCGAAATTCAAAGTCCGAAACGCGACCACAGCGCGCGTTCCTCGGCGGCGTCGAGAACGCCATGGGTCGCGTCGGCCGCGAGGTCGGCGGCCGAGCGGCTGCCGAAGAAGCCCAGCCTGCGTGCGAAAAAACCGCGCGGCGGCGAAACCAGCGCCAGCCGGGTTTTGGGCCCGTAGCGGTCCTTCAGCACCTGCCGCATGTCGCCCAGCGCATCGACCAGCCCGAGTTCGAGACCCTTCTTTCCGGTCCAGAACAGTCCGGTGAAGAGATCGGGATCGTCCTTCAATTTGGTGCCGCGTCGCTGCTTGACCAGATCGATGAAGGTTTCGTGGACTTCAAGCTGCAGCGCCTTCAGCCGCTCTATGTCCTCCTTCTTTTCCGGCCGGAATGGGTCAAGCACGGCCTTGTTCTTGCCGGCGGTATGGACGCGCCGCTCCACGCCGATCTTCTTCAGAAGCTCGGGAAACCCGAAAGATGCAGACACCACACCGATCGAACCGACGATCGAGGAGGGGTCGGCGATTATCTCGTCGCCGGCCACCGCGATCATGTAGCCTCCCGAGGCCGCCACGTCCTCGACGAAGACCAGCACCTTCTTCTTCTTCTCGACCGAAAGGTCGCGGATGCGCTTGAAGATCAGTCGCGACTGTACAGGCGAGCCGCCCGGCGAATTGACGGAGATCGCCACAGCCGGCGCGCCGGAATAGGCGAAGGCCTTTTCGATGATCCCGGCCGTCGAGGCGAGAGACAGGCTCGGCCGCAACTGGCCGCCGCCCGCCATGATCGCGCCGTGAAGCCTGATGACGGGGATTGTGACTGCGTCGGAGCGCATGGATTTCGGCAGCAGGCGGTTGAAAAATCGTCTCACCGAAAGGCGTCTCCGTATGTCTGGTCAAAAGGCATGTAGGGACAAACCGGCAGCCTGCAATGGCGTCAGTCGCCGAAAAGCGAGGCTCTGCCGTTGTTTATGTCGTCCGCCTCGGCCGTGAAGCGGTCGCTGCCCTCCGCGTGCAGGAAAAGCGGAGGCAGTATGGACAGAGGCCGGTTGCTCCCCCGGATCGCCCTGACGATGATGCGGGTTGCCGCCTTGTCGGAGCGCGGATGCAGCGCTTTCACCTCCTGCGCACCGAAATAGGGATGCATGCCCGCAAGGATCGGCTGCAGCGATTCCGGCCGTGCGATGACGGCCACGCCGCCGCCCGGCTTGACGATCCAGCCGGCGGTCCTAAGCCAGGAATCGAAGACGTTGTGGTCGTTCATCACATGGGCGTAACGGCGCAAGGCATCCGGAGACGCGCGGTCGCCCGGCCTGTTGAACGGCGGGTTCATGATTGCCCAGTCGAAGGAGAAATCGGCAAGCCCCGCAGCCCTTCTGTCGCCGTCGGCAAGCTGCACATCAGCCTCCAGAACCGAGCCGCGCGACGCCAGACCGGTGTTTTCCGGAAGTGCCAGCGAGCGGCGGGCAAAATCGGCCATTTCAGGCGCGTTTTCGATCAGCACCACGTTTGCGTCTGGGCAGCGCGATGCGACCGCCAAACCGGCGGCCCCAGCGCCTGCGCCAAGATCGGCAAGCCGTCCCCTGAAACTGCCAGGGACCGCGGCCGCCAGCATCATCGCGTCTGTGCCGGCCCGATGACCCCGGCGGGAGGGTTGCACGAGATGGAAGTCGCCACGATGGAAGGCGTCGACCGTGAAACCGTCGCTTTCTTCCACCGTCTGCTCGGAAGCGGCCATGGCGGACGGATCAGCCTTTGCGGATTTCGTTGGCTATGCCTGCGTCGGCAAGGATCTGCCTGGCTTCTTCGAGATCGTCCTCCAGGACGAGGACGCGACGCGGCAGAATGCCGATAGAGCCGTCAAGGACGCTCATGTTCTGGTCGGCGACGAGACTTTCGATCCCGGCGTCCTTCAGCAGAGATTCTACGAAGGAGATCACAACTGCGTCATTGGTGCGGATGAGTTCTTTCATGCGCCGGAAAATCGCAGGTTGTCCGCGCAATGTAAACGCAATGACAGTGTGTAGGCGAAAGCCGCGCCAATTCGCCCCTTGCCGTCATGACCCCCGTCGCCCTAGAATCATAAGCCGGGGCATAGGTCGAAGCCAATTCGACAGCGGACAGACTAGGGACGGAGCTTCTGGTGGGCGTAGTAGTCAATCTCGAAGGCAGCAAGCGCGGACAGGCGTCCATCGCCGAGCTCATCGCTCTCACCTCGGCAGACATGGGTCGTGTCAACGAACTGATCCTGTCGAAGGCGGGCTCGGACGTCGAGATGATCCCCGAGGTGGCCAACCACCTGATATCGTCCGGCGGCAAACGCCTGCGACCCATGCTGACGCTGGCGGCAGCCCAGATGTTCGGTTACCGCGGCGAGGGGCACGTCAAGCTCGCGACTTCGGTCGAGTTCATGCATACGGCGACGCTCCTCCACGACGACGTGGTTGATGAAAGCGACCTGCGCCGTGGCAAGAAGACGGCCCGCATGATCTGGGGCAACCAGGCGAGCGTTCTGGTCGGCGACTTCCTGCTCGGCCAGGCATTCCGCATGATGGTCGAGGTCGGCTCGCTCGATGCGCTCGATATCCTGTCCGCAGCCGCTTCGATCATCGCCGAGGGCGAGGTGATGCAGCTCGCCGCCGCCAAGAACCTCGAAACCACCGAGGACGAGCATTTCGCGGTCATCAAGGCCAAGACGGCGGCGCTGTTTTCCGCCGCGGCCGAGGTCGGCCCGGTCATCGCCGGCGCCTCGCGCAACGACCGCTCGGCTTTGCGCTCCTACGGCATGAACCTCGGCCTGGCGTTCCAGCTCATCGACGATGCGCTCGACTATGGTGGCTCCAGCAAGGATCTCGGCAAGAATGTCGGTGACGATTTCCGCGAGGGCAAGGTGACGCTGCCGGTGATTCTCGCCTACCGCAGGGGAACCGCAGCCGAGCGGAAGTTCTGGAAGGCTGCCATCGAAGAGAATCAGACGGACGACGCGGCGCTCGAAAAGGCCATCGGCCTTATGAGGAAGCACAGCGCAATCTCCGACACGATCGGCCGCGCCGGCCACTTCGGCGGCATCGCCCGCGATGCGCTCGCCCCGCTGGACGAGACGCCGCAAAAGGCAGCGCTGCTCGACGTCATCGATTTCTGCATAAGCCGCGTGGCGTAACCGCGAGTTGGCATTTCGTGCCGAGAGTGACCGCTTTGTGAATGCGGGTCGATTGAAGGCAAACCCCAAAAAGGCCATGCTTTGCTGGCAGTTCCCGTATAAATTCGCAGTTCCCGTGTAAATTCGTGGTGTGCCGCTGGTAGAGCGGCCGGCGTTCGGAAAGGAAGACGATGCGGCAAATGGGCAGACGCTGGCTCTTGGGGCTGGCAGCGGCGACCGGGCTTATGGTTTCGGTGTCGGGTCAGGCTGTCGCTGCGGCCCAGTCGACGCAGCCCGTTGACGTCAACTCGTTCGCCGGTGCGTATCTCGCGGGCCGCGTCGCCGAGGTCGACAACAACCTGTCCGATGCCATCGTCTACTACAAGAAGGCGCTCTCCTTCGCGCCGGACAACGATGCGCTGCGGCAGAGCTTAATGCTTGCGCTGCTGTCGGAGGGTCGCTTTGACGAGGCCGTGCCGCACGCCGAGCGGTTGAAATCCTCACCCGAAGTGGAGCGCCTTGCGGGGCTGACGCTGGCCATCGATTCTTTCCGCAAGAAGGACTTCAAGCTCGCCGAGACACAGCTGACATTTGCCGAGGAGTCCGATCTCGACGCCCTGATATCGAGCGTCGTTGTCGCTTGGGCTAAACTTGGCGCAGGCGACAAGCAGGGCGCGATCGCAAAGATCAATGAGTTGTCCGGACCTGACTGGTACGGCCTCTTTGTCTCCTATTCCAAGGCCCTGATCGCCGAGCAGGCAGGCGACAACGATGTTGCCGATCGCGCCTACCGCGCTGCTCTGGACGATGTCGCCAACGGCGGGGCGGCGCCTGACGCCTGGCTGCGGACCGCCGAGTCCTACGCCGGCTTCCTGGCGCGCCAGGGCAAGAAGGACGCGGCCCTTGCGGTTCTGGAAAAGGCGGACGAGTTTGCACCCGGCCGTCTGCCGATCGTCAGCCTGCGCGACAGGATCATGAAGGGCGAGCCGGTCGCCCGCATGGTCGCCATGCCTTCGGACGGCGCAAGCGAGCATCTGATGGTTCTGGCAAGCGCGCTCAATCGCGGCGGCGGCGAACCGTTCGTGCGGCTTTATCTCCAGTTGGCACTGGCCTTGCGTCCGGACAGCGACCAGGCGCTCATCCAGCTTGCCGGCGTGGCGGAGCAGCAGCAGGATTCCCAGCGCGCCATCGAGCTTTACGAGCGCGTGCCGGCTTCTTCCCCGCTGAAGCGCGTCTCGCAACTCCAGCTCGGGCTCAACCTTGCCGATCTCGAGCGCCGCGACGAGGCGATCGCAGAGTTGAGGAAGCTGGTCGACCAAAATCCCGACGACATGCGCGGCTACCTGGCCCTCGGCGGCGTCTACGCCTCCAAGGAGGATTACGCTGAGGCCGCCAAGACCTACGACAAGGCCGTCGAACACCTCGAGTCCAAGAAATTCACGATGCCGGGGGATCAGCGTGGCAATGCCAACTGGAACATCTACTACCAGCGCGGCATCGCCTATGAGCGCCTGAAGCAATGGCCGAAGGCCGAGCCGAATTTCAAGAAGGCGCTCGAGCTCTTCCCGAACCAGCCGCAGGTGATGAACTATCTGGGCTATTCCTGGATCGACATGGACATCAACCTGAAGGAAGGCATGGACCTGATCGCCAAGGCGGTCGAGCTGCGCCCCAGCGACGGTTACATCGTGGATTCGCTTGGCTGGGCGCATTATCGCCTCGGCGAATACGACGAGGCCGTCCGCGAACTGGAGCGCGCGGTATCGCTGATGCCCAACGATCCCGTGCTGAACGACCACCTCGGCGATGCCTACTGGCGCGTCGGCCGCAAGCTGGAGGCCACGTTCCAGTGGAGCCATGCCCGCGACATGAAGCCGGAACCCGCCGTTCTGGCCGAGGTCGAGAAGAAGCTGAAGGAAGGGTTGCCTCCCGTCGACGACAAGGCGATTGCCGGGCAGCCCGAAGTCGTGCCCACGCCTCCGGCTGTCGATCCCGAACCGGCGAAGCCGGAGCAGCGTTCGGACGCCGGCCCTGAGACCGCGCCCGTCGCGACGATTGAACCCGCATCCTATAAGGTGTCGCGCGGCCAGTCGCTCTGGTCGATCGCCGCCGACGAACTCGGCAACGGCAGCCGCTACATAGAGATCTTGAACCTGAACCCGCAGCTTCGCGGCGATCCCGGACGTCTCGTGCCCGGCCAGGAACTGAAGCTGCCACCAGCGGGCAACTGAGCGTCCTCTTCTCAGGTCGTCATTCCGGGGCCGCGTAGCGGAACCGAATCCAGGTCGCGGCGGCATGGTGGCTTGGTCGTAGCGCTTGGTCTCCTTGACCATCTCGCGTGGTGGAACTAGGACGGGCGCATTCGTCCCAGACCCTCCGAGGCCAGCCTTGTCCGCCGAACTTCCTGCCCACATGCGCCCGCAGAATTCGTTCCAGGGGCTGATCCTGACGCTCCACAACTACTGGGCTGAGCGCGGCTGCATCATCCTGCAGCCCTACGACATGGAGGTCGGGGCCGGCACCTTCCATCCCGCGACGACGCTGCGCGCGCTCGGTCCGCGCCGCTGGAACGCCGCCTATGTGCAGCCGTCGCGCCGCCCCAAGGACGGCCGCTACGGCGAGAACCCCAACCGGCTCCAGCACTACTACCAGTATCAGGTCATCCTGAAGCCCAACCCGCCGAACCTGCAGGAACTCTATCTCGGCTCGCTGGAAGCGATCGGCATCGACCCGCTGCTGCACGACATCCGTTTCGTCGAGGACGATTGGGAAAGCCCGACGCTTGGCGCATGGGGTCTCGGCTGGGAGTGCTGGTGCGATGGCATGGAAGTCTCGCAGTTCACCTACTTCCAGGCAGTCTGCGGCATCGATTGCGCGCCCGTGTCGGGCGAACTGACCTACGGGCTGGAGCGCCTCGCCATGTATGTGCAGGGCGTCGACAACGTCTACGACCTGAATTTCAACGGCCTCGAAGGCGCCGACAAGGTCACCTATGGCGACGTCTTCCTGCAGGCCGAGCAGGAATATTCGCGCCACAATTTCGAATACGCCAACACGGCGATGCTGCTGGAGCAGTTCAAGTTCGCCGAGGCCGAATGCAAGGCTCTGCTCGACGGCGGCGCGAAGGCCGCCGAAGGCGGCGCGCACAAGATGGTGCTGCCGGCCTACGACCAGGCGATCAAGGCGTCCCACGTCTTCAACCTGCTCGACGCGCGCGGCGTCATCTCCGTGACGGAACGCGCCAGCTACATCCAGCGCGTCCGCACCCTGGCGAAAGCCTGCGGCGAGGCGTTCCTGCTGACCGAAGCGGGTGGTTATTCGGCGGCGGCGTAGATGCCAATGCGCTCGACGAACACGACCAGGCATTCCTTGACACCATCGATGAGCATGGCTGGCATGTCACGCACGTAAGCGGCGATGATGACAGTCCTGCTTTCACCTACTCGACGGGTATTTTCGGGCTAACCGGCGATCCAGAACTTATCGTGCTCGGTCTGCCGATGGATGTCGGTCATTTCGTCCTCAACGAGTACGGCAACCGGCGCCAGCGAGGAGAGACAATCCTGATAGGGGATTATTATGACGGATTCCTGGAGGGCCATTTGGTCACCTTTCTGGCCGTTAAGGACGAGGACCAGATTATGACCGCCGACCCTTTCCGCTGCTCCAGCTTGTTTACCCGGACAGCAAATCCGGTGCCTTTCCCTGGCAGCCCAGCTATCGCGAGGAGTGGCGCCGGTACCAGCCGTTACTCGGCGCGCCTCCTGCAAAAGGCTGAGGAGATTAGCGCGGAGCGCTGAAAGCCAAGGTATGCACGGGCTGTTCCGCAACCTGGCCGGTAAAAATCTCCAGCGTCTGCATCGCCTTGCGTGTACCCGGTATGCCCGTGACGCCCGCTGGATGAAACTGCGCCGCAAAACAAATAGCCAGCGCGGCGATTTGGACGGTGGTGGATATTGTTTTCATGGCTGAAAGCCTTTCCTTTCGATACCGCTCTGTCGCCGGAGGCGCGCAAAAGGTTCACGGAAAGCCGCAGGGCGGGTGACAGGCACCGGCTGAATTGCTATTCCGCGCCGTCCCTTGCCTCCCGCGAGACCGAGAAATGCCTGACCTGCTCCTAGAACTCCGCTCCGAAGAGATCCCCGCCCGCATGCAGCGCAAGGCTGCCGGCGATCTCCGGAAGATGGTGACGGACGGTCTGGTCGAGGCGGGCCTGACCTATGAGGCGGCGCGCGAATACTGGACGCCGCGCCGTCTCACGCTCGACCTGCGCGGCCTCACCGCCCGTTCGAAGGACGTGCACGAGGAGATCAAGGGGCCCTCCACCAAGGCCCCAGCGCAGGCGATTGAGGGCTTCCTGCGCAAGGCCGGCCTGTCCGACGTCAGCCAGGCGCATGTGCATTCCGACCCGAAGAAGGGTGATTTCTACGTCGCGCACATCTCGAAGCCGGGCAGGGCCGCCGAAGAGATCATCGCGGAACTGGTGCCATCCGTCATCCGCGCCTTCCCCTGGCCGAAGTCGATGCGCTGGGGGCCTGCGTCGGCCAAGCCCGGCTCGCTCCGCTGGGTGCGCCCGCTGCAATCCATCGTCTGCACCTTTGGTCCCGAGACGGAGGAGCCGGTGGTGGTCGATTTCGAGATCGACGGCATCCGCTCGGGCAATGTCACCTATGGCCACCGTTTCCACGCACCCGGCCCAATCACTGTCCGGCGTTTCGAGGACTATGCATCGAAGCTGGAGGCCGCGAAGGTGGTTGTCGATGCCGACCGCCGCAAGGAAATCATCCTGTCGGACGCCCAGAACCTCGCCTTCGCCAACGGGCTGGACCTGGTCGAGGACGATGGGCTGCTGGAAGAGGTGTCCGGGCTGGTCGAATGGCCGGTCGTGTTGCTCGGCGCGTTCGAGGAGGATTTTCTCTCGATCCCGGCCGAGGTGATCCGGCTGACCATCCGCGCCAACCAGAAATGCTTCGTCGCGCGGCCGCAGGGTTCGACTGATACGCTGTCCAACCGCTTCGTCATCGCCGCCAACATCGAGGCGAAGGACCACGGCAAGGAGATCGCCCACGGCAACGGCAAGGTGGTTCGCGCCCGGCTTTCCGACGCGCTATACTTCTGGAAGACCGACCAGGCTGACCTGCCGGACCTCGAGACGCTGAAGCCGTCGGCCGAGAAGTTCGGACTAGACCTGAAGAAGCCGCTCGACCAGCGCATGGCGCGGCTCGACAGGCTCGGCGTCACCTTCCACGCCAAGCTTGGCACTCAGGGCCAGCGCGTTAGCCGCATTGCCGACCTCGCCGAAGACCTCGCGCCGCTGGTGAGTGCGGACCCGAAACTCGCGCGCCGCGCGGCGGTGCTGGCCAAGGCCGACCTGCAGACAGAGGTGGTCGGCGAGTTCCCCGAGCTTCAGGGCGCGATGGGTCGCAAATACGCTCTCCTGCAGGGTGAGAACCCGTCTGTGGCCGCGGCCCTCGAGGAACACTGGAAGCCGCAAGGCCCGTCCGACCGGGTGCCGACCGATCCGGTTTCCGTGGCGGTCGCGCTCGCCGACAAGCTCGATACGCTGACCGGATTCTGGATGATCGACGAGAAGCCCACTGGCAGCAAGGACCCCTATGCGTTGAGGCGGGCGGCGCTCGGCGTCATCCGCATCGTCCTGGACAACAAGCTGAACTTCTCTATCGACCCTCTGAACGATGTCCAGGTGCTGCGACACCAGGTCGGCCCGTCCCCGGCGGCGCCAGAGACGCTTCGCGCGATATTGTCTGAAGCTGCAAAGGGCGGCCTTTTCGGTGAGGCGGCCCGCGCGCGCGTCGTCGCCGCCAAGGCCGATGCGCCCTGGTGGCTGCCGCTGGTCGAAAAGCACGATCCATCCGTCAGCGACGACCTGCGCGCCTTCCTTCAGGATCGCCTCAAGGTCCATCTGCGCGACGCTGGCGTGCGCCACGACATCGTCGATGCGGTAATCACGCCGGAGAGCTGCAACCTCCTCGCCATCGTGCGCCGCGTCGAGGCGCTGGGCTCCTTCCTCGATAGCGAGGATGGCAGGAACCTGCTCGCCGGTACGAAGCGCGCCGCCAACATCCTGGCCGCCGAGGAGAAGAAGGGAACGGCCGTCGCCGAGGCCGTCGAGCCATCGCTTCTCCGCGAGGACGCCGAGAGAAATCTCTTCGCCGCGATGAATCAGGCTGAGAAGGAAGCCGGCCAAGCGATTCAGAATGAAGACTTTTCGGCCGCCATGCGCGCGCTTAGCGCATTGCGTGAGCCAGTTGATTCATTCTTTGAGCGTGTTCTCGTGAATGATGAGGATCAGGCGGTGCGCGCCAACCGTCTGGCGCTGTTGTCCCGCATCCGTGCGGCGACTGGAAAGGTCGCCGATTTCTCGAAGATAGCCGGCTGAGACGACGCTCCCGGCTCAGGTACCGGGAGCCGGTGCCTGTGTCGTCGGGTCGGGCTGCAGGGAACCTTGCGCCGCTTTCGCCTTCTCCTGGGCCAGCCGCTCGTTCTGCCGTTTCAAGGCCTTGCGCTTGGCAGGGGTGCCTTTGTCGTTCGGATCAAGCTGCTGCTGCGTGGAAGCCCGCGCCGGCGAGGACGATGGTCGCGGGTCGGCGTCGCCGACCTCGCCGCCGCGAATGACGATTGGCACAAGGCCATGCTGCGATCCGCCCGATGGCGGCGATGCGATGGCTTCGCCGGCTGGCGCCGGCTCGCCGAGCGCGATGATCGATGGCATCGCATCGCGCGGCGTGTCCGCCAGCGCCACGATCGACGGGCTGGGGCCGTCAAGCGCGGGCGTTGCCGCCACGATGGATGGGTCGATGGCGTTATCCGCGCCGAGCGTTACGACCGACGGCCAGGCAGCGCTGTCGGCGAGCGTCACGATGGAAGACGCCGAAGCCTGCGGCACGGCAAGCACCGCCATAAAAATCCCTGCGCCACGGATACGCATGTCCGGTAACTCCGAAAACCCCAGATATTGCCGCCCCAGATACTGCCATCTGTTGGTTTGCGGCGGCTTGCCGAAGACATTAGCATTTGAGCAATTAACAAATTGGTGATGCGGTTGTTGCGGCCGAAGCGGCCGCGCGGTAGCAACCGGCAACGAAATCCGGGGCAGGCCTTTGGCTGAAATCCTGAAAGCAGATGACGCGATGGAGCGGGCTCTGGCATTGCTGGAGGACGGCCAGGTCGTCGCGATCCCGACCGAGACGGTCTATGGGCTTGCCGGCGACGCCACCCGGGGCGATGCGGTGGCGCGCATCTTCGAGGCAAAGGGCCGCCCGCGCTTCAACCCGCTGATCGCGCATGTCTCCGGCATCGTTATGGCATCAGGCATCGCCGTCTTCGACCCTCTGTCCGAGAAGCTGGCGCAGGCTTTCTGGCCGGGACCGCTGACGCTGGTGCTGCCCCTTGCCCGCGGCGCGACCATCCATCCGCTGGTGACGGCGGGCCTCGACACGGTGGCGCTCCGTATGCCGCAGGGCTTCGGTGCGCAACTGATTGCCCGTCTCGGCCGTCCGCTCGCAGCCCCCAGCGCCAATTCGTCCGGCCGCATCACGGCGACGACCGCCGAGGCCGTGGACGCCGACCTTGGGCGGAAAATTCCGCTCATCGTCGACGGCGGGCAGACTGAGGTCGGTCTGGAATCGACCATCATCAAGGTCGAGGGCGAGACGCTCAGGCTGCTGAGGCCGGGCGGAATCGCTGCCGGGGTCATCGAGGCGATCGCCGGAATCCCGCTACTGCGGGGCGCGTCGGCGGGCGTCGAGGCGCCCGGCATGCTGGCCTCGCACTATGCACCCGGCGCAGCCGTTCGGATCGGCGCGACCCGCGTCATGCCCGGCGAGGCGCTGCTTGCCTTTGGGGCCTCCCGCATTGCGGATGCGGACAAGGCCGTGGCGACGCTGAACCTTTCCGCATCTGGCAATCTGCGTGAGGCGGCCACAAACCTGTTCTCATTCATGCAGGCGCTCGACCGCAGCGGCGCGCCGACCATCGCGGTCGAGCCGATACCGGAGACCGGCCTCGGCGAGGCGATCAACGACCGTCTTCGCCGCGCCGCCGCCCCGCGCGACTCCTGAAAGTCGACCGAGCGATGTCCGTCCTCGACCCGTCCCTGCTCAACCGGTTCGCAGATATCGTCGGACCAACGCATGCGCTCCGCGACGCAAACGACGTCGCGCCCTACCTCAAGGAACCGCGTGGGCTCTGGCCCGCCCGTTCGCCGCTGGTGCTGCGGCCCGGCAGCGTTGAAGAGGTCAGCCGTATTCTGGAACTCGCCACCGAAACGAAGACGCCGGTCGTGCCGCAGGGCGGTAACACCGGGCTGGTCGGAGGGCAGGTTCCGCATCCGGCTGGCCACGAGATCGTGGTGTCACTGTCGCGGCTCAACCGGATCCGCGAGATCGACACGCTCTCCAACACGGTGACCGCCGAGGCTGGCGTCGTGCTGGAAGCACTCCATCGCGCCGTCGAGGCAGCCAACCGTCTCTATCCGCTCTCGCTTGCCTCTCAAGGCTCCTGCGAGATCGGCGGCAATCTGTCGTCCAACGCCGGCGGCACGGCGGTCCTGTCTTACGGCAACACACGCGAGCTCTGCCTCGGCGTCGAGGTCGTGCTGCCGACCGGCGAGGTCTTCGACGACCTGCGCAAGCTGAAAAAGGACAACACGGGCTACGACCTCAAGAACTTGTTTGTCGGCGCGGAAGGCACGCTCGGCATCATCACGGCGGCGGTGCTGAAGATATTTCCCCGACCGCGCGGCCGCGAGGTCGGCTGGGCTGGCGTCTCCTCGCCGGAAGCCGCGCTTTCGCTGTTCGGCCTGGCGAGTGAACGTGCCGGTGCGAGCCTGACCGGCTTCGAATTGATCGGCAGGACGCCGCTCGATTTCTCGCTGGCGCTGACCCCCGATGCCCGGCCGCCGCTGTCAGGCGACTGGCCGTGGCATGTGCTGGTGGACATCTCGTCCGGCCGCTCGCAGGAGGATGCGCGTGCACTGATGGAGACGATCCTGTCCGAAGGGCTGGAAAAAGGCTTCGTCGGCGATGCCGCGATTTCGGAAAGCATCGCGCAGGGCAACGCCTTCTGGGCGCTTCGCGAAAACATTTCGGACGCGCAGAAGCCGGAAGGCGGCTCGATCAAGCACGACATTTCCGTGCCGGTCGCCTCGATCCCGGAGTTCATCGCGCGCGGGGCCGTTGCGGTGGAAAGCGTCTGCCCCGGCGCGCGTGTCGTCTGCTTCGGCCACATGGGCGACGGCAACCTGCACTACAATGTCAGCCAGCCGCGCGGCATGGACAAGAACGCATTCCTCGATCTCTATCGGCCAATGAACAAGGCCGTCCACGACATCGTGCGCGATCTCGACGGCTCGGTCTCGGCCGAGCACGGCATCGGACAACTTAAGCGCGACGAGCTTCTGGCGACTGCTCCGCCCGTCGGCATAGATCTGATGCGGCGCATCAAGGCGGCCTTCGATCCCGCCGGCATCATGAACCCCGGCAAGGTCATTTGAGAGCCGCCGGGTAAGGTGCTCTAAACAAAGCCTGATCGTTCGTTACACCCGGTCGGAATCCGGTAACCACGCCTGAGATCAGCAAAATTTAACCGACTTTTTTAAGCGGGTGGGTAGGGGTCCGCCGCTACTGTCGATCACACAAACGAGATCGGGAAAACCGGTCCGTGGGAAGTCGGGCAAACCGGCTCTCAGGAGAGACAGGAAGGCAAAGAAATGAGCACCGGACTGATGCCAGTCTGGGCGGGTCGCAATATGCGGCTCGACCCGTTCCGCCTGCCGCAGATGGTCAGCTACGCGACGCGCGACGATTTTGGCGACGTCACGTTCACCATCGACCAGCGCGGCGCCATCGTGAAGCGTATCCTCCAGATGAGCGGCCTGCCGGCCACCGTCGTGTTGCCCGCGAATGCGTTTCGCGGCGTCGCTGCGCGCGCCATGGAGGACGCCGAAGGCAACGTGACCGTGACGCTCGAACTGCTGCACGCGGACCCCATGCTGTCGGTGCCGCTGCTCGTCGCCGACAATCTGGAAGATGTCGCCGCTGACTGGCGCGCCTGGGCTGATGCCTATCGCCTGCCGATGATGCTCATCGAAGCCGATGGCGTCGCCCGCACGCTGGAAGAATCGCTCGGCGCCGCCATCAAGGCGCTGCCGTCGCAGGACCGCCGCAAGCGCCGCGTCACCCCGGCCCGCCGCCCGCGCTTCCTCATGCGCCGCAAAACAGGCAATCTCGGCCTGCGCCTTGTCATCGACGGCGAGGAAATCACAGCGCCGGAGTAAGCTTCAGAGCAGCGGCTTCAGCGCCACCCACGCCCCGCCGCAGATCAGCCCGAGGAAGATCAGCCAGCCGACGGTGTTGTTCGACTTGAACAGCCGCAGGCACTGGTCGGGATTGTTGATGTCGAGCGCCACGATCTGGCGGATCATGTGCGCGCCGGCAGCCAGCAGTCCGGCCATTGCCGGCACCGGCACTTCTGCTGCCGTGAAGGCGCTCGCCATCAGGATCAGCGCCCCGCCATAGAGCCCGATCAGCCATGATTTCGTGCTGTCGCCAAACAGCCGCGCCGTCGACTTCACGCCGACCAGCGCGTCGTCCTCCTTGTCCTGGTGAGCGTAGATCGTGTCGTAGCCGACGACCCAGAAGATGGTGCCGAGATAGAGCAGGATCGCCGCCCGGTCGACATCGCCGAACTCCACCGCCCATCCCATCAGCGCGCCCCACGAGAAAGCGAAACCGAGCACGAGTTGCGGCCAGTAGGTGAACCGCTTCATGAACGGATAGACCGCCACCACCGCCAGCGACGAGATGCCGAGCAGGATGGCGAAGCTGTTGAACTGCATGAGCACCAGGAGACCCACCAGCGCCTGCGCCACGAGGAACACCCAGGCCTGCTTGCGTGAGACCTTGCCTGAGGGCAGCGGGCGCGAGCGCGTGCGCTCGACCTGTCCGTCGATCCTGGCGTCCACGATATCGTTATAGGTGCAGCCCGCGCCGCGCATGACCACCGCGCCGACGAAGAACAGCACGAGGTGCCAGGGTTGCGGGATCAGGGATTCGAAGCTGTCGGTCGGCCGCGCATAGGCGCTCGCCGCCATCGCCGCCGACCACCAGCACGGCCACATCAGCAGTTGCCAGCCTATCGGCCTGTCCCAGCGGGCAAGCTGCGCATAGGGCCACAGCCAGCGCGGCAGCGCGCGATAGACCCAGTGCCCGCTCGGCGCATCCGCGACCCGCCCCTGTGCTGCCTTCGTCTGTATCTGTTCCATGGATTTGGAGTGGCAGGCGAGGGCCGGGGCGTCAAGGCTTGGGATAGATGGCCGCCCGGGCATGCAATGCTTGACCCGCCGTCCTCATGGACATACCGGGATGCAACGACTTCCAGCAACGGGTTGACCGCATGAATGTTCTTCTCATCGGATCAGGTGGCCGCGAGCATGCACTTGCCTGGAAGCTGGCCGCCTCGCCCTTGCTGACGAAGCTTTATGCCGCGCCGTGCAATCCGGGTATCGCGAAGGAAGCGGAACTTGTTGCCCTCGACATCGCGGACCACAAGGCTGTCGTTGCGTTCTGCACGGCCAACGCGATCGACCTCGTCGTGGTCGGACCCGAAGCGCCGCTGGTCGCGGGCATCGCTGATGATCTGCGCGCCGCCGGCATCAAGGTTTTCGGCGCATCGAAGGCTGCGGCTCGTCTGGAGGGGTCCAAGGGCTTCACCAAGGATCTGTGCGCGCGCTTCAATATCCCCACCGCTGCATATGGCCGATTCTCCGATGCCGAGGCCGCGAAAGCCTATGTCCGCAAGCAGGGCGCGCCGATCGTCGTCAAGGCCGACGGTCTGGCAGCCGGCAAGGGCGTCACTGTCGCCATGACAGAGGCTGAGGCTCTCGCGGCGATAGACGACTGCTTCTCCGGTTCGTTCGGCGCGGCCGGAGCCGAAGTCGTCGTCGAGGAGTTCATGACCGGCGAGGAGGCAAGCTTCTTCTGCCTTTGCGACGGGACAACAGCGCTCCCCTTCGGTACCGCGCAGGACCACAAGCAGGTCGGTGACGGCGACACAGGACCGAACACCGGCGGCATGGGGGCCTATTCGCCGGCTCCCGTGATGACGCCCGAAATCATCGAGCGCACCATGAAGGAGATAATCGAGCCGACCATGCGCGGCATGGCCGAGATCGGTTCGCCTTTCTCCGGCGTTCTTTTTGCCGGCCTGATGATCACCTCGTCAGGGCCGAAGCTCATCGAATACAATGTCCGCTTTGGCGATCCGGAGTGCCAGGTGCTGATGATGCGCCTGAAGGACGATCTTCTGGTTCTGCTTGAAGCGGCTGCGGACGGCCAGCTCGCGCATATGTCCGCCCGCTGGCGCGACGAGACGGCGCTGACTGTCGTCATGGCCGCGAAAGGCTATCCCGGCACGCCAGAAAAAGGGTCGGTCATTCGTGGACTCGACGACGCGGAGCAGGGGGGAGCAGCTGTCTTCCATGCGGGCACGGCGCTAAGCGGCGGCGAGATCGTCGCCAATGGCGGCCGCGTACTGAACGTCACCGCGATGGCTAAAACCGTCACCGAAGCGCAGAAACAGGCCTATAAGGCTGTCGACCGCATCGACTGGCCCGGCGGCTTCTGCCGCCGCGACATCGGCTGGCGCGCGGTGGCCCGCGAGACCTAGCTAAGGCTGTACTTCGTCGGGACCGTCGAGTTTCCTCAGCAGGAAGATCGGCAGGTCGTGACGCGAGAATTGCGTCGATGACCGGACCGGGCTCGGGTCGTCCAGCGCCGCCGCCGAAATCTCCCCGCTCGGGACATAGGCCGGTTTCGCCGCAGCCTTCGCTGCGGGCAGACGCGGCTGTCGGGAATAGTCCACCGCTTGGGCATACCCTGCCAGGACGATCGGCGGGTTGGTCACGGCCTGCTTCCCAAGCAAGGCCTGGAATGGAGACCCGGCCGGCATTGCGCGCGCGACCACCTCCTTGGTAACGACCTGCTCCACTGAGACGAATTTCAGCGTCACGTCGGCGCGCTTCTTGCGCGCGTCCTTGCGCCAGATCGGCAGCGGGATCGTTTCGCCGGTATCGACAATCTGCTCGACCGGCTGCTCGGCGGCCACTGCAGGTGTCTCGACTTGCGCCTTGATAGCGGCGATCTGTTTGACAGGCTGCTCGGCCGCAACCTGAGCCTCGGCCAGTTCGGCCCCAGTCGCCGGAGTATCGCTCGCCTGAGTGTCGTTAGCCTTGGCCTCGGCGATTTCCGCCGCGTCGTCGGTCGCGACCTTTACGAACTCGACCGTCACATCGTCACCCTTAAGCGCGTCAATGCGCGCGACGGGAACCGGCACGATTTCCTCGTCCGGGTAATCCTTCTTGTCCATCAGTTCGTTGAATGGCCATTGCACGCGCAGTTCTTCCACGCTCATGGACGCCACATTCACGTCGATATCGATCGGCGTTCCAGGCGGACGATAGGGGCAGGATTTCGCGTCGCAATTGGCGCTCGCCGAAAACTGCCACAGCGCATACGTCTTCCAGTGCCCCTTCGGGAAATGCAGGCCGATCTCCGGCTTGTAGCGCGCATACCAGAGCGGCAGGCGCGACAGCACCGTGTAGCGCTTGCGGTTCTCGGCGATATACAGCGCTGTGCTGCCGTTGGTGTAGAGCACCGGCCAGCGTCCGAGCCGGGTATAGATGTGCCGCGCGAACGTCTCGGCGTCTTCCAGCGACATCCATTTCGAGGGATCGTTGTCCTCGATGTCGAGCGCGATCAGGTCGTCCGGCGCGGGCTCGGCGAAATCGATGAAGTTGTTCGCCTGATCGATCGGGTTGCCGGGCCGTGCGAGATGATAGGCGCCCCACTTGATGCCGAGCGCCTTGGCGACGGTCCTGCGCGTGTGGAAAAGCTCGCGCGCCACGGCGTGTCGTTTCCACAGCGCCTTGCAGAGCCGGATCTCTGTGTCGTTGCCGGAGCATTTGTAGGGCGGCGACAGGCCGTCCGATCCCTTGTTGATGAAGCCTGCGATCCGTTTGTCGCTGACCAGCTTCTGCCAGTTGATCGGATTGTATTCGTAGGCGTCGATGACCAGCGCGCGGTCGGCCCGTTTCCAAGGCTCGGAGAAATCCGACGCATGCGCAACCGCCCCGCCCAGCAGGGCGGCCCCGAAAGCGATCAGCGAAGCGCGGACGAAACGATCAAGCGATTTGAGCAATGACGCGGCATTCCCTTGCTGGCTCGCCTATCCCGCCCTTTCGGGAAAGCCGCAGCTTGCTTGCACCAATATCCTCCGCCGTCACCACGACTTATCGCCTGCGGAACGGCGGTTGATCAAGCAGAAAAGGATCGGCCGCCGGAACGGACGGCAACGAACCGTCGGCATCGCGACGCTTCCAGTGCGCCAGCGAGCATTTTGGCGAGCACAGGATTCCCCGATCCGACCAGTAGGCAGGCCCCTGGTCGATATCGCCGTGATAGCAGGCAAAGCCGGCCGCGCCGTAAGGCAGCCCGCACTCCGTGCATCGCCGGGTTTCCGGTCTCGCAAGCATCGATTCCCCTCAGTTGCCTGCAAAACTAACGTCGTCCGGCCCTAGCATCAACCTCATGCGACAAAATTTGACGTTTACGTAAAAAGACCCTAGGCGCATGATGCTCGGGCGTTTAGATCAGTTCGTGCGTTTGCCGGAGAGAAATTCATGTACCGCGCGCCCGTCGAAGAGATCGCCTTCACGTTGAACGAGGTCGCCGGCCTTCGCGCCGCGATCGAGGACGGGCGCCTCGGCGACCTTACCGCCGATCTCGCTGCCGCGATCCTCTCCGAGGCCGGGCGCTTCGCCACCGAGGAAATCGCGCCGCTCTACAGCGTCGGCGATAAGCAGGGCGCGACTCTGAAGGACGCCGCAGTGACGACTCCTCCCGGCTGGAAGGAACTCTACCGCCGCTGGATTGAAGGCGGCTGGAACGCGCTGACCGGCCCCGAGGAGTTCGGCGGGCAGGGCCTGCCGTCGATGCTGTCCGTCGCGGCGCTCGAAATGTGGAATTCAGGCGCGACGGCCTTCGCGCTCGGGCCGACGCTCACCATGGGGGCGGTCGAGGCACTCGAAAAGCACGCCTCCGAACACCTCAAGCAGACCTATCTCGCAAAACTTGTCTCCGGCGAGTGGATGGGCACCATGAACTTGACCGAGCCTCAGGCGGGGTCCGACCTCAACGCGCTGCGTACCCGCGCCGAGCGCGCACCCGACGGCACCTACCGCATCTTCGGCCAGAAGATATTCATCACCTATGGCGAGCACGACTTCACCGACAACATCGTGCACACGGTGCTTGCTCGGCTGCCGGATGCGCCGGCCGGCACGCGTGGCCTCTCGCTCTTCCTTGTGCCGAAGTTCCTCGTCAACGCCGACGGGTCGCTCGGCCGCCGCAACGATCTCTTCTGCGCCTCGCTGGAGCACAAGCTCGGCATCCACGGCTCGCCCACCTGCACCATGATCTATGGCGACGGCTTCGTCGCCAGCGAGGAAAAGGGCGCGGTCGGCTGGCTGATCGGCGAGGAGAATCGCGGCCTCGCCTGCATGTTCACCATGATGAACAACGCCCGCCTCGCCATCGGCCTCGAAGGCGTTGCCATCGCAGAAACCGCATTCCAGAAGGCACTCGCCTATGCCAACGAGCGCCGGCAGGGCAAGGCGTCCGGCTGGGCGGGCGAGGGCATGGCGCCCATCGTCCATCATCCCGACGTGCAGCGCATGCTCTTGACCATGCAGGCACTGACCCGCGTCGCCCGCTCCATCGCCTATTCCTGCGCCCACGCTCTCGACATGGCGCGCGTCTCGGACGGTGAGGAGAAGATATTCTGGCAGGAACGCGCCAACCTGCTGACGCCCGTCGCCAAGGCCTTCTCCACCGATATCGGCTCGGAAGTCGCCTCGCTTGGCATACAGGTGCACGGCGGCATGGGCTACATCGAGGAGACCGGCGCGGCCGCGCTCTATCGCGACGCCCGCATCGCCTCGATCTACGAGGGCACCAACGGCATTCAGGCAATCGACCTCGTCACCCGCAAGCTGCCGCAGTCGGGCGGCGAGCACGTCCACGGCTACATCGCCGAACTGGCCGGCACGATAGCGGACCTCGCCGAGGCCAATTTCGACGGCATGGAACACGGCATCGACTTCTTGCAGGACGCCGTCGACGACCTCGCCGCCGCCACTGAGTATCTGCAGGAGAACCTGTCCGCAGGCATGACCGATGTCGCACTCGCCGGCGCGACGGCCCATCTGCGCCTGTTCGCGCTGGCTTCCGGCGGCGCCTATCTCGCCCGCGCCGCACTCGCCGATAGGTCGCCGCAGCGCATCGCCCTGCTTCGTTTCTATGCCGAGAATCTCGCGCCCGAGGCGGAAGCCCTGCGCTCCGGCATCACCATCGGTGCGGAAGGACTGCTGGCCGCTGGCAAGACCCTGATCTCTGGCTGAGGGCGCGTCAATGTCCGAGCACGTCATCATCGAGCGTCAAGGGCCGGTCCAGACCATCCGAATGAACCGGCCGGACAAGAAGAACGCGCTCACCCGCGCCATGTACCAGGCCATGGCCGAGGCGCTTCGGCAGGGCGACGCCGACCCGGCGGTTCGCGTCCATGTCTTTCTCGGCCTGCCCGGCGCGTTTTCCGCCGGCAACGACCTGCACGACTTCATGGCGATCGCCACGGGCGGCGAGGGCGGTCTGGAGGTCTGGAACTTCCTCGAAGCGCTTGCCGGCGCGCAAAAGCCAGTTCTCTCGGGCGTCGATGGCATCGCGGTCGGCATCGGCACCACGCTCAACCTCCACTGCGACCTCACCTTCGCCACCCCGCGCACTGTCTTCCGCACACCGTTCGTCGATCTCGGCCTTGTGCCCGAGGCCGGTTCAAGCCTGCTCGTTCCGGCAGTCGTCGGTCGCCAGCAGGCATTTGCACTGCTTGGGCTGGGCGAGGGCTTTTCCGCCGAAAAGGCGCTCGCCGCCGGCCTGATCTACGCCGTCGTCACCGACGACGAGCTGGAAGTCACTGTCTTGGATGCTGCCACGCTAGTTGCATCCAAGCCTCCGGAAGCTCTGAAGATCGCCCGCGACCTCATGCTAGGCCCGCGCGAACCGCTCCTCGCCCGCATCCGTGAGGAGGGCAAGCGCTTTAAGGAGAGGCTGAAGTCCGACGAAGCCCGCGCTGCGCTCATGGCGTTCATGATGCGGAAGAAGGGATAGCGATCCCCCGTTTGGTTCGCTTTCGACCCAATTTCGGTCGTTCCGCTTGGCCTGCCTGCAGCCCGAAACCCGCCATTCGGGAGGCATCTGCATCTCGGCCTGAACGGTGCCGTTTACTGACGGTCCCGTTTGGCCGAAACCAGGAAGAAATTGTCGTTGTGAGGCGTTCGGGAGGGCAGTCGTGCTTGCCTGAAGAATGCCGTCAAATTCGTCGTTCGCTTGGCAGAGCGCCGCCGCCTAAGCAAAGGGGAGCCACACGAAGGCAGCGACCGCCACCGCGGCCGCGCATGCCGTGATTGCAGCAAACGGGAGCGAGAAGCGCGCTGGACCGGCGAGGATCGCAAGGACCAAACGCCCAGTGGCATTCGCGGCAAGCGCGACAAGCACCGCTTGCCCCACCAGCGCTAAGGCGGTTCCACCCTCGACAAGCCGAAGCGAGCTGAGAACGGCCACGTCGACGTCGAAGGCGCCTGAAACGGCAGTCGTGGCCAGAAGACCGGTCTCCCCGAAGCGGCTAGAGAGCGCCGCGCTGACGGTGGAAACAATTGCGAAGGCAGCGGCAAAGACCAGAAGCGCTCCAAGTTCGAACGGATTGCGCCCTGACTGGTCGCCGGCATCGTGCGCGCCGCTTTGAGCCAGGAGCAAGACACCAGCCACTGCAAGCACGGATCCCCCGGCGATAGCGGGTCCGATCATGTACGCGATGACCTGCGGTGCGAGTAGCGCAACGATGGCGCAAACCCGAAGGACGGACACCAGCGCCGCGAGCGCCGCCCCACCCACCAGCGGCATGGCGTTGGCCTCCGATTTGGCCATACGCGCCAGTGCGACGGTGACTCCAGTCGACGAAACGATAGCGCCGGCGATCGATCCGACCAGCAATCCGCGTGTCTCGCCTAGCAAGCGGACCGCGACATAACCGCCAAAGGAGATCGCCGCGACGATGACGGTGAAGAGCCATATCTCGAACGGGTTGAGCCCGCCCCACGGGTCGACGGTTCTGTCGGGAAGAAGCGGCAGCACGATCGCGGTCATCGCTGCAAGGACAATGGCCGAGCGCAGTTCGATCCAGGTCAGGCGACGAAGCAGACCATGAAGCATCTCCCGGCTGGCAAGCACAGCTGCGAGCGCCGCACCGCCGGCTGCGGCCACCAGTTGGTCCCCGGCGACCGCAAGTGCGCCGAGCGCGAACACGCTCAACGCTGCCACCACGCCTGTCACGCTGAAATTGTGGTCATGTTCGGCTTCGTGCGAGGAAAACCAGGCGAAGATCGCCGCGAAGCCGAAAAAGCCCGCAATCAATATGGCGCTTGAGCCCAAAGCAGCTGCAAGCGCGGCAAAGATGCCGCCCAGCAACCCCGACAGGCCGAAGGTGCGAATGCCGGCTGTACGGCTATTATCGGCAGCTTCGCGTTCACGCCAGCCGCGCTCCATACCCACGAGAAGGCCGATCGCCAGAGCCAGCCCAAGTCTTGCAATAGTGTGGTCCATTGGGGTCATCCGTAACCCGTCAAGGCCTGTTGCCCAATTTGCACGATAGCGGGTTCGCAAGCGGTACGCGTCTGTTGCAACAACTGAGTCGCGAAGACGTCGTGATGTATTGTAGCCTTCGATTGAGGTGCCGGAGAATGCCGCAACGGCCGGAAGTTTCGAGGAACCGTTGCAATACAATGCAGAACGTCTTTCGGGTTAATCCCGCGCTCACGCCGCACAGGGCGCCGACCGCCGCGGCGCAGCGCACCGCGCGGCATGCCGACTCCGCCTGCGTTCTGCGACGAGGCCGGCAAAACCTGCGATCCGGATCTCCGTGGAACCGGAGCTCGCCGCCACCCCCTCCATTGGCTCCAAGCACTGTAGCGCGCAGCCATCCGATCCGATGGACAATGTGGACTTCGGAATGCGAGAGGCGGCTCATGCCTTTATCTCTTTCTGAGTTACAAGCGCGCCGTCACTCGGATGCGTCGGCCGGGGTTCGGCGGGTCGGATTCGAAGTGCGCGCAGCGCGTTGAGGATGACCGCGACGTCGATGGCTTCCTGGATCAATGCGCCCTGCACGGGAGTGAGGTAGCCGAAGGCAGCGGCGACCATACCCATGACCGAAAGCCCGATTCCCGCGACAACGCTCTCGAGCGCGATGCGCCGCGCGCCGCGAGCGATCTCGACGCCCGGCCCGAGCCTGTCCACCCTGTCGACGAGCAGGACGACGTCGGCGGCTTCCGCGGACGCGGCTGCGCCGCGTGCTCCCATCGCCACGCCGATGTCGGCGGCCGCCAAGGCAGGAGCATCATTCACCCCGTCGCCGACCATCATCACCGGACCGTGCTTGCGCTCCGTGAGAACGAGGAGAACCTTCTGATCAGGAGACAGTCCCGCTCGAATGCCGTCGAGATCGAGGCCGATTGTCACCCGCTCCGCAACCTCCTGCCGGTCCCCGGTGGCAAGGAGAATACGGTTGACCCCCTGTCGGCGCAGTCGCGACAGCATGTCATGCGTGCCCTCGCGCAAGGGATCGGCCATGACGATGTGGCCCGCGAGCTTGCCGTCGACGCCGACCGCCACCAGCACCGAGCCCGCCGACAGCGCCGGATGGGCGATGGCCCCGGCATCGACCTGTCCGGCGACGAAGCCATGGCCGCCGATGATTACCCGGCGACCCTCGACCATCCCGGTCAACCCTTCTCCAGGCCTCTCCCTGACCTCCTGCGGGACGGGCAGCGTCATTCCGAGCTGCTGCGCTCCGGCAACGATCGCCTGCGCGACGGGGTGTTTCGTCGCCTGGTCGAGTGCTGCTCCAAGCCGCAGCAACTCATCCGCCCCGATACCGTGATGAGTGTCTATCGAAACGATCCGCGGTCGGCCGTCGGTCAGCGTGCCGGTCTTGTCGAGAATGAGCGTGCGCGCGCGGGCCATGGCCTCCAGCGGCCCGGCCCCTTTGATGAGTACGCCGTAGTGGGCGGCGCGCGATAGCCCCGCCACCAGCGCCACGGGGACTGCCAGGATCAGCGGACACGGCGTCGCGACAACCAGCACAGCAACCGCCCGGATGGGGTCGTTCGTGAACCACCATGCGGCGAAGGCGATCGCCACAGTCACGAGCAAAAAGCCCAGGGACCAGCGGTCGGCAAGGCGAGACATCGGGGCCTTGGAGGATTGGGCCTGTTCGACGAGGCGTACGATGCCAGCATAGGTGCTGTCGCGCGCCTCCCTCGTGGCAAGTAGATCGAACGCATCGCCGGCATTGGTCGAGCCGCTCATCGCCTCTGCGCCAGCAGCGAGCTTGATCGGCAGGGATTCGCCCGTCAGCGCGGAGGTGTCGAGGAACGCCGAAGGGGACTCGACCGTACCATCCACGGGAACGATGTCGCCCTGCCGGATCAGGAGCCGGTCTCCGGCCGCGATCTGGTCGAGTGGCACGTCTTCCAGCCGGCCGTCCCGGTGCCGTGTTGCCATGCGCGGGACGCGCGCAAGAAGATCGCGCATCTCTTGCCGGGCGCGACCCTCGGCAAAGCTTTCGAGGAATGTGCCGCCGGAATACATGACCGCAACAACCGCGGCGGCCAGTGTCTCTCCGAACAGCAGGGCTGCGGTCATCGACAGCGCCGCGACGATATCCAACCCGACTTCGCCTCGCGTGAGGCTGCGCAGGATCTCGATCACCAGCGCGGCGAGGACAGGGACGACACCGATCATCCATGTGGTCGAAGCAAGGTCCGGCCTATCCATGACGTAGGCGAGGACGAGACCTCCCAAAAGACCGGCCACCGCCACAGCCAGAAGCCCCGTCTTTAGCCTGTCGCCTGCGGAATGTTCCATTCCAAAGTCGCTCCTGGGCGGCATGCTCCATGGCTTGCCCACGCCCCGTCCACGAACCGTATCGCGTTTGTCGCGATGCAGGAACAAGGCTTCGATGCCGATTTCCGCGCCCGAGTACTTCCTTCGTCAGACCCGAGGGCCATCAGTGCTGTTGCCCAGGCGTCGGCGACGGTTCACTGAGGGGATCAGCACTAGGTAGATATCTCTTCACCGCGCTCGCCGCATCGATGGCTTCGAGGCGCGTACGACTTGAACGGACCACTTCATTGAGCGCCGTTCTGTCCGAGGCGGAACACGGCGGCCAATCCTGTGGCGGGTGATCCGCGTCAGCGGCGCCGCAGTCTGGCTGACATCAGGGTCGATCATCGGGTTCTAACGAAAAGCCGATATTGCGTTCGGCGGCTTCGGTCGCCAACGCCAGTTCTCCGGCGTGGGCCGCATGAATCCGATAGACGGCTTCGCCTGCCTCTACGACATCGCCTGTCTTCCTGAGAAGATCGATGCCGGCGCCACGATCCAGCGGAGCGCCCGCCAGCCGGGCTATCCGTGCCAGTCTGTAGCAGTCCATGTCGCAAACCCTCCCGTTGACCATCGCATGGACGTCATGCGTCAACTCCCCGAGCTTGAAGGTCATCGGTGGGGGACCCTGCAGCCTCATTATTCGCTCCATCGAGCACAAGGCAGAGCCTGAGTCCAGCAACTCTCTGGCACGTACATACCCGGTTCCGCCGCGGCACGCCGGATCCAGTTCGATGATGCGCGCCGCCAGTTGCAAGGATTTCTCGCGAAGGTCTGACGGCGCGCCCGCCTCACACCGCAGGACGGACATGACGTCACGCGCTTCCAGCACAGGCCCGATACCGCGCCCGACCGGCTCGGCGGCCGAAGTGATCGCGACATCAATGTGCAGTCCGAGCCGGTCGCCGACAAATTCGAACAGCTTTCTCAGGCGCACCGCATCTTCCGTCCCGCGGACCTTGGCGGAGGGCCCTACGGGTATATCCACCACCAGATGAGTGGATCCTGCCGCGACCTTCTTCGACAGGATGGAAGCCACCATCTGCTCGCGTGTGTCGATCCCCAGCGGGCGCTGCACCGAGATCATGATGTCATCGGCCGGCGAGAGGTTCACGTTGCCGCCCCAGACGATGCAGCCGCGACACTCGTTCACGACATGGCGCATTTCGTCGACCGACAGGTCGACGCGCGCCAGCACCTCCATCGTATCGGCTGTACCCGCTGGAGATGTGATGGACCGCGAGGACGTCTTGGGAATCGTGAGACCGTAGGCCGACACGATCGGGACGATGATCATCGACGTGCGATTGCCCGGAATCCCGCCGATGCAGTGCTTGTCGACGACAGTCTGCTGAGACCACTCGAGCTTCCGGCCGACCGAGATCATGGCTTGTGTGAGCGCCAGGAGTTCGTCTGTGGTCATGAAACTCGCCGAACCGATCAGGAAGGCTGCGAGATCCATTTCGCTGTATCTGCGGTGGGCGATATCGACGACAATGTTGCGGATGTCGTCCGACGAAAGCGTCACGCCCCTGATCTTCGAGCGGACGCTTTCGAGGCTGCGAGGAGGCACCGCCGGTGCGATCATGACGGCAGAGCCTTCCGGCAGGCCGAGGCTTGAGAAACCCTGCTCCGACAGCCCGAGTTCGTCATCCGCGACGATACCCTCGTCGTCGGCAATGGCGAGCGATGCGAGAACCTCGCGTCCACCTTCCCCGGTGATACTGACCTTTTTCAGAGCCCGGTGCTGGTCGGGTCTGAACAGCTGGCAGTGCCTGTCGACATAGGCAATGCTCTCGTTGTGCGTGTCGATCCTGATTCGCTTCAGCTTCAGCAATGCGGACAGGTTCCTCGGTCACGCCCATGATTACCGGGCAACTCTTTCATGCTAGGCTAGCATGAAGTTCGGAGGCCTTCGAGACTGATCGCAACCAGAGGCCTTCCATCGGTCATCCGTTCGACGGGAGAGCGCGGTACTCTTCTGTTCGAGAAATCCTGAAGGGGCCTATGTATCCGGTTATGCGCTTTCACGGTGCCGCCCGCGGCGTTACCGGCTCCTGTTATGAGATCGAAACCGGACACTGCCGCGTACTCGTCGATTGCGGCATGTTCCAGGGATCAAAATCAGAGAAGGAGCTGAACTACGGCGACTTTCCCTTCAGGCCGGACGCGATCGACGCCGTTATCCTCACCCACGCCCATATCGACCACAGCGGCCTTCTTCCGAAACTGATCAAGCGCGGTTTCGCAGGGCCGATCTACGCCACCTCGCCGACAATCGACCTTTGCTCGGTCATGCTGCCGGATTCGGCGCACATCCAGGAGATGGAAGTCGAGCACCTCAACCGCCGCAACGCGCAGCGGGGGCGTCAACAGGTCACGCCTATTTATTCCATCGCAGACGTCGCCGATTGCATGCGCACGTTCCGGCCTGTGCAGTATGGTCAGTGGACGAACGTCGCGGCCGCAATCCGCGCACGTTACTGGAACGCCGGACATCTGCTCGGATCGGCCTCGGTCGAGATCGAGATCGATAGCGACACACAGGAAGGGCCGCTGCGGCTCCTGTTCTCCGGCGATATCGGACCCGGCCAGAAGCTGCTGCAGCCCGAGCCGGACGGCCCGAGCGGCGTGGACTATCTCATCTGTGAAAGCACGTATGGCGATCGCGACAGGTCAGAGATTTCTCGTGCAAGTCGCCGAGCTATGTTGGGCGAGGAAGTCAGACGCGCAGCCGAGCAGAGAGGTCCGCTCGTAATCCCGTCTTTCGCGGTCGAGCGTACCCAGGAACTCCTGGTGGACCTTTACCTGCTTGCACGCGATGGCTCGATACCGTCCGGACCGATTTTCGTCGATTCGCCCCTGGCAACCCGTGCCAGCGCTGTCTTCGAGCGTCATGCCGCGGAGATAGAAGGTGGAGAAGAGTTGCTCGCGGCGCTGCGGTCCGACACCATTCACTTCACCGAGACCGTCGAACAAAGCAAGGCCATAAATCGGCTTTCCGGCTTCTTCATCGTGATCGCTGCAAGCGGGATGTGCGATGCCGGTCGTATCCGCCATCATCTCAAGGCGAACCTCTGGCGACACAACGCCACGATCATGACGGCGGGCTTTCAGGCTCAGGGGTCTCTCGGGCGCATTCTGCTAGACGGCGCCTCGCGTGTCCGCATCCAGGGTGAGGAAATCGACGTCAAGGCGCGCATTGAACAGTTCGACTTCTATTCCGGCCATGCCGACGCGTCAGAACTCGTTTCATGGGTGAAGAAGCGCTTCCCGGTGCGCCGATCGATATTCCTCACGCACGGAGAGGAACCTGGCCTCAATGGGTTGCGCGACCGGATTTCATCCTCTCTGGGGTACAATCGGCTCATCATGCCGCTCATCGACGATGCCTATGAGCTTGGCCCCGATGCTGCCCGCGAGATCGACGTCAACAGGCCTCGCCGGCTGAAGCCTGAAAAGGTTGCGCGGCTCGACTGGCACAATGACCTCTCCAGGCTCATCATCGACATCACTCAGAAGGTCAACGCTGCCGCCGACGAACGAGCTCGTTCGGCAGTTATCAGGCGCTTGCGGCGTGGGCTGGAAGACAGATCCGAATAGCCGATGCAGCCGCCGACCGATCGGCAGCCGCATAGCCTCCGGCTAAATGGGCGGATGCGGAAGAAGGGATAGCGATACCATTTGTAACGCTTTCGCCCTGTTTTCGGACACTTGTCTCGCCACGCGGGGCTGTGCGGGCTAGTTTAGGATATGGACACCTTCCGCTGGCTCGCCGTTGTTCTCTCGACCATCCTTGGTCTGGCCACAACACGCATCCTCAGTGGCTTCGTCTCCGCTTTCAAGATGAGACGCCGGACAACACCCGATTGGCTGCCGCTCCTGATGGCTGCCGTGATCCTGACGGAAATCTTCCAGTTCTGGTGGGCGCTGGCCGAGCTTCTCCAGCGCCCGCAATGGTCCATCATCGATTTCGGCCTGTTGATCGCCCTCGCCATGACGCTGTTCCTTGCTGCGGCGCTGATCTCACCCAGCGAGGCCGATCTCGCGGAAGGGCCGGGTTTCTTTCAGCGTGATGGCCGCTACGCCCTTCTTGCGCTCGCCGTGTTTCACCTCGCTGCTCTTGTCACGAACTGGTGGCTGTGGAACCAGCCACCATGGGCTGCTCAGGCCTTGCCGGTCATTGGGCTGGCAGTGATCTGCGTGGCTGCTGCCGTGACAAGCCAGCGCCGCGTCCAGGCGACGATTGCGGTGCTGTACCTTTTGCTTGGGCTAGCCGCCGTCATCGTTGTGTCGCCGTCTTCTTACTGATTGTAAACTTCAAGCAGGGCGTGTCCGCCGAATATTTCCCTAGGGATACAGCCGCGCCTTCTCCCATTCACCGCCCTCGGATCGCTTGAACACAACGCGATCATGCAGCCTGAACGGCCGGTCGTGCCAGAACTCGATCTGCGACGGCACGATCCGGAAACCCGACCAGTACTTCGGCCTTGGGATCTCGCCGATCGCATAGCGCGCCGTATATTCCGCCACTGCCTTCTCCAGCGCGAACCGGCTTTCCAGCGGGCGCGACTGTTTCGAGGCCCAGGCGCCGATGCGGCTGCCGCGCGGGCGGGTGGCGTAATATGCGTCCGCCTCGTCATCGCTGACGATCTCGACCGGCCCGCGTACCCGCACCTGCCGGCGCAGCGATTTCCAGTGGAAGCACATCGCCGCCTTCATATTGCCAAGGATTTCGCGACCCTTGGCGCTCTCGAAATTGGTGTAGAAGACGAAGCCGCGCCCGTCGAAGTCCTTCAGCAGCACCATCCGCACGTCCGGCAGTCCTTCGGCGTCGACGGTCGCCAGCGCCAGCGCGTTCGGATCGTTCAGTTCGCTCTTCGTGGCGTCTTCCAGCCATGCGGAGAAAAGCCGAAACGGCTCCGCTGCCTCGGTAAAGTCACCACCCGTTAACCCCGTATCGCTCATAATTTAACTTTAACCCTCTGGTTCGCGGGGAGAATGCCGATTGCCGCGCGCTGCGCAAGCCGATCAGCCAGCGTTTTTTGATGGTCCTGAGCTGCGCGCCTTGCCGGGCGTGGCGTTGCTTTGCGCTGTGACCATGCTGACGGGCTGCGGGGCAGGCGGTTTCAGCCTGGAGAAGGCCGAGGTCGATCGCAGCCTTTACACCAGCAGCGCCCCGTCGACTGCTGGAACATTCGATGCCGAGCGCTTCTCCGACGAAGCCACCATCCGCAACGCCGTGACATCGGCCGACCTGGAGACGCTGGGTGAGGCGCCGCTGCTTTGGGCCAACGCCGGCACGGGCGCGCGCGGCCAGATCATGGGGATAGCCGAGAAGAAAGCGCCTGGCACGCTCTGCCGCCAGTTCAGCGCCACCCGCGAAAGCTTCGACGGCGTCGCCATGTTCCGCGGCGAGGCCTGCATGGTCGGCACGAGCGGTTCCTGGCGCATGACGAGTTTTGAGCCTGCCACCTCTGGAATTTCTTCCTAACCAAACGCATATATCAGGGCGAACAAACTCCCTATATTCACAGCGACAAAGCTGAAGAATCGCAGGCAATTGAAGATGCGCGATCCCTATGAGGTGCTGGGCGTTGCCAAGAACGCCTCGGCCAAAGACATAAAAGCGGCGTACCGCAAGCTCGCCAAGAAGCATCACCCTGACCAGAATCCGGGCGACGCCAAGGCGAAGGACCGTTTTGCGGCGGCCAACCAGGCCTACGAGATCATCGGCGACGAGAAGCAGCGCGCTGCGTTCGACCGTGGCGAGATTGATGCCGAGGGCAAGCCGAAATTCCAGGGTTTTGAAGGATTCCAGGGAGCGCATGGCGCAGGCAGCGATCCCTTCGCCGGCTTCCGCCGCCAGCAGGGCGGCCCGGGCGCCCAGCATTTCGAGTTCCGCAGCGCGGGCGGCAGTCCGTTCGGCGGAGGCGGTGCCGACGACATCTTCTCGGACCTTTTCAGCCAGGCCTTCTCGCAGCGTGGCGGTGCCGGTACCTCGGGAGCGGGCGGTAGGCAGCGTGCCGCACCCGCCGGGAACGACATCAACGTCACCCTTGACGTGACCGTCGAGGAAGTCGCGACTGCGCCCAAGGTCACCGCGCAGTTCCCCGACGGGCGCAAGATCGCCGTCAAGCTGCCGACCTTTGTCGAGGACGGCCAGACCATTCGGCTGAAAGGGCAGGGCGAGCAGGGTCTCGGCCAACCCGGAGACGCGCTGGTCAAGGTGCGCCTGCGCAAGCACCCGCGCTACCGCGTAGAAGGCCGCGACCTGCATGTAGACCTTCCGGTGCCGCTGAAGGATGCGGTGCTCGGGGCTAAACAGGCCGTGGAGACGCCAACCGGCCGCATCGCGGTCAATGTGCCCGCATGGTCGAGTTCCGACAAGGTTCTGCGGCTGAAGGGACGCGGCCTGCCCGAAAAGACCGGTGGACATGGCGATTTTTACGTCCACGTCCGGATCATGCTACCCGAGGGCGGCGATCCCGAACTGGAATCTTTGATGCGCAAGGGCTGACAGCTGCGCGACAAGACGCCGTTTGGTAATTTTCGGCCGGATTCTGACATAAAAGGTGCAATCTCTGACCGCTTGAAGCCGTCATGGGCCTGTGCGATAGGCATCTGCGCCAAATCGAGCACGGAGACTCGCATATGACGGTTGGTCAGGGCCTGATGGCCGGCAAGAAGGGCCTGATTCTCGGTGTGGCCAACAACCGCTCGATCGCCTGGGGCATCGCCAAGGCTTGCGCACAGCACGGAGCGGAACTGGCCTTCACCTACCAGGGCGATGCGCTGAAGAAGCGCGTCGAGCCGTTGGCCGCCGAGATCGGCGCGACGGTCGCCGGCCATTGCGACGTCACCGACATGGCCAGCATCGATGCCGTTTTCGAAGGGCTGGAAAAGAAGTGGGGCAAGCTCGACTTCCTCGTCCACGCCATCGGTTTTTCCGACAAGGAGGAACTGACCGGGCGCTATGTCGACACCAGCCACGCCAACTTCCTGCGCACAATGGATATTTCCGTCTATTCCTTCACGGCGGTCGCCAAGCGCGCCGAGCGGCTGATGACGGACGGCGGTTCCTTGCTGACGATGACCTATTACGGCGCCGAGAAGGTGATGCCCAACTACAATGTCATGGGCGTCGCCAAGGCCGCCCTGGAGGCCAGCGTCAAGTATCTGGCGGTCGATCTCGGCCCGAAGAACATCCGTGTCAACGCCATCTCCGCCGGCCCGATCAAGACGCTTGCGGCATCCGGCATCGATGATTTCCGCTACATCCTCAAGTGGAACGAATACAACGCCCCGATGCGGCGCACGGTAACGATCGAGGAGGTCGGCGACGCCGGTTTCTATTTCCTGTCGGACCTGTCGCGCGCCGTCACCGGCGAGGTGCATCATGTCGATTCCGGCTACCATGTCGTCGGCATGAAGGCCGTTGATGCCCCCGATATTTCGACCGTCAAGGATTGAGCCGCGGTCGGTCGGGGGAGACGCCCGGCATGCCGCCGCTCTGTTATTTCGTCAGGCACGGGCAGACCGGCTGGAACGCTGAATTGCGTCTGCAGGGGCAGGCCGACACCGACATCACCGAACTTGGCCGCCGACAGGCGGCACGCAATGGTCAGTGTCTCGCTGGGCTTGTCGAGGATCCAGCCGCCTTCGATTTCGTCGCAAGCCCGCTGAAACGCACCCGCGAAACCATGGAGATCGTGCGTACGGAGATGGGCCTGCCCGAGCGTGGCTACCGTGTCGACAGCCGTCTCATGGAAGTCCATTTCGGCGACTGGCAGGGCTACACCTACGCCGAACTGGAAGCGATGCGGCCGGGGTCCACGGCGGCGCGTCTCTCCGACAAATGGGGCTTCGTCGCGCCGGGCGGCGAGAGCTACCAGATGCTGCTCGACCGCGTGCGGCCGTGGTTCGAGACGCTCGACCGCCAGACCGTCTGCGTCACCCATGGCGGCGTCATCCGCACGCTCTTCAAGCTGGTGGAAGACAAGCCCGTCGCCGATGTCGCCGCGATGGACGTGCCGCAGGATCGCGTCCTGCGGTTAAGCGATGCCGGGTTGGAGTGGCTTTAGGCCCCTAACAGTTGCAGCTTTTCGAACAAGGCTACGCCAAAAAGACACTGAGCCTACTCCGAGAGCTCCATGTCGGTGATCATGTTCTGGTCGTTGACGGTGTCGTAGGCGATCAGCGCATGCATGCCTTCCTGGATGGCGTCGACATCGAATTCGCCCGGCAGCTTGTACGATTTGCCGTTGTCCAGCGTGATGGTCAGGTTGTCACGATCGACGGAGCTGATCTTGCCCTCGGCTTCCGCTGCGAAAGCGGCCGTGGAGAATGTCAGGGCAGCGGCAAGGGCGCCGGCAAAAAGGCTACGCATGATCGACCTCTCGTTATTTTTTGCTTTCGTGCGGGACGGGCGATGTCCGGCGCGAAGCAGAGCAGAAACATCGGGAATGTGTCAAAAGTGGAGCCCGGTTTTGCACCACCTTATTTTTCCGGCTCCCTTGGACATGGCGAAACGCTAGCTCCGCTATGTATCGGTTCGGTGACGCGCGGGCGCAGATCGCGGACAGTGCGTAACCTGCCCGGTGCCACACGCTCGTTTGACCACCGCCAAAAAGGCCAATAGAAGGCAGCCGACGCCGGTTTCCTCGGCGGTAAGCAGCCGGTCGGGACGTTCATGTCGCACAACACCTTCGGGCACCTTTTCCGGGTCACCACCTGGGGCGAAAGCCACGGGCCGGCGCTCGGCTGCGTGGTCGATGGCTGCCCGCCCGGCATCCGCTTCACCCGCGACGACGTGCAGCGCGAGCTCGACCGCCGTCGGCCCGGCCAGTCGCGCTTCGTCACCCAGCGGCGCGAGCCGGATGAGGTGAAGATTCTTTCGGGCGTGCTGGAGGAGGATGGCGCTCTTGTCACCACCGGCACGCCGATCTCCATGCTGATCGAGAATGTCGACCAGCGCTCCAAGGATTATGGCGACATCGCAAAGCAGTACCGCCCCGGCCACGCCGACTACGCCTATGAGGCGAAATACGGCATCCGCGACCATCGCGGTGGCGGCCGTTCGTCCGCGCGCGAAACCGCCGCGCGCGTGGCCGCAGGAGCCATCGCCCGCAGGATCGTACCCGGCATGCAGGTGCGCGGTGCGCTCGTCTCCATGGGCGAAAAGTCCATCGACCGTGCCAACTGGAACTGGAATTTCGTCGGCGATGCCGAAAACCCCTTCTTCACGCCCGATCCCGCTTCCGTGCCTGTGTTCGCAGAATACCTCGATGGCATCCGCAAGGCCGGCTCATCTGTTGGAGCGATAATCGAGATCGTCGCCGAGGGCGTGCCGGCCGGGTTGGGCGCGCCCATCTACGCCAAGCTCGACCAGGACATCGCGTCGGGCCTGATGTCGATCAACGCCGTCAAGGGTGTCGAGATCGGCAACGGCTTCGAGGCCGCGCGCATCACGGGCGAACAAAATGCGGACGAGATGCGCATGGGTAACGACGGCAGGCCTGTGTTTCTCTCGAACAATGCAGGCGGCATTCTCGGCGGCATCTCGACCGGGCAGGACATCGTCGCGCGCTTCGCCGTCAAGCCGACCTCATCGATCCTCACCCCGCGCCGCTCTATCGATCGCGACGGCAACGACGTCGACGTGATGACCAAGGGCCGCCACGACCCCTGCGTCGGCATCCGCGCCGTGCCGATCGGCGAGGCGATGGTTGCCTGTGTGATTGCCGATCATTACCTGCGGCACCGGGGACAAACCGGAAAGAGCGAATAGTGAGTAGCGAATAGTGAGTTGGTGAGCAGTCGAGAGTGATCTGAAATCTTCCCTATTCGCTACTCACTATTCCCTACTCACTTGCGAGCAGAGCGAGCGTTGAATGCCCTACGACCAGAAAAAAATCGTTGAAGCCCTGCGCGCCTTTGAGCGTGGCGAAATCGTCGTCGTCATGGATGACGACGGACGCGAGAACGAAGGCGACCTCATCGTCGCTGCCGTCCATTGCACGCCGGAGAAGATGGCCTTCATCGTGCGCCACACGTCGGGCATCGTCTGCACGCCGATGACGCGCGAGGGCGCCAAGCGCCTCAGCCTCGGCGCGATGGTCGCGGACAATGATTCCGCCCACACCACCGCCTTCACGGTCAGCGTCGATTTCAAGCACGGTACCACCACCGGCATCTCCGCCGACGACCGCACGCTGACCGTCCGCAACCTCGCCAACGGCAATGTCGGCGCGTCGGATTTCACACGCCCCGGCCACATTTTCCCACTGATCGCGCGCGAGGGCGGCGTGCTCATGCGCTCTGGCCACACGGAAGCCGCCGTAGACCTTTGCAAGCTCGCCAACCTGCCCCCGGTTGGCGTGATCTGCGAACTGGTCAACGATGACGGCACGGTCAAGCGCGGCCCGCAGGTCACCGCGTTCGCCGAGGAGCATGGCCTCAAGCAGGTCTCGGTCGCCGATCTCATCGCCTACCGCCAGCGCAAGGAGACGCTGATCGAGCGCGTCGAGACCTTCGACGTCGAAACGCCCGGCGGCAAGGCCATTGCCCACGCCTACACGCTGCCGTGGGACCCCATGCAGCATCTCGCGGTCGTCTTTGGCGATATCCGCGATGGCGAGGATGTGCCGGTGCGCCTCCACCCGGAGGAAATCGTGCGCGATGTCTTCGGCACGAACCACCGTCTCGACGGCATCATGAAGACGATGGGCGATAACAGGCGAGGCGTCATCGTCTATCTGCGCGAAGGCTCGGTCGGCGTCGGCCATCGCGACCGCAACCGGCCCGCCCAGAGCTCCGAGAGCCATGACGAGGCTCGCCGCCGCGAGAACGAGTGGCGCGAAATCGGCCTCGGCGCGCAGATATTGAAGGATCTCGGCATCTCGTCGATCAAGCTGCTGGCCTCGCGCGAGCGTCACTATGTCGGCCTCGAAGGCTTCGGCATCAGGATCGCCAGCACCGAGATCATCTGACGTTGAGGGGGAATTCTTGAGCGCTGCATCAAAGAAACTGCGCATCGCCGTGCTGTTCGGTGGGCGGTCCTCGGAGCACGACGTCTCGGTTATGTCAGGCACCAACGTCATGCGCGCGCTCGACCCGGCAAAATACGATTCGGTTCCCGTCTTCGTCACCCGCGAAGGGCGCTGGCTGGCAAGCAACTTTGATGGACGCGATCTTACGAAGCCGTCCGACGGGGACGAACTGGTGCTGGTGCCCGGCGGCGACGGGCGTCTGCTCATGCTGCAGGCTGGCGGCGCAGTGCGCGAACTGCCCAGGATCGAAGCGCTGTTTCCCGTGCTGCACGGCCTGCATGGAGAAGACGGATCGGTCCAAGGTCTGGCGCGGGTCGCTGGCGTGCCGCTTGTCGGTTGCGATATCCTCGGTTCGGCGACAGCGCTCGACAAGGACATCGCCAAGCATCTCCTGAAGGAGGCCGGCGTGCCGGTCGCCCGTTCGCTGACGATCCGCCAGGACGCGCCGCCCTCTTTCGCCGAACTCGAGGCCGCGCTCGGCCTGCCGATCTTCATCAAGCCGGCCCGGCAAGGCTCGTCCGTCGGTGTCAGCAAGGTCACCGGCGAAGCCGGCTATGCCGAAGCACTTGCCGAGGGCTTCCGCCACGACGCCAAGCTGCTGGCCGAGGAATTCATCGATGGCCGCGAGATCGAACTGGCGGTGCTCGAGAATCCGGACGGCAGCCTGTTCGTATCGCGCCCCGGCGAGATCGCTCCAGCCGCAAGCCACGGCTTCTATACCTACGACGCCAAGTACATCGACGCCGATGGAGCAGCGCTGAAGGTTCCTGCCGAACTGCCCGCCGAAGTCGAGGAAGCTCTCCGCGAAACCGCCGCGAAGGCCTTCTGCGCGGTTGGCTGTGATGCCATGGCCCGCGTCGATTTCTTCGTCATGCGCGACATGCGTTTCGTGCTCAACGAACTGAACACTATCCCCGGTTTCACCAACATCTCCATGTACCCGAAGGCGATGGAGGCCAGTGGCGTCAGCTACCCGGAGATCATCGACCGCCTCGTCGCGCATGGTCTGGCGCGTGGAGCCTGAACAGGGCCGATTGGTCCGGTAAGGCTCCAGTAGGCTATACTTCCCCAACGGCACTCGGGGGCGATTCGGTCAATGTGGGATTTCGAGATCGGCAGGACGCTGGGCATCGTCATCCGTACCTGGCCCTTCGTCATCCTGCGCATCATCGTCTATTTCGGCATCACGATCGCCTACATCGTCGCGACTGGCACCGGCGCCGGGGTGGGCTACGGCGTCGGCCATATCTTTGACGACGGCGGCCCGCTCAGCTTTTCGGTCTGGGGCGGCATTTTCGGCTTCGGCCTCGTCTCCATGCTGCTGTTCTGGTTGCGCGAATACATCCTGTATATGGTCAAGGCCGGCCACATCGCCGTCATGGTGCAACTGATCGACGGCCATGACGTTCCCGGCGGCCAGAGCCAGATCGGCTATGCTCAAGCCGTTGTGCGCGAGCGCTTTGTCGAGGCCAACGTGCTCTTCGTGCTTGATCAGCTCATCAAGGGCGTCGTGCGCGTCATCACCGGGCTGCTCGGAGGCATGGCCGCCGTCCTGCCGATCCCCGGCCTGCTGGGCATCGTCAAATTCGTCAACACGGTGATCCGCATGTCGCTCACCTATGTCGACGAGATCATCCTCGGCTACAACATCCGCGTCGGCAGCACGGCGCCCTTTGAGACCGGCCGCCAGGGCATCGTGCTCTATGCGCAGAACGGCAGGACGATGTTGAAGAACGCCGTCTGGCTCACCGTCATGACATGGGTGCTCGGCATCGTCATCTTCTTCCTGACGCTCGCTCCCGCAGCCACCATCCTCTACGCCATGCCGGGCCAGCTTGCCGGCTGGGCTTTCGTGCTCGCCATCGTCTTCGCCTGGGCGTTCATCTCCGCCTTTGTGGAGCCGTTTGTCATCGCCGCGCTGATGCAGGTCTATTTCCGCGTCATTGAGGGGCAGGTCCCGGACCCCGATTGGGATGCGCGCCTGTCGGAGGCGTCCGCGCAATTCCGCGAGCTGAAGGATAGGGCGCTCGCCTCGGTCGGCGGGTCCCAGTGGGGCGGCGGGCAGGCTTCCTAAGCTGTGAACATCGCCCGCACTGGCCCGCAAGCCGTGGAAACGGCGCGCCTGCGGCCCTATATCGGGGCATGGTCACCCGACTTTACTCCCATCCCATCTATCTGGAGCACCTGACTCCACCCGGTCATCCCGAGCGTCCGGACCGGCTGCGCGCCGTCGAGCGCGTGCTGGAGGACGAGAAATTTTCTTATCTGGACCGGGTCCAGGCGCCCGAAGGCGATCCCGCGACCATCCTCTACGCCCATCCGCAACCCTTTGTGGACAAGGTTCGCGCTGCGATCCCGGCCGAGGGCATCCACAAGGTCGATTCCGACACCTCCGTCAGCCCCAGGAGCTGGCAGGCGGCGATCACTGCCATTGGCGCGGCCAATGCGGCGGTCGATGATGTGTTTTCCGGAGCGGCGGACAATGTTTTCGTCGCCTCCCGTCCGCCCGGCCATCATGCCGAGAAGACCACCGCCATGGGCTTCTGCCTGTTCAACAACGCCGCAATAGCCGCTCGCCACGCGCAGAAGGCGCATGGCGCCGAACGGGTCGCCATCGTCGATTGGGACGTGCATCACGGCAACGGCACGCAGGACATTTTCTGGGACGATCCGAGCGTACTGTATTGCTCGACTCACCAGATGCCGCTCTATCCCGGCACCGGTGCCTTGAACGAAACCGGTGTCGGCAACATCGTCAACGCGCCTCTTGCGCCCCGGACCGGCAGCGATATCTTCCGCGAGGCTTTTGGCACTCGCGTTCTGCCTGCCATCGAAGACTTCGCGCCCGACCTGATCATCATTTCGGCCGGCTTCGACGCGCACCACCGCGATCCGCTTGCCGAGATCAACCTGGTCGAGGACGATTTCGACTGGGCGACGGGGCAGCTTATGGAGAGCGCTTCGCGCCACGCAAACAGCAGGCTCGTCAGCCTGCTCGAAGGCGGCTACGATCTGCACGGTCTGGCCTTTTCCGTCGCCGCGCATGTCGGCCGCTTGATGAGGGGATGAGCATGTCCGGTGAAGTCAACGAAGATATCAAGGCGCTGAGCTTCGAGAAGGCTCTGGAAGCACTGGAGAAGATCGTCGACGATCTCGAACGGGGCGACGTGCCGCTCGACCAGTCGATCCGCATCTACGAACGCGGCGAGGCGCTGAAGGCCCATTGCGACCGGCTGCTCAAGGCCGCCGAGGACCGGGTCGAGAAAATCCGCCTCTCGCGTGAGGGCAAGCCAGTCGGAACCGAGCCGCTCGATCCGGAGTAAGCGAATCCGCTTGCTTCCGCACCGTTCCTGCATTCATTCTCGACCGGAGGAATGCTTCAGCAAGGATCGTGAATGCGGCTTCGACTGGGAAAACGCTACGGCGGGCTCGCGCATGGCTTCGGCTGCGCCTGCCACACGCCCGCGGTGCTCGAGATCAACCGCCGGATCGTCGCTGGCCTTGACCGCCGTTCGGTCCTGAAAGGCATCGCGGCCAGCTTTGCCGCCGTGTCTCTCGGCCAGAGCGGTGCTTTTGCCCAGACCCCCGGAAAGCCGCTACTCTTCTCCAATGTCCGCATTTTCGACGGTCGGCAGGGCTCGCTGGTCCAGGGCTCCGGCGTTCTCGTCGTCGACAACAAGATCGAAGCGCTGGTGCCCGCCGCCGAAACCGTCGCCGACGCCGACGTGATCGACTGCGGCGGTCGCGTGCTGATGCCGGGCCTGATCGATTCGCACTGGCACACCATGCTGGCCGGCATTCCTGAACTGGTCGCGATGACCGCCGATGTTCCGTACGTCCATCTTGTCGCTGCCCAACAGGCTGAGGCGACGCTCCTGCGCGGCTTCACGACGGTGCGCGATGTCGGTGGACCGTCCTTCTCGGTCAAGCGCGCCATCGACGAGGGGCGCTTTCCTGGGCCGCGCATTTTCCCTGCCGGCGCCATGATTTCGCAGACGTCCGGTCACGGCGATTTCCGCTTCCGCTACGAAGTGCCGCGCGGCTCCGGCAACGATATCACCCACGCGGAGGCGGCGGGCATCTCGGCGATCGCCGATGGCGTCCCCGAAGTCCTGAGGCGGGTTCGCGAACAGCTCATGCTGGGCGCCAGTCAGATCAAGATCATGGTCGGGGGCGGCGTGTCCTCGGCCTATGATCCAATCGACACGATGCAGTTCCTCCCGGAGGAAATCCGCGCGGCGGTCGACGCGGCTGCGGACTGGGGCACATATGTCTGCGCCCATGTCTACACCTCGGACGGCGTGAACAGAGCGATCGACAACGGCGTGAAGTGCATCGAGCACGGCCAGCTCGCCGACGAGGATACGGTGCGCAAGATGGCCGACACCGGCACATGGTGGAGCATCCAGCCATTCCTCGCCGACGAGGATTCGAATCCGAAGTCGGATCCGGTCCAGCGCCAGCAGCAGGAGGAGATCGCCGTCGGAACAGTGCGCGCCTTCGAACTCGGGCAGAAGCACAAGGTCAAGATGGCGTGGGGCACGGACATCCTGTTCAACCCGCGCGGCACGCCCGGCCAGGGCCGGCAGCTCGCCAAGCTTTCGCGGTGGTTCGACAATGCCGAAATCCTGCGTATGGCGACCGGCCACAGCGGCGATCTTCTGGCGATGTCGGGCGCGCGGAGCCCTTACCGGGGTAAGCTCGGGGTGATAGAACAGGGCGCTTTCGCCGACCTGCTCGTCGTCGAAGGCAACCCGCTCGAGGACATCGACCTCGTGGCGGATCCGGGCACCAATTTCAGGATCATCGTGAAGGATGGTCGTATCCACAAGGACACGTTGAGGGGATGACAACGATGGCGCGAGTCGCATTCATGGGCATGCTTTCGGCAAGCGTGCTTTTCGGCGGTGCTGCGCTGGCTGCCGATCCGGGGGCGGTTATGGAAGAGCCTCCTGTCGCCGCGTCCGATTGGATCGTCCACGTCACGCCCTATCTCTGGGCGTCCGGCATCGAGGGCAACATCTCGCCTTTCCAGCGGGCCCCGACGGTTGGCGTCGATGTGCCGTTCTCCGAGATATGGGACAATCTGAACTTCGGCGGATTTCTCAACGTCTGGGCGCGCCGCGACCGTTTCGTCTTCTCCGGCGACCTGATGTATGTGAACCTTTCCGATACGAAAACGATCGGGATACCTGAACTGCCTAACTTCGACCCGGGCGCTCTCGACGCTTCGCTCGACACCGTGCAGTTCTATGCCGCATTACAGGGCGGTTATCGTGTGATCGATACGCCGCAATTCACATTCGACGCGCTGGCCGGCGGCCGCTTCTGGTATATCTCAAACGACATCACCCTGAGCTATGCCGGCTTTTCACGCTCTGCCGGAGCGGACTTCACCTGGATCGATCCGTTGATTGGTGGCCGGGCCTTCTACAATTTCAATGAAAAGTTGTCCGTCCTCGGACAGGCTGACATAGGCGGATTCGGCGTCGGCTCCGAACTGACCTGGTCGGTTCTCGGAACCTTCAATTACGTATTCAACGACAAATGGTCGGCCTCGGCGGGCTACAAGTATCTGTCCGTCGACTACGAGGATGATGGCTACGTCTTCGATGTTGATATGTCCGGTCCGGTGATCGGCCTGACCTATCGCTTCAACTGAAACGTCCTGCGGCGGTTGATCCCGGCGGCGAATTGCCCAGATATTGGCAAATCGCTCTCGGGAGGCAACCATGTGCCGCAACATCAGGCAGCTTTTCAATTTCGATCCGCCCGCCACGGACGACGAGGTGCGCAACGCAGCACTTCAGTTCGTTCGCAAGGTGAGCGGCTCGACAAAGCCCTCGCAGCGCAACGAGGACGCCTTCAACCGCGCCGTGGAGGCCATTTCTTCAAATATCCGCGAACTGATCGATTCCATGGAAACGACGCAACCGCCGAAGAACCGCGAAGAGGAAGCCGCCAAGGCCCGCGCCCGCACGCTGATCCGCTTTGCTTGAGGCGTCGGATTGGCTTTATTGCTTCGATGACCCTAGATTGTAGTCCATGAGTTTCTTTCCCGGCACCGATCCCGAGGTCGGCGACAGGTTTGCCTGCGACGCGCTCGAACTGATGGTCATCCCGAACGCCAAGGACATCGGCGGATTCGAGGTTCGCCGGGCTCTGCCAACGGCCAAGCGCCGCCTCGTCGGCCCGTTCATCTTCTTCGACCGCATGGGGCCGGCGCTTTTGAGGGTAGGGCGGGCGCTCGACGTGCGCCCGCATCCGCATATCGGGCTTTCCACCGTCACCTATCTGTTCGACGGCCGCATCAGGCACCGGGATTCGCTCGGAACCGAGATGGTGATCGAGCCGGGCGACGTTAACCTCATGACGGCCGGTCGCGGCATCGTCCATTCCGAGCGCACGCCGGAGGAGATGCGCGGCGCGCCGATGTCGGTGTCCGGCCTGCAGACCTGGCTGGCGCTGCCGGATGGCGGCGAGGAGGTTGCGCCGCTCTTCGAAAACACCGCGCGCAGCACGCTGCCGGTTTTCGACGATGCAGGCGTGTCGGGCCGCGTCGTCATCGGCGGCTTCGAGGGCCTGAAATCGCCGGTCCGCACCGCTTCTGACACGCTCTATGCCGACATCAGGCTCAAGCCCGGCGCCAGCGTGCGCATTCCCGCTGACGCAGAGGAACGCGCCATCTACACGCTCGACGGCACGGTGACGATCGCCGGCGACAGTTTTCCCGACAACCGCCTGCTGGTCTTCAAGCCCGGCGACGAAATCGTGGTTTCTTCTGAAGCCGGTGCGCATTTCATTCTTTTCGGGGGAGCATCTCTCGGCTCGAAGCGTTATATATGGTGGAATTTCGTTTCGTCGTCGAAGGACAGGATCGAGCAGGCCAAGGAAGAGTGGAAGACCGGCCGCTTCGATATCGTCCCCGGCGATGACAAGGAATTCATCCCGCTGCCCGAGGGGTAGCGGGTTCGGCGTTTACATTCCATCAAGCCGCCACTATTGCGGAAGATTGCTGCAATCTCTGCCCGGAAGGTGTCCGAAAGAGTGAATTCCAGACCGCAAACGCCGCTTCTCGACAAGGTTCGTGTGCCGGCCGACCTGCGCGCGCTGCCCGAGACCGACCTGCCGCAGGTGGCGGCCGAGTTGCGCGCCGAACTGATCGACGCAGTCTCAGTGACGGGCGGCCATCTCGGGGCGGGTCTTGGCGTGGTCGACCTGACCGTGGCGCTGCATTACGTCTTCGACACGCCTTCCGACCGACTGATCTGGGATGTCGGCCACCAGGCCTATCCCCACAAGATTCTAACCGGCCGCCGCGACCGCATCCGCACCCTGCGCATGGAAGGTGGTCTTTCCGGCTTCACCAAGCGCGCCGAAAGCGAATACGACCCGTTCGGCGCGGCGCATTCCTCGACGTCGATCTCGGCCGGGCTCGGCATGGCAGTGGCGCGCGACCTCAAGGGCGGCGCCAACAACGTGATTGCCGTCATCGGCGACGGCGCCATGTCGGCCGGGATGGCCTATGAAGCCATGAACAATGCCGGCGCGCTCGATGCCCGGCTGATCGTCATCCTTAACGACAACGACATGTCGATCGCCCAGCCCACCGGCGCGATGAGCGCGTACCTCGCCCGGCTGGCGTCGGGGCGCACCTATCAGGGCATTCGCGATTTCGGCAAGAAACTGACCTCCTATCTCGGCAAGCGTGTCGATCGTGCAGTCACGCGCGCTGTCGAGCACGCGCGCGGCTACATGACCGGCGGCACCTTGTTCGAGGAACTGGGTTTCTTCCACATCGGCCCGATCGACGGCCACAATCTGGAGCACCTGATCCCGGTCCTTCGCAATGTGCGCGACAACAACACCGGCCCGGTGTTGATCCATGTCGTCACCCAGAAGGGCAAGGGCTACGCTCCGGCTGAGGCCGCGAGCGACAAGTATCACGGCGTCAATCGTTTCGACGTGATCACCGGCGCGCAGGCCAAGCCGCCCGCAAACGCGCCCGCCTATACCAAGGTTTTCGCCGAAAGCCTGATCCAGGAAGCGAAGCTCGACGAGCGCATCGTCGCGGTCACCGCCGCCATGCCGTCGGGCACCGGCCTCGACCTGTTCGGCGAGGCCTTTCCGTCGCGGACCTTCGATGTAGGCATTGCCGAGCAGCATGCCGTAACTTTCGCCGCCGGCCTTGCGTCGGAGGGGCTGAAGCCGTTCGCGGCGATTTACTCGACCTTCCTGCAGCGCGCCTACGACCAGGTCGTTCACGATGTGGCGATCCAGAAGTTGCCCGTGCGTTTCCCGATCGACCGTGCAGGTTTCGTCGGCGCGGACGGTCCCACCCATTGCGGCGCCTTCGACACCACCTTTCTCGCCACGCTTCCGGGCATGGTTGTTATGGCCGCCGCGGACGAAGCAGAGCTGCGCCACATGGTTCGCACCGCAGCCGACTATGACGAAGGCCCGATCGCCTTCCGCTATCCGCGCGGCAATGGCGTCGGCGTCGATATGCCCGAGCGTGGATCGTTTCTGGAAATCGGCAAGGGCAGGGTGTTGCGCGAAGGCAGTAAGGTGGCGCTGCTCTCCTTCGGCACGCGGCTGGCCGACTGCCTGCTCGCCGCCGAGGAGCTTTCCGCCGCCGGTCTTTCGACGACTGTCGCCGACGCGCGCTTCGCCAAGCCGCTCGACGAGGATCTCGTTCGCAGGCTGGCCCGCGAGCATGAGGTGCTTGTCACCGTCGAGGAGGGCGCCATTGGCGGCTTCGCCACGCAGGTGCTGCACTTCCTGGCGCATCAAGGTTTGCTGGAAACCGGCCTCAAGGTGCGTCCGCTGGTCCTGCCGGACGATTTCACAGACCACGCCAAGCCGGAAAAGATGTATGCCGACGCCGGTCTCGACAGCGCCGGCATCGTCCGCACGGTGTTTGCAGCGCTGGGCGGACGCGGCACACAGGCTGCCACCGCCTGAGCATTCGTTAACGTGCATTGCCTGCGCTAACGCTCTGTTTACGCTGACCTTTGGCAATTCACTTACCGTACATCTTGGACGTTTCTTAGCCCTGATGCCCTAGAATCTCCCGCAGGTAGGGAGTTTTGGCGGGATGAAGGCGCTTGTCGGTGCGGTGATTGCGGTTGCTTTGGCTTCGGGCGGAATTGGATCCGTCGCGGCCCAGCAGCGCTATGACCGCAAGCTTGAAGAAGCCGTGATCGGTATCGTCGCATCGAAGATGGGCGACATACGCGGCGGCTTCGCGCTCGACACCAAGCCGGTCATGATCGTGGTCCACGGCGATGTCGTCCGAAGCACCACCGAACTCACGGCAACGCACCGTCCCGCACCGGTGGACGGGCTGGCGCGGGCTGTCGAGCAGAAGGCGGTCGAACTTCCGCCCTCGGAATCGCCTGCGCGCTAAACGCTTGCCTAAACGCCGGTCCTTCTGCATGGAAGGCCATGCCGACCGCCCGCAAGACCGATGCCCACAGGACTGAAGGCCGTATCAGGCTGGACGAACTTCTCGTCGGCCGCGGTCTCTACGCGAGCCGCTCTCGCGCCCGCGACGCAGTTAGTCGCGGGGCGGTGAGTGTCGACGGGTCTGTCGTCTTCAAGCCCGGCCAAGCGGTCGCACAGTCGAGTGACATCCGGATCGCGGATCCCGCTGCACGCTATGTCTCGCGCGCGGCCCTCAAGCTCATCGCCGGGCTCGACCATTTCGACGTCGATCCGAAAGGCTCCCATGCGCTCGACATTGGAGCCTCGACGGGCGGTTTCACGCAGGTCCTGCTCGAACGCGGTGCGGCGCACGTCGTCGCGCTCGATGTCGGCCACGGCCAGCTTGCCGAGGGCCTGCGCGGCGATCCGCGCGTCACCGTCATCGAAGGGCTGAACGCGCGCGACCTGACGCTGGACCATTTGCAAGGAACCCGGCCCAATTTCCTCGTCTCCGATGTCTCCTTCATCTCGCTGACGCTGGCCTTGCCGCCCGCCCTGTCCCTTGCCGCTCCGGGTGCAAGGGGCGTTTTTCTCGTCAAGCCGCAGTTCGAGGCGGGCCGCGATGCCATCGGCAAGGGCGGCCTGCTGAAAGATGCGGAGGAGGGGCCTCGCGTCGCCGAACGTCTTCGCTTCTGGCTCGACGGCCAGCCCGGCTGGCGCGCACTCGGCGTCTGCCCTTCTCCGATCGAAGGCGGCGACGGCAACCATGAATTCCTGCTCGCCGGAGTGAAAAATCAATGAGCGCCACCTTCGATATCCGGCGTCTCGGCGCGCAGGGCGATGGTATTGCCGACACGGAAACGGGTCAGGTCTTCATTCCGTTCGCGCTGCCCGGCGAGGCGGTCACGGCCGCGCGCCACAAGGATCGCGCCGACCTGATCGCGGTTCTCAAGTCCTCGCCACAGCGCGTCGATCCCGCCTGTCGCCATTTCACCGTCTGCGGCGGCTGCGCTGTTCAGCATCTGGAAGACTCGGCCTATCGCGACTGGAAGCGACAGAAGGTCGTGCAGGCGCTGCATGGCGGCCGCATCGACCCGGACATGGCTGCAATCGTGCCCTGCACGCCCGGCACGCGCCGCCGCCTGACCTTCGCCGCACGCAACACCGAACGCGGTGCCGTGCTCGGCTTCAACCGCGCTCTTTCGAAAGAAATCATCGACATCGAGGAGTGCCCGATCTCGCTGCCCGAGATCGTTTCGGCCCTGCCGAAACTGCGCCGGCTGGCGGCGTTGATTGCCGCAACGCAGCAGGCGTTTCACATGACCGTCACCGCGACAGCCTCCGGCCTCGATATCGCCGCGCATGACCCGGGCAAGATGGCCGACGGTCAGCGCCGCGCCGCGGCCGCTTTCGCAGGCGAGTCCGGTTTCGCCCGCCTTTCCGTCGATGGCGAAATCGTCATCGAACCGCGCAAGCCGCTCGTTGTGTTCGGTGATGTCTCCGTCCCGATCCCGCCCGGCTCCTTCCTGCAGGCGACCGCCCCTGCCGAGCAGGCGATGGCCGACCTCGTGCTATCCCATCTGTCGCGGGCAAAGAAGGTCGCGGACCTTTTCGCCGGTTGCGGCAGCTTTGCGCTGCGTCTGGCGAAAAAATCTGAGGTCCATGCGGTGGAGGGCGACGCCGCAGCACTTGCCGCGCTTGATCGCGGCTTCCGGCAGGGCACGGGCCTAAAGCGGGTCACCACCGAGAAGCGCGATCTTTTCCGCCGCCCGCTCACTTTCAAGGAGCTCAACGCCTTTGACGGCCTCGTCTTCGATCCGCCGCGCGCCGGCGCCGAGGACCAGTCGAAGCAGATCGCCCGCTCGGACGTGCCCTTCGTCGCCGCTGTCTCATGCAATCCGGGCACGCTGGCGCGCGACCTGGCGATCCTCGTCGCCGGCGGCTACCGCGTGACGGCCGTCACCCCGATCGACCAGTTCCTCTGGTCGCCGCATGTCGAGGCAGTCGCCCTGCTGGAAAAACCAAGAAAGCGCCGCTGACGCTTCAGGCCGGACGGGGCGCTTCGATCGAGTATTTCATCTCCGCGATCATGCGGTAGAGCTTGCGGTCGCGCGAAACCGGCCACCATTCGTAGAGCAGAAGCTCCATGGGCAGCCACAGCGCCACCCAGCCAGCGATGATGAAGCCCTCCGAGACGAGGCTCTGCACAAGGTCCGGCAAGATGGTGGCATTGCCGGCGATGGCCGAGATGGCCATGCAGATGAGCAGGAAGATGCACCCCTTGGCGAGTGCCCGAAAACCGTCGCGACGTATGGTCACGAGTTGCTCGCCGAGCCGCCCCTCCTGATAGCGCCAGAGCGCCTTCAGCGCATCGTCGATCTTGCGGCGCTCCTCCGGGCTTGGCTGCTCGTCCAGCACCAGCTGTGCTTCGATCGCCGCGAGCCGGCGGTTGAAATTCGCGCGCGCCGCATCGAGGATGCGCTCGACACCCGAGCGTTCTTCGAACTGTCCCGAAAGCGGATCAGGCTCGGGCGCCACCACCAGCTCCTCCAGTCGGGCAAGCCGCAGGCTGACACTCTGCACGGTCTTCGGATCTGGCATCTTGGCTCCGCTGGAAGGCAAGGCGTTGTTTGCCCGGATCGCATCCCCTCGGGCGTCGCAACCTAGACCGTTTCGCAAGAGGATTGAAACGGTGCTGTTTGCCCTGTGACATAGGTTTTCGCCAAGGACCTCGACAGCGTTTGGTCTTGAAACATGCGTGATTTGCGCACATTTTGACGAATGTAGATCAGCACAATGAGGATTTCGGCATGGGCGCATCGCCATTGGATCTGACGGCGGTGCGCTTCGGTGACGCGCCGGCGCCTTTCCTTTCGGCGCGCCGCGTTGCCGAGACACTTGGCATTAACCTCTCCGAACTCGCCGAGCTTGCCGGCGTGGCGCGCAACACGCTCGCCGCCAAGGCCAGCGGGCGCAAGGCAGACGCCGCGCTCAGCCCGATCGTCCGCATCTTCGCGATGGCCGGCGAGATGGCGGGCAAGGAGCAGCGCGCCGCGATCTGGTTCAAGCATCAGCCTATTCCCGGCTGGGCCGGCAAGGCCGCCTACGATCTCGTCGGGGAGGGCAAGTCCGACAAGGTGCTCGCCTATCTGGAGGCAGTGCGTTCCGGCGTCTATGCCTCAAAGCCCGCCCGAGCGACCCACCGTAGGCAGATGGCAGCGATTTATCGGGCGTTGGCGCTCGGGAATTCAGGCCGGCAATACGTTGTCGAACCCCTTCGTTTGGTTTGGCGACATTTTCTACATAAATCTGGATGACAGGACGGACAGGCGACAGGCGCTGGAAGCACGGCTGTCGCGACTGGGAATCGAGAATATATGTTCGCGCTTTCCTGCGATCAGTACGCCCTACAATCATCATGTCGGCTGTGCGCTATCTCACCGCGCCTTGATTGCTGACGCACGCCGACGGGAACTGAAGACCTTGCTCGTTCTCGAGGACGATGTCCTGTTTCATCGCAACACCGTCCTGCTTCTGCACGAGATGCTTAGGGAACTGGAGGGCGTGGAGTGGGATCTGCTTTATTTCGGAGGTCACACCTGGGGAAAGGAGAAGGCCCCGGTCCCCGGTTGCAAGTTCCTGCGTACGCCCCACACAATCACCACCACCCACGCCATCGCTTACAATCATACCGTGTTCGACAGGCTTCTGGATGCCCTTCCGGCAACGGAGGCCGCGATGGAGCAATGGCTTGGCCGATGGAACGGCATTGATCAGTATCTAAGCAAGTCGCCCTTTCGAAAAGTCTTGGCCAACCCGATGATCGCCATGCAGGCCGAACTGTTCAGGCAGCCAAACCCGCCGAAGCGCCGCGACTTCTCGTAGCGCGGCCGAACGGTCTATACCCGCGTGCCGCCGAGCGTCATCTGGTTCATCCTGAGATGCGGCTGGCCGACGCCAACCGGCACGCCCTGTCCCGCCTTGCCGCACATGCCGATGCCGTTGTCGAGCTTCAGGTCGTTGCCGACCATGGACACGCGGTGCATCGCGTCCGGCCCGTTGCCGATGAGCATGGCACCCTTGATCGGCTGGGTCACCTTGCCATCCTCGATCATGTAGGCCTCGGTGCAGCCGAACACGAACTTGCCCGAGGTGATGTCGACCTGCCCGCCACCGAACGACACAGCATACACGCCGTTCTTCACTGACGCGATGATCTCCTCCGGCGTGTAGTTGCCTTCGGTCATGTAGGTGTTGGTCATGCGCGGCATCGGCTGGTGCGCGTAGCTTTCGCGCCGTCCGTTGCCGGTAGGCTTCACGCCCATCAGCCGTGCGTTCTGGCGGTCCTGCATGTAGCCGACCAGCTTGCCGTCATCGATCAGCACGTTGCGGTCGGTCGGCGTGCCCTCGTCGTCAATGGTGAGCGAGCCGCGACGCTCGGTGATCGTGCCGTCGTCCACGACGGTCACGCCCTTCGATGCCACCTGCTGTCCCAGCAGGCCGGCGAAGGCGGACGTCTTCTTGCGGTTGAAGTCGCCTTCAAGTCCGTGCCCGACCGCCTCGTGCAGCATCACGCCCGGCCAGCCCGACGACAGAACGATGTCGAAGGTTCCTGCCGGTGCGGGCACCGCCGCGAGGTTCACCAGCGCCTGGCGCAGCGCCTCATCTGCCGCTTGCTTCCAGCTTCCATCTGCGATGAAGTCGCCAAACCCCTTTCGCCCGCCCGCGCCGTAAGAGCCGCTTTCCTGCCGGTCGCCGTCGCCGACCACCACGGACACGTTCATGCGAACCAGCGGACGGATGTCGCGCACGATCTGCCCGTCGCCGCGCACGATCTCCACATGCTGCCACGAAGCGGCGAGCGACGCCGTCACCTGCCGCACGCGTGGGTCAGCGTTGCGCACATAGGCGTCGATTTCGGTCAGCAGCTTCGCCTTCTCCTCGAAGGAGGGCGAGCCGATCGGGTTCTCGTCGCCATAGAGGTGTCGATTGGTGCGGGGAGGGGCTTCTGCCAGCGTTCCGGAATAGCCGGTCTTCACGGCCGAGACGGCATCCGCCGCACGCAGCAGCGCGGCTTCCGAAAGCTCGCTCGAATGCGCATAGCCCGCCGCCTCACCGGCCACGGCGCGCAGGCCAAATCCCTGGTCGGTGCTGTAGTTCGCGGTCTTCAGGCGGCCGTTGTCGAACATCAACGCCTCGCTCTCGCTCGATTCGAGATAGAGCTCGCCGTCGTCCGCGCCCTTGACCGCGTCGGCCACGATCTCCTTCAGGCGTTCTTCCGAGCAATCGAAAACAGAGGTGAGGGTTTTTGTCATGTCGGGCCTCGAATGGGATGCCCCTATCTCAGATGGGGCTTGTCCCTATCTAGGCGTTCGGCAGCCACCTATCCAGTGCTGGTCCGACCAAACCTTCTGATGTTCCGCGACGAATACGCCCAGACGGTGCCGTCTGGGCGCAGCTTCCGGTCGAAGCTGGATTCAGCTACCGCCGCCAAATTCGGACTTGAAGGTTTCAAAGTCGATCTGCATGCCGTTGAGTACCGTGCTCCAGTGGCGTGTCATCGCCGCCACGGTCACTGCCTCTGCGATCTCGGCGTCAGAAGCGCCTTGCTGCTTTGCCGTTTTCGTATCGAGCCATATGCAGTAGCGGCAGGGTATCTGTGCCGCGACAGCGACGCCGATAAGCGCCTTCGTCTTGGGGTCGAGCGCCGTCTTATCGGACATCTCGAAGTTTTTCGTCACCTGCCACATGCCTGCGATGGCGCCCTTGGGATAGACCTTCATGAACCCCGGAATGCCTCCGAAGGTCGTTTCGATCTCCTTGTAAGTCTTTTCGACACTCAAAATATCTTCGGCGCTGGCCTGTGAGATAAGGGCGGTTCCGAGCATGGCAGCCGCCGCAAGCGTCCTTGAAAGTTTCATTCTTTGGATCCTTCTTGAAGGCAAGACGGGATCATCTCCGCGCGGCCTTCGCGCGCGGGATGTACCGGGCGGTCGCCCGGGATCTGGAGAAATTGCTGCCGAAACTCGGCTAGCTAGAACGGCAGGACGTTCCTGCCATCAGGCCCTTCCGGAACGCGCCGCAGCCCGATATCCCGCAAAAGATGGCTCGACATCACCGGATCGAACGAGTGACCCGTTGCAGGTTTCGCTCGAGCAAGGATGGTGCCGATGCGTGACAGCAAGGGAACCGGAGGCAAGTAGATTCTGGTTTTCATGACCCTGTCAGGCGCGCTTGGGTGCGCCTTCCCTGTGATTCGAGCCTGCCGAAAGTCGACAGCCCCGCAAGATGGGATGAAGATGAGATCTTGCGTCCGATGAAACTAGGCGGCTTGTGGTTCACTCGCATGCAGCACAGGGAAGACCTGCGTAATCATGGACTTATTGCTTTGTGTAACGGCGGCGTTTCTGCACGACACTTGTCTGAAACGGTGAAACTGTACCTGACGTGCGGAATTCACGACGCAGGAGCACGATATGAAGCGAGGTGCGGAAACGCGTGAGAGGATCCTTGAGATCGCCAGGGCGGCCGTTCTGGCGAAGGGTTTCAGCGCGACGTCGATCGACGAGATCATTGCCGAAGCCGGGATCACCAAGAGTGGCTTCTTCTACCACTTCCGCGACAAGAACGAGCTTGCGCGCGCGCTGGTGCGCCGCTTCCGCGAACAGGTCGAGACGGCCCTGGACGACACGTTCGGACGCGCGGCGGAACTGACGGACGATCCGTTGCAGAGTTTTCTTGTCGGCCTCAAGCTTTTCGCGGAACTGGTCGCCGAGGATCACCGCGACGGGTCGGGATGCATCATCGCGAGCATTTGCTACCAGGAACGGCTCTTCGACCGCGAGGTCATGACGTCGATCCGGGATTTCTCCTCGTCATGGAGTCAGAGGTTCGATCGCTATCTTGCCGGGATCGAGCAACGCTATGTCCTTGCTCCGGGCGTGGATCTTCGCGACCTTTCCGACATGCTCGCCTGCGTGATCGACGGCGCCATCATCATGGCTCGAGTCAGGCAGGATCACACATGTATCGAGCGCCAGATATTGGCGTATCGTGCACAGCTCCGCATCGCCTTTCCGGCCCCGAAGCCCCGCGCACAGCAGGATACGATCGCTGTCCGTCCGAGCCTTGCCGCATGATTTAGGGCTGAGGCCCCGGCGTCGCGCGCTGCGCCGGCTCCTAACGAAACGGGATGGCCTGGCGCTAGGGCAGCGCGTCGAACGCCTCGCCGAAGCCCGCGAGATCGACCGGAATGCCGATGCCTTCCTCGGGCGTCGCGAAAACGATGAAGGTCGCTTCCTTGCCGCCCCGCAGCGTGTCGATCAGTTGCTGTTCGAGGATGACCTCGGCATAGCAGCCATCGCTGAAGCACTGCTTGAAGTAGGCGCGGCCATTGTCCTTCTTGTCGATGTAGAGGCCGAGGCCGGTCGGCAGCAGCACGCCGAGCGGCGCCAGCACGCGCATGATCTCCGCCTTGCGGTCGGCGGTCTTGAGGATGACGACGGAAAGACCGAGGTCGGCGCGGTCTTCGGCCACCACGTTCTGCATCATGATGCACTGTTCGGAACTCGCCCCAGCGGGCGTGTCGCAGATGATGGACCACGAGCCATGCGTGGCGCGCACGGTGCCATTCTGCTGGGCATATGCCTGCAGCGGCAGCGCCGCCAGAACGGCGAGGCAGACGGCCTGCGCGAAGGTCCTGCCAAAGCTCGAGATCATGACGGCTCCATTGCGAATCACGGGCATGATATGCCGGGATGCCTGCGATGAGTAGGATGATGCCCGCATGCGCGCCAGCATGTGGCTCAAGGCGGCCTTTTCCGGTGGAAATTCGTCCGAAATGCGACCGCACGCCTCCTCTTTCTTCGGTATGTCGCATGCACTCGCGCGATTTCCTCTGGTATCGGCAAGACCCGCATCGCGCAAAAATGCCGCACGGTTTGCTCCGCTCCTTTCTTGCGATAGGAATGAGAGTATGGTTTGAACCGACGAAGGCATCCAACAGGATTCCCGCGAGGGCCCAGATGCGTTCTGGTGCGGGATTTGCCGGCATGTCAGGTGGGAGACGAGAGATTCCATGAGAAGACTTCCTGTTTTGGCTGGTATCGGAGCCGTTCTCGCGGCGGGCGCAGCCTATGCTGACCAGCCGACGCCATGGCAGACGCGTTTTCAGGCGCCGGCCACCGACATCATGTCGCAGATCGAGTGGTTCGAGGTCTACACGCTCTGGTTCATCGTGCCGATCACGCTGCTGGTTCTTTTCCTGCTGGCCTGGTGCATCGTGAAATACCGCGCCAGCGTCAATCCGACGCCGTCGCGCACCAGCCACAACACTGCGATCGAGGTCATCTGGACGGTCGGTCCGGTCGTCGTCCTGCTGGCGATCGCCGTGCCGTCGTTCCAGCTCCTGACGGCGCAGTATACGCCGCAGGAGGAAGCCCAGCTCACCATCAAGGCGACAGGCAACCAGTGGAACTGGGATTATGAATACCAGATCGAGGAGCCGCTGACTTTCAATGCGGCTTTGTTGCAGGACGATCAGCGCGCCGCCGCCGGCAAGGAGGACAGGGCTGTCTATCCGCGTCTGCTCGCCGTCGACAACGAGGTCGTCGTGCCGGTCAATACGATGGTTCGTGTTCTTGTGACCGCCGCCGATGTCCTGCACGCCTTTGCGATGCCGGCATTCGGCATCAAGGTCGACGCCGTGCCGGGCCGCATCAACGAGACCTGGTTCAAGGCCAACAAGGAAGGCCTCTACTATGGTCAGTGCTCCGAGCTTTGCGGTAAGGATCACGCCTACATGCCGATCGCCATTCGCGTGGTGAACGACGCGCAATACACGACATGGCTGGCTGCGGCCCGCAACGATCTCGACGGCGCCAACAAGGCGCTCGTTGCCGAGATCGAGGCGGCCAAGACGGTCACAGTCGCCGGAAACTGACAGCCGGCGTACGAAAATCAGGGAACGGGACCATGGCAGGCGCGACAACCCACCATTCTGAAGATCACCACGACGACCACAAGCCCACGGGCTGGGTCCGCTGGGTCTATTCGACCAACCACAAGGACATCGGTACCCTTTACCTGATCTTCGCGATCATCGCGGGCATCATTGGCGGTGCGATGTCTGTGGTCATGCGCATGGAGCTTCAGGAGCCCGGCATCCAGATATTCCACGGCCTGGCCCAGATGGTCTACGGCTTCGAGGGCGATGCATCGCTCGATGGCGGCAAGCAATTGTACAACGTCTTCACCACCGGCCACGCGCTGATCATGATCTTCTTCATGGTCATGCCGGCGCTGATCGGCGGCTTCGCCAACTGGATGGTGCCGATCATGATCGGCGCCCCGGACATGGCGTTCCCGCGCATGAACAACGTTTCGTTCTGGCTTCTGCCCCCTGCTTTCCTTCTGCTGCTGGTATCGATCTTCATGCCCGGTCCGGCGGGTGGCTACGGTGTTGGCGGCGGTTGGACGCTCTATCCGCCGCTTTCGACCTCGGGCACGCCAGGTCCGTCCGTGGATTTCGCGATCCTGTCGCTCCACATCGCCGGTGCGTCGTCAATTCTCGGCGCGATCAACTTCATCACCACCATCTTCAACATGCGCGCTCCGGGCATGACGCTGCACAAGATGCCGCTTTTCGCCTGGTCGGTGCTGATCACTGCCTTCCTGCTGCTGCTGTCACTGCCGGTTCTGGCTGGCGGCATCACCATGCTGCTCACCGACCGCAACTTCGGCACCACCTTCTTCACGCCGGACGGCGGCGGCGACCCGATCCTGTTCCAGCACCTGTTCTGGTTCTTCGGCCACCCCGAGGTGTACATCCTGATCCTGCCGGGCTTCGGCATCATCAGCCACATCGTTGCAACCTTCTCCAGGAAGCCGGTGTTTGGCTATCTCGGCATGGCCTATGCCATGGTCGCCATCGGCGCGGTCGGCTTCATCGTGTGGGCGCACCACATGTACACGACCGGCCTGTCGCTCGATACGCAGCGCTACTTCGTCTTCGCCACGATGGTCATCGCGGTGCCGACGGGCGTGAAGATCTTCTCGTGGATCGCCACCATGTGGGGCGGTTCCATCTCGATGCGTACGCCAATGTTGTGGGCGATCGGCTTCATCTTCCTGTTCACCGTCGGCGGCGTTACCGGCGTGCAGCTCGCAAATGCCGGTCTCGACCGCTCGCTGCACGACACCTATTACGTCGTAGCGCACTTCCACTACGTGCTATCGCTTGGCGCGGTGTTCGCCATCTTTGCGGGCTGGTACTACTGGTTCCCGAAGATGTTCGGCTACATGTACTCGCCGTTCATCGCCCGCACCCATTTCTGGGTGACCTTCATCGGCGTCAACCTTGTCTTCTTCCCGCAGCACTTCCTCGGCCTGGCAGGCATGCCGCGTCGTTACATCGACTATCCGGATGCCTATGCCGGCTGGAACATGGTGTCGTCCTACGGCTCCTATTTGTCGGCTATCGGCGTGTTGATCTTCCTCTGGGGCGTCTTCGAGGCGTTCCAGAAGAAGCGCGTTGCCGGCAACAATCCGTGGGGCGAAGGCGCGACGACGCTGGAGTGGCAGCTTTCTTCGCCGCCGCCCTATCACCAGTGGGAACAACTGCCGAAGATCAAGTAGGCTGAAATCGAGATCGATGCCGCCGGTCCTGCCGGCGGCATCTGGCCAGACGGAAACAGACTACGCATGGCCGCATCCTACCCGTGAATCCGGCGTGAACTGAGGTGGGTGCCGGACAGGAACGAAGACGCAAGACCGAATGACCCTGTTGGACAAGACCGCGATCGACGACGCCCGCCTCTCCGAGGCGACCGCCGGCGACTATATGGAGCTCCTGAAGCCCCGGGTGATGTCGCTCGTCATCTTCACGGCTTTCGTCGGCATGGTCGCAGCACCGGTCGCGCTCAATCCCATGATTGCGCTCATTTCCATCATCTCGATCGCCATCGGCGCCGGCGCGTCCGGCGCGCTCAACATGTGGTACGACGCCGACGTCGACGCAGTCATGAGCCGGACTGCCACGCGCCCGGTGCCGAGTGGCCGAATCCTGCCCGACCAGGCACTCGCATTCGGTCTCGTGCTGTCGGTGCTGTCGGTGATGACGCTCGGCGTCTTCGTCAACTGGCTGGCAGGCGGGCTTCTCGCCTTCACCATCTTTTTCTACGCCGTCATCTACACGATGTGGCTCAAGCGCTGGACGCCGCAGAACATCGTCATCGGCGGTGCTGCAGGCTCTTTCCCGCCCATGATCGGCTGGGCTGCGGCTACCGGTTCGATCAGCCTCGAAAGCGTCATCCTCTTCCTCATCATCTTCCTGTGGACGCCGCCGCACTTCTGGGCGCTGGCGCTGTTCAAGACGGGCGACTACGCCCGCGCCGGCATTCCCATGATGCCGAACGTCGCCGGCGAGGCCTCCACCCGCCGCCAGATCTTCGGCTATTCGCTGGCCCTTGCCGCCGTCGGCGTGCTTCCCTGGGCGCTCGGCTATGCAAGCGCGGTCTATGGCGTCGCGGCAGCCGCGCTCGGCCTTGGCTTCATCTGGTATGCATGGCAGGTCCTGCGCATGCCGGCCGATGACCGGGTGATGCGCCCGGCCAAGGCACTGTTCGGCTACTCGCTTCTTTATCTGTTCGCGATCTTCGCCGTCTACCTGGTCGACGCAGTCGTCGAGCGCGCATTCCTTTTGGGGGCGATGGCTTGAGCGTCATGGACATCGAGACCGTAAAGCCCACCGAGGCCCAGCAGAAGGCGCGCCGCAGCCGCAACGTGGCGATCGCGCTGGCTCTCGGCGCCTTTGTCGTGCTCGTCTACGTCACCTCCCTGGTCAAGCTCGGCTCCGCCTTGTTCATTCGGCCGATGTGAGGATGGCTGGCATGGCGCAGAACACCATCGATCCCGGAAAGCAGAGGTCAAACCGCCTCATCGCGGCGATCTGCCTTGCATTCTTCGGCGGCATGGTCGGCATGGCCTACGCAGCGGTCCCGCTCTACGCGATGTTCTGCCAGATCACCGGCTACGGCGGCACCACGCAGCGCGTCGAGCAGTATTCCGACCGCGTGCTCGATCGCGAGATCACCGTTCGCTTTGACGCCAATGTCGCCGGCGGCCTGCCGTGGGAATTCAAGCCCACCGAACGCTCAATGACCATGAAGATCGGCGAGACGGCACAGGCCCATTACACGTCCACCAACATGTTTTCGGTGCCGACCGCTGGTCGCGCCACCTTCAACGTCACACCAGAAATGGCCGGTGCCTACTTCAACAAGGTCGAGTGCTTCTGCTTCACCGACACGACCTTGAAGCCGGGCGAAACGATCGATATGCCTGTCGTCTTCTTTGTCGATCCGGATATCGTGGACGTGCCCGAACTGAAGAACCTGACCACAATCACGCTCTCCTACACCTTCTTCCCGATCGAGGCGGAAAAGCCGGTGGCCGCGGCGCCACAGGCAGGCGAGGGCGTAATCGAAACCACCACGGACGACAATCTCGGGGGATGACATGGCGGACGCTCACGCTCACGCAAAAAATCACGACTACCATATCATCGATCCGAGCCCGTGGCCGTTCATCGCCGGCATCGGCGCGCTTGTCATGGCCATTGGCGGCATCGGCTGGATGCAGGATCTCAAGGGCAACGAGTTCCACTTCCTCGGCCTGAACCTCGCCACGCCGTGGGTCTTCTTCATCGGTCTGGCCATCATCCTCTACGTGATGTTCGGCTGGTGGTCGGACACCATCCGCGAGGGCCATGAGGGGCATCATACCCGCGTCGTGTCGCTGCACATGCGCTACGGCATGATCATGTTCATCGCCTCCGAGGTGATGTTCTTCGTCGCGTGGTTCTGGGCTTTCTTCGACGCCAGCCTGTTCCCGGGCGAGGCGGCGCAGGTCATGCGCGCCGAGTTCACCGGCGGTGTCTGGCCTCCGAAGGGCATCGAGGTCATCGATCCCTTCCACCTGCCGCTCTACAACACGATCATCCTGCTGCTGTCGGGCACCACGGTCACCTGGGCGCACCACGCGCTCCTGCACAACGACCGCAAGGGCCTGGTCTACGGTCTGGCGCTCACCATCGGTCTCGGCGTTCTGTTCTCCTTCGTGCAGGCCTACGAATACATCCACGCGCCGTTCAACTTCCACGACTCGATCTACGGCGCGACATTCTTCATGGCGACCGGCTTCCATGGCTTCCACGTGCTGATCGGCACGATCTTCCTGATCGTCTGCCTGCTGCGCGCCATGGGCGGTGACTTCACGCCGCAGCGTCACTTCGGCTTCGAGGCGGCCGCCTGGTACTGGCACTTCGTCGACGTGGTCTGGCTGTTCCTCTTTGCCTCCATCTACGTCTGGGGTTCGGCTGGCGCGACGATCGCTGTACATCACTGATGGCTGTGGTCCGGCGCGGCCGGAAGTCGACAGACTTTCGAACCGGACCATCGAACTGAAACCCAGTCGGCCGCGGCAACGCGGTCGACTTTTTTATGTCCGGATCGTCCTGCAAGATGGCGTCACGGCTTTGGGGCAGGGGCATCGTTTCGCGGTGATCGCAACGAACGACAATGAAGGCAGGTTTCCGCCGGTCGAACCGATCGCAGCGGGCCTGAAAGGCTGCTGCCCGCGCTGCGGTAGGGGCAGGCTTTTCTCGGGGCTGCTCAAGCTCGCGCCAAGCTGCGACAATTGCGGCCTCGACTATTCCTTCGCCGATGCGGGCGATGGCCCGGCCGTGTTCGTCATCCTCGTCGTCGGTTTCGTTGTCGTCGGCCTCGCGCTGTGGGCAGAGGTGTCGTTCAATCCGCCGCTCTGGCTGCATTTTCTTCTTTGGATTCCGCTGACGGTGGGCCTCAGCCTTAGCGCGTTGCGGCTGGTCAAGGGCGTGCTCGTCACCTTGCAATACGCCAACAAGGCGGCCGAGGGCAGGCTCGACCGATGACGGCCGACCTGTCGCCTTCACCTGTGCGCTTCCCTTGGTTTGCGGCGATACTCGGGCTTCTGGCCATCGGCGCGCTGATTGCGCTCGGAACCTGGCAGGTCCAGCGCCTGCACTGGAAGGAAGGGCTGCTCGCCTCCATCGAACAGCGGACGCATTCCGCACCTCTCCCGCTTGCCGAGGTCGAGACGCTCTACAGGACTTCGGGCGACGTGGACTACATTCCCGTCACTGCGACAGGCGTGTTCCATCATGCCGGCGAACGCCATTTCCTCGCCACCTGGCAGGGGCAGTCCGGCTTCTACGTCTATACGCCTTTCGAGGTGGCCGGCGGTGGTCTGATCTTCATCAACAGGGGTTTCGTCCCCTACGACCGGAAGAGCGCTGCCACCCGCCCGGAGGGTCAGGTCGAAGGCGAGGTCACCATATCCGGCCTCGCTCGCAACCCGCTGGAGGGGAAGCCGTCCTGGATCCTGCCCAACAACGATCCGGACAAGAATGTCTTCTACTGGAAGGATCGCGACGGCATGGCGCGCAGCGCCGGCCTGCGTTCGGCCGAAAGGATCGTTCCTTTCTTCATCGACGCCGACGCCACCCCCAATCCCGGCGGCCTGCCGGCCGGCGGCGTCACGTTGATCGACATGCCCAACAACCACTTGCAATACGCCGTCACATGGTACGGCCTTGCGCTGGCGCTCATCGGCGTGATGGGCGTCTGGTTCTGGAAGCGGCATTCGCAGGCACCCTCTGCTTCGTCATCCTAGGGCAAGCGCAGCGCGACCCTAGGATTCAGACCATGACCTCTGCGCAGTACGCCTGAGTGGTGCAGAACCGGCACCCTCCCTTCTCCCCTTCAGGGAGAAGGGAGGGGGTTAGCGCCCTTGCGGAGGGCCATCCGCCGGCAGGCGGCGAAACGGCCCGCAAGCGAAAGCGACCATCCCCGTGAGTGAAAATTTGAAAAACCACCCTTCCCCTTGACAGGCCATACCCCCCGACGCCATGTCGGCAGCATGCTCGATCGCCCGACAAAACCGCCGCTGACCATCCGGCTCTGCCAGCCGCGCGGGTTTTGCGCAGGTGTCGACCGCGCTATCCAGATCGTCGTTCTGGCGCTGAAGAAATACGGCGCGCCGGTCTATGTCCGCCACGAAATCGTGCACAACCGCTACGTGGTCGAGGGCCTGCAGAACCTCGGCGCGGTCTTCATAGAGGAACTGTCGGAAATCCCGCCCGAGCACCATCAGAGCCCGGTCGTCTTTTCCGCGCACGGCGTGCCGAAATCCGTGCCGGCAGATGCCCAGGCGCGCAATCTCTTCTATCTCGACGCGACCTGTCCGCTGGTGTCGAAAGTCCACAAGCAGGCGATGCGCCACCAGCGTCTTGGCCGCCACGTGGTGTTGATCGGCCATGCCGGCCACCCCGAAGTCATCGGCACGATGGGGCAACTGCCCGATGGAGCCGTGACGCTGGTCGAAAGCGAGGAGGATGTGCGCCGCCTCACACCTGCCGACCCGTCAGCCCTCGGCTTCGTCACCCAGACCACGCTCTCGGTCGAGGACACTGCCGGCGTGATCAGGGCGCTCGAGGAAAAATTCCCGCTGATCCAGGCGTCCGCAGCCGAGTCGATCTGCTACGCAACCACCAACCGACAGGAGGCGGTCAAGGAAACCGCTTCCGGGGCTGATCTTTTCCTCGTCGTCGGCGCGCCCAACTCGTCCAATTCCATGCGACTGGTCGAGGTGGCCGAACGTGCGGGAGCCCGGATGTCGCTGCTGGTCCAGCGCGCCTCGGACATTCCGTGGGAGAAGATCGGCGAGATCGGCACGCTCGGCCTGTCGGCCGGCGCGTCCGCACCCGAGATCATCGTCGATGAGATCATAAATTCCTTCCGCGAGCGCTTCGACGTCACCGTCGATCTCGCCATCACCGCCACCGAGACCGAGAACTTCCCGGTCATGCGCGCGCTGCGCGACGTCGAACTCACCCGGGCCGACATGGCCTTCGTCAACGGCTGACCGGTCCACATCCCATGGCAGTCTACACCGACGTTTCCGAAAGCGAACTGGAAGCCTTCCTGTTGGAATATCCGGTTGGCAGGCTGCTGTCCTACAAGGGCATCGCCGAGGGCTCCGAGAACTCGAACTTCCTTCTGCACACGTCGGAGGGGTCGTTTATCCTGACCCTCTACGAAAAGCGGGTCGACGCGGCCGACTTGCCGTTTTTCCTCGGCCTGATGCACCATCTGGCGGGCAAGGGCATCTCGTGCCCGTTGCCGGTCGAGCGCCACGACGGTCAGTTGTGCGGCACCTTGGCCGGCCGCCCGGCCGCCATCATCACCTTCCTCGAAGGCATGTGGATGCGTCGTCCGACCGTCGGGCAATGCCGCGAGGTCGGCGCCGCGCTTGCCGGGCTTCATGTCGCCGGCATGGACTTTGAACTCCGCCGGTCGAACGCGCTCGCCATCGATGGCTGGCGGCAGCTCTGGGCTGCGTCGCGCGATCGTGCCGACGAGGTCGAGAAGGGTCTTGCAGCCGAGGTGGATGCCGATTTCGCGCTGTTCGACCGGGAATGGCCGAAAGACCTGCCGTCCGGCGTCATCCACGCCGACCTGTTCCCGGACAACGTTTTTTTCCTCGGCGAGAGGCTTTCGGGGCTGATCGATTTCTATTTCGCCTGCAACGATTTTTATGCCTACGACGTCGCCACCTGCCTGAACGCCTGGTGCTTCGAGAAGGATTTTTCCTTCAACCTGACCAAGAGCAGGGCACTGCTTTCCGGCTATCAGAGCGTCCGTCCGCTCTCGGAGGCGGAGAAGGCGGCGATGCCGCTCCTGGCGCGCGGTTCCGCGCTACGCTTCATGCTGACGCGCCTTTACGACTGGCTGACCATTCCCGACGGCGCGCTCGTCCAGAAGCGCGACCCGCTCGAATATATCCGCCGCCTGCGCTTCCACCGCGCGGTCCGGTCGCCACCGGAGTACGGACTTGGCTGACATGAAGACCGTAGAGATTTTCACCGACGGCGCGTGCTCGGGCAATCCCGGTCCCGGCGGCTGGGGCGCCATCCTTCGCTTCAACGGCACCACCAAGGAACTGTCCGGAGGCGAGGCGGTCACCACCAACAACCGCATGGAACTCATGGCCGCCATCTCGGCGCTGAACGCACTGAAAGAACCGTGCGAGGTGCTGCTTCACACTGACAGCAAATATGTGATGGACGGCATTTCCAGCTGGATTCACGGCTGGAAGCGCAACGGCTGGAAAACGGCTGACAAGAAGCCGGTGAAGAACGGCGAGCTCTGGCAGGCTCTCGACGAGGCAAACCGCCGCCACAAGGTCAAATGGCACTGGGTGAAGGGCCACGCCGGCCACGCCGAGAACGAGCGCGCCGACGAACTCGCGCGCGAAGGCATGGCGCCATTCAAGACCAAGCAGCGCCCATTCACCACCCCGTCAGCGGGGGAGATGTCGGCGAAGCCGACAGAGGGGGGGCGGGCGCATCGTGCGCCGGCGGCCTCGCCGAAGGCCACCTCAAACGCAAAACCAGCGAAGCCGAGGCCCCGCCGGTCCACGCAAAGCTATTAGAGCTTATTCTCAGAGCAACTCGAGAATTTTCGCCGCGCCGGATTCACTGACGCCCGGCTGTGTCTCGACGTTGATCGACTTGACCACGCCGTCCTCCGCGATCATCGAAAAGCGCTTGTTGCGCAGGCCCATGCCGTTGGCGGACAGATCGAGGCCGAGTCCAGTTGCCTTGGCAAAATCGCCGCTGCCGTCTGCGAGGAAAAGGATCTTGCCTTCGCCGCCGCTGAACCGCGCCCAAGCGCCCATCACAAAGGCGTCGTTGGTGGAAATGACCGCAATTGTATCCACGCCGCGCGCCTTTATGGCATCATGGTTTTCGAGGTAGCCCGGAAGGTGGTTGTTGCTGCAGGTCGGCGTAAAGGCGCCCGGTACGCCGAACAGGACGACTTTCTTGCCGGCGAAGACGTCGGCGGTGGTCAGTTCCTTCGGCCCGTCCTCTGTCAGCGTCTTGAACTTGGCGTCGGGCAGTTTCTCACCAACGGCGATGGTCATCAAAATGTACTCCGGATGTTCAGGTCGCCAGACAGTTAGCCGCTTGTCGCGCGGTCGGCAACCGGCACCGGTCGCCTCCGACTGGACCAACTCAGAAATAGGGCAGCAGGCCGTCCACGGCGCCTTCGTCGGTCACCAGCGTGTAGTGAAGTCCCGCACCCGTGGCCTTGTGGGCCGGAGCGGTGACATCGACGGAAAAGAACGTCTTGCCGTCCTTCTCAACGCGTTCTGGGGTGGACAAGGAGTACCCCTCGTCAGCGGCGATGAAGAGTTCTGCGCTCTGGGGACTGCCCGGAAAGCGTGCTTCCAGAAGCACAGTCTTCGACCCGGCCTCACTGATGACCTCGACCCCGAATTCCTGGTTTGCGGGCGGCGGTATTTTTGCGAAAGCCCGAGCCACCGCCAGAGCGTCGCCCGGCTTGTCCGGATCGCTGGCCGGATCGATCTTGAACGTCGTCTGGACGGGCACGCAGATGGTCTCGCAAACGCCGAGGAAGACGTTGGCATCGATCGTCGAAGGTGTTGCGGGATCACGCAGCGTGAACGTCACCGGCAGGCGTACCGGATAGTCGTAACCGGCCCACTGAAAGTCACCCTCGTCATGCCGTTGCGGGGCAGGGAACTCGAACTTGGCGCTCGCAAAGCCGGGATCGGCGGAGACGTCGATCGTGGGCGGCACGCCGGCATCGCCGGGGTCGCGCCAATACGTTTTCCAGCCCGGCTTCAGCTCGATATCGAGGACACCCCTCAATAGCCCTTCCGCATCGGGCGCTCCGGCCGTGACAAGCCTGATGCGCGCGCCTTCCATCTCGAACCATTCGCTGGACGAGGCAAGCACCACGCTGACGGTCGGGAATACGAACGCCAGCGTTACCGGGAGGAGGAGCAGTTTCATAGCGCGAGATTTGAACCTGAAAAGTGGCCCCTGCAACGACGTTCGGTCCGGCATGGGCATCATAATTGCGTGAGTTTGGAGAGGTTTTACGCCAACCGCCGTCTTTCAAGCGAGGGAAAAACGGGTTACCTTCGCCGCATGGACCTTATACGGCACAAGAAGCACGCTGTCCGGGGGTTCCTGGACGATCAATTCCTCATCGCCATGCCTGGCATGAAGGACGACCGGTTCGCTCGCTCCGTCATCTATATCTGCGCCCACAGCGACGAAGGCGCGATGGGCCTGATTATCAATCAGGCCCAGCAGATGCAGTTTCCCGACCTTCTCGTCCAACTCGGCATCATGGACGAGCAGGAGGTGATCCGCCTGCCGCGCAAGGCGCGCGACTTTGTCGTGCGCAATGGCGGCCCGGTGGATCGCAGCCGCGGTTTCGTCCTGCACTCGGGCGACTATACGGTCGAGTCCTCGCTTCCCGTCTCGGACGATATCTGCCTGACGGCGACCGTCGATATCCTGCGCGCCATCTCGGCAGGGCGGGGCCCGCAACGCGCGCTGATGGCGCTTGGCTACTCAGGCTGGGGCGCAGGGCAGCTTGAAACGGAGATCGCGGAAAACGGCTGGCTGACCTGCCCGGCGACGCCCGACCTGCTGTTCGACGGCGACATCGATCGCAAATACGACCGCATCCTTGCGTCCATCGGCATCGACCCAGCCCACCTCAGCATGACCGCCGGCCACGCCTGACTTCGATAAGAGGATTGCTCTGAAAGGCCGACTTCAGGCCTGGGTAACCGGGTACTGCTCCTTCAGCATCCGCAGCACCTGATCCCCCGAAATCGGCGCTCCGAACATGTAGCTCTGCACATATTCGCAGCCCATCTGCCTGAGCTCCAGAGCATCGTTCTCGTCGGCAACCCCTTCCGCCACGACGGACAGGCCGAGTTCATGCGCCATGTTGACCATGGACTTGAGCAGCACCGTACGTTTCGGCGTGGCGTCGTCGACGAAGCTCTTGTCGATCTTGATCGTGTCGAAAGGGAAGCGCGTCAGATAGGCGAGGGATGAATAACCGGTTCCGAAGTCGTCAAGCGACAGGCCGATCCCAAGCTGCTTGAGCTTGCTCAGCACGTGGTTGGTCTGTTCCGGATTGTCCATGACCAGCGACTCGGTCAGTTCCAGCCGGAAGCAACGCGGCTTCAGGTTGGCGCGTGCGATCACCGAACGAACGTCGCTCACAAGGTCGCGCCGGATAAGCTGTCTGCTCGACAGGTTTACCGACACGGACAGCGGCGTATCACCGATCTGCTTCTGCCAGTAGGCGAGGTCCTCAGCCGCCCTTTGCATCGCAAAGAGGCCAAGCTGGACGATCAGGCCGCAATTCTCGGCGACCGGTATGAAATCCGAAGGCGGAATGGCGCCGCGCCGCGGATGATCCCAGCGCAGCAGGGCTTCGAAGCCAGCGACGCTGCCATCCTCCAGCCTTACGATTGGCTGATAAGCAAGCGTGAATTCCTGCCGTTCGGCTGCGCGCCTGAGGTCGGACTCGAGCTGCAGCCGGTCCGTACCGACAGAGCGGAATGCAGGCCGGAAAGGCTCGATGCGATCGCCACCGAAACGCTTCGCCTGATGCATGGCCAGCTCGGCATCCTTGACCATGTCTTCGGCGGTGTTCTGCGAATTCGTCCAGGTGATCAGGCCGATCGAAGCAGTCAGAACGATCTCGCGCTTGGCGAAGTTGATGGGCGAACGTATTGCCTGCTTGATAGCGTCGGCAACCGCCGCGATGCGAACCGGGTCCTGCTCGGAAAGCAGCATAAGGGCGAACTGGTCGCCGGCGAAGCGCGACAGGGAGTCCTTGGGCTTCAGCAACCTGTGCAGGCGGCGCGCGATGGTGAGGAGAATGGTGTCGCCGGCCGAAATGCCGAGACCATCATTGACCTGCTTGAACCGGTCGATGTCGATGACGAAGACCGTCGGCTGAATCTTGTCTTCCGACCGCGCGACGGAAATGATTGCCTCCAGCCGGTTCATGAACAGTTCGCGGTTCGGCAGGCCGGTCAGATTGTCGTGCACGGCGTCGTGAAGCAGACGCTCTTCGGCCTTTTTCTGCTCGGTGACCTCGACCATCGTCCCGACGCAACGGATGACCTCGCCGTCGGATCCGACGACCGGGCGGGCGCGCAGCGAGAACCAGTGGTAGTGACCGTCAGCGCCGCGTAGGCGGAAGCTTTGCGCGACCTTGCCGCGCCGGTGTTCCAGCACGACGTCGAGCGTGGTGCGGAACGTGTCGCGATCGTCCGAATGCAGCGCCGGGAGCCAGGTACGTGCCGGTCCGCCCAGGCTGTTGGGCGGGAGCCCGAGTTGCAGGCTGATGTCCGGCTTCGTCACGACGCGGTCGCGCAAGACGTCCCAATCGAAGACGATGTCGCCGGAGCCGACCACCGCCAGCGCCTGCCGCTCCATGTCGCTGAACAATCCCTGGTGCAGCGCCCCGCCGGCAAAGGCGTGCTGCATCACCGTGAAGCCGATCAACAGGATGATGAGGATCAGTCCGCCGCCGAGAGCAGGCTGAACCACGTCATTGTCGATCATGCCGGTGATGGCCATCCACGAGCCGGTCAGCCAGATCAGAACCATGACCCAACTGGGGATGAGCATGATGGCGCGATCATAGCCCCGTATGCCGAGGAAGATGATGAGGCCGATGCCGGTGATGGCGGTCGCTGCAAAAGAGATGCGCGCTATGCCCGCGGCAACGGCCGGATCGATGATCGCCACGCCCGCAATCAGGACGAGGCCGCAAATCCAGACGAAGGCGCCGTAGCTGAAGTGCCCGTGCCATCGATTGAGGTTGAGATAGGCGAAGAGGAAGACAACGAAGGTCGCGGCAAGCCCCACCTCCGTACCGGCGCGCCACATCTGCTCGTTTCCTGGCGAGATTTCTATGATCTTGTTGAGGAATCCGAAGTCCACGCTGATATAGGCCAGAACCGCCCATGACAGTGCGGCCGTCGCCGGGAACATCGACGTTCCCTTGACCACGAAGAGGATGGTCAGGAACAGCGCCAGCAGTCCAGCGATGCCGATGACGATGCCGCGGTAGAGCGTGTAGGAATTGACGGAATCCTTGTAAGCTTCCGGGTCCCACAGATAGACCTGCGGCAGATTGGGCGATGCAAGTTCGCCGATGAACGTGACGACCGATCCCGGATTCATCGTCACAAGGAAGACGTCGGCATCCGGGCTTGCCTGCCTGTCCAGGGCAAACCCCTCGCTCGGCGTGATGGCGGCAATGCGGCTCGAGCCGAGGTCCGGCCAGAAGAGGCCGGAGTTCACCAGACGGAAATGGGGAGCCACGATCAGACGGTCGATCTGCTCGTCGGTCGTGTTGGCGAGTGCGAACACGGCCCAGTCCCCGCTCGACCGCTCGTCATTGGCCTCCACCTCGATGCGGCGCACGATGCCATCGGGGCCGGGAGCAGTCGACACCTGAAAGTTCTCGCCCTGGTTCTGGTAGATCTGCACAGCGCGCGAGAGGTCCAGCGCGACGTTGTCGCGCGAAATCTTGATGGGCTCGATGGCAAAGGCGCCGGTTACCGCGCAAAGCATGGCCACTGCCGAAAGGGCGAACGCAGCGAGCCGGGCTTTGAGGATATCAATCGCCAAAATCAGTCCCTTGCCCTTCCGGAGCGCGGATCGTCGGCGATCAGCGCGTAGAGATAGTGATCCTGCCAAGTGCCGTTGATCTTCAGGTAGGATCTGAGCAGCCCTTCGCGCGTGAATCCGGCTTTTTCAAGCACACGAACGGACCTTCTGTTTCCGGGAATACAGGCAGCCTCGATCCGGTGCAACCGCATCGTATCGAATGCATGTCTGGCAAGGAGTTCGAGTGCCTCCAGCATGTAGCCCTGGCCGGCGTATTTCTCTCCGATCCAGTAACCGATGTGGCCGGAACGGGCGACGCCGTGGCGGATGTTCCCCAGCGTTACGCCGCCCAGCAACTGGCCTGAAGCTTTTTCGAAAATGAAGAACGGAATTGCCAGGCCGCGTGCATAATCCTCTCGGTAGCGCCTGAGCCGATATCGCCAGGCGGATTTGTCCAGTTCATCGGATGCCCAGCTTGGCTCCCAGGGTTCCAGGAAGGAACGGCTCTCGCCACGCAGCCGCGCCCACTCCTTGAAGTCCTGAGAAACGGGCAACCGCAATACCACCCTGTCGCCCCCCAGAGCCGGAATATCGCGGCGGAGGAAGGGAAAGGCGAACACAGGGCTGCTTCCGCGTCAGACGGCCCGGCGACGCATGCCCATATCCTGCCCGGGAAGCGAGTCGCGGATCGCTTCGTAAGTCGCCAGCTTAGCGACCGGACCGACTGCGGCAATCGTCGGAATGGTGGAAAAGAGTCGTGCAGACAGGTCGCGCAGCCGTTCCACGGTCAGCGCGGAAAGCCGTTCCATCAATTCGTCCTTGGTAATAGGCCTTCCGAAAAGGAGAAGCTGGCGTGCGATCTGCGAGGCCCTGCTGGACGCGCTCTCGCCCGACATAATGAGACCTGCGCGATACTGGGCGCGGGCTCTATCAAGTTCGTCCTGTGCAATGCTCTCACCGGCCTTTTGCAGTTCGTCGACGATGACCGGGATCAGCTTGGCGATATCGCTCTGGCCGGTTGCCGAATGGACGCCGAAGATACCGGTGTCCGAGAAACCCCAGTGAAAGGCATAGACAGAATAGCAGAGACCGCGCTTTTCCCGAACCTCCTGGAAAAGACGCGAAGACATGCCGCCGCCGAGGATCATCGACAGAACCTGAGAAGCGTAGAAGTCGCGCACATGGTATGCGCGTCCCTCGAATCCGAGGATGATCTGCGCGTCCATGAGGTCGCGATTTTCACGGAAATCGCCTCCGATATATTGTGCATAGGTGGGTACGGTACTGTCCGCCTTCTCGCGGAACGACCCGAGGCGCTTTTCGACCTCACGAACGAAAACGTCGTGCTGGATGTCTCCGGCGGCCACCACCACCATGCGCTCGGCGCCGTATTGCCGGTTGATGAAATCGTGGATCTGCCGTGAGGTGAAGGATTTTACCGTTTCCGGGGTGCCGAGAATGGAACGGCCGATCGTCTGGTGCCGGTAAGCCGTTTCGGTGAACTTGTCGAAAACGATATCGTCCGGCGTATCGTGTGCAGCGCCGATTTCCTGCAGGATGACATGCTGCTCACGCTCTAGTTCCGACGGGTCGAATTTGGAGTCGGTCAGGATGTCGGCGAGGATATCAATCGCCAGCGGAACGTCGTCGGAAAGCACCCGGGCGTAATACGACGTCGTCTCGACGCTGGTCGCGGCGTTGATCTCGCCGCCGACATTTTCGATCTCGGAAGCAATCTGGAAGGCGCTGCGGCGCGAGGTGCCCTTGAAAGCCATGTGCTCGAGCAGATGGGCCATGCCGTGCTCGTCTTCGCGTTCATTGCGAGCGCCGGACTTGACCCAAACGCCTAGGGCAACGGATTCTGTGCTGGGAAGGGTTTCGGTTGCGACTGTCAGGCCGTTCGACAGACGGCTTACCTCAACGCCCATATGGACTTAACTCCCTAACGCGTCGCTCTTGCGCGGCGGCTTATGCAATCTTCCACCATTTTTAGGTCGGATGGAAGTACCGTAAATCGTTCCTCTGCGTCCATCATTCCAGCCAGCCAGTCGGGCAGGGCAGGCGTCACGCCGCAAGCGGCCTCCACCGCGGCCGGGAATTTTGCCGGATGCGCAGTCGCGAGCACGACCATCGGCGTTTCCCGAACCGCCTTTTCCTTGGCTACGTGGACCGCGGTCGCCGTATGCGGGTCGAGGAGGTAGCCGTTGGCCTTCAACGTTGTCCGAATGGTCTCGGCTGCCTCGGCCATCGTGGTCCGGCCCGCGTCGAACTCGGCCAGGATGCCCGCCAAAGCTTGCGGCTCGATCGTGAAAGACCCGGACTGCTTGAGCCCGTCCATGTATCGGCGCACGGCGGCAGCATCGCGGCCGCTCGCCTCGAACAGAAGGCGCTCGAAGTTCGAGGAAATCTGGATGTCCATGGAAGGCGAGGTAGTCTCGACCACGCCCTTCATGCGGTATTCGCTGCTTTCCAGCGTACGGAACAATATGTCGTTGTCGTTGGTCGCAATGGTTAGCCGTTCGATCGGGAGACCCATGCGCTTTGACGCGTAACCCGCGAAAACGTCGCCGAAATTGCCGGTTGGTACGGTAAATGACACAGGGCGGTCCGGACTTCCGAGGCAGAGCGCCGAGGAGAAATAGTAGACGATCTGGGCCATGATCCGGGCCCAGTTTATCGAGTTCACACCGGACAGGCCTACGCGATCGCGAAAGGCATGATCATTGAACATGTCCTTCACGAGGCCCTGGCAATCATCGAAGTTGCCTTCCACGGCGAGCGCATGGACATTCGAAGCAGTCGGCGTCGTCATCTGCCGTCGCTGTACGGGCGAAACCTTGCCATGCGGATACATGATGAAGACATCCGTGCGCTCGCGGCCGGCGAAGGCCTCGATTGCAGCGCCTCCTGTATCGCCCGAGGTCGCGCCAACGATCGTCGCGCGCTGACCGCGTTCGGCGAGGACGTGGTCCATCACCCTGGCCAGAAGTTGCATCGCGACATCCTTGAAAGCCAGGGTCGGACCGTGGAAAAGTTCAAGGACGAAAGTGTTCGGGGCGAGTTGCACTATGGGGCAGACGGCTTCGTGCCGGAATGTGGCATAGGCTTCGCGAGCCAGTTTTTCGAAGACGTACGTGGGGATTTCGCCGCCGAGGAACGGGGTCAGTACCCTGACTGCAAGCTCGGGGTACGACAGTCCGCGCATGGCGCGGATCTCGGCACTGCTGAACGCAGGCCAGGTCTCGGGCAGGTATAGCCCGCCGTCGCGCGCGAGGCCCGCAAGTACGGCGTCGGAGAAGCCAAGTGTAGGTGCTTCTCCCCGTGTGCTGATGTATTGCATTACGTTCCTGCCCGGTCTTTTCGTTCCGGCCTATCGGCCGTTCGTTAATAATCGTGCTTGTGCACGGTGTTTCGTCAGTCGCATTTTTGCCCTTTGGTTGCTATAGAGCAGCGGCTTTGCGAGAGGGAAGTGGAGTTTTCGGTTGTCGAAGGGTCGTTTTTTGCCGGTTCTTGCGGTCGCTGGCTGCGTTCTCGCCGTCGCGGGTTGTCAGTCTGGCGACGGGAACAGCGGGGGAATGCTCGGCTTTGGCGGTGGGGCCAAGGAAGAAAAGCCCCAGGAAGACAAGATTCTGGCAAGCGAGCTTCTCGCCTACTGCCCGCGTGTGATCGTGAAAGAAGCTGACGGGGCCATCAATCGCTATGCCAAGGGGGGGGAAGGCGACCCGGCCAAGTTGACATATCAGGCGTCTATCTCGGATTCGACGCGCAGCTGCAGCCGCCAGACGGGCATGCTTGCCATGAAGGTCGCAGTTGCCGGACGCGTGGTACCAGGCCCTGCAGGTGCCCCCGGTACTGTCACGTTGCCCATCAAGGTTACCGTGATTCAGGCTGGCGGAACGGTGCTGTATTCGCAGACGTTCAACCAACAGGTAGCTTTATCCGGAAACCAGGCACAGCAGTTCCTCTTCAACGACCAGAACGTGGTCGTACCCATTCCCACAGACAACTCGCTTCAGGTTTTTGCCGGTTTTGACACCGGGCCCGCGAAAAAGAAGTCAGAAGAGCTTTTCTAGCGGCCTGCGCCAGACAGGCGTCGCCAATAAGGCGACCCCTGTTCAGGTTCATCCTGCAAGCCCGGCATGCAATCGTCCGGGCTGCGAGCGTTGCAGCTACGCGTAGACGCCGCCGTTCCATGCATCACCGGCAACAGTTCCCGGGATGTAGGAAGCGCCAGCACCGTTGGTGTTTATTAGCGCGTTGTTGCCGACATCGTATCTCTTCCCGGTCACCGTGCCGGTGAACGTGACGCTGTTCACTTCCACGAAGCCAAGATTTCTGGCCTCGATCGTGGTCGCGACGGTGCGTGTGCCCATCGCGATCGTGTTGCCGAAGATCTGCATGCCACCTTGATCGATGGCACGGATAAGAGCGCCAATATCTGCATCCAGCGTGAAGTCGGCGTCCGATAGCACGTAAGATCCCGATCCCTGGACCGTGATACAGGAGCCGCCGCAACTGCCGAAGGTGATGCCGGCCCCGATGCGGAGCCACCCGCGCTGGAGCGACAGGCATCCATAGCCGTTGACGTTGGGATTGGCGATCTTGCAGTTTTGCAGCACCGCGCCGGCTCCGAGGCGCGCCTGTACTGTTCCTTGGTATCCAAGGTCTGCGGTGATGATCGTGGTGTCGCCCGCACCGCTGTAGACCAGATAATGGTAGGTCGTCAGGCCGACGACGACAGGCACGTCGACCTGTTCGGCGAAGGTCCCTGCACCGAGGTCTATGGTAACGGCGTAGCCGTTGAAGTCGATCTGGCCGATCGCCTGGTTGGCGCGTCCGATGGTCAGGAATGCACCGCCCGCGTCGTCGGCCAGCCCGTCGTTGCTGTCGGAGCCATCCGCCCGGACGTAGTAAGTCCGGTTGGCCGTCAGGCGATCGCGGATGTGCTTGCGTGTTGCGATCTGGTCGTCGTTTCCAAGCGGCAAGCCGGCGGGCAGGTTGACGGCCCCGGTTTCCCTGTCGACCTTCAGCGCTTCGGTCCATGTATCCCCGTCGGCCGAGACCTTGATATGCAGGTCATCATCGCCACCGAGTCCGATTTCCGCGTGGCCGGAATAGCCGGTCTGAAACAGCAGTGACGCGGTGTCCGTCGGCTCAGCCTTGTTGATCTTGAGCCTGTGGTCGCCGTCTTCTTCGTCGAAAAGCGTGGCCGGGCTTTTTACCGTCAGCCTTGATGTCAAGTCGGCCGTCGCATTGACGCCAATAAGCGTGGCCGGGTTCAGGCTGTCGGCTATCGCATCGCCCCAGTCGTCTCCATCGAACGCCAGTAGATCGCGGTCGTCTTCCAGCCAAAGCATCCAGCCGGCCTTTGGAGCCAGAAACGCCCACGCGCCATCCTGCCATGCGGCGATCTTTCCATCCTTGCCGGCCCATGCGCCGGTTCCGTCCGCCGCAACCAGATAGCGGTCGCCGTCCGTTGGCGAAGCAGGTGGCGTCGTGAGGTCACGGTCGAGGACGGACAGTTGGACAAGCGCGTCCAGCTTTCGGATCGCCTCGTTGTGCGTCACATGCTTCTGCGCCTGCGACGGCATGATGTAGGGAAGTTCAAGGTTTGCACTGTTTTCCATGGCTGCTCCTTCAGGTCAGTAGCTAGCCAAGGGTAATTGCGGTCAGGATGACGTGGATAAACTTCCACGAATTATTTCGGATCGTGCGGTCCGAAGCCCCAAAGTTGCGCGGCTCAGCTTGCCTCGCGCATGCGTTCGGCGGCTTCCAGGTTCACCGAAACAAGCTGGCTCACGCCCTGCTCGGCCATGGTGACGCCGAACAGCCGGTTCATGCGCGCCATGGTGATCGGGTTGTGAGTGATGACGACGAAGCGCGTCTCGGTCGAGGCGGCCATCTCGTCCATCAGGTTGCAGAAGCGCTCGACATTGTGGTCGTCGAGCGGCGCATCGACCTCATCAAGCACGCAGATCGGCGCGGGGTTTGTCAGGAACACCGCGAAGATGAGCGCCATCGCCGTCAACGCCTGCTCGCCACCTGACAGGAGGGTCATCGTCTGCGGCTTCTTGCCGGGCGGGCGGGCCAGGATTTCCAGTCCGGCTTCCAGCGGATCCTCGGACTCGATGAGTTGCAGTTCTGCGGTGCCGCCGCCGAAGAGATGCGTGAACAGCCGCTTGAAATGGTTGTTGACCACCTCGAAGGCGGCGAGCAGGCGCTCGCGGCCCTCTCGATTGAGGCTCTGGATCGCCTGGCGCAGCTTGCGGATCGCCTCGATCACGTCCTCGCGCTCAGTGACGATCGTTTCATGGCGTTCGGAAAGCTCGCGCTGCTCTTCTTCCGCGCGCAGGTTTACCGCACCAAGCCGTTCGCGTTCGACCTTCAGCCACTCCAGGCGCTTTTCCACTTCGGAGGCGTCAGGCAACGGCGCGTCGGGATCGAGTTCGGCCTGGCGGAGCGCCAGATGCGGCGGCGTGTTCAGGACTTCCAGGATGCGCGCCTCAGCTTCCTTCCGGCGCTCGTCGGCGGCGTTCAGGCGCTCTTCCGCGCGTACCCGGCCTTCACGCGATTCCGAAAGCTGCTGGACGGCCGCGATCGCCGCCTTGTCGAGGACTGCCTGCCTATTTTCGGCTTCCTGAAGGCGGTCGGCGGCCTCCTTGCGCAGCGTCTCTGCCTTCGACAATTCGCCGAGCAGGGCACGTCGCTTGGCGTCGATTTCGTCCGGAGCGTCCTCAAGACCCTGCAACTCGGTCGCGGTTTCCAGACGGCGTTCCGCCAGCGATGCGATCTGCTGGTCCGCATTGGCCGCGCGTTGCATCCAGGTGTTGCGCTCGGTCGCAATCGCGGCCAGCCGTCTGGTACGGGCCTCTGCCTCGCGCTTCAGCCCTTCATGTATGGCGCGCGCGTCGGCCAGAATACCGCGATCGCGATTCACCGTTGCGGCAAGGACCTCCAGCCGTTCGCCAAGATTGCCGAGGTCCGGTGCTTCGGCGAGCCGTGCCTCGGCTTGCGCCATCGCGTTGACCGCTTCTGCTACATCCTCGGCAATGCGCGCACGCGATTCCACAAGGGACTGACGCCGCGCGGCAAACTCGCCGGCCGCCTTTTCCGCCCGCGCCAGCGTGTCCCGAGCCTCGCCCAGTGCACGCTGCGCATCACGCCAGGCCTGCCGGGCGGCAGCTTCGGCAGCGGCACGTTCGCGCACGGTGTTTTCGGCAGCGGCCATTGCCGCCTCTGCTGCCCGCACCTTCTGCGTGGCAACGACCATTTCGGCGTCGAGTTCGGCGAGCCGGTTCTTCTGGGCCAGCCGTTGCGCGGCGGCGGTTGGCGCATCGGCGCTGGCGGTAAAGCCGTCCCAACGCCAAAGCGCTCCATCCTTGGTCACAAGTCGCTGGCCGGTCTTGAGCAAGGTCTGCAGTCTGCTTCCATCGGCGCTTTCGACGATGCCAATCTGTGCAAGGCGCCGGGCAAGCTGATGCGGACCCTTGACGACGCTGGCGAGGCTGCGCACGCCTTGGGGCAAGTCGGGGTCCGACCCCGCGACCGCTATGTCCGCCCAATGCGCCGGCGCGCCGGGATCAAGAGCGGCATCGAGGTCGTCGCCGAGCGCAGCGCCTAGGGCGGCTTCATAGCCGCGCTGAACAGTGATCTGTTCGAGCACAGCGGGGAAAAGATCGCCGGAAACCGCGTTGATGATCTTGGCTAGTGTCCGCGCTTCGGTCTCAATGCGGGCGAGTTCTGCGCGGGCTTCCTGCAACGGCGGGCGGGCAGCACTTTCCGTGGCACGAGCCTCGGCAACCGCCTTTTCCGACGCGGTCGTGGCGGCTTCGGCGCTCTCGAGCTTTACCTGCGCTTCGTCGGCAATCTGCTTCTTTTCGACCGGGTCGGGAAGGCCGGCGATCCGCTGGGCGATCTCCTCAGCCTCGCGGTCGAGCGTGGCCTGCTGCCGCTCAAGCCGCTCGCGGCGCTCGGCCGTTTCCCGCAGCGACCGTTCGATCTGATTGCGGGCGGCGGCAACCTCGGCGCGTTCGGCCTGCAGCTTGGTCAAAGCTGCTTCGGAAAGCGTCAGCGCCGACGAAGCAGCCTCAAAGGCGGCGCGTGTCGACGTTTCCCGCTCAACCGACGAGGCATTTTCGTCGTTCAGGGTCGCTTCTTCGGCATTGAGCCGCTGGAGCACATCCGCGTTGTCGCGGACCATCTGCTCCTCGCGGGCCATATCCGCGTTAAGCTGTTCCAGACGGCGGGCAAGTTCGCTGCGGCGGCGCTCGATACGCGCTGCCTCTTCCTCGATCTGCGCCTTTGCGATGGAGAGACGTTGATAGGCAGCGGCGGCGGCGGCCTCGGCGTCGCGCAATTCCGGCATCTTGTGTGCGCCGATTGCCTGTTCCTTGGCGGCTTCCATCTGCGCGCTCGCGCGTTCGCCAACGACGGATGTTGCGGCCGAAAGCGCCGACTGCGCCTCGGCCTCCGCTGCCTTGGCCAATGTCCAGCGCACGTGCAGCAAAGTCGCCTCGGCTTTGCGGATGTCGGCCGACAAGTTCTTGAAACGCGAGGCCTGTCGGGCCTGACGCTTCAGGTTCTCGATCTGGCCCTCGAGTTCGCCGACCACGTCATCGAGACGTTCTAGGTTCTGCTCTGCTGCCCGCAAGCGAAGTTCCGCCTCGTGGCGGCGAGTGTGTAGGCCCGAAATGCCGGCGGCTTCTTCGAGCAGTGCACGACGCGCCTGAGGCTTTGCCTGGATCAGTTCGCCAATGCGGCCCTGTCCGACCATGGACGGAGAACGCGCGCCGGTGGATTGGTCCGCAAAGAGAAGCTGGACGTCCTTGGCCCGCGCTTCCTTGCCGTTGATGCGATAGACCGAGCCTGCTTCTCGCTCGATCCGGCGCGAGACCTGGAGTTCGTCGGCGTCGTTGAAGGCGGCTGGCGCTGTCCGGTCGACATTGTCGAGGAAAAGCGTGACTTCCGCCGTATTACGCGCCGGTCGCGTCCCCGAACCGGAGAAGATCACATCGTCCATGCCGGACGCGCGCATGTTCTTGTATGAGCTTTCGCCCATGACCCAGCGCAAGGCTTCGACAAGGTTGGACTTGCCGCAGCCATTGGGCCCGACGATACCCGTCAGGCCACGCTCGATGACGAATTCGCCCGGTTCGACGAAGGATTTGAAACCGAGAAGGCGAAGGCGGGAAAACTTCATCCTCGCGGACCTGAAGGCGAGCAGAAGCCCGCCCCTTCGCGCTCGATCCGGGCGTCAGAGCATGCCGTCGATGATCGCCGACATTTCCTCAATTGTAAGGGCCCCTTTGTAGGTATTCCCGTTGATGAAAAAGGTCGGGGTGGAGTCGACCTTGAATTCCTCCGCGCCGCGCTTTTGCACAGCTCTCACATCGTCCAGAAGCTTCTGGTCCGTCAAGCACGCCTCGAAGGACTCCTGTGAAAAACCGGCAAGACGGGAAATCTGGAGCAGGGCGTCCTTGGCGTTCTCCACAGAAGCCCAGTTGCGCTGTTGCTTGAACAGCACATCGACCATTGCGTAATAATTGTCCTTGGAGCACCGCGCCAGCATGAAACCTGCCTCCGCGCGGGGATCGAACGGAAATTCGCGCAGGATCAGCCGCGCCTTGCCGGTGTCGATGTACTTTGTCTTCAGTTCCGGCAGGGTTGTTTCGTGGAAATGCGCGCAGTGCGGGCAGGTCATCGACGCATATTCGACGATGGTGACCGGCGCGTCGGCCTTGCCGAGCACGATGTCCGGCAGTGCGCCGGGTTCTAGCAGCTTCGCCATGTCGACGCTTCCTGCCGAGGCAGGAGCTTCCACGGCTGCGGCGGGCGCTGCGGCAGGGGACGTCTCTGTTGCAGGAGTTGCCGGTTCGGCGGGCGTTTCCGCGCTGGCTTGACTGGAGTCGCTGCAGCCCGCGGCAAGAGCCGCGCCTGAAACGGCAAGCAGAGTAAGGACGGTCCTGCGATGCAGCGAGCGTGTCATGCGAATCACCTGATTTGCTAGGATGTTGTAACGCCTTGGCTCAAGAAGCGAGCTTCAGCACGCATTAGGGCTTCCCGATCTCCAATCCAATCGGCAAAATTGTGGCCACAATCACGTTCGTGAGAGGCCAATTCAGCTTTTGCGCGGCTTGGAGGCCATAACACTCGCCCCTAGCCTCTCAAGGGACTTGCGCAGGCCTTCGTCGTCCACTCCATCGACGACACGGGCTAGGCGGCCGCTTTCCTCCGGGGCAAGCGCACGCAACTGCCGCCTTTTGCGGGAGTCGGACGTCCGAATTGGCTTTTGGACGATCCTGATCCGACCGATCGCGGAAAATCCGAGGAAGGCGTTTACCCTCGATATGATCTCGCCGGTTTCGTGCTGGATATGCAGCGCGGAAATGCCTTCGCAGGCAATGACCAAGACCGCCGGTTCGAACGGGTCGTCGTCCTGAAGGCGGCGCGGCCACTGGATTTTCTCTGGCCGCGACGTAGCTGCAAGCCGGGCTCCGACGATGTCCTCCCAAGACTGGACGAGCCCGATGGATATCCCGGCGCGCCTGCGCAGCACGGGATCGAGGATAGCGGTGGCGAGATCGCTTACCGCCACAGCGTTGCGGTCAGGCCCTTTTCCTGCCATGGGCTTCGAGCATCCGGTTGTCTGAAGGGCTATTCTGGAAACCAAATGGCACCGACAGAAAAATCACGCAAGGGCACGGTTCGTACTAGCGACATCGCCGGCCGGCTGCTCGACTGGTACGACGCGCACCATCGCGAGCTTCCGTGGCGGGTGTCGCCATCCGCCTTTGCAACCGGTGTACGGGCCGATCCGTATCGGGTCTGGCTGTCGGAGATCATGCTGCAGCAGACCACTGTCGAGGCGGTGAAGCCGTACTTCGGCAAGTTTCTCGACAAATGGCCGACCGTGACAGACCTTGCCTTGGCGGAACCCGAGGATGTCATGAAGGCCTGGGCCGGATTGGGTTATTATTCACGCGCCCGCAACCTCAAGAAATGTGCCGATCTGGTCGCTGCTGAGTACGCCGGCATATTTCCCGACACCGAGGATGGCTTGCGCGAGTTGCCGGGGATCGGCGCCTACACAGCCGCAGCCATCGCGGCGATTGCCTTCGGGCAGAAGGCGTCGGTGATCGACGGCAACGTCGAGCGGGTGATGTCGAGGCTCTTCGAGATACGGACGCCCTTGCCCGAGGCCAAGGGCGAGATACGCATTCTGCTCGACGACATCGTGCCGGCAGACAGGCCCGGCGACTTTGCACAGGCGATGATGGATCTTGGAGCGACGATCTGCACGCCGAGACGTCCGCGCTGCATGCTCTGCCCGTTGCGAGACGACTGCCTGGCGATCCTGACAGGCGATCCCGAGCTGCTTCCGATCAAAGCGCCCAAGACGGAAAAGCCGACAAGGCGCGGGGCCGCCTTCGTGGCGCTGCGTCACGACGGTGCGATCCTGCTTCGGACTCGTCCGGAAAAGGGCCTGCTCGGCGGCATGAGCGAGGTCCCGACGACCGGCTGGACGGCGCGGCAGGATGGCGACCTTACAGAGGCGAGCGCGCCTTTTCCCGCCGACTGGCGGCGGTCGGGCAGCATCTCGCATGTTTTCACGCATTTTGTGCTCGAACTGGATGTCTACCTGGCGGATGTCGTGTCGCCGGAAACGCCAGCGGGACATTGGTGGTCACCAGTTTCGGCCGTGCATGAGGAGGCGCTGCCCACCGTCATGAAAAAGGCGATTGAAGCCGCTATCCCCGACGCCACCAGACGCAGATATTGAAAGGATAGGCATGCAGCAAGTCCAGCACATCGTGTTCGATATCGGAAAGGTGTTGATCCACTATGATCCGGAAATTCCGTTCAGCCGGTTGATCCCGGACCCGGCGAAGAGGCAGTGGTTCTTCGACAACGTCTGCACGCCGGACTGGAACATCGAGCAGGATCGCGGACGCGGGTGGGAAGAGGCAGAGGTCGAACTGCTGGCGATCCATCCCGGGCATGAGGCAAACATCCGCAATTTTCGCCGCTACTGGCACGAGATGGTGCCGCACGCCTATGACGACACCGTCGACCTGATGGAGCGGCTGATCGACGCTGGTCACGATGTCACGATGCTTACGAATTTTGCGGCCGACACTTTCGTCGAGGCGCGTGCGAGGTTCCCGTTCCTGGAGAAGCCGCGCGGCGTGACGGTCTCCGGCGAAGTCGGGCTGATCAAGCCCGATCGCGCCATCTACGACCTGCACGCCGATACGTTCGGGCTGACGCCGCCTGCGAGCCTCTTCATCGACGACAGCCCGAAGAACGTGAAGGGGGCCCAGGACGCCGGCTGGCAGGCTGTACTCTTCACAGGCGCAGGCCCCCTGGAAGCTGACCTGCGCAGGCTGGGCGTGGCGTTCTAGGCGCCGGCGCGTTCCATTCCGAGCCGCGCGATGCGGCGCAACTCGTCGATCTGGGTGAGGCCGCCGTTGCGCTCGTAGTGCCAGAAGGTCCAGCCGTTGCAGGCGTCGAGACCCTGCACCTGCGCACCGACACGGTGAATTGAGCCCGCAACGTCGCCGACTGCAAGCGTACCGTCGGCGCGGACCTTGGCGGCAAATCGCCGTCTTGCGTCATAGAGGGTCGAGCCGGGCTTTATCGCGCCGGAGTCGAGCAGGCTGACGAAGGCGACGCGCGGTTCCGCGCGCTTGCCGGAGATCGTGGCGAGGTCTTCTTCCGCCATCGGCTTGACAGAAGCGATGCGCTCCGACGCCGCGTCGATGTAGGCCTGCTCCCGCTCGATGCCGACGAAATTGCGGCCGAGACGCCTTGCCACAGCGCCGGTGGTGCCCGAGCCGAAGAAGGGATCGAGCACGATGTCGCCGGGCTTGGTGGAGGAAAGCATGATGCGGGCGAGCAGCGCCTCCGGCTTCTGTGTCGGATGCAGCTTGTCGCCGTTGTCGTCCTTCAGCCGCTCCGCGCCGGTGCAGATCGGGAACAGCCAGTCGGAGCGCATCTGCACGTCATCGTTGGCGGCCTTCATGGCTTCGTAGTTGAAGGTGTAGCCCTTGGCCTTCTGGTCGCGAGACGCCCAGATCATGGTCTCGTGAGCGTTCTGGAACCGGCGGCCCCGGAAATTCGGCATCGGGTTGGTCTTGCGCCAGACGACATCGTTGAGGATCCAGAAGCCGAGATCCTGCATGATCGCGCCGACGCGGAAGATGTTGTGATACGAGCCGATCACCCAGATGGTGCCGTTGGGCTTCAGCACGCGCCGCGCGGCGAGCAGCCAGGCGCGGGTGAAGGCGTCGTAGGCGGCGAAGCTTTCGAACTGGTCCCAGTGATCGTCCACCGCGTCGACCTTGGACTGATCGGGCCGGTGCAGATCGCCGTCGAGCTGCAAATTGTAGGGCGGGTCGGCGAAGATGACGTCGACCGACTTTTCCGGCAGCCGGTCGAGCGTCGCGACGCAGTCACCCTTGAGGATCGCGTTCAGCCATTCTGGTTGCGCAGACAGTGCAGGGGCCAGGGAATCGTCGGTAAGCGCAATTGCTGCGGACATGGGTACACTCGGGACACGCGTTACTGTTCACTGTCCGTTATGGTTACCGTTCTCGGTAAAGATTTAATGAAATGACGGCGCGAGATTTGCGATGCCGCGCCGCATGGTGTAAGCGCGCCGCTTCCCCGAACAGGACCGCGTGACCGCCATGCCGCAGCCAGACCTCGTCATTTTCGACTTCGACGGAACGCTCGTCGACAGCGAGTTCGTCGCGGCGCGCATCGAGGCCGAACTCATCACCAAGGCCGGCTACGAGATCACCGGCCAGGAACTGTCGGAACTCTATGCCGGGCTGACCTTCAAGGACATCCTGCTGCGGATCGAGGAAGTATCCTCCATTCCGCTCAAGGCGTCGCTGATCGACGAGGCCGAGGAAGTCGTCGACAAGCGGCTGCGCGCCGAGGTCCGGGCAATCGAAGGCGCACGGAGCGCCGTCGCTGCGGTGGCCGCGAAGCGCGCTATCTGCTCGAACTCACGCGCCGACCGGGTTCGGTTCATGGCGGAAAAGTCGGGGCTCGGCCCGTTGTTCGGTGAACACATCTACTCGTCGCTGGACGTGGTGGGTGGAAAGCCGAAACCCGCGCCCGACGTTTTTCTGTTCGCTGCGCGGAAGCTCGATGCGGATCCGGCCAAGACCTTCGTGGTGGAGGATTCCGTCCATGGCATTGCCGGCGCGAAGGTGGCGGGCATGCGGGTCATCGGTTTCACCGGCGCGTCGCACAGCTATCCGGGACATGCCGACGTGCTGACCGAGGCTGGCGCGGAGACGGTGATCCGGCGCTGGGCTGACTTTCCCGGCGTGCTTGCCGCGCTGACCGAATGGTCGGACGCTTAGTTCGCTTCCGCGCCGTCTCTTGGTCTTGTTTTCGACGGAAGACTTTACGGGCGATGCTTCTTGCCACCGGGCTTGCCCCAAGGTTTGCCGCCAGTATGTTTCCCGGTGAACTCTCCTGGGCGGTTCTCTCCTGACCCACCCTTGCGGTGCGGCTTCTTGAACGGATTCTGGGAGGCCTTCACCTTCCGGTCAGTTTTCGTTTCGCCTCTCTTGACGGACGGCGTTATGACGATGCCTCTCTCGGTGCCGCCAGGCTTGCTGATCCGCTCAGCGAAATCCCGAGCCTTTTCCGCAGAAATCTCGAAACGCGTTTCGGTGTCATCGATTCTGATCGAGCCGACGTCGCGCTTTGAGACGCCGCCTGCCTTGCAGATCATCGGTAGCAACCATTTCGGGTCTGCTCGCTGCTTGCGGCCTAGCGACAGTGTAAACCAGACACCGCCCTCCATATCAGGACCGCGCTCCGCCGGCCTGCGTTCCCCTTCGAGGGGCTTGTCATGTTTCCGCTTACCGGTCTGCATATCGCTTACGGGTAGCGGCGAAATGTCCTCCGGCACGGGGCGCGCCGCGAGTTGCTGGCGCACAAAGGCCGCGACTATTCGCTCGGCCGGTATCTTGCCCAGCAACTCCTCCACGAATGCCGCCTCGCCCTCGTCAGGTTCTGCAGCTGCAACGGCGGCATCGATTATCTGCCTGCGGTAGCGCGCCTCGATATCGGCGATGCTAGGGGCCGCGCGAACTGTCGCCGTCAACTTTGCCAGCGCCAACACGCGCTGTGCTGCGCCGCGTCTGTTTTCGGGAACAATGAGTACGCAAATGCCCTTGCGTCCGGCGCGGCCGGTCCGCCCGGAACGATGCAGCAAGGTCGCGGGATTGCTCGGGACGTCGGCGTGGACCACCAGATCAAGATTGGGCAGGTCGATACCCCGCGCCGCCACATCGGTCGCCACGCATACATGCGCGCGGCCATCGCGCATCGATTGTAGTGCGTTCGAACGCTCTGATTGCGCCATCTCTCCCGAAAGGGACACGACCGAGAAGCCTCGGTTGGCAAGCCGCGCAGTGAGATGCCGCACTGCCTCGCGCGTGTGGCAGAACACAAGCGCGCTGGAACTGTCGGAGCCGAGCAGCGTATTGATTACCGCATGCTCGCGTTCGTCGCGTCGCACAAGCATCAACTGGTATTCAATGTCCGCGTGCTGTTCTGCCGGAGTGGTCGCGGCGACGCGCACTGCGTTCTTCTGGAAGGTCTTTGCAAGTTCGGCGATGCCACGCGGTACCGTTGCAGAGAAAAGAAGCGTCCGTCGCTCCGCCGGCGCTGCACTGAGGATGAATTCGAGGTCCTCGCGAAAGCCGAGATCGAGCATCTCGTCTGCCTCGTCCAGGACCACCGCGCGAAGTTCGCCGAGGTCAAGCGCTCCCTTCGAGATATGATCCCGCAGACGTCCGGGCGTACCGACAACGAGATGCGCGCCTCGTTCCAGTGCACGGCGTTCCTTGCGCATATCCATGCCGCCGACGCAGGTCGCCGTCTGTATACCGGTCGGCGCGTAAAGCCAGTCGAGTTCCCGCTGTACCTGGATTGCAAGCTCGCGGGTCGGGGCTATGACGAGCCCTAACGGACGGCCGGGAGGATCGAACTGATCGGATTCCCCAAGCAGAGTCGAACTGATCGCGATGCCGAAAGCGACCGTCTTGCCCGATCCTGTCTGCGCCGAGACGAGCAGGTCAGCCTCGCCATGGCCGCCGTTTGCCATCTCCAACTGTACAGGCGTCAGGTGGCTATAGCCTTTTCCAGCAAGCGCGGACGCGAGGGAATGGTGAATAGTGGCCGGCATCGAAACGTCCGGAGCATTTTGGTTCTGCGTCATGGTCAAGCTTTCTGTGAGGCAGGCCCCATAACACAATGGATGCCGAAGCGCCTAACGGCTCCTCGTCCCCCCGCTTGTCCTGTGGGTTTTCGCCGATCAGGCGCGCATCGGCGAGGCGAAGATGATAGATCGCCCGGTAAACTCTATTGGACGCTCTCGAAGCGGGGAATGGAATGAAAGTTGACATCGAGATGGGAACCGCGTCAGCCAAGACAGCGGCCATGCTCGATCTGGAGGAACTGCTCGCGACACGACTGCTCGTCCAGGGCAATTCGGGGTCGGGAAAATCGCACCTTCTGCGCCGTCTTCTAGAGCAAAGCGCCCCTTGGGTGCAGCAGGTCGTCATCGACCCCGAAGGCGACTTCGTCACCCTTGCAGACAGATTCGGCCATGTCGTCGTCGATGCGCAGCGCACCGAGGCGGAACTGGCTGGGATCGCTGGTCGGATCAGGCAGCATCGGGTCTCGGTTGTGCTCAACCTGGAAGGGCTCGACGTCGAGCAGCAGATGCGCGGTGCCGCCGCCTTCCTTAACGGCATGTTCGATGCCGACCGGGAGTTTTGGTATCCGGTGCTGGTCGTCGTCGACGAGGCACAACTTTTCGCGCCGGCCATCGCTGGCGAGGTGGCCGATGATGCACGTAAGGCCTCGCTCGGCGCCATGACCAATCTGATGTGCCGCGGTCGCAAGCGTGGCCTCGCAGGGGTGATCGCCACGCAGCGGCTTGCCAAGTTGGCGAAGAACGTCGCGGCCGAAGCCTCGAATTTCCTGATGGGGCGCACGTTTCTCGACATCGACATGGCGCGGGCGGCTGATCTTCTTGGCATGGACCGACGAGCGGCGGAAATGTTCCGCGACCTGAAGCGCGGCAACTTCGTGGCGCTCGGTCCAGCGCTGTCGAGCCGCCCGCTGCCAATCGCGATAGGTGCTGTGGAGACATCGGCCCGTTCGGTCAGCCCCAAACTGACGCCGCTGCCGGAGGCTGTTGAGGACGTGCAAAATCTCATCCTCACGCCGAGCCCAGGAGAAACACACCAGCCGGTGCGCCGCCATCGCCCGCCGCTGCCGATTCCGACATTCGACATCATGGCACAACTCGCGCAGTCGAAGCCGACGCCCGAAGCGGGGGCGGAGCCAGCCCTTGCCGTCATCGACGAAACGGAACGCGAGCAGATCATCGCTGCAATCGTCGGCGAGATGGTTGAAGATCCGGATGCAGCGTTCCGCACCGACGCGGTGCTTTATCAGGACTTTCTGGTGCGCTGCCGCATCTGGCGGCTGCAAGGGGGACCTGTAAGCCTGCCGGAGTTCAGGCGCAGACTGGCGATAGGCAAGACGCGCATCGATCCGGAGCTAGCTGCTGGGGAGCTTTGGCAACAGGCGCTGGTGCTCTCGGCCAGCCTGCCAGATGACTTACAGGCAGTTTTCCTGATCGTCGCCAAGGCGGCGATATCGGCCGAGCCATGTCCGCCGGACGCGGCTTTGGCACGCTCCTACGGCACGCATTCGGCGCGGCGCGCGCGGCGGCTTCTGACATATTTCGAGGAGCGGCACGTGGCGGTGGTACGGACCGATTTCCACGGCAAGCGGGTCGTCGCGTTCCCGGACCTAGGATGCGAAACGATGCCGGGAGACCCCGATGCCGCTGACAGCGATCTCGTGCACAGTGATCTTGTGACGGCGCGCCGAGCGCTTCAGTGATTTAGCTCTCGAGCTTGCAAACACAAGCTATGCCCTATCCTGAATCGCTGGCTTGCCGCTGGACCAGCCAATAGAAACCGCCGAAAATATTGTGTGCAAACAGCCGCTTATGAGATTGTGGCTGGGGCGCCTGGATTCGAACCAGGGAATGGCGGTACCAAAAACCGCTGCCTTACCGCTTGGCTACGCCCCATCGCGTCAAGGACTGGAAACGAGCGGCCTTATACCAGCGTCGTCGAAAAGCACAATCGCGCCAAGGATGCCCGCGGACAGATTCCGTGGGGCGTCCGGAACGAATGTCCGGCAAGGTTTCCTGCTGCAGCTTTAGTCGTGCGGCCGCTCGCTCCAGACGGCAAGCTCATTGCCGGCCGGATCGCGGAAATGGAAACGCCTGCCGCCGGGGAACTCGAAGATCGGCTTGACGATATTTCCGCCGGCAGCTTCGACTTCCGCAAGGGTGGCTTCCAGATCGTCCGAATAGAGAATGGGGAGGGGTCGGGACGGACCTTCGGCAGCATCGGTGTGGAAACCGCCGTCCAGCCCTTCCTCGAAGGCGGAGTATGTCGGGCCGTAGTCCGTAAAACTCCAGCCGAAGGCGGCGCTGTAGAAGGCCTTGACGCTGTCGAGAGTGCCGCCTGTCGCGGGCATTTCGAGATAGTCGAGTTTTCCGGTTTGCCGCATGTTACGCTCCTTACAATCCGTTCCCTTTATGTTCTAAAGCAGCCTGGAAACTCACGCAAGCTTTCCGCAGCGTGAATTTTGTGACGCCATCCCCACAGGCCTAATCGATTGTAGAGCCGGCTGCGGATTGCCTTTCGCACTGCAGCATTTTAAGCGCTCCGGGAGATTGGCGGTTTCACCGGCTTTCGGCGAGGAGCGGGCATGACGAAGTGGGTCTATACATTCGGCGACGGGGCGGCCGAAGGACGGGCAGGGGACCGCGACCTTCTGGGCGGCAAGGGCGCGAACCTTGCGGAGATGTGCCGCCTTGGCCTGCCGGTGCCGCCGGGCTTCACGATCACCACCGAAGCGTGCAACGCATACTATTCAGCCGCCCGATCCTATCCCGAGGCGCTTGCCGGCCAGGTTGGCGAGGCGCTCACGCATCTGGAACAGCTGACGGGCCGGCGTCTCGGTGATCCGTCGCGTCTGTTGCTCGTCTCGGTGCGTTCGGGGGCGCGGGCTTCGATGCCGGGCATGATGGACACGGTGCTCAACCTCGGCCTCAACGACGCGACGGTCGAAGCTCTTGCGACGGAGTCGGGCGATGCACGCTTTGCCTATGACAGCTATCGCCGCTTCATCCAGATGTATTCGGATGTCGTGCTGGGCGTCGACCACGAGGTGTTCGAGGAAATACTCGAGGACGAGAAGGCAAATCGCGGCGCGGAACTGGACACGGAACTGACCGCAGAGGACTGGAAAGCCATCATTGGGCTTTACAAGGCGAAGGTCGAGGAAGAGTCCGGCGCGCCGTTTCCGCAAGACCCCGAGCAGCAACTCTGGGGCGCGATCGGTGCGGTCTTTTCGAGCTGGATGAACGCGCGCGCCATCACCTACCGCCGCCTGCACGACATTCCCGAGGACTGGGGCACGGCGGTCAACGTTCAGGCCATGGTGTTCGGCAACATGGGCGAGACGTCGGCGACTGGCGTCGCCTTCACCCGCAATCCATCTACGGGCGAGAGGGCGCTCTACGGCGAATTCCTCGTCAACGCGCAGGGCGAGGACGTGGTGGCCGGCATCCGCACGCCGCAGAACATTACCGAGGTGGCGCGCATCGATGCGGGCTCCGACAAGCCGTCATTGGAAAAGATCATGCCGGAAGCCTTCGCTTCCTTCGTTGCGATCTCGCAGAAGCTCGAGAAGCACTACCGCGACATGCAGGACCTGGAGTTCACGATCGAGCGCGGCAAGCTCTGGATGCTGCAGGCGCGGTCCGGCAAGCGCACCGCAAAGGCGGCGCTGAGGATCGCGGTCGACATGGCCTCCGAAGGACTGATCAGCCAGGAGGAGGCGGTGGCGCGCATCGATCCCGGCTCGCTCGACCAGTTGCTTCACCCGACCATCGACCCCAAGGCGAAGCGCGACGTGATCGCGGTGGGCTTGCCGGCGTCTCCGGGTGCTGCGACCGGCGAGATCGCGTTCTCCTCGCACGAGGCCGAGGATATGCGGGCGATCGGCAAGCGGGTGATCCTGGTGCGTATCGAGACCAGCCCCGAAGACATCCACGGCATGCACGCGGCCGAGGGTATCCTGACCACACGTGGCGGCATGACCAGCCACGCCGCGGTAGTGGCGCGCGGCATGGGCAAGCCATGTGTGTCCGGCGCGGGGACGCTCCGGGTAGATTACCGCGCCGGTACGCTGACGGTGATGGGGCGGACCTTCCGCAAGGGCGACGTCATCACCGTCGACGGCGGCACCGGCCAGGTGCTGAACGGCGCGGTGCCGATGCAGCAGCCGGAACTTTCTGGCGATTTCGCCTCGGTGATGAAATGGGCCGACGGCATCCGCCGCATGAAGGTCCGCACCAACGCGGAGACGCCTGCCGATGCGCGCACGGCGCGATCGTTCGGCGCGGAGGGAATCGGGCTCTGCCGTACCGAGCACATGTTCTTCGAGGGAGAGCGCATCATTGCCATGCGCGAGATGATCCTCTCCGACACCGAGGCCGGACGGCGCGCCGCGCTCGCCAAGCTGCTGCCGATGCAGCGTTCGGATTTCGTCGAATTGTTCGAGATCATGGCTGGTCTGCCGGTGACGATCCGCCTTCTCGACCCGCCGTTGCACGAATTCCTGCCCAAGTCGGACGAGGAGATCGACGAGGTCGCGACGGTGATGAACCTAAGTCCCAGCGCCCTGCGCCGCAGGACCGAGGCGCTGCATGAGTTCAATCCCATGCTCGGCCATCGCGGTTGCCGGCTCGCGGTTTCGTATCCCGAAATCGCCGAGATGCAGGCGCGTGCGATTTTCGAGGCGGCTGTCGAGGCAGGCCGGGCGACCGGCAGGCCGGTGGTGCCGGAAGTCATGGTACCGCTGGTCGGGCTCAAGAAGGAACTGGATTTCATCAAGGCGCGCATCGACGCCGTGGCCGCCGACGTGATGAAAGAAAAGGGCGAGACGATCGGCTACCTGACCGGGACTATGATCGAGTTGCCACGCGCCGCCGTGCGGGCACATGTGATCGCCGAAACGGCGGAGTTCTTCTCATTCGGCACCAACGACCTCACGCAAACGACCTTCGGCATCTCGCGCGACGACGCCTCGGTGTTTCTGGAGACCTATCGCCAGAAGGGTATCATCGAACAGGACCCGTTCGTGACACTCGACAAGGAGGGCGTCGGCGAGTTCGTGCGCATGGCGGCGCAGAAGGGCAGGGCTACACGGCCCGACATCAAGCTCGGCATCTGCGGCGAACACGGCGGCGACCCGGCGTCGATACATTTCTGCGAGGACGTCGGGCTCGACTACGTCTCGTGCTCGCCGTTCCGCGTTCCGATCGCCCGCCTGGCTGCGGCGCAGGCGGCGATCCGAAAGGCCGGCTGAAAGAGACGGCTCAGGCGGCGACCTGCAGCACGTCCATCAGGCCGGCATAGGATTCCGCGATCCCGGCCAGCGGGTTCTTGCTGCGCGCCGCGGGCTCCACCTTCAGTTGTCCACCGGCGTCCGGCAGCGTGAGCAGCAGGAATTGCCTGGCGTCGCCGAGACCGACGCTTGCGGCAGCGACGTGAACCTTTTCGCCCGCTTCGATGACGCTGGCCTTGAACAGAAGCTCGCCGGAGACGGCCTCCAAGGCGCCCTGCACGACCTCGTCGAAATGATCGTCGGAGACCTGCGCCGTCTCTGTGGCCGGCGCTGTGTCTGGCTCTGAAGGCGAAAATGCAACGGTGTCGTTATCGTTTTCCGAGGGAGAAATCTGGGGTTCCATGCACAACCTCACAATATCGGTGACCCCTCCAAGGACAGGAATTACTGCCGAGAGTGGCCGCATTATGGCGCTGCGCCCATGAGCGTTTGCCCTTCAATCGATGGCTAAAACCCTCTATGGAACTCGCGGCGGCGGCGAGGCGGGTGCATGGACGAGTATTACGAGAGGCGCGTATCGAGTGCGGTCGTCTGGTCGCGGCGCCTGGCGATCTTCTCTCTGGTGCTCTTTCTCGTGGCGGGCACAAGCCATCGGATTGGTTACCTCGCGTCGGCGGACCTGTTGCCGGTGCTTGGTGTCGTCGCCGGATTTGCGTTGCTTTCGCTGCTGGCGGCTGTCCGCGCGCTGTTCCTGTTCTGGGACCACGGCGGCAAGGGCGGCGGAGCGCTGGTCTTCGCGGTGCTGGTCGCGCTTCTCGTGCTGGCCCCGTTCGCGGTCACACTCTATCGCGGCGTCACGCTGCCAATGCTGAGCGACGTATCCACGGACACTGACGATCCGCCGGAACTTGCCATCGCTTCCGCTGCGCGGACAGCCGGCATGAACCAGATCGAGCCGTTCACCCTGGAACGCCGGCAACTGCAGGAGGACGCTTACCCCGAGGCGACGGGCCGCCGCTACGAAGCGCCGATCGGACAGGTGTTCGAGGTTATCGAGGATATGCTCGACCGGCACGGCTGGAGCATCGTCGGGCAGAGCGAGTTTCCGGCCGAGGCGACGGAAATCACGATCGAAACGCAGGCGCGCTCGCCCATACTCGGAATGCCGGTCGACGTGGCGATCCGCCTGATCGACGAGGGCACGTCGACCTATGTCGACATGCGTTCGAGCACCCGCTACTGGGGCCATGATTTTGGCGACAATGCTGCTCGCATCGAAGCGTTCCTGGCCGAGTTGGACGTGGAAGTGGCTTACCTGACCGTGATCACACCGGTCGAGCCTACCGAGCCTCCACCTCCGCCCCCGCCGGTCGAACAGCCATCGCCCCCGCCGGATGAGCCTGTCGAACCGCTAGATCGTTCGGAAGATCCCCCCGATTGACGCTGGACGGTCGGTCTCGACAAGTCTGCGCTCGACGAGGTCTTCGAGATGCGCGAGCACGGAGAGCGAGGCTGCGGGGTATAATTTGGGGTTAGTATCCCGATAGATTGCCACGACGAGCTGGCCGATCGTGCGATCACCCTGACGCAGCCTGTCGAGGATAGCGCGCTCTCGAGCCAACCGGTGTTCCCTGAGCCCGAGCATGTACTCGCGCGGTTCAGTGATCAGTCCGCCGTGGGCAGGCAGCAGAAGTCCGTCCTGCCGCGCGATCAGCCTGTCGAGGGACGCCATGTAATCGGCCATGGAGCCGTCGGGCGGCGCGACGATCGTCGTTGACCAGCCCATGACATGATCTGCGGAAAACAATGCGTTAGCGCCTTCAAGGGCAAAGGCCGCATGGTTGGCAGCGTGTCCGGGGGTCAGAACGGTCCGCAACGCCCAGCCGTCTCCCTCGATTACCTGTCCGTCCTTCAGGCGGACGTCGGGCACGAAATCCAGATCAGCTCCGCTGTCGAGCAGCGATTTTCCCGAAAACGGCCGCGCGGCGCGGTGCGTACCTTCCGCCAGCACATTCGCACCGGTCGCTTCCGCCAACCGTTTCGCCAGAGGCGAATGGTCCCGATGCGTGTGGCTGACGAAGATGTGGCTGACGGGGCGGCCGGCAATCGCCGCCTTAAGGGCGTCCAGGTGATCGTTGTCCTCCGGCCCGGGGTCGATCACCGCAAGCGTTTCTTTGCCGACGAGATAGGTGTTGGTGCCCCGGAACGTGAAAGGACCGGGATTGTTGGCGGTTACGCGTACCACGCCGGGCAGCACCTCGACCGGTTCCCCGTGACGCGGGTCGAAGTCGAGATTGAAGCTGAGGGCCATTGATGATCCGTCTGGGGCTTGTCCGAGGAACTGGGGCTTGTCCGAGGAAACCGTTGCCGCTTATCACGGAAGCCAATATAGGGGAAAGGAAGGCATCAGCCGCCGACCCTGAACCGAATGGGAAAAACCATGGCACTTGCAGTCACCGCCCGTCCCCTCGTCGATCTCGCGCTTCCTGAAAAGGGCGCGGCGCGCCTTGGCGCACAGATATTCCTCGCCGTTGTGGGAACCTTGCTCCTGACGCTGTCGGCCAAGACGAAGGTAGTGCTCGGCCCGGTTGACATGTCCATGCAGACGCTGATGGTGCTGCTGATAGCGGCGACCTTCGGCATGCGGCTCGGCGTCGCGACGGTTGTTCTTTATCTCGCCCAGGGCGCCGCAGGCCTGCCGGTTTTCCAGGGAACCCCTGAGAAGGGCATAGGCCTTGCCTACATGCTCGGCACGACCGGCGGCTACCTCCTCGGTTTCGTTGTGATGGCCGCGATCGTCGGATGGGCCGCGGACCGCGGTTTTGCCCGCAACCCGCTGAAGCTTTTCGGTGTCATGCTGGTCGCCGACGCAATCATGCTCGCCCTTGGCTTTGCATGGCTTGCGACCATCATCGGCGTCCAGAGCGCCTGGACCTTCGGCGTGGTGCCGTTCATCGTGCCGGACCTGATCAAGGTCGCGCTCGCGTCGTGCCTGGTGCCCGCTGTCTGGGCGCTACTGCCGAAGCGCCAGTAAGGGTCGCCGACGCGGAGCCGGCCCTGGCGCTTCGCCTGAACCGAAATTGATAACGAGCCGATGAAGGGCATCATCCTTGCCGGCGGCAGCGGTACGAGGCTGTATCCGCTGACGCTGGCCGTCTCCAAGCAGATCCTGCCGATCTACGACAAGCCGATGATCTACTACCCGCTCAGCGTTCTCATGCTGGCGGGTATCCGGGAAATCCTCGTCATCTCGACCCCGCGCGACCTGCCCATGTTCCGCCAGTTGTTGGGCGACGGGTCGGAGTTCGGTCTAACGTTGTCCTATGCCGAGCAGGACCAGCCCCGCGGACTGGCCGAGGCCTTCATCATAGGCCGCGACTTCATCGGCGAAGACGCCGTGGCGATGGTGCTCGGCGACAATATCTTCTTCGGCGCCGGACTGTCGCAGATATGCCAGAGCGCCGTGGCTGAGACGGATGGCGCGTCCGTCTTCGCCTATCAGGTGGACCATCCGGAACGCTATGGCGTCGTCACATTCGACCGGGATACAGGGCAGGCCCTGACCATAGAAGAGAAGCCTGTGCGGCCGACCTCGAACTGGGCAGTGACGGGGCTCTATCTCTACGACAATGACGTGGTGGACATAGCCGCGACCATTAAGCCCTCGGCGCGCGGCGAACTGGAGATTACGGCGGTCAACAACGCCTATCTCGAACAGGGCAAGCTGCGTGTCCACCGGTTGGGGCGTGGTTTCGCTTGGCTCGACACCGGAACCCATGACAGCCTGCACGACGCATCGTCCTTTGTGCGCACTATCGAGCATCGACAGGGCATCAAGATCGCTTGTCCCGAGGAGATTGGCATCGAGATGGGCTGGCTGGATACCGGGCGGGCCAAGGCGCGGATCGAAAAGCTGGGTGACAATGAATATTCCCGTTATCTGAGGCGGCGCATCGCAGAAATGGCCGAGCAGAATGGCTGAGGTCCGGAAGCTCGCGCTGGACGGTGTCTACGAAATCACACCCGCCAGATATGGCGACGAGCGCGGTTTCTTCTCCGAGACCTACAATGCTGCTGAGTTGGCCGAGCGGGGCATCGAACTGGCGTTCGTGCAGGACAACCAGTCTCTTTCAAGGGCGGTCGGCGTGCTGCGCGGGCTTCACTATCAGGTACCGCCGTTCGCGCAGGACAAGCTTGTCAGGGTGGTGCGGGGCGCCATTCTCGATGTCGCCATCGACATAAGGGCCAGTTCGCCGACCTACGGAAAATGGTTGTCACTGGAGATTTCCGCGGAAAAGTGGAACCAGATTCTGGTGCCGAAAGGCTATGCGCACGGTTTCGTCACGCTCGTTCCCGACACTGAGGTGATATACAAGGTGAGCGAACGATATGCGCCGGACCATGAGCGGTCGATCCGGTTCGACGATCCCGCGCTTGGCATAGACTGGCGCATTCCCGTTGACGAAGTCACCCTGTCGGCGAAGGATCGAGCAGCTCCTCTGTTCGCGGATGCCGAGGTTTTCGGTTAAGCTCATTCGACAGTTTGGGTCCCGCATCGGACAACCAGAGGCCTCATGAACTTTCTTGTCACCGGCGGCGCCGGCTTCATCGGATCGGCGGTTTGCCGGCTGCTTTGCAGCAAGCCCGAAAACCATGTCGTCAATGTCGACAAGCTGACCTATGCGGGCAATCTCGCTTCGCTTCGGTCGATCGGCAACAACCCGAACTACACCTTCGTCCAGGCGGATATCGGCGACGCGCCGCAGATTGGTGCGCTTCTGCGCCAGCACGAGACCGACGTCATCATTCATCTGGCGGCTGAAAGCCATGTCGATCGTTCGATCGACGGCCCTTCGGCCTTTGTCGACACGAATATCGTCGGCACGTTCCAGCTGCTGACGGCGGCGCTGGAATACTGGCGGGGTCTGGCTGGGAGCAGGAAGGCGGCGTTCCGGTTCCATCATGTGTCGACGGACGAGGTCTATGGCGACCTACCCTTCGACTCCGGTATCTTCACGGAAGACACCCCTTACGCGCCGTCGTCGCCCTATGCCGCGTCCAAGGCCGCATCCGATCACCTTGTCCGCGCCTGGCATTCGACCTATGGACTGCCGGTCGTTCTCTCCAACTGCTCAAACAACTACGGCCCGTATCAGTTTCCGGAAAAGCTGATCCCGCTGGGTGTCCTCAATGCACTGCACGGCAAGCCCATACCGGTCTACGGGGCAGGGGCGAATGTCCGCGACTGGCTGTTCGTGGAAGACCACGCGCGGGCGCTGGAGCTTGTCGCGACGAGCGGCGTCCCTGGAGAAAGCTACAATATCGGCGGCAATTCCGAGCGCACAAATCTGCACGTCGTGAAGACGATTTGCGATGTGCTGGATCGTATGAGGCCGAAAGCCACCGGCAGCTATCACGATTTGATTACATTCGTTCGGGACCGGCCCGGACACGACCGGCGCTATGCGATCGATGCGGAAAAGATCCGGCGGGAACTTGGTTGGCGGCCGTCGGAGACTTTCGAGAGCGGACTGGAGCGGACCATCCGCTGGTACATCGAGAATGACTGGTGGTGGCAGCCGATCCGCGGCGGCAACTACGCCGGCGAGCGGCTGGGATTGTCCACCGAACCAACGCCATGAGACTGCTCGTCACGGGCCGCGAAGGCCAGGTTTCGCGAAGTCTTGAGGAAGCCGCCGCGACTGTGGGTGGACTGGAACTCATTCGCGTCGGGCGGCCGGATTTCGACCTGCAAAATCCCAAGAGCGTGCTGGAGACGATCGGCGCGGCGAAACCCGACATTGTGGTGTCGGCCGCCGCTTACACGGCAGTCGAGCAGGCGGAAGCGGAGCCGGAAGAAGCCTTCGCGGCAAATGCGACGGGGGCAGGGCTGGTTGCAGAGGCTGCGGCGAATGTCGGCGCCGCTGTGATCCACCTTTCGACGGATTTTGTGTTTCCCGGTACGGTGCCTGGAGATTACGTCGAGACGGACCCGACCGGGCCGCTCAGTGTCTATGGCCGTAGCAAACTTGAAGGTGAGCGGCTGGTGGCAGCGGCAAATCCACGGCATGTCATCTTGCGCACCGCGTGGGTCTACAGTGCGTTCGGCAAGAATTTCGTGAAGACGATGCTCGGCCTCGCTCGTGACCGCGACACGGTCAGGGTGGTCGGCGACCAGTGGGGCAATCCAACCGCCGCGGGCGACATTGCGGACGGAATACTGCGCATCGCCTCCCGGATGAGCGAGCAGAGAGCGGAGTACGGCGTTTTTCATCTGGCGGGGAAAGGACCCGCAAGCTGGTCAGGCTTTGCGCGCCAGATTTTTTCGGAAAGCGCGCGACTTGGCGGTCCCACCGCCACGGTCGACGAGATCACGACCGCGGAATTTCCCACCAAAGCCGTTCGACCGCAAAATTCGCGACTTTCCTGCGCAAAGCTGTTCGACGCCTATGGCTGGCAACCTGGGGCATGGCAGGACGCGCTGAGGCCTGTCGTGGCGCGCTTGTCTGGCGGCGATTGACGGCGGTTCCGCGATGCGGCACTGCGATACAAGCGGAAAAGCTTTCTAGCGAAAGGCTGCACCGCGCAAATTCATGGTGGCGGACGGGCTACATTTGGTCTGCCTCCGCTTGAGAAATCAGTCGTCTGTGAGACTATCCGGAAAAATCGCTGCCTCGGCCGTTGTCCTTGTGGAGACTGCCCCTAGGGCGCTAAGAAGGCTCTCCATGCTTGCCAGACTGACCCATCTCGACCGGCTTGAAGCCGAGGCGATCCATATCTTCCGCGAAGTGGCCGCGTCGTTTTCGCGGCCGGTGATGCTTTATTCGGTGGGCAAGGATTCTTCCGTCCTCCTGCACCTTGCGATGAAGGCGTTCTACCCGGCCAAGCCGCCTTTCCCCTTCCTGCACGTCGATACGACCTGGAAGTTCCGCGAGATGATCGAATTCCGGGACCAGATGGCGAAGAAGCTCGGCTTCGACCTTTTGGTTCATGTCAATCAGGACGGGGTCCGCGACGGCATCAACCCGTTCGATAGCGGATCCAACGTCCACACCCATGTCATGAAGACCGTGGGGCTGCGCCAGGCGCTCGACAAATATCAGTTCGACGCGGCATTCGGCGGTGCGCGCCGCGACGAGGAGAAGTCGCGCGCGAAGGAGCGCATATTCTCCTTCCGCAACGCCCAGCACGCATGGGACCCCAAGCATCAGCGGCCGGAGATGTGGAAGATCTACAATACCCGGGTTTCCCAAGGGGAATCGATCCGGGTCTTTCCGCTGTCGAATTGGACCGAGCTCGATATCTGGCAGTACATCCTGCAGGAGGACATTCCGATCGTGCCGCTGTACTTCGCCAAGAAGCGGCCGGTGGTCGAGCGCGACGGCATGCTGATCATGCGCGACGACGACCGCATGAAATTGCTGCCTGGCGAGGTGGTCCAGAACCGGCTTGTGCGGTTCCGCACGCTCGGCTGCTATCCGCTGACGGGAGCAATCGATTCCGACGCCGACAGCCTCGAGGCCATTGTCGGTGAAATGCTGACGGCAAAAACGTCCGAGCGCCAGGGCCGCCTCATCGACCGCGACGAAGCGGGGTCGATGGAGAAGAAGAAGCGCGAAGGGTATTTCTGATCATGCTTCCGCAGAGAGCCGAAATCGTGCCGGCAGTTGAAAGTGTCCACGACTACCTCGAAAGTCAGAAGCACAAGTCGCTGCTTCGCTTCCTGACTTGCGGTTCCGTCGACGACGGAAAATCGACGCTGATCGGGCGGCTGCTGTCCGACACACGCCAGATATTCGAGGACCAGCTCGCCGCGCTCGAGCGCGATTCCAAGAAGCACGGCACGACCGGCGACGATGTCGACTTCGCCCTTCTGGTCGACGGGTTGGAGGCCGAGCGCGAGCAGGGCATCACCATCGACGTGGCCTACCGCTTCTTTGCCACGCCGAAGCGCAAGTTCATCGTCGCCGACACGCCCGGCCACGAACAATACACGCGGAACATGGCCACCGGCGCCTCGACCGCCGACCTGGCGATCGTGCTCGTGGATGCGCGCTACGGCGTAGTGTCCCAGACGCGCCGCCATTCGATCATCGCGTCGCTGCTCGGCATCAAGCATGTGATCGTTGCCGTGAACAAGATCGATCTCGTCGGCTTCGACGAGAAGGTCTTCGACAAGATCGCGCATGATTACCAGGAGTTTGCCAACGGTCTTGGTTTCAGGTCGATCGTGCCGATCCCGATTTCCGGGCGCTATGGCGACAATGTAACGGCACGCTCCCCCAACCTGAGCTGGTATGCGGGACCGACGCTGATCGACCATCTGGAGGCGGTTGGCGTGGACGACACGGCCGCCGAAGGCCCGTTTCGATTCCCGGTGCAATACGTCAATCGGCCGAACCTCGATTTTCGCGGCTATGCCGGCACGATAGCCACGGGATCGATCGCCGCAGGCGACGAGATCGTGGTCGCCAAGTCGGGCAGGACGGCGCGTGTGAAACGCATCGTCGCACACGGTGGCGATCTCGAAAGCGCGGTCAGCGGGCAGGCGATCACGCTCGTTCTCGACAGCGAGGTCGAGGTTTCCAGAGGCAATATGCTGGTCTCGCCAACCAACCGCCCTCAGGTGGCCGAGGAGTTCTCGGCGAACATTGTCTGGTTCGATGAGAATGCCCTGAAGCCGGGCAACTCCTACATCCTGCGGACGGAAACGGAACAGGTAAGCGCCACGATCAAGGATCTCAGCCACAGGCTGAACATCACCAGCCTGGCGGAGGAACCCGCGCAACTGCTGGAGATGAACGAGATCGGCGTCTGCAACCTGTCTACCCAAATCCCGATCGCCTTCGACCCGTTCTCCGAAAACCGCGTGACCGGCGCGTTCATCCTGATCGACCGCAGGACGAATGCGACCGTCGGTGCGGGGATGATCGTCGGCGCGCTGCGACGCTCGGACAATATCCATTGGCAGTCGCTGGATATCGGCCGGCGCGAGCGGTCGCGCTCCTTGAGCCAACGGCCAGCAGTCTTCTGGTTTACCGGCCTGTCCGGCTCCGGCAAATCCACCATCGCCAATCTGCTCGAAAAGAAGCTGCACGCTTCCGGTCGCCATACCTACATCCTCGATGGCGACAACGTGAGGCACGGGCTGAACAAGGATCTGGGATTCTCGGATGCCGACCGGGTCGAAAACATCCGTCGGGTTGCCGAGGTCGCCAAGCTCATGACGGATGCCGGCCTGATCGTCATCGTCTCCTTCATCTCGCCCTTCCGCGCCGAACGGCAGATGGCGCGGGAACTGATGGAGAAGGGCGAGTTCATTGAGGTGTTCGTCGATACGCCTTTCGACGAATGTGCGAGGCGCGATCCCAAGGGGCTCTATTCCCGTGCCCTTTCAGGAGAGATCAAGAACTTCACCGGGGTCGACTCGCCATACGAGGCTCCGGAAAATCCGGAAATCCACCTCAAGACGCTCGGCAACACGCCCGAAGAACTGGTAGATGTTCTGGACAACTGGTTACGTGAACGCGACAGCGCCCAGGATGAGTATGAACAAGGCGGCGGAATCTGACGACAAGGCTATCCAGAGGCTTTTCGAGCAACTGGCGCTGGTGGCTGGCGAGAAGATCCTGGAAATATTCCATGCGGGTTGCGAGGTCAGCGAGAAGTCTGACTCGTCGCCCGTCACGGACGCCGATCAGGCTGCGGAAAAGATCATCCTCGAGGGATTGCGCGCCGGCTATCCGGACGTACCCTGCGTCGCCGAGGAAGAAGCCGCAGCCGGCATCCTGCCCGCGGATCTTGGGGACGCGTTCTTCCTGATCGACCCGCTGGACGGCACCAAGGAATTCATTAAGCGCAGCGGCGACTTCACGGTGAACATCGCCCTCGTGCGCGACGGTAAGCCCGAGATCGGCGTGGTTTATGCACCTCATGGGGGACGCTTCTTTTCGGCACGTCCGGGTCTCGCCGAGATGGTCGATGTCGACGGTGGAGGCAACATTGTTGCCCGCCGCCCGATCAAGGTAAGGGCGGCAGGGTCGCCGCTGGCCGTAGTTGCCAGCCGGTCGCACAGGACTGCTGAGACCGAAGAATTCATCCAGAGCTGTGGACCGGTCGACATCGTGTCGGTCGGCTCGTCGCTCAAGTTCTGCATGGTCGCGTGTGGGGAAGCGGATATCTATCCCCGTCACGGGCGCACAATGGAATGGGACACGGCTGCCGGCGATGCGGTGCTGCGCGCGGCGGGAGGCACGACCTCGATGGTTGACGGTAACCCGTTGCCCTACGGCAAGCGCAATCAGGCCGACGACACCGACTTCGCCAATCCGCATTTCATAGCGAGGGGCGCTGCGTTTCCCGCACAGCGCGGCTGAGCATCACTCGGCTGCCAGTCTCGCGGAATTGCTGCCGATGAAATTGCGGATCGTCGAGATGATGCGGTCCTGATCGGACGTGCTCAGGTACGGATGCATCGGCAGGCAGAGGATGCGCGAGGGCAGGGCCTCCGAAACCGGCAGGCCATCAGGGGCAACGGGGAAGCGGCTGTACGCGACCTGACTGTGCAGCGGCTTCACGTAATAGATCACGGACGGAATGCCGTTTTCCTGCAGACGCACCTTCAGTGCGTCCCGATCCGGCGTCTCGATCGCATACTGCGCCCAAGCTGAACGGGAACCGGTAAGGTTTGCTGACGCCTTGACGACATCGCCGAGACCTTCGGCGTATCGCTGGGCGACAGTCTGACGGGCGATCATTTCGTCTTCGAGGATGGCCAGCTTTTCGAGCAGGATCGCCGCCTGCAGCGTGTCGAGGCGCGAATTGATGCCGACATGGATGTTGTCGTACTGGGTCTGGCCCTTGCCGTGGAAGGCGAAGGAACGCAGCTTTTCTGCCAGTGCGCTATCGTTGGTGAACATCGCGCCGCCATCACCATAGCAGCCGAGCGGCTTGGCAGGATAGAAGCTGGTCGCAGCGACGTGACCGAACGAGCCGCATTTCCGACCGCTAGCCGTGCCGCCTATCGCCTGAGCTGCGTCTTCGATGACAAGAAGGTTTTCGCGCTCGGCTACCTGCATGATGGCGTCGTAGTCGGCGGCGAGGCCGAAGAGATCGACCGGAATGATCGCCTTCGGCCTCAAACGGCCCTCGGACTTGATCATCCGGATCGCAGCTTCGAGGCTGTCGATATCGATGTTGTAGGTCTCGGGATCAACGTCGACGAAAACGGGTTCGGCCTTGGCCAGCGCCACAACTTCTGCGGTGGCGGCGAAGGTGAAGCTCGGAACGAACACGGCGTCGCCGGGGCCGATGCCGGATGCGTAGAGCGGAAGCAGCAGGGCGTCGGTACCGTTGGCGCAGGCGATGCAGTGCTTGACGCCAACATACTCGGCGAGCTTCGCCTCGAACTCGGCAACCTGCGGGCCGAGGATGTAGCGCCCTTCTTCGACGACCTTGTCGATGGCGGCTTTCAGCCGGTCGGCGATACGCTCGCGCTGAGCGCCAAGATCAATGAATTGCATGCGGTCGATTCACTTGCGGGAGACTGTTCGGCCGCTGATAGCAGACAAGATTCGCGCGAGAAAGCGGACCGAAGCGCAGCATCTTTCGGCAGCAACCACTCCACGTTACCAAGAGTTCTCGGTAAAAATGGCGGATTGGACGGCTTTTCCATTGGTTTTGGACAGCCGGCGAATCTTTCGAAACATAAAGTGATCGTTCGGAGAGCTGTCAGGTCGCCAGTTCGCGCCGCCACGGCGGATTGGCGCCCGCACGCGATACGGTGACGGCTGCCGCAGCTGCGCCTAGCGACAAGGCCGCTTGGATTGCGCTCTCGGAGAGCTTGGCGACTCCATCTTTGGTCAGGGCCTTTCCCTCGAAAAGCGAGGCAAGCAGGCCGGCATTGAACGTGTCGCCCGCGCCGACGGTATCAACGACGGCCACTGATTGCGGGGTCAGGGCCACTCTGTGGTTTTTCGTGTAGGCGACGATTTCCTTCCCGCCTCGTGTCACCACGATGAGCTTCGGCCCAACAGCGAGCCAATTCGCCACGACCTCCTCTGCAGTGCCGGCCCGGCTGAACCAGGCGAGATCCTCGTCGGAGAGCTTGAGGATATCGGCCGTCGCGATCATGCGTTCGATGCGCGCTTCATGTTTGCCGCGGTCGGCGATGAAAGCAGGCCGGATATTGGGATCGAGCATGGTGACGCGGTCGGCTGACTCTCGCCGCATGAACTCTTCATAGGCTGATCCGCAGGGCTCGGAGATAAGGCTGATGCCGCCGAAAAGCAGGGCGTCCACATTGCCGTCGAGAACCGGCAGGTCGGCATCCGACAGCATCCGGCCGGCAGTGGCTTCGTCATAGAACACATAGCTCGCATGACCATCGACCAGCTTGACGAAAGCAAGCGTCGTTGGGCGGCCGGAAACATGCGCGTAGCGGGAGCCGACCCGGCTGGCCGTCAGCGTCTCACGCAATTGTTCACCAAACAAGTCGGAGGACAGGCCGGAGAAGAACTCGACCGGAACGCCGAGCCTTCCAAGGGCGATGGCAGAATTGAACACCGCGCCGCCGGAGTAGGGCGCGAATGCTGGTTCGTCGAGAGTTGAACGGCGCGGCAGCATGTCGATCAAGGCCTCGCCGCAACAGATGATCATCGTCAAGACTCCCGGAATCATGCCGCGTGGTTCAGTGCGGTCTTATCACGCCCTTGCGGACGATGAAGTTGCCATAGAGGCGTGGTTCGCTGGTGGCAACCACTGCATAGGCTGTCTTCACGCGTCCGTAGAATGGTCCGCCCGGCAGCGGCAGGACGGGCATGCCCGGCGCCTTCCTTGCGCATAGATCGATCATCTCGTGGTGAATCGGATCCAGTTTCTGCGGGTCGCCGCCGACTGACGCGCAGAAGAGCGCATTCGGCACGAAATCGTCCACCGGCAGCACGGACAGCACCGCGTCGATCACCTCCATGACGCCATGCCCGTCTGCCCGGAGCACGCGCCGGCCATGCTCGTTCGCCGGATAGTTGCCGTCGACGATCGCCAGTTCGTCGCCATGACCCATTGCGCGCAGCACCGACAACATGTCCGGACCCAGCAGGGGAGGGATTCCAATGAGCATCACGACCCTCCAGAAGGCATTGCTGCGCCCACAAGGAAGCGCTCCGACAAAGGCAGACTGGCGCCGCCGAGCGCGCGCGCATGGATGCCGACCGTGCCTCCGCGGACATCGGGCACGCGCAACCCCTCGACATCTATTCCGGTCAGTGCCTTTCGCACGGCGTCCACAAGTCTCTCGCGGGCGAAAGTCGGCATCCAGCCGTCGATCACGGCAGCCTCGAAGTCGATCACTGCAGCTGAAGAAACGATCGCATAGGCCAGTGCCCCGCCAGCCGATTCGAACCAGGAATCAAACTCCGGTCCGTCGTGATCCCAGCGGTCAGGCGTAGTCCACAAATAGTTGGCGTCGATGCCTTTGGCGTTGAGAGCCTTTTCGAGCATCGCCAGCGACGCCACATCGATCAACTGCGTCGGTCTGCCATTGGGGCCGGGCACGGGCATCGATCCCAGTGCGCCGGCATTCCCGGTCGAGCCGCCATACAGGCTACCGTTCAGGACCACGCCGCCTCCGGCGAAAGCGCCGATATAGAAATAGACGAAATCCCGCAGGTTGCCCGTCTGCCCGAAAACCAGTTCGGCGCCACAGGCCGCAGTGGCATCGTTCTGCAGATAGACCGGAAAGGTGCATCGCGCCTGGACGTCTGCACGGATGTCGCGGTGGCGCCACTGGTCCATGATCTCGCGTGGTGCGCCCGCCGTGTCGGCCCAGTTCCACAGTTCGAAGGGCATGGCAATGCCGAGCCCTGCGATGCGCTTGTCCTGTTCGGCGGTCATGCCTGCACGCAGGCGCTTGATACCGGCCTCTACGAAGTCCAGGATGTCACGAGGCGCCGGGTAACGATAGGAGTTTTGCAGCATGCCGCGGACATTGCCGAGGAAATCGATCAGCACGAGTTCCGCGCTTCTGCGTCCGATCTTCAGCCCAAGAAAATAAGCCCCGTCGGGGTTGAGCGCCATCGGGATAGAAGGCTGGCCTACCTTGCCTCGTTGAGGCTCTTGCCGCAGCAGCAACCCGTCGTCCTCGAGCTCTCGCATGATGACCGACACGGTCTGCACGGATAGTCGCGTCATGCGCGCGATCTCTGATTTGGCAAGGCTGCCATTTTGGCGAACCAGCGACAGCACCAGGCGCTCGTTCTGGTCGCGCATGCCACTCTGGTTGGTGCCTCGATGATGGACAGGGGCTTCTGTCGTCGCAGCAGAACCGCGCCGAGCCCGGAGATCCTCCACTTTTTCCTCCCGTAGGTTTTGGAAACGAGCATGCTTCGGGTCATTCCCAAATGTCAATAATAAATAAGAGTGATTTATTTATTGACTCATCGCGCGGTTGATGGCTTGATGATGAGGAGACATGCGACAGGGAAGGTTGCGCATGTCCCGCGGAGAGGCGAGTGCCGAAATCCGCGATGATTTGAATTCCAATCGGGAGGACTATCGTGACCAGTACTACTCTGTTGAAATCGACCGTTTTCGGGGCAGCGGCGATTGCCCTGATGGCCTTTACGTCCGCGGCGTCCGCAGCGGACGTAAGCGCCTGCCTCATCACCAAGACCGACACCAACCCCTTCTTCGTCAAGATGAAGGAAGGCGCGACCGCCAAGGCGGCCGAACTTGGCGTGACGCTGAAAGCTTACGCCGGCAAGATCGACGGCGACAACGAAAGCCAGGTCGCGGCGATCGAGTCCTGCATCGCCGACGGCGCAAAAGGCATCCTTCTTGTTCCGTCGGACAGCAAGGCCATCGTCGACTCCGTCAAGAAGGCGCGCGATGCCGGCATACTGGTTATTGCGCTCGACACGCCGCTAGAGCCGATCGACGCTGCCGACTCCACATTTGCCACGGACAATTTCAAGGCCGGCGAACTGATCGGCTCCTGGGCAAAGGCCACGTTGGGCGATGCAGCGGCCAGCGCAAAGATTGCCTACATGGACCTAAACCCATCGCAGCCAACCGTCGACGTGTTGCGCGACCAGGGCTTTATGTCGGGTTTCGGTATCGACACCAAGGACGTGAACAAGATCGGCGACGAGGACGATGCGCGTAACGTCTGCCACGATGTCACGAATGGCAACGAGGAAGGCGGTCGCAAGGCGATGGAGAATTGCCTCCAGAAGGACCCCGGCATCAACGTCGTCTACACGATCAACGAGCCGGCTGCCGCCGGCGCCTATGAGGCTCTTAAGGCTGTCGGCATGGAAGGCAACGTGCTGATCGTTTCGGTCGATGGAGGCTGCCCAGGAGTGAAAAACGTCGCCGAAGGCGTCATAGGCGCGACCTCGCAGCAATATCCTCTGCTGATGGCTTCGATGGGTATCGAGGCGATCAAGAAGTTCGCGGATACCGGCGAGAAGCCGGCTCCAACGGAAGGCAAGCAGTTCTTCGACACGGGTGTGACGCTGGTCACCGATAAGCCCGCGGCTGGCGTCGACTCGATCGACACCAAGAAGGGTGCCGAACTCTGCTGGGGTTGATTCTAACGTCAGTCGAGCAGACTATCCACACAGGCGAAGGGCGGCGTCGGCCGCTCTTCGTTTAACGGGACACAGATCCCGAGGGAGGGAATCAAGATGACTGACGCTTCGGCAGACGCCAGGCGGCCGCAGGACTTCGAGAAGACTCTCTCGGAGAGCGACGCCTCGGTGGCAAACTTCGACACCCACAGCCGCTCGCCGCTCGAGAACGCGCAACATTTCCTGCACAAGAACCCGGCCGCGGTGCCGTTGATCGTGCTGGTTATCTCCGTCCTGTTTTTCGGTGTCATCCTCGGAGGCAAGTTCTTCTCGGCCTTCACCATGACGCTGATCCTGCAGCAGGTCGCGATCACCGGCATCATCGGCGCTGCTCAGACGTTGGTCATCCTGACAGCCGGTATCGACCTCTCCGTCGGCGCGATCATGGTTCTGTCTTCGGTCGTGATGGGCCAGTTTACGTTCCGCTACGGCTTTCCGGCTCCGGTCGCGATTGTCTGCGGCTTTCTCGTGGGTGCAGCGTGCGGATACCTGAACGGTGTGCTTATAGCGCGCATGAAGCTGCCGCCATTCATTGTGACCCTCGGCACCTGGCAGATCATCCTCGCGGCCAATTTTCTCTATTCGGCCAATGAGACGATCCGATCCCAGGACATCGACGCGCAGGCTCCGCTACTCAAGCTGTTCGGCGAAACGTTCCGTGTTGGCGGCGCTGTGTTTACCTACGGCGTCATCGTGATGCTGCTGCTGGTTCTGTTCCTTTGGTACGTTCTCAACCACACCGCCTGGGGGCGCCATGTCTATGCGGTTGGCGATGACCCGGACGCGGCTGATCTCGCTGGCGTACCTGTGACCCGGATGCTGATACAGGTCTATGTCATCTCGGGCATCGTGTGCGCTCTTGCCGGGTGGGTGCTGATCGGCCGACTGGGCTCGGTTTCACCGACATCGGGACAATTCGCCAACATCGAGTCGATCACCGCGGTGGTGATCGGCGGTATATCTCTGTTCGGCGGTCGCGGCTCGATCCTCGGCATGATCTTCGGCGCGTTGATTGTTGGCGTTTTCTCGCTCGGCCTCAGGCTGATCGGCACTGACCCTCAGTGGACTTACCTGCTCATCGGCGCGCTGATTATTGTCGCCGTGGCGATCGACCAGTGGATCAGAAAGGTAGCCGGCTGATGGCACAGGAACCCATCCTTACTGCGCGCGGCCTGATCAAGCGCTATGGCCGCGTGACAGCCCTCAACAATGCGGATTTCGATCTCTATCCGGGCGAAATCCTGGCCGTCATCGGCGACAACGGCGCTGGAAAATCATCGCTCATCAAGGCGATTTCCGGTGCGGTCATTCCTGATGAGGGCGAAATACGCCTCGACGGGCAGGTCGTGAACTTCAAGACGCCGATAGAGGCGCGCAACGCCGGCATCGAAACCGTCTATCAGAACCTCGCCCTGTCGCCGGCGCTGTCGATCGCCGACAACATGTTCCTTGGCCGAGAAATCCGAAAGCCCGGCTTCGTCGGCCAATGGCTGCGTATGCTCGACCGTCCCGCAATGGAGAGGCGGGCGCGCGAGAAACTGTCCGAACTCGGGCTGATGACGATTCAGAACATCGGTCAGGCCGTCGAAACACTCTCGGGCGGACAGAGGCAGGGCGTAGCAGTGGCCCGTGCGGCCGCCTTCGGCTCCAAAATGGTCATCATGGATGAGCCAACGGCCGCGCTTGGGGTCAAGGAATCGCGCCGTGTGCTCGAACTCATCCTCGATGTGAAGAAGCGAGGACTGCCGATCGTGCTGATCTCGCACAACATGCCTCATGTCTTTGAAGTCGCCGACAGGATTCACATCCATCGGCTCGGGCGTCGTCTTACCGTCATCGATCCCAAGGAATACTCGATGTCGGACGCGGTGGCCTTCATGACCGGTGCAAAGCAACCTCCGGAACTGGCCGAAGCGGCCTGATGCTGCGCTGCGGAATAAAGTTTCTCGAGACGCCCATGGCGGATTGAGAAAGTTCCCGAAATCGTTAGCATTGCTTGCGGGAGGATGCCGCAAACCCTCCGCTTTCGGGCGGAGGTCGATGCTTGTTGAGGCGATATGGCTGGTTCTATGACACCCAAGCTCTCCCGAACGATCCTGGCGACTTCCGATCCCGAGACTCTGGCGGCGGAGATTCTGCGCGCACTGAAATACAGGGTTGGCAAGGACACCACGGTCGCCACGCCCTATGACTGGCTGACGGCATCCATAAATGTCGTACGCGATCGCGTCATCGACCAGTGGATCAGATCAACCAAGGAAGCCTACGACGAGAAGGAAAAGCGGGTTTATTACCTGTCGCTGGAGTTCCTCATCGGCCGCCTGATGCGCGACGCTTTCTCCAACATCGGTCTCTGGGACGACATGCGGGTGGCTCTGAAGTCCCTTGGCGTCGAGATTGATGTCGTGGCTGGGCTGGAGCCTGACGCCGCGCTCGGCAATGGTGGCCTCGGACGATTGGCGGCCTGTTTCATGGAGTCGATGGCGACAGTGGACATTCCGGCCCACGGCTACGGCATCCGGTACCAGAATGGCATGTTCCGCCAGGAGATTTCCGACGGCTGGCAGGTCGAGCTTCCGGAAAACTGGCTCGATCACGGCAATCCGTGGGAATTCGAGCGCCGCGAACGCTCGTTCGAGGTCGGCTACGGCGGGCATGTCGAATCCGTGACGTCGAAGGACGGCCGGCTCGAAAAGCATGTCTGGAAGCCGGTCGAGCGCGTTCTGGCTGTGGCCTACGACACACCCGTGGTCGGCTGGCGCGGCACGCGCGTGAACACCCTGAGGCTGTGGTCTTCGATGGCGATTGACCCGATCCTGCTCGATGCGTTCAACGCCGGCGACCATATCGGCGCGCTGCGGGAGAGCAACAAGGCGGAAGCCCTCTCTCGCGTGCTCTACCCGGCAGATTCGACCGCAGCCGGCCAGGAGTTGCGCCTGAGGCAGGAGTATTTCTTCTCGACCGCATCATTGCAGGACATCACCCAGCGCCATCTCAGCCAGTTCGGCGACCTGCTCTCGCTGCCCGACCAGGCCGCTATCCATCTCAACGACACGCACCCGGCCGTCGCGGTCGCAGAGCTGATGCGTCTGTTCATGGACGAGCATGGCGTCGATTTCGACCAGGCGTGGGATGCCACCAAGCGGACCTTCGCCTATACGAACCATACGCTTCTCCCGGAAGCGCTGGAAAGCTGGCCGGTCGCGCTGTTTGACCGCCTCCTTCCGCGGCACCTGCAGATCATCTATGCGATCAACGCGCAGGTTCTTCTTGAAGCACGTTCCAGCGGCCATTTCAGCGATGAGCAGATCAGCCGTATCTCGCTGATCCAGGAGGGTGGCGAGCGGCGCGTGCGCATGGGCAATCTAGCCTTCGTTGGATCGCACTCGATCAACGGCGTCTCTGCGCTGCACACTGAACTGATGAAGGAAACCGTCTTCGCGGACCTTCACCAGCTCTATCCGGATCGCATCAACAACAAGACCAACGGCATCACGCCGCGTCGCTGGCTGATCCAGAGCAATCCCGGCCTGACCGGCATCGTGCGCGACGCGATCGGCGACAAGTTCCTCGACGACGTCGAGGAACTGACTGCGCTGGACAAGTTTGCGGGAGACGCCGCGTTCAGGGAACAGTTCGCTGCAGTCAAGCGCGCCAACAAGGAGAGGCTTGCGAACTACGTGTCCGGCCGTCTTGGCGTGAAAGTCGATCCGTCGGCCTTGTTCGACATCCAGATCAAGCGCATCCACGAATACAAGCGTCAGCTGCTCAACATCATCGAGGCGGTGGCTCTCTATGATCAGATCCGCTCGCACCCCGAGCGTGATTGGATGCCCCGCGTGAAGTTCTTCGGCGGCAAGGCAGCGCCGAGCTATCACAACGCCAAGCTTATCATCAAATTGGCAAATGACGTGGCGAAGGTCATCAATCGCGATCCGTCCGTCCGCGGCCTTCTCAAAATGGTGTTCGTCCCGAACTACAATGTCAGTCTTGCCGAGATCATGATGCCGGCCGCCGACCTGTCGGAGCAGATATCGACGGCGGGCATGGAGGCTTCCGGCACCGGAAACATGAAGTTCGGCCTGAACGGCGCGCTGACGATCGGTACGCTCGATGGCGCGAATGTCGAGATGAAGGAACATGTCGGCGACGAGAACATCTTCATCTTCGGCCTGACTGCCAATCAGGTGGCCGAGCGCCGCGCCAACGGGTACAATCCGCGCGCCGTCATCGATGCATCGCCGGACCTGTCGCAGGCACTTTCGATGATCTCCACCGGCGTGTTTTCGCCGGATGATCCCAACCGCTACCGCGATCTGCTTGGTGGGCTCTACGAGGGCGACTGGTTCATGGTCGCCGCCGACTTCGACGCCTATGCCGCAACCCAGCGCGAAGTGGACAAGGTGTGGAGCGACAGCCCGGACTGGTATGCACGCGCCGTCCGCAACGTTGCGCGGATGGGCTGGTTCTCCTCTGACCGAACCATCAGGCAATATGCAAAGGAAATCTGGAACGTCGCGCAATGATGTGATTGCATGCGGCCAGGGTCCTGAACTCTAGGCAAACAAGAAAATGCAGTCTGGGAGGACAGCCGATACATGAAGAAGCCGCGCGTTGCCGCGACTAAGTCCCGGCCGGTCGAGGCGTCGGCCGGGGATGTAGAGGCTATCGTCACCGGCGTTCACGGCGATCCCTTTGCGATACTAGGCGTTCAGGAAACGGCAGGCGGTTTCGTGGCCCGCTGCTTCGTACCCAATGCAGAGACAGCGACGGCGCATGCGCTGGATGGCCGGGAACTCGGTGTCCTTCAACGACGCGACAATCGCGGGTTCTTCGAGGGCGTTGTCGATATCGCCGAACGCCAGCCGCTTCGCTACCATCTGGGCAATCAGGGCGGCGACTGGTGGGTGACCGATCCCTATTCCTTCGGTCCAGTGCTCGGCCCGATGGACGACTACTACATCGCCGAGGGCTCGCATCTGAGGCTTTTCGACAAGCTGGGCGCCCACCTGATCGACCATGAAGGCGCAAGCGGCTTCAATTTCGCGGTCTGGGCGCCGAACGCCAAGCGGGTTTCCGTCGTCGGCGAGTTCAACGACTGGGACGGCCGCCGGCATTCCATGCGTAACCGCAAGGACACCGGAATCTGGGAAATCTTCATTCCCGACCTAGGTCCGGGCAAGGCCTACAAGTTCGAGATCGTCGGAGCACAAGGTGTACTGGTACCCCTCAAGGCCGACCCTTATGCGGACAGGTCGGAACTGCGCCCCGCGACGGCCTCGATCACAGCCGCTCCGCTGTCGCATGAATGGGGTGACGACGCGCATCGCGCATATTGGCGAAAAGCCAACCTGCGCCGCGAGCCTATCTCTATCTACGAAGTGCACGCCGGTTCGTGGCAGCGCCACGAGGACGGCTCGTTTCTCTCATGGGACGAAATGGCCGACCGCCTGATCCCGTACGTGAACGAGACCGGATTCACGCATATCGAGTTCCTGCCGATATCGGAGCATCCGTTCGATCCGTCCTGGGGCTACCAGACGACGGGCCTGTTCGCGCCGACCGCACGCTTCGGTGAACCGGAGGGGTTCGCGCGTTTCGTCGACGGAGCACATCGCGCCGGCATTGGCGTCATCCTCGACTGGGTGCCCGCGCATTTTCCGGTCGACTCTCACGGCCTAGAACATTTCGACGGGACGGCGCTCTATGAGCACGCCGATCCGCGGCAGGGTTTTCATCCGGACTGGAACACGGCGATCTACAATTTCGGACGGCGCGAGGTCGTCTCCTTCCTTGTCAACAACGCGCTCTACTGGGCCGAGAAATTCCACATCGACGGGCTGCGCGTCGATGCCGTGGCCTCGATGCTGTACCTCGACTACTCCCGTAAGGAGGGCGAGTGGATCCCGAACCGCGAGGGCGGCCGAGAGAACCTTGACGCAGTAAGCTTCCTGCAACGCATGAATAAGGAACTGTACGGTCATCATCCGGGCGTGATGACGATCGCTGAGGAATCGACCTCGTGGCCGAAGGTCTCGCAGCCGGTGTACGAAGGAGGGCTCGGGTTCGGCTTCAAGTGGAACATGGGCTTTATGCACGACACGCTTGAATATCTGTCGCGCGAGCCGGTCCACCGCAAGTTCCATCACAACGAGCTTACCTTCGGCCTGCTCTATGCCTTCAGCGAGAATTTCGTGCTTCCGCTCAGCCATGACGAGGTGGTGCACGGTAAGGGTACGCTGCTGACCAAGATGGCAGGCGACGACTGGCAGAAGTTCGCGAACCTGCGAGCCTACTATGCGTTCATGTGGGGCTATCCCGGCAAGAAGCTTCTGTTCATGGGACAGGAATTCGCTCAGCGCAACGAATGGAGCGAGGCGCGTTCTCTCGATTGGGGCGAGTTGCAGCATCCGCCGCATCGCGGCGTGCAGGCATTGGTGCGCGACCTGAACTATCTCTACAGGTCGCGGCCGGCGCTGCATGCGCGCGATTGCGAACCGGAGGGTTTCTCGTGGCTGATGGCGGACGAGGCGGAAACCTCTGTCTATGCTTGGGTGCGCACGGCCCCGGAGGGAAACCCGGTAGCAGTCATCTCCAACTTCACACCCGTGCCGAGGAAGGGTTATCGCCTGCCCTTGCCCGCGACGGGAAGGTGGCGCGAAATCATCAATAGCGATGCAAAAGACTATGGCGGATCGGGCATGGGCAATGCCGGCGCGGTGGAGGCAAGGCGGGAGGACGGCGGAGCGATCTTCGCCGAGGTGACCCTGCCTCCGCTCGCGACGATCATGCTTGAACTGGACGTCGGGCAGGGAGGGTAGTATGCCGGATACCAAGAGCACACAACCGCTGGCGCGTGATGCCATGGCCTATGTCCTCGCGGGGGGGCGAGGAAGCCGTCTGAAAGAGTTGACCGACAGGCGCGCAAAGCCTGCAGTCTATTTCGGGGGCAAGACGCGCATCATCGACTTCGCGCTTTCCAATGCGCTGAACTCCGGCATCCGCCGCATCGGGGTCGCGACCCAATACAAGGCGCACTCGCTGATCCGCCATCTTCAGCGCGGCTGGAACTTCCTGCGGCCGGAGCGAAACGAGAGCTTCGACATATTGCCGGCGAGCCAGCGCGTCTCGGAGACGCAGTGGTACGAGGGCACCGCAGATGCCGTCTATCAGAACGCGGACATCATCGAGGCCTACGGGCCGGAATACATGGTGATCCTCGCAGGCGACCATATCTACAAGATGGATTACGAACAGATGCTGCGCCAGCACGTCGATCAGGGCGCCGACGTGACGGTGGGCTGTCTTGAAGTGCCGCGCATGGAGGCCACGGGCTTCGGCGTCATGCATATCGACGATAAGGAAAGGATCATATCCTTTGTGGAGAAGCCGGCGGACCCGCCGGGGATTCCGGGCAATCCCGACTACGCGCTCGCCTCGATGGGCATCTATGTGTTCAGGACGAAGTTCCTGATGGAACAGCTGCGGCGCGATGCGGCGGCTGCGGATTCCACACGCGACTTCGGCAAGGACATCATTCCTTACATCGTCGAGCACGGCAAAGCCGTCGCGCACCGCTTCGGTACGTCCTGCGTGCGCTCGAGCGCGGAACGCGAAGCGTACTGGCGCGATGTCGGAACGGTGGACGCATATTGGGAGGCCAATATCGACCTGACCGACGTGACGCCGGAGCTTGATCTCTACGATCGCAACTGGCCGATATGGACCTATGCGGAGCTGAAGCCGCCGGCGAAATTTGTCCACGATCTGGATGGCCGCCGCGGCATGGCGGTATCCTCGCTGGTGGCGGGCGACTGCATCATTTCCGGTGCTTCCTTGAGGCAAAGCCTGATCTTCACCGGAGCACGCATCAATTCCTTTTCCGAGCTCGACCAGGTGGTGATGCTGCCGGACTGCCATGTCGGTCGCAATGCACGGCTGACGCGCGTGGTCATCGATCACGGCGTGCGCATTCCGGAAGGCTTGGTGGTCGGCGAGGACCCGGTGCACGACGCCAAGCGGTTCCGTGTATCGGAAAAGGGCATAGCCCTGATTACGCAGGACATGATCGACAGGCTGGGGAATTGATGCAGGTTCTCGCCGTCACGCCGGAAATCTTTCCGCTCATCAAGACCGGCGGGCTCGCCGATGTCACGGGAGCGCTGCCGATCGCGCTGGCCAAACAAGGCATCTCCACCCGGTCTCTTGTACCGGGATATCCGGCTGTGATGAGGGCGGTGAAAAAAAGCGCGCCACTGCATAGCTATCCAACGTTGCATAGCGGCGAGGCAACGGTTTTCGAGGCGACCGCAGCGGGGCTCGATCTCCTGGTTCTCGACGCGCCGCATCTGTTTGACCGTGTCGGCGGGCCGTATGGTGATACAACCGGTGTCGACTGGCCGGACAACTGGCGTCGCTTCGCCGCGCTGAGCTACGTAGGTGCCGACATCGCGGCCGGCGCGATCTCCGGTTACCGCCCGGATGTCGTGCATACGCACGATTGGCAGGCTGCGTTGACGCTCGCCTACATGCGTTACGGCGAGGCGCACGATACGCCTTCCGTCATCACGGTGCACAATCTCGCTTTTCAAGGACGCTTCGGCGCGGGTATCTTCGGCGAACTGGGACTGCCGGCGACAGCCATGAGCCTCGACGGCGTCGAATATTATGGCGGTGTCGGCTATCTGAAGGCCGGACTGCAATCCGCCTGGGCAATCACCACGGTCAGTCCTACCTATGCCGCCGAAATCCGGACGCCTGAATTCGGCATGGGGCTGGACGGCCTGATCTCGATGCGCGCGGCCGATCTGAAGGGCATAGTCAACGGCATTGATGTCGATATCTGGGACCCCTCGAAGGATGATCATCTGAAGGTCGGTTACTCGGCAAAGACGTTGAAAAGCCGCGCGGCAAACCGAACGGCTGTCGAGGAACGTTTCGGGCTCGTGCATGACGACAGCCCACTGTTTTGCGTGATCAGCCGCCTGACTTGGCAGAAGGGCCTCGACGTCCTTGTCGGCGTGCTCGACGAACTGGTCGGACTGGGCGTGCGGCTCGCCGTTCTCGGCTCGGGCGATGCTGCACTGGAAGGCGCGCTGCTTGCGGCTGCTGCCCGGCACAGCGGCCGCGTAGGCACCGTTATCGGCTACGATGAGGGCCTGTCGCACCTGATGCAGGCGGGCTGCGACGCGATACTCATTCCCTCGCGCTTCGAGCCGTGTGGGCTGACGCAGCTTTATGGTTTGCGCTACGGCTGCGTGCCGATCGTGGCCCGCACGGGCGGGCTGGCCGACACCGTCATCGACGCCAATGAGGCCGCCCTTGCCGCTGGCGTGGCCACCGGCTTCCAGTTCGACGCCGAAAGCGGTGCCGCGCTGGTTCATGCCGTCAAGCGCGCGATCGAGGTCTATGCCGACAAGCCGGCATGGGCCATCATGCAGAAGCAGGGCATGAAGGCCGACGTTTCCTGGGACCGGAGCGCGGCGAAATATGCCGACCTCTACCGTTCGCTCGTTGCGAGAAAGACCTGACCACATGATACGCACGGTCTCGACCACGCCCTATCAGGACCAGAAGCCCGGTACATCAGGCCTGCGCAAGAAGGTGCCGGTTTTCCAGCAGCCGAACTATGTCGAGAACTTCGTCCAGTCGATCTTCGACAGTCTCGAAGGCTATCACGGCAAGACGTTGGTTCTGGGTGGCGACGGCCGGTACTACAACCGCGAGGCGATCCAGGTCATCATCCGCATGGCGGCCGCCAACGGCTTCGGCAAGCTGATGATCGGGCAGGGCGGCATCCTGTCGACGCCAGCCACCTCCAACATGATCCGCAAGTACAAGGCTTTCGGCGGCATCATCCTCTCGGCGAGCCACAATGCCGGCGGGCCGCACGAGGATTTCGGCATCAAGTACAATTCGGAGAACGGCGGCCCCGCTCCCGAGAAGATCACCGACAGAATATTCGAGATCTCAAAGAAAATCAGCCAATACAAGATCGCCGATGTCGGTCCGGTCGATCTCGACAAGCTCGGTACGACCATGGCCGGGGACATGACGGTCGAGGTATTCGATCCGGTCAAGGATTATGCCGAACTGATGGAAAGCCTGTTCGACTTTGACGCGATCAGCGCGATGATCAAGGGCGGTTTTCGCATGCAGTTCGACGCGATGCATGCCGTCACCGGCCCCTATGCCAAGGAGATCCTGGAAAAACGCCTAGGCGCCCCGGACGGCACGGCGCGGAACTATCATCCGCTGGAAGATTTCGGGGGCCATCACCCCGATCCGAACCTCGTCCACGCCAAGGCGCTTTACGACGACGTCATGAGCCCATCCGGCCCGGATTTCGGCGCGGCGTCCGATGGCGACGGCGACCGAAATATGGTCGTTGGCAAGGGCATATTTATCACGCCGTCCGACAGCCTTGCCATCATCGCCGCCAACGCGACGTTGGCCAAGGGCTATAAGAAGGGCATCGCGGGCGTGGCCCGCTCCATGCCGACCAGCGGAGCTGCTGACCGAGTGGCGCAGAAGCTCGGTGTGGGTTTTTACGAAACGCCGACCGGCTGGAAGTTCTTCGGCAATCTCCTCGACGCTGGCAAGGTCACGCTATGTGGCGAGGAAAGCTTTGGCACGGGCTCGAACCATGTGCGTGAGAAGGATGGCCTTTGGGCGGTCTTGTTCTGGCTGAACATCATCGCCGCGCGCGGCGAAAGCGCCAAGCAGATCGTGGAGAAGCATTGGGCCGAATATGGACGTAACTACTATTCGCGCCACGACTACGAGGAGGTCGAGAGCGACCGCGCCAATGCGCTGGTCGCCGAACTGAGGGGCAAGCTGGCTTCGCTGCCGGGGACTTCGGTGCGCGGCATGAAGATCGCGGCGGCTGACGACTTCGCCTACCACGATCCGGTCGACGGCTCGATCAGCGAACATCAGGGCATCCGCGTGATGTTCGAAGGCGGCTCGCGCGTCGTGTTCCGCCTCTCTGGCACAGGGACCAGCGGCGCGACGCTGCGCGTGTATATCGAGCGCTACGAGCCCGACAAGACGCGCCACGACCTCGACACGCAGGAAGCGCTGGCCGACCTGATCGCGGCAGCCGACGACATCGCCGGCATCAGGAGCCATACGGGCCGAGACAAGCCGAGCGTCATCACCTGATGGAAAAAGGGCCGGGGGCGGCGACGGGACCACGCTTCGGCGCGACGGTGACCAAAGATGGCGTTCGTTTCGCCGTCTGGTCGGGTGCCGCGGAGCGCATGTGGGTCTCGCTCTTCGAGCCTTGGAACTACAGCGAGATCGACCGCCTTGAAATGGAGCGCGACGATGACGGGGTTTTCTCGCTCTTCGTGCCGGGTCTGAGGGCGGGCGCGCGGTATGGTTTTCGCGCTGATGGACGATACGCGCCCGAGCGCGGGCTGTGGTTCGATCCGGCCAAGATGCTGATGGACCCCTATGCCCTGATCATCGATTATCCGTATCGCTACAATGCGATTATGGCCGCAGTCCGCTGGCAGCAGGAAGATACGTCGAACATGATGCCGAAGGCGATCGTCACGTCGCCAACGGTCGTGCAGCGCAAGCCTCCGATATTCGCCGCTGGGCAGCTGATCTACGAGCTGAATGTACGTAGCTTCACTCTGAAACATCCCGAGGTCAGGGAAGAACTGCGCGGGACGCTGTCTGCCCTCCGCGAACCCGTCGTCATCGATCACCTCAAGAGGTTGGGCGTCGGCGCGGTCGAACTGATGCCGATCACGGCATGCATGAACGAACGGCATCTGCAGCCGCTAGGACTCCGCAACGCCTGGGGCTACAACCCCGTGTCGTTCATGGCGCTGGACCCCGACATGATTCCGGGCGGATGGGCAGAGCTCCGGGACACGGTCGCGGCCTTGCGTGACGAAGGGCTTGGGACGATCCTCGATCTCGTCTTCAACCATACAGCCGAGAGCGACGTGGAAGGGCCGACGGTTTCGCTGCGTGGGCTCGACAACCTGGCTTACTACCGGCACGACGAGGAGGGCCGGCTGGTGAACGACACCGGGACCGGCAACACGGTGGCGTGCGAACATCCGATTGTTCAGGAACTGGTCGTCGACAGCCTGCGCGCCTTCGTCGACTATGCGGGCGTGGATGGCTTCCGTTTCGATCTGGCAACGATTCTCGGACGCACGGAACAGGGCTTTCGAACAGATGCTCCTCTCTTTGAGAGAATCGCGGCCGACCCGATCCTCGCCGATCGAGTCATGATCGCCGAGCCGTGGGACATCGGGCCGGGCGGATACCAACTGGGCAATTTTTCCCAACGGTATCTCGAGTGGAACGACCGCTACCGCGACGACATCAGGCGATTCTGGCGCGGCGATGCCAATATGATCGGCACGCTGGCGACACGGCTCTCGGGCTCGTCCGATATCTTCGGTCGAGACGGCGCTGACCGGACGCGAACGGTCAATTTCGTCGCAGCGCATGATGGCATGACATTGGCCGACACAACCGCCTACGAGCGCAAGCACAACGAGGCGAACGGTGAGGACAATCGCGACGGCCACAACGAGAATTTCTCGTGGAACAACGGCGTCGAGGGCGAGAGCGCCGACTGGGAAATCCTCGCGCGACGGCGGCGCGATATCGAGGCATTGCTGGCCTCTCTCTTCGTCTCGCGGGGCACAATCATGCTGACGGCCGGCGACGAGTTCGGGCGAACGCAAAAGGGCAACAACAACGCCTACGCGCAGGACAACAAGCTGACGTGGCTGGACTGGGAGGGTCGCGACGTTGAGCTTGAGGCGTTCGCTTTCAGGCTAGCCGAGCTCCGCGATACCGCACCGGCCCTGGCTGCGACGGCGCTGCTGACGGACGAGGATGTCCAATGGTTGTCAGAGCTGGGTCAGCCACTGGAGACCGGGCAATGGGAAGATCCCGGTCGCCGGCGCCTGTGCATGATGCTGGCCAATGGCACCGAGCGCGGCGGCCGCATGGCGATCCTGATCAATGGCGATGCGAAAGGGGTTTCCTTCTCGTTGCCGTTGCGCAATGAATTCGCATGGAGACTGATCCTGCCGGGGGAGAGGGGGCAGTCAGGGACCGCGTGGGAGGTTGCCGGGCGAACGGTCGCGATAGCGATCGAGGAATAGCCGGCTCCGAATAGGGGTGAACGATGGGCGAGACGGCACGCAATCCGGACTGGTGGCGCGGCTGCGTGATCTATCAGGTCTATCCGCGCTCCTTCCAGGACACGACCGGGGATGGCAGTGGCGACCTCAAAGGCGTTACGCAGCGCATGGGCCATGTCGCCTCGCTGGGGGTGGACGCCATCTGGCTCTCCCCCTTCTTCAAGTCGCCAATGGCGGACATGGGGTACGATGTGTCCGACTATCGCGCGGTCGATCCGATGTTCGGCGAGATGGTGGATTTTGACGCGCTTGTCGAGGAAGCGCATTGGCATGGACTGAAGGTCATTATCGACCAGGTTCTGTCGCACACGTCGGACAAGCATCCGTGGTTTGTCGAAAGCCGTGCCGACAGGATCAATCCCAAGACGGACTGGTACGTCTGGGCCGATGCCAAGGCCGACGGCAGCGCTCCTAACAACTGGCTTTCGGTCTTTGGCGGATCGGCATGGGAATGGGATTCTGTCCGCCGACAGTATTATCTGCACAACTTCCTCGCCGCGCAGCCTGACCTGAATTTTCACAATGCCGATGTGCAGGACGCGCTGCTCGACGCGGTGCGTTTCTGGCTTGATCGCGGCGTGGATGGTTTCCGGCTCGATACGGTCAACTACTACGTTCACGACCGCTGGCTGAGAAGCAACCCGCCGCTTGCGGAAGCGGCTGCCGGCACGATCACCGAAACCAATCCATACCTTTACCAGTTGCACCTCTTCGACAAGACGCAGCCCGAGAACCTTGATTTCCTCAAGCGCTTCCGGGTGCTTCTCGATCAGTATGAGGGACGTGCGTCCGTGGGTGAGGTCGGGGACGAGAGCCGTTCGTTGCAGACGGTCGCCGCCTATACCAGCGGCAACGACCGGCTGAACATGTGCTACACCTTCGACATGCTGGGGGAGGAGTTCTCAGCTGCCTATATGCGCGGGCGCGTCGAAGCCTACGAGAAGAGTGTTGCCGACGGTTGGGTGTGCTGGGCCTTCTCCAACCATGATGTGGTGCGGCACGTTTCGCGCTGGGTGCGGCTCGGCGAGGATTTCGACGTGGTCGCCAAATTCGCGATCACGGTGCTCGCCTGCCTGCGCGGCTCCATCTGCCTCTATCAGGGCGAGGAGCTCGGATTGACGGAAGCCGACATCGCGTTCGAGGACCTTCGAGATCCGTACGGCATCCGCTTTTGGCCGGGCTTCAAGGGGCGCGATGGCTGCCGCACGCCCATGGTCTGGGAAGTCGAGAAAGAAAACGCCGGCTTTTCGACTGGCAAGCCATGGTTGCCTATTCCGCGAGAGCACCTCGGTCGTTCGGCCGATGTACAATGGGGAGAGAAGAACTCGGTCCTTTCGCGCTATCGTCAGATACTCGCCTTGCGCAAAGCCCACGTCTCACTCGGTCGGGGATCGATCAAGTTCATCGACAGCGACCACGACCTGCTTGCTTTCTTTCGCGAGGCAAATGCCGAGAAGACGATTTGCGTCTTCAACTTCTCCTCGGAAGAGAAGCGCTGGTCGTTGCCGGGTGGAACGCTTGTTTTTGAGGAGTTCGACTTTGAGGGAAGGGGCGCAAGGCTAGAGGGAATGTCGCTGACCCTGCAGTCGCGCGGCTGCTTTCTGGGTCGGGTTCTCTAAGACCGGAATCGCGAGCTGTAGCGAAGGCCCAAAAAGAGAAAAGGCCCGCCGGGGGAGGAGGTCCGGCAGGCCTAATCTGAAATGCGGCACGGGAGGAGATGTACCGCATTCGCTACTGACTCTCTGGGAGGAGGTAGATCGTCAGCAATACTGACCTATCCGATTGCTCATGAATGATGCAATATCCATTTCTGCATAGCTGATGTGCATCAACAAACTGTTGCAGGAAAGCAACGTCGCGATGGCTCTGATGCCGGCGATGTTTCCAGGTAAGTTGTTGGAGAACTGGTCGGAGTGGCAGGATTTGAACCTGCGACCCCGTCGTCCCGAACGACGTGCGCTACCAGACTGCGCTACACTCCGCGACCAGACGCGGGCTTATAGCCGCGCGGTTTCTAGACTGCAAGCGTTGGGGAAGCGATTTTGAGACAGCTGCCTTGTCCTTGGCGCTTTTCGGTTTTCAGTCTTGGCAACACCGCTTATACGGCTGCCGGAAGGGCCTGCCAAAGGTCCGCTGAATCAATCGCAGCTTAGGGGGCATCGTTGTCGTTCAGGATCGTCGAAGATGCCACGCCCAACAGCTTCGGGTTCGAAACCGATGCCTTGATCAAGGCCAGCGGCTTTCGCGAATACGATGCCCGCTGGTGGTTCGGGCACCCAGGATCAGGCAAGGCCCCAGACCTTAACCTGATCGGTGTGCAGGCGCTGGGAATGGGGCTGGGAACGCTGATCCGCAGGATGGGCGTGGGACCGGATATCGTCACCGGGCATGACTTTCGCAGCTATTCGCTTTCGATCAAGCTCGCGCTTGTCTCGGGACTGATGGCGGCTGGCGCGCGGGTCAAGGACATCGGTCTGGCGCTATCGCCCATGGCCTACTTCGCGCAATTCGCGCTCAATGCGCCTTCGGTTGCCATGGTCACGGCTTCGCACAACGAAAACGGCTGGACCGGCGTCAAGATGGGCGCGCAGCGTCCCCTGACCTTCGGACCGGAGGAAATGTCGGCTCTCAAGGAAATCGTGCTTGGCGGCGACTTCGATCTGGTGGGTGGTGGCGCCTATCAATTCATCGCGGACTTCCGCAACGTCTATCTCGGCGATCTGACCGCCGGCAAAAAGATTACGCGGAAGCTACGTGTCGTCGCCGCCTGCGGAAATGGTACGGCCGGAGCGTTTGCGCCCCAGGCGCTTGAGAGCATCGGTTGCGAGGTGATCCCGCTGGACGTCGAACTCGACAACACATTCCCGCGCTATAATCCGAATCCCGAAGACATGAAAATGTTGCATGCGATGCGGGACAAGGTGCTGGAAACCGGGGCTGACGTCGGTCTCGGTTTCGACGGCGACGGGGACCGGTGCGGCGTGGTCGACAATCTGGGCAACGAGATTTTCGCCGACAAGGTCGGCGCCATGCTGGCACGCGACATTTCCTCCCTGTACCCCGGCTCAAAATTCGTCGTCGATGTAAAGTCGACGGGGCTTTTTCAGACGGATTCCATTCTGAAGGCGAATGGCGCGACGACCGACTACTGGAAAACCGGACATTCGCACATAAAGCGTCGTGTGGCTGAGCAGGGCGCAATCGCCGGCTTCGAGAAATCCGGGCATTTCTTCTTCAATCCGCCGATCGGGCGAGGTTACGATGATGGCCTCGTCACTGCGACCGCGGTGTGCCAGATGCTCGACCGCAACCCGGAAAAGTCGATGGCCGACCTCTACGCGGCAATGCCCGAGACCTTCGGCACGCCGACCATGTCGCCGCATTGCGCCGACGACGTGAAGTATGACGTCGCCGAGCGTGTCCTCGCTGCAGTCCGTGACATCAGATCGCGCGACGAGCTTTTCGCCGGGCAGAAGATTGTCGACCTCGTTACTGTGAACGGTGTTCGCGTCGTCGCCGAGGATGGAACGTGGGGACTGGTAAGGGCGTCGTCGAACAAGCCGGAACTCGTGGTGGTGGTGGAAAGCCCGGTTTCGTCGACGCGGCGCAGGGAAATGTTCGAGGCGATCGACGCGGTGCTGCGCCGCAATCCCGAAGTCGGCGCTTATAATCAGACGTTCTGACCGGGCCGAGGCAAGCATGGCTGAAACAATCGTCGGCTTTGTCATGAGTGGCGGCGTTGGTTCGCGCCTATGGCCACTATCGCGCGAGGACAATCCAAAGCAGTTCCACGATCTGGCCGGCGACGGGTCTATGCTCGCCAAGACGCTCCGGCGGCTGGCCGCCCGAACCGAAGGGCAGACGCCGGTCTATCTGATCGCCGCCGAAAAACATGCGCAGCGGGTGCATGCGAGCCTCGCTGAAATCGACGCAGCCGGCGGCGGTGCGATCTTTGAACCGGTTGGCAGGAACACGGCCGCGGCGGTTGCGGTAGCAACACTGCAGACCCTTGCTGCGCACGGCGATGCGGTCATGCTGGTCGTCCCCTCCGACCACGAAATCTCGACCGACGCACAATTCTGGAGGACGATTGAGGCGGGCGTCCCGGCGGCGCTCGACGGGCAGCTGGTCGTGTTTGGCATCCAGCCGGCCACGCCGGAGACCGGATATGGCTATATCGAAGTGAGTGCCGGGGGTGACGGTATTCGCGACGTAACGCGTTTCGTGGAAAAGCCCGATCTTGTGCGGGCCGAGGCCTACGTGGCGGCTGGAAATTTCTACTGGAACACCGGCATCTTTCTGTTTCGGGCGAGCGCAATGCGCGATGCTTTCACCAGACTGAGGCCAGATATCTGGAATGCAGCGGAACGGGCCTTCTCGGCTGCCGCGAAAGACTTGTCTGGCCTCTATCTCCCGCTCGACCTCTATACTGAAGTACCGTCCACCTCGATCGATTACGCTATCATGGAGAAGGCGGATCGCATTGCGATGGTTCCGGCGACTTTCCGCTGGAACGATCTCGGCTCGTGGCAGTCGCTGCTCGATGTCGGCCCAGCCGACAAGAACGGCAACGTGATCGTCGGCGACGTGGTCGCAATCGACTGCGAGAACTCCTATTTCCGCAGCGAAGGCAGCCTGCTCTCGGCAATCGGCCTGAAAGATGTTGCCGTCGTTGCGACCCAGGACGCAACGTTCGTCGCCCCGGTGAGCCACAGCCAGAATGTCCGCAAGATCGTCGAGCAGTTGGAGAAGAGCGGCAGACTCGAAACGCGCTTCACGCCAGCTCCCGACCGCGTGATCGAAAGCGGTGCCTGGCGGCGACGCGTGCATCACTGGCTTTTCGAAGAGACGTTGCCACTCTGGTCCACCAAGGGAGTCGACAGGGTACATGGCGGTTTCCACGAAGCGCTTAGCTTCGACGGCGCGCCTCTGCCGAAACCGAAGCGCATGCGCACGATGGCCCGGCAGGTCTATGCCTTCGCCGTCGCCAAGGCGCGCGGCTGGAACGGCCCCGCCGACGATCTGATCGCGCATGGCCTCGCGTTCATGACGCGAAAGGGCCGCACGGAACGAGGCGGATGGGTGCGCACACTGAACATCGACGGCAGCGTTGCAGATGGGATCGAGGACGCCTACGACCACTCGTGTGTCCTGCTAGCCCTTGCCTGGGCGCATCTTTGCGGCAACCCCGACGCGCTCAGATTGGGGGCGGAGACATTCGCCTTCCTCGACAGATGGCTGGAGGATGGCGCCGCCGGCGGCTATCTGGAGACGCCGGCAGGCGACAGGACGCGCCGGTCCAACCCACACATGCATCTGCTGGAGGCATTCCTTGCCTGGCATACGGTCACCGGCGAGGCGCGGCATCTCGAGCGGTCGGGCCGCATCATAGAACTGTTCGGGCGACACTTCTTCGATGCGGACACCTGGACGCTCGGTGAATTCTTCGACGAGAACTGGAAGCCCGAACCCGGCGAAGCCGGCGAATGGACCGAACCCGGCCATCATTTCGAGTGGGCGTCACTTCTGGTCGACTATGCGAAGAAGTGCGGCGAGACAGGTCTGAACGTCCATGCGCGCAAGCTTTATGCCTCGGCGATCGCCAACGGCCTGAACCGGGCAACCGGGCTGGCCTATGGCGCTGTTTCGCGGCATGGCCTGCCGCTCGACCGCCTCTCGCGCAGTTGGCCGCAAACGGAAGCCATCAAGGCTGCGCTGGCGCTCGACGGCGCCGGTGGGCCGGACCTGAAGCCCGAGGTAGAGGCAAGGGTGGGGCGGCTGTTCCGCTGGCACATCGATCCCGCGCCGACGGGCCTATGGATCGACCGCATCGACGAACGTGGTCGCTCGCTCGCCACCGAGGTGCCGGCGAGCATCTTCTATCATCTGGTCAGCGCCTTGACGCAGTACCTCGACGGGACAGAACCGCGCCGTCAGTAGGGACTCGCGACGTCTCCGGTCTCCACATATACGGACTTGATCTGGGAATAGTGGGCGAGCGCGGCCAGCGAGTTCTCGCGGCCTATGCCGGACTGCTTGTAGCCGCCGAAAGGGATTTCGACCGGCGCGAGATTGTAGTTGTTGATCCAGCAGGAGCCCGCCTGGAGATCGGCGATTACGCGATGCGCGCGCGGCAGGTCGCGGGTGAAGACCCCGGCAGACAGGCCGAACTCGGTGTCGTTGGCACGCGCGATCACCTCGTCTTCGCTGTCGAACCTGAAGACCGCCATGACCGGTCCGAAAATCTCTTCGCGGGCAATGCGCATGTCGTCGCGAACATCCGCGAAGATCGTCGGCTCAACATAGAAGCCATTCTCAAACCCCTGCAACGCCGGCACCGCGCCGCCATGGTGCAGCGTTGCGCCTTCCTGCTTTCCGATCTCGATGTAGGACAGCACTTTCTCGTGCTGCGCCTTGTTGATGAGCGGCCCCATCTGCGTGTCGGGATCGAGCGGATCGCCGATGCGGATGGCCTTGGTGCGCTCGGTCAGACGGTCGAGGAAGCGGTCGTGCAAACCGTCCTGCACGAAGACGCGCGTGCCGTTGGAGCAGACCTGACCCGTCGAATAGAAGTTGGCGAGCATGGCGCCGCCGATGGCGTTTTCCAGATCGGCGTCGTCGAAGATGATGAGCGGCGACTTGCCGCCAAGCTCCATCGTGGCGTGCTTCATCAGCGAGCCGGCAAGGCCAAGCACCTTGCGGCCAGTAGGCACGGAGCCGGTGAGCGATACTTTCGCGACGACCGGGTGGCTCGCCAGCGCGTGGCCGACGTCGCCGTAGCCCTGCACGACGTTAAAGAGACCGTCAGGCAAGCCGGCCTCGGTGTAGATCTCGGCAAGCGCCAGCGCCGACAGCGGCGTGTTCTCTGAAGGCTTGAAAACCATCGCGTTGCCCATGGCGAGCGCCGGGGCGGACTTCCAACCCGCTCCCTGTATGGGATAGTTCCATGCGCCAATGCCAACGCAGACGCCGAGCGGTTCGCGGCGCGTGTAGGCGAAGGAACCGCCCAAATCGACGTAGTCGCCATTGTAGCTGCCGACCGCGCCGCCGAAGAACTCCAGCGCGTCGGCTGCCGATGCCGGGTCGGCAACCAGCGTCTCCTGAATCGCCTTGCCGGTGTCGAGCGTTTCGAGACGGGCGAGTTCGTCGTTGCGGGCACGCAAGATGTCGGCGGCGCGGCGAAGGATGCGGCCGCGCTCGACCGGTTTCAGCCGAGCCCATGCCGGCTGTGCCTCGCGGGCCGCCTCGATTGCAAGTTCAACGACGTTTTCGGTGGCGGAGTGAATGGTTGCGATCGTTTCGCCTGTGGCCGGATAGATCACCTGCAGCGCCCTGCCGTGCTCATCCTCCACGAAACTGCCGTTGATGTAATGCGAGGCCTTGGGCTGGGCTTTCATCGGAGAGATCCTTCGCGCTTGTCGCGCTTCCTTAGCATGTTTGGCGGATCAGCGATCGCTTTCACGCCAGCGCGGGTTGATCCACGGTTCCTGATTGGACGGCGGCAGAGGTGTGCGGCCGAGAATGTGGTCCGACGCCTTCTCGCCAGTCATGATGGACGGGCCGTTGAGATTGCCGTTGGTCACACGTGGGAAGATCGAGGAATCGGCGACGCGCAGGCCATCGACACCGATGACGCGGCACTCGGGATCGACAACGCTCGTCGGATCGGATGCACTTCCCATCTTGCAGCTGCCGCAGGGATGGTAGGCGCTTTCGACATGTGCGCGGATGAAGTCGTCCAGTTCGTCGTCGCTCTGAACCTTGCTGCCCGGCGAAATCTCGCGACCGCGGTAGGGATCGAACGCAGCCTGTCCGAAGATTTCCCGCGTGAGCCGGATACAATGGCGGAAATCGCGCCAGTCGTCCGGGTGCGACATGTAGTTGAAGCGGATCTCAGGCTTTGCCCAAGGATCCGGCGAGCGTAGCGTGACGGTGCCGCGCGATTTCGAGCGCATCGGACCGACATGCGCCTGGAAGCCATGACCGGCAGCGGCGGCCTTGCCATCGTAACGCACGGCGGCCGGGATAAAGTGATACTGGATGTCCGGATAATCCACACCGGCTGCCGAACGCACGAAAGCGGCGGCCTCGAAATGGTTAGTGGCGCCGAGGCCGCTCTTGAATAACAGCCACTGCGCGCCGATCAGCGCTTTCGAAAATGGATTGAAGACCGAATTTAGCGTGATCGGCTTGGTGGACTCCTGCTGGATGTAGAGTTCGAGATGGTCCTGCAGGTTACGGCCGACGCCAGGCCTGTCGGCTACGACTTCGACGCCGTTGCGCTTTAGCTCCTCGGCCGGGCCGATGCCGGACAGCAGGAGCAGCTTGGGAGAATTGATCGACGACGCCGCGACGATCACCTCACGTTTTGCCTTAACGACCTGAATCCTTTTGCGAGCTTCGATCTCTACACCGGTGGCGCGTTGATTCTCTATGATCACGCGCCGGGCGAAGCCGCTGACGAGACTCACGTTTTTGCGTTTCATTGCGGGACGCAGATAGGCATTCGCGGCAGACCAGCGTCGACCAAGATGGATCGTCTGTTCCATGGCACCGAAGCCCTCCTGCTTCGCGCCGTTATAGTCGTCGGTCAGTTCGAAGCCGGCCTGATGCCCCGCCTCGACGAAAGCCTGGTAGAGCGGATTGCGCCGCGATCCACGACGGACGTGCAACGGACCATCGCTGCCGCGCCAGCCTTCCTGGCCGCCATGCGAGTGTTCCATGCGCTTGAAGTAGGGAAGCACGTCGGCGAAGGACCAGCCGGTCGCGCCCTGTTCAGACCAGTAGTCGAAGTCGCGCGCGTGGCCGCGCACATAGACCATGCCGTTGATCGAGGACGAGCCACCAAGAACCTTGCCGCGCGGCGTGGCCAGGATACGGCCACCAAGATGCGGTTCCGGCTCGCTGGCGAAACCCCAGTCGTAGAGGCTCATGTTGAGCGGGATCGAAAGCGCCGACGGCATCTGGATGAGCGGGCCGTAGTCCGTGCCGCCGTATTCGATGACGATAACGGAATGCTTGCCGTCCTCCGACAGGCGGTAGGCGAGCGCGGAGCCTGCCGAGCCCGAACCGATGATGACGTAGTCGGCCTCAAGCATCGGCGACATGCCTCATGAAATCGGCGAGGCCGACATTGCCGCCGGTCGCGACGACGAGGACGGTTTTGCCGCTGATATCGACGGACCTACTAAGCAACGCTGCGAGCGACGAGGCTGCGGAGGGCTCCAAGACAAGCTTCAGCTTTTCAAATGCGATGCGCATGGCGGAACGAACTGCATTGTCCGTGACAGTCACGGACAACGCGCCGATCGTGCTCATGGCGGCGAAGGTCGCCACACCGGGCCGGCGCGCCATCATGCCGTCGCAAATCGAGGGAGGCGTGGTCAGGGGCACGGTTTGCGCCGCGCCGGCGGCGAGCGATGCGCCCATGCCGTTGAAGCGCTCCGGCTCGACCACCACCATCCGCGTTTCGGGAGACAGGTATTTGAAGGCGAGCGACACGCCGCTGACAAGTCCGCCTCCGCCGGTTGGAACGAAAACAAAATCGGCGGTGGAGTCACGCCCGTTCAATTGCTCCAGTGCTTCCAGACCGACGCCGGCCTGGCCGGCAACCACCTCGGGATGATCGAATGGATGGAGAAGGGTCAGACCCTCTTCCTCTGCTATCTGGCGGGCTCTCTCGGAAGCGACTTCCTCGCGAGCGCGCGTGCCGTGATCGGTCAGCACCACGCGCGCGCCGTAGCCTGCGGTTGCGTTCCGCTTGGCGGCGGGCGCGTCGATCGGCATAACCATCGTGACCGGAATGCCGAGCCGCTGACCTGACGCCGCGAGGCCCTGCGCAAAGTTTCCCGACGAATAGGCGACCACGCCCTTGCGGGCCTCTTCGGCGCTAAGCGTCTTCAGCCGCCAATAGGCGCCGCGACTCTTGAAGGAGCCGGTCCACTGCAACGATTCCGGCTTCACAAACACGCGTGCCGCGCCACTCAGGGCTGCAATCGCCGGCGCTTCGAGGAGCGGTGTGACAAGCGTCGCCTTTTTTGTCTCGGCATAGGCGCGTTGCAGGTGCTCGACGCCAGGAACGTAATCCGGCTGCATCTCAGTCTGACTCACGGTTTCGAGGTCCGCCAAGGAGACCGGCGACATAGTCTTCGACTATGGCGATGGCGCTCGCGGCGTTGGGGGTGCCGTCCTTAAGTGCGCGCCGGATATAGAGCCCGTCGATCAGCGCTGCGATGGCCTCGGCGGCGCGCTCTGCTTCGGCGCGCGTGACCAAAGCTGCGAGGCCACTCATGAGGTTCGAGTGAAGTCGTCGCGCGTAGATGCGGAGCAGGCGGCGCAATGACTGCGACTTCTGCGCCTCGACGTAGAAGGCCAGCCATGCCGCGATGGTTTCCGGCCGGAACTGCTTGTCGGAAAAATTGATGGCGATCACGGCCGAGACGCGCTCGCGCGGTGACCGCGCCGCCGACAAGGCCTGCCTTGCATCGGCATTCAATTCGGCGAGCAGGTGCCGCATGGTCGCTTGGAGGAGTTCGTCCTTGGCGCCGAAATAGTGATGCGCGAGCGCGGAGGATACGCCGGCGCGCCCGGCGATCTCCGACATGGTGACATCGAGCGAGCCCCGCTCGCCGATCGCGGAAATCGTGGCGTCTATAAGCGCCCGCCGGCGCAACGGCTCCATTCCGACCTTTGGCATGATCATCGCACGGTATTTTTAATTGACGGGTCAATCAATAAAAAATCCGGCAGCCGATAGCGCCTTTGCGCCATCGGTCGCTTTACGAATGCATTGCGGGCGTCCATTTATTTAAAGACGTCAAGCGACGACATTGGGAGAGAAGAAGATGACCGCCTGTATCGTCGGCTGGGCGCATTCACGGTTCGGAAAGCTTGAAGGCGAGACCCTGGAAAGCCTGATAACCGGGGTAGCGCGGGACGCCCTCGACCATGCGGGTATCGGTCCAGATGAGGTTGACGAGATCGTGCTCGGCCATTTCAATGCCGGCTTCTCTCCGCAGGATTTTACCGCAAGCCTTGTCCTGCAGGCGGACGACCGGCTGCGCTTCAAGCCCGCGACGCGCGTGGAGAACGCCTGCGCGACTGGGTCAGCGGCTGTCCGACAGGGTATTCGCGCCATTGATTCCGGTGTCGCAAAAATCGTTCTTGTAGTCGGCGCAGAGCAGATGACCACGACGCCAGCGCAGGACATTGGCAGAAACCTGCTGAAAGCTTCCTATCTGCCGGAAGACGGAGATACGCCGGCAGGCTTCGCCGGCGTGTTCGGCAAGATCGCGCAGGCCTATTTCCAACGCCATGGCGACCAGTCAGACGCGTTGGCGACGATCGCGGCCAAGAACCACAAAAACGGCTTGGGCAACCCGTATGCGCAATTGCGCAAGGATCTGGGTTTCGAATTCTGCCGGCAGGAAAGCGACAAGAACCCATTCGTCGCAGGACCGCTGAAGCGGACTGACTGCTCGCTGGTTTCGGACGGTGCGGCTGCGCTGGTTCTCGCCGAGATTGATGTAGCCGCATCGATGCCGCGCGCCGTCGGATTTCGCGCCAACGAGCATGTGCAGGATTTTCTGCCGATGTCCAAGCGGGACATCTTGCTGTTCGAAGGATGCGAGGAAGCATGGAAGCGGGCGCTCGAAAGGTCGGGCACGACGCTCGGCGACCTTTCCTTCGTCGAGACGCATGACTGCTTCACCATCGCCGAACTCATCGAGTACGAGGCGATGGGGCTAGCCAAGCGGGGTGAGGGTGGCAAGGTGGCGCTTGAGGGGCAGGCGGCGATGGACGGACGGCTACCGGTCAATCCTTCGGGCGGGCTTAAGTCCAAGGGACACCCGATCGGCGCGACCGGCGTGTCGATGCATGTGATGACCGCCATGCAGTTGATGGGCGAGGCTGATGAAATTCAGGTTCCAGGAGCGACGCTCGGCGGCATCTTCAACATGGGCGGTGCGGCTGTCGCGAACTATGTTTCGATTCTGGAGCGGCTGAAATGAACCGTACGGCAATTCTGGCGGGCATGCTGCTGGTAACGAGCGCTGTATGGGCAGCGGATGATCCTCGCACCGTCGGTGAAGCCTTCTGCAAGGCGCGAGAGGCCAACGATGACGATGCGACGCGCGCACTTTTGACGCCTTCGCTGATTGCCGAAGTCGATGCGGCTCAGGCCAGGAGCAATGTGATCGCCAAGGCTAATCCGGACGAAAACCCACCGCTCGGCGACGGCATACCGTATCAGGCGTTTCCCGACGTCCCGAAAGATTGCGTGGTCGGAGATGTCACAGCGGGCGCCGGGTCATCCGAAGTCAAGGTGACCTACAGTTTTCCCGACGCGCCAGACGCGGGCTGGACCGACCGGCTGAAGCTCGTCGCCGAAAACGGGCATCTGATGATCGACGATATCATCTACGCGAATGTCGCGAATGGAGAGCCGGACCTGAGCCTGCGGCAGATTCTTGCGGAGGCTTTCGACTACTAGCGAGGCCGGTGTCAAAACAGGCTGACAGGCCCGTAGGCGGGGACCTTGATCGCAGGATGCGCAATGTCGAACCCTGCGACCAGACCGGCAAAGTGCACCTCAATGCCGCTGCGAAGGCCCAGGGCAAAGCCGGCCAACCCACCGAATGTCACGTGAAGGTCGAGCCAGTCGGGTGCGATGTTGACTGACACGAAGCCCGGCGCGTAGTCGCGGCCAACGGCATTGGACGGCAGTTTGGCGCCGAGTTCCGGGATCGCACGCATCACGTGGGCGACAAAGCTGTTGGAGTTCGGCCCGGGCCAGAGGTGATAGTCGCCGAGTTTCGAGAATCGATAGTCCGCGATGGAGGCTTCCAGTTTTGGAATGAGCCGCGCCGCATCTGCCCCTGTGACCGACGCAACGATATAGGGTGCGTTGGAATACCAGCGGCCGTCGGCGGCGTAGGCGTTGTGGCGGATGGGCGTTCCCCAGCCCACCTTGTCATAGCGGTCGTAACGGTCGGAGCCGGGCTTCTTGATGACGAGCCAGCTATGCAGGGAGAAGGCGCCCTTCAAGCCGCCTGTGCGCGCTGCAAGGACGTGGATCGCGGCCTCATTCTCCTGCGGCACTCGCGGCAGGATGCCGGCAGAAGACCAGTCAGCGTTGCTCCAGGAGGCCGGACGATCCTGAAGGCTCCACCAGCCTGCGGTTGCAAGAGCCGGCAAGATGAACAGACACAAGATCGTCAGCGCGAGATTTCTGAGCAGCCGCATCAAGCCAAACCGATGTTTACAACGCTTCCCATATAGGTTCAGAAAAGCGAACCGCCATTTCGGGTAGAATTATGTCCGATCCAGTCCTGGTCGAAGTGCTACGCGGCGATCGCGTCGAAAGCAGGCATAGAGGAGCAGTCGTGGTCTGCGACGCTTTCGGCGGTGTGGCGTTGGCGGTCGGCGACGTCGAACAGCCGGTTTTTCCACGCTCAGCAGTGAAGGCTATCCAGGCGTTGCCGCTGGTAGAGAGCGGCGCTGCGAACGCCTTCGGCTTCGGAGACGAAGAGCTTGCGCTCGCATGCGCCTCGCACCGGGGAGAAGCCGCTCATGCCGATCTTGCGGCTTCCATGCTGTCGCGGGCCGGCCTCGACGAAACCGACCTGGAGTGCGGTTCGCACTGGCCGTTCAACCAGGATGCGATGGTGAGCTTGGCGCGCTCGGGAGGCACGCCGTCCCAGTTGCACAACAACTGCTCTGGGAAACATTCGGGTTTCCTGTGCACCTGTCGTCATCTGCGGATGAACCATCGCGGCTATGTCGGCTTCGACCATCCGATGCAGGGCCTGATCCGCGAAGCGATGCAGGACGTGACGGGTGCCGACCATTCAAGGGAAAACAGCGCGATCGATGGCTGTTCCATCCCAACGCATGCGGTCCCCTTGAAGAGTCTTGCCGTAGGCTTCGCAAAAATGGCGACAGGCGAGGGGCTGTCGCCGGCTCGCGCCAAGGCGGCAAGGCGCTTGCTCGGTGCGTGCATGGCAGAACCCTTCTTCATGTCGGGATCGGACTCGCTGGACATGCCGTTGATGCAGGCTGCGCCAGGGCGGATATTCGTAAAAAGCGGCGCTGAGGGAATGTTTTGTGCGGCGCTTCCGGAACTCGGGCTGGGCATGGCGCTGAAATGCAATGATGGCGCAGGCCGCGCGGGCGACGCGATCATCGCTGCGGTCCTGGCGCGATTGTTGAAGGCTGATGTCGAACTCTCGGCGAAACTGACCGAGATGGCCAATCCAGTCGTGCCAAGCCGCAGGGGAACGCCGGTCGGCCGGATCAGACCGACAAAGGACCTTCTGTCGTGAGCAGGGCCTTTACCCGTGAAGACAACAACGAGAACGCCGTCGCCGATCTTGGCGAACGGCCGGTCAGCTCGCATCGAAATCTGGTTACGGAAGCCGGACTGGCGCAGATCGACGACACCATCCGGACTCTGCGCGAAGACCTGGCGAGAGCCGACCCGGCTACAGACCGTCAGCGTATCGCCGTGCTGTCGCGCGACCTTCGCTACTGGATCGCCAGGCGGGAAAATGCCGAGATTTCCATCCCTGATCCCGACAGCCCCGTCGTGCGCTTCGGCATGACCGTGACGATCGAAGGCGAAGATGGGCGCAAGAGAAGCTGGAAGATTGTCGGCGAAGACGAGGCGGATGCCGCCACAGGCAGCATCTCTCATGTCTCGCCGATGGCCCGGGCAATGTTCGGGACGACCGTGGGCGACATCGTGACAGTCGGCGACAAGGAATGGGAAATCACTGATCTTGGCGCGACGAACGCTTCGTCCTGAGTTTCGCCGACCTAAAGCTGCAAAAGCTTGTCCATGAGCCTTTCAGCAGCTTCCGGGATAACCGTTCCCGGCGGGAAAATCTCTTCGGCCCCCGCTTTCCGAACTGCGTCGAAATCCTGCGGCGGAATGACGCCGCCGGCAACGATAACTGTCCTGCGCGCGCCCAGCCTGTCGAGTTCTTCGCGCAGTTCCGGAATCAGCGTCAGGTGCCCCGCAGCGAGAGACGACGCGCCGACGATATGGACGTCGTGATCGACCGCCAGATGCGCGATCTCCGCAGGCGTCTGGAACATTGCGCCGACGGTGACGTCGAAGCCGAGGTCGGCGAAGGCGGTGGCGATCACTTTCTGGCCGCGATCGTGTCCGTCCTGACCCATCTTGGCGACGAGGATGCGGGGCTTGGAGCCGGTCTTCTTCTCGAATTCTTCGACCTTGGCGGCAACGCGATCGGCGAGGGGGTTGTCGCCGAGTTCCTTGCGATAGACACCTGAAATCGTCTGCACCGTCGCGACATGCCGGCCGAAAGCCTTCTCCAGCGCGAAGGATATCTCGCCCACCGTGGCGTGAGCGCGCGCGGCGCGAACGGCAAAGTCGAGCAGGTTGCCGTTGCCGCTTGCGGCGCCTGTCAGGGCGTCGAGAGCTTGTTCTACGGCTGCGACATCGCGCGTACCCTTGAGCATCTGCAACTTCGAAAGCTGGCGCGCCCGAACCTCCGCATTGTCGACTTTGAGAACATCGACCTCGATATCCTTTTCGGGGCGCCACGCGTTGACGCCGACGAGAATCTGCTCGCCGGAATCGATGCGCGCTTGGGTGCGGGCAGAGGCTTCCTCGATGCGCGCCTTCGGTGTGCCTTTTTCAATGGCGGCTGCCATGCCGCCAAGCGCCTCGACTTCCTCGATATGGCTCATTGCCCTTGCCGCGAGCTCCTGTGTCAGCCGCTCGACATAGGCAGAGCCTCCCCATGCATCGATGATGCGCGTGGTTCCGGACTCCTGCTGCAGGATGAGCTGCGTGTTACGGGCGATACGCGCCGAATGGTCGGTCGGAAGTGCGAGCGCTTCGTCAAACGCGTTGGTGTGCAGAGATTGCGTGTGGCCTTGCGTGGCGGCCATGGCCTCGATCATCGTGCGGACGATGTTGTTATACGGATCCTGCGCCGTGAGCGACCAGCCGGAAGTCTGGCAATGGGTGCGCAGCGACAGCGAGCGCGGGTCCTTCGGCGAAAAGTTCTTTTGGAGAAGCGCGGCCCACAGAAGGCGAGCAGCACGCAGCTTGGCGACCTCCATGAAGAAGTTCATGCCGACGGCCCAGAAGAACGACAGGCGCGGCGCGAAACGGTCTATGTCGAGCCCCCCGGCTATGCCGGCGCGCGCGTAGTCTATGCCGTCGGCAATGGTGTAGGCGAGTTCGAGGTCGGCCGTCGCTCCGGCTTCCTGCATGTGGTAGCCGGAAATCGAGATCGAGTTGAACTTCGGCATGTTCCTCGACGTGTAGGAGAAAATGTCCGACACGATCCGCATCGAGGGCTTCGGCGGATAGATGTAGGTGTTGCGGACCATGAACTCCTTGAGGATGTCGTTCTGGATCGTGCCGGCGAGATCCTTCTGCGCGACACCCTGTTCTTCCGCCGCGACGATGTAGAGCGCGAGGATCGGCAACACGGCGCCGTTCATGGTCATCGACACGGTCATCTCGCCAAGCGGGATCTGGTCGAAGAGCTGACGCATGTCGAGAATGGAATCGATCGCCACGCCGGCCATGCCGACATCGCCCGCCACTCGCGGATGATCGCTGTCGTAGCCGCGATGGGTGGCGAGATCAAAGGCGACCGAGAGGCCTTTCTGGCCGGCGGCGACGTTGCGGCGATAGAAGGCGTTGGACTCCTCGGCGGTGGAGAAGCCGGCATATTGGCGAACGGTCCACGGCTGTCGGACGTACATGGTCGGGTAGGGGCCGCGGATATAGGGCGCGATGCCTGGCCATGTGTCGAGAAAGGGCAGTCCGGCAAGGTCGTTTGGGTCGTAGGCGCGCTTGACCGGAATTCCCTCCGGGGCTTTCCAGGCAGCTCCTTCGACTGCGCCCGATCTGGATTTTGGGTCGCTCCACGCGATCTGGCTGAAATCGGGGATCATGACTGGTTTCCGATCAGCTGGTCGATGCGCAGGGCTTCGAGCTTCGGGCAATGCACCGCGCCGTCGGTCGGCATCGGTCGTTTCTCGGCGGCGAGCGTCTCGACGGGCTTTTCGCTGGCAAGCCTGTAGATCGTCGTGCCCACGATCTGGCGTTCGCCGGCGCGGAAATTCCCGACACGTTCGTCGCGAGCCTCGACGATGCGCCGCTGCAGCTTGCCATCGGCAAGGCTTCTGAGAATTCCGCCTTCGCTCTCGACCGCACGGAACTCGTCCCAGGCCTTCTCGCAGAGCGCGTCGGTAAGCGCCTCGATCGAGCCGGACCCGGAGGAGGGGTCGGCAACGAAATCGAGGTGGCTCTCGGATGCTGCGACAAGCTGTGTGTTGCGAGCGATCCTGCGTGCAAAGCCGGTCGGCAGACCGTGGGAGATGGTGTGTGGCAGGACCGAGATCGAATCCGCACCTCCAACGGCAGCGGCGAAACAGGCAATCGTCGAGCGCAGGATGTTGGTCTCGGGGTCGGCCGCCGTCATCATCCGCCAGGATGTCTCTGCATGGATTGTTGCCGGGGACGGGGGGATGGAGCAGACCTCGAGCAGCCGCGCCCATAGTTTGCGGAGAGCACGAAGTTTGGCTATCGAGACGAACTGATCCTGATCGGCGCTAGTGGCGAAGCCGATGTGCGGCGATGCATAGACGAGAGCCTGCCGCGCGTCTTCGAACAGCCTGAGATGCGCCGCCGCCGACGCGAGCATCGCGCCGAGTTCCTGCGCCTCCGTGGCGCCGGCATTGTGGTAGACGCGGCCGTCAGCTTCCAGAAGCACACCCGGAATGCCGAGCGCGAAGAAATGCGCGAGCGACGGCGGCATGGAGGCCTGCAGCGCCTCTATGCTCATTGCGAGCCGACCTGTGCTGCCGAAGATTGCGGCGGGATCGATGCCGAAGGACAGATTGAGCTTCGCCGGGTCGATACGACGGCGGCCAAGCAAAGCAACAAGCCAGTCGGCTGCGGCACGGCTGGCGGGGTGGACATCCAGTCGAATGTAGGTGCGGGCCAGCGGTACCTCGGCAAGTACGAACTCCAGCGCTTCCGCCGAAGCCGGCAGTCCGCAACCAAAGGCGTTCGGCGCACCCTCGAAGACGAGCGACAGACCTGTAGCGCCTTGCTCTATGTCTTCCAGGACCTGCCTGTTGGCGCGCGCCGGGTCGGGGTCGTCGACGCGCTGGACCACGGTCCATGGCGCCCCGGGAAGCTTTCGCGGCTCCAGGGAGCCTGTCGGATCGCGTTCCAGGATAGGGTCTATGCGGATGCCATCGTCGGTGTGCGAAACAAGCGCGGCATCAAGCGATTGGCCGGCAAGTGTCTTTTCCGCAAGCGCCTGCCACAAATCACGATTCGCTGTCGGAAATTCGATCTCGCCGAGTACCCTGGCCAGATTCATGCATATCCTCGCAGTCGTCGGTTCGACACGCCACTGTTCAACGCGACGACATGGCTTGTGGCGTGTTGTGCCCCGGGGGTCAAGCTTTGCCATTGTCGCTGCCGGATGCCGCAACTATACCTTCGTTGAAAGCGGCAGCGACGCCACGGGATGAAGAGGCAGGTGATGGCAGACGACAGCATTTTTCTCGGAGCGAGCCGCAAGCCGGACGACAGCTACCAGAAGCCCGAAGAACTGCTGCTGAAATACGGCAACCGGCACGGGCTGGTGACCGGGGCGACGGGAACCGGCAAGACGGTGACGCTGCAGGTGCTGGCCGAAGGCTTTTCCAATCAGGGCGTCCCGGTATTCTGCGCTGACATCAAGGGCGACCTGTCCGGCATCGCTATGATGGGCGAGGCCAAGGACTTTCTGCTGAAGCGCGCCGAGCAGGTGAAGCTGGACCCATACGAGTTCCAGGAATTCCCGGTCATTTTCTGGGACCTGTTCGGAGAGCAGGGGCATCCTGTTCGGGCGACCGTTTCGGAGATGGGCCCGCTTCTGCTGTCGCGGCTGATGAACCTCAGCGACGCGCAAGAGGGCATCATGAACATCGCCTTCAAGATCGCCGACGAGGAAGGCCTGCTGCTGCTGGACATGAAAGATTTGCAGGCGCTGCTTGCCAACATCGCCAGCCGCGCCGACGAGATAAGTGGTCGCTATGGCAATGTGACGAAACCTTCCGTCGGCGCGATCCAGCGCAATCTGCTGGTGCTGGAGCAACAGGGCGGCCAGAACTTCTTCGGCGAGCCGGCGCTGAAAATTTCCGATATCATGCGCACGACGCGGGACGGACGCGGGGCGATCAACGTGCTCGCCGCCGACAAGCTGATGCGCAATCCGCGGCTCTATTCCACGTTCCTGCTTTGGCTGCTCTCGGAGCTTTTCGAGGAATTGCCGGAGGTAGGCGATCCCGATCGACCGAAACTCGTCTTCTTCTTCGACGAGGCGCATCTTCTGTTTGACGAGGCACCGCGCGCGCTGGTGGATCGCGTGGAGCAGGTGGTGAGGCTCATCCGCTCGAAAGGCGTCGGCGTTTATTTCATCACCCAGAATCCGCTTGACGTTCCGGAGTCGGTTCTGGCGCAGCTCGGCAATCGCGTGCAGCATGCGCTGCGGGCCTATACCCCGCGTGAGCAGAAGGCCGTGAAGACCGCTGCTGACACATTCCGCCCGAACCCGGATTTCAACTGCGCGACCGCGATCACGCAACTTGGCACCGGCGAGGCGCTGGTCTCCACGCTGGAGGCCAAGGGCATACCCTCGATGGTCCAGCGTACCCTGATCCGTCCGCCTGCCTCGCGCATTGGACCCATTACCCCGCAGGAGCGCTCGCAATTGATGGCGGAAAGCCCGGTAGCTGGCCAGTACGAGAAGGCCATCGATCGCGAATCGGCTTGCGAAATCCTGCAGAAGAGAGCCGAAACCCGGCAGACCGAGCAGGCAAAGCCCGCGGAAACGCAGGGTGGGTCACGGTGGACGCTGCCGGATTTTGATGATGCCGCTTCAGGGACGAACTCAGGTTCAGGAAGCGGGTCGCGGCCGAGTGGCAGAACAAGCCAGCCCGCCCCGCGCGAACGAGCTCCTCGTCCCTCTAATCGCCAGAGCGTGTCGGAAGCCGCCATCAAGTCCGTGGTGCGGTCGGTGGGTAGTTCGCTTGGCCGCGCGATCGTGCGCGGTATCCTTGGCAGCCTGAAGCGGTAGCGATCAGGCGTAACCGAGCCCGTTGGTGACGACGATGGGTGCCTTTCCGGGTACCCGGTCGTACAGGTCGATGATGTCCTGATTCATCAGGCGAACGCAGCCTGAAGACACCGACTTGCCGATAGAATTCCATTCCGGCGAGCCGTGAAGGCGATATAGCGTGTCCTCGCCGTTCTGGAAGATATAGAGCGCGCGGGCGCCTAGAGGGTTGTCGAGGCCGGGCGGCATGCCACCGTAGTCCACGCCATATTTGGCAAGTTCGGGCTGACGGCTGATCATTTCAGCCGGCGGCGTCCATTTCGGCCACTTCTGCTTCCACTGGACATTCGCGCGCCCAGACCATTCGAAGCCGGCACGACCCAAGCCGACGCCGTATCGCATGGCTTGGCCGTCTCCCAGCACCAGATAGAGGAAGTGCTCGGAGGTATCGACGACGATCGTACCGGCATGCTCTCCGGTTGGGTCCTGCACCACCTGTCGCAGATAACGCTTGTCCATCCGCTCGATCGGTACGGCTGGCACCTCATAGCCGCCGTCATATACGGGGCCGTACATCGTTGCGTAGCTGCCGAAGGCCGACCCACCCATGTCCTGAGGGGGCGATGGCTGCACATAGGCGACCGGCGCGACTGTGGCGCAGGCTGACAGGCTCACGCTTGCGACTCCCACGGCCGCGAGGCCCAAGAAGCTACGGCGGGACAGTTGCGCGCCGGTCGGAAAGGAGGTGGACATGTTTTTCTTGCTCTTCTGGAATCGCAGGCTGCACGGCAATGGCACATCCCGGTAACCAACGAGATACCGGGACGGTTCCAGATCACCCGCAAATCAGGCTGCAGCTTGTGCAAAGGAAGGCAAAGATGAGACCGCCAGCAGATGTGGCCGATGGGCCACGCGACAGCCTGTCGCTATCGAGGCGTCCCCAGCCTGCTGGCCTCAACGATTCATGAGGATGCATGGTTGACGCAAAGCACGGAAATAATGTCACTAACGCCTTCGGAAACTGACGGATATTTCTCCATGACTCTTGCCGCTGCCGCGCAAACCCTGACCTGGACCTATGTGGACGGTGATTGGTACGAGGGTAACGTGGCGCTGATAGGGCCGCGCAGCCATGCAATGTGGCTGGCCTCGTCCGTATTCGATGGGGCACGCTGGTTCGAAGGCGTGGCACCCGACATCGACCTGCACGCACAACGCGTCAACGCGTCTGCCATAGCGCTTGGTATGAAGCCCACAATGTCCGTCGAGCAGATTGTCGGCCTGACTTGGGAGGGCATAAAGAAGTTCGACGGAAAGACGGCGGTGTACATCCGCCCCATGTATTGGGCCGAGCATGGCGGCTACATGGGCGTGCCCGCCGATCCTGCCTCGACGCGGTTCTGCCTGTGCCTCTACGAAGCACCAATGCTTCCGCCGTCGGGTTTCTCGGTCACCGTTTCGCCGTTTCGCCGTCCGACCCTCGAAACCATGCCGACCAACGCGAAGGCGGGTTGCCTTTACCCCAACAACGGGCGTGCGATCCTTGAGGCCAAGATGCGCGGATTCGACAATGCGCTTGTGCTCGATATGCTCGGTAATGTCGCCGAGACCGGTGCGTCGAACATTTTCCTCGTCAAGGACGGGCAAGTGATGACTCCTGCGCCGAACGGCACCTTTCTCTCCGGCATCACGCGGGCGAGGACGATCTCGCTTCTGGGAGACTATGGGTTCCGGACGACAGAGAAGACGCTGAGCGTGCGCGATTTCCTGGAGGCCGACGAAATCTTCTCGACGGGCAACCATTCAAAGATTGTGCCCATTATCCGTATCGAAGACAGAAATTTGCAGCCTGGACCCGTCGCCAAGAAGGCCCGGGAGCTTTATTGGGAATGGGCGCATTCGACGCCAGCGGGTTAGCGCACTAGATAACCCGATGGCCTCGTTTGAGGCGCAAGGATTTTAAAGGCCCCGATCTGGATCTGCGGGGCTTCCATCCAAGAGGAGTTACGACCATGGCTTTTGAACTGCCCCCATTGCCCTACGACTACGAGGCCCTTCAGCCCTTCATGTCGAAGGAGACATTGGAATATCACCACGACAAGCACCACAAAGCCTATGTCGACAACGGCAACAAGCTGGCCGCTGAGGCGGGCATGGACGGGCTATCGCTGACCAAGGTCATCAAGCAGTCCTTCGGCAAGAACGCTCCGCTCTTCAACAACGCCGCTCAGCACTACAATCACATCCATTTCTGGAAGTGGATGAAGAAGGGCGGCGGCGGCAACAAGCTGCCCGGCGCGCTGCAGAAGGCGTTCGACAGCGATCTCGGCGGCTATGACAAGTTCAAGGCGGATTTTGTCGCCGCGGGCACGACGCAGTTCGGCTCCGGCTGGGCATGGGTGTCATTCAAGGACGGCAAGCTGTCGATCTCGAAGACGCCGAACGGCGAGAACCCTCTGGTTCACGGCGCGCGCCCGATCCTCGGCGTCGACGTTTGGGAGCACTCCTACTACATCGACTATCGCAACGCGCGACCGAAATACCTCGAAGCCTTCGTCGACAGCCTGATCAATTGGGATCATGTGCTGGAGATGTACGAAGCCGCACGCGGTTGACGGTTAAAAGCCCCGGCCTGCCGGGGCTTTTTCTTTTGCATCGACCTCTTCACGAAACATTGAAGGACCGTTCCGGCACACTAACTGGAATTCTCGGATAGCTTCTGTCGGCTGATTTTCATTTCTGGAGATAAACATGAGAAAGCTTATATTCGCCATCTCAGCTCTGGCCCTCGGTTCGTCCATTGCACTCGCGGATCCTATCAAGGATCGCGAAGCTCTGATGAAGGCCAATGGTGCGGCGATGGGTGGGTTAAGTGCCTTCGTAAAGGGCGAGAAGCCCTACGATGCCGCCGAAGTCCTCGCCTTGCTCAGCAAGCTCAGCGAAGATGCCGTAAAATTGGATTCGCCAGCGCTTTGGCCTGCCGGCAGTGATGCCGACTCCGAGGCATCGCCCAAGATCTGGGAGGATCCGGCCGGATTCCAGGCTGCGCTCGACAAGTTCAAGGCGGATACGGCGGCTGCCGTCGCGGCTGCGCCGGCTGATATCGACGCCCTGAAGATGCAGGTCGGCGCGATCGGCCAGAACTGCGCCTCGTGCCATCAGGCATTCCGCGTCAAGAAGGGCTGACCGCTGGGCTGGGCTGGAAAGCTTGCGGGCGCCGCGCTTGCGTGCGGCGCCGTCGGGCTGGCAGCCTTTTGGCTGCTGACCGAGCCGCGACGGCTGGCGGCCGAGACAATAGCAGAACTTGGCGCGGGTGACGCCACGAGAGGTGAGCGCATCTTCTGGGCGGGCGGATGCGTATCTTGCCATGCGCGTCCCGGTGCGGAGGGCGATGCCCGCCTGGAGCTGGCGGGTGGGCTGAAGTTGGCTACGGCATTCGGGACATTCACAGCGCCGAATATCTCCACCGATCCGCAGGACGGGATCGGTGGGTGGTCCATGCAGGACTTTGCCAACGCCATGATGCGCGGCGTGGCGCCTGACGGAAGCCATCTCTACCCGTCGTTCCCCTATACATCCTATGTACGTATGGAGCCGGCGGATGTTGGCGATCTATACGCCTATATGCGGACGCTGCCCGCGATTTCGGGCAGGTCGCCCGACCACGAACTGTCATTTCCTTTCAACGTTCGTCGCGGCCTCGGCCTGTGGAAGTTACTTTTCCTTAGTGACGAGCCGGTGATCGCCTTGCCGGGAGATGCGACGGAGACACAGTTGCTCGGCCGCTACTTAGTGGAAGGACCGGGGCATTGCGGCGAATGCCATACGCCGCGTGGCATAATCGGTGGGCCGGACAAGTCACGATGGCTGTCTGGCGCGGTCGCCGCAGAAGAAGGCGAGGGCGTCGTTCCGAACATAACCTCCGGCGAGGGCGGCATAGGCTCGTGGTCCGAGGCAGACATCGCGTCCTACCTCGAAACGGGATTCACGCCGGAATTCGACTCGGTCGGCGGATCGATGGCGGATGTCCAGCGCAACATGGCAAGGCTGCGCCCTGAAGACCGCGAGGCGATAGCCGCCTATCTGAAGACGATCCCTCCGCACCCGAACGGCTATCCTGCACGCGCACCGTCGGGCGGGTAAGGGCAGCTGCCCCGCGTTTCACCCTTTTGGTTCGATATCGGTCTTGCCTACGACTTTGAGCGCAAAGGCGTAGACGTGAGCGATCTCCTCAAGCCGCGAAAAGCGGCCGGAGGCACCGCCATGACCGGAATCCATGTGAACCTTGAAGAGTACGGGATTGCCGCTCGCGCTGCGGGCGCGCAGCCGCGCCACCCACTTGGCGGGCTCCCAATACGTCACGCGCGGATCGGTGAGGCCTGCAACGGCGAGGATGGGCGGGTAGTCGAGCGCTGCGACGTTGTCGTAAGGCGAGTAGGCGGCGATGGTGTGGTAGTCCTTTTCCGAGGCGATGGGGTTACCCCATTCGGGCCATTCGGGCGGCGTTAGCGGCAAAGTGTCGTCGAGCATTGTCGTCAGCACGTCGACGAACGGGACTTCAGCGATGATCCCGCCAAAAGCCTCGGGCGCCATGTTGGCGATCGCACCCATCAACATGCCACCAGCGGATCCGCCTTGCGCCACGATCCGATGGTGGGACGTGTAGCCGGCCGAAACCAGATGCGAAGCCACCGATATGAAATCGTGGAAGGTATTTGCCTTCTTCTCCCGCTTGCCGTCCTCGTACCAGGAATAACCCTTGTCCTTGCCGCCGCGCACATGGGCGATAGCGTAGACGAACCCGCGATCGACCAGCGAAAGGATATTGGTGTTGAAGGATGCGGGGATGGTGGTGCCGTACGAGCCGTAGCCGTAGAGCAGCGCCGGAGCTGATCCGTCGAGCGGTGTGTCCCTGTGATGGATCAGCGAAACAGGCACGAGTTCGCCGTCATGCGATGTCGCCATCAGGCGGCGTGTCACGTAGTGGTCCGGGTCGTGACCGGATGGGACCTCCTGGGTCTTCTGCAGAGTCCGTTCGCGCGTACGCATGTCGTAGTCGAAGACCTCGGTCGGCGTGGTCATGGACGAATAGGAGAAGCGGACGACGTCTGTGTCATATTCGTATGAACCCATCAGGCCGAGAGAGTACGCTTCTTCCTCGAACGCGATGACGTGCTCTTCGCCAGTGGACCGCTCGCGGACGACAATTCGAGGCAGCCCGTCCTTGCGTTCGAGGCGCACCAGGAAGTCGCGAAAGGCGAGCACTGAAAGGATGAGTCGCCCGGGTTCATGCGGCACGAGTTCCTTCCAGTTAGGGCGGGTTGGGTCCGAAACAGGCGCGACCATGATCTTGAAGTCCTTGGCGCCGTCGGCGTTGGTCAAGACGAAGAAAACGTCTCCACCCTCTTCGAGGTCATACTGAAGGCCCATTTCGCGCGCGGCCACGAGCAGCGGCTTTCCCATAGGGTCGTCAGTGCGCAGCAGCCGGAATTCGGAAGTCTCGTGGTCGTTGATCGAAATGAAAATCCAGTCGTTGTTGCGCGAGCCTCCGACACCCATGAAGTATCCCGGATCCGCTTCTTCGAAGACCAGGCGGTCATCCGCAGGATTTGTGCCCAGCTTGTGGAAGAAGAGCTTCGAAGGGCGGTGGTTTTCATCGAGGCGCGTATAGACGAAGCCGTCGTTGCCGGCATTCCAGACGCCATCCCCGCCTGTATCAGAGATAAGGTCGTCGAGATCCGTACCGCTCGCGAGATCGCGAACGAGCAGCGTGAAAAACTCCGACCCCTTGTCGTCATAGGACCAGAGCAGCCTGCGATGGTCGCTTGAATGATCGGCGCCTCCGATCCGGAAATAGGCCTTGCCCTCCGCTTCTAGGTCTCCATCAAGCAGAATCTCCTCCCGGCCGCCGTCGCGAGGAATGCGGAAGAAGCGAGGCTGCTGGCCACCAATCTGGTAGGACGAGCCGTATGCATAGGCCCCGTCCTTGGCAGGAACGCTTGAGTCATCCTCCTTGATGCGGCCCTTCATTTCTTCGAAGAGCCTTGCCCGCAAGCCAGCGACATCCGCGAGCATCTCGGCCTGGTACGCATTCTCGGCTTCAAGATGGGTCCGGATCGCGGGGTCGAGCGCAGAGGGTTCCCGGAATACCTCCTGCCAGTTTTCGGCCCGCAGCCAAGAGAATTCGTCAGTACGAGTTATGCCATGCCGCGTATCGCGTAACGGCCGTTCTTCGGTTACGGGCGGGTTTACAGCAGAAAATCCGGAATTGAGGGTCATTGCACCTTGCCGTGGAAGATTTTTGAATGGCGAATGAACGCACCGATCAGGACGAATTCAAAGCCGGTTCGATAAGTGCTGAACACAGAGATATGAAATGTGGAGGTAATCCGATGATTTCCAGCTTCAGAACAGTATCGATTTCGATGGGTATGCTTCTCGCCTTCACGGTCGTTCCGGTCAAGGCCGCGACTTTCGTCGCGTGGGAGGTTTCCGGAGTTCCTTTTGGCGACACGCTGAACGTCCGCAAGTTTCCATCCGGGAATTCGCAGAAGCAGTCTGCTTACCCGAATGGAACAGTTCTGCAGATGACGGGAAAATGTACAGGCGGTGTAAATCTGTTCGATATCTCGGGACAAGCCGATTGGAAACAAAAACAAGCCGTTCGTTACCGCTGGTGCCAAATTTGGCACGACCCTGCACAGATCGGCAACTTCGTGACCGGCTGGGTTTATGGCCGATATATCGAGCCGCACTGACGAGTTGGCGCGGGAGACGCTTGATTCTTGCAAGTGATGGGCTTTTCCTCCACGCAGGATCATTTTTCATGGAACAAAAGCCGCGCAACGGAGTTTGTGCCGGCTGACAGAAATTCTGTTTGCTTTGACTGTGCTAGGATTGTTCTTTTCAAGGAAGTCCTTCAATAGCTTCAGTAAGGAAGAAGAGGAATGCGTTCCTAGATAGAAAAGACGCGGGTCTCATCACAATATTGGCGATGATATCAATTGACGGGAAGAACCCTCCGTTTCATAAACGCAAACAGTACGAATCATAATGCGATGCCTGCTTTAGGGCACGCGGCCTTGGCGCTGAACGGCAAGGAAAGAGAGTTTTTAAGTTGGGGCCTGAAAGATATGGGAACTGCAGAACATCCCACGAAGAGTGGCGACTCGCTCATCGGACTCACCGCCGATGTGGTCGCAGCATATGTAAGTAACAATCCTGTCCCTGCCGGAGACCTACCCAGGCTCATAGCCGATGTTCATTCGGCGCTTGGTCGAGTAGGCGGCCATGCTGAGCAGGCTTCGGCTGAAAAGCAGAAACCTGCAGTGAATCCAAAGAGATCGGTTCACGACGACTACATCGTCTGTCTCGAGGACGGAAAGAAGTTCAAGTCGCTGAAACGCCATCTGATGACGCACTACGATCTGACGCCAGAGCAATATCGGGAAAAGTGGGGTCTTGATCCAAGCTATCCGATGGTCGCCCCTAACTATGCGGCGGCGCGCTCCCAGCTTGCAAAGAAGATGGGCTTGGGCCGGAAGAAGCGGTCACGCTGAGGGCCATCCTGTCGTTTTATTGTTGAAGCGAAAAGCGGCGTCGGGTGACGCCGTTTTTTTGTTTCGCGATGGTTGATACTGGCGGGATTTTTTCTTTCTAACGAAATATTTCCCGGCATACTCCGACGCCATCAATGTTTCCAATGCCTGCTTGAGAGCAATGTGGCGATTGATGTCGTAGCTCCAGTGTCCGCTGGCGCCTCGCAGGCGTTCCCGCTCGATCTTCCGTTTGAGATGCAACACCATGCGCGCCCGCGTTGCCGCGTCGGCTTCCAAAACGCCAGACAGGTCGATATGGCACGCGATTTGTACTGCAGCGAGTTGGCGCGCATCTGCCGCCCGCGTGTCTTTCGCGGCTATGAAAGCAGCTATTTCCTCTCTTAGTCGATGCATCCGGAAGTCCCTGGGCTTGATGTCCAGTGGACTATGGGGTCATCGGGGAAGGCGGGGAGAAAAACCCCCGCAAATCTTTCAACTCAAAAAATAATCTAAGCGATAACAACTGTTTAGATTGAGCATCGCGAATTATTCGTTCCTTTTTGTTCACACCCTTGGCTGCCGCGGATATAAGAAAACATTCCTATTTTGAGCGGGAGTGGGACCGGTGCAGCAGCGGCTATCCGTCAAGACAAATGAAGAGTTCGAACCGACGCGCATCAGTTGGCGTGAGATCGATGGTTTGGTTCACCCCGCCACGACAGCTCGGCGTGAGGAACAGGCGATGGAACTGTGCGAAGCAGTCATCGACATTACCGCAGCGCTGTTCAACGTATCCAGCAAGGATCTCAGGAAATCGGGGCGGTCGACCCTGAGCGTTTCGCGGGTGAGACAGGTCGCCATGTATGTCTCGCATGTCGTCCTGAGGCTCAACATGGCGGACATCGGAAAGGCGTTCGGTCGAGATCGCACGACCGTGCTGTACGCCTGTCACCTGGTGGAGGACCTGCGCGACGATGACGATTTCGACAGGATCATCACCATGACCGAGCGCGTCGTGGCAGCGGCTTTCGGCGAACGGGCGGGGTGTTAATACGATGGAAGCGGAAAAGGCACGTGTCATGACCTTCCATTCGCGCGGAGCGGCGAAGCCGGTCGATGCCATTGCCGGAGACAAAGTCCTGCTTGATGCGGGAGAACGCGGGACGATTTCGGTCAGCAGGAAGCTGATCACGCAACTTGTCAAGGATGGGCGACTAAGGGTCCACGGCGGCAGATTGGCTCTCGCTAGCGAAGAGAATGCGCCGGAGAACTGCCGAGACATCGATGTCGCGACTGTCGAGACGGCTTCGGGACGAGACGCCGTCGCCGTCAACTGGTCGGAGTCGCCCCTTGGCCAGCTTCTTCGGCGAAAGGGGAAGGATGGCAAGCCATTTCTCAGTTCGGAGGAGTTCCGGGCGGGCGAGCGCTTGCGGAGTGACTTCACCCGTGGGCAGATCATGCCCAGGCTTGGCGCCAACTGGGAAGCAAGTGTTTCTTCGGGACGCAGGGCCGGCGGCGTTGCCGACCTTACGGATACGGCGCTCGCGGCCCGTGCGAGGGTCGACATGGCAGTGAAGACTGTAGGACCGGAACTGGCCGGCGTTTTGATTGACGTCTGCTGCTTCCTGAAAGGAATGGAAACAGTCGAAATGGAGCGCGGTTGGCCGGTGCGCTCGGCGAAAGTCGTGCTGAAGGCGGCGCTTGGAGTGCTCAGCCGCCACTACAATCCGAAACCGTTGACGAAGACGCCGAAGATCACCCACTGGGGCGCGGAAGACTTTCGGCCGACGATCACGTGAGTGAGCGGGACGGCGCGCGCATGCTTCAAGCGGTCTGTTTCAGCGCCGCCTCGGTGTCGCGCTTGATGCGCTTGACCATGGAGCGCAGACCGTTGGCTCGCTGTGGGGAAAGATGCTCGTCGAGGCCGAGCTCCTTCAGCACGGCCTCTGCATCGATACCCATAATTTCGCTGGCCTTTCGGCCCGAAAAGAGTGCGAGCATGATGGCAACGAGACCGCGAACGATGTGGGCGTCGGAATCGCCCTGAAACTCGATAATGGGGTCCGCGCCTTCACCGACCGTGGTCACCAGCCATACCTGGCTGACGCAACCAGGCACCTTGTTGGCATCGACGCGCGCTTCTTCCGGGAAGGCTGGCAGCGCCGCGCCGAGATCGATGACGTAACGATACCGGTCTTCCCACTCGTCGAGGAATGCGAAATCGTCCCGGATGGCCTGCATGGTCGTCATGGGGCGCATATAGTCGTGACGACGGTGAACGTCATCAAAAAAGCGTGTCAGTTCGAAGCGGGCACACTTCCGGTCACTGACAAGTCCGCCTGCGGGGTGGGAGCCTCGGCGTCGATCAGAGCGCTGACAGCGTCATCGGACTCGTGGTCAGCGCCTCCGTTGGCCTCGAGCATTTCATAAGCAATGCGGGCGCTTTCCTTTGCTCGGGTGCCGATGGTTTGCATGGCAGCCTTGCCGACGTCGCAAACATCCGGCTTTCGCTCGCAGATCGCGGCCATGTCGTCGACGGCTTCCTTGGCGGCGAAGAATGCCTGGATGGGGTTGACGCCGGGTGAATTGTCGCCGGCCGGATCAAGCGGCAGGATCAGCAGCACCAGCGAAAACCAGAATGCCATTCGGATCAGGAAGCTCATCGTCCGTCCCTTGTCCGGCGCCAGCATCGTGCGCCTGGTCCTCACTCACATGCAATCTTGTACCACTGGGAAGCCAATAACGGCTTGCACCGTAGATTAGCATTCAAGGCAAGTTTGATTCAAATTTTAGCGATTCGCATTTGTGGCAAGTTCGAGGCGACTGCCCCTACCTGGAAGATCCAGCGGTAAATCCTGTAACCAATTGTTTCTGTTTATATTCTTTTCTTACAACGATGGCTTTGACACATGTCAGGCTGGAAGGTTCTGTTTACCATAGACCCAATACGCGGGCGTTGCCGGCCGGTCGCGGACACATATAGGGGGAACGGCCAACACCGATGGCCCGACTTTTATTCATTCTTTAAAGCCTCCGGTGCGAAGGTCGGTTTCAATCAAAAACGGCTCGCGAAGCGGGCGATTACGGGTACGTTGCGTTGCGTTTATCTGGGACCAGGACCGGGGATCTGCTTGATGCCGTCGCCGCGTACTGCGAGCGTCTGGTGAGGACCTCCGTTCGCGACCCATCGGAACGGCTGCGCCAGAGACGCCTGATCGGACTGGCGCTGGTTGCGCCTTTCGTCGTCGCGGTGCCGGCTGCGAATCTGTTGCCAACGGTCATCGGCGTTTCAACGACTTTGCTGATCGTGGCCGCAATCTTCGGAACTTCCTTCGTGGCGGCTGCCAGTGTCATCGCCACCGGCCGCGTGATCCTTGCCGAAGCAACCCTGCTCGTCTGCGGGCTGCTGGCTGTCGCTTCGATGGTCGCGCTCACAGGCGGAACCGGTGCGCCCGCGGCGCTGGTTATCGTGGCGCTCGTCTTTGAAGCCTGGTGGGTCGGAAGGACAAGGAACGCGCTCGCGGTCGGCTTCGGCGCCATGCTGGTCGCGCTGCCATTACAGGCCTTGCTCGCAGCACGGTTCGCGATCGATGTTCCCGCTCCTTCCGCCGCAAGCTGGCTGATGCCTGTCTTTTACCTTGCTATCGTCGTGCCGCGCTTGGCCGCTTGGCTCGATGAGCGGAGGCAGGGTGAAGAGGAAAGCGCGTCGCTGGAAGAGATCATCGAAGCCGTGGTGATGCGTCTGGATCTGTCGGGCGAGGCCAAGGACGTATCGGAGCAGGCTCGACGCCTGCTTGGCCTTGCCCCGGAACTGCTGCTTTCGACCGGGCTGCTCGATCGCCTGCATGTCGCGGACAAGGTTGCCTATCTCTGCGCGCTGGCGGACATGAAGGAGAAGCAAGGCTTTCGACAGATCGATGTTCGGATAAGAGTTCCGGGGGCGGCGGGAAGCTCGATTGCCGATTATCGGTGGTTTGCCATCGAGCTGATGCGCCCGACGACTGCCGACAGCACGATCACCGTTCTAGTACGGCCGGAAAATGAACACTCGATCTCGCAACTGCCGGACAACGGCGGCGGCGATGCGGACGAAAAGATCGGGATCGCGAACACGCGCGTCCTCGCTGCCGTCAGCCACGAACTGCGCACACCGTTGAACTCGATCATCGGCTTCTCGGATATGATGTTGCATGGAATGGCGGGCAGCTTCGCCGATCCCCGGCAGAAGGAATATGTTGGCCTCGTCCGCGAGTCCGGCGACCATCTCCTGTCCGTCGTGAACTCAATCCTCGACATGTCAAGGATTAAGGCCGGAGGCTATGCCACCAATCCTGAGCCGTTCCGCTTTGCACAGGCGGTCGACATGTGTCAGTCGATGCTGGCCCAGCAAGCGGCCTCGAAGAAACTCGAACTAAGAACGGACGTGGCTACCGAAATCGGCGAGATATATGCCGACAAGCGGGCCGTGAAACAGATTCTGATCAACCTCGTGTCGAACGCGATCAAGTTCACGCCCGAGGGCGGAATGGTTTCGATCGGAGCGAAGCGAGTCGGCTCGCGCGTGCATTTCTGGGTGTCGGATACGGGCATCGGCATGGGGGCTGACGATCTGGCCCGGGTTGGCGAGCCGTTCGTCCAGATCCGGAACGATCTGACGCGGTACTGCGATGGGGCGGGGCTCGGGCTTTCGCTGGTGAAGGGTCTTGTTGCTCTCCATAGCGGCACGATGTCGATCGAAAGCGAACCGGGGTTGGGAACCAAGGTGACGGTAAGCCTGCCGGTATCACGACCGAAGCAGGACGCGGCCACAGATAAGGCCGAAATTCATGCCGAGAATGCGAACAGAGTTGAAGAGGCTTACGATGGCCCACTCCGTAAGAGCGCCTGAAGAGGCGGCGCAATGGACGTTCGGTGATGCGGCAGCTGCATTGCTTGGCGTTGTTGCGCGCAATCCGACTCTGGTCGGCGGCTCGACCGCATTCCTTGTCGCACTAAGCTTTGTTTCGGCCAACGCTCTCTGGTACCAGCCACATGCGCATTCCGGAGCGTTTTTCGCGACACGCGATTTCGTACGGTCCGACACGGTTGACCCCGTGGAAGAGACAACGATCCGGATCGAGCGGCAGGACCAAATCGAAAGCCCTCAGGCAGAAACGAAGCGGGTTAAAGGCGACGCTACGGTGAAGAGTGTCCAGAAGATACTGGGCGAGCTTAAATTCTACGGTGGCGACATCGACGGTGTGTACGGCCCCAATACGAGGCTGGCGATAGAGGCTTATCAAAACAAGATGGGTCTCGTCGTGACCGGAGCCGTGGACGAGACACTTCTCGATCAACTGGGCACCGGCTCGGTGACACAACTGCCATCGCCGGCTCCACGGCAGATCCCGACCGAAGAAGCTGCTGTCCCTGCTGCTGCTCGTCCCGCAGAGCGCGACGAACGCGTTGCGAGCGTTCAGTCTGGGCTCCGGGAGTTCGGCAACGAATCAATGCAGGTTGACGGACTAATGGGCGCGAAGACCAAAGCCGCCATACTCGAATTTCAATCCCTTTTCGGATTGCCGGAAACAGGAGAAGCCGACGCTGCGGTCCTTGCGAAAATGAAGGAAATCGGGCTGATCCAGTGAAGGCAATATGGCTTGGACGTTCCAGGCGCGCCGAGAGGATCAGAACATGCGCGTCACAACGGACTTCTGGGTTTCGGCGCTTGTGCGGAGAATTTTTGCCGACGGCGGTTTTGCTGCGGTCGTCAGGCGCGGCGCAACCGAGGCCGGCGCCGTCTTCGTGGTCCTTCGAGACCGAATGGGTGGTGTGACGCTCTTTGGTCCTGCACCGCAGACCAGCTATGATGCTGCAAAGCCGGATGAACGGTTCTTCGTACGCCACGAACTGGATGGTGAATCCGCACTCGACAAGTTCCTCGAAAAGGAAGGGCGTTTCGATCCGGATATCTGGGTCATCGAGGTCGAGCCGGGGCAGGGCGGGATTGAAAGACTGCTAGTCCTTTCGGATCAATAAGCGCTCAACCGGCGGCGCGATGATCGTGGGGCGCTACATCGAGCCGATCGCGAGACCGCCAGTTCCGGATTCTTTTCTGTGCTTCTTCGCGGCTGATGGCGGCATATCGCAACAGGAAAAGCTGGATGGCCTGAAGGGTTCCGAACAGCGAAGGATAGATCGCCGCAGTGACGAGAAATGCCTTTTCGTCGCTGATCTCAAGCAGTCGCAGCGCATCGAGGAGCCAAGCGTAGGAAGGGTCATCACCCGCCTCGTGGACTGTCGCGAAGTCCGTCCCCAGCGCATCAGCCAGTATGGCCTGGAAAGACGTCGCGTGCCCCTTCAGCGCCGCCTCGCGCAAGCGCGCGTATAGGGCAGCCCCGGCCGGCGTCGTTAGAGAGGTGGCTGTCGTGGCGGGGCGCATGACCGCACGCAGGTAGCGACGCGCATTTTCCGCTGCCTGACCCTGCGCGCCATATGCTGCATCTCCGGTAACGCCCTTCGAAACCGCATCGACTTGCCCTGTAGGGAGCGGCTCCGCCTCTCGGTTTAGCAAGGACACGACCTTGCTCTCCAGTACCCCGACAAGCCTTGCGATGACTGGATTGAGGTTCGGACGACGACCGATAGCACGAGCGTGACCCAGACCCTGGCGGCTGATGAGGGCGAGAAGATCGATGTCGGTGAGTGCGTTCGAGCGAATGAGCAATGGCGCTGCGATATCGACGCTCTCTTCCGCCAGCTTTCTGACCAACGCAGCGGGCGGATAGGCGCATTCGGACAGTGCCGCGGCGACGTACCGTTTAGACTCGACCGAAACCTGATCGAAGAGCGGAAGGGCGAGGTCTTCGAGCTGGGCGATTTCCCGCCGCGACGGACGCGGCAGCGAACAAAACGCGGAAACCGCTGCGCGAAAAAGCCTGTCGGCCCTGTTCGCTTCGTTCCTGGCTGTGATCTGTAGGAAGTCGAAAGAGGACACTCGAGAACGCCTGACACTTACCCGACCGAACGAAACTCCGCTCGATCAAATTCAAAATAGGGGCGATCTGTTAAAGTCCTGTTAACCGTCTGCTGGCCTTATGAACGTGGAGGCGTTGCGTGGTTGCTCCGGGTGAATCCGAGAGGGAAATCGCAGTTATGGGCAGCGTGCTGTCATTCTCGCCGCGAGAATCGGCGATCGTCAGAAAGCCACCGGTGGCGGCAGGCGCCACGGCTTCAATCGTCATATTTCCGGGCGTCCGCTATGAGCGCAGCGAACCTCGAGTCGACGCCAGCCAGGCGAAGAGCGTCGAAAAATCTGACAAGCCGACGCACTGAGGCCCATTCTTTCCGGGCGGCCGTCCTTGAGATCGCGTGTGGCATCTCACCAGGCGCGGGAGATGTGCCTTAGACTTCCTTCGAGCATGCCATCTTGGCGAGGAATGCCGAGGTCGTCTCCTCCCATGTAGGGTCAGGCACAAAGCTGCGCACGACCACAATGCCTTCGCCGATCGGCACCTGCACGAAGATCGAACGCTGATAGGTTTCAGGCGGCGCTTTGCGGATTTCGATCATCTGCGAAGGGGTCAGCACGACGAAATCGAGGGCGCCGCGCTCGGTAGCGCGATCGTTGAAGGAATAGACGTTCTGGCCAGCACGATTGTAGATCGAGACCGACCAGAACGGCACGTTGCCCGGCGCGCGGATGTGGACCGGGCCTTCCTTAAGATCAAAACGGCAGGCCGATGCGCGAAACAACGGATCGAGCGCACCGACGAGCGGAGCCTGATCGTCGCTCCCGTCAACGCGGACAGACTTGTAGAAATCGGAAGCGGCCGCAAGGCTGGACCATGCATCCCGTTCGGAGAACTGCGGCAGCAGCAGAAGAACGGTTATGTGGACAATTCCTATGCCGACAAGACTGACCAGGAGCGCATAAAAAAACCTAGACATCGCAGCCCACCTTGGCGATCTGGGGAAGAACGACGTCTGCGGCGCCGGTTCCCGACGCGATGGGTGTGTCGAAAAGGTTCAGCATGAAGGTGGCAGGTCCCTTCCCGGAAAGGGCAAGCCAGTTTCCGGGAGCGGGGTGCGCGCCAACCGAGATTGCGATCGAATTGTCCGAAAGGCGGATGAGTTGATAGGAATGCAGGGATGCGGGACGATGCTCGCTGCCTTTCACCACGGAGCCGGACTGATCGGTGACGTATAGGGTCCAAAACCGCGCCGGAGGCACAGGACCCTCGATCAGATATGTGCATTCCCGCCGTAACGGGTCGCCGCCGGTATCCCGTGTCGCCGAGAACGACAGCCCTTCGGCGCGTCCGAGCGCAAGCAATCCTTCCCGCGCGACACGCGCCCTGGAATACGGATCGGCCTCGGTCGTACCGACATTGGGGAATGCGGTCCACTGTCCGACCACCACCGCGCCCATGCCCTCATTCGCCTTCAGGGCGTACCAGACGCTTGCGCTGCCAGCCACGATGGAGATCGATAGCACCAGCAATATGAGGAAGGCCGATTTCAGCATTACGCGCCGGTGGATTTAAGCCACCTCGGATATCCTGTCAGGCAGGTCGATTGCAAGGCTTCAGCGAAAGCTTGCGTTTGGCAAAGACTAGAGCGACGACAGCGTTTCCGGTTCGTGCGGCGCCTCGATAGCCGCCTGATTGTGGAAAATCTCGGCGATGGCGCGCAGCGTGCGCGTGGTTGCGCCCGAGAGAACCGGCCGGCGCTCGATGTCGCTGTAGTCGGTCTCCTCCTTCTGCTTCTTCTTTTCGACCTTGGCGACGACCTGCTCGTCGACGAATGGCTTGTCGAGACCCGGAATAGGCTTGAGCTCGACGTTTTCATGAGCGTAGGTCATCAGCCGGTGCCACACCATCGCGGGGAGCGAACCGCCGGTCATGTTGCGGGTGGTGGTGAAGTCGTCGTTGCCGAGCCAGACGGCCGCGAGGTAGTTTCCGGTGTAGCCGATGTACCAGGCGTCGCGGTAGGACTGCGTCGTGCCGGTCTTGCCGGCCGAGCGGATGGTGGGCAAAGCAGCGCGCCTAGCGGTGCCGCGCTCGGGTACCTCGACCATCATGGTGTTCATGTACTTGACGGAAAGCGGCGAGAGCACGCGCTTGGGCTTCGGCGCGTCCTTCTCCCAGTCGTAGAGGACGCGTCCGTCGCGCGACTGGATCTGCGTGATGCCGTGGCGCAGGCCGGCGTAGCCGTCATTCTGGAAGACGCTGTATCCGGTCGCCTGGTCCATGACCGTCATGCCTGACGTGCCGAGTACCATCGTCTTGTGCAGCAAGATGGGCGACTCAACCCCCATCGCCACCGCCAGATCACGGATCGGTTCGGTGCCGATATGCTCCTTGGCGAGGCGCACCGGCACGGTGTTGATCGACTTCACCAGCGCGTCGGTGAGATTCATGCCGCCGCCATAGCTGCGCGCGTAATTCTTCGGCGCCCAGCCGCCCCAGTTGATGGGCCCGTCAGACACGATCGACTCCGGGGTGAATTCGCCGGTTTCCATCGCGGCCGCATAGACGTAGGGCTTGAAGGACGATCCGGTCTGCCGCAGCGCACGCGTCGCGCGATTGAACTGCGACGCACCGTAGTCACGCCCGCCGACGATGGCGCGCACCGCGCCGCCGGCTTCCATGACCACCATTGCGCCCTCGGTCACGCCGTATTCCTTGCCATGCTGGCGCAAATTGTATTCCATCGCCTCGTCGGCGGCGCGCTGCAGGTTGGTGTCGATCGTGGTCCGCGCGACCATGGAACGTACGCCGGAGCGCATCGTGAGGCGCTTGACCTCGTCGAAGGCCCAGTCGAGGAAATAGTCGGGCGCCTGGCGACGGCCGCGATCGACGACGCTCGCTGGATGCAGGCGGGCCTGCAACACCTGCCCGTCGGTCATGAAGCCGCCCTGGACGAGGTTGGTTAGCACCACGTTGGCGCGCGCGCGCGCTGCCGGCAGGTTCACGTGCGGCGCATATTTGGCCGGCGCCTTGAACAGGCCGGCGAGCATGGCCGCTTCAGCGAGGTTGAGGTCCTTGACCGATTTGCGGAAATAGAAGTCCGCAGCGGCGGTGATGCCAAAGGTGCCGCCGCCCATATAAGCGCGGTCAAGATAGAGTTGCAGGATCTCTTTCTTGGAGAGATTCGACTCCAGCCAGATCGCAAGGAAGGCCTCCTTGACCTTGCGCTCGAATGTGCGCTCGTTGGAGAGGAACAGGTTCTTGGCAAGCTGCTGCGTCAGGCTGGAACCGCCCTGCACCACGGAGTTGGAGCGCATGTTCTCCGACATGGCGCGCGCCAGACCGATGAAGTCGATGCCGTAGTGGTCGAAGAAGCGGCGATCCTCGGTGGCGAGAACGGCCTTGATGACGTGGTCGGGCATCTCGTCGACGGGGATCGATTCACGCTGGATGATGCCGCGCTGGCCAATCTCGTTGCCCTGGCGGTCGAGGAAGGTAACGGCGAAATCGTCCTGCGCGCGCCAGTTGCCCTCGGTTTCTTCGAAGGCCGGCATGGCCAGCGCCAGCATCACGATGGAGCCGGCCGCGCCCATGGTGAAGCCTTCTCCCGCAAACTCGAAAAACCAGCGCTTCCAGCCGGTAACGCGGAAACGGCGGAAAAAGATAGTCAGATTTTCCCAGATCTCGCTGGCCTTGAACCCGGCCTCGTAAAGCGTCGAGTCGATCCACGAGTCAATCGCCATCAGGCGCGTGGCTTTTGGGCTTCTGGTCTTGCGCGGGGGTACCGGGCGGTTCATGCCAATGTCCAGCGTGGCTTGCATTGCGACCTGATGGCGACAGCAGCGTTCAGGCGTCAAAGCAAGCGATATGCGATGGTCTTGGCCGATTTTTGACGCAGGGACAAGATAATTACGGGTCAGTATCTAACTAGTGACCGGATTCCGGTGGGTTATGGCATTTTGAGCACGGGCACTTCACGACATCCCATCGCGAACGCCTCGGGAAACGCCAACATTCCGGGCGACTACTTGACAGATCGACTCGGGGTTTCATGTATGGCGCAAATGTGCCCCAACAAAGCCTGCTCCGCCGTCCGATGTCTCAAGATCTAGCCGTCGCGTCCGTCCTTCGCATCTTTGCCGGCGCCGGGGGCGACATGGGCGAGCGTTTGCGTGCCCTGAACTGGTCGGCAACGGCATTCGGCTCCCCTGAACACTGGCCGCCAGCCCTCCGGCTGGCTGTAGGGCTGTGCCTTAACTCAAACATACCGACGGCCATCTACTGGGGCCCGGATATGGCTTTGCTCTACAACGACTCCTGGGCACCGATCGCTGGTGAGAAACATCCCTGGGCGCTAGGCCGCAAAGCGAGTGAGGTTTGGTCTGACATCTGGGCGATCATCGAACCGCAACTTACGCGCGTGATGGAGACCGGTGAAGGTTTCTCCGTCACCGACCAGATGCTACCGATGAAGCGGGGAGGGCGGGTACAGCGTACCCATTGGGACTACTCGTTTGCGCCGATCTTCGATGAAACCGGACAGAAGGTTCTCGGCATCTTCAACCAGGGCAACGAAACCACCGCAAGGATTTCTGCCGAGCGGGCCCTGCGCGCAAGCGAGCAGCGCCTCGAGTATGCGTTGGGCGCGGCAAATACTGTGGGAACCTGGGATTGGGACGTTCCGGAAAACCGGGTGACCGCGGATACCCGGTTCGCGCAGCTCTACGGGGTCGATCCCAAGCTGGCTTCGGAAGGGGCGCCGATCGAGGAGTTTTTCAGGAACATCCACCCGGAAGACGTTCACAGTGCCGAGGAAGCGATTGCGCGGTCGATGGAAACCGGCGAGGGTTTTTCGGCCGAGTATCGATTGATGCAGCCCGACGGTTCGCTCAGCTGGGTCGCGGCCCACGGGCGCCCGACGCTTGCACCGGATGGGACATGCCTGAGGTTCCCGGGCGTGAGTTTCGACATAACCGAACTGAAGCGGTCCGAGGCGCTGCTTCGGGAAAGCGAATCGCGATTCCGCGCGATCACCAATTCCATCGACCAGATGATCTGGTCGACTCGTCCTGACGGCTTTCACGACTATTACAACCAGCGCTGGTATGACTTCACGGGCGTCCCCGAGGGTTCGACAGACGGCGAGGAGTGGAATGGCATGTTCCACCCGGACGACCAGGAACGAGCCTGGTCCGTCTGGAGGCACTGTCTTGCGACCGGCGAACCCTATCACATCGAATACCGCCTGCGGCATCGCTCCGGCACTTACCGCTGGGTGCTTGGCCGCGCCCAGGCTGTCCGGGACGAAAAGGGTGAGATCACCCGGTGGTTCGGCACCTGCACGGATATCCAGGACATCGTGGATGCACGCGAGGTATTGGCGCAGTCGCGCGAAAAGCTGGAGCAGGCCGTCCGAGACAGAACTGACGAGCTCATGCGGGCAGAGGAGCAGCTGCGCCAAGTTCAGAAGATGGAGGCCATAGGGCAGCTGACAGGCGGCATCGCGCACGATTTCAACAATATGCTAGCCGTCATCCTGGGTGGCCTGAACCTCATGGAGCGTCGCCTTGCACGTGGCGACACCGATCTTGGCCGCTACATTGAAGGAGCCAAGGATGGCGCGCTGCGAGCCTCGGCGTTGACGCAGCGCTTGCTCGCCTTTTCACGCCGGCAACCCCTTGAGCCGAAGGTGATCGAACCAAACCGGCTTGTTTCGGGAATGACAGAGCTGCTTGTTCGAACACTTGGCGAGCACATCGAGGTGGAGACTGTTCTCGCCGCAGGATCATGGGCCGTAAATGCCGACGTCAGCCAGCTCGAGAATGCAATCCTCAACCTGGCGGTAAACGCGCGCGATGCCATGCCTGGCGGTGGCAAGCTGACCATCGAGTCGGCCAACTCGTATCTTGCGGACGACTACGCAAAAGACCACGACCTCCCACCGGGACAATATGCGCTGATAGCCGTTTCAGACACAGGCTCGGGCATGCCCCCCGACGTCATCGCCAAGGCGTTCGATCCATTCTTCACGACCAAGGATGTCGGGAAAGGCTCGGGGCTGGGGCTGAGCCAGGTGTTCGGTTTCGTCCGCCAATCAGGCGGCCATGTGAAGATTTATTCGGAGGTCGGCCACGGCACGACGGTCAAGGTCTATTTGCCTCGGTACTACGGGAAGGCACAGGCTGACCACACGCAGGCGACGGCCGGGCTGCAAAAAGGCAGCGAACGCGAAACGATCCTCGTGGTCGAGGACGATGAGCGCGTAAGATCTTTCTCGACAGAGGCATTGCGGGAATTGGGATATCGCGTGATGGAGGCGAGCAACGGCGCCGCTGCGCTGGAAATGCTCGAAGGTGCGGAGCCGGCGCTGCTTTTCACCGATGTGGTGATGCCGGGGATGTCCGGACCCGATCTGGCCAAGAAGGCGATCCAGAAGCTCCCTGCGCTGAAGGTGCTGTTCACGACAGGCTACACGCGCAACGCAATCGTGCACAACGGTGTTCTGGACGCCGGTACCCAGTTGCTGCAAAAACCGTTCAGCATCGAGCAATTGGCCGCCAAGGTGCGCAGCGTGCTCGACAGCTGATGGATCGGGCGCGGCCGGACAGACCCCCATCCGAGCCACTGAATTTTTGCGCCTTATGGCATCGTGGCCACGTCAGGAGATGTAACGTTCTCAATGATCCGGCCCCATTCGCCGGTATCGAAGGCCGGCATGATGAGAGGTTCCACGTAACCGTCGCGCCGGGCTGTCATGACGTACTGCATCATGGCCTCGTTGCTCGGCATCTCAAAGAGCTGGACGAAGTCATACGGTCCCATGACCGCGTAGAAGGCGAGCGAGCGACCGCCGAGCGCGGCGACACGGGCCTCGCTGACCGCGCGGCGCTTTGCACTGTCGCCGAGTTCGTCAAGGCCGCGCTGCGTGAGTTTCATAAGGGAAATGTATTTCATCGCGCGGGCAGCTTTCCAATTGCTTCGATGACGGCGGCGGAATCGGAAAGCGCGCCGAATATGCCGTTCTCGACCGTCACCATATGCAGCGCCGCCTCGTGCGCATATTGATCGCCGCTGGCGCAGGCGTCGGCAATGGTGAGGCACTGGAAATTGCGATCGCAGGCCTCACGCAGCGTCGTGTGGACGCAGACGTCCGTGGTGCAGCCGCTGAACAGGAGATGGGTGATCCCCTGCGCGCGCAAGACGTGCTCGAAGTCTGTGTAGGTGAAGGCGCCGTTGCAGGTCTTGTCGACGATGATGTCTTCCGACCTGACGTCGATTTCCGGGACGATCTCGAAACCGGGGTGGCCGCGCAGGAGCACGTTCGTGCCTTCGATGCCGCTCCTCTTGCGCCGCCATTTCTCGTAGGGCGTCATGTCGGCAAGGTCTTCCCGGTAGCCCTGCCGCGTGTGGATGATGCGGATGCCGGCCTGGCGGCAGACTGCGATCAGCCTGTCGAGGACGGGGATGATCGCACGGAGTGGCGCGGGATCGTAGCCCTGCCGCGCGAAATAGCCGTCGGTGGACAGGAAATCGCGCTGCATGTCGATGACGATCAGCGCGGTCGCTGCAGGGTTCAGATTGCCATCATAGGGATAGTCGAAGGGCCTGGCCTTGATCATGAATGCTCCTCTTGCCGGAAGGCTCTTTAGCATCCTGTGGTCGGCCTGAAAAACCCTCCGTCCCATCGTCCCGTATGAAGGCGGCGGGTCGGTCGGTCAGGCCGCCTCGGCCAGCGCCACGGCGTCCGCGCCCGCCGGATAGCGCAGCCTGTCGGAGGCGTCGTTCGCGGCGAGGAAAACCGCTTCGGCGACATCGCTTTCCTTCGTGATCAGCGGAGGGTTGGCGTAGCCGGCGAAAATCGGCTGCGCGAAATCGGCATAGCCAGGCGGGATCAGGTCCATGACGGACACAGGCGTGTTGTGGGCAAAGCGCGTCGTCGGCGCATAGCCGGGCTCGACCAGTTTCGCGCGCACGTCGAAGGCGGCGAGTTCGTGCGCCAGCGAGCCGGTAAAGCCTTCGATCGCCTGCTTGCTGGCGGTATAGGCGGCCGCAAGCGGCATCGGGGCAAGCGTCGCGCTGGAGGTGACGTTGACGATCACGCCAGATCGCCGCTCGCGCATCTGCGGGATGACAGCCTGCGTCATCGCCATCGTGCCGAAGGTGTTGGTCTCAAATACCCGGCGCACATGCTCCATCGGCGTCGCCTCGAAAGCGCCGACGATGCCGATGCCCGCATTGTTGACGAGAACGTCGATCGGGCCGGCGGCCTCGATCAGCGCGGCGATGCTTGTCGCGCTCGTTACGTCCAGCGGCAGGACGCGGATGCACTCCGAAGCGGGCAGGATGTCGGTGCGCGGGTTGCGCATCGTGGCGATGACGATCCAGCCGCGCTGGTGGAAATGGCGGGCGGTTTCCAGCCCATAGCCTGATGAACTGCCAGTGATGAGGACGGTCTTCATATTGGTTCTCCCGAGCGGTTGACGGGATGAACTTAGAAAGCCTATTCAGGACTATCATCAATTTTGAGTCCATATTTGGTTTGCGAAAGTCCTGAGAATGGCCGATCCGCTCTCCGAGGTAATCAAGCTTTTGCGCCCGCGCGCGATCTTCCCGAAGAGGATCAGCGGAGCCGGGCGCTGGGCCGTGCGCTATTCGTCTTTCGGTCAGCCGGGATTTTGCGCGGTGACCGAGGGGCGGTGCCGGCTGGCGGTAGAGGGCGAGGAGCCGGTCGTGCTGGAGGCGGGGGATTTCGTCCTGCTGCCGGCGACGCCAGCCTTCACCATGTCGAGCATCGAGCCCGCGACCGTGGTGCGGCGCGACCCCAGGGCCTCGGCCGAGCCGGGCGTGGAAATCCGACATGGTCGACAGGACGGGCTGCCGGACATGCGCCAGTTCGGCGGCTGGTTCTCCTTCGATTCGCCTGACGCGGCGCTGCTGGTGTCGCTGCTGCCGCGCATGATCCACATCCGCGGGGCGCCGAGGCTGGCGCAGCTCGTGCGCATGGTCGGCGAGGAGGCGGGTCGCGACGAGATCGGTCGCGAGTTGATCCTCGAGCGGCTGGTCGAGATCCTGCTGATCGAGGCGCTGCGGACCGCGCCCTACGACGCGGCGCGTCCGGGCCTGCTGCGCGGGCTGGCCGACGCACGCATCGCCGCCGCGCTGCGGGGGATGCACGGCGATGTCGAGCACGCCTGGACCGTGCCGGAACTGGCGCGCGCCGCCGGCATGTCGCGCTCGGCCTTCTTCGACCGGTTTACGCGCATGGTGGGCGTGCGGCCGATGGAATATCTGCTGGCTTGGCGCATGGCTGTCGCCAAGACGCTGCTGCGCGGCGGCGGGCTGGCGCTGGACGAGGTGGCGCGGCGGATCGGCTACGGCTCGGCGAGCACCTTTTCGACGGCCTTCAGCCGGCACGTCGGGTTGCCGCCGGGGCGGTTTGCGCGGGGGCAGGGGTAATCGGCGGATAACGCTCGCGGATGATTATCGCGTGAAGGCCCGGCGCAGCTTGCGGGCCCATTTCCGGAGTCGCGGCTCAGGGGGCGGCGCTTTCTCGGAAATCTCGGTCCAGAATTTCTCGTCCCTGCACATATACGGCAGGGTGGCGGGTTGGCCGCTGTCGTTCATGATCGCGGCCGCCGCATCGGAGATCGAATCCATCCGGCCTTCTCGTCCATAGTAATTGTGGAAGAAGCCGCCTTCGAAGTCGGTTCCGATTCCGTAGTGCCCGTAGCTGCCGAGACGCCAGGGTGTGCCGTGGGGCGGGAGTTCGCGAAAGCCTGTCGGGTAGAGCGTTCGATAGGGGAAGCCGACGGCGTCGGCGCGCGTGCTCAATTCCTGCGCGACGTCGCCGAACGTCCTCGGCATCATGCTCGGACGCCCCAATGTATCGAAGGCTTGCTTCGAGATGACCAGAAAGCACGGCGCGGCGAAAATCCGCATCCGCGTCTGGAGGTGATTGGAGGATTGGGCGAGACCGAGGAACGACTTCGTCCGCTCGACATAGCGAAAGGCGTTTTCGACGGCAGCGCGCGAGTAGGCGAGCGCATCGATGTCGACAAACGCCACGATGCCGTCGCGATCCATCCGCTCGGCGATGACCCGGTCCATCCACCGGCCGTGGCGGATGCGCTCCTCGGTATAACGGACCGGCACGCCAATATGCTCGAAGCAGGCACGGTGGATGCGCACGGCCTCTGGGTTCGTGCCCGGCCAGTAGAGACTGTTCAGTTCGATCTGCATGCCGGTTCACTATAGGCGCGGGAGGGGGCCGTCCAGAGGAGTGAGGGTTGTGCGTTGCTAGCCCTCTCAGTCTGAACGACTGAAGCGCTGAATATGCCGGCATGGCGGATCACCTAACGCTCCGCCAGCACATTTTCAGCCGCATGTAGCAGGCACTTCGGATTGCCGCCGGGGCGAATTTGTGAGGGAAATTGACGATGCCTGTGAATTGCGGGTAACAGCCCGAATTCAACTTGCGCGTTCAAATTGCGTGAGACCAAATGCAGAACGGCCGTGATTCGGATCAGGAATCACCGCCGCAACTTCAACCGGCGATAAGGACGCGCGGCGAATCGCCGTGCCGCTGTGAAGATTACCGACCGTGAGCGTCATGACCAGTTGATCGCAATGATCGAAGGCAAACGCCTTACCTGTTGACGGATTGGTCAAGCCGATCCCGCCTAAGCAGAAGGCGCGAAGGCTCCTTTTCTTGAGGAAGAGGCGCTAAGCGCCCTTACCGCTACCGCCGGATAAAAAGCCGACAAGAAAGCCTATAATCATCTTGCCTGCGTCCATCCCAAACCCAATTTTGGTGTCCGACTTGGCAAAAGCGACTAGAAACATCGAACCTAGCAAGGCCGCGCCCATCAATAGCGCAACATACCAGTCCATCGCGTCTCTTGCGGACCCGGAGATAAATGTCTGCGACGTGGCGGGACCATCACTCTGAGCTAGAGCCTGCCAAGAAAAGATAAAAGCAATCGCCGGGCCGAGCGCAAGGAGCGACCGAACGATAATGTAAGTGGAACCGATCGCGCCAGCTAGCCCAATCAGTAGTTGGGCCGGTCGTCTCTTGGCAAGAAAAGCAAGGCGCTCGATGGGGGATAGGCTCGCCAGGATTTGAGTATCACTACGAGGCGACTCAACGCGTCTAGACGCGCTGGGAAGCGCGCTCGGAACTGATGACGTAGACGTGGCATCGGTTTGTGATACGTCCACCGTCAATCTCGTTACGGGTCGTTTCGCCAAATTTGCCACGGTGGAGTCATATGACCGGAGCGACGTCTTGATTGCGGACATATCACGCCCCTCCAATCATCTTTTTCCAGTCTTCGTCCGACACGCCCGAGTGTTTTCGTAACGTATCGATCTTCTCCTTAAACCAGACGAAGAACGAAACGGAGGAGTTGAAGTCCATGAAGATATCAACCTCCAGCTCCCTGACAAAGCCCGGCTTCGACTCAACCACAGTCTCGGGCTGTGTCACGCCTTCGACAACCTTCATTTTAGTTCTGAGGGGAATTGCTTTACGTTCGCTGTAAAAAGCGATGTTTACCGCCCCGCGCGGAGTAATACCACCATAGCACCCATCCGCATGGACAACTCTAAAGAAATTACTCTTGTGATAAAAGACTTCGACTTCCCCGTTGAGACCGTCGTCTAACTCGCTAGCCACTGGCGCCCCTCCAGTTAAACCTTACGGGGCTTATCAATTTCGCGAGTGCTACGCAAGACACGAGGAACTTTGGGAGATAACTTCTTAGCCGGGCCATGCGGCTTAGGCGGTGTTTTCAGCATCCGCTTTAGCGTATCGTTGAACGTCTTTTTCGTCGGCCTTGGCGGAGGTTGTCATGGGGGATAGAGCTTCCAAAGCGTTAGACAAGTTTGCGACCACGTTGGGTCACGTCACGATCACATATAATGAAGCCCAGGCATTTGTGCTCAGCATTTTTATCAATCTGTCCGGGGCCGAAAGACACGTAGCGCGGGCGATGTTTTTCAGCATAAAGTCCGACGCGGGGCAACGCGACATGACAATAGCTATGGCCCGCGCAAGAATGCTCGACGCAGACCCCGTGGAAAGCGATAACCTGAAAAGCGTCATAGCGGCTATTGAGGGCTTATCGAAGCTCGCTGGCGAGCGGAATGCAGCCATCCACACCATGTGGTATCTCGACAGCGAGGACGGGGCTTCACCGGATTCGCCACCGGACTATTGGATGACGTCAGACCCAAATTCCATCCGCCACCCGAAGCTGCAAGAAGACGCCGAAACACAATTCAAAGAACTCATAGGCAAGCTACAGACAGCTAAGGATATGCTAGTCTTGGCTACAGTCTTCACGATCAGATATCATGCGTGAGTAGATCGCCGTTATGAGCGACGTTGCATCATAAGTGACCGGGAAGCGTCGCCTACCTCACCCCAACACGCCTCAACCATCTTAGGCGTAATCTCGATTTCCTCAGGCTAATTTGCCGGCTTGTCGGCCTTAGGAACTATTCCCAAAACGTGCTTTGTTACGTAAAATTAGGAAAATAATCCTTGACGGCGTGACGGTCCTTTGGTAGTGTTTCGCTATCGTCGGAAAAGTGCGGGTGGTTGACGGGACGCGGCGGAGGTCGCGGGCCTGAACCCCTCATCCGTCTCGGCGCTTTCGCGCCGATCCACCTTCTCCCTCAAGGGGAGAAGGGAGGGCGCGATCCATATAACAAAACATCGGAGGACTTCATGCATCCGCCCCTCGCCGAGGAGCAGTGGGAGGGCATGCGCGAATTGCGCGGCCTGTTCCCGCCGGTTTTTCAACGCATCGCCAAGATTGTCGGCTGTCACGTCACCACCATTCGCGAACGGGCGAGCCGCGAGAACTGGCCGAAGCTGCATGCGCCAAAAGGCTCCATGATGTGCGTGGTGACACCGCGGCAGGTGCGCGAGGAGGTGGAACTGCGCGCCAGGGTGGACGCGCTGGCGGCGACGAAAGATTCGATCGCGAAGGACAACGCTACCGTCGAACTGGCGGGCGACGTGGGGCCCGGCGACATGGCGGCCGAAATCCTCGAGGCGCTGCAGGATGCGCTGGCGCAGATGCGGACCGGTCATTTCGACAAGGGCCGCATCGATGCACTTCTGTCGATGGTGAAAGTGGCCGAACAGATCGGCAATCTGAAATTCGTGGCCGTGCAGCAGGACCAAAAAAGAAGCGATGAAGAACTCGCCGATATCCTCGCCCTTATCGACCGACGCATTGTCGAACTGGCTCGAGACTACGCAGAACGGATGGGCGCGCGAACATATCACTCCTGAACTCGGGCCGACGGTCGCGGCCGAATGGGTCGGCCACGCGCACGGGCCGCAATATCCCGCAGGCGGCGCGCCGTCCTGCTGGCTGGTGACGGGCGGGCGCGGCTCCGGCAAGACACGGCTCGGGGCCGAATGGGTGAACGCGCTGGCTCGCGGGCTGCCGCCGTTTTCGCCGGATGGGTACAAATACGGGAACTTCGCGCTGGTGGGCGAGACGCTTTCCGACGTGCGCGAGGTGATGATCGACGGGCCTTCGGGCATCCTCGCCACGGCGCGGGGGACGAGGCCGCGCTACGAGCCTTCGCGCAAGCGGCTGGTCTGGCCGGACGGGCGGGTGGCGCATGTGTTCTCTTCGGAAGATCCCGAAAGCCTGCGTGGGCCGCAGTTCGACGCCGCCTGGTGCGACGAAGCCGGCAAATGGAAGAATGCGGAGGCGACGTTCGACATGCTGCAGTTCGGGCTGCGGCTGGGGCCGAAGCCGCTGCAGATCATCACCACGACGCCGAGGCCGACGCGGCTGATGAAGAGGCTGCTCGCCGACGCGGACGTGGAGAAACGCAAGCTCGCCACCGGCGACAACGCCGCGAACCTCGCGGCCGGTTTTCTTGAGGCGCTGGCCAAGCGTTACGGCGGGACGCGGCTTGGACGGCAGGAACTGGACGGCGAGCTGATCGACGACCGCGAGGACGCGCTGTGGTCGCGCGACATGCTGGCGGCGGCTTTTGTAGCGGAGCCGGGTGAACTGCGACGCATCGTCGTAGCGGTCGATCCGCCGGCGAGCTCGCGAAAGACGTCGGATGCCTGCGGCATCGTCGCGGCCGGGCTGGACGCGGAGGGCAGGGCGATCGTGCTGGCCGACGCCAGTGTGAGAGGCGCGAAGCCGACGGAATGGGCGAGGGTCGCGGTGGGTTTGTTCCATCGGCTGGAGGCCGACGCGATCGTGGCGGAAGTGAACCAGGGCGGCGACATGGTGACGGCCGTGATCCGCACGGTGGACAAGAATGTGCCGGTGAAGGCGGTGCGGGCCAATCGCGGAAAATGGCTGCGGGCCGAACCGGTGGCCGCACTCTATGCGCAGGGCCGGGTGAAGCATGCCGGGCGCTTTCCCGATCTGGAGGACGAGATGTGCGACTTCGGGCCTGACGGGCTTTCGGGTGGATGCTCGCCTGACCGGGTGGATGCGCTGGTGTGGGCGGTCGGCGAGTTGATGCCGGGGGTGGGCGGGACGCCGAGGATCAGGGATTTCTGAGCCGGCCGCCAAATTCTACTCCGCCGGACACCAAACTTTTCTGGTCACCTGGCGGCGTTTTCTGCGCTTCCGGAGCAATTTTGCGGCCGGCTCGATAGCGCTTTTAGAGAAAGAGAAAAATGGTTTGGAACTGGCCCTGGAAACGGGACGGCGGCAGCGTCGTGCCCGAGAGGAAGAGCGGCACGGGTTTCGTCGCGCTGCATGCAACAGGCGAGGCGCACTGGACGCGGCGCGACTACGCGGCGCTGGCGCGCGAGGGGTTCATGAAGAATCCGGTGGCGCATAGGGCAGTGAGGCTGATCGCGGAGACGGCTGCTGCGATCCCCTGGCTGCTTTACGAGAGCGGCGCCGAACTCGACGCGCACCCTCTGCTCGACCTGATGGAACGGCCGAACCAGCGGCAGGCGGGCGCGAGCTTTCTGGAGACGCTTTACGGGCACCTGCTCCTGTCGGGCAACGCCTATGTCGAACGGGTGGAGGCAGGCGAGACGGCGCGGGAACTGCATCTGCTGCGGCCCGATCGGGTGACGGTCGTGACGGACGCGGCTGGCTGGCCGAGCGCGCTGGAACATCGCGAGGGCAGCACGAAGCGAAGGGTGGCGCTCGGCGCAAGCGCGCTGCACCTGTCGCTATTCCATCCGCTCGACGACCATTACGGCTTCGCCCCGCTGGAGGCGGCGCTGATGGCGCTCGACATCCACAATGCGGCAGGCCGCTGGAACAAGGCGCTGCTCGACAATTCGGCGCGGCCTTCGGGCGCGCTGGTCTATGCGCCGAAGGAAGGCGGCAACCTTTCCGACGAACAGTTCGACCGGCTGAAGGCCGAGCTGGAGGACGGCTATTCGGGCGCGGCGCGCGCCGGCCGGCCGCTGCTGCTGGAAGGCGGGCTCGACTGGAAGGCGATGGGGCTGACGCCGAAGGACATGGACTTCATGGAGGCCAAGAACGGCGCGGCGCGCGATATCGCGCTCGCCTTCGGCGTGCCGCCGATGCTGCTCGGCATACCGGGCGACAACACCTACGCCAACTACCAGGAAGCCAACCGCGCCTTCTACCGCATGACCGTGCTGCCACTGGTGGCGCGCACGGCCAGGGAGCTTTCCGCGTGGCTGTCTCCGGCGTTCGGCCAGGGGCTGGCGCTCTGGTACGACGCCGACCAGATCGAGGCGTTGGCTGCGGATCGGGACGCGCTTTGGGCGCGGATCGGCGCGGCGGGGTTTCTCACGGACGACGAGAAGCGCGAGGCGGTGGGGTATGGGCAGACTGCCTGATCTCCAGCCAAGGGAGCTAATACCATGTCTGAAGTTTCGCAGGACGCCTGGTTGTGGGCGGCCAAGGGGGCTGGTGCGGTCGCGGGGTCGGCTGTTTCGGTCGCCTACATCCTGCCGCAAGGCCGGCGCGAGGCGGCGGTGCGTTTTGCCGTCGGCGTGGTGTGCGGGCTGGTCTTCGGCGGCACGGCCGGGCTGAAGATCGCGGTCGAGCTCGGCGTCGAGAAGCTGATCGGGCCGGTCGAGACCATGCTGATGGGATCGGCTGCCGCGAGCCTCTGCGCCTGGTGGGCGCTGGGGCCGCTGCTGCGCGGCTTCGAGCGCTGGAGCGATATTTTCCGGAACAGACGGAGGCAGGTGCATGAGGACTGAACGCGCCGTACTGGCGGGCGAACGCAAGTTCGTCGGGCTGCGGCTGGATGAGGTGGAAGCGGATGGCGTGTTCTCGGGCTATGCCAGCCTGTTCGGACGCGTCGATCTCGGCAAGGATGTGGTGGAGAAGGGCGCGTTCGCGGCGTCGCTGAAGGCGCGGGGCGCGGCGGGCATCCGCATGCTCTTCCAGCACGATCCGGCCGAGCCGATCGGCGTGTGGACGGAAATCCGCGAGGACGAGCGCGGGTTGTTCGTGCGCGGACGATTGACGAAGGACGTGGCGCGGGCGCGCGAGGTGCTGAGCCTGATGCGCGGCGGCGCACTCGACGGGCTGTCGATCGGCTTTCGCGCGGTGAAGGCGCGCAAGGATAGCGCGCGCGGTGTGCGCCGGATCATCGAGGCGGACCTCTGGGAAATCTCGGTGGTGACGTTCCCGATGCTGCCCGAGGCACGCATCGACAGCGTGAAGGGCAGGCGGCGGCTGCCGACAACAAGGGAATTCGAAAGCTGGCTCACGCGGGATGCGGGGCTGACGAGAGGCGAGGCCCGCGCGGTGATCGCGAAGGGTTTCGCAAGCCTGGCGCGCGGGCGGGATGCCGCGCCGGAAGAGAGCCTAGCGGGACGCATCCGCGAGGCGACACGCATGATGACGACATCCAATTTCAGAAGATGGGAAACCACACGATGACGGAACACAACCTTGCCCGTGCGCCCGAGGCGAAATCGGCGGGCGGCCATCCCGAACTCGCCGACGCGTTCGACGAGTTCATGACGACCTTCGAGGCCTTCAAGGACAGCAACGACCGCCGCCTGGCGGAACTGGAGACGCGCGGCGCCGACGTGCTGACGGTCGAGAAGGTCGATCGCATCTCGCGGGCGCTCGACGAGCAGAAGCGGGCGATCGACAATCTGTCGCTGAAGCGCATGCGCCCGGCGCTCGAGAACGGCGGACGCGCGCTGCCGTCCGAGCATAAGCAGGCCTTCGACGCCTACATGCGCTCCGGCGACGAGCGGGCGATCCGCGCGCTGGATATGAAGGCGATGTCCTACGGCTCCGGCCCGGACGGCGGCTATCTGGTGCCGAACGAGACGGAAAGGGAAATCGGCAAGCGCCTGGCGGAACTGTCGCCGATCCGCTCGATCGCGACGGTGCGGCAGGTGTCGGGCGCGGTGCTGAAGAAGCCGTTCTCTGTCGCCGGGCCGGCGGTCGGCTGGGTAGCCGAAACAGCATCGCGAACGCAGACGACCACAGCGACGCTGGCCGAGCTTTCTTTCCCGACGACGGAACTCTACGCGATGCCGGCGGCGACAGCCTCGCTGCTGGAAGACGCGGTGGTCGACCTCGACCAGTGGATTGCGTCGGAGGTTGAGGCGGCGTTTGCCGAGCAGGAAGGCGAGGCCTTCGTGACCGGCAACGGCACCAACAAGCCGAAGGGCTTCCTCGACTATACCAAGGTCGCGGAAGGAAGCTGGGCCTGGGGCCAGATCGGCTACGTGGCGACGGGCGAAGCGGGCGCGCTTCCCGACGACGATCCGTCCGATATCCTGATCGACCTCGTCTATGCGCTGAAGTCCGGCTACCGGCAGAACGCAAGCTGGGTGATGAACCGCAAGACGCAGGCCTCGATCCGCAAGCTGAAGGACGCCGACGGCAACTACCTCTGGCAGCCGCCGGCCGCACCCGGAAGCCGCGCCATGCTGATGGGCTTCCCGCTGGTGGAGGCTGAGGACATGCCCGACGCCGGCGCCAACGCCACGCCGATCGCCTTCGGCGATTTCGCGCGCGGTTACCTGGTGGTGGATCGTACCGGCGTGCGCGTGCTCCGCGATCCGTATTCCGCCAAGCCCTACGTGCTGTTCTACACGACCAAGCGCGTCGGCGGCGGTGTGCAGGACTTCGATGCGATCAAGCTGCTGAAGTACGGCGAGAGCTGAGCTTCGCCGACGACCAAAGCTGATTGGTTCGCGCTGGTTGTCACCTCCAGGTGAGCGCGAGCCGAGCGGTCTCGGCAAAAGCCATGAGCCGAGACCGCCCCCTTCTTCAATCGAGAGATGAATGCATGACGCTCTATCGAACCGTCGAACCGGCGGCCGAGCCGGTGACGCTTGCCGAGGTGAAGACGCATCTGAGGATCGCGCATGACAGCGAGGACACGCTGCTTGCAGGTCTTGTTCGTGCCGCGCGCGAGGATCTGGAACGGACGACCGGCATCGCGCTGATCGACCAGAGCTGGCGGCTGGCGCTGGATACCTGGCCGAGCCAGGGCTGCGCGCTGCTGACAATCCATCCCGTGCGCGAGGTGCTGTCGGTGACCGCCTACGGAACGGAGGGCGAGGCTTCGCTGGTCGATCCGGCTAACTATCAACTCGACACGCTGTCGCGGCCGGCGCGGCTGCATTTCGAGAACCGGCCGGAGCCGTTGCGGGTCTTCAACGGCATCGAGATCGATTTCGCGGCGGGCCACGGTGAGGCGGGAACCGACGTGCCGGACCTGCTGAAGCGCGCGATCCTGCTGCTGGTCGGGCACTGGTACGAATTCCGGGCGCATTTCGGCCCTGCGTACCAGCCGGTTTCCTACCCGGCGGCGTATGAGCGGATCGTCGCGGCGCACCGATCGCGGAGGCTCTGATGCGAACGCTGTTCATTGATCCGGGAGTGTTGCGCAGCGAATTTTCGCTGCAGGCCTGCACCACGACGCCGGACGGACTGGGCGGGCACACCGAAACCTGGGCGGAGGTCGCGACGGTCTTTGCCCGGATCGAACCGGTTTCGGCGTCGAGCATGTTCGGCGCGGACCAGACGCTGGAGACAGTGACACACAGGATCACGATGAGATGGCGAAGCGGCGTGACGAGCGGAATGCGCCTGACCCGGCAGGACAGGATTTTCGACATAGTGACGGTGCACGATCCCGACGATTCCCGCCGCTACGTCGTCTGCCGCGTTCGGGAGTCGGGCCTGTGAAACTGACGATGCAGATGACCCTGGACGGCATTGTCCGCGCCCTGCGCATGAGGGCGCATCACCTCGTCGAGGACGCGGACGACCTTCGCCGGCGCCGGACGCATCGCAACGAGACGACGCTCGCCCTGCTTTTGGAGGAAGCGCAGCGTCATGCACGGGAGGCTGGCGATGAGTTCGACCGCTGAACTGCAGAAAGAGATCTTCGCGACGCTGGGCGCGAACGCGGCGCTGGCGGACCTCGTCGGCGCGCGCATCCTCGACCACGCCCCGGCCAACGTGCCTTTCCCTTACATCACCTTCGGGCGCACCAGCCTCTATGACTGGAGCACCGGCACCGAGAGCGGGACGGAGCAGCTTTTCACGCTGCATGTCTGGTCGCGGGGCAAAGGAAAGAAAGAGGCGCTCGAGATCATGGATCAGGTGCGAGAGACGCTGCACGACGGCGCGCTGGCGCTTGATGGTTATGCGCTGGTCAACCTGCGGCTCGAGTTTTCCGAGGCGCGCTACGACGAGCGCAACGAGGCGCATCACGGGGTGATGCGGTTCCGGGCAGTCATGGAGCCGACTTGAGATTCCGGTCAGGCCGGCAAGCTAGCCCAAAGAATTCCCGACACTTTCAGCGAGGAGACCAAAATGGTCGCACAGAAGGGCAAGGACCTCTTGCTCAAGATCGACAGCGATGGAGGCTTCGTGACCGTCGCGGGCCTGCGCACGAAGCGCATCGCTTTCAATAGCCAGACGGTGGATATCACCGACGCGGATTCGGCCGGACGTTGGCGCGAACTGCTCGCCGACAGCGGCGTGCAGCGTGCGTCCGTCAGCGGATCCGGCATCTTCAAGGATGCGGAATCCGACGCGCTCATCCGTGCCCGCTTTTTCGCCGGCGCGATCAGCGACTGGCAGCTTGCTGTACCGGATTTCGGCACCGTGGAAGGCGCGTTTCAGATCACTGCGCTGGAATATACCGGCAGCCACGACAGCGAAGTGACCTTCGAAGTGGCGCTGGAATCGGCGGGACCGGTGAGCTTCGTGGTGGCGGCATGAGCGCGAACAGGCGGCGCGGCGAAATCGACGCTGAGCTCGATGGGCGGACCTTGCGGCTGTGCCTGACGCTCGGCGCGCTGGCGGAACTCGAGGCGGCCTACGCGGCCGACGATCTTGGCGCGCTGGTCGAGCGGTTTTCGCGCGGGCGGCTGTCGTCGCTGGACATGATCCGCGTCATCGGGGCCGGGTTGCGCGGTGCGGGGCAGGACATATCCGACGCTGAGGTTGGTGCGATGCATTCGGACGACGGCATTGCCGGCTTTGCGGCTATCGTGACCGAGTTGCTGACGACCACGTTCGGGACCGGCCGGGAGGCTGCAACGCCAAACCCTTGAACGCCGCAGCGGGCGGTACAACCGAATTTCCGTGGGATGCCGTGATGGCCGCGGCGTTCGGCCTGCTGCGGCTTTCTCCGAGGGATTTCTGGTCGATGACGCCGCGCGAGATGGAGCGCGCGATGAGCGTGCTGGGAGGCGACCGCCGCGTAGCGCCGGCGCGTGGCGACCTGGCCGAATTGATGAGGCGATTCCCGGACATGGGCAGAAAGGAAGGCAGGCGCGATGGCTGAGGATGTGACAGTCCGGATCAATGCCGACACGCAACCGTTTCAGGACGCGTTGCAGAACCTCGAAAAATTGTCAGCGAGTTTCGGGTCGCAACTGACCGGCGCGCTGAAGAGCGCGGCCTTCAGCGGCAAGGAACTGGACGACATCCTGCGGCGGATCGGGCTCAACCTTGCCGGCATGGCGCTGGAACAGGGCCTGAAGCCGCTGCAGTCGCTCGCCGGGTCGCTGTTCTCCAACCTGCTAGGTGGACTGAGCGGGTTGATGCCGTTCGCCAAGGGCGGCGTACCGGGGCACGTGGTGCCGTTTGCCTCCGGTGGGGTGGTGTCGGCGCCGAGCTATTTTCCGCTTGGCCGCAACGTCGGCGTGATGGGGGAGGCTGGCCCGGAAGCGATACTGCCGCTGCAGCGTTCGGCAGATGGGCGGCTCGGCGTGGCTTCGGCGGGTGGCGGCGGGAGCGTCAATGTCGTTTTCAACGTGACGACGCCTGACGCCCCTTCGTTCCGCAAGTCGGAAGCGCAGGTGACGGGGATGCTGGCGAGAGCCGTGTCTCGCGGCGCGCGGACATTCTAGAAATGGAGATAATGCTTGGCCGAGCTTTCAAGCTTTCATGACGTGCGTTTTCCGCCCAGCGTGGCGTTCGGCGCGACCGGCGGACCGGAGCGACGAAACGAGATCGTGTCGCTGACCTCGGGACGCGAGAAACGCAACGCGCGCTTCTCCCAGTCGCGTCGGCACTTCGATGCCGGGACAGGCGTGCGCTCGCTGTCGGACCTGCATGATGTGCTGGCCTTCTTCGAGGCAAGGCGTGGTTCGCTGCATGCCTTCCGCTTCCGCGATCCTTTCGACATGAAGTCGTGCCGGCCCGATGAAGCGGTGTCGGCCGCGGACCAGGTGCTGGGTGTCGGGGACGGCGTGCGGGCGCGGTTTGCGTTGATCAAGACATATGGCGAGGGCGAGGACGCCTACCAGCGCTTCATCGCTCGGCCGGTGATCGAGGCACTGCTGGTTGCCGTCAGCGGCGAGGAAGTCGCGGCAGATCACTGGAGCTTCGATTTTGAGACCGGCGAGGTAGTGTTCGAGGCGGACAGCATTCCTGTCGATGATGCGATCGTGACAGCCGGATACGAATTCGACGTGCCGGTGCGTTTCGATACTGAGCGGCTGGCGGTCAGCCTCACCGCCTTCAGGGCCGGACAGATCCCTTCCATTCCTTTGATCGAGGTGCCGGCATGAGCGCCTGGCCCGAAACGCTGGCGGCCCACGCAGGGCGCACCGTCACGACCGTCTGCCATTGCTGGCGGCTGACGCGAAAGGACGGGCACGTGGCGGGCTACACCGACCACGACCGGCGACTGACCGTTGATGCAACGGTGTTTGCTCCGCAGACGGGGCTCGCCGCCAGCGAAGCCCGCGATACTCTGGGGCTGGCGGTGGATACGGTCGATGTCGAGGGTGCGCTTTCGTCCGACGACATCAGCGACGAGGACATCGCCGCTGGGCTCTATGACGGGGCTGCGGTCGAGACCTTGCTGGTCAACTGGCGGCAGCCGGACGACTTCGTGTTACTGCGCAAGGCGACGGTGGGCAGGATCACGCGCGCGGATGGACGGTTTGCCGCCGAGCTGGAGAGCCTGGCTCACTCGCTGGATCGGCCTTCGGGCCGCTTTGTCAGCCGGGCATGCGACGCGGAGCTGGGCGATGCGCGGTGTGGGTTCCGCCTTGATGATCCGGCCTTCACAGGAACGGGCGCGGTGGAGGTTGTGGAGATGGCCTCGACGTTGCTCGTGTCAGGGCTCGACGCATTCGTGGCGGGCTGGTTTGCGCTTGGCGTCCTGACATGGACCTCGGGCGTGCGCGAGGGACGCCGCGAACGCGTCGAGATGCATCGCCGGGATGCAACGGGCACGACGCTGGTGCTGCAACCGGGTGGCAGCGGAACGGTGGATGAGGGCGATACGTTCACGATCGTCGCGGGATGCGACAAGAAGTTCGCGACCTGCAAGGCGAAATTCGCCAACACGTTGAATTTCCGGGGCTTTCCGCATCTGCCCGGAAACGACGCTGCCTATGGCTATGTGGTGGATGGAGGGCGGTTCGACGGCGAGCCGCTGGTGCCATGAACGAGGCTGGCACGCCTGACAGGGTGGTGGCGGAGGCGCTGTCCTGGGTGGGAACGCCATACCGGCATCAGGGGGCGCGCAAAGGCGTCGGCTGCGACTGCATCGGGCTGATCACGGGCGTCTGGTGTGCACTCTACGGCGCTCCACCGGAACTGCCCGGCCCATACGCGCCGGACTGGGCAGAGGCGACGGGCGAAGAACGTCTTCTCGACGGCATGCGGCGGCATTTTCAGGAGAAGCCGCGCCAGCAGATGGCAGCCGGCAACCTGCTGCTGTTCCGCTGGCGGTCACACCTGCCGGCAAAGCATGCGGGTATCCTGACTGGGCCGGATCGCTTCGTGCATGCCTATGAAGGCACTGCGGTGACGGAATCGGCGCTGGTGCCGCAATGGCGTCGGCGCATCGCCGGCGTGTTCGCCTTTCCAGACATCTGAAAGACAACTGAATCGAGGGGAAGCCAGATGGCAACCATCCTGCTTCAGGTCGCGGGCGCTGCGATCGGCAGCCTGCTCGGGCCCGTCGGCACGGCGATCGGTGCCGCCGCCGGCGCGATGGCCGGCTATTCGATCGACCAGGGGCTGATCAACGGCACGCGTCGCATCGATGGGCCTCGGCTTTCGGGAGCCCGGCCCTTCACGGCCGAGGAAGGCGCTGCGATCCCTCGCATCTATGGCACCGCGCGCGTCGGCGGGACGATGATCTGGGCTACGCGCTTCGAGGAACGGAGCGCGACCAGCCGGCAGGGCAAGAACGGGCCGAAGGTCACCGAATACAGCTACTTCGCCAGCATCGCCTTCGCGCTGTGCGAAGGCGAAATCGCCGGGGTGAGGCGCATTTGGGCCGACGGTCGGGAGGTCGACAGGAACACGCTCGAACTGCGCGTGCATTCCGGCGGTGAGGCGCAGGCGATCGATCCGCTGATCGGTGCGAAACAGGGGGAAGGCAACGCGCCCGCCTATCGAGGGACGGCTTACGTGGTCATCGAACGCATGGCGCTCGCGGACTACGGCAACCGCATCCCGCAGTTCCAGTTCGAGGTGCTGCGACCGGTGGGCGAACTGCCGAAGATGATCCGGGCCGTATCGCTCATTCCCGGCGCGACCGAATATGGGCTCTCGCCAACGCTGGTGACACGGCAGCATCGGCAGGGCCAGACCGAAGCCGTCAATCGCCACATGCTGCACGCCTCCAGTGACCTCGAGGCGTCTCTGGACGAGCTGCAGATGCTGTGCCCGAACCTCGAACACGTCGCGCTGGTCGTGGCCTGGTTTGGCACGGACCTGCGTGCAGGGCATTGCAAGGTCAGGCCAGCGGTGACGACATCGAACGGCTCTGGGTTCTCGCAGGCATGGCAGGTCTCGGGCGTTACGCGGGGCGGTGCGATGGTGGTCTCGACCCATGATGGCGGGGCCGCTTACGGTGGAACGCCATCAGACCGCAGCGTGATGGCGGCGATCGCCGAGATCAAGTCGCGCGGCCTGAAGGTAACGCTCTATCCGTTCGTCATGATGGACATACCGACGGGCAACGCGTTGCCAGACCCTTACGGCAATGACAGCCAGGCCGCCTATCCGTGGCGGGGTCGGATCACCTGCGATCCCGCGCCGCTGATGCCTGAGACGGTGGACCGCACTGACGTCGCGCGCGAGCAGGTCGCGGACTTCTGCGGGAGTGCGCTGCCGGGACAGTTCTCGGCCTCAGGCAACACGGTTCATTTCTCCGGCTCATCCGGGGAATGGGGCTACCGGCGATTCATCCTCCACCATGCGAAGCTGGCGCAGGCGGCCGGCGGCGTCGATGCCCTCCTGCTTGGCAGCGAGATGCGCGGCCTGACGACGCTTCGCGATGAGGACAACGCCTTTCCGTTCGTGGACGCGCTCTGCACGCTTGCGGACGAGGTGCGCACCATGCTCGGGAGCACGACCACGATTACCTACGGCGCGGACTGGAGCGAGTATTTCGGCTATCATCCCCAGGATGGTTCAGGCGATGTCTGGTTCCATCTCGATCCGCTCTGGGCGCATGATGCTATCGACGCAGTTGGTATCGACAATTACATGCCGCTTTCCGACTGGCGCGACGCCGACTATGCGGGCGGCAATCCCGATGGTTTTTCGGGGCCCTACGATCCGGTGGGATTGCGCGCCGGCATCTCGGGCGGCGAGGGCTTCGACTGGTATTATCCTGGTTTCGCGGAGCGGCAGGCGCGGGAGCGCGCGGCGATAACCGACGGCGCTTACGACAAGCCCTGGGTGTTTCGTTTCAAGGACCTGAAAAGCTGGTGGTCGCAGCCGCACTACAACCGTGTCGGCGGGGTCGAGGATGATGAGCCCACTGACTGGGTGCCTGAGGGCAAGCCGTTCATGTTTACGGAGGTTGGCGGGCCCGCGACTGACAAGGGTCCGAACCAGCCAAACGTCTTCGGCGATCCGAAATCGACCGAGGGCGGGCTGCCGCATTTTTCCGACGGTGGACGAAGCGATCTGGCGCAGCAGCGGCTGCTGGCCGCGCATCATCGGCACTGGGATCCCGAGGGCGAACACTTCGAGGAAACGGACAATCCGGTTTCGGCGGTCGACGGCAGGCGCATGGTCGACCCGCAACGGCTTTATGTCTGGGCGTGGGACGCGCGGCCCTATCCGGCCTTTCCGCTTCAGTCGAACGTCTGGGCTGACCATGCCAACTGGCACTACGGCCACTGGCTGAACGGCAGGCTGGGTAACCCGACCGTCGGTGAAACGATCAACGCGATCCTCGCGGATCACGGTTTGCCGGCGGCGCAAGTGGATGAAGCCAACGGAACGTTGCATGGGTATGTGATTGACGAGCCGGGTTCGGCGCGCGGCGCGTTGGAACCGCTGGTCGACCTGTTCGGCCTCTCGGTCCTTGAGACGGCATCGGGACTTGTTTTCGGGGCACGGACCGGTCGCGCGTCAATCGAAATTACGGAAATGGTTTCGGACGGCCGCGAGACGGTGATCGAGCGTGTACGATCGCCTGACCATCAGCTGCCGTCAGAGGCTGTGTTGAGTTTCCGCGAGCCGATGCTGGACTATCAGGTCGTTTCGGTGGGGGGTACCCGGCATGGTGTGCCGACCGGCAGCCAGCACGCGACTGGGTTTGCAGGTATCATGGAAGCCGGGCAGGGCAGGGCGCTTGCTACCGACTGGCTGCGCCGCGCCTGGAGCGAGCGAGAGCGCGTGAGCTTCGCCGTTGCCCATCCCGACGCCGAGATCCTGCCCGGCGCGATTGTAAGGCTGCCGGGGTCGGATGCCGACTATCTGGTCACCGAGATCGAGGATGGGCTGGTACGGCGCGTCGTTGCGAGGCAGGTGGTGCGGACAGCCCCGACGGCATGGCAGTCGGCCAATCGCGGCGCGGTCGCCGAACCGCCGATGATCGTCGGGCAGCCGCTGGCGGTCTTCGCGGACCTGCCCCTGGGCGTCGGGACAGGAAGCCCCGAGGAGCATTTCCGCGTGGCGGCGTGGCAGCGACCGTGGAAAAGCCAGGTCGTCTTCGCCTCGCCGGAAGACAGCGGCTTCGGACAGCGGGCTACACTCGCCCGGCCAGCTGACATAGGCACGCTGGTCGAGGCGCTGGCACCGGGCGTGGTTGGCCGGATCGATCATTCGGCAGCGATCACGGTGGAACTCATTTCGGGGGCATTTTCGAGTGTCAGCCGCGCTCTCCTGCTGAATGGAGCAAACATGATCGCCGTGCGTGCGGCAAACGGTGTCTGGGAGATTATCCAGTTCGAGACGGCAGAGGAGATAGCGCCCGATACATGGCGACTCGGTTCCCTGCTTCGCGGTCAACTCGGCACGGACGACGCGACAGCGGCAGGGGCCGCTGCCGAGGCGCATGTGCTTGTGCTGGATGACAGGGTGCAGGCCGCCGGCCTGCTTGCGAGCGAGGCGGGGCTTCTGCTCAACTGGCGGGTTGGCCCGGCGGGCACTGATCTGTCGGAGGCAAGTTTCTCGGCTCACTCGGAAATTGGCGGCAGACGCGCAATGCTGCCGCTTGCGCCGGTGCATCTCTGCTCCAGAAGTGATGCGGAGGGCGTCATGCTGTCATGGGTCCGGCGCGGGCGCATCGACGCCGACAACTGGATTGCCAGCGACATCCCGCTCGGCGAGGAGCGCGAGGAATATCTGGTCGAGATCGCACATGCTGGCGGGGCGATCGTGCGAACCGCGACGGCGTCCGGTCCGAACCTTCTTTATGGAAGCTCCCAGATCGCTGCCGACTTCGGAACCCCGCCGGACGAGATCGATGTCACGGTGCGCCAGTTGAGCCTTTCGGCCGGCTGGGGTTTGCCCACGACGCGACGCCTTCCCCTTTCATGAAACTCCAACAAACGAGGATAAGAAATGACTGACAGCAAACCATGGTACCTTTCGCGAACGATCTGGGCTTCGGTGGTCACCGTCGTACTGGCTATCGCAGGAATCGTCGGACTCCCCGTATCCGGTATCGACAATACGGCCCTGACGGAGACGCTGCTGCAGGCGATCACGGCGATCAGCGGGCTGGTTGCGATTTTTGGCCGGCTGGGTGCACAGAGCAAGATCGGGTAGATGTGGCAACGGTTCTGAACGCCAGGCTAACGGCTCTGACCCCCAGGCTGGAGATGTGTGAATCGTTCATTCCCCGTTCAGCGGCGATGCGCTAGAAAGCGTGTCATGATGACGTTTCGCCACATATTCCGCCTTGGGGCGGCCGGGGTGTTCGCGCTTGCGATGCTGGGCTTCGACGCTGGGCCGGGCAATGCTGCCGACTGTTATGCGATCGGACAGCAGATCGCCGCGCAGAACGGCGGCCAGCTCGCCAACGTCTCACAAACCGAGCAGGGTGGCCAGGCGGCCTGCGTGATTGTCGTGCTGATCCCCGGAAAGGATGGCGGCCGCCCGCGCCGCGAGGAGTTTGTCGTGCCTGCCAGCTAGGCAGACGCGAGCGGTATGGTCGCCCGTGTTTACCAGAGGGCATCTTCACACAGCAAGGGTTCATCAATGCGGATACTCGTCGTCGAGGATGACAAGGATCTAAACCGCCAGCTTGCCGATGCTTTGACCGATGCCGGCTACGTCGTCGACAAGGCGTTTGACGGCGAGGAAGGTCATTATCTTGGTGACACCGAACCCTATGATGCGGTGGTGCTGGACATCGGCCTGCCGCAGATGGACGGTATCAGCGTGGTCGAGCGCTGGCGTCGCGACGGCAAGAAGATGCCGGTGCTGATCCTGACGGCCCGGGACCGCTGGAGCGATAAGGTGGCCGGCATCGATGCCGGCGCCGACGACTATGTGACCAAACCGTTTCACATCGAGGAAGTGCTCGCCCGGGTGCGCGCGCTCATCCGGCGCGCGGCTGGCCATGCCTCGTCCGAACTGACCTGCGGGCCGCTGAGGCTAGACACCAAAGCCTCCAAGGCGGATGTCAATGGGACGCCGCTGAAACTCACCTCGCATGAGTTCCGGCTACTCGCCTATCTGATGCACCACATGGGCGAGGTGGTGTCGCGCACGGAACTGGTCGAACATCTCTACGATCAGGATTTCGACCGCGATTCCAACACGATCGAGGTCTTTGTTGGCAGGCTGCGCAAGAAGATGGGCATCGACATGATCGAGACGGTGCGCGGCATGGGTTATCGCATGCGCGAGCCCGAGGCCTGACCGGACGCGATGGAAGAGCGCTCGTCAGGCACGATATTCGGTCCGCGCTCGCTCGCCTTCCGCGTCATCGCGTTTTCGACCGGATGGGCGATCCTGGCGCTTATCGTCATTTCGACGGTGATTTCGACGCTCTACCGACAAGCGAGCGAACGCGGCTTCGACAGCCTGCTCTCGGCGCATCTGTTTAATTTGATCGGGTCGGTGGGCGTGTCGCCCAACGGTGTGCTGACTGGCAGCCCCAACCTTGGCGATCTGAGCTTTTCCGAACCGAATTCCGGCTGGTATTATTCCGTCGAGCCGGTTTCGGGTGATCTGAGCGGACAGGTGCGGTCGGCTTCCATGACGCAGCCGATTCCCTCGCCGCCGATATCGGAAGTTCCGTTCAATGCGCAGTTCCAGCGCAGCTATCAGATCGACGGACTGGGTGGCGAGGAACTGACGGTTGTCGAAAGCGAGTTCGTGCTCGATTCGGAAAACCGGATCGCGCGGTTCCGGGTCATGGGCAACCGGACAGAGCTGGAGAACGAAATCTCGATCTTCGAGCGGCAACTCTTCACCTATCTGGCGATCTTCGGCCTCGGCATGGTGGCGATCAATGCGCTTGCGATCCTGTTGGGCCTCAGGCCGCTGAACCGAGTGCGCAACGCACTTGCGATGGTGCGCGAGGGACAAGCGCAGCGGCTGGACGGACGGTTCCCCGCCGAGATCGAACCGCTGGCAAATGAGACCAACGCGCTTATCGAGAACAACCGGCGCATCGTGGAGCGTTCGCGCACGCAGGTGGGCAACCTGGCCCATTCGCTGAAGACCCCGCTTGCCGTGCTGACCAACGAGGGCAGGGCGCTCGGCGGCCCCAAGGGCACGCTGATCGCGGAGCAGGCCACCGCCATGCGCGACCAGCTCGACCACTACCTGCGGCGTGCCCGCATGGCGGCGCAGCGCGACAGCGTTGTCTATCGTACGCCGGTGAAGCCGCTGGTGGAGCGGCTGGTACGAGTGATCGAGAAGCTCGGACGCATGAAGATCGCGCTGGTTTTGCCGGCCGAGGAGGTCGTCTTTGCGGGAGAGCGCGAGGATCTGGAAGAGATTGTAGGCAATCTGCTCGAAAACGCCATGAAATGGGCGAACTCCCGGGTTTCCGTGACAACGGTTCTGGCTCCTGCGGGAGCCGACGGGCAGCGACGGTTCACGATCGCCATCGAAGACGATGGTCCCGGAATCCCGGAAGAAAAGGCGCGCGAGGCATTAAAGCGCGGCAAGAAGCTGGACGAGACGAAGCCTGGTACCGGGCTTGGTCTCGCCATCGTCGCCGAACTGGTCAATGAGTATGGCGGAAAGCTGAGCCTCGAGCGCTCGGAACTCGGCGGCCTGAGGGCCGTTGTTGAACTGCGGAGCGTCCAGTAAACGCGTGATATGGCCAACGGGCCAAATTTCAGCCAAATATTCTCCATAACGCCTGAGTCTCATTGTCTTTCGGCGTCGTCGGAACCGGGTGGCTTGCATGAGAATTCAGGTGACCGTTGTCGCCATCGTTTTTGCCTTGTCCGGCTGCTCGACCGTCGGCGGCGGTGGCGTGACCGGCCCCGTGGCGTCGCAGGGAGGCCCTGCGGCCCCCGAGACCATCATAAACGCCATGGGCGGCGGGCTGATCGGCGGCCCCGTGGGAGCCGGCCTCAGCGACAGCGATCGCAGGCTGGCCCTGCAGGCCGAATACCGCGCGCTTGAACATACCCCCGCCGGCAAGGCGGTGGACTGGCAGGGATCGCGCGGGAGCGGCGCGGTGACGGCCTCGCAGCCCTACCGCGTCGGTTCCCAGGATTGCCGGCAATATACGCAGGCCGTGAACGTGGGCGGGCAGGCCCGTAGCGCGCGCGCTACGGCATGCCGCAACCCGGACGGCAGCTGGACGCCGCTGACCTGAGGCAATCCCCTCTCATCTGCCTCGACCTGACGATTTGTTGAAGGCGATGGAGGGTTTTCGACAATAGGCCGCATGGGCGCGATATTGGCAGGCAACCCGGTGAGGGCTATGTGGACGCCATGTTGTTCTGGGTGATAGCTGCCTTGCTGACCTTGGGCGCCAGCCTGGCGGTGCTTCTGCCGCTTTCCGGCCGAAAGCCGGCCGGCGAGGCGACCGGTTCGCACGATATCGAGGTCTACCGCGACCAGCTTTCCGAGCTTGAGCGGGATACGGAGCGCGGCCTGATCGAGCGGGCGGAGGCGGAGGAGGCGCGGGCGGAAATCGCCCGGCGTATCCTCAAGGCCGACAAGGCGGGCAGTCCGGACGGATCAACGAAGGCGTCCGAAGGCAAGGCCATGCGAGCGTTCCGCATGGCTGCCGTGCTGGCAGTTCCGCTCGTGAGTTGGGGCATCTATGCGTCCGTAGGCTCGCCGGGCCTGCCCTCCCAGCCCTTATCGGCGCGCCTTGAAAAGAACCCAGCCGACAGCAGCGTCGACGAACTGGTCGCGCGGGCCGAAGCGCATCTAACGGCAAACCCCGACGATGGCAGGGGTTGGGATGTGCTGGCGCCGATCTATACAAGATTAGGTCGCTACCCGGAGGCCGTGACAGCCTATCGCAATGCCATCCGCCTCGACGGTGCGAGCGGTGCGAGGGAATCCGGCCTTGGCGAGGCGATCGCGGCGGCAGCCGGCGGCATGATAACCGAAGATGCGCAGGCGGCTTTCTCACGCGCGCTCGTGTTGGAGCCGGGGCAGCCGAAGGCAGGCTTCTTCCTCGCATCGGCGCTGGCGCAGGAAGGTAAAATCGAGGAGGCGATCGCCGCCTGGCAGGCGATGATGATGACCTTGCCGCCGGACTCGTCATGGCGAAACGCCGTGGCAGAGGCGATCACCGAAGGCGGCCGCCGGCTTGCCGAAAACGGGCAGGCAGCGCCCGGCCCTACGCAGCAGGAGATCGAGGCGGCCTCGGAGATGTCGGCTGAGGATCGCACGACCATGATCGAGACGATGGTGGCGAGCCTCGACGACAGGCTGAAGCAGAATCCACGCGATCTGGAAGGCTGGACCCGGCTCGTCAGGTCTTATCAGGTGCTGGGACGAACGGACTCGGCGCGCGATGCGCTGAAGCGCGGCATCGATGTCTTTGGAAAAGACAGCGCAGAGGCGCGGCAGCTTACCGAGTTCTCCGGCGGGATCGGCGTCAAGGCGACGGAATGATATCATGACGCGCAAGCAGAAACGGCTTTCGATCATCGCTGGGGGGCTAGGCTTTCTCGGTCTTGCCGCAGCGCTGACCTTCTATGCTCTAGGACAGAAGGCATCGTATTTTTATATGCCGGCAGATCTGGTGGCCGCCACGCTCGAGCCAGGGCAGCGGATCAGGCTGGGCGGGCTGGTCGAAAAGGGCAGCATTGTGCGCGATGGTGGCACCGAAGTTTCATTCTCGGTCACTGACACCGAGAATTCGGTCAAAGTCGCCTATACCGGTATCCTGCCGGATCTGTTCCGCGAGGAACAGGGTGTTATCACCGAGGGAAGTTTCGGCGCGGATGGTGTGTTCCATGCCGACAGCGTGCTTGCCAAGCATGACGAGAACTACATGCCCAAGGAAGTGGCCGATGGGCTGAAGGAGAAGGGGCTGTGGCAGCAGGAGACGCAGTGATCGCGGGCTTACGGGTGGAGCGGCCCTGATGGTCGAGGTCGGACATTTCGCGCTTGTCCTGGCGTTCGCGCTGGCGCTTGTCCAGTCGACCGTGCCGCTTGTCGGCGCCAAGACCGGTGATGAGCGCATGATGGCGGTCGCAGGCCCGGTGACCGTTGCAGGTTTCGCGATGGTCGCGCTCGCCTTCGCCGTGCTGACGATCTCCTATGCCCGCTCCGATTTCTCGGTCGCCAACGTCTGGGAAAACTCCCACTCGCTGAAGCCGATGCTCTACAAGATCACGGGAACCTGGGGCAATCACGAGGGCTCCATGCTGCTCTGGGTTCTGATCCTGACCCTGTTCGGCAGTCTGGTCGCCATCTTCGGCGCGAACCTGCCGGCCAGCCTGCGCGCCACCGTTCTTGCCGTGCAGGGGTGGATCGGGACGGCATTCCTGCTTTTCATCCTCGTTACATCGAACCCCTTCGTGCGGCTTTCGCCTGCTCCGATCGAGGGGCAGGACCTCAACCCGGTCCTGCAGGATATCGGCCTCGCAATCCATCCGCCGCTGCTGTATCTCGGCTATGTCGGCTTCTCGGTCTGCTTCTCCTTCGCAGTCGCGGCGCTGATCGACGGTCGCATCGATGCGTCGTGGGCGCGCTGGGTGCGGCCGTGGACGCTTGCTGCATGGGCGTTCCTGACCGGCGGCATCGCCATGGGCTCTTACTGGGCCTACTACGAACTGGGCTGGGGTGGCTTCTGGTTCTGGGACCCGGTCGAGAACGCATCCTTCATGCCGTGGTTGGCGGGAACAGCGCTGCTGCATTCGGCGATCGTGATGGAGAAGCGGTCGGCGCTGAAGATCTGGACGCTGCTGCTGGCGATCCTGACCTTTTCGCTTTCGCTGCTCGGCACCTTCCTCGTCCGTTCGGGCGTGCTGACTTCGGTGCATGCGTTCGCAACAGATCCGAGCCGCGGCATCTTCATCCTCTGCATCCTCATGGTTTTCATCGGTGGCTCGCTGGCGCTTTTCGCGCTGCGTTCGTCGACGCTGACCCCCGGTGGGATATTCCATCCCATCTCGCGCGAAGGCGCACTGGTTCTCAACAATCTCTTCCTCACCACGGCAACCGCCACCGTGCTTGTCGGGACACTCTACCCGCTGGCCGTCGAGGCGTTGTGGGGAGAAAAGATTTCCGTAGGCGAGCCGTTCTTCAACCTGACCTTCGGGCCGTTGATGGTTCCGCTTCTGGTGCTGGTTCCATTTGGGCCTCTGCTCGCCTGGAAACGTGGCGATGCCACCGCGGCCGCGCAGCGGCTTATGACTGCCTTCGCGGGCGCTTTCCTGGCGGTTCTGGTGACGCTGCTTTTCGTGGACAAGACTGCGGTGCTGGCGGCGCTGGGCGTGGGCCTGTCGGTCTGGCTCGTCCTGGGCGCATTGACCGATCTTGCCTTCAAGGCAGGCTTCGGCAGCGTGCCTTTCTCGACAATGCTGCGGCGGCTGAGGGGACTTCCACGGTCGATATATGGGACGGCGCTGGCGCATCTCGGCCTCGGACTGACGACGCTCGGCATTGTCGGCGTGATGGCTTTTCAGACCGAAAACATCCTGGCGATGAAGCCCGGCCAGACCGCCGAGATTTCCGGCCATGTGCTGCGCTTCGAAGGGATGCAGCCCGTGCAAGGACCAAACTATACGGAAACCAGGGCGCGCTTTGCGTTACTCGGCGCGGGTGGGCAGGTTTCCGGCGAGATCGTTTCGTCCAAGCGCTTCTATCCCGTCAGGCAGATGCCAACGACCGAAGCGGGCATCAGGACGATGGGGCTGAGCCAGCTTTACGTTTCGATCGGGGACGAGACTTCGGACGGTTCCCTCGTCGTGCGAATCTGGTGGAAGCCGTTGGTGACGCTGATCTGGGGCGGGGCGCTGGCGATGATGCTGGGTGGCGCGGTTTCGCTGTTCGACAGGCGTTTGCGGGTTGGCGCGCCGTCCAAGCGGCAGCGCCCGATGCCGAAAGGCGCGGAGACAGCGACGCCATGAACGGGTACGCCATGAAGAGGAATGGCGCGTTCGCCTGTCTGCTACTGTTCCTGATGGCCTGGACCGGACCGGCCTTTGCCGTTCTGCCGGGCGAGGCGCTGCCCGATCCAGCGCTGGAGGCGCGCGCCCGAGCCCTCTCGGCCGAATTGCGCTGCATGGTCTGCCAGAATCAGTCGATTGACCTTTCGGATGCGGAACTTGCGCATGATTTGCGCCTGATCGTGCGCGAAAGGTTGAAGGCCGGCGACACAGACGAACAGGTTCTCGACTATGTCGTGTCGCGCTATGGCGAGTTCGTGCTGCTAAAGCCGCGACTGAATGTTCGCAATGCCCTTCTGTGGGGAACGCCCGTTCTGATTCTCCTGGCTGGCGGGCTTTTCGTGGTCCTCATGGCAGGCAAACGCCGAAAAACCCGGCCCGAAACGCTGACCTCGACGGAATCCGCCGCATTGGACGAAATTCTGCGGCGTTGAGCACGGCGGCCTGCGTCCAACATTACGAAAATTTCATTCCACGGAAATGGCGCCGTAATGTCGTGGTTTCTATTTCTCTTCGTGAGGATGCGGCCAAGCGTCCCGAGAAGAGGATAGAATCACATGAATAGCTCCCCCAAGCCAATTTCCGGCAGCCGTAAGCGCCTGCTTGCTGCTGTTGCTTCCGTTGCGATCATCGGCGCGGCCGGCCTGAGCGCAATCGCCACCGGCACGCTTCCCGTTCAGGCCGAGGCAGTTCGCGTCGAAGCTCCCCAGGCGCCCGGCTTCGCCGATGTCGTCGAGCGTGTTTCGCCCGCAGTCGTCAGCGTACAGGTAAAGGCCAAGATCGAGCCGGCATCGGACAACGGTTCCGACATGATGGGCCAGTTTGGCCAGGGTTTCGACAATCTTCCCGACGATCATCCGATGAAGCGCTTCTTCAGGGAGTTCCGCGGCTGGGGTGGCGATCAGAACGGTCAGCGCTCCGAGCGTCGCCCGCGTCGTGACGAGGGCCCGCGTCCTGTTTCGCAGGGTTCCGGGTTCTTCATTTCCGAAGACGGCTACGTCGTGACCAACAACCATGTCGTCGAGGGCGGTGCGGTGTTTACGGTCGTTACGGATAGCGGAAAGGAACTCGACGCCAAGCTGGTCGGCACAGATCCGCGCACCGACCTTGCGGTCCTGAAGATCGATGCGGATGGTCAGAAGTTCACTTATGTCGACTTTGCCGACGATGCGAAAGTTCGCGTCGGCGACTGGGTCGTGGCTGTCGGCAACCCGTTCGGCCTTGGCGGAACGGTTACGGCTGGCATCGTCTCGGCTCGTGGCCGCGATATCGGCTCCGGCCCGTATGACGACTTCCTGCAGATCGACGCAGCGGTGAACCGCGGCAACTCCGGCGGTCCGGCCTTCAACCTGAATGGTGAGGTCGTCGGCATCAACACGGCGATCTTCTCGCCGTCGGGCGGCAACGTCGGCATCGCCTTTGCGATCCCGGCTTCCACCGCACGCCAGGTGACGCAGGATCTCATCCGCGACGGCATGGTGCAGCGCGGCTGGCTCGGCGTCGAAATCCAGCCGGTGACGCCTGAGATTGCCGAGTCGCTCGGCCTCAGCGGCGAAAAGGGTGCGCTGGTTTCCAACGCCCAGGACGAGAGCCCGGCCAAGAAAGCCGGTATCGTGGCGGGTGACGTGATCGTCGCAATCGACGGCACCGATGTCGCTTCTCCGAAGGAGCTTGCCCGCGTGATCGGATCTGTCGCGCCCGGCAAGTCGGTCGATGTCACGCTCTGGCGCAACGGCAAGTCGGAGAACGTGAAGGTCGACCTCGGTGAACTGCCGGCGCCTGAGAAGCAGGCTTCGCTGCAGGGCGAACAGCAGGCTCCGGCCCAGGCCGACCAGTTGGCTGATCTCGGCCTGACGATCACCCCTGCCGAGGACGGCAAGGGTGTCGTGGTGACCGACGTCGATCCAAACAGCGACGCGGCTGACCGTGGCCTCCAGGCGGGTGACGTGATTACCACAATCAACTCGAAGGAGATTGCCGGCGGCAGCGACATCGAGAAGGCCATGGAAGATGCAGCCAAGGCCGGCCGCAAGGCGGTGCTGGTGCAGGTGACCCGCGACAACTCGAGCCGCTTCGTTACCCTTCCGGTCACGGCCAAGGGCTGATTAAGGGCGGGGTGGGCGGAGGGCCGTTCCTGGAATGGCCTTCCGCCCCTCTATACAGATGGTCATGGTCAAAGGGATGCTCCGCGCATTCGGGATCGTGCCCAAGCCTTTCCAGCGTACAGGCTCACAACCCCCGAGCCCCATTGCTGGAACCGCTCCTTCCCCGTCGAGTCAGTCTTACGGGGAAGGCTCGGCGGCAGCAGGCGTCCGCCGCCTGCTGCCGGAACAGGCTTCTCCATATCCGACACCCGACATTTTAGCGTATAGAGCGCCCATGAAGATTCTCATCATCGAGGACGACCGCGAGGCTGCCGACTATCTGGAGAAGGCATTCGCGGAAGCGGGTCATACCGCCCACGTCGCGCGCGACGGAGAGGCCGGGTTCACCCTTGCCGATTCCGGCGATTACGACGTCATGGTGGTGGACCGCATGCTGCCGCGTCGCGACGGGCTGTCCGTCATCGCCGGCCTGCGTTCCCGCGGGAATACGACACCGGTTCTGATTCTCTCGGCACTTGGCGAGGTCGACGACCGCGTGACCGGCCTGCGCGCAGGCGGCGACGACTATCTGACCAAGCCTTACGCCTTCTCCGAATTGCTGGCGCGCATCGAGGTCCTGAACCGCCGAGCGACATCCAAGGAGGCGGAAACCGTCTACCGCGCTGGCGATCTCGAACTCGACCGCCTGTCCCACACGGTCAAGAGAGCGGGCCGTGAGATCACCCTACAGCCGCGCGAGTTCCGCCTGCTCGAATACCTGATGCGCCATGCCGGTCAGGTCGTGACACGCACAATGCTTCTCGAAAATGTCTGGGACTACCATTTCGACCCGCAGACCAACGTGATCGATGTCCACGTCTCGCGCCTGAGGAGCAAGATTGAGAAGGGCTTCGACAGTCCGATCCTGCACACTGTTCGCGGTGCGGGCTACATGCTCAAGGCGGCCTGATGGCGTTCCGTCTGCCGGCAATCATGCGCACCACCGCCGCGCGCTTGTCGGCGCTCTACTTCATCCTTTTCGCACTTTGCGCGGTCATCCTCGTTTTCTACATGACCTCGCTGTCGGCAAGCATGCTGACGGCGCAGACGATGGAGACGATCAATGAGGAAGTGCAGGGTCTGGACAGTGCCTATCGGCGAGGTGGCCTGCCGTTTCTGGTGCGCGTCGTCGAACAGCGTTCCCGCCAGCCTGGAGCCAACCTCTATTTGATCGCTGACTCGAACGGCCGCATCCTAACTGGCAATGTCGAAAGCCTCGAGCCCGGTGTTCTGGAGACCGAAGGTTGGACAGATCGACCTTTCATGTACCAGCGCTACGGCGAAGGGTCGACGGAACGGCGCCAGCCCAATATCAGCGAACTGGAAGCGCCGACCGCTGCGCCCACCGAAACGCGCCATGCGGCCATCGCGCTGATCTCGCGCTTGCCCAACCAGATGATCGTCCTTGTCGGGCGGGATCTCGGAGAGCCGGAGCGCTTCCAGAAAGTTGTCAGGCGCGCTCTCACGTTCGCGCTGGGGATCATGGCGCTGGGCGGCCTGTTGATCTGGTACTTCGTCGGACGCCGGGCCCTGAAGCGCATCGACAGCGTGTCGGAGGCCGGCAAGCGCATCATGGGTGGCGACCTGAGCGGCCGGCTGCCGGTAACGGGCGCGGGCGACGAGTTCGATCGTCTCTCCGAAAACCTCAACACGATGCTGACCAGGATCGCTGGGTTGAATGAGGGGCTCAAGCAGGTGTCGGATAACATTGCCCACGACCTGAAGACGCCTCTCACTCGGCTGCGCAACCGTGCTGAGGCGGCTCTTGCGGGTGACCCGGGTGAGGCCGGCTATCGCGAGGCGCTTGAGGCGACGATCGCGGAATCGGATCGACTGATAAAGACCTTTAACGCGATCCTGATGATCTCCCGGCTCGAGGCAGGCTATTCCGCCGAAGCGTTGGCGAAAGTCGACCTGGCGGCGACGGTGCATGATGTCGTGGAACTCTACGAGCCGGCTGCCGAAGAAGTTGGTGTGACGCTGGAAGCGCCCGCCGCGGGCAGCTTTGTCGTGGACGGCAACCGAGAACTGATCGGGCAGGCGTTGTCCAACATTGTCGACAACGCCATCAAATATTCGGCTTCGTCCTCCGAAAAGGCCAAGGTCGGCGTGACCATCGATGAAAAGGCCGGAGAGATCAGTATCAAGGTTGCCGACAACGGCCCCGGCATTCCGGATGAGAACGACCGTGCGCGAGCGACCGAGCGCTTCGTCAGGCTGGAACGGAGTCGCACGCAGCCAGGGTCCGGACTAGGGCTCAGCCTTGCCAAAGCCGTCATGAAGTTTCATGGAGGACGCCTCGAATTGCTGCCTGGGAATCCGGGCTTGACGGTGACGATGACTTTCCCGAAGCGGAGGAGCGAGTAGGAAAGTCGCGGCGGCACGGACGGAGGAGGTCGAACTGCTGCTCAGCCCCAAGAAGATCGACCCGCTGGATGCGGAGGCCGCTGGCGAAGAACTTGCCGAGGTCGTGTCGGCAGCGGAGGAGCAGGGACTTTTCCGTCTTGAGCGCTATCTTAAGCAGGATGGCGCGACGCAGGATTTTCTTGCCGCAGCGTTCAACCTGTCGAGCTTCCTGCACGACTGCGCACGTCGCTATCCCGATATATTGGACAGGTTGTTCGAGCAGAGCATCGAGCATCGGCTTGCCGACCTGCTGAAGGAAATCGCGGCGCGGGGTAGGGGCGAGAATACGAGCGAAACCAGCCTGATGTCTGCCCTGCGTATGCTGAAGCTGGAAGCGCAGTTCCTGATCGCGCTTGCTGATCTGTCAGGCGAAGCGGACACGGCGACGACCGTTGAACGTTCCAGCGATCTGGCCGATGCCTGCATCAATTCCACTGTCGATTTTCTGCTGCTCGATGCCCACCGGCAGGAAAAGCTGAAACTGCCAAATCCCGAAAACCCGGGAAAGGGCTCCGGCTGGATTGTGCTCGGCATGGGCAAGCTCGGCGCGCATGAGCTGAATTTCTCGTCCGACATCGACCTTATCCTGTTTTTCGATCCCCAAGCACCGTCCATTGCCGATCCGTTCGAGGCGAGCGACCTGTTCGTCCGCTTGGCGCGCCGTCTCGTCCGTATTTTGCAGGACCGCACGGCGGACGGCTATGTCTTCAGGACGGACCTGAGGTTGCGGCCCGATCCGGGCGCGACCCCGCTCGCAATTCCCGTCGAGGCCGCTCTCAACTACTACGAGGGACGCGGCCAGAACTGGGAGCGTGCCGCTATGATCAAGGCGCGCCCGGTCGCCGGAGACCTGCAAGCAGGCGAGGCGTTCCTGAAGGAATTGCAGCCCTATGTCTGGCGCAAATATCTCGACTACGCCGCTATTGCTGATGTGCATTCGATCAAGCGCCAGATCCATGCGCATCGTGGGCACGGCGAGATTGCGGTCAACGGGCACAACGTCAAGCTGGGGCGTGGCGGCATACGCGAGATCGAGTTTTTTGTTCAGACGCAGCAACTGATCGCCGGCGGAAGGTTCCCGGAATTGCGGGGCAAGGCGACGGTACCGATGCTGTCGCAGCTTTCCCACCGAGGCTGGATCACGCCGGAAGCGTGCGATGCGCTCACCCGGCAATATTGGTTCCTGCGCAAGGTCGAGAACGCCATCCAGATGGTGGCCGACGAGCAGACCCATGTGCTTCCAGACGATGACGAAGGGCTGGAACGGATCGCCCGCATGACGGGCTTTGCCGAGAGGGACAAGTTCGCCTCAGCTCTCCGCGAGTGCCTTCAGGACGTCGAAAGCCACTATGCGGCGTTGTTCGAAACCGCGCCTGAGCTGTCGGCCGGCGTCGGCAATCTGGTCTTCACGGGCGATGTGGACGATCCCGATACGCTGGAGACGCTGTCGCGGCTCGGCTTCAAGCGGCCGAGCGACATCTGCCGCGTCATCAGGACATGGCATTTCGGACGCTATCGCGCGACGCAGTCGGCCGAGGCACGCGAGCGTCTGACCGAACTGACGCCGGCGCTGCTGGAAGCGTTCGGAAAGACGAGCAAGGCGGACAAGGCGCTGATGCGCTTCGACCAGTTCCTCGCCGGCCTACCGGCCGGCATCCAGCTCTTTTCGCTGCTTCAGTCCAACCCCGGCCTTCTGCGGTTGCTGGCGACCATCATGAGCGCGGCGCCACGGCTGGCTGGTATCATAACGCGACACCCGCATGTCTTCGATGGACTGCTGGACCCGGCGATGCTGACGGAACTGCCGGATCGCGCCTATCTGTCCGGTCGCCTCGACGCCTTCATCGACTCCTCCGCTCAATATGAAGAGGTGCTCGACCGCCTGCGCATCTTCGGGGCCGAACAGAAATTCCTGATCGGCGTGCGGCTACTGGCCGGCACAATCGACGCTGCTCGTGCAGGCAAGGCGTTTTCCGATCTTGCCGGCCTTACGATTGGCGCGACGCTTGAAGCCGTCGAGAAGGAGTTCGCCGCGAGGCACGGCGCGGTCAAGGGCGGGCGCGTCGTGATCCTCGGCATGGGCAAGCTGGGCAGCCGGGAGCTGACGGCCGGTTCCGACGTCGACCTTATCCTGCTCTACGATCATGCTGACGATGCAGAAGAATCGGATGGAGACAAGCCGCTCGCACCATCCCAATACTACACGAGGATGACGCAACGCCTGATCGCCGCCGTGTCCGCCCCGACGGCCGAGGGCGTGCTCTACGAACTCGACCTGCGCCTGCGCCCTTCAGGCAACAAGGGCCCCGTGGCGACCCACCTAGACGCCTTCAGGAAATACCAGCGCAACGATGCCTGGACCTGGGAGCACATGGCGCTCACCCGCGCACGCGTCGTCGCTGGCGACGACGGGCTGGCGGCCGAAATGGAGGCCGAGGTTGCGGCAATCCTCAAGCTTCCCCGCAAACTTGCGAAGGTAGCGGCAGAGGCAAGCGAAATGCGCGCACTGATCGAAGCCGAAAAGCCCGCGCGGGATGTCTGGGACATAAAGCTCCATCCGGGCGGCCTGATCGACCTGGAATTCATTGCGCAGGTGGCGGCGCTGACCGGAAAGATCGACAGCGAGCGCAGATTGACCGGAACCGGCGCGACGCTGGCGCATCTGTCTTCAGGCTTTGCGAACCAGCAGACCCGCGAGGAGCTTTCCGCTGCCTGGACGCTCTATGTTTCGCTAACACAGATGATCCGCCTCTGCCTTACAGGACCCTTCGAGAAAGAGGAAAGCCCGCCCGGCCTGATTGAACTTCTTCTCTCGGCGACCGGCCTTCCGGACATTGATGTTCTGGAGGCCCATCTCACCGAGACGTCCGCCAGGGTCCGCGAACACTTCGTCCAGCTTCTGAAGGCGAAAAGCTGAAGCGATCAGGCCGCTGCCTTGCGGGCAGGCTCGCTGCGCTTGGTCGGGATGCGCACGGAAACGATAGTGCCGACGCCCTCGGTGGAGCGGATTTTCAGCGCGCCGCCATGGAGTTGCGCCAGTGATCGCGAGATCGCCAGCCCCAACCCGGACCCGGTGTGGTTCTTCGAGAACTGGTTCTGCACCTGCTCGAAGGGCCGACCGAGCTTTCCGAGCGCGGATTTCGGGATGCCACAGCCATTGTCCTCGATGGTCAGCATCAGCGCGCCGCCGACGTTGCGGGCACGCACGGATATACGGCCACCTTCGCCGGTGAACTTCACCGCGTTCGAGAGAAGGTTGATGGCGATCTGCTTGATCGCCCTGCGATCGGCGTAAACGCGCAGCGAATCCGCGATCTGCGTCTCGACCGTGATTTTCTTCTTCGTTGCCTGCAGCGAGATCACCTTCACCGTCTCGTGGATGAGCGGGCAGAGGTCGATCTCCTCCCGGTCGACGGAGAACTGGCCGGCCTCGATCTTCGACATGTCGAGGATATCGTTGATAACACCGAGCAGGTAGGCGCCGCTTGCCTGGATATCGCGCGCATATTCCTCGTAGCGATCCGAGCCGAGCGGGCCGAACAACTTCGTTTCCATCACCTCCGAGAACCCGATGATCGCGTTGAGCGGGGTGCGCAGCTCGTGCGACATGTTGGCGAGGAATTCTGATTTGGCGCGGTTGGCCGCTTCGGCCCGCTCCGTCTCGCGCATGTATTTTCGGTTCAGCTCGACGAGTTCGCCCGAGCGCTCCTGCTCGGAACGTCGCGCGAGGCTGAGGTCATGGATCGTCGCCATGAGGCGCCGTTCGCTGTCGACCAGCTTTTCTTGATGCTGCTTGATCTGGGTGATGTCGGAGCCGACGGACACCGTGCCACCATCGCGAGTCCGCAACTCGTTGACCTGCAGCCAGCGCCCGTCGGCAAGCTGGCGTTCGAAGCTGAGCCCGCCCTTCGGTCCGTTCGCATTTGCAAGGCGTCGCTCGGAGGCGAAGGCGAGCATTTTCGTTTCCACATCGCCACGCGTCGTCCCCGGCATGATGTCACGGTCTGAGAGGCCGTTGTCCTGCTGGTATTTCGAATTGCACATCACCAGCCGTTGCATGGAATCCCAGAGGACGAAGGATTCATTGATGCTTTCGATGGCGGTTCTGAGCCGCATGTCCGCTGCTTCGGACCTCAGTGCCAGATGCCTTTGCTCGGTGACGTCGACCGCGATGCCGATCAACTGGATTTCAGGCGCTTCCGGATCGATCACGTGGGCACGGGCGCGAACCCAGACCCAATGTCCCTCGGCATGGCGCATGCGGAAGACTTCATCGATATGGTCGATCTCGCGCGCCACGATCTTTTTCGCCAGTTCGAAAAGGTCGCCATCGTCCTTGTGGATGATCTCGGAAACGTCCCCGAACGAGAGCATCGTCTCCGATGAGCGGTAGCCGAGCATGTCGTACATGGAGCGCGACCAGTACATCTTGCCACGCACCATGTCCCAGTCCCACAAGCCGCAGCGGCCGCGCACGAGCGCCAGGTCGATGCGCTGGTGCGCTTCGATGTAGATGCGGTCGGCGGCCTGCGCGCGGGCGGCCTGGCTGAAATAGGCGTAGAGGATGACAAGAAGCACGCCCGCGGTCACAACGAAGAGCGTGACGTTCATCGAGACCGCCCTGCGCCACTCGGCGAGGACGCTGTCCTGCGGAACCATCGCGACCGCGGCGCCGGAACGGCTGTCGGTCAGATCGACGGCCGCCAGCCACACGCGGTTGCCGATCAGAACCTCCATCACGCCGGCCCGTTCGCCGAACATGAAAAGCGGCTGACCGCCGACGACGAGGCTATCGAGGCTCCGTCCCCGCCATTCCGATGCCGCCGCCGTGGTCGCCACGATCTTGAAGGAACGATCGGTCACGACCAGCACGTGGCCGCGCGCAAGCATTCCGCCGTGTGTTGTTTTCTGGATAAGGCGCTGCGATTCGGCGTCCGATGCGTTGCGGCCCGCCTCCGCAAGCATCAGCGCATTGGCCAGTTCCCCGACCGCGAGAGTTAGAACGGCCTTGGCGTCGTGCTCGACATCCTCGCGCAGTGTCATCAGCGACATGACTCGGACAGTTGCGACGACGACGAGGAAGACCAGGATGAGCAGGGGTATCGAACGCCTTAACAGCGGCTCGGCCGCGAGCAGACGACGATAGGCCGGCGCTGCGATGATGCGCGCACTGCCGCTGACATTGTCCCGCGCTTCCTTGCGCCGGGCAAAAGTCGAGCTATCGGGCGCGCCCCACGCGTCCGCTCCGGCCATGCCGATCCCCCAAACATTCCAGTTGACGATCCGGCAACACCGCACGGCCGAATCTGCCCTAAAGAATCAAAGGTGATTCGCGTTGTCCAGTGGCCGCCGGCAAAAAGATTAAAAATTATAGAAATCTTAAGCCAATGTCCGCTCGACGATGTCGCGCAAATCTGGCGAGAGCCCATCTTGCCGAGAAATCAGGAGCAAAGCCTCGCGCGCCTTCTCTCGCCGGCCCGGTTCCAGCGAACGCCAAGAGCGCAGCGCCGTAGCCAGCCGCGCGGCAAGCTGAGGGTTGCGCGGCTCGATTTCGAGCACAGCGCGGGCGAAGAACTCGTAGCCAGCGCCATCCGGGCGATTGAAGGCGGTCTGGTTGGCTGTAGCAAAAGCGCCAATCAAAGCCCGCACCCTGTTCGGGTTGTGCATCGTGAAGCCTGCATACTCGGTAAGCGCGCGCACCTTGTCCAGCGTGGCGGCTCCGGGAGCGGTAGCCTGGATCGTCAGCCACTTGTCCATAACAAGCTGGTCGGAGCGAAAGCGCCTCTCAAAAGTCTTCAGCGCGTCGATCGTCTCATGCGCGCGGGGATGTCGATGCGTGAGCACTGCAAGGGCGGCGGCGCGATCGGTCATGTTGGTCGCCTTGGCGAAATGCGCATGGGCCAAGGCGACGCCGCCGGGGAGGATGGCCAGATAGTCGAGCAGCGTGTTGCGGAGCGCACGCCGCCCGGCGCTGGCGGCGTCCGGGCTGAATCGTCCCTTGAACGCAAGCGAGCCATAGAGACTGCGCAACGCGTCTTCATTCGAACGTGCGATCGTCTCGGCCAGTACTTGTCGGCTGGCGAAGATCACGTCGGGATCGATGTTCTTGCCGATCTCGCGGGCGATGTCGGCTTCGCCGGGCAACGCCAGCGCGAGCGCCCGGAAGGCATGCTCCAGTGTTTCGTCGCCCGCTATGGCGCCGGCAAGCTCCACGAGCTTCTCGGGGAATTCCGGCGTCTTTCCTCCCAGCCCTTTACGGGAGGCCGAAATGAGCGCGTCCGTCAGAAGCGTGTTATAGGCTTGCCACCGCGAGAAGGCGTCGCTGTCGTGCCGCGCGAGGAAGAAGCGATCCTCCTTGCGCTGTTCGACCGACAGTGTGACCGGAGCCGAGAAGCCCCGATTGATCGAAAGGGCAGGGCGCTGCGCGATGTTGCCGAAGCGGACGACGTGGCGGCGCTTTTTCAGGTGGATGACGCCGTTCTCGACCGTGGCGCCGTCCGGCCCCTCATAGGCCATGTCCTTGCCGTCACGACCGACAAGGCCGAAGGCGAGCGGAATGTGCATCAACCGCTTGCGGGCCTCTGACGGCGTCGCCGGCACGGACTGCTCGATTTCGACGACGAACTCGCGTGCCGCTGCATTGTATGACGTGGACACCGTGACGTTCGGCGTTCCGGCCTGATGATACCAGAGCGCGAACTGGGAAAGGTCACGCCCTGAGACGTCCTCGAACACCTTCAGGAAATCCTCGATCGTCGCGGCCTCGCCATCATGGCGTTCGAAGTAGAGATCCATGCCGCGCCGAAAATCGTCAGCGCCGAGGATCGTGCGGATCATCCGCACGACTTCCGAGCCCTTCTCGTAGACGGTCGCCGTGTAGAAATTGTTGATCTCGCGGTACCGGCGCGGCCGCACCGGGTGCGCCAGCGGTCCCTGGTCCTCCGGAAACTGGTGCGAGCGCAGCGTGCGCACCTCGGCGATGCGCTTGACCGGCCGCGAACGCTGGTCGGCGGAAAACTCGTGGTCGCGAAAGACCGTCAGACCTTCCTTGAGGCAAAGCTGGAACCAGTCTCGGCAAGTGATTCTGTTGCCTGTCCAATTGTGGAAGTATTCATGCGCGATGATCGCCTCGATGTTTGCGAAGTCTGCGTCGGTCGCGGTGTTCTCGTCGGCAAGCACATACTTGTCGTTGAAGATGTTGAGACCCTTGTTCTCCATCGCGCCCATGTTGAAGTCCGACACGGCGACGATGTTGAAGATGTCGAGGTCGTACTCGCGGCCGTACACCTCCTCGTCCCATTTCATCGACCGCTTCAGCGCGTCCATGGCGTAGCCGGCGAGGCGTTCCTTGCCATGCTCGACATAGATGCCGAGATCGACCTTGCGTCCTGAGGCGGTGACGAACTCGTCCGCCATGAAACCAAGGTCGCCGGCGACAAGGGCGAACAGGTAGGAGGGTTTCGGGAAGGGGTCGTGCCAGATGGCGTAGTGCCAGCCGCCCTTCAGCTTGCCCGTTTCCTCCCGGTTTCCGTTCGAGAGCAGCAGGGGGGCCTCGCTCTTGAGGGCCTCCAGCCGGACGGTGTAGATGGAGAGCACGTCCGGTCTGTCGAGGAAGTAGGTGATGCGGCGAAAGCCTTCGGCCTCGCACTGCGTGCAGTAGACGCCGCTCGTCCGGTAAAGGCCCATCAGTGCCGAATTGGTGGAAGGCGAGACCAGAGTTTCCACAACCAGCCGGAACTCGCCCGCTACCGGCGGAGAGGAAATGGTGAGTTGTTCGGGAGTGGCCACGTATTCCGAAACGGCGAGCGCGACGCCATCGATTTCGATGCGTTGCAGGACAAGTCCGTCTCCATCAAGGATGAGTGGCGTCCTCGCTTGTGTGCCTTCACGCCTGACAACCGTCAGTTCCGCGGTGACGACCGTTGCTTCGGGATGCAGTCGAAATGTCAGGTCGGTTTTCGGGATCAGGTAGTCGCTCGGGCGATAGTCCTCGAGGCGGAAAACCTGGCCTGTGTCTGTACGCATGTTTCGATCTGTCCTGCGGAGCCGCGCCGACCAGACGCAAGGCTTATTCCTGTAAGAGGCAGTTCCTTACACGATGGCGACGACTCGACAAAACCGAAACAGGGGTTATTTCAGGTCGTGTTCCAGTTTAGAGCGAAGTCCGACGACATTGAGACGGCATTGGTCACATCGAACTGCCGGCGGACCGGCGCTTATACTGGCTTCTGACGAAGCGGCGGCTGGATGAGCGCGTCATCGGCTCACCACTCGAACCCGCTTCTCGGCATCGGGTTGAAGATTGCGTCGGTTTCGGTGTTCGTCGGCATGTCGGCCTTTCTCAAGGCCGCGGGGCAACTGCCGGCGGGTCAACTCGTCTTCTTCCGCTCGTTCTTCGCTATCCTGCCTGTCCTGATCTACCTCGCCTATCGCGGCGACCTCAGGATGGCGGTCTACACCAAGCGCCCGATGGGCCATGTCATGCGAGGGGTGATTGGCGTCTCGGCCATGGGGCTGTCGTTCTTTGCACTGACACGCCTGCCGTTGCCCGAAGCGGTGACCATCAACTACGCGCAGCCGCTGTTTGTGGTGATGTTCAGCGCGCTTTTCCTTGGCGAGGCGGTGCGCTTCTATCGGTGGAGCGCCGTGGTGGTCGGGCTTATCGGTGTTCTCATCGTTTCCTGGCCCAACCTTTCCATGCTCGGTAGCGGGGGCGGCATGGAAAATGGCGAATTGGCAGGCGTCATCGCAGCCTTCTGCGCCGCGGCGATGGCGGCGGTGGCGATGCTTCAGGTGCGCAGCCTGGTGCAGACGGAGAAGAGCGCTGTTATCGTCATCTGGTTTTCGCTGACAGCGAGCGTATTCGGCTTGCTCACCATGCCGTTCGGTTGGAAGGCGATCGACACATGGCAGATTGTCTTCCTGGTTTCGGCAGGCTTCTGCGGCGGCATCGCGCAAATCCTGATGACGGAAGCCTATCGCCACGCCGAGGCGTCGACCGTGGCGCCCTTCGAGTACACCTCGATCATCCTGGCGATCGCCGTAGGTTACGTCGCATTCGGTGAGCAGCCGACGGTCTATGTCATTCTTGGCGGAGCGATCGTGGTCGCCGCCGGCATCTTCATCGTCTGGCGCGAGCGGCAGTTGGGTATCGAACGGCGCCGAGCCAAGCAGACCGTTCCGCCGCAGTAATTCAGCTATCGGCGAGAGAGCGCAGCCTTGCCTTGACCTCCAGAAAGTCCCGCCACGCGAACTTCTTGTGCGCCGGGTTGCGCAGCAGATAGGCAGGATGCAGCGTGGGCATCGCGGGAATGGAGAGGCCGGACGCGGTGACATGGGTTTTCCAGTTGCCGCGCAACCGCATTACCCCCTCGGTCGTGTTGAGAAGGGTTTTCGCTGACGGACCGCCAAGCGTCACCAGAACCTTGGGGTTCGCCAGTTCGATCTGCCGCTCGATGAACGGCCGGCAGATTTCGGTTTCCTGCGGTGTCGGGGTCCGGTTTCCCGGCGGCCGCCACGGGATGACATTCGCGATGTAGACGGACTGCCTGTCGAGGCCGATCGCGGCGAGAATGCGGTCGAGCAATTGGCCTGAGCGGCCGACGAAGGGGAGCCCTTCCATATCCTCGTCGCGGCCCGGCGCTTCGCCGACGAGCATGATGTCGGCATGCGGATTGCCGTCGGCGAAAACGAGGCTCTTGGCGGTGAATTTGAGGTTACACCCTTCGAACGCCGCCATGTGCTCGCGCAATTCGTCGAGTGTGGCGGAGGCAGCCGCCTGCTGGCGCGCCAATGCGACCTGCGCCTCGTCCGGCACGGCAACAGGCGCCGCCGGCGCAACGCTGGGTGCCTCGGCTCGTTGGCGGCCCGGCTTCTGGTCTCGTGCCGTGTTGGCCTGTCCAACTCGCGTATGCTCGGCCACGCGCGCCTCGGACGCAGCGGAAGTCCTGGCTTCGAAGGCGGCGAACCGATCAATCGGCTCGTCGGTCAGCGCCTCGTCCACGCCGGCCTCGGCATAGAACGCCAGCAGTTCGCGCAGACCCACATCCTTTTCGGTCGGAAAAATCATGGCGGGACAATCGTCCGCCTGCGCCGCGTTGGCAAGCCCCGCCGGGGCGGCAGCCAGAACCGCAGCCTATGGCGGGCTTCCTCATGCCAAAGCGATGGCGACAAATCGGCGGCAGACGGTTCCACGTCGCAGTTGGATGGGCTAAGGAGCCTCTAAGCCAGCAACATGGCCGCACCCAGGCCAACCAGAGCAAGCGATTGCGGGGAGAATGATGGAACAAATCGAACGGGAGAGCATGGAGTTCGACGTGGTCATCGTCGGCGCCGGGCCTGCGGGCCTGTCCGCCGCGATCAGGCTGAAACAAGTGAACCCCGAACTTTCCGTGGTCGTGCTTGAGAAGGGCGGCGAGGTAGGAGCTCATATTCTCTCCGGCGCCGTGGTCGATCCGATTGGCGTCGATCGTCTGCTTCCCGGCTGGCGCGATGAAAGCGACCACCCGTTCAAGACTCCCGTCACGGCCGATCATTTCCTCGTGCTGGGCCACAGCGGCTCGCTTCGGTTGCCCAACTTCATGATGCCGCCGCTGATGAACAATCATGGCAACTACATCGTGTCGCTCGGCAATGTCTGCCGCTGGCTGGCGACCAAGGCCGAGGCGCTGGGCGTCGAGATCTACCCGGGCTTTGCTGCGGCCGGCCTGCTCTACAATGAAGCCGGCGCGGTGACCGGCGTCTACACCGGCGACATGGGTGTCGAACGCGACGGTTCGCACGGTCCGAGCTATGCGCCGGGCATGGCGCTGATCGGCAAGTATGTGCTGATCGCGGAAGGCGCGCGCGGCTCGCTCGCCAAGCAGCTGATCTCGAAATACAAACTGTCGGAAGGCCGTGACCCCGGAAAATTCGGCATAGGGCTCAAGGAACTGTGGCAGGTCGCGCCCGAGAAGCACAAGCCGGGCCTCGTGCAGCATTCCTTCGGCTGGCCGCTGGGCATCAAGACGGGCGGCGGTTCGTTCCTCTATCACCTTGAGGACAATCAGGTCGCGGTCGGCTTCGTGGTGCACCTGAACTACAAGAGCCCATGGCTGTCTCCCTTCGAGGAATTCCAGCGCTTCAAGACGCATCCGTCGATCCGCGAGACCTTCGAAGGCGGCAAGCGCATTTCTTATGGCGCGCGCGCCATTACGGAAGGTGGCTGGCAGTCCGTGCCGAAATTGTCTTTCCCTGGCGGTGCGCTGCTCGGCTGTTCGGCAGGCTTCGTAAACGTTCCGCGCATCAAGGGATCGCACAATGCGGTGCTGTCGGGGATGCTGGCTGCCGATCATGTTGCAGCCGCGCTTGCCGAGGGCCGTTCGAACGACGAACTGACGGCTTATGAGGACGCCTGGCGCGACAGCGATATCGGCAAGGACCTCAAGAAGGTGCGCAACGTCAAGCCGCTGTGGTCGCGCTTCGGCACGGTACTCGGCATCGGCCTCGGCGGTCTCGACATGTGGCTGAACACGCTGTTCGGCGTCTCGCCCTTCGGCACACTGAAGCACGGCAAGGCCGACTATGCGACGCTTGATCCAGCATCGAAGCACAAGAAGATCGACTATCCCAAGGCGGATGGCGTCCTGACTTTCGACAAGCTTTCCTCGGTGTTCCTGTCGAACACAAATCACGAGGAAGACCAGCCGATCCACCTGCAGGTCAAGGACATGGCGTTGCAGGAGCGCTCCGAGCACGATGTCTTTGCCGGACCCTCGACCCGCTATTGTCCGGCTGGCGTCTACGAATGGGTGGATTCCGACGGCAATTCCGCAGCGGACCCGTCGATCAAGGATGTGCGCTTTGTGATCAACGCGCAGAACTGCGTCCACTGCAAGACCTGCGACATCAAGGATCCGAACCAGAACATCAACTGGGTGCCGCCGCAAGGTGGCGAAGGACCGGTTTACCCGAACATGTGAGGATAGCCGTGTTCGTCTCGACCGCCGGCTAAAAACTGGCGGCGAAGGACCGGTCTATCGGAACATGTGGGGCTGACGATCCTGCCCTGACGACAAGTCGTCAGGGCAGTTGCGCCAGGGCCGTTGCCAGCGGATCGTCTTCGAGATCAGGCGCTTTGGGTGAAAATTCGACCAGCACCGGCAGATGATCCGAGCCGACCGGCTGAAGCGTGTGGACTGAATGGATCACCAGCTCGCCTTTGGCGAAGATACGGTCGATCGGTAGGCCGGCGAAGCGCAGCCATTCCGGCAGCCGTCGCCAGATCCATGTCGGGTTTGTGGGTCCGAGCGGCTTCATCGCGGCGGCCTTTGCGACCTGGGCAGACGCCTCGCTCCAGGGTGCGGCGTTGAGATCGCCCGCCAGGATCGCGTTATCGCCGAGGTCAGCGAGCGTGGGCGCAAGATCGGCGATCTGTTGCATCTGGCCGAGCGGCCAAGGCCAGTGCAGATGCATCGCGGCGACGTCGACCACGAAGCCTCCGAAATCCACCGTCGCAACGCCGAAAGTTCCCCCGTCCACGCACTTGCCTTCGCTGCCTTCCGCGAAGGGCCTAAGGGAAAGGATCGCCACGCCGCCGGCGTAGCCGTCGAGCGTGCAGAAAAGGCGATAGGGATAAGCGGTTTCGAGCAGCGCCAGCCTTTCCTTCCACATGGGCGATACTTCCTCCAGCGTTACCACATCCGGCCGCACCCTTCCGATGAGCGACAGGACGTCGCCGGGGTTCGGGTTGTTGAAGCGCAGGTTGAGTTGCATCAGCCGATAGACAGGACCGCCCTCAGCTTCGGCGTCAGTGGACGCCTGAACCGGGGCGAAGCCGGGGACAAAGGAAGGTCCCGTGACGTTGACGATCGCCCACACACCGAGGGCGGCGGCAAGCAACCCGTTCCATCGGAAGCCCGGAGAGATCAGCAGGAAGGGCGACAAGCAGACTAGTGCAGCCGCGAGATGAATGCGGAAATGCGCCAGCGAATCGAACGCCGGATGGACCGACCCGAAGAAGCCGCCGATCAGCGCGAGCGAAATCGGGATCGCTGCCAGGAAGGCGATCAGGCCGAGCAGGCGGACCGTTCTGTTTTTGCCCATGCCGTTTTCTTCGCGGGGATTGCGGCCCATTCAAGGTGGGTGGACAGACTCACTGGAACCCGGTTTCGGCAAAGCTCCTGAGCTTGCGGGAATGCAGCCGTTCCTTGGGCATTTCGGCGAGCTTTTCCAGCGCACGGATGCCGATCGTGAGGTGCTGCGCGACCTGCCGCTTGTAGAAATCCGACGCCATACCGGGCAGCTTGAGTTCCCCATGCAGCGGTTTGTCGGACACGCACAGCAACGTCCCGTAGGGCACTCGGAAGCGGAAGCCGTTCGCTGCGATCGTAGCCGATTCCATGTCGAGCGCGATGGCGCGCGACTGCGACAGTCGCTGCACCGGCCCGCGCTGGTCGCGCAACTCCCAGTTCCGGTTGTCGATGGTGGCGACGGTTCCCGTCCGCATAATGCGTTTGAGGTCGTAGCCGGCCAGCCCGGTCACCTCGGCGACAGCCTCTTCCAGCGCCACCTGCACCTCGGCCAGCGCCGGGATGGGAATCCAGACAGGCAGGTCGTCGTCCAGAACATGGTCCTCGCGGACATAGGCATGCGCCAGCACGTAGTCGCCGAGCGCCTGCGTGTTCCTCAGCCCGGCGCAGTGGCCGAGCATCAGCCAGGCATGCGGGCGAAGCACGGCGACATGGTCGGTGATGGTCTTGGCGTTGGATGGTCCGACGCCGATGTTGACCATGGTAATGCCCTCATGCCCCTTCTTCTTGAGATGGTAGGCAGGCATCTGGGGCAGCCGCGCCAGCGTGGGGCCGTCCGCTGACGACTGGCCCGCTGTCGTCACGATGTTGCCCGGCTCCACGAAGGCTTCGTATCCGCCGCCGCCTTCCGCCATCAGCTTGCGGGCGTACAGCGTGAACTCGTCGATGTAGAACTGGTAGTTGGTGAACAGCACGAAGTTCTGGAAGTGGTCTGGGCTGGTCGCGCTGTAATGCGTCAGCCGGTGCAGCGAATAGTCGATGCGCTGCGCGGTGAAGGGCGCCAGCGGGCGCGGTTCGCCAGGCAGCAGCTCGAACGTGCCGTTGGCGATGTGGTCGTCGGTGCCGTCCAGGTCGGGCACGTCGAAAAGGTCGCGGATCGGCCTCTGGATGCGTTCGGCAGCCGAGCCGTTGACATAAGTGCCTTCGAGGAATGCGAAATGCAGCGGGATCGGCGTTTCCGACTCCGAAACGACAACCGGAACCCCATGATTGCGCATGATCAGCCGAAGCTGATCGATCAGATACTCCCGGAACAGGTCGGGCCGCGTGATAGTGGTCGAATAATGGCCCGGCGTCGGCATATGGCCGTAGGCCTGCCGGGAATCTACCTGGCTGTAGGACGACGTGGTCACGCCGACTTCAGGATAGAACGCCCGGTATCGTCTGCTGGGATCCGCGCCTTCGGCAAGGGCAGCGAAGGAGTCACGCAGGAATTTCGTATTGCGCTCGTAGAGCGCCTCCAGGGCGGCCACGGCCTCGCCCGCGTCGGTGAAACTTCTGCGTCCCACGGGCTCTGGCGAGACGACGGATTCGATGGGTTCAGGATAGATTCGCTTTTCCATGACCCACTATAATGGGCCTTTGTGACGGTGTGGAGATGCTGCACATAATTTCGGCAGCAACTCGCGTCACGAGCCGCGCTGCAGGCAGACCATCAGGACGAAGCCGGCGCCGCGCTTCTTCATCGTGGGCGCTTCGATCACCGTATGGTCCGCGGCCTGAAGGCTTGGGACAGCAAGCACTGGAGCGGAAATGACCAGAATGATCGCCAGTGCGCGCGGCAGCAGCCGGAGGCACTTCAGGGTTTCTGTGAGATGGCGGTTCATGGTCGTTCTTCGCTTTCGGTCGTTGAGTGTGTTGAAATCCGGTTCCAGCTCATCGCCGGCAGAAAATCTTCTGTCCGACGAAGCAGGAAGTGGCGCCGGCGGTCTGGTACTGGTTTTTCGACCTGCCAGCCTCCGCGACCAGGATCGCGAACCCCATTCCGAAGAGCGTCACGAGCAGGCAGACGATGGTGAAGCGGCGGGCAAGCATTTGTATTTCTCCCTCAATGTTTGGGAGAATGCCGGAATGGCTCTGAACCGGCCCTGAGATGCCCGTTCATGTGACGTTCAAATTTATTGAGGGCCTTTAACGACTGGCTCGCTTGCGTTTCGGGCACGCCGGCCTATGTCGGAAGGACATTTCTCGGAGACCTGCGATGACGGGACAGACCGCGCCGATCGAACTCTACTACTGGCCGACCCCCAACGGCTGGAAAATCACGATCATGCTGGAGGAACTGGGCGTTCCCTATGAGGTCAAATACGTCAATATCGGCAAGGGCGAACAGTTCGAACCGTCCTTCCTCGCAATAGCTCCGAACAACCGCATGCCGGCGATCATCGATCCCGAAGGGCCAGGCGGAGAGCCGATATCGGTCTTCGAGTCAGGAGCTATCCTGCAATATCTCGGCCGCAAGTTTGGCAGGTTCTATCCGGCGGACGAGCGCCAGCGAGTCGAGGTCGAGCAGTGGCTGTTCTGGCAGGTCGGAGGCCTTGGGCCGATGGCCGGGCAGACGCATCACTTCCGGCAGTATGCGCCTGAAAAGCTGCCCTATGCGATCGACCGCTACACCAACGAGGTCAACCGCCTCTACGGTGTGATGAACAAGCGGCTCGCCGACCGCGAGTTTCTGGCGGTCGACTACTCAATCGCCGACATGGCCTCGATTGGCTGGGTGAAGCCTTACAAGAACCAGGGGCAGGAGATCGAGGACTTCCCGCACCTCAAGCGCTGGTTCGATGCGATCCTGGCACGCCCGGCAGTCGAGCGTGCCCTGATTGTCGGGCAGGACCACCGCAACAATCTCGCGACCGACAAGGAAGCGCAGAAGGTTCTGTTCGGCCAGCGCGCGCGGTCGTAGCGGCTACAGTTTCGTCCATGTCTGCGATCGGCAGATCAGCCCGCCCAGTACGCAGCCGCTCATCTTGAGCGTAGCGCCCGACAGTGCCCCCTTGCCGGAATAGGTCTTGTCGTTTGCTGGATCGGTGATGCTGCCGGTGTAGTTTCCCTCGCCGGCGGCCTTGAACTTGCCGATGCTCTTGCCGGCATGTTTGCCGGTCTTCAGGGTGATGCAGAAGCTGCCGCCGCATGAGGCGATCTGTGCGGTCGCACCCGCCTCTGTGCGCCAGTTGCCCGCTATGGGATCCGCGAACGCCGCCGTGCCCAGCAGCAACGTCGCGGCGGTGACCAGACCAAATCTGCGAAGCATGATGTCCTCCCTGAAAAACAGGCCAAATCTCACCGGGTCTTTGGCGACACGGTAGCCCACCCGAGAGCGTCGCGAAAGCGCACCGCTCTACATCTTGGCGCGTCGCGATGTTTTTCGTGGTTACCGAAGCCTTGAAATCAAGCCACTGCATTTTCGCCAATTTTTCCGAAAATCCGCAGGAATCCAAGGCCTCCCATCCTTAACGTTTTCCCACGTTTACCGCTCGTTTGAACTTTGTTTGCGGCAAATTAAGCACGCCATTTAACGACGGATTCAAGCGTCGGCGGCCATCCTCGAAAACATCGGAAGAGCAACCCGGGGACACAAACGGAGCGGCTCTCCACAACAGGGACAGGGGTAAAAAAAATGGCACGTTTTGAAATGCTCGAGCAGGGTTTCGGCACGATGGGCTCGACGGCCCAGGCGGACATCCTTTTCGAACTGGGCATGATGTATGCCACCGGCCGCGATTGCGACGCCGACGTTGTTGCCGCCCACAAGTGGTTCAACATCGCGGCGATCAAGGGTTCGTCCCGGGCCGCCGAACTGCGCTCGGAACTTTCGGCCAGCATGTCGAAAGTCGACATCGCCAAGGCGCTGCGCGATGCGCGCGAGTGGATGACCGCACACTGATAGGGGAGTACCGGGCCAAGGCCGCGTAAGACGGCCAGGCCTTCGACAACAAGACGCGGGAAAACCGCGCTGTTGTGACGACAGGGAAAAGGCGAGGCCGGGCGTGGGGACGCGCGGACCAACCGAAAAGGCCGCGACCGGACAAAGATCCGGCGCGGCCTTTCTGCTTCTGCCTCCGGCTTTGATTGGGCCAGCCAAAGGTTTTGCGTGGAGTTCCGCTCTCATCCACGGTAGTACGCCGTCATAATCAACAAACTGCCAGGGAGCGCCCAATGAAACTCACTACCATTCTGGCCGTTGCTGCCGGCCTTGCGATCAGTGCGCAGGCAGCCATCGCTCAAGAAGACATCACCATCGCCGTTGCCGGCCCGATCACCGGCCAACTTGCGACGATCGGCGACCAGTTCAAGATCGGCGCGCAGGCTGCCGCCGATGCGATCAACGCAGCCGGCGGTGTCGGCGGCCGCAACATCGTGCTGTCGATCCAGGACGACGTCTGCGATCCCAAGCAGGCCGTGTCGGTTGCCAACCGCATTGCCGCCGAAGGCATCAAGTTCGTCGACGGCCACGCCTGCTCGGGCTCCAGCATTCCGGCATCGGCCGTCTATGCCGAGAGCGGCATCCTGATGATGTCGCCGGCCTCGTCCAACCCGCTGCTGACCGACGATGCCGCCAAGAGCGGCTGGCCGACCATCATGCGCCTCTACACGCGCGACGATGCGCAGGGTGCCTTCATCGGTCCGTGGATTGCCGAGAAGTACAAGGGCAAGAACGTCGTCATCCTGCACGACAAGAGCGCCTACGGCCAGGGCGTGGCTGACGCAGTCAAGGCGACCATGAACGCCGCCGGGCTGAACGAGGTCATGTATGAGGGCATCAACGCCGGCGAGAAGGACTATTCGGCGCTGGTCACCAAGATGAAGAGCCAGAACGCCGACGTCGTCTACTTCGGCGGCTACCATCCCGAGGCTGGCCTGATCCTGCGCCAGGCCGCGGAGCAGGGCTTCAAGTTCCAGCTCATCATGCCGGACTCCATCGCGTCGCCGGAATTCTGGCAGGTTGCCGGGCCGGCCGCAGAAGGCACCCTGTTCGTGTTCCCTTCGGACCCGCAGGCGAAGCCGGAGGCCAAGGAAGCCGTCGAGAAGATCAAGGCCGGCGGCTTTGCGCCGGAAGGCTTCACGCTGTTCTCCTACGCCGTCATCCAGGCGATCGCGCAGGGCATCGAGCGCGCCGGCTCGGACGACCCGGGGAAGGTTGCCGAGGCGCTGAAGAACGGAACGCCGGTCAATACCGTCGTGGGCGAGATCACCTTCGACGAGAAGGGCGACATCAAGAACGCCACCTACGACATCAACCAGTGGCACGATGGCGCCTACGCGCCGATCAAGCCGTAAGCTGCCGACAGACTGCAAAAGGCCGGGCTCGTCCCGGCCTTTTTTTCAGGCTGGCGCTTCCTCGAAGCTGACCAGCACAGTGCCTTCCGAGATCTGCGCGCCCTCGATGGCGATCTCTGAGACGATGCCGTCGCGCGGGGCGGTGATCGTGTGCTCCATCTTCATGGCCTCCAGCACGATCAGCGGCTGGCCCTTGGTGACGGCTTCTCCCTTTGCCGCCCGCACGATCTTGACGAGCCCCGGCATCGGCGCACGCATGCCGGCAGTGCCGATGGCTGCTTCGACGGCCCGCGCAAACGGGTCTGGAACGCCGAATGTGAAGGTGGAACCTTCGGAGAAGACGGCGAGATGTCCGGGCCACCGGGCAGTACGCGGCAGCCGCTCTTCGTCGATCGCGCGGCCGGAAGTCTCGCCCTCGATGCGCACCAGCCATCGTCCGGCTGACAGGGCTGAAACCACGGCGGAAATATCGCTTTCGCCGGACCGAAGATGCGTCCGCTGCTCGACCGGATGGAAATGGGCGTAGCCTGCGAGCGACGACCACGGATCGTCATCGCGCCGCATGGTTTCCAGCCCCGATGCCGAAACGAACGCTGCGGACAAGACATCAGGGGAGGGCTGTGCCGGCGCGGTCAACGACGCCTGTTTCCGGCCGATAAGTCCGGTGTCCAGTGCCGCAGAGGCAAAATCGGGATCGCGAGCGAGGCGCAGCAGGAAGGCGACATTCGTCACTGATCCCGCGATTTCGGTTGCTTCCAGTCCTGCTGCCAACGCTTCAAGGGCCCCGGCGCGATCAGGACCTGCAACGACCAGCTTGGCGATCAGCGGATCGTAGAACGGCGAGATCGTGTCTCCGGCACGGACGCCCGTCTCGACGCGCAAGGCAGGCGAGGGCGGCGGGAAGGCGAGGTGATGCAGTGTGCCGGTCGCCGGCAGGAAATCGCGCGACGGATCCTCGGCGTAGATACGGGCTTCGAAGGCGTTCCCGGAAAGTCTGATCTCGTCCTGCGTCCTTGGCAGCTTTTCGCCGGCAGCCACCCGCACCTGCCACTCCACGAGATCGACGCCGGTCACCATCTCCGTGACGGGGTGCTCGACCTGCAGGCGCGTGTTCATTTCCATGAACCAGAATCTGTCGGGGCGCAGGCCATTTGACGCATCGGCGATGAACTCGATGGTACCGGCGCCGGAATAGCCGATCGTCTTGGCAGCCTTGACCGCGGCGTCCGTCATGGCCTCTCGCATGGGGCCTGTCATGCCGGGGGCAGGGGCTTCCTCGATCACCTTCTGGTGACGGCGCTGGGCGGAACAGTCGCGCTCGAACAAATGCACGACATTGCCGAAGCCGTCGCCGAAGACCTGCACCTCGATGTGGCGCGGGCGTTCAATGTATTTCTCGACCAGCACGCGGTCGTCGCCAAAGGCGGCTTTCGCCTCGCGCCGCGCGGCCGAGAGGGCATCGGCAAAATCGTCGGGACTGTCGACCTTGCGCATGCCCCGGCCACCGCCGCCAGCCCGCGCCTTGATCAGCACCGGATAGCCGATTTCGCGCGCCTTGCCTGCCAGCAGCACGAGTTCCTGGCCCTCGCCGTGGTAGCCTGGCACGACCGGCACGCCGGCGCGTTCCATCAGGCGCTTGGCCGCGTCCTTCATGCCCATGGCGCGGATGGCGGCGGCGGAGGGGCCGATGAAGACGAGTCCCGCCGCCGCGACCTGGTCGGCGAAATCCGGGTTCTCGGCCAGGAAACCGTAGCCGGGATGGATGGCTTCGGCACGCGTGTCGATGGCTGCGGCGACGATGCGGTCGTCACGCAGGTAGCTGTCGCCGACGGGCGAGGGGCCGATATGCACGGCCTCGTCCGCCATCTCGACGTGCAGTGCGCGTGCATCAGCATCGGAATAGACGGCGACCGTCGCCACCCCCATGCGGCGGGCGGTGCGAATGATGCGGCAGGCGATTTCGCCGCGGTTGGCGACTAGGATCTTCTTGAACATTCCTATCTGTTAGCAGCAACCAGCGCGAAATGCGCCCCCTGCGGATCCTGCGCGTTGACGATCCAGCTTCCGCCGGGAACCTCCGTCGGGCCGAAGGTGATGGTTCCACCATTGTCGGTGATGCGTTTTGCAGCCGCGGCGATGTCGGACACCGTGAAGTAGTACTGCCAGAACGCGACAGGCATGTGAGGCGGTTTTGTCATCATCCCGCCAACGCCGTCCTTCCCTCCTGTGTCGAAGACATGGTAGATGCCCATCTCGCCCATGTCGGTCTCCCGGACCTTTGTCCAGCCGAACTGCCCGGCGTAGAAGTCGAAGGCGCTCTTGTAGTCTGTTGCGTAAAGCTCGTGCCAGCCGACATGACCCGGCGTGTTCGGGGGAGCCGGTGGTTGGTCGGGTCCCATCGGCGTCATCAGCATGAATGACGCTCCCTGCGCGTCCGCCACGACCGAGAAACGGCCGACGTCGGGAATTTCCATCGGCGCGCGATAGACTTGTCCGCCCGCCTTCTCGATCTCTGCCGTCGCGGCATCGGTGTCCGCGGCGTAGATGTAGCCAATCCAGCTCGGCGGCGTGGCCATCGCAGCGGCTTCCTCGGGAAGCATCATCAGGCCGGCCACGCCACGATCGCCCGCGTTGAAGATTGTGTACGGCATCTCGGCATTGCCGAAGGGCTCGGATGTCCAGCCGACAACGTTCCTGTAGAACGTTTCCGCAGCGACGACATCCGTGGTCATCAGTTCGTACCAGATGAAAGGTGAAGCCATGTATTCCTCCATTCTCACAGTACGGTGATTTTAGGAGTGCACGTGGCAGCGGGCAAATCGTCTTGGATGGTTCTGATATGTCTCCTGACAGGTCGCGAATGTTGGCGCGCTTCACCGTTGCCACGCCCTGCTTTTGCAGTCTGGCCGTTGTCAAAGAAGGCTCTTCGCCGCCGGGAAGAGAAGTCGGGAAGCGGAGCACGGGGCCGAGCCTCTAAGTAGTTATACGTGGCGCGGTTCCCGCACCCCGCCGGCGTTCTTGCCCCGGCGGAGGACACGGCCGTTGCCGCTGGTCTCCGCAAGGGCCCGGACCTGGGGGTTCATCACCCAGCCAACGCGACCGCAGCGTTGACCGACCCGGCGCCGCCGCCCTCCCTGATACCCGGTGCGCACCAGGTTCCCGTGAGGGCGATGCGAGGAAGTATGCGGGAGGTCGGAAGGGTGTGGAGAGAGAAAATCTACTTCTTTCGTAATTTCAGGCGGTTGGCCGATTTTTGAATGAAATCGCCTCACGTCAAGACGGTCGTCGAACAATAATCTCTAATGCCTGAACGAAGACAATGGGTACCTCAATATTAGAAAGAATGCGGAAAGATGGAGATGCGAAGAGGTGACGCGATTTGGAAATATTGAACGAAAGTTGAGCGTTGCGGGCGACAGTCGATTCTGTTGTCAAACTGCAACTGTCCGCAGGAACCGTACTGCATCACTGATTGACAACTTACAAAGCGCCGCCGTTGTGCTATGTTCATTGTGGGCGGGTTGATGTGGAGTTTTATAATGAGAAGACTGCTGCTCGCTCCCACCTTGCTTCTGGCAACAAGCTTTGGCGCGATGGCCGCTGACGCGGTGGTCATCGAATCCCCTCCTGAAGTGATTATCGCCCCCGTCTTCAACTGGACCGGCGCCTATATCGGCGGCGAGGTCGGTTATCTTTGGGGCGACGGCGACTATGCCGACAGCGTCCTGAACTACGCGACGCCAGAGCCTGACGGCTGGCTTGGCGGCGTCTATGTCGGTTACAACTACCAGTTCACCAACAACGTCGTGCTCGGCGTCGATGCAGACTTTGCATGGACAGGTGCGGACGATACATCCGCCGTCTTCAATGGGGGCCTGCCAGTCCCGGCGTCGCTCGACAGCGATCTCGACTGGACGGGCGCTGCCCGTCTGCGCCTCGGTTACGCGGTCGATCGTTTCCTGCCGTACATCGCGGGCGGTGTGGCATTCGGCAAAGTCAGCGGTTCTTATTATGATGGCGGTGGCGTGCTGGTCGGCAGCGATGACGACACGAGCGTCGGCTGGACCCTTGGCGCTGGCCTCGAATATGCGTTCACCGACAATTTGATCGGCCGTGCGGAATACCGCTACACAGATTTCGGGGACTTCGATTTCGCAATCGGTGGCGGTACTGCAACGACAGACCTGACCAGCAACGACGTGCGTTTCGGTCTGGCCTGGAAGTTCTGAATACGTCTCGGGACAGGGGGACGAGAGACGCCGGCCTTGGGCCGGCGTCTTTCTTTGGCGTCAGGTAATTGTCGGCTTGAAATCAGTTGGTCGCGAAGAGTTCGATCTTCTCGACGCCGGCAGCGATTCCGACGCCTGGCTCACCATCGACCGCCAGCGGTTGCAGCGACAGGGATTCACCCGTGCCGCCGACCAGCACGTCGGCGCCAAGGCCGAGGCCCGCCGCAACCGAGGCGTCAACGCCGGCATATTTGCCGGCCAGCAGACCGGTGCCGCTAACGGGGCTGCCGGCGAACACCGCCCAGATCAGGTGACCTTCCTCGACAGAGCCGATCTCGATACCAAACTGGCTGACGGTGCCTGAGTAGTTCTCCACCGTGCCGTTGGTGTGGGTGAACACGCAAGTCATGGTCTGCTTTCGCACCAGGATTTCGCCGATGCCGATGGAGGTGTCGCACTTGAGCATGCCGACCTGGGCATTTGACCATGCCGGCGAAGCGAATGAAAGAGCCGTGGCCACGCCGGCCACGGGAGCAACACAACGAAGTATCGATTTAGCGTTCATCTTGATTTTCCTTGTCCGAGGCCCAGCCTTGAAGATCAATCCGGCGTCGTTTCGCGCTTTAGCCGGTCTTTTTGCTTTCAGCAATCGCTTGGAGGGGGGCTTCCAGCAAAACGGCGGGCGATCCATCCAACCGCAGCTTCCGCCGAATGCTTGGCAATGAAGGCATGCCCGACCTTGGGCACGACCATCATCTCGACCGGGCTGCCTGCCTTGCACAACGCGCGCATGTAGGCCTCCGTCACGGCAGGGCGAACGGTCGTGTCGGAGGTTCCCTGCGCCAGGAAGACCGGCAGTAGGCCAGGAAGGACACCCGGGGTGTTTTCCTTCATCAACGATTGCCACGGTTCGACCTCGGTCACGTCGGGCACGGACAGAAACACCGTGTCCAGCGGCCTTCCAGTAAGCTGACGCTCCACGAAGTCGAAGAAGCTCTCGATGCATTCGTTTGCGAGCGCATCGACCGTCGGCATGGCCTCGGGCGCGACGACGTTTTCGATCGGCGCGTCGAAGACGCGTGCCCACGACCACAGCGTCATCGCCGTCGGGTTCTTGCCGCCCATGGTGGCGAAATCGTCGCGCAGGAGTGTTGCGAGATCGGTTGCGGGTGCTGCCGCGGCGACGCCGACGAGTTGCAGTTCGGGCGCATAGCTTTTCGACAGGATGCCGGTGAAGAGAACGGCCTGTCCGCCCTGCGAATGGCCCCAGACTGCGTAGCGGCTGCCGGCGACGGCATCCTCGATCGCGCGCGCGGCGCGTACCGAGTCGATTACAGCATGCGCCTCGCTGGACCCGACCAGATAGGGGTGCGTGCCGGCCGTGCCGAGGCCTGGATAGTCTGTGGCGACGACCACATAGCCCTGGTCCAGCATCTGCTTCAGACCCTGGATGTCGTCGAACTTGTGCCGCGCGAGCGAGGGCGCGCACTTCTGCACGACTCCGCTGGTCGGATGCGCCCAGGCGACGACTTGCCGGCCGGTCGCTGGCGGCACGTTGTCGGGGACGACGACAAGAGCCGAAACCGCGATGGTCTCGCCCTTGAGGCCGGTGGAGCGGTAGAGGATGCGGTAGGCCTTGGCACCGCCGGGCGCGCCGACGACAGCTTCTTGGCGGATCAGCGTGCCGGGTGGGCCCGCGATTTCGCTCGCCGGCGGGTCGTAGAAGGAATTCTGCGCCGGGGATGCATCGGCAGAGGAGAGTGCCATGCCGGCGACGAGAAGCAAAAGGCGTCCGGAGTGCGGTGACAGTCGAGCCTTGATGGCTGGCATCTTTCCTCCTTGGCAAAGCCCCGGCATCTATTGGCTGCCACGCCCGGCTTAACCCGTTCAAGCAGCGCGGGACGATGGAAACAAGGCTGACTGCTGCGGTAAAAATGTGAAGGGATGGAATCGACGCCGGCAAGTCCGGACGATAGTCTCGCCGCAAACCGAAGCCGGAGATCGTCATGAAAGTCAGAATGAGTGCATTTGCGCTGGCCTGTCTGGCGGCTGGAAGCGCGCAGGCCGCATCCTTCAACTGCGCGCACGCGTTCCTGCCTGCCGAGCAGACCATCTGCGGCAACGCCAATCTCAGCCGGCTCGATGAGCAAACTGCCGGCATGTATTTCATCATCGTAGGAAGCGGCGCGCCGGAGGCGACCATCACCCAGGTGAAGGCGTCGCAGAGCAAGTTCATCGCGCAGCGCAACGCGTGCGGAACCAATGTCGACTGCCTCGTCGACGCCTACACGTCGCAGATGATGTATCTCAAGAACGAGAAGAGCAATCTCGGGCTTTAAGCGGAAGCGTGGTCAGGCCGGCGGGATGAATGGCTGGCTGATCTCGCGGAAGATCGGCATGGCCTCCAGCCGCTCGCAATGGGCATGCAGTGCCGGGTAATCCTGCATCGCCACGACGCCGTGCAGCGATTCCGTGACGTGGCGGATGGCGCAGGCGACAGCGATGTCGGCGTGGCCGATGCTCTCACCGAACCAGTGCTGCGATTGATGCTGGAGGCGATCCTCCTCCAGCATCGTCAGCGCGGCGGAGATCTGTCCGCGGCAGCGCTCGACCCAGACCGGCGATACCAGTTCGTGAAGCTGCTGCTCGTAGAACAGGCTGACGGCCTTGTCGGCCAGCCCGGTGGCGAGTCCTGCGACTTTCAACGCGCGGTGACGGTCGGGGTCGGCGGCGGGCCAGAGTGACCGCTCGGCGGGCACGATGCTTTCGAGGTAGCCGATGATCAGATGGCTATCGACGAGCACGTCCTCGTCGTCGAGGATGAGCGTCGGCACGCGTGTCAGCGGATTGATGGGTCTGATCCTGTGGGCGTCGGAGAAGACCGACCACGGCAAGTGCCGGAACGGCATGTCATAGAGCTTCAGCGCGATCGCCACGCGGCGCACAAAGGACGAGTCATATTGGCCGATCAGGATCATGCAGGACCTCCCGGGCGTCGCCCGAGAGTGTCATAGCTTTGAACGGGTCCGCAACCCGGGATTATCAGGAAACAGCGGCCTTTATGTCGGCCTCGGACATGCCGGTAATTACGCGCTCGACCTCCTCGACCGTGGACTTCTTGGGGTCGATGTCGTCGGCGACGACCTTGCCCCGGCGCATGACGACGATGCGGTCCACGACCTGGAAGACGTGGTGGATGTTGTGCGCGATGAAGATGCAGGAATGGCCGGAATCGCGCGCGCCCCGGACGAATTTCAGCACACCCTGCGTCTCGGCGACGCCCAGATTGTTGGTCGGCTCGTCTAGGATGATGAGGTCGCTGTCGAAGTGCATGGCGCGGGCGATCGCAACGGCCTGCCTCTCGCCGCCAGACAACGAGCCGATCGGCGTCGTAGGCGGTATGTCCTTGCTGATGCCGACGCGCTTCAAAAGCTCGCGCGCCACATTGTTCATGGAATCCTGGTCCATCCGGTTCAGGATATGCGGACCTTTCAGCGGCTCACGACCGAGGAAGAGATTGCGCGCGATCGACAATTGCGTGACCAGCGCGGAATCCTGGTAGATCGTCTCGATGCCGTTCGCTATGGCGTCGCTGGTGCTGCGCAGCTCGACCTTCTTTCCACGCATGAAGATGTCGCCGCTGGTCAGCGGCACGGCGCCCGACAGCACCTTGATCAGCGTCGACTTGCCGGCGCCGTTGTCGCCCAGCAGGCCGACGATCTCGCGCTCGTTGACATGAAAGTTCGCGCCGACCAGCGCCTTCACCTGGCCGTAGGATTTGTGGATGTCGACCATCCGGACGAGGGGCTGGGTTCCTGTGTTTGGCATGGTCATGTCCCCGCCTTGTGACGGCGTTCGAGCCAGGAGTGCAGCGCCATCATGCCAAGGATGATCGCGCCGATGAAGATGTTGTAGGCGAGGCCCGGCACGCCGATCATGATGATGCCGTTGCGCATGAGGCGCAGGATGAAGATACCGATCACGGTTCCGATGATGGTGCCGCGGCCGCCCATCAGCGCTGTGCCGCCGATGACCACCATGGCGATGACCTCGAGCTCGTAGCCGGTGCCGCTGTTGGGGTTGGCCGACGACGTGCGGATCGAACTTATGATGCCGGCGAGCGCCGCCATGACCGACGACAGCATGAACAGGCCGATCTTGACGCGCGAGACCTGGACGCCGCGTGCCGCAGCTGCGTTGGGATTGCCGCCGGACGCCTGGATCCAGTTACCGACGCGGCTCTGGGTCAGGATGTAACCCAGCACGACGATCGCCAGGATGAACCAAACGAGCGACATGTAGAGTCGGAAGGAGCCGATGTAAAAGTCTCCGACCAGAAGCTCCGCCAGCCAGCTGCCGGTCGCGTTCCAGGTCCGCTGCGGGAAACCGTCGGTGATGAAGAGCGCCGTGCCGCGCACGACCAGCAACATGCCGAGCGTGACCAGGAAGGAGGGGATCTTCAGCTGCGTCACGAAGATGCCGTTGAAGAAGCCTATGGCGGCAGCAACGAGGATCGCAACAAGGAAGCTCAACCCGAGCGGCATGATTTCGGCGTTGAAGAGAGTCCACATCAGGACGGCCGAAAAGCCGAAGACCGAGCCGACCGACAGGTCGAATTCGCCCGAAGTCATCAGCAGCGTCATCGCAAGCGCGATAAGGCCAAGCTCGACGGTGAAGGCCAGCGTGTTCGATATATTCTGCAGCGAAAGAAAGCTGGGATTGATCGACTGGAAGACGACGATCATCAGGACGAGGAGCACGAACGGGCCGAACTCCGGCCGTGCGATGAAGCGCTTCAGGATCGAAGGATTTTCCACGTGGCCCGCCGATAGCTTGCATTTGTCAGGATCGCCCGTCGCGAAAAGCGACGGGCGATTGTTCGATCAGGCTGACGGCGCGGAGCGCGCCATCAGCCGAACAGGCGGATTACTTGCCGGACAGGATGTCGTCGTAGACCTGCGCGGTGTCTTTCTCGTACAACGCGCCTGTGATCACGTTGAACCCGGCCGGAACGCCGCCGGACTGCATGTTGGCGAGCGACAGCGCGACATAGCTGGTCGCCTGCGGGTCCTGCCACTGCGCAGCGTTGACGTAGCCGTTCAACACTTCCTGCGTGGTGTCGAGCGAGTTGCCCCAGCCGACGACCGGGATTTCGCCCGGCTTCACGCCGACCTGGTCCCATACGCGCTTGACCGAACCGGTGACGAGATCGCCGAGGCCGATCATGGCCTTGATCTTGGTACGGTTGGCGGTGAGATAATCGACCATGCGGGTGATGACTTCAGCCTGGTCCAGCGTCGCCTCGGTGATCTCGTAGGTGATGCCGAGCGGCTCGAACACGCTCTTTATGCCTTCCTCTTCCTGCACGCCGTAGGTCGCACCGGGGATTTCGACCGGCATCCAGACGAAGTCGCCGGACTTCACCAGGCCCTTGTCGACGAGATATTGCGCCCAGCCCTTGCCGAAGACCACGTTGTCGCCGCCGACATAGGCGTCGAAGCTGGCCGTCGGGTCCGGCGTGTTGAAGTTGATGATCGGGATGTTGGCCGCGTTGGCTTCCTTGGCGACCTCGACGAGGCTACCCGGATCGGGGCTGGTGGTCGTGATGCCGTCGGCGCCGGCCGCGATGGCTGCGCGAACCGCTTCCTGGTGAGCCGCGACGTCGCCGTTGTGAAACGAGGTATTGACCGTGTTGCCGGTGTCCTTTGCCCACATCTCGGCGCCGGCAAGGAAGTAGGTCCAGACCGGGTCGGCCGGGCTGCCGTGGGAAATCCAGTAGAAGGTCTTGCCGGCGGCCTGCGCGCCGGCGGTCGTTGCAAGCGCCAGCGCGGCGCCCATGGCGAGCAGTTTCAGTTTCCTGAGCATGTAAATCCTCCCAAATGAACACTATGCGCATCGAACGCAGCCCGGCAGAACGAACCTCCCTCGTTCAGCCGGGCGATGTAATGCATCCTGTTTCCTCCTGTATGACAAGCCTTCTCTCATTCGGCGTCTGGCTAAATGCCGAATCTATCAAAAATTGCATTGGCGCTGGATTTGCCCGAGCATGGCAAGCCGGAGGTCGGTCTTGGTCATGGCGCAGTGTTCAAAGTCGTCAGGTTTTGCGGTTGTCGGCCTGTCTTTCGCGGTCGCGCTCGCCGGACTTGCCGATACATATGGACAGGAGGCGAACCGAACCGACGTCACCTTCGTCTTCACCAATGACGTTCATGCCTGCCGGACCAGGGAGGGGCTGAGCCCGAACTGCCGCGAGGAGGGCAGGACCGACGAGAACTTGCTGAAGCACGTCCGCGCGATCAACGGCCTGCCGAAGATCGCGTGGCCCGCCGAGATCGATGGTGCGGCGACCGGGTTGCGTTCCGCAGGGCAGGTGATCGGCGTCCCTGCTGGTGTCATTGTCGGCGGCGACATGACGGACGACGGCGGCGGCCAGCGCGCCGAGCCGGAGGAGGGCTACCAACTGCTCCAGTTTGCGCAGCGCTACGAACAGGGCACGCGGGACGACCAGATTCATTTTCCGGTCTACACCGGATTGGGCAATCACGACCTCGACCAGGACGGCCCGCCGGATCGCCGTGACTGGTATCGACGCGAACTGCGCGACTACGTCGAGCTGAAGCACCGGCCGAGCCTGTTTTTTGCGCCTACGGTTCCAGCCGAAAACTACGACCCTGCGTCGGACTCCTATTCCTGGAACTGGGGCGGGGTGCACCTCGTGCAGTTGCAGCGCTTTGGCGGCGACACGGTAAAGGGCGCGGTCAGTGGGCTTCCATGGCTGGCGCGCGATCTCGCCGATAGCGCGACCGACGGAAGACCGGTGCTGCTGTTCCAGCATTATGGCTGGGACGCGTTCTCAACCGAGCGTTGGGACCTGCCCGCGCTGACCTATGACGATCATGGGGAAGGCCCGCCGCACTGGTGGAGCGAGGCGGAGCGGCAGGCGATGCTCGACACGATCAAGGGTTACAACGTGGTGGGGCTTTTCCACGGCCACGAGCACGACCGGGAATTGATCTACCGCGCAGGCGGAATCGACATCTTCAAGCCGAAGGCAGCCTTCCTCGGCGGCTTTGCGGTCGTGCGCGTGACCGACGACTTCATGGATGTGGCGATCGGGGAAGCGCAGGACGATGGCGGGGTGCGGTTCATGAGGGCTTTCAGCAAGAAGCCGCGCTAGGCGCTACATCCGCCAGACGCCGACCTTCGTCTCGGCGATCGGCGCGTTGAGCGCAGCCGAGAGCGACAGCGCCAGCACCTCTCGCGATTTCGCGGGGTCGATGATGCCGTCGTCCCAAAGCCGCGCGGACGAATAGAGCGGCGAGCCCTCGCGCTCGTATTGATCGAGGATCGGCGCGCGAAACGCGGCCTCGTCCTCGGCAGACCACGCCCCTCCCTTGCGCTCGATGTTCTCGCGCTTGACCATCGACAGGACGGTCGCCGCCTGCTCGCCGCCCATGACGGAAATGCGGGCGTTCGGCCACATCCACAGGAAGCGCGGCGAGAAAGCGCGGCCGCACATGCCGTAGTTGCCGGCGCCGAAAGATCCGCCGATGATCATAGTGACCTTTGGCACCTGCGCGGTGGCGACAGCAGTGACGAGCTTGGCCCCATCCTTCGCGATGCCCCGCTCCTCGTAGCTCCTGCCGACCATGAAGCCGGTGATGTTTTGCAGGAAGACGAGCGGGATTTTGCGCTGCGAGCAAAGCTCGATGAAATGCGCGCCCTTCAACGCGCTCTCGGAGAAGAGCACGCCACTGTTGGCGATGACGCCGACAGGAATACCGTACAGATGCGCGAAGCCGGTGACGAGCGTCGTGCCGTAGTTCGCCTTGAACTCGTCGAACTCCGAGCCGTCCACGATGCGGGCGATGATCTCGCGCACATCGTAAGGCTGGCGCGGGTCGGCGGGCACGATGCCATAGAGATCATCCGCCGGATGAAGCGGCGGAATCGGTTTCTTGAGTTGCAGCTGTATCGGCTTGTTCCGATTCAGGTTTCCGACGATGCGCCTGATGATGGCGAGCGCGTGCGCGTCGTCCTCGGCAAGGTGGTCCGCGACACCCGACAGTCGCGCGTGGACATCCGCGCCGCCCAGGTCCTCAGCCGTCACGTTCTCGCCGGTGGCGGCCTTCACCAGCGGCGGCCCGCCGAGAAAGATGGTGCCCTGGTTGCGCACGATGACGCTTTCGTCGGACATCGCCGGCACATAGGCGCCGCCCGCCGTGCAGGACCCCATCACGCAGGCGATCTGCGGAATGCCGGCCGCCGACAAATTGGCCTGATTGAAGAAGATGCGGCCGAAATGTTCGCGGTCAGGAAACACCTCGTCCTGATTGGGCAGGTTGGCGCCGCCGGAATCGACCAGATAGATGCAGGGCAGGTTGTTCTGTGCCGCGATTTCCTGCGCGCGCAGGTGCTTCTTCACCGTCATCGGAAAATAGGTGCCGCCCTTCACGGTCGCGTCGTTGATGACGATGACGACCTCGCGGCCGGAGACACGGCCGATGCCGGCGATCATTCCGGCGGATGCGATGGCGTCGTCATATATGTCCCACGCGGCGAACTGCCCGATTTCGAGGAAGGGCGAGCCGGGATCGAGCAGTTGGGCGAGGCGCTGGCGCGGCAGCAGTTTTCCACGCTCCAGGTGACGCTTGCGCGCCTCCTCCGATCCGCCTTGCTCGATTGTCGCCGACTTGGCCGCGATATCGGCGACCAGCGCTTTCATGCGTTCGGCATTGGCGCGGAAGGCATCGGAGGTTGGAGAGATGGAGGAAGCGAGAGCGGGCATGAAGCTCCTAGCGGATGAGTTCTACGGCGCAGTCTATATCGAGTGATGCCCAGATGCGATCCGCCGTGACGACCGTCGCGTTGAGGCGCATTGCGGTGGCGATACAGGCCCGGTCGCCCAGCGACAGAACGCCTTTGCGCGCCTTCCGCTGCAATTCGCCCGCGACGATGGCCAGATCGTCATCAAACCCGACCACTTCGACATTGGTGTCCTTCATGAAGCTCAAGGCAACCTCAGGCGGTACCTGCCGATCAATGCACTTGGCGACAACCTCGGCCAAATTCACACTGCTGATGGCAGCGCCATTCGCCAATCGAGCCGCGACCTCATAGCCGGGCTCAACCAGAACGACTGCCATGATTACGGACGTATCGATGACGCGGGTAATCATTCGAGAGGCGGCAGTCCGTGCGCCTTGCGCCATTCGTCCGCTTCCTCGGCCTCTCTGCGCGCTTCCTCCCTCCGGTCCGCGATCAAATCATCGACCAAGCTGATTCCGGGATGCCTGGCTTTGAACTCCTCGGCGAACACGCGCACGCGGGCCAGCGCGACCTCGGGCGAGGTGATGCTGAATACGCCGTTTTCGACTGACGCGGTTATCGTGTCGCCGGGCTTCACCATCATCGCGGCGCGCATGTCAGCGGGAATAACAATGCGGCCGGCGCTGTCGATCTTTAGCCGGGCGTAGGGAACAGACTGAAGCTCGGCGGATGCAGCGAGCGGCAGCTGCTTGTCCTCGGAAAAACCTTGTAGCTTGCGCATGATAAGCCTCCTGACGAGGTTTTACCACTCACGGCAATATCTGGCAAATGTGACGAGATATGGCAAACCAACCAAAAATGCCATTCGGCTTAAGTTTACCCCACGCGCCGCCTTTCCATCCATTCCTTCATGCGCGCTTCCGATTCCGGGGTCAGCGCATTGATGGAGAAGGATTGCATTGCGAGGAAACGCGGGCGGGCGAAGAATTCCTCGGGGACCGAGAAGCCGACGTCAGGCGGCGTTTCGTCGAGGTGGAGCGAGCAGGCGGTAAGCCTTGGGAAATGCGACAGCAGGAGGTGCGAGACGGTATCCTGGCTGAGCGGGCCGTCGCCGATGCCGATATCCGAGAAGACAGACACAGAAAGCGTACGCAGCCATTCGTGGCGTACGGGTCCTTTCAATGAGAAACGGCCGCAGAGTTCGAGTTCCTCAAGTTGCGGCGCGGCCTCGAAGATGTGGGTGATGTCGCCGAGCGAGCCGTAGAGCGCATGCCCGTTGAACAGCAGCTCCATCTCGCCCAGCACCAGCCGCTTCAGCGCCGGCAGCCGCGCGCCCTTCAGGGCCGCGATTGCGTCGGTCATGTCATAGCCGGAACGTTTCGCGTCGTAGTCCTGCGACGTGCCGATGATGAGCCTTTCGACGGTTCGGGTCTGCGGACCACTGACGAAGGCGCGGATGAGGTGGGCTTGCTCCGGTGCTTCGAGGAAGCAAACCCAGCTCGGCGCCTCCGGAACCGTATCAAGGGCGATGCGGTTGTATTCGGTGTGCGGCCTCATGCCGATACACAGGGCGCTGCCCGACATCGAGCAGCGCTGAAGGCCGTGACGGCGCAGCGCGTGTTCGAAACGGTTCTGGCGGAAGCGATCGAGAAAGCTCATCGGAGCAGGCTATGCATGCGGGTTGTCGGGAGGGATGACAGGCTCTACCCCTCCGCCATTATCTCACGGCCGATCAGCCAGCGCCGGATCTCGCTTGTGCCGGCGCCGATCTCGTAGAGTTTCGCGTCGCGCAGGAGGCGGCCGGTCGGGTAGTCGTTGATGTAGCCGTTACCGCCGAGCAGCTGGATCGCGTCCAGCGCCATCTGGGTGGCTTTTTCGGCGGCGTAGAGGATGCAGCCGGCGGCGTCCTTGCGCGTCGTCTGGCCGCGGTCGCAGGCGGCGGCGACGGCATAGACATAGGCGCGGGACGCGCTGGCGGTGGCATACATGTCGGCAAGCTTGCCCTGCACGAGTTGGAAGTCGCCGATCGGCTGGCCGAACTGCTTGCGCTCCCGGACATAGGGCACGGCCACGTCGAGGCAGGCGGCCATGATACCAAGCGGCCCGCCAGCCAGCACTGTCCGCTCATAGTCGAGGCCGGACATCAGCACCTCGACGCCTTGACCCTCCGCGCCGAGAACGTTGTCGAACGGCACCTCGACATTCTTGAAGACAAGCTCGCCCGTGTTGGAGCCGCGCATGCCGAGCTTGTCGAGTTTCTGCGCGATCGAGAAACCCGGCATGGATTTCTCGATCAGGAAGGCGGTGATGCCGCGCGACTTCCGCTCCGGGTCGGTCTTGGCATAGACCACCAGCACGCCGGCGTCGGGGCCGTTGGTGATCCACATCTTGGAGCCGTTCAGCACGTATCGGTCGTTTTTCTTCTCCGCGCGCAGCTTCATCGACACCACGTCCGAGCCCGAACCCGGCTCCGACATGGCGAGCGCTCCGACGGTCTCGCCCGTGCAGAGGGACGGCAGGTATTTCTCCTTCTGCGCCTGCGTGCCCCAGCGATTGATCTGATTGACGCAAAGGTTCGAATGCGCGCCGTATGACAGGCCGACGGAGGCCGATGCGCGAGAGATCTCCTCCATGGCGACGACATGGGCGAGGTAGCTCATGCCCGAGCCGCCATATTTGGGGTCGGCGGTAACGCCGAGCAGGCCTATGGAACCGAGTTCAGCCCAGAGATGGGCAGGGAATTCGTTGGAGCGATCGACGTCCGCCGCGATCGGCGCGATCCGTTCCTGCGCGAACCGGCGGACGGTCTCGCGGAGCGCCTCGATGTCTTCCCCGAGGCCGAAGTCGAGTGTGTTGAGATACATCGTTTCCTCCTGGCGCCATCTTGCGTCAGCCGCGGCCTGGAGGGAAGGTCGCTCATGGCGGCAAGAAGCGCGGGCATTCTGGTTTATCGAAGGCATGCTGATGGTCCGCAGGTTCTGCTTGTCCATCCGGGCGGGCCGTTCTGGGCCAGACGCGATGCCGGCGCGTGGTCGGTTCCCAAGGGCGAATACCGCGATGACGAGGACGCCGAAGCCGCGGCGCGGCGCGAATTCGCGGAGGAAACCGGCTGGACGATTGGTGGCACGCTGTACCCGCTTGGCGACATCAGGCAAAAGGCGGGCAAGGTGGTGACGGCGTTTACGGCGCAAGGCGATTTCAATCCAGCGACACTGCGCAGCAACGAGTTCGAGATGGAGTGGCCGGCGCGGAGCGGGCGCAAGGCAAGCTATCCCGAGATCGACCGGGCAGGGTGGTTTACGCTGGACGAGGCCGCCGGGAAGATCATCGAAGGGCAGCGGCCGCTGCTCGACAGGTTGCGAGCGCTGTTGGCGGCAGGCTAACCCCGCGCCGCCGCGATTGCCTTCGGCAGTTCCTCGGCGAAGATGTCGAGTTCGTACGGCAGGCCGACGCTGACGCGGATGCAGCGGTTCAGCACCGGGACCATCGGCTTGCGGATGAAGACGTCGCGCGCCAGCAACTCCTTCATGATGCCGAGCGCGAACGCGCCGTCAGAACCGCAGTCGATCGTGACGAAGTTGGTGGCCGAAGGTATGGGCGACAGCCCGTTGTCGCGGGCGATGCCGGCGATGCGTTCGCGCCCGGCTGCGACCTTCGCTTTCACCTCGGCAAGCCACGCCTGGTCGGCGAGTGCGGCTTCACCGGCCACAAGGCCCATGCGGTTGTTGCCGTAGTGGTTGCGGACCTTCTCGATCTCGCTGATAAAAAGCTCCTCGCCGATGGCGTAGCCGCAGCGGATGCCGGCAAGACCATAGGCCTTGGAGAAGGTGCGCATCCAGATGACGTTGGGCCGCGACACGTCGATCGGCACCAGCGCCGAGTCCGGCCCGAGCTCGCCATAGGCCTCGTCGAGGATCAGCATCGTGGTTTCGGGCAGCGCCTCGATGAAGCGCTGGATCTCGTGAGCCTCCCACCAGGTGCCCATCGGGTTGTCGGGGTTGGAGAGGTAGACCAGAGGCGCGTTCTCGCGCTTAACGGCGGCCAGCAGGCCGTCGAGGTTTTCGTGGTCGTTCTCGTAGGGCACCGCGACAAGCTTGCCGCCAAAGCCATCGACGTGGAAATTGAAGGTGGGATAGGCGCCGAGCGAGGTGACGACGGCCTGGCCGGGTGTGATCAGCATACGAACGACGAGATTGAGCAGCCCGTCGATGCCTTCGCCGATGACGACGTTGTTGCGGGAAACCTTGTGGTGGGCGGCGACCGCCGCCTTCAGCTCGAAATTATCGGGATCGCAATACATCCACATGTCGGGCGCCGCCGCGCGCATGGCGGCGATCACGGAAGGCGCGGGACCGAAGCTGCTCTCGTTGGCGCCGATGCGCGCCCGGAACCGCCGTCCGCCGCGATCACGCTCCTGTGCCTCGGGCCCGACGAAGGGGACCGTCGTCGGCAGCGCGGCGACAAGCGGGGTGAGAGCGGGACGAAGGACCATGGCAAGCTCCGGTCGGCGGCAAAGCGCCATCGGCGGGGTTTTGCTGCGAAACGAGGCGGAAGGCAATGGGCTTCGGTAGCGGAGGATATTGGGCCTCGCGTTGGCTGCGTAGCGCCGTTGCAGACAAATCGCGAAAGATTTTTCTAAGTGTGTAGCCATAGTTGGAATGCTGTGCGTTTCTGGCGCTTTGGTCCTCTCCTACCCTGTGGGCAGGATGGAAATTGTGTCCGCTGCTTCGGGAGATGGCGGACGTGGAGGGGATACCGATGTCGTTTGCCGCATTCTCGCGCCGTGCCGTTCTTGCCCTGGCCGCCGCTGCGTCTATCGGGCTGGCTTCGCCGGCGCTGGCGCAGGTCACCGAAATAACCGTCGATTTCGCGACCTACAATCCGGTCGGGCTGGTTCTCAAAAAGAACGGCTGGCTGGAGGAGAGCCTGAAGGAAGACGGCATCTCGGTTCGCTGGGTGCAGTCTCAAGGCTCGAACAAGGCGCTCGAATTCCTCAATGCCGGATCGATCGACTTCGGCTCGACCGCTGGCGCTGCGGCGCTGGTCGGCAAGATCAATGGTAACCCGATCAAGTCGGTCTATGTCTATTCGCGTCCGGAATGGACGGCGCTCGTCGCGCCGAAGGACAGCCCGATCACCAAGGTCGAAGACCTGAAAGGCAAGCGCGTCGCGGTGACGCGCGGGACCGACCCGCACATCTTCCTGATCCGCGCGCTGGCCGATCATGGCCTGACCGACAAGGACGTGCAGTTCGTTCTGCTGCAGCATGCAGATGGCAAGGCAGCGCTCGTGCGCGGCGATGTCGATGCCTGGGCCGGCCTTGATCCGATGATGGCGGCGGCCCAGCTCGAAGCAGGCGCCCACCTTTTCTACCGCAACCCGGAGGCGAACAGCTGGGGCATTCTCAACGTCCGCGAGGCGTTCGCGAAGGAGAACCCGCAGCTGGTGACGAAGGTGATCGCCGCCTATGAGAAGGCGCGGCAGTATTCGATCGAGAATCCCGACCAGCTGGTTGATGCGCTGGTGGAGGTCGCGAAGCTACCGAAAGAAGTGATCGCTCTCCAGATCGAACGCACCGACATCACCAACAGCGCCATCGGCGATGCGCAGAAGGAAACCATCCTGCAGGCGGGCCTCGCTTTGCAGAAAGCCGGCGTGGTCGATGCTGGCGTCGACGTCAAGGCCGTGGTGGATGACCTGATCGACCCGAGCTATCACCCCGCCACGAACTAGGGCTTTGCGACATGACCGTTGAGACGGTTTTGCCGGGGTTCCGGGACAATTCCAAGCCATCGCGCGCCACGGGTTCCAGCCCGTGGCGTCCGGTCGTTCTGGGCCTGCTGCTGCCGGTTTCACTGGCGGTGGGATGGGAAATCGCAGTGCAGGCCGGCTGGGCGGAAGGTCGGCTGCTGCCGCCCCCGAGCCGCATAGCGCAGACTCTGTGGTCGCTCTCGGAAGGCGGCGAGCTTCTGGTGCACATCGGCGCGACGCTGTGGCGCGTGGCTATCGGCTTCCTGATCGGCGCTGCCGCCGGTATCGCGGCGGGTGCGGCTGCGGGCTATTCGCGCATCTTCAGGGAACTCGTCGACCCGACGATACAGGGCCTGCGCGCCATTCCATCGCTGGCATGGGTGCCGCTGTTCATCCTCTGGCTCGGCATCTTCGAGGAATCGAAAGTCGCGCTGATCGCCGTCGGCGTCTTCTTTCCCGTCTATCTCGGCGTCACCGCCTCAGTGCTCGGCGTCGACCGCAAGATCGTCGAGGTCGGTCGCATCTTCCGGCTCAAGGGTTTCGCGCTGGTGCGCCGCATCCTCGTGCCGGCGATCCTGCCCAATGTCGTGCTGGCGCTGCGCACCGGGCTCGGCCTCGGCTGGATGTTCGTGGTGGCCGCCGAGATCATGGGTGCGGCGGAGGGGCTCGGCTATCTGCTGGTCGATGGCCAGCAACTCGGCAAGCCGGACCAGATCGTCGCGGCCATCCTGGTGTTCGCGGTCATCGGCAAGATCACCGACGCGCTGATCGTCGCCGCGAGCGCGCCGTTCCTTCGCTGGCAGGATTCTTACGGGGCGGGCAACTGACATGCTTGAGCTGCGCCATCTGTCAAAAGTCTATCCGAACGGCACGAGCGCCTTGCAGGACTTCACGCTGAGCGTCGGAGCCGGCGAGGCAGTCGCCATCATCGGTGGTTCGGGCTGTGGCAAGAGCACGCTCCTCAGGCTCATCGCAGGGCTGGAGCAGCCCAGCAGGGGTGAGGTGCTGGTCGATGGCGAGCGCATCACGCAGCCGCATCCGGCCGTCGGCCTCGTCTTCCAGGAACCGCGCCTGCTGCCGTGGCTCACCGTTGGCGACAATGTCGGCTTCGGGCTGGAGGGCGTGCCCGCAGCCGAGCGGCAAAGGCGCATCCACGATGCGCTGGAGAGCGTCGGGCTTGCCGAGCAGGCCGGCAAATGGCCCCGCGAGATGTCCGGCGGCATGGCGCAGCGCGTGGCGCTGGCCCGCGCGCTGGTGACCGGCCCGAGCGTGCTGCTACTGGATGAACCCTTCTCGGCGCTGGACGCGCTGACAAGGGCGAGCCTGCAGGACCATCTGGTAAGGCTGTGGCAAGAGAGCCGCCCGACGCTGCTGCTGGTGACGCACGATATCGAGGAGGCGCTGCTTATCGCCAACCGTGTCGTCGTGGTGCGTCCGCGCCCCGGGCGCATCGATGCCGTCTTCGACGTCAGCCTGCCGCATCCGCGCGACCGCGACGCTGGGGAGTTCGAAAGCCTGAAGCACGAGTTGCGCGGTGCGCTCGACCGCTCGCTGCGCGACCAGAGCCGCGCTGCGGGCTGATTTCCGACTTTCCGGTCCGCGAACAGGTCGCGCCGTCTACGAACGAATTTCTACCGATCCCGCCATCTTTGGCATGGCATTCGTATCGGCCGCGACCGAACAGGCGCATGGATGAGGCGTCGGGTCGTCCTTCCTCCCATTCGGATGCCCCGACGTTCCCCTCTGGAGGGTCCTGACCTTCAACATTGCCGGGCCTTTTGGCCCGGCTTTTTTATGCGCATATAAATCCTTCAGGCGCAATTAGTACCATATTTAGTGTTTGCTAGAGAAAATTTTACATCATATTGTTTGAACGAATCGAGCGGTGCGGTGTTGGCGCAATGTTGAATCTCAGCGAAGAGACTATCGAGGCAAGGGCTGGCTTGCTTCGGAATAAACTGGGTCTAGAGGGAATTTCCGCGCCGTGCATGCACGGCGTGCTTGAGGCGTTTGAGCAAAAGGCAAAAAGCTTCACTTTTCGTGTGGCGAACTCTGGCGAACTCGGCCAAGACGAAGCCCTGATGGATGAAGCAGCGCACACGCTCATAATTCGCGAGAGCGTACTGGACGACATCAAGGCTGGACGGGTGAGGGCAAGATTTACCGTCGCTCACGAACTGGGCCACTATCTCCTAGGTCACAAGGGGATGAAGCAGCGAACCAAAAGACTTACAGCGTATCCGACAGCGCGTGACCGTATTGAAGAAGAAGAGGCTAATGTCTTCGCCTCGTATTTTCTCGTGCCGACGCGGCTAGCTTGGGACGCGATCAGTCCAGAGGACATTGCAATGAGATTTCAAGTGAGTTCTCAGGTGGCAGAGATAGCATTCGAACGAATTTGTCGTGCGAAAAGGAAGTTCAGCGGTCAGCTTCGTCGTCCACCTGACACAGTCGTTGACTTCCTGAAAGAAGCAAAGAAGCGCGGCCATCCCGTCCGCTCTAACCTATCTGATTTTGATGACTGAGAAAGTTTCAAGCCCATTGTCGATAGGTCTGTCGTCAGCGCAAAAATGATCCTCTGTAATCCAGCGCTCGCGTTATGGCGCAAATCACAAGCAAAGTACTGACAGGCTTAACTTATTGATCCCGTTGGTAGTCGGGATGGAATGGTGCCAGAAGAGGCATCGAAGTCACTCGATAAACATCTGTTTTGGCTATGTTTTTGGTGAAAAGATTTCCAACATACCAACAAATATACCAACAAACCCGCTCTTGTTGGCACTTCGGCGCTTGATCCGAGCTAATCCCTGGCCACGACCGTGTCATAGAGGCCGATGTGGGTCAGCCCTTCGTGGCTCTCGATCCCAGTGTATCGAAGAGACGCGTCCTCGTAGCGGCGGAAGGCAAACACTGCCTGGTTCATCTGCTCGGTATTGAACACCTTAAGATTCACCAGCAGGTGGAAGTCCTTGACGGTCAGACCGGTGACCGCGAGGAACAGGTCCGGCTCAAGTCGCGTGATTACATCCTGCAACGTGTTCTCGCGGAAATCGGTTAGATACATGAAGGCCGGGATGCGCGTCGCGAACTTGATCAGCTTCTCCTGCACCAGCTTGCGTTTGGATTTGTATTCCTTCTCCTCGGCGGTGAGTTCATCCTTTTCCTTCTTGGTCAGCTGGCCGTCCTTGGCCTTCTTTTTGAGCTCCTTGACCCGTTCGCTCTTGTTGATGATCGTCTCGATGACGTTGTCGCCCAGCGACCGCCAGCCCTCAATCCTTTCGACCGCTGCCATTGCATCCGCGTTGTCCATGATGCGACGCAACGTATCGTTGTCGACGTTGACTAGGAGCGCACTCTCCCACTTGCGGGCCAGCAGAGTGGCTGAGGTCCCGGCCATCGCGATATCGAGAATGCCGCCGGCGTCGATCTGAGTCATATTGGCGCCGTCATAGGCAAGGACCGGCAGGAACGACACCAGGTCACGCACGGCGTTCTCGGGATTTGCCTCGCCCGGCGAGAGGCCGATCGCGTAGTCCGACAGTTGCCGCAATGCGCGTGTCGGCGCGAAGTCGAAAACAAAACAAACCGGCTTGAGGATCTGCTCTGCGTTCGGATCGTCGCCGTTCGGGTTCTTGATCGACCAAGGCGACTGCACGCGGAACGCGGCCTGAAAATAGGTTTCCGGGCTCTTGAGATTGCGCAGCATCAGCATCGATGACCACTGCGGCACGGTCACGCCGGTTGTGAGCTTGCCGCAGGAGAGCGTGATGGTTTTCGTGTCGAAGCCGCTGCCAATCGCCTTGCGCACGGGCTCAAGCGCCTTGAGGCCGATGCCCGCTTCGGCTCCTGCTGCAACCACCACCTTATATTCGTGCCAGAACGTGTTGTGCTTTTCCGCAAGCAGATTTGCCATCGCGTGGCAGGCAGCTACATCCGGCAGAAACCAGAACGCGTGCTGGAGATATGGCAACAGCCGGATATCGGAGTATGGGAAGGGCGGTCGGGAACCGGTCTTGAGATGCTCGATCGTATTGGGTGTGTATCCGCCGCGAATGATCTCAAGCCACTTCTGCACATCGCGCTTGTGCGTGAACCGGGCTTTATCTCCACGTCCGGTGGCCTCAAAGAACGCGTTGAGGTCGAACTCGTCGAACTCCCCGGAACTCGCGATCGCTAAGAGTTCGTCTGGCATCTTGTAGGTGAGGAGCCGCATCTGCGGCAGTGCAGCATATGGGTTCCACGCATCGGGCTTCCCTGCCGCGAAATCTTCCTTCGCCCGCTGCTCGTCCGTGTAGGTCCAGTTGAATATCTGCTCTTCGATGAACTCGCCGGTTGCCAGCGCCTTGAAAGGGGTCCCGGAGAGATAGAGATAAGCCCTGGTCGCAATCGGCAGGAACTCAGTCTCGCTTTCGGACAGCACGGCAAGATCGTCGTTCACTTCTGCCAGGTCTTTAGCGTAGCCAAGTTCCTTCCTCGCGACGGCGTCCTCTTCACCCTCGAACAACTCCTTGGCCGTGTCGCGCCAGGCGCCGAAATGGTACTCGTCGAAGACCACGAGGTCCCACTTCACCTTGTGCAGCCACTCGTTCTTCGGCTTTATGTTTCCGAACAGGTCACTTCCCAACAGGTCCTGAAACGAGCCGAAATAGACGAGCGGCTTTTTGGAGGAAACGGTGGTTGGATCGCTGACGGAGGATTTCGACAGGTACTGCCAGCAATCGAAATCGGCGTGGTTGTCCAGATCGGCCCGCCAAGCGTCTTCCACCGCAGGCTTGAACGTCACCACCAGCACGCGTTTGGCGCCGAGCCTCTTGGCCAGCTGATAGGTGGTGAAGGTCTTGCCGAACCGCATCTTGGCGTTCCAGAGGAAGCGCGGCACTGCATGCATGTCTTCCGCCCAGCGCGAGACGAAGTAGGCGTGCGTCGCCTGCACAGCAGCGGCCTGCTCCCGCCGCATTGGGAAGGTCTCGTGATGTGTGCCGGTGAGTTTCAGCCCCGTCCGCAATTCAGTGATCGCAGTGGCGACATCGGCGTGAGTGCATCGCATCCACTCGCGCGATGCGCCGATCGCCACGTTCTCGAAGCCTTTGTCGATCAAGCGCTGGCGAACGTCAGCGTCACGGAACACGGTCCCGTCGTCTCGTTCCGCTACGGCATCGATGTGGAGCGTATAGCGCTGCTGCATCTGCCCTTGTGACTGGCGGATGCGTGCATTGACGTCGCTCAAGGTAGTCTGGCCGACCTTGATCAGACCTATATAGGCGGCGGGCGGGTCGTTCGGTGTCCAGGCATAAATTCGAAGCCTTGCGGCGGGCTTGGGCGCGAGGATTTCGTCAATGGACTTAGTCATCGTCGCTTATAATCACCTCGTCCGTGGCGCGACCGGTGATGTCCATTGGGCGGACGATCTTTTCGATGAACGCGATCTCTTCCGCAGTGAGATCGTATTTATCGTAAAGGTCGACGTCCGCCCATTGCCTATTCCAATCTTGAGTCGGAACGAAAGTATAGACCTTGCGAGTTGTATGTTGCGATGACTTGTGTAGCAAAATGAGCAAGCGTGTTAGTCGGCACGCAAGATAGGACAACGCGCTTTCCGCCTGTCGCCGCGTTTCGAAAGGTCCAATACTGAGGTAAGTTTCAGAAGAAATGCTACCTGGTTCTCCGATGAAAGGAGTACTTATTATCTTGTGAGGATAGGTGTCGCGGTTTCCAGTTCCCGGCGCCGCGTAGCTCACGAAAATTTTGTATCTGTCTATCAGATCAAGACCGGTCGCGACCAAGCTGCGAGGTATGTAACCGATACCGCCGTTCTGATAGACTAAGACATCTCCACGAGACCTTTTCGGCTTTCCCTTAAAGAAGGTTCTCAGGCCGAAAGCCCTCGCTGAACTCACCAGCCTGTCGAAGCGCTGGTCCTCTGGAAGCGAAAGAGTATCTGTTTGTCCGGTCTCGACGGCGATCACTTTCCGCAAAATGGAAAGCCCTTCGTTGAACCTAATGAAGACGTCAGCTCCATTCTCCACGAGCGATCTATTGGCAACCGATACCGGCCAGTCCTTGAAATGAGTGGCGACTCGGCAGGGGCCGGGACTGTCGCGATCCCAGAGAAAATACGAGACGCCACCTTTGAGGCCGACACCGGGAAAGACGTCCGCAGCACTGAGGAAATCATCAATTGAACGTATTCGCGTATCGGCGAGCATCGCCTCTCTGAACTCGTCCAATCCTTTGCCGCCGGCGAACCAGCGCGATGGAATTACGAGAGAGAGATAGCGCGGTTCAAGGTTCTTTGCTTGCTCGACAAACAGATGGTATATCGGCGCTGCGCTGGTGCCATAGCCACCGTCGTCCAACTGATAGGGCGGGTTGCCAATCACCACGTCAAACTGCATTTCGCCTCCAAACAACTCGGCAATCCGAGCCTTGATATCTTCGGTGTGAATGAATGAGTAGGCGTGGGTTTCAAGCTTGTCGCCGCGTTCGAACGTCGCCTCGCTTGCTCCACAATAAGCGCACTTGCCGTCCACCCAAGAGTGTTCCGTGCGCTCGAACCAAACGTTCCCATCATCGCTTGCAAAGCCCTTTTTTGCGATTGAGTTCCTGCCGCGCGCGTGCTTCGAGCAGTAGAGGCTTCGTCGTGCCAGCATGCTGGTCAGATTCGTGATGCCGATGCCGAACACCTGCTTGGTCAGGATGTGCTCGATCCGCGCCTCAAGATCTGGAATCTCTGCCGCCAAACCCTTGTTCAACCGGCTTGTGATCTCGCGCAGGAACACCCCAGACTTTGTGCAGGGGTCGAGAAATCTTACCGCCTTGTCGGCCCAGATTTCCGCACCGCCATTGCTCGCTGCCCATGCCTCGGCCAACGTGTCCAGCATGCGGTTGGCGAAGTCGGGCGGCGTGAACACTTCGTCATTGGAAAGGTTCGCGATGCAGCTCAGAACATCTGGGTTTCGCCCGTGAAGCGCGAAGCTCGCCTGGGGCATTAGGCTACTTCCCCAGCGGCCTGGGCGCGGTCCTCGCGCGCCAACGCGGCCACCGTCATCGGCGGATAGGTCTTCACGGGCGTGAACACGTCATGCTTGCCGGCGTGCGTGAAGGGAAGGCCTTCATCGGCAAAACCCCCAGCTGCCCCGTAAAGCGTCAGCACGTCGTAGCGAAAATCGCGCCGCTGAAACTTGCCCTTCCCGATGTAGCTCCATTGCGCAAACACGATCGGTCGACCCTCGACGGTCCGCATCTTCAGGGCGTCGCCGTGGATCAGGTTGTGCGACAGCACCTTCGACGCGGCGCGACAGAGGTCATCATCCGGGTCGATCTGAAGATAGTCGGTGAGAACCTTCAGGACATTGGCGCGGCACTCGGCAACGTTGTCGGCGAGAAGCTCAATGCCGTAGATGCAACTGACCGCCACAATGGCATAATGCTGCTTCTCGAATGCCGACTTGCCGTACTTCAGTTCGACCGCCGCGAGCTTGCGTCGCAGGATAGGAACCAGGAAATTGCCGCTCCCGCAGGCGGGCTCGAGGAAGCGCGAATCGATGCGCTCGGTTTCGCCTTTCACGAGATCGAGCATCGCGTCGACCAACCAAGGGGGCGTAAATACCTCCCCGTGGTCCGCAACGCGCTTTTTGGACTTAATCAGTGTCATGGCAACCTGCTGCATTCTGCTTAAGGCGCAGCGCGGGTCTGCGCAAGCCAGATGACCGTAAGGCTCATTGGGACATCCAATTTGGAATCCAGTACCTTCACTTGCAGGTTGCAACGACAGCTTGCTTCGCTGACACTAGGAAATCGACTGCCGTGCGAGGGCTCGAAAATTTGCGAGGGGTGGAAGCCGTGAAATCAACGCCTGAACAATACGCGATCGCCGATCTCATGGAGCTACGGCGCGCGAACATGCTGGACGTGAACCAGGAATATCAGCGGGGCACGGTTTGGAGCGTCGTGCAGCAGCAGAAGCTGATCGATTCACTGCTCAGGGGGTATCCGATCCCGCTCATATATCTCCATGACATCAAGAAGGAAGTCGCGGGCAAGAAGAAGGAGAATTTCGAGATCATCGACGGCCAACAGCGGCTGGAAGCAATTTATCGCTTCGTTGAAGGCGCGTTCAGCCTGCTCGATCCCGTACAGGACGAAAAGAAGGCCAAGTTTCCACGATTCATCAAGCACAAGCCTTGTAGCTGGTCGCGGCGTACTTTTGCCGGATTGGAGGAAGATACGCGCCAAAGCTTCCTCGCATCAAAGCTGCCTGTAGTCTTGGTCGAAACAGATGATCCGAACGAGGTGAGAGACCTCTTTGTCCGATTGCAGAGCGGCTTGCCACTCAACGCGCAGGAAACTCGCGACTCGTGGCCAGGAGAGTTCACCGATTTCGTTTTGTGGCTCGGGGGAAAGCCGGGCATTGCCCGCTACCCGGGTCACGCATTTTTCCGCGAAGTCCTTGGAATGAAGCCTGGAGAGGATAGAGGCAAGACGCGCCAGTTGGCAGCCCAACTCGCTATGGTCTACCTCTACAGGCGCGAAAACCAGTCAGCCGAATTTCCGGACATATCGTCTGCGGCAATCAGCGATTTTTACTACAGCCATATCGACTTCGAACGAGATGGTGTCGAGGCGAAGCGGCTGGTTGCAATTCTGGACCGACTTACAACAATGCTTCGGGATGGCAAGCGACCGAAACTGCGTGGTCACGACGCGATTCACCTTGTCGCCTTAGCCGATGCCCTATGGGATGACTACGTGCCCACGTGGCAGGACAGCCTGCCTGAGGCGCTCGACGCATTCTTGCACCAGCTGTCGGCGGCAAAGATAGGAAAAGATGCCGAGGAGCCAAACGAGTATTGGAGCCGATACGCTCAGTGGACCCGGGTCAACTCGGATCGAGGCGACAGGATTCAGACAAGGCACGTCTTTTACCTAGAGAAAATGCTCCCGATAATTGCGCCCCTGGCGAAAGACCAACAGCGGGCATACGGCGAAGCCGAACGAACCCTGCTGTACCTGCGAAACGGCAAGAAGTGTGATGTGTGTGGTGGCAAGGTGCTCTGGGCTGAGGCTGAAGTGCACCATGTGGACCCGCATTCCAAAGGCGGGAAAACTGATCTCGACAACGCCGCACTCGTCCATTCCGGATGCCATCCAAAGAGCGATACCGCCGTGGAGGAATTCGCTGTGAGGTTCAAACAGGAGAAGGCGAAGGCGCGCGAGATTGAAGAGGCGCTCAAAAGCCTCGACCTTTGAGCTTAAGCCTTCGACACGATTATTGCCTTGCTGACCCGAGGCCAGCTCAACTGCCCGCCGGCTCGGCGGCACCGCGCCGGGCGTCGCTGACGAGCCTTTCGAGCAGCGCGATCTCCTCTTGGCTGAGGTTGGCCGGGCTTGCTGGCGTGCCGATCGTGCGCATGATCTCGGCCCTCCGATGCGTCGGCACCGTGGCATAGCTCTTGAAGGTCGTTGCAACGTTCTCGTGGCCGAGATTGAGGCTCCAGGTCGACCACTGTTCCTCGGCGGTGCACAGCGTTAGGCCAAGACGTGCGATCGTGGTCCTGAGCGAGTGCGGATGAAAATTGGGAAGGTCGACGGCTACGAAGGCCTGCTTGAAGATCGCGCGGATCGGGCCTGCGTCGCTCCACGGCGTCCGGTCTAAGCCCTGCACGGCAAACAGGCCGTCGGCATTCTGACCGACACGCGACGGAGGGAACAGGGGGTCTTCCACCCCGAATCCGCATTCGTCGCGAAGATAGGCGATCCATTCCCGGACGATCGCCTCGGCGTTCCCGCCGACCGGAAAGAACCAGGTCGTGAAGCTCTTACGAAACTTGGTGCGGACCTCCCGCCCGTCCTGAAAGACAGTTCTTTGGTCTAGGTCGACGTGCTTGAGCCGGAAAGAAGCCAGTGCATCATCCCGCGCGCCGCTGAGGAGAGCGAAGGCCATAACAGCGCGATCGCGCTTCTCGATCGCGGTCTGGCACGGCATGGCGTCAATGGCTCGGTGAACCTGCGCAAGATCGGGCGCCGGCCTTTCACGTTTTGCGCTGGAGGCGCGGAGGTCGTTGGCCGACGGATTGAAATATTCGGCGTCGGGATACTTGATCCTGCGATAGCCCTGCTGCGGGGCGAGCCACTGGAAGAACGCCTTTACCGCCATTAGGCGGGAGTGGATCGTCGCCTTCGCCAGCGGCTTGCCCGTTGAGGCATTAACGGTGTCGCTGAGGACCCGCTTGAACCGGCGCGCCTGCTCGATGTGGAATTGCGCGAAGTCTTTGTAGCCGGTGCTCTCCTCGAAAGCCAGGATGGCCGCGAGCGCCTGGTCGGCTGAGGTCACAGACAACTGCTTCGCTTCCTCAAGGAAGACGAGGTACTGGCGCTTGATGCGTTCGTTCTTGGCATTGCGCTTTCGCATGGTTCTCTATCCGCTCCGAAACGATCATTCAGGCAGGGTCAGGTATCTTCGGTTATGCGTTCGCAACGCAGTGTCACGGTCAGGCCGTGTTCAGACCTGAGAGCATCGACGGCTGCCAGCGGAATGCGCTTGTGCATCACCGTCGTGCACTCGCAGCAAAGCGCGCGCATGTTCCCCGAGCGGACGTTTATAACGATGATCTCGACCTCGTCGAAGGCCGGCGCGCGCGGCGCACGGCATTTAAGACAATAGCATTCGTGCGGCTGGCAATGCTGTTTAGGTGTCTGCTGGGCCTTAACAAAGTCGATCAGATCGCAGCCCAAGATGATTGCCGGCCGGGTCTCCGGAATGGACATCAATCCACGCTCGCGCCAGCGGCGGATGGTGACTGGAGTGACACCAGTCAAATGGGCTGCTTCGTCGGGGGTGTAGGGCCTATTCCGCTTGATCTTGCGGATCATCGGCCGCCGCGCCATAGCTAGCGCTCTCCGTTCTCGATCAGGCTGCGGATGTCTACGACGCGCCACACCGTGATGCGAGTTCCCAGCTTTACGGGCTTGGGAAAGCGCCCGTCTTTGATGCCTGCCCACCAGGTCGACTTGCTGACCGGGATGGGGCCGCGCGGGGCGAGGATCGAGGAAAGGCGAAGGAAGCCCGTTTCCGGCAGTTCCGTGAAGTTTGACATGGTCCGCATCCATCCGTTGAAGATGGAACAGCAACTTCTACATCCAGCAACGTGCTGCAGCCGGAAACTGCCAGAAACCTAGTAGGCGAGGTTTCTGCGATCGGCCATGTATTTGTAAATCTTGGAAATTCGTTCTCGCACGGAGCTTTCGGCAGGCTCTTTGCCGGACTCCGCTTGAAACCAGGCCAGCATGTCACGAACCAGTTCGGCAGGCCTTTCCGGAAGACCATCCGGCTGATTCGCTCGGTGAATGATCTCTAAGGCGAAGCTGTTCCAATCATATTCCGGCGGTCGGCCGCCTCGGTTCGAGGCTGGCGGCACCGGGGTCGGCGACGCAGATAACTCTGAATACGGTGTTGCCGATTGAGACGGAGTTGCCAGAGTCTGGAGGCGAGCCGGCTGACGCCCAATTGCAAGCCCCCCGGTACCTTCCAGCGGCGCCAGCGTGTCGAACAGAAACGCGGGAAAGAGGGCACGTTTTCGAGCAAAGGCCTCAAGATCGGCTCTAGATATCAGTGACTTGGAATGGTCGCCGATTACTGCATATGCGTTGGTGGAAAAGTCTGCGGTAATCTCGCCGCTTCGGATGCCGGCAGTAATCATTTGAGTCGCGGCAACGAATTCGGACGGGCGCAGTGATTTGACGGGGCTAATGGCAGCCGGATCATACCCTACCCAAAGTGCAGCGGCTTGCTCCACGGTGAAAAGGTCGACATGCATCCAGTGAGATACGAGCGTCATCAACGGTCCAGCGAGTCGCGCTAGTCAGAGATCATCACGCCAAATTCTGCGCATCAATGCTTATTGCGACTTGCGCACGCTTTCCAGAGACCCTGCCCACCATTCGGCCATCTTCACCCGCTCATCCCAATAGACTGCTCGGTGATAGGCTCGGCGGACCTCGTCGGCGCCGACATGGCCAAGCTCGACCTCGATGGCATCCGGCGACCAGCGCCTGCTTTCGTTGAGAAGAGTCGAGGCTGTCGCGCGAAAGCCGTGGGCGGTTGCCTCGTCGCCAGAGTAGCCGAGCCTGCGCAGAGCAGCGTTCAAAGTGTTTTCGCTCATAGGTCGCTCGGCCGAATGTAGCGAAGGAAAAGCCAGTCGACGATTTCCGGTGTGGTTCCTGAGATCGCGCAGAATTTCGACGGCTGCGGCTGAAAGAGGCTTCCGGTGTTCGCGCCGCATTTTTGTACGGACAGCCGGGATCGTCCAAATACCTACATCTAGATCGAATTCCAACCATTCCGCCTGCCGCAGTTCGCCGGGACGGGGATAGAGCAGCGCCATCAGCTTTAGGGCGGCGCGCGTCGCAGGCGATCCATCATAGCCCCAAATCGCCCGCAGCAGAGCCGTAAAGGCACTCCAAGTCGTCTGAGCCGCGCGGTGCGTCACCCTTGGTGCGACCAGCGCTCCCCTGAGCCCGAATGTTGGATCGTTGGCCGCTTTCGAGGTGGCGATGGCGTAGCGAAATACTTGACCGATGACCGCGCGCAGACGACGGGCCGTCTCATAGTTGCCTGCCGCCTCTACTTTTCGAAGTGGCAGCAGCACATCGGCCGCCGAAATCTCTCCGATGGGTCGTTTGCCAAGATCAGGAAGGGCGATGCCTATCAGCCACTGCTTCTTGGCTAGCGTCGCGTCAGCTTTGCCCTCGCGCTTGGTTTTGGCGAGGAACTCTGCCGCGATGATCTCGAATGTGTTGGCGAGCGAGGCGGATTTTGCCTGCTTGTCCCGCCTCGCCTCGGTCGAAGGATCGAGTCCCTTCGCCAGCTGTCGCTTCGCTTCGTCGCGTCGGCTCCGAGCGTCGCCCAGAGCTACCGCCGGGTACGCGCCTAGCGCGAGCAGCTTCTGCTTGCCTGCAAAGCGATAGGCAAGCCGCCAAAGCCGTGACCCTTGCGGAGTGACTAGGACATGCAGCCCGCCACCATCGCTAAGCTTTACGGGGCGGTTAGCGGGCTTGAGTGACCTTAACTGGGCATCGGACAGTGGCATCTGTTGGTATCCCGTTCCGAGGTTCGCTGGCAGGGCAGCGATCTACCAACAACCATACCAACAATCTTGCTGGATACCAACGGACCAGATTGGACGAAGCCATACCAACCGGCAACAAAAAAGCCCGATTTCTCGGGCTTTCCTTCTATCTTTCTGGACGATCTCGGATCGTATGAAACTGGAATTTGGTGCCCAGAAGAGGACTCGAACCTCCACGCCTCGCGGCACACGGACCTGAACCGTGCGCGTCTACCAATTCCGCCATCTGGGCTGGTGGGCGCTCATGTAAGCGGGCGGGCATCGCCTGTCAACGCGCTTTTTCCCGATGTGTTTGATCCTGATCAAAGCGGGCCGGCAGCCGTCGCGCCATCCTCCCTGCAACAGAGAGGAGGGCACGATGCCTGCCGAGACAATAGTGGTTCTGAGCGCGGTCGTCGCCGCGTTCGTTTTCTTCGCTGCCGTGGTCACCTATGGCGACATGACGTGGGCCAAGGCCCCGCAGCGCAAGGGTTCCAGCCGGGACTGAACAGCCGGTGGCACGAGACGAAAGCGGTTCGAATAACGAGGAGATGAGGCACGGACGGTCGTGACTGTCCCAAGCCTTAGGCACCCAAGGAGAGTGGGGCGACGTCCAGCGTGCGCCCCACGTTTTTTTGGCAGACTTGCAACCGTGGGGCAGGGCGCGGGGGCAACGGCAGGCGGGGCGACTCGGTCAGGGCCTCCGCCTGCCGACCTTCGGTCAGGAAGGTGAGTCCTGTTCTGTACCCATGAGCGGGAAGCGCGAGAAACCTCCTCGCAGCAATAGCTATCGCATCGGCGTGACTGCAAATGCAGACTTATGAGTCCACTGCCTAGTCTGGCGTCGAAGCCCTGTGCTTGCGATCGGTATGGCCAAGATCGCGCTCGGGGTCGATGACGTCCCGCACGAGTTGCTTCAGTTTTGCCGCATCCGGAAAACCGCCATCACGCTTGCGGTCCCAAATCAGGCTGCCGTCGCAGGTGATGGTGAAGATGCCACCCGTCCCGGGGACGAGCACGACCTCGCGGAGGTCGGCGTCGAAGGTCGAGAGAAGCTCCTGTGCCATCCAGCCGGCCCGCAGCAACCACTGGCACTGGGTGCAATAGGTGATGCGAACGACCGGCGACGGCTTCTCCGTCATGCGGCGCTGAGCTTCGCCAGCGTCGCGTCGTCGACCTCGAAATTGGCGTAGACGTTCTGGACGTCGTCGTCGTCCTCAAGGGTGGCCACCAGCTTCATCAGCGACTGGGCGCGCTCCTCGTCCACCGGGACGTTATTCTGCGGCTTCCAGATCGCTTTGACCGATTCAGCCTCGCCGAGCACATCTTCCAGCGCCTTGGAGACATCGTTGATGCTTTCAAACGCCGAAAGGATGGTGTGGCCCTCTTCGTCGGACTGTACGTCGTCGGCACCGGCCTCGATCGCGGCCTCCATCACCTTGTCGGCGTCCCCGACCGATGCCGGATAATAGATCTCGCCGGCACGGTCCCACATGAAGGATACCGAGCCGGTTTCGCCGAGGGCGCCGCCAGCCTTGGTGAAGGCCGCGCGCACGTTGGAGGCGGAGCGGTTGCGATTGTCGGTGAGCACTTCCACGATGACGGCGACGCCGCCCGGCCCGTAGCCCTCGTAGCGAACCTCTTCGTAGTTGTCGCCTTCGCCACCCGCGGCCTTGTTGATGGCGCGCTGGATGTTGTCCTTCGGCATGGACTCTGCCTTGGCGTTCTGGATGGCAAGGCGCAGGCGTGGGTTCATGGCCGGGTCGGGCATGCCGGTCTTGGCGGCAACCGTGATTTCGCGCGCCAGCTTGGAGAACAACTTCGACCGCATGGCGTCCTGCCGGCCCTTGCGGTGCATGATGTTCTTGAACTGTGAATGGCCGGCCATCGAGCCCCCGTTTGTCGTCTGGCGTGTTTTCGGAATGGCGCGCCTTATAGATAAAACGGTGAGCAACGTCTAGCCGAGGAGCAAAGCCGGCTCGCGAAAACGTGACCCTTGGGGGAAGTGATCGGCTGGCGCACGTCGCGCTATCGTTGCGGCACTCACATTAGCCGGAAGACAGATATGCTTCGCTGCTTCGCCCTTGTGCTGACCGTTCTGTTCTCGCCTTGGAGCGCCTGGGCGCAGGATGAGCCGCCACCTTCGCGATGTGTCGCCATCGCCAACGCATTCCCGTCTGCGACCTACGCGAATTTCACGCCGTCGCGGGCGGTGCCATTAATCCTCGCTCAGACCTTCGTCGATGGCGACGTCACGATCACCTACGCGGGCCACTCGACCTACATCATCGAGACGCCGGGTGGCGTGCGCATCGCGACTGACTTCTCCGGCGTCTATGGCGGCGACCCGCTGCCGCGCGTGGCGACCATGAACAAGGCGCACCGGACCCACTTCACCGACTTTCCGGACCCCGCAATCGACTATGTGCTGCGCGGCTGGAACCCGGAGGGTGGGCCGGCAAGGCACGCGTTGGTCGTGGACGATGTCTATATCCGCAACGTACCGACCGACATCCGCAACTGGGGCGGCGGTCTCGAACGTGACGGCAATTCGATCTTCATCTTCGAGGTTGCCGGTCTGTGCATCGGTCATCTGGGGCACCTGCACACGCGTTTGAGCGATCAGCAGTTCGGCCAGATCGGCCGGCTGGACATTCTCATGGTGCCGATCGACGGAGGCATGACGCAGTCTCTTGCCTCAATGAGCGAGATCGCGACGCGGCTCTATTCTTCCATGATCCTGCCGATGCACCGCCATTCGACCCCACTGGGCGAATTCACCGGCATGATGGGAGAGGGGTTTCAGGTCGAATTCCGACCGAGCCGGTCGCTGCAGGTTTCGCTGAAGACCCTGCCCAGCCGCCCGACCATCGTCGTGCTGGAAGGAGTGTAAATAGGCCGAGGCAGGCGCGCTGCTAGTGCGCGCCGCCTGAATCCTTCTTCTTCTTGCGACGCGCCAGCATGTTCAGCCCTTCGACAAGAGCCGAGAAGCCCATCGCCGCGTAGATGTATCCCTTCGGCACATGGAAGCCCATGCCGTCCGCGATCAGGGTCATGCCGATCATAAGCAGGAAGCCAAGGGCCAGCATGACGATGGTCGGGTTCTTGGCGATGAAATTGGCGAGCGGCGTCGCGGCCAGCAGCATCACCGTCACGGCGCAGATGACCGCGATGTACATGATGGCGATTTCGTCGGTCATGCCGACGGCGGTGATGATGGAGTCGATCGAAAACACGAGGTCGAGCAAAAGGATCTGGAAGATCGCTCCGCCCATGGAAAGCTGCAGCGTTTGACCGATCATGTTCTCCTTGTCGTCATCATGATCCACGGAGTGATGGATTTCCTTGGTCGCCTTCCAGACAAGGAACAGGCCGCCCGCGATCAGGATGATGTCGCGCCAGGAGAACGGGTGGTCGAACAGCGTGAAGAGCGGTGTGGTCAACTGTACGATGAAGGATATGGTGGCAAGCAGCAGCAGCCGCATGATGAGCGCCGCGCCGATGCCAAGGCGGCGTGCGCGGGCCCGCTGATGTTCCGGCAGCTTATTGGTCAGGATCGAGATGAAGATTAGGTTGTCGATGCCGAGGACGATCTCGAGCACCACCAGCGTCAGAAGCGCGATCCAGGCAGTCGGATCCCCCGTCCACACGAAGTGCGGCGCGAGAAAGTCGATGATCGGCATGTCTTTTGTCCCCAAGGCATGTCAGCAGGATCGGCTTCGCGGGCAAGTAGGGTTCGCCCGGGCTTTCGTCAATGTCAGTTCCAGAAAGAAGGCGCGGTTTCTTCGAGCCGGGGACCGCGGCGGAACGGCGCGATCCTCTCCGCCAGTCCGGTGCGGTCGGAAATGTCGACACCGACGCCGCAAATCGTGGCTGGCCCCCGGGCTGCTTCGAAGCGTCCTTTGGGAACCTTCGAGAGGAAGCGACTGAGCGGCTCTTCCTTTTCCATGCCGAGCGAGGAGTCGTAGTCGCCGCACATGCCCGCATCCGTGATGTAGGCGGTGCCGCCGTTCAGGATCTGGTGGTCGGCCGTGGGCTGGTGCGTGTGCGTGCCGACAACGAGGCTGACCCGGCCGTCGAGGAAATGCCCGAAGCACATTTTTTCCGACGTCGCCTCAGCGTGGAAATCGAAGATTGCCGCATCGGCCTGCTCGCCGAGGGGGCACGCGGCGACCTCGCGGTCGGCGCTGGTGAACGGGTCGTCGAGTTCCGGATGCATGAAGACGCGGCCCATGATGTTGGCGACCAGCACCCGCGCGCCATTTCTGGCCATGTAGACGCCCGATCCGCGGCCGGGCGTACCTTTCGGATAATTGGCAGGTCGCAGGAAACGGTCCTCGCGCGCGGCGAACGTGAGCGCCTCGCGCTGGTCCCAGACATGGTTGCCGGTCGTCACGACGTCGGCCCCCGACGCAAGCGTGGTCTGGAATATGTCTTCGGTGATGCCGAACCCGCCGGCCGCGTTCTCGCCATTGACGATGACAAAATCGAGACGGAAATCGGAAATCAGTCCGGGGAGTTGTTCCCAGACCGCCGTCCGTCCTGATTTACCGACCATGTCGCCGAGAAAGAGAAGTCTCATTGCTCTTTCTATAGAGGCGTCAGGAAGCGACGCAAACCGCTTTCGGTCAGGATCTCGGGGATGATCACGTCATGCGGCTCGTCCGGCACGAGCGGCACCTGCTGGCAGTCGAAGGCAACGCCGATGAGGCGGGGGGAGTGACCTTTGGCAAGCAGCTTGGCGATGGCGCGATCATAGTAGCCCGCGCCGTAGCCAATGCGATGCCCGCGATGGTCGAACGCGGCCAGCGGCACCAGCAGGATCGACGGATCCAGCGCCTCGGCCTCCTCGCCCGGGCCCAACGTGCCGAAACCCATGTCGATCAGAGCCATGTCATCGACAAATTCGCGGAACTCGATTGTCGTTTTGTCGAGTATGGCCGGAAGGCAGACCCTCGCGCCGTTGTCGCTGAGCGCGGACATAAGGGGGCGGATATCCACTTCGGACCGCATCGGCCAGAAACCGGAGACGACCGTTCCCCGGTCCGGGGCAATATCGTCTGCCATATCCGCCATGGCGAGCGACTGCTCGAGACGCCAGCAAGGGTCCAGAGCATCCCGGCGGGCAAGCGCGTCTCGCCTCAATTGCCGTTTCAGGTCTTTCGGAGAGGGCATGATTTTTCGAAGGAGTGCAGAGTAGTGGCGATCCACACGACCGGTGGAGAAGTCGATCCCGGGAACCTACAAAGTAGGTGGGCGCCGTGTGTCCGAACCCACGGGTCCGGTCAGGGACAGCTCCCTAGGGATCAATAAGGCCCCGGGGAAATGTCTCTCCTGCCGGGAAGCGCAGACCGCCTCGACCTATATAGGCGCGCCGTTCCTCAATCGCCATCGAAATCGGCGTCATACCCCGGCTCAGAGCGCATCCCATACGACTCAACATGGTTAAGCGTCAGGGTTAAGTGGGGCTTAACCTTTGCAATTCATTATCCCTAACGAAGGTTCAAGGGATTCGGGCGGGTGCCCGATCAGACCAAGGGTGACACGCATGTATCGATTCGTAAAAAGAGCCCTCTTTGCCGCACTTCTCGCCGGCGCGGCGGGCCCGGCCTATTCAGCCGATCTCATCGAGGAGCCGGTTATCGTTCCGGTCGTGGTCGGCGGATGGTACATCCGCGGCGACATCGGCATGAGCAACCAGTTCTATGACGGGCTGGAGTCGGATCTCTTTTCGCTCCCCTTCGCATTCGGCTGGTACGACGACGGAGGATTCTCCGCAGCGCCAACCTTCAGCGCGGGCGTCGGCTATGAGTTCAACGACTACTTCCGCGGCGACCTGACGGTGCAGTGGCGCGGCAAGTCGGACTTCTATGCGCTCGACTGGGTCGTCGCCGAAGATGGTGACCCCATCACGACCAACGAATATACCGGCACGAAGTCTGAACTGGTTTTCATGGCCAACGGCTACTACGACTTTGGCACGTTCTCCGGAATTACGCCTTATGTCGGCGCCGGTATCGGCACCTCCTACAACACCATTTCTCACTTCCGCGACTCCAACATCCAGACCGGCGGCGGCGCGTGGGCCAGCGACGAGTCGGAGTGGAACCTTGCATGGGCTCTTCACGCCGGCGTGGGTCTCCAGGCGACCGAGCGTATGACGGTTGATCTCGGCTACAGCTTCATGTCGCTCGGTGATGCGAAGACCGGTCGCCTGAACAATGACGATCCCGCCTTCGACCTGGAAAACAACGGCATGAAGTTCAACGACATCTACTCGCACGACTTCAAGCTCGGCATTCGCTACGCCTTGAACTAATCAAGGCATGACATTCAGAGAAAAAGGCCCCTATAGCGGGGCCTTTTTCTTTTGCGCTGCTGCCTCGAAAAGAACTAAATATCTGAAATCAAATGGTTTCGTGACGTTTCATGGTTAACCTGCATTTAACCTGTATAGTTAACAATGCACTCTCGAACGGGTGGGCGAGTGTCGCCCGATGCTATCTCGGGAGTATCACCATGAAGATGCCTTTGCGTTTTCTTCTGTCGATTGCAGTGCTGTCACCGATCGCGGCCAGCGCCGCCGACTACGATCCACCGCTCATCGTTGAAGAGGCTGCCGAATTCGTGCCCGTGGAGGTCGGCTCCGGCTGGTACCTGCGCGGCGATGTCGGTTACATCTTCTCGAGCAGCGTCGGCGGAGTGGACTACACGATCTACGAACCCGCCGTTCCGCCGGATCCGGCGGCCTTCTTGCCGGCTTCGTTCACGTCCGCGGAACTCGATCCTGATTTTTCGTGGGGCGGCGGTTTCGGCTATCGCTTCACCGAATTCCTCCGCGCAGATGCAACGGTGGAGGGCTATCGCTCCAGTTTTAGCGGCTCCACGGCCAGCGATGATCCGTGCGCGGGAATGCCCGACGATACGTCTTGCCGTTCGTCCAATAGTTCCGAAGTCTCGGCTATAGGCCTCATGGCCAACGGCTACGTCGACCTCGGAACCTACGTTGGCTTTACGCCTTATGTCGGCGCCGGCGTGGGCTATTCCCTGGTACGCTGGCAGAACCTTGAGAACACGAGCTATTGCGTCGACGGCGCAGTTGATTGTCCTACCCTGTTGCCGGTTGGAAGCTCGACGCATCCGGGTGAGGACGGGTGGCGTCTGACCTATGCGCTGATGGCAGGCTTCGCTTACGACATCAACAAGAACCTGAAGCTGGATGTCGGCTACAAATACCGGAGCATCGATGGTGGCGACATGTTCGGCTGGGACAGCGCCGACACCTTTGGCGATGGCAAGGTCGGCAGCCTGGATACCCACGAAGTCAAGCTCGGGTTGCGCTACGAGCTTTGGTAGAATCCGGAACCTTGCAATAAGGTACCACGGCGGGCCTCGGCCCGCCGTTTTCGTTATGGTGAGCTTTCAGATATTCCCCCTGCGACGAAAACAATCCTCTTGACGGCGTCGGGGCGAAAGAATATCGCCGCCCGTGGGACACCTCTCCCCAACGAGAGGCTTTACTATCTGGAAGGATAGCCACGATGACGACCGTCACCAAGCCCGGACTCCGTCCGGCAACCCCCAATTTCTCTTCAGGACCTTGCGCAAAACGTCCCGGTTGGTCGCCGGACGCGTTGAAGGACGCCGCACTCGGCCGTTCGCACCGCGCCAAGATCGGCAAGACCAAGCTCGAACAGGCGATTGAGCTCACCCGCGAAGTCCTTCGCGTTCCCGCAGGCTATCGCATCGGCATTGTGCCGGCTTCCGACACCGGCGCCGTCGAGATGGCGCTGTGGTCGCTGCTTGGCGAACGGGGCGTCGACATGCTCGCCTGGGAGAGCTTCGGAGAGGGTTGGGTCACCGACGTGGTGAAGCAGCTCAAGCTCGCGGACACGCGCACGATCAAGGCGCCCTATGGCGCGTTGCCGGCTCTCGGCCAGATCGATTTCGACCGCGATGTGGTCTTCACCTGGAACGGCACCACATCGGGCGTACGCGTCCCGAACTCCGACTTCATCCCCGCAGACCGCAAGGGCCTGACCATTTGCGACGCCACTTCGGCCGCCTTCGCGCAGGACCTCGATTTTGCCAAGCTGGATGTGGTTACGTTCTCGTGGCAGAAGGCTTTGGGCGGCGAGGGTGGGCACGGCATGCTGATCCTCAGCCCGCGTGCCGTCGCGCGTCTCGAGAGCTACAAGCCGGCCTGGCCGCTTCCCAAGATTTTCCGCCTGACCTCCAACGGCAAGCTGATCGAAGGCATCTTCAAGGGCGAGACAATCAACACGCCGTCCATGCTCTGCGTCGAGGACTACATCGATGCGCTGAACTGGGCGAAGTCGATCGGCGGGCTGGACGCGCTCATCGCGCGCGCCGACGCCAACACGAAAGTCATCTCCGACTGGGTCTCGAAGACGTCGGCCGTCGAGTTCCTGGCGGTGTCGGAGGATATCCGTTCGAACACGTCGGTTTGCCTGACCTTTGCCGATCCTGATGTCGCCAACCTCGACGATGCCGGCCAGCAGGCATTCGTGAAGGGTTTCGTCGCGCTGCTGGAGACCGAGAAGGTTGCCTACGACATCGCTGGCTACCGCGATGCGCCTCCCGGTTTGCGCATCTGGTGCGGCGCGACTGTCGAGACGTCCGACGTCGAGGCGCTTCTGCCCTGGCTCGACTGGGCTTTCGAAACCCAGAAGGCCTCGCTCAAGGCCGCCGCCTAGCCCTCCCATTATTTTCCGATCCGGCTGCTTTCCGCAGCAAATGCAAGGATATATGCCATGCCACGCGTACTCGTTTCTGACAAACTATCGCCCACCGCCGTTCAGATTTTCAAGGATCGCGGCGTCGAAGTTGACTATCTGCCGGACGTCGGTCCCGACAAGGACAAGATGCTCGAGATCATCGGCCAATATGACGGTCTCGCCATCCGCTCGGCCACAAAGGTCACCGAGAAGCTGATCAATGCGGCAACCAATCTCAAGGTGATCGGCCGCGCCGGCATCGGCGTCGACAACGTCGACATACCGGCGGCGTCGCGCAAGGGCATCATCGTGATGAACACGCCTTTCGGCAATTCGATCACGACCGCCGAACACGCCATCGCGATGATGTTCGCGCTTGCCCGCCAACTGCCCGAGGCGAATGCGTCGACCAAGGCCGGCAAGTGGGAGAAGAACCGTTTCATGGGCACCGAGATCACTGGCAAGACGCTGGGCATCATCGGCTGCGGCAACATCGGCTCGATCGTGGCGACGCGCGGCGTTGGGTTGAGGATGCACGTCGTCGCCTTCGACCCGTTCCTGTCGGAATCGCGCGCCTCCGAACTCGGCGTCGAGAAGGTGGAACTGGACGAACTTCTGTCGCGTGCGGACTTCATCACGCTGCATACGCCGATGACGGAAAAGACGAAGAACATCATCAATGCCGATACGATCGGCAAGATGAAGAAGGGCGTCTACATCATCAACTGCGCGCGCGGTGGGTTGATCGTGGAGGCCGATCTCGCGGCGGCATTGAAGGAGGGCAAGGTCGCTGGCGCGGCGCTCGACGTGTTCGAGGTCGAGCCTGCGAAGGAAAGCCCCTTCTTCGAGCTGGAGAATGTCGTCGCCACGCCCCATCTGGGTGCCGCTACCAGCGAGGCGCAGGAGAACGTGGCGCTTCAGGTCGCCGAGCAGATGGCCGATTATCTGATCAAGGGCGCCGTCTCCAACGCCATCAACATGCCTTCGATCACGGCCGAGGAAGCGCCGCGCCTGAAGCCCTTCGTCAAGCTCGCAGAGGTGCTCGGCGCATTTGTCGGCCAGGTCACCGACGAGCCGATCACCGAAGTCGAGATCGTGTTCGATGGCGCGACGGCGCAGATGAACACGCGCGCGCTGATCAGCGCGGCGCTCGCCGGACTGATCCGGCCGCAGGTCGCCGACGTCAACATGGTGTCCGCGCCGATCATGGTGAAGGAGCGCGGCATCATCGTCTCGGAGGTCAAGCGCGACAAGTCCGGCGTCTTCGACGGCTACATCATGCTGAAAGTGACGACACCCAGCATGACCCGCACCATCGCGGGCACCTGCTTCTCGGACGGCAAGCCGCGCTTTATCCAGATCAAGGGCATCAACCTCGACGCCGAGGTCGGCCAGCATATGCTCTACACGACCAACGCGGATGCGCCGGGCATCATCGGTCTGCTTGGAACAGTATGCGGCCAGAACGGCGTCAACATCGCGAACTTCCAGCTTGGCCGCAACCGGCCGGGCGGCGACGCGATCGCGCTGCTCTATCTCGACGCGCCGTTCCCCGAGAATGTGCTGGCCCAGGTGCGCGCGCACACTGCCATTGATTCCGCGAAACGGCTGCAGTTCGACGTGGGGATGATTTAAGCCTATGCGGGTCGGGGCGGCTTGACCTCGACCCGGAAAGCTTGCTTTCAGAACACGAAGCGAATCGGGAGGAAGCAGGCATGGCCACAGACGCAATCCGCTTGCCGGACGACGGCGTGTTTCTCGGGCGGGCGTTTGCCGAAGGCTGGAGCCATCCTGCCGTGGTGACGGTACGCGACGGCAGCGTGGTCGACATCACGTCGAAGGCTGCGCCTACATCGCGCGATATCTGCGAACAGACCGACCCCGCGGCATTCGTCGCGGCTGCCAGTGGCAAACCGGTCGGCACTTTGGCCGACATCGCTGCCAACAGCTTTGCTGCGACGCGCGATCCGAAGAAGCCTTATCTCCTCTCGCCGATCGACCTGCAGGCCGTGAAGGCGGCGGGCGTGACCTTCGTCGTCTCCCTGCTGGAGCGCGTCATCGAGGAACAGGCGCGGGGGTCCATCGAAAAAGCCGAGGCGATCCGGGCCGATATCGCCTCCCTGATCGGATATGATCTTTCGAAGCTGAAGCCTGGCTCCGACGAGGCCATGGCCGTGAAGGCAAAGCTGATCGAGCGGGGTGTTTGGTCGCAATATCTCGAGGTCGGCATCGGTCCGGATGCCGAAGTGTTCACTAAGTGCCAGCCCATGGGTTCGGTCGGTTTCGGCTCTGATGTCGGCCTGCATCCGGTCTCGACCTGGAACAATCCTGAGCCCGAGGTAGCGGTGGTCGCGTCGAGCGCGGGCCGCATTGTCGGCGCCACGCTCGGCAACGACGTCAACCTGCGCGACGTCGAAGGCCGCTCCGCCCTGCTGCTCGGCAAGGCCAAGGACAACAATGCCTCGGCATCGCTCGGGCCATTCATCCGTCTGTTCGACCGCTCGTTCTCGCTGGACGACGTCAAGTCTGCCGTCATCGCTTTGAGAGTCGAAGGGGAGGACGGTTTCGTTCTGGATGGCGCAAGCTCGATGGCCGAGATAAGCCGCTCGCCCGAAGAGCTGGTTTCGGCGGCGGTCGGCCCGCATCACCAGTATCCTGACGGGTTCGTGCTCTATCTCGGCACCATGTTTGCGCCTGTGAAGGATCGCGGCGAAGCCGGCAAGGGCTTTACGCATCACATCGGAGATATCGTCACGATCTCTACCGACGAGCTCGGCGCGCTCGTCAATCGGGTCCGGCTGTCCCCGGATTGCATGCCCTGGAGCTACGGCGCCAGCCACCTGATGCGGGATCTGGCGCGATCCGGCCTGATCTGAGGCGACGCTTCGGCAACGGAAGCGCGTGTGCCGCCAGACTTGTTGTGCCCAGAGGCGTCTGACCGTCAAAGAATTGTCGCGCAAAAGGTGCCTTGCCGCTATAGAGGCCTGTCGCTGGCGGGATAGCGACGCGTTTCGTGCTTATTGAAGGAATGGACTATGGCCAACGTGGTGGTCGTCGGCTCGCAGTGGGGTGACGAAGGCAAGGGCAAGATCGTCGACTGGCTTTCAGAGCGGGCCGATGTGGTGGTGCGGTTTCAGGGCGGACACAACGCCGGCCATACGCTCGTCATCGACGGCAAGGTCTACAAATTGTCCCTGCTGCCGTCCGGCGTGGTGCGCCCGGGCAAGCTCTCGATCATCGGTAATGGCGTCGTCTTCGATCCGCATGCATTCGTCGCCGAGCTCCAAAAACTCCTCGCCCAGGGCGTGGAAGTGACACCGGAACGCCTGAAAATAGCCGAAAACACCGCGCTAATCCTGTCCCTGCATGGGGAGCTTGACAGGATGCGCGAGGCTAAGGCGGCCAAGGGCACCAAGATCGGTACGACAGGACGCGGCATCGGACCTGCCTACGAGGACAGGGTCGGACGCCGTGCGATACGGATCATGGACCTCGCCGATACGGAAACACTTCCCGCCAAGGTCGACAGGCTTCTAGCGCATCATAACCCGTTGCGGCGCGGGCTTGGCGAAGCCGAGCTCGATCCGAAGTCCGTCCTGGACGAACTGACGTCGGTCGCGGACAAGGTGCTGCCCTATATGGACCGGGTCTGGAAGGTGCTCGACGACTACAGGCGTTCCGGCAAGCGCATTCTTTTCGAGGGCGCACAGGGCACGCTGCTCGATATCGACCACGGGACCTATCCCTTCGTCACCTCATCCAACACGGTTGCCGGGCAGGCGGCGGCCGGTTCCGGCGTTGGTCCCGGCGCGATCGACTACGTGCTCGGCATAACGAAGGCCTACACGACGCGCGTCGGTGAAGGGCCGTTCCCGACCGAGCAGGACAATGAGGTCGGCGAGTTCCTTGGCACGCGCGGCCACGAGTTCGGCACCGTCACTGGCCGGAAGCGGCGCTGCGGCTGGTTCGACGCCGTTCTGGTCAGGCAGGCGGTCGCGGTCAACGGCATCAAGGGCATCGCGCTGACGAAGCTCGACGTTCTGGACGGGCTGGACGAGATCAAGGTCTGCACCGGCTACAGGCTGGATGGCGAGCTTATCGACTATCTGCCGGCGAGCCAGGGCGCGCAGGCGCGCGTCGAGCCCGTATATGAGGTGATGGAAGGCTGGAAGGGCACGACAGCCGGCGCGCGCAGCTGGAACGACCTGCCTGCACAGGCGGTAAAATACGTCCGCCATATCGAAGAACTGATCGGCGCGCCGGTCGCACTTCTCTCAACAAGCCCCGAACGGGACGACACAATACTTGTGACAGACCCGTTTCAAGATTAGTTAATGGGCTCTCCGGCATAATGTGGTCAAAGACTTAACCATAGTGTTGGAACCCCGGCTCATAGGTCGAATGGAATGGCAGACTTTGTAGCGGTCCTGAAGAAGACGCTTGATGGCATGGGCGAAACCACGCCCGCCGCCCGTCAGCGCGTCTATGAGAAGGCGCGCCAGACGGTGGCCGCCAAGCTCGCCGCGATCAATCCACCTCCGCCGCCAAGCGTCGCCGATCGTCAGCGCCGGGCGCTCGAAGACGCCATCAAGTCGATTGAGAAGGAGTATGCCGCCAGCTCCGATCCGCTTTCCGAGCTCGAGGATGTCTTCGCGTCGCTTAAGAATCCGCAGCCGAAGGTTCTGGACCGGCCAGCTGCTCCTGTGACCGCTCGCCCTGCCGCCCCGCCGCCGAGGCCAGCAGCACAAGCGCCGCGCCCTGCGATGCCGGCGGCAAGGCAGACGGAAGTTCCACCGCCACCGCCACGTCAACCAGCGCCGTCCCCGCGCCAGGCAGCACCTCAGCTCCAGCCGACGCCACAAGCTGCTCGGCGCACGCCGGCGCCGCCGCCGGAGACACTGGGTCTCGACGTTGACGATGCGCCGCAACAATATGCTCGCCGGCAGGCGGAACCTGCGCGCAAGCGTGGCTTCGGGCCGTTGTTGATGGCTGCAGTGCTTCTGGCAGTTATCGCCGGAGGTGGCTACGGCGTATGGCTGAACCGCGATGCGTTCGGAAGCCTATTGGGACTGGGCGACGGAACAACAACGACGGACGCTTCCGGGACGGATGCCCCCGCGGTGGCGGACACCGACACCACGCCTCCTCCGGTGGAAACGACCGAAACGCCTAAATACACGCAGCGGCTGACGCCCGAGGGCACCGAAACCGACCCAGGCCCCGCGAATGGCGGCGCTACCGTGGGCGAGGGCACCTCCGTCGCCGGGCTGACGCAGCCTCCGGGCATCAACCCGCCGATGTCGACCACGGACCCAGCCTCGCCTGCTGCGCAGGAACCGATCCCCGGAGCCGGCACGACGGCGCCTGCTGCGGATTCTCCGCTCGCCGTGGCGCAGAAGGCAATCTTCTACGAAGAGCGCACCAGCGCGTCGGAAGGTTCCGCGGAGCCGGGTCAGACGGTCTGGTCGCTGGTGCAGGAATCGCCCGGAAACGGCTTGCCGCCGGAGCCTGCGATCCGGGCGGAAGCAACCATCCCCGGCAAGGATGTCCGCCTGCGCATGACGATCAAGCGTAATGCCGACCAGTCGCTGCCCGCCAGCCACATCATCGAAATGATCTTTCTGATGCCGGACAATTTCCCGGGCGGCGGCGTTGAAAACATCCTGCGCGTCGCGATGAAAGGCTCCGAGCAGGAAGCCGGAAATCCGTTGATCGGCATTCCCGCCAAGATCGCCGACGGTTTCTTCCTCGTGGCGCTGAATGACAGCAAGGCGGAGGAGGATGCAAACCTGACGCTGCTCCGCCGCCAGAGCTGGATCGACATTCCGGTCGTCTACAAGACCGGCCGGCGTGCGCTCTTCACGATGGAAAAGGGCGTTCCCGGCGACCAGGTGTTCGATGAGGCGCTGAAGGCGTGGTCCGCCGCTGCCGGAGCCGAAGGTGCCACGACGACTGCGCCGGGCTGATCTTAAAGGCTAACCCTCAAGCTCCTCGCGCAGCATTTCGAGTTCCAGCCACTCTTCCTCCATTGAGGCGAGTGTCTGGCGCTCTTTTTCAAGCGCCGCGATGGTCTTGGCGAAGGAAGCCGGGTTCTTGTCGTAGAATGACGGATCAGCAAGCTGGTTCTCCAGCGCCGAGATGGAAGTTGATACGGCCTCCATCCTGCCGGGCAGGCTTTCCAGCGCGAACTTCTGCTTGAAAGAGAGCTTCTTCGCCGACGCTTTCGGCTGCGTCGCAGCTACCTTGGGCGAACTTTCTGCTGCCTTGGCGGCCTTCCGGTCCTCAAGCTTGCCGACGCCGCGCTGCGCCAACATGTCGGAGTAACCGCCGGCATATTCGATCCAGCGGCCGTCGCCGTCAGGAACGATTACGCTGGTTGCCGTGCGGTCGAGGAAATCGCGGTCGTGGCTGACCAGCAGCACCGTACCGGGGAAGCCCGCCACCAGTTCCTGCAACAGTTCAAGCGTCTCCATGTCCAGATCGTTGGTGGGCTCGTCCAGCACCAAAAGATTTGCGGGCCGCGACAGGACGCGCGCCAGGATAAGCCGTGCCCGCTCGCCACCGGACAACTCACGGACCGGCGTCCGCGCGGAGTCGGGCTTGAACAGGAAGTCCTTCATATAGGCGACGACGTGCCGTTCCTCGCCATTGACGACGAGCGTCTCGCCGCGACCGTCCGTCAGGAAATGCGCCAGCGTCTCTTCGGGGTCGACGGCGGTCCGTTTCTGGTCGAGGGTTGCGATCTCCAGATTGACGCCGAGTCTCACCGTTCCCGCGTCGGGTTCGAGTTCGCCGGTGAGCATCTTCAGCAGCGTCGTCTTGCCCGCACCATTCGGCCCGACCAGACCGATCCGGTCGCCACGCTGGATACGGGTCGAAAAATCCTTCACGACGGTTAGGTCGCCGAAGCTCTTGGAGATCGATTTCGCCTCAATGACCAGCTTGCCGGAGTCGGCCGCATCGCTCGCCGCCATCTTGGCGACGCCTTCCGCGCCTTGATGGCCGCGGAAACGCTGGCGCATCGCCTGCAACTCGCCGAGACGGCGCATGTTGCGCTTGCGTCGCGCGGTCACGCCATAGCGCAGCCAGTGCTCCTCGCGCACGATCTGCCGGCCAAGCTTGTGCTGTTCGCGCTCTTCCTCTTCGAGCACAGTATCCCGCCATTCCTCGAAATGCGCGAAACCCTTTTCGAGGCGTCGAGTGTGGCCCCGATCGAGCCAGACCGTCGAACGGCTGACGCGTTCTAGGAAGCGACGGTCGTGCGAAATGACGACCAGCGCCGAGGAAGATCTGACAAGCTCCTCCTCCAGCCATTCGATCACGGAGAGATCAAGATGGTTGGTGGGCTCGTCCAGAAGCAGTATGTCGGGCTCGGGCGCCATGACCCGCGCAAGCGCCGCGCGCCGGGCTTCTCCGCCGGAAAGCGTTTCCGGCTTTTCCTCTCCGGTCAGCCCGAGATGCTCAAGCAGGTAGGTGGCGCGGTATGCGTCGTCGGCGGGACCAAGTCCGGCCTCGACATAGGCGCGAACGTTGGAAAACCCATCCATGTCGGGCGCCTGCGGAAGATACCGGATCGTCGCCGACGGTTGACGAAAGACGGTTCCATCCTGCGGCTCGACCAGTCCGGCGGCGATCTTCAGCAGCGTCGATTTTCCGGAGCCGTTGCGACCGACGAGAGCGATCCGATCACCCGCTGACGCCGAAAGCTCGGCGCCGTCGAGAAGCGGTGTACCGCCAAAGGTCAGCACGATGCCGTCCAGCGTCAGGATGGGAGGTGCCATGGTTCGACTAGTAGTGCTCGCCCGGATAGGGATGGGCGAGCAGCATCGCGCGCCCGACGCCGATCGAGATGCGCAGATCGCCGCGAACCTCGTTGGACAGCGGCAGCGAGGTGCCGAAGGGAATCTCGACGCTGTCAAGGGGCCAGCGAGCGCCCATTACAGTCACGCCGGACAGATGCGAAAAGCCGAGGACGCTGAACACCGTTCCGTCCTCGAAGTCGAAGTCGCGCGTGCCAGGCAGCAGGGGATGCGCTTCCTGGTCCCCGCTGGTGAGTGTGACCGGCAGACCCTCCTTGGCGCGGCGGATTGCCAGCGCCGAGTGCAGGAAGGCATGGTCCACTCGTCCGCCGAAGGCTCCGGCGAGCACGAGGGACGTAGCACCGCGATTGAGCGCTTCCGCCACGGCCAGTTCGCCGTCGGTGTTGTCCTTGTCGTGCGGGTAGCGGCTCTGCGGCACGTGGGCAAATTCCGCGGCGATCTCGTCCGTCACGGAATCGAAATCGCCAACCCAGAGCTCAGGCGTCACGCCGAGCGTCTTGGCGTGGTTCATCCCGGCGTCGGCGGCGATGATGCGCGCACCCGCCACCTGGGCATCAAGGCGCGGCGTGCGCACCAGCTTTCCGCCAAGGAGAATGATGAACCTGCTCATGCCGTGGCCCTTACCACGCGGCACGTCGAAAATGGAAGCTGGAATGCTGCGCAGAAGCGAAGAAAAGCTTGCGTGCCTAAGGCTTGGGCACTATGTCTCGTATCGCTCTAACGGGGTGCCGGCTTGACCGGCTGAGAGGCGAATGCCGACCCGCTGAACCTGATCCGGTTAGCACCGGCGGAGGGATTAGACGCTCTGGACAATCCGGCGCCTTCTTTCCGTTCAACACCAAAGAAGGAGGCGTTTTTGCGCAAAAAATTGCTATCTCTCCTAGTAGTCGCGTCGGCTTTTTCTGTCCTCCCCGCACAGGCGCAGGACAATCTCACCATCTATACCTACGATAGCTTCACAGCCGAATGGGGCCCGGGCCCGCAGGTCGAGAAGGCGTTCGAGGCGGAATGCTCCTGCGACGTTGAGTTCGTTGCGGTCGCCGATGGCGTGGCGCTCCTCAACCGGCTTAAACTGGAAGGCGAATCCACGAAGGCGGACATTGTGCTCGGCCTCGACACCAACCTGACGAGCGAAGCCAAGGCGACAGGTCTTTTCGTGCCGGCCGGCATAGACCAGACTTCGGTCAAGGTTCCGGGTGGCTGGAGCGACGATGTGTTCGTGCCTTACGACTACGCCCACTTCGCGATTGTCTACGACACGGAAAAACTCGCAAATCCACCGAAGAGCTTCCGGGAACTCGTGGAAGGAGACCCGAACGACAAGATCGTGCTGCAGGACCCGCGAACGTCGACGCCGGGACTCGGCATGCTGCTGTGGGTCAAGTCGGTCTATGGCGCGGATGCGCCTGAGGCCTGGGCAAAGCTCAAGAATCGCGTTCTAACGGTGACGCCGGGTTGGAGCGAGGCCTACGGCCTCTTCACCAAGGGCGAGGCGCCGATGGTCCTTTCCTACACGACGTCTCCCGCCTATCACATGGTCGCCGAGGACACGGAGCGCTACAAGGCGCTTGCGTTCGAAGGGGGCAACTACCTTCAGATCGAAGTGGCCGGCATCACGACAACGGGGGCGAAGAATCCGCTCGCGGCGAAGTTCCTGACCTTCATGACCGGTCCCGGCTTCCAGGATGTCATCCCGGAGACCAACTGGATGCTGCCTGCCGGCGCGACCGACAAGCCGCTCAACCCTGCCTTCGGCAAGTTGCCCGAGCCGACCAAGACGCTGCTCTTTTCGGCTGACGAGGTTGCCGCAAATCGCAAGGCCTGGATCGACGAATGGCTTGCGGTGATGAGCCGCTGACCTGAGTGTTCGATTCATCCGCCAGTTCGCGCGGATGAACCGATCAGGGGTCCCCAAGGGAAAGTCCGAGGATGTCTCTGGACACTCAGCCAACTGCAAAGGCCGATGGTTTTCTTGCCGTCACAGTGAGCGACAGGCGCCTGCTGGCAGGAGCCATCGCGCTTTTCGGTATTGCCGCATTGATCGGTGGGGCGTTCCTCGGCCTTCTGCTCGAAGGTATCCGTGATTTTGGCGGAGCGCTTGCCGCCTTCGATTCATACCTAGTCCGGATCGTCTGGTTCACGCTTTGGCAGGCAGTCCTGTCGACTGTCCTGTCCGTTATTCCGGCGATAGTCGTGGCGCGCGCCCTGTCGCGCCACCCCGTTTTCCGTGGCCGCGCCTTTATCCTGCGGTTGTTCGCACTACCGCTCGCTCTGCCTGCAATTGTCGCGGCATTGGGCATTCTGGCGCTGCTTGGAAGGGCAGGACTTCTTGCCGCTCCGTTGTCTGCTCTTTCGGGTGGAATCTGGCCAGGCATCTACGGTCTCTCGGGCATTCTCGTGGCCCATGTCTTCTTCAACCTGCCTCTGGCAACGCGACTGTTGCTTGGGTCGCTCGATACGGTGCCATCAGACCAATGGCGGCTGGCAAGCCAGCTCGGCATGACGCCCCTTTCGACGTTTCGCTTGATAGAGTGGCCCGCCATGCGCAATGCGCTGCCCGGCGCCGCAGGTCTGGTTTTCATGCTCTGCGTGACGTCCTTCACCATCGTGCTGACGCTCGGTGGCGGCCCGGCGGCAACGACCCTCGAGGTCGCGATCTATCAGGCGCTGCGCTTCGACTTTGATCCGGCCCGCGCGGTGACCTTCACTGTGCTGCAGATGGCGCTGACCGTTCTGGTGATGCTTGTCCTTGCCCGGCTCGGCGCAGACACGGCCGTTGACGCGAACCTTCCTGTCACCCGCCGCAAGTTCATCGCGCCGGGATACGCCGAGCGGTCGTTGAACGCGGTCTTTATCGTGCTCGCGCTGGCATTCGTCGCAGGGCCGATCGCAGCCACTGTGGTTGCCGGCCTTTCAGCGGATTTCGCTCGCCTTCTCACGGAACCGGCCGTCAGGCAGGCGACGACGACGAGCATAGTTCTCGCCGTCCTGTCGGCGCTGCTGTCGGTCATGGTTGCGCTCTCGCTCGCCGCCGCTCGTCGGGCATCCGCAGCCAAGCGTGGCAAGCCTGCAAGGTTCTTTGAAGCGGTAGCTGGAACGGGCGCAGGCTTCGTCCTCGTCGTGCCGCCAATCGTGATCGGAGCCGGCTGGTTCATTCTCCTGCGGCACACTGGCGCTGTTTTCTCCGTGGCTCCGGCCATGGTCGTGTTCGTCAACGCCGTCATGGCGATGCCTTTCGTCATTCGCGCCATCCGACCGGCCTACGACGCGGCGGCCGAGCGCAATGATCGACTATGCGCGCAACTCGGGATCTTGGGCTGGAATCGGATGAGGCTGATAGACTGGCCGGCGCTGCGCGGGCCGATCGCCACAGGGCTCGCGTTTGCGATGGCGCTTTCTCTGGGCGACCTCGGCGTGATCGCTTTGTTCGGCAGCGACGCGGTGCAGACATTGCCCTATCTGCTGCTCGCCAGGATGGGCTCCTACCGCACCGATGACGCCGCAGGGTTGGCCCTGTTGCTCGGCCTACTCTGCCTTGCTTTGATTTTCCTGGCGGATCGTTTCGGCACAAAGGGGGCTTCATGACTATCGATCCGCAAGCCGGGACGGATGTGCGCCTGGACGATCTGCACTTCAGCTACGGCAGCTCTCCTATGCGTTTCGATGTCGTTTTTCCTGCCGGCACGATCAGCGCAGTGATGGGCGCGAGCGGCTCGGGCAAATCGACTTTGCTCAATCTCGTCGCCGGCTTCGAGACGCCCGATTCCGGTCGCATCCTCATCGGTAACGAAGACGTGACCGGCCTTCCGCCCGCTCTGCGTCCCGTGTCCATGATGTTCCAGGAAAATAATCTTTTCGCGCATCTCGATGTCGAGAAGAATGTCGGCCTCGGCTGCTCTCCTTCATTGAGCCTTACCGATGCGGACAGCGCTGTCATCGCGGCGGCACTTTCGAGAACAGGGCTCACTGGAAAGGAACGCCGGCTGCCGCGCGAACTGTCCGGAGGCGAACGCCAGCGCGTGGCGCTTGCCCGAGTTTTGGTGCGAAACCGGCCGGTTCTGCTGCTCGACGAGCCGTTCGGTTCCCTGGGCCCGGCGCTCCGCCTCGACATGTTGGATCTCTTGCGGGAAGTTCAGGCCGAGCGTTCGCTGACCGTGCTTTTTGTCACCCACCAGCCCGAAGATGCCCAACGGGTGGCGGAACATATTGTTTTCCTTGCGGAAGGCGCGGTCGTCGCGGCCGACCGGACCGAAACATTTTTCGGGGAAGGTGGCCCGGCGGAATTCAGGCACTATATTGGAGACGAGATCACGAATTTTGCCCGCAAGCGGACATAATTTACGATCAAATCGCATTCTGCGGACAATAGTGTGGTATTGGTGCGTTGCGAGATGAAGCAGCGCACGCCTGTGTTTGCTGTTGATCGAAAGGACGTTGTGCTGCAATTCGGGTTAGCCAGTCGAGAAGGGACCAGGTCGCGGTCGTCCCGCTCGCGGCACCGCGCCGCGCGTTTGGCCGCGACCGTGGGGCTGATGGCGTCGCTAGCCGGGTGCCAGGCTCTGTCCGGTCTGTCGACCAGCGGCGAGATAAAGGAATCGGCATTCCGTCCGGCCGAAACACCGGTGACGGTCGATTCGGTTTCGCGCAACGATCGGCTGGCCGAACTGGCCAAGGCGCAGCATCCGCGCATTCTCGCGACCTATGGCGGAGAATATTCCGACCCCAAGCTTGAGCGGATGGTGGCGAAGGTCGTCGGCAACCTCACGGCCGTGTCCGGTGGCCCCGCCTATCGCATCACGATCCTGAATTCGCCCAACGTTAATGCCTTCGCGCTTCCAGGCGGCTATCTCTATGTCACACGCGGCCTGCTGGCCCTCGCCAATGACTCGTCCGAGCTAGCTGCCGTAATCGCCCACGAAATGGGGCATGTCACCGCCAACCACGGCCTGCAACGCCAGCAGAAGGAAGCCGAGGAGGTTCTGGCCACCAAAGTGGTGACGGATGTTCTGGGAAACAATCCAAACGCCAACGTCGCGTTGCTACGCGGCAAACTCAGGCTCGCGCAATTCTCCCGCAACCAGGAGTTGGAAGCCGATGGTCTTGGCATCAAGACCAGCGGACAGGCGGGGTATGATCCTTATGCTGCCGGGCGTTTCCTGCAATCCATGTCGGCCTACACCGATTTCCGCTCCGTCAGCGGCGCGACCGACGCCAGCCTCGACTTCCTCGCGAGCCACCCGAACGCCCCGCAGCGCATCGAACTTGCGCAACGCCATGCACGCCAGTTCGGGCAGCCGGGGCAGGGCGCCCGCGATCGCGATTCCTTCTTAGCGGGTATAGATGGCCTGCTTTATGGCGATACGCCGGAGGAAGGTTATGTGCGCGGAAACACATTCATGCATCCGCGTCTCGGCGTGTCCTTCTCGGTGCCTGAAGGTTTTGTAATAGACAACAGCGCTGCTGCCGTCACGGCGACCGGCCCAGGGGATTTGGCGGTGCGCTTCGACGGTGTAGCGCTCAACGCGCGCACCGCGTTGCCGGACTACATCCGCTCCGGCTGGGTAGCTGGACTCGATCCGTCAAGCATTCGCACACTGACGATTAACGGCAACGAAGCCGCGAGTGCGAGGGCAGCGGCCGATGGCTGGAAGTTCGATATCACCGTTATCCGTGCTGCCGGACAGGTCTACCGACTGCTGACGGCAGCGCCTCTCAACAGCGACCAGCTCGATGCGGTGGCGCAGACGGTGGGCGGTAGCTTCAGGCTGCTGACGACTGCGGAAAAGGCTTCGCTGAAGCCGCTGCGTATCCGGGTGGTGACTGTGAAGCCGGGGCAGACTGTCGGCTCGATCGCGGCGTCGATGGTAGGCGTCGATCGCAAGCTGGAGCTGTTCAGAGTGCTGAACGCACTGGCGCCGGGCGCAACCGTTTCGGCCGGCGACAAGGTCAAGATCGTCTCGGATAGCTAGGCTAGGCGGCAGCGAGGCTAGGCGGCGAGGAATCCCGTTCCCTGCCGGATCAGTGCGGATTTCAGCTTTTCCAGCGCCCGGTTCTCGATCTGGCGGACGCGTTCCTTGGAGATGCCGAGCGTTTCGCCCAGCGCCTCGAGCGTGGCGCCTTCCTCGGAGAGCCGGCGCTCCTCGATAATCTTCATTTCCCTGTCGTTGAGAACGCGAAGCGCATCCTTTAGCCAGATGGCGCGACGTTCCACGTCGATCGTCTCTTCCGCGATCTCGTCGGGTAACGGCCCGTCGGAGACGAGAAAATCGGATCGTTCAGCCGAAGAACCGCCGTCCTCGGTGACGGGGGCATTCAGCGACGTATCTGACGCGGAGAGGCGGGAATCCATCAGCGCCACGTCGCTTTCCGAGACGCCGAGCGTGACGGCGATCTCGCGCTGTATGGCCAGGCTTGAGAGCATGCCCGGTCCCTGCGCCAGCCGCGCCCGCAAGCGGCGCAGGTTGAAGAAGAGCGCCTTCTGGGCAGAACTCGTGCCGCCGCGCACGATCGACCAGTTGCGCAGCACATAGTCCTGGATGGAAGCGCGAATCCACCAGCCGGCATAGGTCGAGAAGCGCACGTCGCGCTCCGGGTCGAAGCGGGCAGCCGCTTCTAGAAGACCGACGTGGCCTTCCTGAATGAGATCGCCCATGGGCAGGCCGTAGAAGCGGAATTTCGACGCCATGGAGATGACGAGGCGCATGTGCGAGGTCGTCATGCGGTGAAGCGCCTGCTGGTCCTGCTTCTCTTTCCAGCGTACCGCGAGGTCGTGTTCCTCGTCGCGGTCGAGATAAGCCGCCTGCATTGCGGCCCGGACCAACGCTCTGTCGACAGGTTCCTTGGTCACCGGGGTGCTCCTGTACCTTGCACGCGGCAACCACGACGCCACGCAGACACACAACGCGGCGCTGCGAAAAATGTTCCGGGAAAACCGTGGAACATAGGGCGGTCTATAGCTCCGGCAAGGGGCACGGCGGCAGATGGGCTTGCCAGCTCGCGCCTTTCCGGCTGATAAGTCGCCTCTAAGCGCCCCGGTTGCAGGAGGGCGTCCGCAGCGGGCTTTTTTGGAGGGAGATACGCTTGAAACTTGGATTGCTGACCGCGCCTTTCGCAGATTCGCCGCTCGACAAAGTCGCCGAATGGGCGAGTTCCGAAGGCTTCCAGGCGCTGGAGATCGCCTGCTGGCCGAAAACCTCCGGGCCGTCGCGCCGCTATGCCGGAACCAGCCACATCGACGTGGCGTCGATCTCTGCTTCGCAGGGGAAGGCCATCTTCACCAAGCTCAAGAAGAAGGGGCTGGATATATCCGCCCTCGGCTACTATCCGAACCCCCTGCATCCCGACAAGGCGCACCGCAAGGCCGTCATTGAGCACCTGAAGAAGGTGATCGAAGGCGCCGGCAAAATGGGTGTCGGCCTCGTCAACACCTTCTGCGGCGGCGACGCTTCGCAGAACCTCGAGGAAAACTGGAAAGAGGCCCGGAAGGTCTGGCCTGACATTATCGCGTTCGCCCGCGATCACGGCGTGAAACTCGCCTTCGAGAACTGCCCGATGATCTTCAGCTATGACGAGTGGCCGGGCGGGCACAACATCGCCTATTCGCCCTACATCTGGCGGCGCATCATCGAGGAGTGGAAGGGCGAGGTCGGCATGAACTACGACCCCTCGCATGTCGTCTGGCAGATGATCGACCAGGGCCGCTTCGTTCGTGAATTTGGCCCCCACATGTTCCACGTGCACGCGAAGGATTTGATGATCGATCGTGACGGGCTCTATGAGCGCGGTATCATGTCAGCCGGCATCGGCTGGCAGATTCCGCGGATGCCCGGCCTCGGCGAGGTCGACTGGAGCGTCTTCTTCTCCGGTCTCTATCGTGCCGGCTATGACGGGCCTGTTATCATCGAACACGAGGACCGCCGCTTCGAGGGCAGCGACGACGCCGTAAAGCGCGGCTTCCTGCTCGCCCGCGACGTGCTGAAGCCTTTCGTGAAATGATGAATCGTTCGGCTGGCCGTGACTTGAACGCGGCCAGCCGAATCCGTATCTCGATGCGGCTTCCCGAAGGAGGATGACCTTTGTCGTCACTTGACCGTTTCCTCGGCGACTCGCCGCTCCGCATCCTGATCAAGCTGATCGTCATCTCCTTTCTGGTAGGTGTCGTCATGAGCGCCTTCGGCTGGTCGCCGATGGACGTGCTAAACGGTATCAGGAACTTCTTCGTCGACCTCTGGAACATGGGATTCCGCGCGGTCGATCGCTTTGTCGGCTATTTCCTGCTCGGCGCGGCGATCGTGATCCCAGCCTTCATCCTGCTTCGGCTGTTCAGCCTGCGGAAGTGAAGGCCGCGCGCCCATCTCCGCATATGAATTGCTACTTGATCAATCTGGACAGGGCGTCGGAAAGACGCGCCCATATGGACGCGCAGTTCCATCGCCTCGGCGTGCAGCCGATCCGCGTCCCCGCAGTCGACTCAGCGGAATTGTCGGCGGCGGAAACGGCGCATTGGCAGTCGCGAAGCCAGATATGGAAGCCGCTGACGCCAAGTCAGATTGCCTGCTTTCTCAGCCACAGGAAGGTGTGGCAGCTGATTGTCGAGGCCGCAGAGCCGTGGGCATTTGTCTGCGAGGACGACATCCATCTGGCAGACGACTTTGCCGACTTCGTCAAAACTTGGTCCTGGTGTCCCCATGAAGCGGCCCTCATACGAGCTGAAACGGACTGCTTGCCTGGACAATTCTCTTTCTTCCACAGGTCGGTGTTTGGCCATCGTCTCAGGCGTGTAAAATCCAGCCAATTGGGATCGGCAGGCTATTTTCTTTCTTTGGAGGCAGCGAAAAGGCTGCTGAAGTTCACCGAGAATTGCTGTGAACCAATGGATTGCCTCTTGTTCTTTGACAGAGGAGATAAGTCGCAACCTGTCACCGCCCACCAGATCGATCCTGCGCTCTGCGTCCAGGATTTGCGTCTCGACCTGCATACCCGGCGCGGTTTCCCGACGCAGATAGAGATGACTGCCGACATGACAGACCCTGTGCGGCCAAGATTTCCGGCGAAAATCTGGCGGGAGATCCATCGCCCTTTCGCGCAGGCAACTCTTCTGTCGAAGCGCGCCTGGCTTCGGCTGACGCTGCAATCGGTTTTCAAGATCGTACCCATCGATCTACCGTGACCGCAGCCTACGAAATTCGCTCTAATACGTCGTCTCCGCCCAGTGATCGACCCTGCTGTCCCGGATTTCGGCGAGGGACTTCAGGCCCTCACTGCGGAGGTACTTGGAAAAGCCCTTGACGATGCGGCCGGGCAGCGTCGGGCCGGCGTAGATCATGCCCGTGTAGAGCTGCACCAGGTCGGCGCCGGCGCGAATCTTCTCCAGTGCCGTGTCAACGCTTTCTACCCCACCCACGCCGACGAGCGTCACTTGCGGACCGAGCAGCTTGCGCATCTTCGCCAGCGCCGTGGTCGAGCGCTCGAACAGCGGCTTGCCGGAGAGGCCGCCGGCCTGCATGCGAGCGCGGCCGGTGAGCGCCGGGCGCGAAATCGTCGTGTTCGAGACGATGATACCTTCGATCCTGTTGTCCAGAACCTCTGCCGCTATGTCGGCGAGGTCGGCGTCATGCAGGTCTGGAGCGATCTTGAGGAAGATCGGCACCTTGCGGCCGGCTTTCTGGACGGTTCCGTCGCGTACGGTGACAACTCGGAACAGCAACTCCGCCAGGCTAGTGCGCGCCTGCATGTCGCGCAGGCCGGGCGTGTTGGGCGAGGAGATGTTGACCGTCAGATAGGATGCGAACGGCGCGAAGCGCTCGACGCCGAGTTCGTAATCCCGGATGCGGTCGGCGCTGTCCTTGTTGGCGCCGATGTTTACACCGACCGTGCCGGCGCGCCATGCCCGCGCCGCAAGGCGCTTCTCGGCGGCGTCATGGCCCTGATTGTTGAAGCCCAGCCGGTTGATGACGGCGTGGTCCTCTGGCAGCCGGAAGATGCGCGGCTTCGGATTGCCGGACTGCGGGAGCGGCGTGATGGTGCCGACCTCGGTGAAGCCAAAGCCCAGCGCCAGCAGCGCGTCAGGCGCTTCGGCGTTCTTGTCGTAGCCGGCCGCCATGCCGAGCGGGTTGTCGAAGGTGACGCCGGCAACGGTAGTCCTGAGCCGCTCGTCGTAGTGGGGCGAACGGGCGACGGGCACGCCTGCCTTGAGCGCTTGGATCGACAGGCCATGCGCGGTTTCCGGGTCGAGGCAGAACAGCGCCCGGCGTCCGATCTTCTCGAAGACGTCAAGCATCATGGCAAATCGTCCGGGAAGATGTGGGCGCCATCGGCACCGAGCGGCAGGGGCTTTGTCCAGAGCACCGACGTCGGGTCGAGAGGGGCGTAGAGATGCGGGAAGAGCGCGCCGCCGCGCGATACCTCCCATTTCAACGCGCCGCCGAGGGCGTCCGTCGGAATGGCCAGAAGCATGAGGCCGCTCTGGCCGGCGAAATGTTTCGCGGCGGTCTCCCTGACCTGTACGGCGGTCGAGAAATGGATGTAGCCGTCTGCAAGGTCGATGGGCGCGCCGTCGAAACGGCCGGCCTGCAGGGCTTCCCGCCAGAGGTCGTCGGTGCAGATCTTGTAGATGATGTCGGCCATGCAGGCCCTATAGGCCCAAAGGCGGCGCGATTGAAGCGGCGAGGCAGGCGGCGTCCCCAATTTCGGCGCAAACCGGCCGGAAAATCTGGTAGCGTAAGGCAAAGGTCGACCCGCGCGGGCCGACAAAATGGAGGATGCGATGCGCAAGATCTCCTTGGTTACCGCTGTTGTCGGTTCCGTTCTTTTCATGCCTTTCGCCGCGGGCGCGCAGAGCGCCGAGGCGGACCGATACCGGCTGGAGAAGACACCGGGCGGCTACGTGCGCATGGATACGCAGACCGGCGAAATGTCGATGTGCGAGGAGAAAGCCGGAGAGCTGGTTTGCCGTCTCGCAGCGGATGAACGCCGGGCGATGGAGACCGAGGTCGAGCGCCTGCAAACTGAGATCGCGGATATTCGTGCCAGGCTGGACGGCGTGAAGGCGCTGGAGGAACGCGTCGCCAAGCTCGAAAATTCGCTGGCTGCCCGGGTCGAGCAGAGCCTGCCGACGGAGGAGGATTTCAACCGGACGATGGGTTACATGGAGCGGTTTTTCCGAAGCTTCATGTCGATAGTGAAGGAGTTCGAGGGCGATGGCGGCAAACCTATACCGCCCGGAACGAACCGGACCTGAGACAAAAAACCGATTGCAGGCAGCGCGGGAAAGAGAAGCATTCCGCTTGAAAATGCCTGCTGTCACCGCATAATCGGTCCTGCGCCAAAGAACATAAGCGAAGAGGCGTCGCGGGAGGGGTATTTGTCGTCTGGCTACAAGGTTGTGATTGCTGACGATCACCCGCTCTTTCGTGGCGCGCTCAAGCAGGCGCTTTCAGGCGTGGGCGACGTCGCGACGATCCTCGAAGCCGGCGATTTCGAAAGCGCGAAAGCAGCGATTGCGGGCAATGAAGACGTCGACCTCGTGCTGCTCGACCTCGCCATGCCGGGCGCTTCGGGCCTGTCCGGCCTGATCTCACTCAGGGGCATGAACGCGACAGTGCCGCTGGTGGTGGTGTCGGCGCATGACGACCCCGAAACGATCCGCCGAGCCCTGGAACTCGGCGCGTCCGGCTTCATTTCCAAGTCGGCGAGCATGGAGGACATCCGCCAAGCGGTCGACACGGTGCTCGGTGGCGGGGTGACCGCACCCGCCGGCATAGACCTCGGCACCGAACGCGACCCCGAGATTTCCGACCTGATCAAGCGCCTGCAATCTCTGACGCCGCAGCAGACGAGGGTGCTCGGCATGCTGGCGGAGGGATTGCTGAACAAGCAGATCGCCTATGAGCTTGGCGTGTCCGAGGCGACGATCAAGGCGCATGTCTCGGCCGTCCTGCACAAGCTCGGCGTCGACAGCCGCACGCAGGCGGTTATCCTGCTGTCGCGCATCGGCTCCGATCCGGTTCAGGCCGGGACCTGAGGCTCACTCAGCGGCTGCTGGTGTCATGCGGCGGATGCGCGTGACGAGCGTGCGCAGGACAGCCGGCTTCAGCGGCTTGTTGACGACAGGCACGTCGAGGAGGTCTGCTGCCTGACGGACCTCGTTCGAGCGGTCGGCAGTGACAAGCACGGCGGGTACGGCCGTGCCGAAGCGTTCGCGCAGTTTGGCGATGAGGTCGAGGCCGGTTTCGCCGTCGAGATGATAGTCGGCGAGGATGATATCTGGCGTTTCGAGCTTGTCGTCGGCTGCGATCGAGGCCGAACCCGAATGGGTGAGCACGCGGCACCCCCATCCTTCGAAAAGCAGGCGCATGCCTTCGAGTATGCGCAGATCATTGTCGATGCAGAGCACCGTCATGCCGTTCAGCGCGACGCCGACCGGTGTCAGCAGCGGCTTGGCCTCGACCGTCGCGGGCAGTTGGGCTGCGTCCGTCACCGGCAGGATGACCGAGAAGCGCGTACCGTTGCCATCGCCGGAATAGACCTGCAGCTCCAGCCGCAGCACGCGCGCGATGCGGTCGACGATGGACAGGCCAAGCCCCAGCCCCTGCGCTTCGCGCGCCCCTTCCTCGAGCCGATAGAATTCGCCGAAGATCGACGACAGCTTGTCGATCGGAATGCCGATGCCGGTGTCGAAGACCTGGATTTCGGCAAGCTCGCCACGCCGCCGTACGCCGACGAGGATGCGGCCGCTGCGGGTATATTTCACGGCGTTGGAGACAAGGTTCTGGATCAGCCGCCGCAGCAGGTTGCGGTCTGTTTCCACGGCGAGCGACGACGGCACGATCGTCAGTTCCAGCGCCTTTTCGGCGGCCAGCGGCTGGAAGTCGGTGCCGATCTGGCGCAGCAGCCCGTCGAGCCGGAATACCGTCTCGTCGGGCTTCATCGCACCTGCGTCGAGCCGCGATATGTCGAGCACCGCGCCGAGGATCGTCTCCACAGATTCCAGCGAGGACTCGATGTTCGACACGGCGTCGCCTACCGGCCCCGCGCCGGTCTTTTCGATGAGTGACGAACAGTAGAGGCGAGCAGCGTTGAGAGGCTGCAGGATGTCGTGGCCGGCGGCGGCGAGGAAGCGGGTCTTGCCGAGATTGGCCTCCTCGGCGAACATCTGCGCCTGCGCCAGTTCCTCGTTGACGCGCGTCAGTTCGGCGGTGCGCCGGGCGACGCGCTGCTCCAGCGATTCGTTGGCGCGCTTCAGGGCAAGATCGGCTTCGACACGTTGCGTGATGTCGGCGTAGGTGGCGACGATGCCGCCGTCGGGCATCGGGTTGGACCGCAGTTCCACCGTGCGCCCGCTGGTCTTGAGCTCCAGTTGCCAGGGCGTACCGAAAGTCGTGATGCGGTCGAGGATGGCGACCTGTTCGCCAGCTTCGATGTCGCCGCGCTGCGCCAGATGGCGGAGCACATGGTCGAGCGAAACGCCGACCTGGCCCATCTCGTCGGGTAGGCCGAAAAGCATGCGAAACTGCCGGTTCCAGCAGGTAAGACGGAAATCGCGGTCGAAGACCGTGATGCCCTGTTCCATCTGGTCGAGCGCGATCTGCAACAGGTCGCGGTTCTGCTGCAGCGCTTCCGTAGCGTCGTCGAGCAGACGGAACGTGTCGCGCGGCGCGCTGTCGGCGCGCTTGAACAAGAGCGAGAGGATCAGCCGCGCCGACGACGAGCCGACGGCGCTGGCGAGCAGTTGCTCGGAAAAGCGCACGACGTCCATGCCGGCCTGCTCGCTGCCGTTGAGCGGGCCGTTCTTCGCCTCGAAGGACTGGAACGAGCGCTCGGTGCGCTCGACGCCGAGATAGCGCGAAATCGTCTCCCTGAGGTCGTTGACGGTGACCGTGGTGCGGAAGCGCTTCAGGCTCGGCATCGGCCCGGACTCGCGCGGCACGAAGATCGCCGCCTGGATGCGCTCCAGCGGCACCGAGGCGCGCGACAGCGATCCCAGCACGAAGAAGATCAGGTTGATCGACAGGCTCCACATGACGCCGTGGTTGAGCGGCTCGGCCTCTGTGCCGAACAGCGCCTGCGGGCGCAGCGCGTCTATGCCCAACGGACCGTCGAGGATGATGCTGGAATCAGGCCCGGCGAGCGAAGGCAGCAGAAGCGTATAGGTCCAGACTGCGATGCCGGCCGTCATGCCGAGCGCCGCGCCCCGGGCGTTCGCGCCGCGCCAGACGAGACCACCGAAGAAGGACGGCGCGAACTGTGCGATAGCAGCGAACGACATGAGCCCGATCGAGGCGAGACGCGTGTTGTTGGTGCTTTCGCGATAGTAGAAAAAGGCCGCGAACAGGATGATGAAGATCGAGGCGCGGCGGATGTTCAGGATGAGCGTCGACCAATCGCCGTTCTCGGCTGTCTGGCTCTTCAGCAGGCGGCGCACGAACAGCGGGATGATGAGGTCGTTCGAGACCATGATCGACAGCGCGACGCTTGCCACGATGACCATCGCGGTGGCTGCGGACAGGCCGCCGATGAATGCCGCCATGGCCAGCATATCGTGGCCGCTGAGGAGCGGCAGCGACAGCACGTAGAGGTCGCTGCTGGTGGCGTCGCCCACCATGACGAGGCCGGCCAGCGCCACCGGCAGCACGAACAGGTTGATGGCGACCAGATAGAGCGGGAAGATCCAGGTCGCGGTGCGCAATTCGCTTTCCGCCCTGTTCTCGACGATCATGACGTAGAACTGGCGCGGCAGCATGATGATGGCGAAACCGCTGAGCATGGTCATGACCAGCCAGGTGCCGAGCGACGTGCGGTAGTCGAGCGACGCTTGAGCCGCCTCGTTGGCGGCGATCGAGTCGAACAGCCCCTGCGGGCCTTCGAAGAGGAAGAAGAATACGAGCAAGCCGACAGCGAGGAAGGCGGCGAGCTTGACGACGGACTCAACGGCAACCGCGAGCACCAGTCCGTCCTGATGCTCGGTCGCATCGGCGTGGCGCGTGCCGAACAGAACCGCGAACAGCGCAAGCAGGAAGGCGATGACGAGCGAGATATCGCTGACGAAGGGGTCGAAGGAGAGCGGCTCGCCGTTATAGTGCTCGACCATCAGGCTGACCGAGCCGGCGATGGCCTTCAGTTGCAGGGCAATGTACGGCACTGCGCCAACGACTGCGATCAGGGTGGCGATCGAGGCGACGGCGAAGCTCTTGCCGAAGCGGGCGCCCAGGAAGTCGGCGATCGAGGTGATCTTTTCGGCTTTGGCGAGCGCGATGATGCGCTTCAGCAACGGGAACCCGAAGACAAACACCAGGACGGGCCCGATATAGATGGCCAGGAACTCGAGACCGCGCTCGCTGGCGAGCCCGACCGAGCCGAAGAAGGTCCAGGACGTGCAGTAGATCGCGAGGCTGAAGGCATAGATGTAGGGCCGCGTCCGCGCCGGCCCGCGCCGCGCCGACCAGCGGTCGCCCAGGCTGGCGATGACGAACAGCAGCGTCACATAGGCGACCGCTACGAGGATGACTGCGAAGCCCTGCACGCCCTGTGGTTCCTCCCGGTGCGGCATCTTTTGCCGGAAACGCAAGCACAGCTTGGCGCGGGAGTCTATGGGACGAAAGGGGAGGCGGGCGCGAGACAGGTCCATTTCCGCTGCGTGAATTGCGGTTTTGCAGGCGGATAAATTTGCTAAAGTCACGCGGGGTCGAATCTCGCTTGCGTGCCGCAAGGCAAGGAGGGTTTATGCTAAAGGAATTCCAGGAATTTATCTCGAAGGGCAATGTGATGGATCTCGCCGTCGGCGTGATCATCGGCGGCGCCTTCGGCCTGATCGTCAATTCGCTAGTCGGCGACATCATCATGCCGATCGTTGGAGCCATCTTCGGCGGCTTCGATTTCTCCAATTATTTCTTCCCGCTGTCTTCCAACGTGACAGCCGTCACGCTTGAAGAGGCGAAAAAACAGGGCGCGGTCTTCGCCTGGGGCAACTTCCTGACCGTCGTCATCAACTTCCTGATCCTGGCCTGGATCATCTTCCTGATGGTCAAGGGCGTAAACACAATGCGCCGCAAGCTGGAAAAGCAGAAGGAAGCCGGACCCGCCGCCCCCCCGCCCGCAGACGTGCAACTGCTGACCGAAATCCGCGATCTTCTGGCCAAGAAGGCCTGAGGACTGCGATCTGGATCAAGAGCCCGGCTGCTCTGGCGGCCGGGTTTTTCGTTTCCGCGGAGATCGAAACAGGCTAGATCGGCGGTCATTTCCAGAGGGCCGGTGTTCCATGAGCTTGATCGACAATCTGCGTGAAGACGCCCGGCGCGCGCCGGTGAGCGGCATCGAGGCCGTGGCCAACTACGGACGCGAACGCAAGGGTCTGATTCCGCTATGGGCAGGCGAAAGCGACAAGCCGACGCCCGATTTCATCAGCGCCGCTGCCAAGCGCGGGCTGGACGCCGGGGAGACGTTCTATACGTGGCAGGGCGGCATTCCTGAACTGCGGCAGTCGCTGGCGCGCTACCACGAGCGCCATTTCGGCCTGAAATTCTCTCCCGATGAGTTTCTCGTCACCATTGGCGGCATGCAGGCGATCGTGCTGGCGCTGGAGGCGACGGCCGGCGCAGGCGACGAAGCGATCTATCTGGAACCGGCCTGGCCGAATTTCGCTGGCGCGGCCGGTGTCGCCGGAGCGACGCCCGTTCCTGTCGGGCTGACGGAAGGTGCGAATGGCTGGTATTGCGACATCGACCGCGTCGAAGCTGCGGTGACGCCGCGCACGAAAGTCATCTTCGTCAACACGCCTTCAAACCCGACGGGCTGGACGGCGGACATCGAGACGCTGAAGGCGCTGCTGGACCTCGCCAGACGCCACGGGCTCTGGATCATCGCCGACGAGATCTACGCGTTGTTTCACTACAACGGCCAGCGTGCTCCTTCCTTCATGGACATCATGGAGCCTGAGGACCGCATACTCTTCGTCAACACCTTCTCCAAGAATTGGGCGATGACCGGCTGGCGCATCGGCTGGATGAAAACGCATCCGTCGCTGGAACGCACTTTCGAGAACCTGATCCAGTATTCGAGTTCGGGGGTCGCGCAGTTCCTGCAGCGCGGAGCGATCGCTGCGCTCGACGAGGGCGACGATTTCCTTGCCGCGCAGATCGCACAAGCCAAGGCCTCGCGCGACCTGATTTGCCGCAGGCTGGCCGAGACGGGCAGGGTCCGCTTCAGCGTGCCGCCGGGCGCGTTCTATCTGTTCTTCAAGGTTGACGGCATGACGGATTCGACGAAGGCGGCCTTCGAGATCGTCGACAAGGCACTCGTCGGACTCGCGCCCGGCGTCGCCTTCGGTCAGGCAGGCGAAGGGTATTTGCGACTGTGCTTCCACCGCAAGCTCGACGATGTCGAGGAGGCGGCGGATCGACTGGCGAAGTGGATCGGGGGGCTTTAACCCCCGGATTTCGGCACCAGCAGCGGGATGATGCGATCCGACGAGGCGACGGCCGGGCGGCCGGCGGCGCCATAGGGGATGCCTAGTGCATCCCACGTCTCGACCAGCGCGTCGCGCAGCGTCTCGATCAGCGCGTTGTCGTGGAATGGCGTCGGCGTGATGCGCAGGCGCTCGGTGCCGCGCGGCACCGTGGGGTAGTTGATCGGCTGGATGTAGATGCCGTGTACGCCGAGCAGGCGGTCGGTCGCCATCTTGCAAAGCTCGGGATCGCCGACCAGCACCGGGACGATGTGCGTGGACGAAGCCATCACGGGCAGCCCGGCTTCCGCGAGCACGTCCTTGGTGTGCGCGACCTGACGCTGCTGTGCTTCACGCTCGCTTTGAGAAACCTTGAGATGGCGGATCGACGTTGTCGCGCCAGCCGCGATCGCAGGCGGCAGGGCGGTCGTGAAAATGAAACCCGGCGCGTAGGAACGCACCGCATCCACGACTGTCGCGCTGCCGGTGATGTAGCCGCCCAGCATGCCGAACGCCTTGGCGAGCGTGCCCTCGATGACGTCGATGCGGTGGGCCAGACCCTCGCGCTCGGTGATACCGCCGCCGCGCGGGCCATACATGCCGACGGCATGAACCTCGTCGATGTAGGTCATGGCGTTGTACTTGTCGGCGAGGTCTGCGATCTGCGCGATCGGCGCGACGTCGCCGTCCATCGAATAGACGCTCTCGAAGACGATCAGCTTCGCGCGCTCGCGGCCAGCGGCGGCGAGGATGCTCTCAAGATGCGCGACGTCGTTGTGGCGGAAGATTTTCTTTTCGGCCCCGGAGCGACGCACGCCCTCGATCATGGAAGCGTGGTTGAGTTCGTCGGAAATGATCAGGCAGTTCGGCAGCAGACGCCCTATGGTGGAGATCGATGCCTCGTTGGAGACGAAGCCGGAGGTGAAGACCAGTGCTGCTTCCTTGCGGTGCAGATCGGCAAGCTCAAGCTCAAGCTCGACCAGCGGATGGTTGGTGCCGGAGATGTTGCGTGTGCCGCCCGCGCCGGAGCCCATGCGGCCGGCTGCCTCCTGCATCGCGGACACGACCTGCGGATTCTGACCCATGCCGAGATAGTCGTTCGAGCACCAGACGGTGATCTCCTCGGCGCGGTCGCCGGAGCGCCAAATTGCGCGCGGGAAGGAGCCGGCAATCCTCTCGATGTCTGCGAAAACGCGGTAACGCCGCTCGGCGTGGACCTGATCGATCGCTTCCTCGAAAAAACGCTGATAATTCATTATGGCTTTCCGGTTGGATAGCTGCCAGTTTTGGCGCGGATCATAGTGGCCTCGGCCTTGCGCGTCCATTGGACCAGTTCGGTCAAAATGCCACGCCGCCGAGGGGCGGGAATGCAGCCGGGCGAGGGGTCCGACTTCCGTAAAAGCACCATCAAATCGAGGTTGCGTCCTTGATCCCTGTCAATTTCAATAAGCGATAGATGCGCGCCTCACGTAACCGCCCTATGCCTTCATAAGAATTGACTGGTTTCGCCCCGGTTGCCGTTGATAGTTCCCCTGCGAAGTCCCCCTGGAGAGCCCGAATGAGCGTACTTGTCACCGGCGGCGCCGGCTATATCGGCAGCCACATGGTATGGGAACTGCTGGATCATGGAGAGGATGTCGTGGTTCTCGACAGGCTGTCCTCCGGCTTCGACTGGGCCGTTCCGCCCGAAGCAAAACTGTATGTCGGCGATGTTGGCGACACCGGGCTGGTCGAGAAGATCATCCGGGAACACAAGGTCAATGCGATCATCCACTTTGCCGGCTCGCTGATCGTCCCCGAATCGGTCACGGATCCGTTGCTCTATTACGAGAACAACACCGCCAAGACGCGGAACCTGATCGCCGCGGCGGTGGCAGGCGGGATGCCACATTTCATCTTCTCGTCCACCGCCGCGGTCTATGGCACCGCAGGCATGGATCCTGTGAAGGAAGACGTCCGCACAGCGCCCGAATCGCCTTATGGAACGTCCAAGCTGATGGTCGAGTGGATTTTGCGCGATACGGCCGCCGCATATAAGGATTTCGATTACACGGCGCTACGCTATTTCAACGTGGCGGGTGCCGATCCCAAGGGCCGAACCGGCCAGTCGACGGCCGGCGCGACGCACCTCATCAAGGTCGCCAGCGAAACCGCACTTGGAAAGCGGCCTTTTATGCAGGTATTCGGGGACGACTATCCGACGCCAGACGGCACCTGCATCCGCGACTACATCCATGTCAGCGATCTCGTCGCGGCGCACCGGCTGGCGCTCGACCGGCTGCGGGCGGGTGGCAAGAGCCTCGTGGCCAATTGCGGCTACGGCCACGGCTATTCGGTGCTGGAAGTGATCGACAGCGTCAGGCGGGTTTTCGGTGGCGAGGTCGATGCCCGCATGACGGCGCGCAGGCCGGGGGATGCGGCGGCGATCGTCGCCAATTCCGACCTTGCCCGCAAGGAGTTCGGCTGGGTCCCGCAACGGGACGACCTCGACCGCATCGTCTCGGACGCGCTGTCCTGGGAGCGTATCCTGGCGACCAAGAACTGGCCGAACAGCTAGCCTGGACCGTCGAAGCTTTTGCCTTGGCAGTTGCCTTTTGCAGGCAGTCTTCCGACAATCGTCGGCGGCGATGTCGCCAGCTTGCATGAAAGGTCCGGACGTGACGCAGAAATTCAACCAGCCACTGGGCGGCAACGAGATGCCGCGTTTCGGAGCGCCAGCGACCTTCATGCGGCTGCCGACGCAGCCGACCGCGAAGGGGCTGGATGCCTGTTTCGTTGGCGTGCCGATGGATATCGGCACGTCGAACAGACCGGGCACACGCTTCGGGCCGCGGCAGATCAGGGCGGAGTCCAGCTTCGTGCGGCCCTACAACATGGCGACGCGCGCGGCGCCCTTCGAAAGCCTGCAGGTCGCAGACATCGGCGACGTGGCGATCGACACCTTCAACCTGCCGAAATGCATGGACATCATCACCGAAGCCTATGACCGCATCCTCGCAGAGGACTGCATCCCGCTGACGCTCGGTGGCGATCACACCATCGCCTATCCGATCCTGCGCGCCATAGCCAAAAAGCACGGTCCCGTCGGGCTGATCCATGTCGACGCGCATGCCGACATCAACGAGCACATGTTCGGCGAGCCGATCGCGCATGGCACGCCCTTCCGCCGCGCGGTGGAGGCGGGCGTGCTGGACACCAAGCGCTGCATCCAGATCGGCCTGCGCGGCACCGGCTATGCCGCAGACGATTTCGACTGGACACGGAGCCAGGGGTTCCGCGTCGTGCAGGCCGAGGAATGCTGGTGGAAATCGCTGACGCCACTGATGGAAGAAGTGCGCGCGCAGATGGGCGACGGGCCGGTCTACCTCTCCTATGACATCGACAGCCTCGACCCGGGCTTCGCACCCGGCACCGGCACGCCGGAGATCGGCGGGCTGACGACGGTGCAGGCGCTGGAGATCATCCGCGGCTGCTGGGGACTGAACCTCGTCGGCTGCGATCTGGTCGAGGTGTCGCCGCCCTACGACATATCAGGCAACACGGCGCTGACGGCGGCCTATCTCCTCTACGAGATGCTCTGCGTGCTGCCGGGCGTAGAGCGGCGCATATAGCCCATGCGGATAGTGGTGCTTGGAGCCGGCGTCGTCGGCACGGCGGCGGCGTGGTGGCTGGCGCGGGACGGCCACGAAGTGGTCGTCCTCGAACGCCATGACGGTGCGGCCGAGGGCACGAGCTATGCCAATGCCGGCCTTGTGTCGCCGGGTGATGCAACCTCATGGGCGTCGCCTGCTGCTCTTAAAACCTTCTTCAGGGGGCTCTATCGGCCCGATCTCGGCATCCATGTCCGGCTGACGGCTGATCCCTACTTCTATCTCTGGACGCTGCGCTTCCTGCGCGAATGCACGACGCCAAGGCTGCGCGCGAACACACTGGTAAAGCTCAGGATGGCGCTTCACTCCCGCGACTGCATCAATCGCATCGAGGAAGAGACAGGCATCGCCTACGACCAGCGCAAGAAAGGTATTCTCTACTTCTTCCGCTCGCAGCAAAGCCTCGATACGGGGACGGACAACTATCGCTTCCTTGGCGAGCACGGCCTGCCGATCGAGATCGTCGACCGCCACCGCATCATCGAACTGGAGCCGGGACTGGCGGGAGCGGCGGAGAAGATCGCGGGCGGTGTGTACTCGCCAATCGATCAGACGGGCGACTCGCGTCTCTTCGCCACGCGGCTGGCCGCGCATGCGGCCGAAAAGTTCGGCGCGGATTTCCGCTTCGGGACCGTGGTCGAGACGCTCGATATCGAGGGCGGAAGGGTGAGGGCAGTGCGCACCTCGAAAGGACCGGTCGAGGCCGACGCCTTCGTGCTGTCGCTGGGACCGGAAAGCGGCATCTTCGGCCGACGACACGGCCTCGACCTGCCGGTCTATCCGGTAAAGGGTTATGCGGCGACGATCCCGCTCGACGATCCGTCGAAGGGCCCGACGATGGGCGGCGCCGACGAGGATCGTCTGATTGGTTATTCGCGTCTGGGCGACCGGTTGCGTCTGACCTCGACCGCCGAGTTCACCGGCTTCGACCACAGCCATAGCCCGAGGAATTTCCGCACCATGTTCGCGACCGGGCACGACCTTTTTCCCGGCGCATTCGATGAAAGCCGCGCTGAGATGTGGGCGGGCCTGCGGCCGATGATGCCGAGTTCTGTCCCGGTGTTCGGCCAGGCGAAATACCAGAATCTTTTCCTCAGCACCGGCCATGGCCATCTTGGCTGGACGATGGCGTCTGGGTCGGGCCAGTTCGTCGCCGACCTGGTCGCGGGGCGCAAGCCGCAGATTGATCCGAAAGGCCTGCTCTACGAGAACTGAACGCCAGACCTACTGCTTGAGAACTGTCGCCGGCGCGCCCTTCGCAACCTGGTCGATGACGACGAGCTTGACGGGGTCGGTGCCGATGTTGGAGCCCTGGTGCCACTGGTCCACCATCTCGACGATGAAGTCGCCGGCCTTGAATGTGTCGCTCTGGCCGGTGTCGACATTGGTGACCTGAAGCGTTCCGGCGAGGACGTAGGCGTAGCGTGGGAAGGGATGCTTGTGGACGGGCAGCGTCGCGCCCGGCGCGATCTCGAAGATGGAGGCGGCGACCTCAACGTTTCCTTGTGGCAGCACGATCGGTTGTCCGGTGGAGGTGACCGAGGTCGACCTGATCGGCGTGACGACGACAGGCTGCGTGGAACTGTCCAGCGCCTGCGCCGTTGGCAGTGAAAGACAGACTGCCCAAAGAGAACCCACAACGAGTGCAGGGCCTGACACGAATTTCCGCATGAATCCCCTCCGCGAATTTGTGCCGCACCATAACAGAAGCCGGCTGTGCGCAAACCCGACCCTGAGCGGATTGCTCCGGGCATATCGAGTGGCTTTCAGGGAAGGGTAGCGAGGGCCGGCGCCTAGCTGGGGGCTTGGGAGTGGGCGGCGCCGGCCATGCGGAGGGTGGTCCGCCGCGAGGTCATAAGACACTGACTGGCCGGACAGCGCTATTACGTTATCGCACCATATAGTTAAGTGCCGGTGGATGAATGGGTTTCAATTTGACGACCGCCGATTCCGCAATTGATGGTTGTATAGACAAGCCAAATCGTTGTTTCAATTTGATAATTATCCTCCGGATATCTATCCGGGTTGGCTTTCCGCTACGGGACCCGCAGGCGTCGATCTGACTGGGAACAGCCTCCGCAGCACAACATAGAAGACAGGCGTCAGGAACAGCCCGACTATCGTAACGCCGAGCATTCCCGAGAAGACCGCCGTGCCGAGCGCGCGCCGCATCTCCGCGCCAGGCCCGGTTGCGATGACCAGCGGCACCACGCCGAGGATGAAGGCGAAGGCGGTCATCAGGATCGGCCGCAGGCGCAGCCGGCACGCTTCGGCGACTGACTCCACCAGTGTTTCCCCGCGTTCCTGCGCTTGTCGCGCGAATTCCACGATCAGGATGGCGTTCTTGGCCGCAAGGCCGATCAGAACGACCAGACCGATTTGCACGAGGATGTTGTTGTCCATGCCTCGCAACGAGACGCCGATGAGCGCCGCCAGCACGCCAAGTGGCACCACGAGGATGATGGCGAACGGGATCGTCCAGCTTTCGTACTGGGCAGAGAGCGCGAGGAAAACGAACAGCACGGAAAGACCGAAGATGAAGATCGCCGTGTTGCCGGTGCTGCTCTCCTGCAGTGCCAGTTCCGTCCATTCGAACGAGGTGCCGGGCGGCAGGGTCTGGTGTGCGATCTCGGCCATCCTGTCGAGTGCCTCGCCGCTGGACACGCCGGGCGCGGCGTTGCCCTGCACTGGCACCGACACATACATGTTGTAGCGCTGCACAAGCGTCGGGCCGGAGACGTCGCGGATTTCGACCAGCGTACCGAGCGGTACCAGCGCGCCATCCTCCGAGCGCACCTTCAGCCGCAATATGTCCTCGCGCTCGATGCGGAACTGCTGGTCCGCCTGCGCCTGCACCTGATAGACACGGCCGAATGCGTTGAAGTCGTTGACGTAGGCCGCGCCGAGATTGATCGACAGCGTTTCGAAGATCTGCGGGATCGAGACGTTGAGGATGCGCGCCTTGTCGCGGTCGATGGCCAGGAAGAATTGCGGGCTCGATGCCGAGAAGGTGGTGAAGACGCCGGCGAGCCCTGGCGTCTGGTTTGCCTTGCCGACGATTTCGTAGGCGAGCGCCAGGATCGGTCGCATGTCGGCGCTGTTGCGCTCCTGCAACTGCATCTTGAAGCCGCCGGAATTGCCGATGCCAGGGACCGGCGGCGGCGGCACGGCAATGATGAACGCCTCCTGGATCGCTTGCAGCGACCCGAACAGCGTGCCGATGATCTGGTCTGCCGATTGTCCGTGCGCGAGGCGTTCCTCGAAGGGCTGGAACGCTGCGAAGATGACGCCGGCATTGCTGGCGTTGGTGAAGGTGGCGCCCGAGAAGCCGGCGAAGGCGACGGCGTCCCTGACACCCGGCGTCTTCTGGATGATCTCGGAAGCTTGACGTATGACCTTGTCGGTCCGGCCGAGAGATGCCCCATCGGGCAGTTGCACCACAACGATCGCATAGCCCTGGTCGAGCGTTGGGATGAAGCCGGTGGGTACGGTCTGCAGCATATGCACAGTGGCGTAGATCAGCGCGGCGAACACCGCGAGCATGATCAGCAGCGCCGTCCATGTGCCGACTAGCAGCCGGACGATACTGGCATACCATTCGCTAAGCCGCTCGAAGCCGCGGTTGAAACCGTCCGCGAGCGACTGGACGACGCGGGCCGGCCAGAAGCGCGACGGCTCCGCATGGGCGTCGTGCGGCTTGAACAGCACCGCCGCCAGCGCCGGCGACAGCGTCAGCGAATTGAAGGCCGAGATGATCGTCGCCACCGCGATGGTGACGGCGAACTGCCGGTAGAACTGGCCGGTGATTCCGGGAATGAAGGCTGTGGGAACGAACACAGCCGTGAGCACGAGCGAGATGGCGATGACGGCCGCGCCGACCTCGTTCATCGTACGGTGCGCCGCGGTCTTGGGATCATAGCCGAGACGGATGTTGCGCTCGACATTCTCGACGACCACGATGGCGTCGTCGACCACAATGCCGATTGCGAGAACGAGGCCGAAGAGGGTGAGCATGTTGAGCGAGAAGCCGAGCCCGTAGAGCACCGCAAGCGTTCCGATCAGCGAGACCGGAATCGCCACGATCGGCACGATCGCCATGCGCCAGCTCTGCAGGAAGACGATGATGACGATGACGACCAGCGCAATAGCCTCGAGGATGGTCTTGTAGACCTCGTTGATGGATTCGGCGATGAACTCGGTCGGGTTGTAGACAATGTCGTAGGTCAGGCCCGGCGGAAAATCCTTCGCCAGTTCGGCGATGGTCGTCTGGATCTCGTGGGCGGAGGCGAGCGCGTTGGTGCCTGGCCGCTGGAAGATGCCAAGCGCCACCGCGTTCTTGCCGTTGAGGTATGAGTTGGTGACGTAGTCGCGCGCGCCGAGTTCGATTCTCGCCACGTCGCGCAGCGTGATGATGCGCCCGTCCTCGGCCTTGACGATCACATAGCGGAAGTCGCGCGCGTCGTCGAAGCGCCCTTGCGTCGTCACCGTGTACTGGAAAGCTGAACCGCCATCATTGGGCGGCGCACCGATGGACCCGCCCGACACCTGCACGTTCTGCTCGCGCAGCGCCTGCACGACGTCGCCGGCCGTCATGCCGAGCGCCGACAGCTTCTCGGGATCGAGCCAGATGCGCAGCGAATATTCGCGCTCGCCGAAGATCAGCAGATTGCCGACGCCATCGAGGCGCAGCAGCACGTCGCGCACCCGTGAGCGCGCATAGTTCGATACGTAGAGCTGGTCGTATGTGTCGTCGGGCGACAGCATGTGGATGACCATCATCAGGTCGGGCGAACTCTTGTTCGTCACCACGCCCTGACGGCGCACTTCCTCGGGCAACCTCGGCTCCGCAGTGGCGACCCTGTTTTGGACAAGCACCTGCGCCTGGTCGAGGTCGGTGCCAAGCTCGAAGGTGATGGTGAGCTGCATCGAGCCGTCGTCGGCCGAGTAGGAGGACATGTAGAGCATGTTCTCGACGCCGTTGACCTCCTGCTCCAGAGGCGTGGCGACTGTAGCTGCGACTGTCTCGGCGTCAGCTCCGGGATAGCTCGCCTGCACGACGATGGTGGGCGGCGCGATCTCGGGATATTGCGCGACCGGAAGCAGCGTGTAGGCGATGCCGCCGACGATGAGCAGCACGATCGACAGGACCGATGCGAAGATCGGCCGGTCGACGAAGAAATGGGAGAAGCTCATTGGGCGGCTCCGGTCCCCTCGGTCTCTGTCCCGGCCGCTTCAGGCGGCAGAGTGACGATGTCCGCCTTCACCTTGACGCCGGGTCTGACCCGCATCAGCCCGCTGATGATCACGGTTTCATCGCCCGTCAGCCCTTCACGAATGACCCGGTAGCCGTGGTTGCGTGGCCCGGGCCGCACCGGCTTGGCGCTGACATTGCCCTCGGCATCGACGACATAGACGATGCGCCTGTCCTGATCGGCGCCGATGGCTTCGTCCGGCAGCATGACGCCCCGATAGGGCAGGGACCCCGGCACGTTGATGCGGCCGAACATTCCGGGCTGCAGCATGTCATCCGGATTGTCGAAGCGCGCGCGCACCCGCACCGTTCCGGTGCCAGCGGCGATCCGGTTCTCGGCGAAGTCGAGTTTGCCTTTGAAGGAATTGTTCTCACGGTCGGCGATCCTGACGGTCACCTCGAGCCCGCCGGCGCCCTCCTGCAGCGAGCCGCCGCGCTTGCGTGCGTCCTCGGCATAGGCGAGGTAGAGCCGCTCATCCACGTCGAAATAGAAGTCGATCGGGTTCTGCGTGACGATCGTCGTCAGCAGAGTCGAATCCGCCTGCACAAGATTGCCGACCGAGACGAGGCGGCGATCAATGCGTCCCGACAGGGGAGCCTTGATTTCGGTGAATTCGAGATTGAGGCTTGCCGTTTTGAGGTCGGCGGTCGCGCCCTGAAAGCCTGCTTCGGCGGCGAGGTATTCGCGCCGCCTGTCATCGAGTGTGGATGTCGAAAGATTGCCGCTCTTGGCGAGGTCCTCGGCCCGCTGCAGCTGCAGCTTCGTGAAGTCGAGCAGGCTGGTTGCGATATCGACGCGCGATTTCGCGGCGTCGAATGCTGCCTGGAAGGGTCGCCGGTCGATGGTGAAGAGCAGTTCGCCCTGATTGACGATGGCGCCGTCGGTGAAATGCACCTGTTCGAGATAACCGCCGACGCGCGAGCGGATAGCCACCTCGTTGACGGCCTCGAACCTGCCGACGAACTCGTCGTCCTCGACGATGTCCGCGACAACGGGCTTCGCCGCCGTGACCGTCGGCGGCTCTTGCTGCGCGAAGGCGGTCAGGGGTAGCAGGAAAACGCCGACGAGAAGGCAGGTGCGAAATGCACTTTTTCGAAGGGAAACGATCCGGCCAGAGTCCAGATGCTTGTCCTGCCGGGTCATGCAGCCCTCATGGCGCTATGCGGTTGTTCGACCAAGCTGGCATAAGCCGGAGTGCAGCGCAACATGGTCCTGCGGCACGCCGGTTCGACAGTCTGCGACACGCGAACATACGTATCGGTCTACCCCCGGTTGTATCTTTGGTATGTCGCCTGTAGCTGTCGGGAATCGCCGCCGATTCGGAGAGCTCGCGAATGGATGAACTGCTGGACCCGCTGGACATCTATTGCGAACGCATGACTGCAACGCTGTGGGCCGAGCCCGTCAATGCGCTGACGAACCTGCTCATCGTCGCGGCGGGCCTCTTCGGCCTCGCGCAGGTACGCGCCAGGAAGACCGGCGTGTTCGCGGAAGTCCTGTGCTGGTGGGTCGTGGCGATCGGTGCGGGATCGTTCCTGTTCCATACATTTGCAGTCAAGCTGACGATGTGGGCGGACATCGTTCCGATCGCCAGCTTCACTGTAGCCATGGCGCTTTTTGCGCTGCGGCGCTTCGCCGGCCTGAGTTGGCCGAGGACGATCAGCTATTTCGTCATTTACTTCGTCGCGATTTCCATCGTGACCTACATGCTTCCGCCCTCCGTGCATGAGGCGACCAACCGGACGACGATCTATCTGCCGGCGCTCGGTGGCTTTGTGTTCTGCGGCGTTGTAGCGCTGGCACATCGGGGGCCCGGCGGTTGGTATGCGCTGGCCTGCGCCGCAATTCTCCTGGCAGGTTTCTTCTTCCGCGCTATCGACCAGGACGTCTGTGACGCGTTTCCGCTCGGGACTCACTTCATGTGGCACGTCCTCATTGCCGTGATGCTTGCTGTTAATCTTGTGGGGGTGGCTCGCCACGGAGCTCCACGCTCGCGCACCCTGTGATTGTACGGTTTAATAAAAATATTCCAAGGGTTGCATCTGTAGCAAAAGTGCAACAGAAACCTGACGATAGGTCAACCTGGACAGCGACATCAGATGGTTACCGTTGCGGTTTACGCCGAACTGCCGCACACATTCTGGACTCCAGAAAGTCGCGGTATTGTCTGCATCACTCCGACTGACGAAGCCGAGGTCAAGCATGCTTTTGAGACGGCCCACCCTGGCACTGTCGGCGGCGCTGTTGACCGTTTCGGCTGCCCGCGCCGCCGATGCGGTGGTTATCGCCGAACCCGAACCCATGGAATACGTCCGCATCTGCGATACCTATGGAACAGGGTTCTATTACATCCCTGGCACAGAGACCTGCCTGAAGATCTCGGGCTACATGCGCTTCGACGCTGGCGTAGGCGCTTTCGGGCTAACCGATATTGTAGATAGGAAAGACTGGGCGAACGACGAGTACGGCTGGTGGGAGGATTTCAACGACACTTATGACGTGCGTGCGCGCTTCCAGTTGCGCACCGACGCCCGACAGGAAACAGAACTCGGGACGTTGCGCGCCTACGCGGCGATCAACTTCCAGTACGACACGTATTCGTACATTCCCGAGGGGTATAGCGACGTTTGGGAGCAGTATCAGTTTACCGATACCGGCGATTCGGTCGAGATCGAGCACGCCTTTATCGAACTTGGAGGCTTCCGCGTAGGCAAGACGGATTCACTTTTCTCGACCTTTACGGGATACGGTGGCGGCGTCATCAACGACGACATCATTGGATACGGCCCCTACGGCACGCACCAGATTGCTTTCGGGTGGGAGAGCGGAAACGGCTTGGGCATAGCGGTCGCGCTTGAAACCGGGAATGGCGACATCATCGCCCCATTTATTCCTGCAAGTGTTGGCGAACCAAACCTCTACACCATCGACAGCTACACACCGCACGTCGTCGGCGGCATCGGCTGGCAGGGAGCCTGGGGTGGTGTATCGGCTGTCGCGGGCTATGACTCGGTCTGGGAGCAGGGTGCAGTCAAGGGCCGTGTGGACTTCTATCCCACCGACAGGCTGGCACTTTTTGCCATGGCCGGCTGGGGATCCTATGACAAGGATTATGTTAGCCCAGTTGAATATCCGTGGGACCCCAACCAATGGGAAGCTAGCGTGGTCAAGGACAGCCCGAATTACTACGCTCCTTGGGGTGGAAGCTGGGCCGTTTGGGGTGGCGGGTCTTTCGTAGCGACCGATAAGGCAACGTTCAACGTTCAGGTGTCGTACGACGAGATGGAGGATTTCGCCGTGGTGGCGAATGTCGCGTATGAACTTGTTCCCAATTTCACGATTACACCTGAAGTTGCCTATATCGACAATTTCAATGATGACCTTCCCTACGAACTCGATTTCTACGATGCGGACGATGCCAAAATCCCGACCCAAAATTGGGGCTTCTTCGTGCGCGCCCAGATGAACTTTGGCGGTTGACGGAGCGGGTCATGCGGGGATTGGCAAGAAAGTCGACGATAGCCGCGTCCGCAGCTCTGCTGTGGACATCGGTGGCATTCGCGCAGGAGCAGGTCGGTCAGGCGACCCTGATCAAGACCGCCGTCAGCGGCCCAAGCGGCCCGTTGGCGGTGCAGTCTCCGGTCTATCGCGACGAGCGCATCACGACGTCGCAGAGCGGCCTCGGCGAGTTCCTCTTCCGCGACGGGAGCAAATTTGCCGTGGGTGGCGGGTCATCCGTCGTACTCGATCGCTTTGTCTTCGACGACTCCAAGACCTTCAACCAGTTGACGCTCAATGCCGCGCGCGGATCGTTCCGCTGGATCAGCGGCAAGTCCAAGTCGCAGGCCTACGAGATCGTCACGCCGGCCGGTACGATCGGCGTGCGCGGAACCCGGCTGGACATTTTTATCGGCCCCAACGGCCAGACTTCGGTCGTGCTCCTTGAGGGCGCGGCGCAATTCTGCGGGGCCAGCGGTTGCGAGGAGTTGCGGCGCCGCTGCGACGTGATCGTCGCGACGCCGGGCGGCCAGGTGAGCGATCCCTCGCGCGTAAACCGCGACATCTTCCAGACAGTTGGCACCGACAACGCCTTCCCGTTCCTCTCCGGCCGCCAGCGGCTGACGCGCAGCTTTTACGGTTTTGCCAGCGGCAGTTGCGGCCTTGGTGGAGCGCGCGGCGGTCTCAACCGCACCGATCCGAGCGGGGCTGACAGGCCCGAACGGCCGAAGGCTGCGGCAGGCTACAGCGGCGGCAACTGAAGTCTGATTTGGCATTCCAGCTTCCTGATCGCATCGCGAGAGAACTTTGTTTGTGAGTGGCGCGGTCGATTTTGTCGGCCGCCCGCGCTATTGTATTGGTGAACGCCGAAGGGAGCCGGACATGGCAGGCATAGCGTCACGACAGGCGACATTCGCAGTTATTTCGTTGGCTTGCTCTCTTGCGGCCCTGTCGACGGCGGCCCAGGCGCAATCCGAATTGTCTGACGCGGCGGCTCTGGTCGCCGACCAAATTCGCCAGCAAGGTTATGCCTGCGAGGAGCCTGCAAGCGCCACGCAGGACCCGTCCGTCGAAGACGACTCTATCTGGACACTGACCTGCGCCGATGCCACCTATCGCGTGAGGCTTGTCCCCGATCAGGCCGCGCAGGTTGAGAAGCTGAAGTAGCAAAGCATCAAGCGTAACGGTGTCGCCGAGCAAGTGCGCCGCGGCGAACTATCGCGATGGCGGAGCCCTAGCTCTCCCGGAGCGCGTGGTGGAGGAAACCGTGCGATATAAGAACAAGGCCGGTCGGCGCAGCAGGGCTCTAGATCTTTTGCCTCTGAGCGGCTCCGATTTTTCGGGCAATGCAACAGAGAAACTTCAATTGGCTGACGTGGTGCCCAGGGGCGGAATCGAACCACCGACACGCGGATTTTCAATCCGCTGCTCTACCAACTGAGCTACCTGGGCATCCTTCCGATGGGGCTGGAAACCCGACCGGAGCAGGAGGATGAACCTCCCGGAAAGCGGGTGGGTTATAGCACGGGAAATCGGCCTGTCCAGCGTCCCACGATGGGTTTTTGACGGTCGTTACGTCAGCCTTCAATCCTGGCCGTCGGCGCCGCCGGGCGAAGGGGACTCGGGCTTGCCGACTTCGTCCTCGTCGTCGCGTCCTGGGATGACATAGGCGCCGGTCAGCCAGCGGTTGAGATCGACATTCTTGCAGCGCGGCGAGCAGAAGGGATAGTGCTCGCGCGAAGACGGGTTGCCGCATTCGGGGCAGGGACGTTTGGGCCGGAGTGGGGTGACGGTCGCGCCGGGACTTTTCATCGGGCAGGAGATAGTGCGACTTCCGGCGAAAGCCAAGCCGTCAGGACTGCGGTCAGCCTCTGGCCCCGGACAGCCAGTTGAAATGCACCTGATAGCCGTCGGCGTTGAGCAGCCCGACCGTCTCGTAGAGCGGCAGGCCGACGACGTTGGTGTAGGAGCCGACCAGCTTGACGACGAACGTGCCGGCGAGCCCCTGGATGGCGTACCCGCCAGCCTTGCCGCGCCATTCGCCCGAAGCGAGGTAGCTTTCGAGTTCTTCGCGGCTGATACGCTTGAAGCGCACCCGCGATTCCACCAGCCGCAGCCGGAACTTGCCCGACGGCGTGACGAGGCAGACGCAGGAATAGACTCGGTGCGTTCGGCCCGACAGGAGCTGCAGGCTGTTCGACGCCTCGTCGATCATCTCCGCCTTGGGCATGATGCGCCGGCCAAGCGCCACGACCGTGTCCGCAGCGAGGATGAAGCAGGGCTGGTAATCGGCCTCGCTTTTCAACGAAGCCAGCGCCTTCTCGCCCTTCTCGCGCGCCAGTCGCTTGGCGAGCGAGCGCGGATGTTCGGAACGCTGCGGCGTCTCGTCGATGTCAGCGGGCAGAAGCCGGTCCGGCTCAATGCCGGCCTGCTGCAAGAGCTCGATGCGGCGCGCCGAACCCGATGCGAGGACAAGCTTCTGGAAAACGCTCATTGCGAGACGGCTCCGCGGCCTGGCTTATTTGAAGCGGTAGGTGATGCGGCCCTTGGTCAGGTCGTAAGGGGTCATCTCGACGAGCACCTTGTCGCCGGTCAGCACGCGGATGCGGTTCTTGCGCATGCGGCCGGCCGTGTGGGCGATGATCTCGTGTTCGTTCTCGAGCTTCACCCTAAACATGGCGTTGGGTAGCAGTTCGGTCACCGTTCCCGGGAATTCCAGGACTTCTTCCTTCGGCATTCTTTACCTTTTGGTTGGACAGGTCTGGTTGGACAGATCTCCGGCGCCGGGGTTCGGCGCCCGTCCGGAAGTGCGCGGAACCTATATGATAGAGGCGCCCGTGTGAACAAGCCTATTCGTTGCCGATTTTGCCGGTTTCCAGCCCAAATCGTTCCCGGATGCGGGCTTTCAGCCTGTCGCGCATGTCCCGGTAGGCGTCCAGAACCTGTTCTCGCGAGCCCTGCGTCGCGGTCGGATCGACCGTCGGCCAGTATTCGACCTCACTGGCCAGCGTCCGCGTCATATCGAGCGCGGCATGGTGCGCCTCGGGCGAAAGCGTGACGATCAGGTCGAAATAATCGTCCTCCAGCTCGTCCAGCGTGCGGGACCGGCGTTCCTGTGGTTCGAAGCCTTCTTCCGCCAGAACGACATCCACGAAAGGGTCGGCTTCCCCCAACTGCACACCGGCGGACGCGATGAAGGTTGAGGGCGGCAGCAGATGCCGCGCCAGCCGCTCGGCGACGGGGGAGCGCACGGCGTTGCGGCCGCAGACGAACAGCAGGGAGCGGGGGAGGCTGCTGTCCGTCATCCGCGCCAGTGCAGCACGCAGACGAGCGTGAAAAGCCGCCGCGCCGTGTCGAAGTCGATGTCGATCTTGCCCGACAGACGGTCCTTCAGGGTCTGCGACCCGTCATTGTGGAGCCCGCGCCGGCCCATATCGATAGCCTCGATCTGCGAGGGGGTCGAATTGCGGATGGCCTGATAGTAGCTCTCGCAGATCATGTAGTAGTCCTTGACGATGCGCCGGAACGGCGTCAGCGACAGGATGTGGGTGACGACCGGCTCGCCGTTCTCGCGCGCGATCGCGAAGACAAGGCGCGCCTCGACCAGCGACAGTCTCAGCCTGTAGGGGCCTTCGCCCGTATCGCCGACAGGGGCAAAGCTGTTCTCCTCGATCAGGTCAAAGATGGCCACCGCGCGCTCGTGCTCGACGTCGGGCGTCGAGCGGCCGATCGTGTCGTCGAGTTCGACGTCGATCAGGCGCGCGCGCTGCGGGTCGGGGCGATCCATGGATCTACATCGGCGCTACATGTTGAGCCGTATGGCGACGGAGCGCCCGTGCGCGTCCAGTCCTTCGGCGGTGGCGAGCGCGATCGCGGCCGGCCCGAGCTTGCGCAACTGGTCAGGCCCGAGCTTCAGGACAGAGGTGCGCTTGACGAAATCGAGCACGGAAAGGCCCGACGAGAAGCGCGCCGAACGCGCCGTCGGCAGCACGTGGTTGGAGCCACCGACATAGTCGCCGATCACTTCGGGCGTATGACGACCGAGGAACACCGCGCCAGCATTGCGCATCCGGCCGAGGAACGCCTCGGCGTTCTCGATGGCGAGTTCCACATGCTCGGCCGCGATGCGGTCGACCAGCGGGATGGCGGCGAAGAGGTCGTCGACGAGGATGACCGCGCCGAAATCGCGCCAGCTGGCTGCGGCCGTTTCGGCGCGCGGCAGCGTCTTCAGTTGGCGTTCGACAGCGGCTTCCACCGCGCGGGCGAACTCGGCGTCGTCGGTCATCAGGATCGACTGCGCGGAAACGTCATGCTCGGCCTGCGCCAACAGGTCGGCGGCGATCCAGTCCGGATCGTTGTCGCGGTCGGCGACGACAAGCACCTCGGACGGGCCGGCGATCATGTCGATGCCGACGGTGCCGAACACCTGCCGCTTGGCGGCGGCGACATAGGCGTTGCCGGGGCCGACGATCTTGGCGACCGGGCTGATGGTTTCGGTGCCGTAGGCGAGGGCGGCGATCGCCTGCGCGCCGCCGACGCGGTAGATTTCGGAGACGCCCGCCAGATCGGCTGCCACCAGCACCAGCGGTTTGATGACGCCGCCGGATGCGGGCACCACGATGACGATGCGCTCGACGCCCGCGACAACGGCCGGCACGGCGTTCATCAGCACCGAGCTTGGATAGCTCGCCGTGCCGCCCGGCACATAGAGGCCGACGGCCTCGATCGCAGTCCATCGCGAGCCGAGTTCGACGCCTGCCGCATCCACATAACGCTCGCTGACGGGCATCTGCCGCTCGTGATGTGAGCGGATGCGGTCGCGCGCGAACTTCAGTGCCTCGACTGTCGCTGGGTCGGCTTGCTCATAGGCGCGTGCGATGTCGGCCGGCGAAACCGCGATGCCGAGCGTGGCAAGGTCGGCGCGGTCGAAGCGCCGCGTATAGTCGACCAGCGCCGCATCGCCCTCGGCGCGCACGCGGGCGATGATGTCGCGCACAGCCGACTCGACGTCCGGCGATGCCTCGCGCTTGGCCCCGAGCAGCGTGGCAAACCGCGCCTCGAAATCCGCGTCGGAGCGATTGAGGGTGATCGCCATGGTCAGTCCTTGTGAGCGGGCCGGGACGAGGCGCCCCATGCCCCGCCGAGATCGGTCAGCCGCGCTTCCACGCATTCGACGCCGAGCCTGATGGTACCGCCTCCGGCGAAGACGAGGTCGATGCGGCCGGCCGGTGGGTCCGTTGGCGTGTAGGTAACGGCCAGCAGCGACAACACGTCGTCCGGCTTGCCGCGCGACACGCCCGAAATCTTCGCCGAAAGGACGCGGTCGAAATGCAGAATGCTGTTGCGGCGCTCGGGCTGCGGCTGCGTCAGGCTCGCCTCCTTCTCCCACGCGAAGCGGTACATGGGCACGACGAACTGCTTCGTCGCCGGCGTGAAATCGAGGTCGCCGACCTTCATCACCGCGTCCTGCACATGGGCGGAGACGATGCCGAGATCCTCTTCGTCGAGGGCAAGCAGTTTGAGCAGATCCATCGGGACGCCATCGGCCTGTCGTTGCGGTTCGGCCTAGTTATGCGGTCTTTGCAGGACGCGCAACCAGCAGGGGCTGTCGCTTGGCGGCTGTCCAGGAGAGGGCATCGAAGCTCGCAATCACGGCGAAGCTGCTATGAAGGATGTTTCCCTGATTCTCCATCCAGCCGCAGATGCGTTACAAAGCCCTCGAAATCCTCAAGACCGTCTATGGCTATGAAGCCTTCAGGGGACCGCAGGCGGACATCATCGAGCATGTCGTCGGCGGCAACAACGCCTTCGTGCTGATGCCGACGGGCGGCGGAAAGTCGCTATGCTACCAGATTCCGGCAATCGTCAGATCCGGAATGGGTCTGGTCGTGTCGCCGCTGCTGGCGCTGATGGCCGACCAGGTGGCGGCCTTGCGGCAGGCAGGCGTCAGGGCGGCCGCGCTTAATTCCGACCTGCCCGCCGACGAGCGGGGCGCGCTGTGGCGCGACATCCACGGGGGCAAGCTGGACCTGCTCTATGTCGCGCCCGAGACGCTGCTGCGCCCGGGCGTGCTGGAGCAACTTGAAAGGGTGAAGCTGTCGTTGGTCGCGATCGACGAGGCGCACTGCCTGTCGCAATGGGGGCATGATTTCCGACCATCCTACCGCCAGCTGGACGCGCTGGTGGAGCGCTTTGCCGACACGCCGCGCATGGCGCTGACGGCGACTGCCGACGGGCCGACGCGCGCGGAAATCCTGTCGCATCTTTCCATCGCCGAACCCGACGCCTTCATCGCCGGCTTCGACCGGCCGAACATCCGCTATGCGATCGAGGAGAAGGACAACCCGCGCGCCCAGCTGAAGGATTTCCTGAAACGCCACAAGGATGAAAGCGGCATCGTCTACTGTCTCTCGAAGCGCAAGACCGAGGAAACGGCCGCATGGCTGCGCGACCAGGGCTACGACGCGCTCGCCTACCACGCCGGCATGGACAAGGCGGCGCGCGAGGCCAACCAGACCCGCTTCCAGCGCGGCGAAGCTGTCATCATGGTCGCCACCATCGCCTTCGGCATGGGCATCGACAAGCCGGACGTGCGCTTTGTCGTCCATATCGACCTGCCGGGCAGCATCGAGGCCTTCTATCAGGAGACCGGCCGCGCCGGCCGTGACGGACTGCCGGCCGATACGCTGATGCTCTACGGCTCTGAGGACATCGCGCTGCGCAGCCGCTTCATTGAGGAATCGGATGCGCCGGACGAACGCAAACGCATGGAGCGCCAGAAGCTGGACGCGCTGCTGGGGCTCGCGGAAACGGCGGACTGTCGCCGGCGCGTGCTCCTGTCCTATTTCGGCGACCATTGCGAGCCGTGCGGCAATTGCGATACCTGCACCGAGCCGCCGAAACTGTTCGATGGGACCATTGCCGCGCAGAAGGCGCTCTCCTGCATCTACCGCACCGGCCAGCGGTTTGGTGCCGCCTATGTCGTCGATGTGCTGCTCGGCGCCACCAACGACCGTATCGCCCAGTTCGGCCATGACCGCATCTCGACCTTCGGCATCGGTACGGAACACGACAGCCGCACCTGGCGGGCGATCCTGCGCCAGCTGATCGCGCTGCGCCTCGTCGACGTCGATTTCGCCGGCCATGGCGGGCTGTCGATCTCCGAGGCCGGAGCTGACTTCCTGCGCGACAAGCCGACGCTGATGCTGCGCGTGCCCTCAGCCCCGCGCGCCCGAGGGGAAAGGGTTGGACGTGACAAGGTCCGGCGCGGCGAGGCGCAATCCGCAATCAGCGAGTCAGATCGTGAGCTGTTCCAGGCATTGCGTCAGAAACGCGTGGAAATCGCCCGCGCGCAGAACGTTCCGCCCTACGTGATCTTCCACGACAAGACGCTGATCGAACTGGCGGCTGCAAGGCCGTCGTCGCGCAGGGAGATGGCTGACGTGCCCGGTGTGGGCGAGACCAAGCTGGATCGCTACGGGCCGGCGTTTCTGGCTGTGATCGCCGAACACGCGTGAGGCGGTAGCTGCGTAAACAGCGTGCCGTCAGCCCGACAGCCGTTCGACCACGGCACCGCAGTTGGAGAGCTTGTCTTCAAGCCGCTCGAAGCCGCGATCAAGGTGATAGATGCGGCTGACCGTCGTTTCGCCCTCGGCCGCGAGGCCGGCGATCACAAGCGATACGGAAGCGCGCAGGTCGGTCGCCATCACGGGCGCACCCTTCAGCCGCGACACACCATCGACGATCGCCGTCTGGCCGGACAGCGATATATGCGCGCCGAGGCGGGCAAGCTCCTGCACATGCATGAAGCGGTTCTCGAAAATCGTCTCGGTAATGCGCGACTGGCCGCTCGCCATAGTCATCAGGCCCATAAACTGCGCCTGCAGGTCGGTCGGAAAACCGGGGAAGGGTTCGGTGGTCACGTCGATCGCGCGCACGCCGTTGCCGTTGCGCTTCACGCGGATGCCGTCGTCCTGTTGGCTGATCTCGGCGCCGGTTTCCGTCAGGATGTCGATAGCGCGCTGCAACAGGTCGATGCGCCCGCCTTCCAGCACGACGTCGCCGCCGGTCATCGCGACCGCCATGGCGTAGGTGCCCGTCTCGATGCGGTCCGGGATGACGCGGTGGCGCGCGCCCGACAGCGAATCGACGCCCTCGATGGTGATCGTCGACGTGCCTGCGCCGGTGATCTTCGCGCCCATGGCGTTCAGGCATTCGGCGAGGTTGACGATCTCCGGCTCGCGCGCGGCGTTTTCTAGCACGGTCTCGCCCTTGGCGAGGGACGCCGCCATCAGGCCGACATGCGTGCCGCCCACGGTCACCTTGCCGAAACGATGGCGGTTGCCGACCAGCCGCTTGTTCTTCGCCCTGGCGATGGCATAGCCGCCCTCGATGTCGATCTCGGTGCCGAGCGACTGCAAAACTTCCAGTAGAAGGTCCACGGGCCGCGTGCCGATGGCGCAGCCGCCCGGCAGCGACACTTTGGCCTCGCCCATGCGCGCCAGAAGGGGGCCGATGACCCAGAAGGATGCGCGCATCTTCGACACCAGCTCGTAGGGAGCGGTGGTATCGACGATGTGCCGGGCAGAGAAGTTGATGGTGCGCGAATAGCCTTCCTGCTGCTTCTCGCGGCGGCCGTTGACCGAATGGTCGACGCCATGGTTGCCGAGGATGCGGATGAGCTGCTGAACGTCGGCCAGATCGGGCACATTCTCCAGCGTCAGCGTGTCGTCGGTGAGCAGCGAGGCGATCATCAGCGGCAGCGCTGCGTTCTTTGCGCCCGAGATCGGGATGCGGCCGTTTAGCTCGTTACCGCCCTTGACCCTGATGCTGTCCATGAGATTGTCCCCCGCCGGCAACCCGGCTCCGGTTCTAAAGACGCCCCTCTAAACCATCATATCAATCGGTTCAAGGAACAGGATTTTGCCGGGCCATGTGTCTGACCCGCGTCACGTGTCTCCGCCTTGCTTGCCCTCGAACGGCTTGCGCCCTGAAGACCCGGCCAGCCCTTCCGGCCTCTCGTCGGCCTCGCCGGTGCGCCGCGAGCGCGCCTGCGCCTTGCGGCGCTGCAGGTTGGCGCGCAATTCCTCGGCCAGCCGCGCCTTGCGGTCGGGTTTTGAAGCGCCTCCGGCTGCACCTTTCCCGTCCTTGGGATCGGGTCTGGAATCCATGCGAATGTCCCCTTGCGCCGGAATTCCGGCGCATCTCAATGTCTGCGGATCATTGTGGCCTCGTCATGACGCCGTGCGGACCAGTTCAGGCGATCCACAATAGCGCCTTGCGCTGGCGGGATCGATATGGCAGAAGCGCCGCGTTTACGGGCTGCCGTAGCTCAGTGGTAGAGCACTCCCTTGGTAAGGGAGAGGTCGAGAGTTCAATCCTCTCTGGCAGCACCATCTTTCCTTGTTGGAAATCAAAAAGATAGGCGCTATCAAAGGCTTGGAGACACCTCGGTTCTACACAGAGGTGCTACACAGTGGTCTTGCCTATGTCACGTCCCTTCAAGCATAAGAAAACTGGCGTCTATTATCTTCGCGAGCGCGTTCCAGCCGATTTGGTGGCTTTGGTCGGGCGGCGTGAAATCTGGAAGTCGCTTGGAACCAAAGAACCAGCGATAGCGAAAGAACGTCACGCCGAGGAAAAGAGGAAACTGGACCTACGCTGGAAAGCTCTGCGCTCCAAACCGGAACCTCTGCCCCATCAGCAATTGGTGGCACTCTCTGGAAAGCTCTATCGCCGTGTCATGGCGATAAATGAAGCCGAACCGGGCGAGCCGGAAATTTGGCAGCAGACACTTCGTATAGTCGGGGAAATCGACGGCCGCGCGGACGCAATGGAACAATGGTACGGGGAAAGCGCCGACGCGATCCTTCTGGAAGAAGGTCTCGTGACCGATAACTACAGCCGTGCTCGCCTAATCCAAGAAGCGCACAGTGCCTTTCGGCAAGCTGCCAATCAGCAGCTTAAACGGTCTCAAGGAGACTATCGGCCCGATCCTGCCGCCGGTCGCTTCCCCGAAATTGCGAAGCCCGATGGAGGTAAGAAGGCTGACGGTGTCAGTATACTCGACCTGTTCGAGTTGTGGGAGCGTGACCACTTGGCTGACGGGAAGGCGGCGCGGACGCCCCGCGATCACCGGCAGAAACTGGACGACCTTATCACCTTTTTGGGCCATGACGACGCCAAGCGGGTTTCTGCTAAAAACGTGTCGGACTGGACAGAGCATCTGCGTCACGAACGTGGGCTTGCTGCAAAGACCGTAGCCGACAAGTATCTGTCAGCGGTGAGGGCAGTGTTCGGATCGGGAGTCGCGAAGTTCCGGATTGACAGCAATCCGGCGGCACCCGTGAGTATCAGGGTTCCCAAGCGGAGAGTGGAGAGACCTAAAGGCTTCACTGACGAGGAGGCCGATCGGATCCTGAAAGCGTCGCTTGGGGCATTGGATGCAAGTGGGGACACCTCACAGGAGAACAGACTCGCTTATCGATGGCTACCTTGGATATGTGCTTACACCGGCTCACGCGCAGGTGAGATTGCGCAACTGCGCAAGGAGGATTTCGTGACGGAATACGGCGTGTCGTGCATTCGCATCACGCCGGAAGCGGGCACGGTCAAGACGGGACAATACCGGATTGTTCCTCTCCATCCGCATTTGATTAGTGCTGGACTGCACAAGCTGGTCAAAGGGGCTGCCGACGGTCCTCTGTTTTACAAGCCCAGTGGCCGAGTTCGGAAGGAGGGCAACTCACAAGCGAGTTCCGTCGTCGGCAAGGTGAGCAAATGGGTACGCGAAGTTGCAAAGGTCACAGACAAGCGCGTCCAGCCAAACCACGGATGGCGGCATCGCTTCAAGACTGTCGCTCGCGACGTTGGCATGGATATTCATTACGCCAACGTCATCCAAGGACATGCGGACGGAAGTGCTTCGACGGAGTATGGCGAGACAACGGTAAAAGCGATGCACCGAGAGATACGCAAGCTTCCCAGATACTGCGTGGGCTAATCACATTGTGAAACGTCGCGGGCTCTTCAACGGAATGCTCCGTGTCCGAGCCTTGAAAAAGATAACCCATTGGGATACATATCCGCCATGCAGACTGTCGCGGAAACGCCGACGTTCACTCGCCAAGCCGAGAAGCTGTTCGATGAGGAAGAGAAACGGGAACTGATAGACTTCCTTGCCGAGAACCCGCTGGCTGGCGATGAAATCCCCGGCACGGGCGGTGTCCGGAAGGTGAGGTTTGCGGCGTCTGGTCGAGGAAAGCGGGGCGGTGCCCGGATCATCTATTACTATCTCGACGAGACTATCCCGCTCTATGCCTTGCTTGCCTACGCGAAGAACGCCAAGACCGACATGACGCCGGATGAGAAGCGGGCTGTTGCCGGTCTTGTTGTCGCACTGAAGGCGGCACGGCGACGTGCGGAATAATGGAACGGAGTTGAACATGAAGACGTTCGGAGAAGACCTTATCCAGTCGCTCGGGGAAGCTCTCGCCCATGCCAAGGGCGAAGGCCCTGCAATCGTGCATTCCCCGCTTGATCCTCGCGAGGTTCGCGAACGGGCGCACCTGACACAAGCCCAGATGGCTCCCCTGATGGGTATGAGTGTTTCCGGCTACCGGAAATGGGAGCAAGGCCAGAGACGCATCAGCGGCCCCGCAGCGGCTCTCCTGAAGGTGATAGAACGGGAGCCCGACGCGGTAAGACGCGCGTTGCTGGAGACAGCGGGATAGTCACCCTCTCACGACATCCTACTACCACGGAGGACGAACCTTCGTCCGACAACCCTTTTCCCGCCATGAGAGACCGTCTCGGGCACATTGCTCCGCAATGGCCGGGAGACCTCCTCTTCATGAAACTTCTACTGGGCTGTTGAAGGAAGGTTGTCTTTTGACGGCCTACGCCGTCGACGTCGGATAAAGAGGCGCGGTGAAGGGTGCATGAGCATTGCCTCTAGCAGTCGTCGAAATCGATGATCGTCTAGAGTCCACCTCATGATGATGTCACCCTCCAGCGGGATATGCGGAAGGGTGGGAGACGCCCGATAGGCCCGCAGGGCCGCATGTTATACGATCCTCATGAAATAGCGGATCGGTCGTCACCCACACCCTTTCAGCAAAAGGCTTCTAGCAGTCTACAAGGCTCATGCTGCACATACGCGATGGTCGTCAGTGTTGTCGTTGTCGGCAATCTCGGGATTGTGCCATGTTCCCAATACCGGCCAGTTCGTCAGTCGTGGAGGCACTGAATCAAGCCGCTTCTGCACAGCTTTTAAGGTGACGCCTTCCTCCCTCGCTATGGCACGAAGGGACAAGCCCTGCCGGTATAGCTGTTCTGTCCGGGTGAGAGGCAGGTTTGTCGCTTCGAGATTCTGTACCAGAAGCACCATACCATCCGGCAGGATCACATCCCATTCGAGACGCCGGTCACCGTCCTTGAACCGCCACGTTGTGCCATATCCTTTCTGCCTTGCAACTGCGGTCAGCCGATGGCGATTATCTCGATGCTCCAGCACACCGAGGACGACGAGTCGCCTCACCACGTCGCTGGTGGTTGTTCCAACGAGTTCTGCAAGTTCGCCAAAGGGGAGCCAGCCGGTATGCCAGCGCCCGTTGTCGTCCCGCACTTCTCCCAACACAGGATGGTACGCCCTCACGCCGCAAACCCGTAAGACGCTGGGAGAGCAATTGCCGTTTGCTCTCGTGCCAGCCTGTCCACTTCCTCGTTGAAGGGATGACCCGCGTGGCCGCGAACCCACCGCCATTCGATGGATTTTCCTTCCGATGCCGCCAAGATGCGCTCCCAGAGGTCCCGGTTCTTGACTGTCTTGCCGTTCGATCCCTTCCAGCCTTTAACGAGCCAGCCTGGCACCCATTCGGTCATTCCATCGTGAACCTGCCGACTGTCGCAGTAAACCATGATCGGTTCGGGCTCATCCGGCTTCAGAAATTCCAAAGCCACTGCGACGGCGGTCAGTTCCATCCGAGTTCGTTCTGGCCCATTGAGAGGACCAGGACATGAAGCGCAGCCGCTTCTCTGAAGAGCAGATCATCGGAATTCTGAAGGAGCATGAGGCCGGGGTTTCGGTCGCCGACTTGTGCCGCAAGCACGGGGTCAGCGACGCCTCGATCTACAACTGGAAGGCCCGCTTCGGCGGGATGGACGTCTCGGAGGCGCGCCGGCTGAAGGCGCTGGAGGACGAGAACACGAGGCTGAAGCGTCTGCTGGCCGACGCCATGCTCGACAATGCGGCGCTGAAGGATCTCGTGGGAAAGAAATGGTGACGCCCGCAGCCAAGCGGAAAGCTGTCGCTCGTCTGAAGGGTGCTTTCGGGATGAGCGAACGGCGGGCGTGTAAAGCCATCGGCTGCTGCCGCATGACGGTTCGCTACGAGACCATCCGTCCCGACGACCGCGAGGTTCGGGAGCGGATGAAGGCGATAGCGCATGAGCGTCGTCGGTTCGGCTACCGGCGTCTTCTCGTGATGCTGAGGCGCGAAGGCCTCGTCGTGAACCACAAGAAACTGTTCCGGCTCTACCGGGAGGAGAAGCTTGCTGTTCGCCGGCGTGGTGGGCGCAAGCGGGCGATCGGAACCAGGGCGCCGATGCTGGTGCCGCTGCGCCCCGACGAGCGATGGTCGCTCGACTTCGTGTCGGACCAGCTCACAGACGGGCGTCGCTTCCGCATCCTGGCGATCGTCGACGACTGCACGCGAGAATGCCTGGCGCTGGTGGCCGATACGTCGCTGTCGGGCATGCGGGTCGCCCGTGAACTGGACGGGCTCGTTGCCGAGAGGGGACGGCCAAGGATGATCGTCAGCGACAATGGCAGCGAGTTTACCTCGAACGCCATTTTGGCCTGGGCCGATCAGAACCGCGTCGAATGGCACTACATCGCGCCGGGCAAGCCGATGCAGAACGGCTTCATCGAAAGCTTCAACGGTCGGCTGCGTGTCGAACTGCTCAACGAGACGCTGTTCACCTCGTTGGCCCAGGCGCGCGTGGCAACCGCCCTGTAGCGCGCCGACTACAACACGGCCCGGCCGCACTCCCAGATAGCCTGGCAGACGCCGGACGAGTTCGCCAGAACCTTCACCCCGCGACGGTCGCTCGCGCTGCGCTATGCCAAAGGCTCCGCGCAAGCGCCCGCGGCTTCAGCCGCCCAGCAGGGCAGAACCACAGCCGGAAACGAACTCAGAACTGGATAAGACTTGGGGGCAACGTCAGGAGCGACGAAGGTCGCGGAAAGCTGACCCTTTCCTCGGCGCAGTTCCGGGCGTCGGCGCGATCTGTTGGCTTTTCTGATCGCAAGGTGGCTAGCGACCCGCTAACTCAGTCCAGCCTTCCGAAGCCCCTCGACAAATACCTCAAGATCCTCCGGGTATTGGTTCGGGGGGACCTTTCTCCATCGATCAATGGTGAAGTTCGGGTGGACCTGCAGAAGCGAACGGGCGTGCTTCCCGGCTTCGTCATCTTTCCCTAGCAATGCATAGCTGGCGGCCATTAGCCTATGACCCTCCGAAGCGTCACGCATCTTCTTCAGGGTCTGGATGGTCTTCTCGTATTCACCGAGATGAAAATAGGCATCGCCGAGATACCAGAAATAGTTGTCGGGATGATATGGGTTGAGGCGCATCGCCCGCTCAATCAGTTTGACAGCGCGTTCGGCCTGCCGAACGTAAACGAGACAATCGCCCATTTCCGCCAGAAGATCGGCGTCGTTGGGATTGAGTTGCAGCGCGCGCTCGTATGCGGCAATCGCTGGCCCATGCTCCTTCTTGTAGAGGTGGGCAAGACCCATCTCGGAGTAGCCGCGCGCGTCAAGGTCGTCATGCTGGACGGCAAGGTTCGCCAGGTTAAGCGCCTCGTTCAACGCGCGTTCTGGATCTTTGGTCCAAGCATACCGCCATTCGACGTTGAATGTTCGCGAGATAGCTGCGTAGCTGCGTCCGTAGTTGGGGTCCAGATCCCGTGCCTGCTCATAGAGGCGCCGGGCATGCCAGTTGCTCTCCGGGCGGAATCGGAAACTGAGGTCCTGCCCACGCAGGATCAGGCCGTAGGCATGCAGGTTTGGGTAGTTCTGTGATGTCAGGCGTCGCTTTTCGGCCATGTCGATATGGACTGCAAGTCGTGACGCCGTCGTGGCGGTTACGTCGTCCTGGAAGGCGAAGATGTCCTCGATGCCGCCGTCGTAGCGTTCTGACCAAATCGTGTTCTCAGTCTGAGCCTCGATGAGGTCGACGGCGACCCGCAGCCGGTTGCCAGCACGCTGGAGGCTGCCAGAAAGCAGATAACGCACCCCAAGCTGATTGCCTATTTCACGGAGAGATTTCGTGTGTGCGGCCACGGCCACCGTCGAGTGCCTGGCGATTACCATCAAGTTTCGAAAGCGGCATAAATTGGATATCAGGTCCGCGACCACACCTTGGCAGAGATGGAGGTCAGCAGAGTCGCCCGACACATTTTCGAGGGGAAGAACCGCCAGCGAACTGTCGGGCGTCGAATGCTTCAATTGAGCAATGGGCATGTCCGACAACGGCGATGCCGGAACCTCTGGATGGGCCAGGTCGAAATCGACTACGAAGACCTCGATTTCGTCTTCGATGTTCTTCAGCTTCTTCTTGCCGAGCGACCGAAAGGAATACTCCGGCTGCGCGCGAACGAACTGTTGGACGGAGCCCGAGATGCATATACCACCCGGCGAAGCGAGACTTTGAATGCGCGCGGCCATGTTTATGCCATGGCCGTAGACGCCGCCGTCTCCCGCGATCGTGTCTCCGATCGTGACTCCGATCCGATAGGCGATAGGTTCCTGATCGCCCGACCAGACAGCCTCGTGCGACATTTCCCGCTGCATTTCGACGGCGAAGTCCAATGCCAGAGTTGCACTTGGAAAGAGCGCAACCAACCCGTCGCCAGCTGTATTGACGACGGATCCGCCATAGTCGCTAACGAGGTTGCGAATTAGGGTAAGCGAGCGTGTCAGGCGGACAACGGTTCCTGCCTCGTCATGGTCCATAAGCCGGCTGTAACCGTGCACGTCAGCGTAAAGAATCGCTGACAGCCTGCGATTGAGCGTCTCCGTCCGCGCGATGACCATGCGCCTTCCGCCGTCGTTGGCAGCCTTAAGCAAGTTGCTCAGGAACCATATCATGCAAATGGGCTGGCCTATAGCGGCGAAGAAAATCAGCTTGCGAATACGGCCGATGGATAGAATGATTTGATTGATGGAGCAGGGTCCGCAATACGCCTTGAGAGGGGCGACGCCCGAAGACTACCAGTTCGCCGAGTCGATCTACATCGACGCGATGAGGCCGCTCATGCTGCAATTTTCGCGCTGGAACGAAGAAGAACGCCGGGCGGCGCTGCGCCGCTCGTTTACCGCCGCCGACACCAGCATCATCATCGTCGATGGGCGCGACATAGGTTGGATGCAGATTACGGAGCGCGACACCGACTACAATTTGGCGCAGCTGCAACTTCTCGAGCAATATTGCGGCAGGGGGGTCGGCACTTGTCTGATCAGCGGACTGCTCGACAAGGCCGCCGGCGAGGAACGAACCGTCTCGCTGTCGGTCGTTCGCATCAATCGCGCCATCGGTCTCTACATGCGGCTGGGCTTCCGCGTCGTCGACCCAGAAGCGACTCCGATCCTCGACATGGTCTGGGGCGAACGCTAGTTGGCCGAGGATGTTGTGCGGACCAGCAGCCCGCGAAAACGTGGAACAATGGAACTCCGTTAGTGTCCTCCGGTCAATCGCTGTTACCGCTACCCCTGGCGTTCATGCCGCGCGCGTTCATTCCCCTGGCGTTCATGCCGCGCGCATTCATTCCTCTGGCGTTCATGCCGCGCGCATTCATGCCCGCCGAATCCATGCCGCCCGGTCCACCGCCGAGCATTGCGGCAAGCAGAACGTCCTCGAACATGCCGGTCTCGACATCCATGCGGATCGTGTAGTCGGCCTTGTCGTAGGACCAGACCATCAATTCATCTGCGAACTGAAAGTCCGCTGCGCCCAACCCCGTTAGAGACGGTTCACCAGGCGCTCGCGCAGGTCGCGGTCTGCCATTGCCGCCGATTTTAGCTTCAGATGCGGGCAAACCTTTGCCATGCACGAGGAACAGGATTGGGCGAGGGAGTTCGTAGAAATACCCCTCGTAACTGAAAGCGTATATGCGTGCAAATCTAGAAAAATTTGATGTTAATTGGCTTTCCAACTGGCTCTTAAAGCCAATTCTATCTTGATTGAACGGACCATGACGTGAATCTCCATTAACGTCATCAACTTTTCCACTCTTATCTATTTTGAATAGTTTATTTTCGTTAGCGATTCCGTTGGTAACGACTACGTAGTAAAAATCAATTTCCTGATTGAAATCGGGGAGATATTTTTCGAATATGTCATCTCTAGTATTCACATATAGTCCATTTTCAGATTCTTTTTGCTGATCTTTTAGGAAGATTGGCCTTCCTGGCTTTATCCTATAACCATCGATTACTGAGGGCCATTTTCCCAGATCGATTTGTGCCGTCGATGCGTGCCTCACTCGCTCCGAACCTGGCGGTTCGGCGATGGTTATCGCGAGATCCCCCATTTCCCTACCGAACAAGAGGACGTTTGAGGGACTAAGTAGGGTCTCAGGCATCTGCATCTCCCCGTTAGATCAGCTCGTTACAATCGCGAAGCACAAGCGCTTCGATTGCGGAAAATCTAAACCGCTGGCACAAACACCCTCGGTAGATCAAAGTGACTGTGTGGTCCGGGCGGTCTCAGCCGCGGCCCTACCTGCGCGCGACCGATCGCCCGTCTCCTCAGGTTCACGTCGATGATGGTCCGCCACCGCCCGCCGGTTATCATCTCATCGACGGCGCGCAGCGTGCTGCCGACGGTGGCGTAGCTCAGATTTTCCGGGGAGAGGCGGCGCCAGGTTTCGGCCAGCAGCATACCCAGTTCGTCGCGTGAGGCGACCAGCGCCTCGCGAAACGTCTCGGGCGCTGCGGCATATGCCTCGTCAAAGATCGGCTGGACGATGTGGAAATAGTCGAGGCTATCCTCAACCCTGTCGGAAAGGTCCTCCTGATCCGCAGTTATCAAGCCGCGCGCCACAAGTTCCTCGTGGAAGAGATCGACGAAGATGTCGAACATCGCCCCGGTGAGCGGCTGCGCCAAGGCATGCTCGTCGTGCCAACCGTGCACGAAATCGAGTAGCGAGAGCGGGTTCGCTGCAAGCCTGATCTGACTGTTGCCGGTCAGTTCGGCAATGCGGTTGACCAGGTTGCGCGTATAGAGATTGCCGTGGCTCGTCTCGAGCAACTCGTCGATCACGGAATCGAAATGCAGTGCAGCTATCAGCGCTGTGAGGTCTGCGGCGGACTCGTGAAAGCCGTAGTACTCGGCTCCCTCTGTTCCAGGGTCGGGCACGCCGATCACCGAATAGACGATGCAGTGCCCGACCTCATGTGCGACAACGTCGAAATTCAAGCTGAAGGGCTCAATACCGTCGAGCGCCTCGTGGATGCCGACTTCCAGAAAGCCGTAGCCCATGAAGGCGTTTTCAAGGAGGTTGCGCTGTATCACTAGCTCAAGCCGCTCGAGGTCGCGGCTGAAATGCCAGTCGATCGGATGGCCGAAATATTTCTCCCAGACGTCGAGCGTGAAACGCACGGAGCCGAACAGATGCGCGGCCTCGAACTCTGGATCTTCGGGTGCAATATGGTCGAAATGTCCGTCACGGTCGGGCATGGCAGGAGGAAATGAATCGCCCTGCCAGGGCGGCATCAGATAGAGCGGGTCGCCTCGCCAATTCTCGGCCAAGCCATAGGCAAGGGACTTACCGATCGGATCGACGACATACATGCGGTCGTCGCTTGGACCCGGGCCTACCGACCCTGCCGGCGATGATACGATGATAGTTTCGGGATGGCGAAAAGGCATCAGGAAGGGCGCCTGGGCAAACAGCCTGAAGCGCGTCCCGTTTCCGGATAAGGACCCTTTCCCTCCACCCGCCACGCTGGACCCCACTTGTGGACCGAGGCATGCACGTCATGTTGGCTTCAGCACCTTTTGGTGCGCGGTCATGTTAGCGATCTTTCGTCAGTCAAGCCAGTGTCTTTCTCCCATCTTTGCTCGGCTGAAGAAGTATATTCGGAAGCGATTAGTTCATAGAGCCTATCGACGTTGGATAATCCGATCGAGGCAGCATAGTCGGCAACGTCTTGAGGAGTTGGGCGACCAAGTCGTTTCTCGAAAAACCAGGCCGCCAGCATGGCGCGCGGAAGCGGAGCGCCTGACGACCGCAGGCGGCGTCTGGCGAGCGCACTTTTGCTATAGCAGGCATAGAGTTCAAGTTCACGCAAACGGTCGAGCATCCCCTGATGCAGTTCGGCGTCGCGGTCCCGCGCCAACGTCTCAACGACCGCATCGTCCGCGATCACGCGCTCGAGACCGGCAAGGTTGATTCCATTCTCTAGCGCCCACTCGACAACGTCTGTCTGTTTCATCAACCCGTGTAGCGTGCGGAATTCGTCCATGGCACGCCTGAAAGCAGCGCGATCGGGCGCGCCACTGGTCCGGTTGCGTGCCAGCACACGAAGCAGGGCTTCCCGGCGCACCCGAGCATAGTCGCCTCGCAACCGAAGCTCGTCGAGGATCGCTTCCTCTTCAGTCGTGGTCCCGCCATCCATTCCCCGCGTTTCGCTGCGCCAGGGCGCATTGTGCCAATTCTCGGTCCATTCGAAATGAAAGGTGGCTGGCGACCGGGCGGCGCCGCTGCGGATAAACGCGTCCACTTGGTTCAGCAACTCGAGCGCATCTTCACGCTTCCGGTCGATCATTCCGGTGCGCAGCCATGCCGAAAAAATCTCCGCCAACAAGGGATCACTTAATTCCGCGATCAGATCGGGCCAATTTCTAAGCTGATAGAAGCGCGCCTTAGCCGAAGCCGAAAGGCGCGCCGCGGCGTCAGGATCGACAATCTGTTCCTCGACCGCCTTCTCGAGTGTGGCTCGAATGTTGACCATGGGCTCGCTAAGGCGGAGGTAACCAGTCTCCGGCGGGCCATGGATGAGCGCCACCTCGTCGTCGTCGGTGAGTTCGCCGTCGCGATATGCCTCGAAAATGCGGCCGACGCCCCGCATACCGAACGGATGAAGCTCAGCCGCACGCAGGGCGCCCATGCTGGATGCGCCGAATACAGCGATCCCTTGCTTCAAAGCCCAGAGTATCTCCTTGTGCAGGACCGCAGGCTGACCGTCGAAGTAGCCGTCAATGACTCCGATGACCTTCGGAACTTCACGAGTGACGGCATAAAGGTCACCCTGGCGCACCGGCGGGCGGAATTCGAAGCTACCGTATGTATCGATGTCTTGGGCGTTGAGAGTCGGCCCACAAAATATGATAGTTCTCATCGTCCCGCGCCCGACATGTGGCCAGCTCGTGCCCCTGGAACGTAGCCGTCATGATCATCAGGGCCTTCCAAGCCAGGGATTACGACACGGACAACAGGGAGGCCAATGTCCTCCTTTGTGAGGTCAACGGTGATGACCTCCGTCACGCCTACCGACCGCAACCTTTCGATTAGCCAAGGGACACTCTGCGCAACTCCTTGCGGTTGAGTATGCCCGAGGCAGGCGACCTGCTTGGTAGCGGAACGCTCAGCCAGCAATCTGTCCGCGTGTCGGCGGCGATTCTCTCGGTACGTTTCTCCATATTCTTCAATAGCTAAGTCGTCGCGTGCTCCGGATACGTAAGTGGTTCGCACCTGGGCGGCCTCAATCAGTGCCTTCAGCAAGGCGATTTCGGCGACCGGGTGAGCTGCCGCGCCGATCCCGCAATGGCCGCTTCGATCACGGCCATCAGCAATCAGACTGAAAAAGGCGGGCACCCCGACATCCGAGGTTATTTCCCATACAGCTACGTCGAAGTCCGCGCATGCGAGCTTCTTCAGGACATCGCGACACTGGCCGTCAGGCGCGCTGTCGAGGTCCACGCCACTGTGCCGGCGGCGGGCAGCCGGCATGCGGTTCCACAACGCTGTCGCGTCACGTTCAACGATCTCGCAAATCGCATGGTGGATTGCTTCGTTCAAGGAGTTACCGGAACCAAGACCATTGCTACTACAGTCGAAGAAACCGCTGCCGGGAGGAGGGGGGACGGTGTAGTTCGCTCGCACGCACTCAAACGGCAGCCAACGCGTCTCGCCGGAAATTATTTCCCTGCCTTCAACCCATAGCGTCACCACGTCCCTGTTAAAGTGCTGGCCATTGACGCGCGGAAGCCTTTCGATTTCAGCGAACCGATGCGAATGGGAGAGTTCAGCCATGCTCCCGAGCTTCAGAGGGAGTTCGATGTGTTCAGCGTGGTAGAGCTCCGCGCACTCCATCAGGCCCGAAGCCGTGGCTGCATCCAAGTCGATGCCCTTGCCCTGTGACACGGCCAGGGAACGTGCATTTGGCCTACAGACCATAACCACGGGTATGCCTATGCGATCCAGTCCTGTAACGTTCGCGACCCGGGTAATGCCCATCCGCCCCCAGTGTGGACGGACCCGAGCAATGGTATTCAGGGCGCTGTCCGTGTTTTGAGATGTTTCCGGCAATGTGGGATGCCACCGCGACATTGAGAGCCGCCTCCAGGCCTTGGAGAGATCGACAGCCATCCTATCGAGTTTTGGCGTTCCATAACAGAGCTGGGGCCCACCCCGTTGGGCTGCCGTGTCTCTCGGACCAATTCCCTCCTGTTGGGCTGATGCGCCTCGTATGCGACTTGGGAGTGCCCGGTAGGGGTTTCCAAGCCAGCGTCTTTTCGGCACTTTGCAGGTTCAACAAACAACAAAACGGGAGACCGGAATGAAGACCACTTTTGCAGCAGGCGCATTGGCGCTTGCACTCGGCTCGTCAAGCATCGCTTTCGCAGAGCCCGTGAAGGTTGGCATGATCACAACTCTGTCTGGCGGTGGCGCCGGACTGGGCGTTGATGCGCGCGACGGCTTCATGCTGGCGCTCAAGCTTTCCGGCTCCAAGGATATCGAGGTCGTCACCGAAGACGATGCCATGAAGCCTGAACTCGCCGTCCAGATCGCCGACAAGATGATTCAGAGCGACAAGGTCGATGTGCTGACAGGGATCATCTGGTCCAACCTTGCCATGGCCGTCGTCCCGAACGCGGTCGCCCAAGGCAAGTTCTATCTGTCAGTGAATGCAGGACCGTCGCCGTTGGCAGGAGCCAAATGCGATAAGAACTACTTTAACGTCGCCTATCAGAATGACAATTTCCACGAGGCGGCTGGCAACTACGCCCAGACGGCGGGCATCAAGAAGATGTTCATCCTGGCGCCGAACTATCCGGCCGGCACGGATTCGCTCAACGGCTTCAAGCGCTACTACAAGGGCGAACTGGTCGGCGAGGTCTACACCAAGCTCGGCCAGACCGACTACGCCGCCGAGATCGCACAGATCCGCGCATCGGGTGCAGATTCCGTGTTCTTCTTCCTGCCCGGCGGCATGGGCATCGCCTTCATGAAGCAATATGCCCAATCGGGCGTCGATATTCCTGTCATGGGCCCGGGTTTTTCGTTCAGCCAGGATGTGCTCGGCGCCATCGGGGACGCAGCGCTCGGTGCCAAGAACACTGCCTCTTGGTCACCTGATCTCGACAACGCCAAGAACAAGGAATTCGTCGAAGCGTTCAAGGCCGAATACAACCGACTGCCCTCAATTTATGCAGCCCAAGCCTTCGACACGGGAACGCTGCTGGCGACCGTGGCCGCCGGCGTGGATGTGAAGGATGCCGACGCTTTCCGTGCGGCCTTGACCGAGGCGAAATTCGATTCCGTGCGCGGCAAGTTCAAGTTCAACACTAACCATCATCCGATCCAGGACTTCTACGTGCGTGAGGTGATCAAGAACGATGAAGGAGTCCTTACCAACAAGATCCTCGCCACTACCTTTACTGACCACGGCGACGCCTACGCCAAGGACTGCAAGCTCTAAGGAAAGGCGGGGCAGCGCTCGCTGCCTCCCATGACCTGATCGGCGCTGGCACCTTGCAAACAGCCCTTGTTCTTGAACAGCTCCTCAACGGACTCCAGTTCGGCGTCATGCTTTTCCTCATGGCTGCCGGACTGACGCTGATCTTCGGCGTCATGGGGCTGATCAATCTGGCGCACGGCTCGTTCTACATGATCGGCGCCTTCGCCTGTGCGGTGGTGGCAGCGGCGACTGGATCTTTCTGGCTGGGCCTCTTTGCCAGCTTGGTAGCAGCAGCTGGTGTCGGCGCCATAGTCGAGGTTGCGGTGATCCGTCGCCTCTACGGTCGCGATCATCTCGATCAGGTGCTGGCGACGTTCGCGTTGATCCTGATTTTCTCCGAAGCCGTGCGGTGGCTTTTCGGCGATTTTCCGCTCTATCTCAACGTTCCCTCGCAGCTTGGAGGCGCCGTCGCGTTACCGGGTGGCGTCCATTACCCCATCTATCGGCTTATGATCATCGTTGCCGGCTTGGCAGTCGGCCTCGGCCTCTACCTTCTGATCGCCAGGACGCGTCTGGGCATGCGCATCAGGGCAGGGGAGTCCGACCGAGAGATGATCGGCGCACTCGGCGTTGACATAAGCACACTCTACACTGTCGTATTCGCGCTCGGAGCGGCGCTCGCCGGCTTCTCCGGTGCTCTGGTTGGCGCGCTTCAGTCGGTGCAGGTAGGCATGGGTGAGCCGGTCCTAGTCCTCGCCTTCGTCGTCATAGTCATTGGCGGGATCGGCTCCATCAAAGGCGCCTTTGTCGGTGCGTTGCTTGTCGGCGTGACAGACACTCTGGGGCGCATCTTTCTGCCACAGATGCTGGCAGCGGCGATTGGACCTGCGCAGGCAGCCGGCATCGGCGCCGCTTTAGCCTCGATGTCAATCTACGTCTTGATGGCCATCGTTCTCGCATTCAGGCCGAAGGGCCTGTTTTCGGCGCAGGATTGAACATGAGACGCGAGGGATTGCTCAATCTCGTCCTGATGCTGTTGCTGGCTGTGGTGCCACTCGTGGCGGTGTGGCTCGATGAGCCCTTTTATTCGACGCTCGCGACGCGCATGGCGATCCTCGCGCTCGGTGCCGTTGGCCTAAACCTCGTGCTTGGGTTCGGCGGGCTCGTCTCGTTTGGCCACGCCGCCTTTTTCGGCATCGGTGGCTATGTCGCCGGCATTATTGCCACTCATGCCATGAACTCCGAGACGCTGCTCGGACTGCCCGTATCTGACCAAATGCCTGTGATCTGGCTCGTCGCGGCGTTTGTCTGCGCTGTGGTCGCGTTGCCCATTGGGGCGATCAGCCTGCGCACGAGCGGCGTCTACTTCATCATGATCACCTTGGCCTTCGCTCAGATGGTTTATTATTTCGCGATCTCCTGGCCAGCCTACGGTGGCGAGGACGGCTTATCGATAAGCGTGCGAAATGCCTTCCCCGGGCTGAACACCGCCGCCCCGCTCAGCTTCTTCTTCGTCAGCTATGGCCTCTTGCTGGCTGCACTCCTGCTCGTCTGGCGTATCCGCGACTCTCGGTTTGGCTCGGCGTTGCAAGCAGCCCGGCAGAACGAAACGCGCGTCGCGGCCGTGGGCATTCGGCCGTATCAGATCCGGCTTGCCGCCTTTGTCATTTCGGCGGTCATCACAGGCATCGCCGGCACTCTCTTTGCCAACCTCAACCGCTTCGTTAGCCCGTCGATGATGTCATGGCAGATGTCTGGCGAACTTATTGTTTTGATCATACTTGGCGGCACGGGCCGGCTTTTCGGGCCGGTAGCCGGCGCGATCCTCTTCGTGCTGCTCGAATCGATGCTTGGCGGGGTGACCGAGCGCTGGCAGTTTTTCCTCGGTTTCATCCTGCTTGGTGTCGTGCTGTTTGCACGAGGCGGGATTGTCGGCCTGATCGCAGGAAAGGCACGCCATGGCTGATGCAATCCTCGACATCCGGAATCTCTCGAAGAGTTTCGGCGGCCTGAAAGCGACTGACAATGTAGACCTCGACCTTCGGGCGGGGGAGATCCACGCGCTGATTGGTCCCAACGGCGCCGGGAAATCGACGCTAATCCATCAGGTCTGCGGAGGCATCAGGCCGGATGCCGGCTCAATCCGTTTCCTGGGGAAAGAGGTGCTCGGGCTCGGCGTAGCGGCGCGCGCCCGACTTGGCCTCGGCCGCACTTTCCAGATATCTTCGCTTGCGCTGGACTTCTCGGCGTTGCGCAACGTCATGCTCGCGGTGCAGAGCCGCCAGGGGTCAAGTTTCCGCTTCTTCGGCAACGTTATAGCCGATACAGGGCTAACCGATCCTGCGAGACACGCGCTTGATCGGGTTGGTCTCGCGGCACGCGCCTCCGTTCCCGCCGCGGAACTTTCGCATGGAGAGCGGCGGCAGCTTGAGATCGCCATTGCGGTGGCGCTGGGCTCCAGGGCGCTGCTGCTAGACGAGCCGATGGCCGGCATGGGGCCAGAAGGTTCTCGTTCGCTGACGCGGCTTCTCGATACCTTGCGCGCAGAGGTCCCTATCCTGCTGGTAGAACATGACATGGACGCGGTCTTCGCCTTGGCCGATCGCATCTCCGTTCTGGTTTACGGGCGTGTCATCGCCACCGGAACGGTGGATGAGATCCGCAACCATCCCGACGTTCGGCGGGCCTATCTGGGAGCAGCAGCATGACGCTGCTTCACGTGTCCGCCATTGAGACATTCTACGGCCCGAGCCAGGCCCTATTCGGCGTCGACCTCAATGTCGGTGAGGGCGAGGTTGTCACCCTCATGGGCCGCAACGGCATGGGCAAGACGACCACTATCCGGTCCATATGCGGCATGACGCCTGCACGAATGGGCCGCATTGAGTTTGCCGGCGCGGCCCTTAGCGGCCTACCGCCGCACCGCATCGCGAGGTTGGGAATCGGCCTGGTGCCGGAGGGTCGGCGCTGCTTCCCTAACCTGACCGTCCAGGAAAACCTCGTCGCGTCGGCACGAGCGGGCAAATGGACTCTCGGCGCCGTGAAGTCGTTGTTCCCGCGCCTTGGTGAGCGCTTACGCCAACATGCGAAGACGCTGTCAGGTGGCGAGCAACAGATGTTGGCCATCGGCCGCGCACTGATGACCAATCCGCGCCTGCTCATCCTGGACGAAGCAACTGAGGGGCTGGCGCCGATCATCCGACAGGATATCTGGGACGCGATCCGGAAACTAAAGGCGGATGGCCAGGCTATCCTGGTGGTCGACAAGACGATGGACGAGGTGCTCGGCGTTGCGGACCGATGCGTCGTGTTGGAGAAGGGGAAGACCGTCTGGTCTGGACGGCCTCAGAACCTGACGGAAGAGCTACAAGGTAAATTCTTGGGATTGTAACCTCTGCATGCTTAGCGAACGGCGATCGGATATTTTGCCGCGCACCCAAATAGAAAGCGTATCAGGCCGCTTTCATTTTTGACTTCCCCAGCGTAATGTCGATGTGTGGCGCAACGCCGTCGCTCCGTGTTCCGGCAGCGCTTCAGGAGGAAGCCATGCCAGACATCAAGTGGATGATCAAAGCCCGCGAGTTCACCAACTGCAACTGTGCGTATGGATGTCCTTGCCAGTTCAATGCCCTGCCGACGCACGGATTCTGCCAGGCCGTCGTTGGCATGGAAATCGATGAGGGCTATCACGGCCATACCAGACTCGACGGCATAAGATTTGCCGGAGTTTTTCGCTGGCCAGGCGCCATACACGAAGGCCGTGGCGAGGCCGCGGTGATCGTCGACGAGCGAGCAACCGATGAGCAAAGGCACGCGCTGCTTCGGATCCTGTCGGGCGAAGATACCGAGCCTGGCGCAACCGTCTTCCAGGTCTTCTCGACCACGCTGGAGAACGTCCACGATCCGATCTTCGCTGCCATCGACTTCGAGGTCGACATTGATGCGCGCACAGCCAGATTGAGAGTGCCGGGCGTGACCGAAGGCCACGGCGAACCGATCAAGAATCCGGTCACTGGTGCCGAACATCGCGCGCGCATCGATCTCCCGCATGGATTTGAATACTCGCTTGCGGAAATGGGCCGCGGCTGGACAAAGGCAACAGGCCCGATCAAGTTCGAACTATCTGACTCCTATGGCCAGTTCGCGCATATCCACCTATCCCAAAGTGGCATCGTGCACTGACACCGTGAGCGACACAGCCCTAGAGGCTATACTGAGGCGCGACCGCACCGTCGTCGCAATAGCACTTGTCATCGTTACGCTGCTGGCTTGGGCCTATTTGCTGCATCTTGGCTATGAAATGGGTCGCTCAGGCGCTCCGGCGCCTGATGATGCGAGCGCGGAAATGCCCGGCATGGACATGTCGGAAATGGATATGCCGGGAATGGATATGGGCGCTGCCATTGCGCCTGGTTTCCGAGCATGGACACTGGCCGATTTCGGCTTCATCTTCACGATGTGGGCGGTCATGATGGTAGGAATGATGACACCGTCGGTGACTCCGATGCTGCTCTTGTATGCCTTGGTTGGCCGCAAGGCGCGTATCGAAGGCAAACTCTTCGCACCCACGGGATGGTTCTTCTCAGGCTACGTGCTCGTCTGGGTATTTTTCAGTATCGGGGCGACCCTCTTCCAATGGCTTCTGGCCAGTATGGCATTGCTGACGCCGATGATGGCAACCGCCAATTCGGCGGTCGGCGGTCTCGTTCTGATTGGCGCTGGTCTCTATCAATGGACGCCGGTCAAAGAAGCCTGCTTGCACCAATGCCAGGCGCCGATCGCATTTTTGTCGAGCCATGGCGGATTTCGTTCCGATCCATTTGGCGCGCTGCGGCTCGGTATCGACCACGGCATATATTGCCTTGGCTGTTGCTGGGCGTTGATGGCGCTGCTTTTCGTCGGCGGCGTCATGAACATAGTCTGGATAGGGGGTCTCGCAATTCTCATCCTGCTCGAGAAGACGCTTCCGACAGGGCGGCTGATCCCACGTTTATCGGGGACTATGCTTGTCGTTGCCGGCATCTGGCTCCTTGTTGGTGTTTGAGCGACAAGAGTCGTGGCTTAAGCCAGCAGGTAGGGCGGCTTGTCATCGTCAAATCTTGCTAGAAGCACTAGGTGAATTCCATGGACAAAGATGCGAGTGCGACAGGCAATTCTACTGGAGCATCGGCCACCGTCGCATTTATCGATCTCTCCGGGTTCAGTGCCATCGCAGACGTCTACGGCGATGCATCCGCGGTTCAGGTGCTAGAGATCTTTGAGCGCATGGTCGGTGACGCGCTGAGCGCCTATGAGCCGCCGATCAAATGGATCGGCGACGAAGCTATGCTTTCATTTCCCGAGCCGGAAATGGCAATCCAAGCGCTGGGAAAACTGCTGCACGCCTGCCGACAAGAACCGCGCTTGCCTCTGACTCGAACGGGCATAAATCATGGGCCCGTCATATGGCGATCGGATGACCTGTTTGGTTCGACAGTGAATATTGCTGCACGGATTGCGTCGCTTGCGTCTCCAGGGCAACTGCTCGCTACTCAGCCAGTGGCCGACGCGGCTGCGGCAACCGGGATATCGCTGCGCGCTCTCGGAAAGGTCGCCATCAGGTCTGTCGCGAACGAAATCTCGCTTTATGAAATTGAACTGGCACCGTCCCCCGATCCTGCCTGGATCGATCCGGTTTGCAAGATGCACGCGCCATATGAAACCTATCGACGCCAACGTCCGGAGGGTCCGTGGTTCTGCTCACTTCGGTGCGAGGAAGCCTATCGAAAGTCGCCCCAAACCTATCCATTGGCTCGCTGACGCGATGCCTCGACGCGGGGAATGCCGCGTTGTTTGTTCCGGGGCTTAGCCTTCTGACGGCCCGCAAGGTAATTTAGTTCATGGCGCATGATTTCGTAGCTCCGACCGCGAATGCCAGTTCAGCGCTCGGTGTCAACTAACCAACTCCCGAAGTGACCCGAAGCCGACTCCAGGTATATCCCGTCAGATGGAAGGCTCCCACGCACCAATCAGATGCGACGCTTCATGATCCCCCGGCCACCGAGGCATAGTGACGCAAATGAACTTGAGCGGGGTGTCACCAACGTTTCTGTATTGAAAGGCCGTTCCAACTGGTATGTCCACAGACACACCGGGGACGAGCGCCGTCACACGCTCTTCTGACTCGTCCCTTCGCCAGATTTCTCCTGCCCCCTCCAACACATACCAAAACTCACTGACCGTAGCGTGAATTGTGGCTCGATTGGTCTGACCAGCAGGCACAGTGCTGTGGATCATGTTCCCGGTAGCGCCGTCCATTATGAAACGGATATCTGCCCCGGCAGGTGATTTTGCGTTAGGCGCAGAACAAAGAGTGGTTTCTTTCATGGAATTATATCCTCAACTTGAGGGGGCGCAAGATGCCGTTAAGGTCGCCTTTTACCAGCGTGATCCCGGCGCTCTCGACGGCCACGTCAGCACCAATGCCCATTGCGATGCCGACGTCGGCTGCGGCGAGCGCGGGCGCGTCATTGACGCCATCGCCGGCCGTAGCGACCTTCGCCCCGTTTGCGCGAAGATCGTCGATCAGTTGCTGCTTGCTGTCCGGAAGCATGTCGGCGCGGACCTCATTGATGCCGAGTTTACTTGCGACAGCCCGCGCTGTCAGTTCATTGTCCCCGATCGCCATGATGATGCGCAGGCTGTCGTGTGCAGCGCCCGGATCGCTTCTACGGTCGTTGCCTTGACCGGGTCGGCCACGGCGACGATACCCGCCAACGTGCACTCGACAGCGACGAACATGGCCGTCTTGCCCTCGGATCGGAGCGCGTCCGTCTTGGAATCGGGCTTGAAGTATCAGCTTGAGATCGGCCATCATCGCGGCGTTACCGCGCGCGATGCGACGACCGTCACTGTTCCGGATACGCCCTTACCCGCAGACGGCCGCCACCCGCCTGCATTCAGTTCGAGGATCGACATCCGGCAGACCGGTCAAAACGCCGCCTGATCACTTGTCCGCCCCAAGGGGCGCACTCCAATCCCGGGTTGGTTCTGGGCGGAAATCAAAAGCTATGACATATAGCTCTCATTTACATGTAGCACGCATTCTTATCACCGTCACAATGTCACAAAATATCTTGTAAGTTATTGATGGTATTGAAGTAATTGAGATTTTAATCCTCTCTGGCAGCACCATTCATCTCCCGCCTATGTGGCGGTAGACTTCTGTTCTTGGGCAATTCACTGGACCGCGCGGCGGCGTGATTCTATTGTCCTGTTCATTTCCAATGGGAGAATACGATTTCTCTTTCATCGGCAGGCACAGCCATCTCGGCCCGCAGCTGCGGCACCTGCAACATGTGTTGCAAGCTGCCGCTTATCTCGGTGCTGGGCAAACCGCCCGGGCAATGGTGCGAACACTGCACGATCGGCGTCGGCTGCACCATTTATGACGACCGGCCCCAGATGTGCCGTGATTTCTTCTGCCAGTGGATCGAGAACAAGAGCATCGCGGACTACTGGAAACCGGAAGCGTCCAAGATCATCCTGACGCAGTTTCCGAGAACCGGCTTTCTGTATGCGCAGGTCGATCCGGCGCGACCGGACGCCTGGAAGGCGCCCAAGCTGCTTTCGGATCTTCAACGCTGGGCAAAGCAGCTTCTCCCCGTTCGCAAGCATGTGGTGGTGTTCGTCAACGACGACGCGACGCTCATCATGCCGGACCAGTCCGTCCCGCTTGGAAGGATGCGCCTTGGCGAGGGGTTCGCCATCAGGACGACCTACAGGAACGGCAAGCCGGTTTACGAGGTGAGGCGCGGCTGAGCATACTGCGGCGTCGTGGCCAGACCGCTAGTGGACGCGCTTCATCTCCAGGCCGAGCATGTCGTAGTCGACGGCCATGAAGCCCGTCGCCGTGGTGACGACAGCTTCCGGAAATGCCTTGAGCACGTCCTGCGCCATAACGCCCTGATAGACCGCATCGCTCCAGAAATATCTGAAATTGTAGAGCGGCAAACCGTTGGCCGCGACGCCGACCTGCTCGATGTCCGACTTCAGCCGGATATCGCTTGGAGTACCGATCTCGGCACTACCTTGCGTCTGCGCGGTGATCGACGACAGCTTGCCCTTGGGATCGAGAGTCGGCTTCACGTATTTCCGTTTCATGACCAGTCCCCGGATGTTTCGACAGCCAATTGTTAGATTATTTCACGCCACAGGAGTAGCGGGTTTCAGGCGTTTTTCGTGTGTATCGACGCGTCGGGCTTTCTCTGCGATGAACGCGGGTGGGTTCGCTCAGGAGAAAGCAGATGTCCAATATCACCATCCGGCCGCTCCAGCAGGCCGACCATGCCGAATGGCGTCGCCTCTGGACGGACTATCTCGTCTTTTACAAGGCGACCGTTTCCGAGGAGGTCTACGCGACGACGTGGCGGCGGCTGTTCGATCCCGGCGAGTTCGAGCCAAAGGGTTTTATCGCGCTGATCGATGGACGGACGGTCGGGCTCGTTCACTACCTCTATCACCGAACCTGCTGGTCCCTCGTCAACAACTGCTACCTGCAGGATTTGTTCACGGATGAAGCCGCGCGAGGCTCCGGCGTTGGGCAGGCGCTGATAGAGGCTGTAAAGGCCGAGGCGGGCAGGGTCAGGATCGCCAATGTCTACTGGATGACGCACGAGACAAACGGGACGGCGCGACGCCTCTACGACCGCGTCGCGAAGCGCACTGGCTTCATCGAATACGACCTGATGTGAGCGGGGTCACGCCATCTTCATCTCCAGCCAGCGCAGGACAAGTGCCTCTTCTGCGTCGAGGCCGGGCTTCTTGCGTTTGAAGCGCAGTGCCTTCTCAAGTTCCTTGGTGAGTTTTCCTTCCTGCCAAGAGGCGATGACCAGCGGATGGATGTAGCATCTCCGGCAGACGGCCCGCCTGTTGCCGAGATGTTTGGCCACCTCGTCCACGATGATGTTCATCGCACGTGCGGTGGCGGTCTTCGTCTCGGGCAGCGGTATCTCCGAAAAAAGCGAAAGCGCCCTGACCGTGCCGCCCCAGGTGCGGAAATGCTTGGAACTGAATTCGCCGCCGGTGGCGTCGCGGATGTATTCGTTGACATCCTGCGAAGTTACGATCCGTCGCGCGCCGTCTTCTGCGATGTACTGGAACAGGTGCTGACCGGGCAGGTCCTGAATGGCGCGCACGGTACGCGCGATGCGCCGGTCGACCAGCTGCAGCTTCCATTCTTTTCCGGATTTACCCTTAAACGCGAAGCGGAGCTTGGCTCCCACCACCTCCACGTGCCGGCTCTTAAGCGTAGTCAGGCCAAAACTCTTGTTGTCGCGCGCATAGACCGCGTTGCCGACGCGGATCATGCTGTTGTCCAGCAGCCAGACGATCGAGGCGATGACCCGTTCGCGGGGCAGGCCCTTGATCCGGAGGTCGGCATCCATCTTCCTGCGTAGCTTGGGTAGCAGGCGGGCGAAGTCGGCGAGGCTCGAATACTTGACCTCGTCGCGGCATTCGGACCATCGGGAATGGTAGCGATATTGCTTGCGTCCGCGCTGGTCGCGCCCGGTAGCCTGGATATGCCCTTCGGCATCAGGGGAAATCCAGACGTCGGTCCAAGCCGGCGGAACCGCCAGTTCCTTTATGCGGCGCAATGACTTGCTGTCCGCCACCACACTGCCGCTTGGCCTGAGATAGGTGAAGCCCGTGCCGCTTCTGCGCCTTCGGAAGCCCGGCTCGGCGTCGCTGACATAGACAAGTGCTGCCCGGCGCGCGGCTTTCCTGGCGGTATCAATTGTTAGCAGCATTCGTTCCAAACCCGAGACGAGCGGCAAGAATAATTGGCGAGATCGAGCAAGGTTCCGGCTGCGGAGGAAACAGCACTGTTGCGCGGAAATTGCCGACAGACGCGAAATAGCAACGGATCGGGGTTTCAATCGTCGCGTGCAAGGGTTAAGCGAGGCCGCGCGGCCCTCATTTGCACACAAACAAAACCAAAGGTCGTGGCGGGCGACGACGAACGGGCTGTTCTGGGGCTATGCTTACCAAAAAAGGCAAATACGGGCTGAAGGCGCTGGTGTACCTTTCCACCATGCCCCCCGGACAATTGGCCTTCGTCGGTGACATCGCCGCGAAGAACAACATTCCCAAGAAATTCCTCGACGCGATTCTTGGCGAACTGCGCAACGCCGGTTTCGTCCAGAGCCGCAAGGGCAAGGAAGGCGGCTACCGGCTCGCCAGGGCGCCCGCGGAGATCAAGATCGGCCATGTGGTGCGCGTGCTCGATGGGCCGCTCGCGCCGATTCCCTGCGCCAGCCGCAGCCAGTACCAGCGCTGCGAGGATTGCGACGAGGCGACCTGCGAAGTCCGCCACATCATGATGGAAGTGCGCCACGCCGTCGCCGAACTGCTCGACAACCGCAGCCTGGCCTCGATGCGCGATGCGGCCAACGACGACCTGCTCGAAGAGATTCGCCAGCACTTCTGAGCTATCGCTGGCGAATGAGCGGGCGCTGGCAAACTACTCTGCCGGCGAAGCTTCCGCCCTGCGGCCGCGAAGGCCGACCAGCCGCACCACGGATCCGTCCAGCCCCGTCAGCTTCTTCGAGGAGTGGCGGAGGAGGGCGGTCATGAGGATGAACGACATCGTCGTTGCCGAGACGGCGCCCATGATGCCGAAGGACGGGATCAGGGCGAAGAAGCCGATCGCGCGCAGCAGCACCGAGACCGCGATGATACGCAGGTAGCGGCCTTCGTGGCCGGTGAGCATCAGGATCGAGCCCGACGGCCCGGCCGCTGCCAACGCCGCGGTCCCGAAGCAGAGCACGACCAGCGCCGGATAGTAGGGCACGTAGGCCGCGTTGAAGATGCTGAGGAAGAATTGCCCGCCGCCGAGGATGACGACCATGCCTGCAACGATCACCGCGAGTGTCAGGCCCGCCACCCAGTCAAGCAGGGCGTTGAGCTGCTTCAGTTGGCCGCGATAGTAGAGGTCGGGAATGTGCCGGGTGGAGAACATGTGCATCGTGTCAGACGCGGTGGCAAAAGCGTTGGCGAGCCGCGTCGTTACGAAATAGGCGCCGGCCACCGCCGGGCTCATCAGGTAGCCGATGATCAGCACGTCGAGATACTGGTTCGCAGCTTCCAGTCCGTTGGATATCCAGAGCTTGAAGGAGCGGGAACGCCACTCCTTCGGCAGGTAGCGTGGCCTCACCGAGGCAAAATCGGGATAGAGCGCGGCGATCTTGCGGCGCAGGAACACCACATGTAGCGCGATAGCGACTGCGGCACCGGCGGCGAAGAGGAAGAAGATGGCGCCTACGCCGGTATGCGCCCCGGTCGCCAGCACGATGGCGAGATAGACGAGCGCGGGTACGGAGATCATGAGATTGCCGTAGCCGTCGCCTGCGCCGACTCCGATGGCGGTGCGCACCAGATGCGCCGATGTCATGACAGTCGCCTGCAGGACCATGAAGGCGGTCACCGCGGCGGCGAGCAGGACCCCGTAGGTCAGCGCCGTCCATGCGAAGAAGCCGCTGCCGACGACGATGCAGCCGGCGAGCACGGTCAGGGCGCTGAACATCAGCACGCCTTTCAGCGTCGAGGGATCGCCGGCGGCGGTGTATTCGTTCCACCAGCGCATCAGGGCGACCTGCTGGCCGAAGGTCGCCACGATGCAGAACAGGCCGGCCGCCGCAAACAGGATGGAGAAGACGCCGAAGCCGTTGGTGTCGAGGACGCGCGCGGCCAGCATGATCAGCGCAAAATTCGCGACGATGATCGAGCTCTTCATGACGAAGACGCCGGCGATGCCGCGCAGCGCCGGATTGCTGAGAAGCGCCCTCAGCCGCCCGGCGAGGCCGGAGGCGCGGCTGTCGCCGCCTTCTTCAACGGACATTCGGTGCGTAGGTCCTCAGGAAGTTCTTCACCGGCTTGGCGCGATGGTAGATCTGCGCCACGGCGTATCCTGCCACCGAAAAGGTTTTCGTATGGTTGCGCAGTTGCGTTTCCTCGACGCGGAAATGCGTCTTGTAGCCGGTGTTGCCGAGGCCCATGTCGAAGCTGCGATGGCCCTGGGCGAAGCGCTGCTTGATGACCTGGTAGATGAGCTGAATCCCGGGAGACTGCTTGCCGAGCTTTTCCATGTCCGCGCCGATCAGGACGGCATGGAATTCGCCGTCGCCGGTTGGGCCGAACAGCAGCGCTGCGGGCTGTCCGGCGACGTAGCTGACATAGGTGGCGGCTTCGCCGCTCTCCAGACCGGCAATCGCATAGTCACGGTAAAAGTCGAAATAGACCGGGTTGCTCAGCAGATCGCCGTCGAAGCGGCTTGAGCGCCAGGTGAGCAGCATATCGAACGCATGCCGCACCTCGTCGGCGCTTGCCGTAAGCCGATGCTCATAGCCGCCGAATTCGCGGTCGGTCTGCCGTTGCAGGCGGCCGAGTTCCTTGGAGAATTTGCGCCGGATCGTTCGGCGCTGCCATTCCTCGAAATCGTCGCCGACGTCGCTGTGGTAGGCCGCGTTGTCGGTCGGACTGCTGGTGGATTTGCGCAGGAGCAGCCCGACGTCAAAGTCGTCGTCGCGCACCTTGCGGAACATGACGATGTCGCAGCTCTTCAGTTCGGCCTCGATCCGCCTCACGAGGAAGGGGTCGGCCGCGATGGCGGCAAGCGCGCTCCGGTCGCCCACGATCGAATTGTAGTCGCAGACGCCAAAATCGGCGGGCGAGAGGATGCGGATGCCACGGCTGCGCTGCAGCACGAACGGGATGAGGGCAATGAGGGAGCGATCGGCGCGGCTGCGCACGGTCAGCGTACGCTGCTGCGCACCGAGGTTTGGCGCGAGCCGCCGGTGGACCATGTCCATCCACAGCGGCGCCTGGAACGCGGTTGCCCGATCCGGCCCGTAGAAGGCGCGGTATTCATCCGACAGGAAGTCGAACGTCGTCTCGATACGCACATCCGCATCGAGCCGGAATGAAGACTGGTCGATCGACGACAATGCTTTCGTCCTTCCCGCCGGCAGGGGCGCCGTCAGCGTATGCTCGTGCGCCCGAGGCTGGAGCTGGCGTCGATGCGGAAATCGCGCTTCTTCACCACGTCGCCGTCGATCTGCTTGCCGAACTTCTTCCACGCGAAGGCGGCGGCTGCCTTCGGATAGACATGCAGGCCGCGCGCCGTGGTGGAGCCGTTCTTGAAGCCGACAGTCCGGCGCAGGACGCCGTTGCCGTAGTGGACCGCATAGGAGTTCCAGATTTCCTTCGTCCAGTGCTCCATCGTCACGGAGATGTTCAGGCAGTCATGGTTGTGGACGCGGTGCGGCGCATAGAGCGGCCAGGTCACCATTTCGCCCGGCTTCAGGTCGACCACCGTCGCGTAGTCGTCGAACCACTTCTCGTAGGGCATGTCCTCGCCGGTCTCGCGCAGCAGGATCTTCTCGATGTTGCGCGGCTTGATGAAGATTTCCGAGCGCGGATAGATGTAGACGCTCTTGCTGCCCTCGATCTGCCAGAGCGACTGGCCCTGGATGTCGGCGTGGTAGAAGACGTTGGCGTTGGGCGAGGAGATCAGGACGCCGAGGTTGCGCTTGAAGGTGCTGAACCCGGGCATGCGCGCCTCGAACTCCCCAAACACTTCGTCCAGCAGCTTCTTGTATTCGGGCGCCCAGTCCATGACGCGGCGGATGTTCATCCACATGCGTCCCTTCTCGATCGCCTGTATGGCCTCGAGGCCAGTGGCGGTGCCGAGTTCGCCTTCCATCGTCTTGGGATCGTCGATTTCGGTGCCGCGCGCGCGAATGCCGAGGTGCTCGGCCGGGCAGCGTTCGATGACGCGCCCCAGCGCCTCGCGGCTGAACAACCCCGTCTCGATCAGACGGTGGTTGAGCTTGACCAGCTCCACGCCGAACAACTCGGCATGACGCGGCTCCCAGTTGGAGATGATGTCGTTTTGCATGACCATGGAGTTCATTTCGGCGCACTCCTTCTCAGCCTCGCGACGCCGCTCGCGAAACCTTAACGATCTACTTGCCCGGAACCGAGGTCTTGTCCGCCTTGTGAAACCGGGAGATGACGGAAAGCAGATGCTGAATAGCGCGAAAGTCGCGCGGAATGGGTAAATACCGCGCCCGAACTTGAAGCGCCAGTTAAGATTTCGTTAAAGGCCGGCGGCCGATTTGAATAAAGTTTGCCATGCTTGAGTAACCTTCGTCTCTGAGGCCGCTCTCAGTCTCGACTGAGCCCAAGTCGCTGCCCCAGCCGCGCGAGGCGTTCCAGATGATGGTGCAGGGTAGGCCGGTCGACAGCCAGACGCCGCAGCCGCCGTCGCAGGGCTGCTTCCACCGTCACCGGCAGACCTAGCGGCGAAAGCGCTTCCTGATATTCGAAAAGCTCAAACGTCTCTGCGTCGAAGCGGCTCTTGTAGGACAGCGACCCCACGCTGAGGTCGAAGACACGATACCCCTCGTCGGCACACCACCGCAGCGTCGTGTAGATTGCGACCAGACCCGGCGAGCCGGACTGCGTTTCCTTGCAGTCGCTGATCGCCGGGGCAATGAGCGTGAAAACGTCGTTGCAGGTGAAACCATAGACGATCGCCACGGGCCGGTCGCCGGTGCGCAGTGTCAACAGACGAGCGGGTGGGTTTTCGACGTTTCTGTCGGCCAGCGACCGGTAGAACGAGACAATGTGCGGATCGAGCATCGCGTCGCGGCGGCCAAGATCCGAGAACCGCGCCCTGCGGAACGCGACCAGCGTTTCCATAGCGGCGTCGACCTCGTCGTTGGTCTTGGCCTCACTGAAGGTCACGGGACCGAGTTGCGTCAGTTTCTTCGATTTGCGGCGAACTTCGCGCGCCACGGAAACCCTGTCGACGTCCAGCGATGAGCCATCGGGATGGCGCAGGGAGAGCGTCGTGGCGCTCGCGCCCATGGGCTTCAGGAAGTCGGCTCCCGTCAGCGCGTGGGGCACGCCAAACAGCAGGCGGGGCGTCTTCTTGAAGCTGACCGCATGGATGCCGGGTACAGCCTTGACCGATGCGCGCCAAAGGCTCGCGGTTTGCTTCGCCGACAGCGGCTCTGCTGGAAAGAACGCCGGCGCGAAATAGTCGGTGATACCGAGATCGAGCCCCTCGAGGACGACCACACCGAACTTGCGGCGGCGGATGAACGGGAAGAGGGCGATCGGTTCGCCCGCCCTGTCGACCACACCGACAAGGGCGAGACTGTCGGGAGCACTCAACAGATGGTGCTGGACAGCGTCCAGGAAGCGCGAGCCAAGGAAGATGTTCCGGTTCGTCGCCTCCGCGAGGGTGAAGAACGGGTCGGAAGTTCCCGTCAGCAACCGGGCGACGAAACGACCGTCATCGGATGTTTGCCGGCTTGCCGTGCGATTGACGGCCCGACCGTCTGTCTCGATCTTGCGGTGGTTGTCATCGGCCATGCGGTTGACGCCCGATACTGCTGACACGTCCGAATCCTCTTTTGGAGCCGGACAACGCTCTCCGACAAGATGTCGATAGCCCCTGCGCGTCGCGGGAGGGTAAACGCGACGGGCAGATTTCCCCGATGGCTGCCCGGGTGGCTAATGAAAGATTAAGACGGCTCGCCGAGGCCGGGGCTCAGCCGCGCGAGTGGCGCGGACCTCGATCCAACGTGCCGTCCGCCTCACGCATTGTCTGAGCCATCATGAGCAGGGGCTTTGCGGACGCCGGCGTATTGGTCTGGAGCGGCGGCTGTTCTGGCATTTCCGCCCGATTCGAAGAAGGTCTTTCCTTCATCGCGACGGCATCCTGCCGGTCTATCATGAGCAAGGCGTTGCTGGACGAGCGCGGCTTGGTTTCCCGCCGGAGGTCCGTGTCGCCTGTCTTCGGGTTCTGCCGCGTGCCGCCAGTCGGCGGCGTATCCAACGGCTGTCTGCTTGCAACGCGGGCGGCGCGCACGCTGCGCGGGCGGCGGACGACCGCCATGACGGTCGTCGCGGCGACTAGGCTCAGCAGTCCCAGAACGGGCGCAAGCAGGACGATCGACGGACGGCTGGATCGCAGCGGCGGCACGGCCGGCGACACCACCTTGACGTTGTCGTTGGCGATCAGCGCCAGTTCGTCGGTCGTCTTGTTGCGGGCGAGGAATTTCTCGTAGATGTCGCGGTCTGCGGACGCCTCGCGCCGCAGAGCTTCCAGTCGAACCTTGGCCGCGTCGGTCACAACAGCGCCCGAGCTCATGCCGGCGATGTCGGCCTCGAGCTTCTTCTGGTGGGCCTCGGCGACGTCGAGTTCGCCTTTGAGGCGGCGGGTGACGTTCTGGCGCTCCTCGCGAATCTGCCGCTCGATGCCGTCGAGCGCCTGCCGCGCCTGAGCGATGCGCGGGTGGCGCGCGCCATAGGTGAGGCTCAGCTGTTCGAGCTGCTGTTTGAGCTGCGCCTGCTGCTGGCGCAAGAAGGTGAGTTGGGCGGGCTCACCGCTGCGGCCGTCGGAAACCACCAGATCGCCAGCGCCCTCGCTCGTCTGGCTCTGGTATCGCGCGCGCGCCGCTTCGGTCTCGTTGCGCGCCAGCGCGAGCTGTGCGCTCAGCTCGGTCAACTGGCGCATCTGCAATGTGTTATTGTCGTCGACGTAGAGGATGCCGTTCTCGGCGGCGAAATCGGCGACGGCTTTTTCGGAGTCGTTGAGCTTGCGGCGCAGCTCGACCAGCCGTTCGGAAAGTGCGCGCGCTGCAGACTCGGTCGCCTGCCGGAGGGAAGCGTTCTGCGCATCGGCGAATTCATCGGCGACGCTGTTGGCGATGCGGGCGGCTTCCTCCGCCGTCTCGGCCTTGAAGGAAATCTCGACCAGATAGGTAGCACCCTTGCGCTCGACCGAGAGGTTGCTCTTGAACTTGGCGAGCGCCTTGAGCTGATCTTCCTCGGAGAGCCGGTTCTCGACATCGCCCAGCATGCCGAGCTTGTCCATGACGGCGAGCAGGAAACCGTCGGAGCGCATGATCTGCACCATGCTTTCCAGCACAGCCGCGTCGCTGCCGATGGGCTGCAACACGTCTTCCTGCAACGTCACCTGCTGGTTGCGCGGATCGACCAGAACGGTCGCAGTTGCCCGGTAGGGAAACGGAACCAGCGAGAAGAGCACGATTCCGACTACGGTAAGAAGGATGGCGATCGCGATGATCCGGACCAGATTGTCGAGCACGAAACGAAGGAGCGACAGCGGATCGACGGCGCCCGCCGTCTGACCGGAGCTGGCGCGCCGGTTGCTGTTCATCGTTTCGGGCATATCCCAATCGGAACTCATCACGCCTTCCACAAGATGCGCGTGCGCAAGGGTTCGCGAACCGTCGGCGGGTTAATCATGACCGAACCGTAAACAGGAATGCTGAATGGGGAGTTAACCAATCAGACAGGTTGCAGCTGTAGCATGGCGACTAGATCGCAATATCGACCGGATTTTGGCGCAGCTTTCGCCAGCCGCGCAGGATAGGCGGTTTTCGTTGTCCCTAGGGCGGCCTCCCGCCGGTACAGTCACCCAGGAGCTTGCATGGCCGTCGCGGCCGCCGACAACCACGATCTTCAGGAGCGCGCCTCCGCTGCGGCCGAGAATTTCGCCAACGCGGTTCTCTCGGTCGCAGTGGCTGCGGTCATCACGGCAGTGCCGGTGTTTGCGCATATCATCCATCCCGCACTGGGCATCGTGTCGGCAGCACTGCTGGCAGGGCTCTGCGCCTGGCGCATGCCGCAGATCGCGATCGTGGTGATCTTCTTCGCTTTCCTCTTCCAGAACACATTCGTCTCGCTTGCCGTCAACAGCGTCACCAGCGACGACGAGTTCGACATCATACGCGGCTACAACTTCGTCACGCTGGCGGTCGTCTGGCTGGTGCTTACTGCCGGCTTTCTCCTGGACTGGAACAGGCGGAACCGGGCGGCCGATCCCTTCGTGAAGATGCTCGTCGGCGTCTATGCCATCCTTGGCATCTATTTCCTGCTCGGTTTCGCCCTCTACGGCATGACCGCGATCATCTACCTCCGGAACATCGTCACGCCGTTCCTGCTCTTCCAGATCTGCATGATCGCCTTCCTGAGGCAGCCGGTGCGGCTTGGCCAGGCGCTGACCATCCTGTCGGTTCTTCTCGTGATCTGCGGATTCGCGGAGTTCTTCTGGCGCGAGACATGGCTCGACCTCACCAACGGCTACGCCTTCTGGGAGCGGGCGGCCGGGCCGAATTACATCACGATGGCGTACGACAAGAAATTCGCCGAGACCGGCATCGTCGCGACCGGCTTTCTCGACAACATCAGGATAACGCTGTTCAACTCGCCGCTGTTCGCGGACTACGAGATACAGGTCATGCGGCTGTTCGGCCCGAACATGCACGCCATCAGCTTCGCTTATGCACTCTGCTTCCTCGCTGTTTTCGCGCTCTATCGCGGCCGGTTCGTGATCAGCGTGGCGCTTCTGGCGCTGCTGGTGCTGACAAGCGCCAAGGGGCCGCTGATCCTGTTCCTGCTGGTGGCGGTCGCCTGGATGCTATTCAGGCTGTTCGGCGCAGTCTTCGCCTTCGCGTGTCTTGGCCTTGCGCTGGCCGTTTATGCGGTGGCCGGAATCAAGTTCGGTCTCGACATCGGCGACTACCACGCCATAGGCTTCATGGGCGGCGTGCACGAGTTCCTCACCAATCCCATCGGTCGCGGCATCGGCGCGGGGGGCAACCTCTCGTCGGAGTTCACGTCCATAGACTGGCCTGCGGCACAGGCGGCTGGGCGCACGCCCTTTGCCGTGGAGAGCGCCGTTGGTGTGCTGATGTCGCAGATCGGGGTTTTCGCCTTCGTGGTGATCGGCGCCTATGTCTGGATTGCCTGGCGCGTATTGCGGATCGCGCGTGAGACCGGCAACGACCTGCACGCGGCGGCGGCTTTTGCGCTTGCGGCGATCGTCGTGACGGGCCTTTTTCAGGAAGAGGCTTATTTCGCGCCGCTGGCGCTTGCCGTGTTCATGGCGCTGGCGGGCATGATCGTCGGAGCGGCCGGTCGCGCCGGCCTGCTCGACCAACATGCCCGTCCGCCAACCCTTTCTTGAGGTTTTTCTGGTCCTTTTGACCGGAATTCGTTACCGGCGCGCCTGAAATGAATAAAAAACCGATTCGCGGACCGATCCGTCTGCTGTTCATCCAGACCCAGGCCGAAATGGCCGGCGCGCAGGAGATTTCGCGCCTGCTCGGCGACGGTCTGGGACGCGAGCGTCGTCTCAACGGCGAGCCGGAATTCGAAATCCACCACCTGTTCTTCTATCGCAAGACTTCCGCCTTCGACCGCTGGCGCAACGTGCATTTCTGCCTGGAAGACAGCCCGAAGGGGCCGTTCTCGCTCATCGCCTTCATGTCCAAGCTCGTGAAGATGATAAGGCGCATCCAGCCCGACGTGCTGCTGACGTTCCAGCACTACGGTAACATTTTTGGGGCGCCGGCCGGGCGGCTGGCAGGCGTCCCCGTCATTGTCGCGAACCATGTGTCGGCACCCGCGACCATCTCGACCGCCACCCGCGCCATAGACAAGGCTCTTGGCCTGATGGGAGTCTACGACGTCATCACCGTCAACTCAAACGAGACTTGGCGAACCTACCAGTCCTACCCCGAGCGCTACCGCAAGCACCTCGTCCACGTGCCGCACGGTTTCGAGGACAAGTCGGTGAATGTCGGCCGTCAGGAGGCGAGGGCGGCGTTCGGCTTGCCGGCAGGCGTCCCGCTCATCGGCTCGGTCGCGCGGCTGCATCCGCTGAAGCAGCTGGATGCGGCCATCGAGGTCATTGCGCGCCGTCCGGCCCTGCATCTGGCCATCGCCGGTCAGGGGCCTGATGAAGGGCGCTTGCGGACGATCGCGCAGGATCTTGGTGTGTCCGATCGCGTCCATCTCATCGGCGACATGCCACCGCAGAAGGTCGGCCTGTTCCTGGCTGGGCTCAACGTCTTCGTCTTTCCCTCGGCGGCCGAAACCTTCGGGCTTGCCGCCGTCGAGGCTGCGCAGGCCGGCATCCCCGTCGTCGCCAACGACCTTGCCGTCCTGCGAGAGGTGCTGACGATCAACGGCGAGCCCTGTGCGCTCTTCGCCGACGCGTCCAACATCGACGACCTCGCAGCCAAGATCGACATTGTTTTCCGCGATCACCAGCAGGCGGCGCGTATGGTGGCGCTGGGGCGCAAGCTTGCCGGGCTCTATTCCGTGGAGAGCATGGTCGACGCATATGCCGGCATCATCCGCAACACGCTTGGTTCGAGTGCGGGCGATGCAGCCGGAACGCTCGGGCCGCAGGCCGCCGCCCTGCGCTCGCCGCGCTGATGAAGGCGCGTCAGCCGAAGGACATTCTCGTCGCGGCCGAGACGACAGCATTCGCGCGCTGGGTTCTGTGGCTGGCTGAGCGGCTGGCGAAGGAGCACGGTTGGCGGGTTTTCCTGAGGCTTGTCGAGCCGACTGGTCCGGCATCCACCGCGCTGCCAACGCTTCTTTCGCTGGAAAAGATGTTGGTGAGGCAACACCAGCCGGGCGGCGCGGATCGCATCGGGCGAGATGCGCTCGAAGGACGATATGCCGAGCCGGCGGGGTTTCGCCCCAATGTCGTGATCGACCTGACCGCAGAAGGCATTGATGCACAAGCGGTGCGGCTGAGACCTCTCTATGACGGTCAGCCCGGCGAAACGGCGTTGGCTTCGGCGCTGTTCTTTCGCGGCACACCCGACATCGCCATCGAGATGATCGAGCCTGGGCAGGCTGTCGGCCGGGTCGTCGCGAGCGGCACGGCCTCGCTGGAAGCGGCTGCCGGCATCGGCGGTAGTATGGAGGCCGTCGCCTCTCGCGTCATCACGCTTCTCCTGAAGGCTCTGTCCGATCCGTCCGACGCGCCGGCCTCGGCGCAATCGACGTCCCTTCGTCCGATCCGCAGCCGCGACATCGCCGTCCGCACGGCGAAGGACGTGGCCCGCGCCGCCGTCCGCGCGGCCTATCGGCTCTGCTGTCACGGCTCACACTGGCGCGTGGGCTGGCGCTTCGTCGAGCCGGGTGGCGACGTCTGGAGCCGTCGCGACCTCGCGGGCGAGCGCTGGAATGTGCTGCCCGATCCTGTCGACCACTTCTATGCCGATCCGTTCCCTCTGCAATGGCAGGGGCGCGACTATCTGTTTCTGGAGGATCTCGACCACAAGACCGAAAAAGGCGTCATCGCCGTCGTGGCGTTCGACGAGGCCGGCCGGCCCGGTCCCGCGATGCCCGTGATCGAGGAGCCGTGGCATCTTTCCTATCCGTTCCTGATCGAAAGGGACGGGGACATCTTCATGATCCCGGAAAGTTCTGGTAACCGCGACATTCCGCTCTATCGGGCGTTTGATTTTCCCTTGAAGTGGCAGCGTATCGCCACCTTGGTCGAAGGCGTCGACGCGGCCGATGCGACCATCGTCGAGCAGGACGGGCTGCTCTACCTGTTCGCGGTCGTGCGCGATCGCGTAGGCGGCTATTCGGACACGCTGGCGATCTGGTGGTCCGAGGGCCTGTTCGGACCGTGGCGGCCGCATGAGGGGAACCCCGTTCTGGTCGATGACCGCACGGCGCGTCCGGCGGGAAACTTCGTGCGCATCGACGGCGCGCTCCATCGGCCCGTCCAAGATTGCCGGCGGGCCTATGGATCGACGCTGGGTCTTATGAAGGTGACGAGGCTCGATCGCGAGGGTTTCACCCAGAAATCGGAAGGCCTTATCGAGGCGGGTGGCGAGTGGCCGGGCAAGCGCATTCATACGCTGAACTACAATGGCCGGCTTGAGACCATCGATGGCTTTACACTGCGCCCGAGGTTCAAGCCCGCAGCCGACCTTGTGGACTGGTGGTATCGCCCGAGAGGCTGATCACTGCCGTGGGATCAGCGCGTCCATGACGCCTTCGTCCGGCGTCCCCGTTTCCGAGTCCATCAGCCCGAACCCGTCCTGAAAATCCCAATGCGTCCAGCCGATGCAGCGATCCTCAGCGTTTCGGCGGACGTCGGAAAGCCAGTCGAGCCGCGATTGCCGGGGCGTGCGCCATGACAGGACGCCGAACTCGTTGACGATCACCGGGCGCTGCCACTGGACACTCCAGTCGGCCATCATGTCGAAGGCGGACGAGATCATGGCGTCGTCCCAAGGCGTTTCCAGCGACCGCTTTACCACGTCGGCGGCGCGGGCATGGCCTTCCGCCTCCAGCTCCGAGATCCTAGCCTTGATTGCGGAATCGCTCGCCTGTGCTGGGAAGGGAAGGCCACCCAGATAACGCAGCGGGTCGTCTGCGCCGCCCCAGTCCGCGCCCTGATGGGTGAAGGCGAACGGATCGTAGTAGTGGACGGCATAGATGACGTTGGGATCGGGGAAAGGCTCAAGTCCCGCCAGTTCCTCATGCCGCTGCGGACCCGCCGGACCGACGATGATGCTGTGCGAGGGCAGGACGGCACGGATTTCAGCGACCAGCTTTCCGGCAAGCGGCCACCAGGTGGCCTGGTCCGCGTGCGGTTCGTTCAGCAGTTCGACCGCGAGCTTTGCCGGATCAAGGAAACGAACCCGTTTGGCGATATCTCCCCAAAGCTCCGTCAGGTAGGCCTCCGGATTCGCTTCCCGTTCGAGAATGTCACCGGCATGCAGGTCGAGCGAGACAGTGTAGCTGAGGCTGAAGAGCAAAATGGCCTGCTCGTACATCTGATCCAGATAGGCGTCGCGGCCCGCCCCTTCGAGCCGCACGCCATCGAGGGGCAGGCGGATATGTGTGAAGCCGCGATCTCTTAGTGCCCCGAGCTGCCGGACGGTAGGCCTGCGGACCTCGTCATCGCTGTCCCAGCCCGGCAGGTTGACGCCGCGCTTCATGGTGGCAACCAGGGCCGGATTTGCGAACTGTTCGTTGACTGAACAGACCTCATCGGTTGTCGGCGCGGAAAGGGCGGGTGCGACCAGAAGCCAAAGTCCCGCCGCCAGCAGAACCCGCCACATCGCTATCACCGCGAGTGGCGGATGAGTGCGCCGAGCGCCTGAGGATTGGTCGTCAGGTAGCGGACGGCGAGGCGTCGCGGCTCCAGCCAGAGGCGGTAGAGCCACTCCACACCGGAAGCCTGCATCCAATGCGGGGCACGCGAGTTCTTGCCCGAAATGAAGTCGAAAAGCCCGCCTGAGGTCTTCACCACGCCCACCACGGTCAGCTTGTCGATGTTGCGATGGAGGAACTGCTGCTCGAGCGGCACGCCGAGGCCGATCCACAAGATGTCGGGTTTGGCCGCGTTGACTTCCGCGACGATGGCGTCCTCCTCGTCGCGGCTGAAATAGCCGTTGCGGCGGCCGGCGAAGACCAGCTTCGGATAGCGGCTGCGCATTTCCTCGACCGCACGGGCATTCACTTCCTCGGTTGCACCAAGGAAGTAGAACGAGACGCCAGCCTCCTGCGCCTTCTGTGCGACATCATGGACGAGGTCGGTCGTGGCGACCCGCTCCGGCAGCGGCGTCTTGGAGAACATCTTCGAATAGAGGACCATCGGCGTACCGTCGGCGTGGATCTGGTCGGCCTTCCGCATCAGGGCGAGAAAGGCGGGGTCCTTGCCGCAGAGCGCGAGCACCTGTCCATTGGCGGACGTAGAATAGAAGGGACGAAGGCCCTTGCCGCGGCGCGCCAGCGCTTCGGCGACGAAACCCCGTGCCGAGGCGTCCAGGTCCGTCTGGGCAATGGGAAGCCGTCCGAGGTAACTCGTCGGCCAGTCTTTCATCCGCATTTCGGCAGGCACTGTAATTTCCCGTTCGGCGGTCGCTTCGGCTAGCATCGCGCCGAAAGTCTCTCTGAAACGCAAGCGTTGAAGCCCTTATCTTGGGAAAAGGGCCGGTTTTTCAATAGCGGCATATAGCGATAGTTAACCCCCGGAGGTTCCCGGCGGGTTAAACATCTCTACTTGCCCAGTTCGATGCTGCGGTCGCGCGCCGCCTCCACGGCTTCCGCGACGAGGTTTTTCAGCCGGTCCTCGCCCATCAGGACGCCAAGCGCGGCGGCCGTGGTGCCGTTGGGGCTCGTCACCTGCTTGCGCAGAACGGCCGGGTCTTCGCCGCTTTCGGCCGCGAGCGAAGCCGCGCCGAATACCGTCTGCATCGCCAGGAGCTTCGCCGTATCGGCGGGCAGCCCGACCTTTTCGGCTGCTGCCGTAAGGCACTCGATTAAATAGAAGATGTAGGCTGGGCCGGACCCCGATACCGCGGTGACCGCGTCCATCAGGCTCTCGTCGTCGATGGTAGCCACCCGTCCGCTCGCCGACAGGAGGTCGCCGACGAAAAGCTTCGTCTTGTCCGTGACGTTGGCGTTGGAGAAGACGACCATCATGCCCTTGCCAATCGCGGCCGGCGTGTTGGGCATGCAGCGGACGATCGCCGTTTGCCCGCCCAGTATGCCGGTGAAGGTGGCTACGTTCGCGCCTGCGGCGATGGAGAGGAATGTCGATTTGTCCGCGAAGCCCGCATAGCCGGCGACCACGTCACGCAGCACCTGCGGCTTGACCGCGATGACAATCAGCTCGGGTGACAGCCCGGCGGGCAGGTCGGCGTTTGAGGCGGCCACCGCGCTGCCGAGTCCGACGGCCCGCTGCCGCAAATCCTCGTTGGGCTCGACCACCAGCGTTTCGGAAGCCTTCAACTTGCCCGAACTCAGCCATCCCGAAAGCATGGCGTAGCCCATATTGCCGCATCCGACGAGCAGAACCCGGATTGTCATGTCATTCTCCAAGGCGGCATTGCGTCTCCGGCCGCGCATTCCGGCGCTTTTATCACCGTTGCGCGCGGGGTCCAGCATCAACCGGTCTTTCGGTTTCGCGGCATCGGACGCCGCAAAGCCAGATTGCCCCCCGCCGCGTTCTTCATTATGCGGGATGCCTGCAGAATAAAATCGGGTGGAGCATGGCCGAAATCATCGACGGGAAACTGGTTGCCGAGGACGTCGTCGCGAAGGTCAAGGAATTGACCGACGAGCTTCTGGCGAAAGGTCACACCGCCCCCGGGCTGGCAGTTGTCATTGTCGGCGAGGATCCGGCAAGCCAGGTCTATGTCGCCTCGAAGTCCAAGAAGGCGAAGGAGTGCGGTTTCGTGTCTGTCCAGCATACGCTGCCGGCGGACACGAGCGAGGCCGATCTGCTGAAGCTGATCGCGGACCTCAACGCCGATGGCTCCATCGACGGGATTCTCGTGCAACTGCCGCTGCCCGGCCATATCGATGCGGGCAAGGTCATCCAGACCATCGCGCCGCAGAAGGATGTCGATGGCTTTCATTTCGTCAATGTCGGCAAGCTCGGCACGGGCGAACTCGAAACCGCCTTCGTCCCCTGCACGCCGGCAGGCTCCATGATCCTGATCGAGCGCGTGCGTGGCAAGGATCTGTCGGGACTCAACGCCGTCGTCGTCGGCCGCTCCAACATCGTCGGCAAGCCGATGGCCAACCTGCTGCTGGCGGCCAACTGCACGGTTACGATCGCCCACAGCCGCACCAAGGACCTGCCGGCGCTTGCCCGCACAGCCGACATTCTCGTCGCCGCCGTCGGTCGGCCCGAAATGGTCAAGGGCGACTGGGTGAAGCCGGGAGCCACCGTCATCGACGTCGGCATCAACCGCATCCCCGCGCCGGAGAAGGGCGAGGGCAAGAGCCGCCTCGTCGGCGACGTGGCCTTCGACGAAGCTGCGAAAAACGCAGGCGCCATCACGCCAGTGCCGGGTGGCGTTGGTCCGATGACGATCGCGCTGCTTATGGCCAACACCGTGGTTTCGGCCTATCTCAAGGCTGGACTGAAACGTCCCGTATTCTGATCGGCGCCATTTCGCCGGGGGCCTCCCAATGCCGACGCCGCCGCTTGCCACGATCGTGCAGCCACCTGCCGGCCTGAAGGAAGGCGGCAGACAGTTCGCGTTCCTGCTGGTCGACAAGTTCTCGATGTTCTCGCTCGCGGCGGCCATCGACGCCTTCCGCTCGGCAAACCGCCTGCTTGGGCGCGACTATTACGGCTGGACCACGGTTTCGGCTGACGGCGAGGCGGTCATCGCGTCAAACGGGCTGCCAATCAAGATCGACTACAGCGTCAACGATATCCCGCCCGTCGACATCCTGTTCGTCGCGGTCGGCCTGACCACTGAGTTCCCGGGCAAGTCTAAAGTGCTCGGCGTGCTGCGCAATTGGGGACGTCGTGGCGGTGCGCTCGGCGCGCTGTCGGTCGGCTCCTATCTGCTCGCAGAGGCTGGCCAGCTCGACGGCTATCGCTGCACCATCCATTGGGAGAACCGCGCGGGCTTCACCGAGCGCTTTCCGGACATCAACTGCACGGGCAACGTCTACGAGATCGATCGCAAACGCTATACCTGCGCCGGCGGCACGACGTCGATCGACCTGATGCTGGAGATCATCCGCACCGATTTCGGCTCCAACCTCGCCAATGGCGTCGCCAACCAGTTCCAGCATGAGCGCATCCGCTCGGCCGGCGACCGCCAGCGCGTCGGCCCCGAGCGCGACCTCACCGGCAAGTCGGAAAAGCTGAAGAAGATTGTCGAGCTCATGGCCGACAATCTGGACGAGCCGTTCTCCGCCGTGCAACTCGCCAAAGCGGCCGGCCTTTCGGTGCGCCAGGTGGAGCGCCTGTTCTTGCGCCACCTCAACATGACGCCCGGCCGCTACTACATGCGGCTGCGGCTGGAGCGGGCACGCGAACTGCTGCGTCAGACCAACATGCCGATCCTCGACATCGCGATTGCGACCGGCTTCACCTCGCACTCCTATTTCGCACAAAGCTACCGCCTGCAGTTCGGCCGTCCGCCTAGCGAGGAACGGCGCACGACCTACTAGGGATCAGCCTTCGGCGGGAATGGCTTCGGCGCGCCGTTCGCGATAGACAACGTAAAGCCCGGCCCCGATCGTGATGGCGATGCCGAGCGCAGCCAGTCCGTTGGGTAAGTCCCTGAAGACGAGCCAGCCCACGAGAGTCGCGCAAGGGATTTCGAGATATTGCATCGGCGCCAGCGTCGCTGAAGGCGCGTAGCGGAACGACCATGTCAGCAACAGGTGCGCGAACGTTCCGAAGCCGCTGATCGCCGCAAGCAACCAGATTTCGCGCGTGTCGGGCATCTCCAACTGCAGTATCCCGACGTCGCTGCCAGAACCGGCGGCAAGCAACAGGCCGAGTCCCAAGGTGGCAATCATGCCACTCACCGCCTGCAGGCTCAGCGGATCGTTGTCCTTGGCGGTCTGGCGGCTGACCAGTTGGTAAAATGCGAAGGCCAACGCAGCGCCGAGAGGCAGCAGCGCCGCCCAGCCGACTTCGACGAAGCTCGGCTGGATGACCAGCATCGTCCCGATGAATCCGACCGTACAGGCGATAAGCCGCCTGGGCCCGACTTCTTCGTCCAGTATGAAGCGGCCGAGCAGCAGCATGATGAAGGGCAGCACGAAGGTAATGGCGATCACGTCGGCAAGTGGCATGAGCCACAACGCGACGAACAGCGTTGCGCTGCCGACGATGTGAAACACGGTGCGCAGCGCCGTCAGCCCGACCACGCGCGATGTCATCGAGAGAGACCGCCCTGTTGCCCAGACTATCGGCAGGAGCAGGATGGCCTGGACGGCAAACCTGATGAACAGCAGCTGTACCAGCGGAACTGACGGCCCGAGCAGTTTCGCCATTGCGTCGCCTATCGGCACGACGGCGCAGAAGGCGATCATCAGGGATATACCCAGCAGTGGACGGTCAGCAGTCATGAGTTGGCAGTAGTAGGCCGTGGGAGGCCCGACAATGTGCCAGAAGCAACATTCTTGACGTAACGTCGCGCTCCTTGTCAGGCCAGAGGGCCTCGTTTAGCTTCACGCACAAAATCTGGATGCAAAGCGGCGGAGTAAATTGATGACGGCCTTCCTCAGGCACGCCTTGGCTGCGTTTTTCCTGTCTTCGCTCACCACGACCAGTGTATTCGCAGCCGACCGCGCGATTATCGTGCTCGACGCATCTGGCTCCATGTGGGGCCAGATAGACGGCAAGGCCAAGCTGGAGATCGCCCGCGATGCGCTGAAGACGGTGCTGCAGACAGTTCCGCAGGACATGGAACTCGGGCTGATGGCCTATGGCCATCGCGAGAAGGGCAGTTGCTCCGACATCGAGCTCGTCGTTCCACCCGCCGCAGGCAGCGGCGGCGCGATCTCCGCCGCTGCCGACAAGATGAAGTTCCTCGGCAAGACGCCGTTGTCGGCGGCTGTCCGGCAGGCGGCCGAAGACCTCCGCTATACCGAAGACAAGGCGACCGTCATCCTGATCACCGACGGGCTGGAAACCTGCAATGCCGATCCCTGCGCCGTTGGCAAGGAACTGGAGCAGGCCGGCATCGACTTCACCGCCCATGTCGTCGGCTTCGGTCTGACGGCCGAGGAAGGCCGGCAGGTCGCCTGCCTGGCGGAAAACACCGGCGGCAAGTACATCCAGGCATCCGACGCCGACACGCTGAAGGACGCGCTGGTGCAGACGGTGGCAGCGGAACCGGCGCCCGCGCCGCAGCCAGCGCCCGCACCGGAACCGGCCGCCCCCGAATTCAACATCATCCCGACAGTGTCCCTCGCCGAAGGCGGGCCGGATCTGGGAGTGGATGCAGGCAACACATGGTTCGTCCACAAAGCCAATGCCGACGGCAGCCAGGGCGAATATGTCTCCACCGACTATGGCGCGTGGAAAGGCAATCTTACGGCGGGTGACTACATCCTGACCGCCAGGCAGGGCCATGCCGAGCAATCGCAGCCTGTGACCATCGCGGCCGGTGAAGTTGCGCGGCCGCATTTCACGCTGAACGCCGGCACGCTGGTCATTCGCGCCCGGCCGAGCGAAGGCGCTGACATCGCCAGCGGGGCGTCGATCAATGTCCAATATCCCGGCGGCGGCGACACGACCTATTATGGCGAGATGAAGACGGTCTTCCCCGCCGGCCAGAATGTCGTGACAGTCAAGGTGGGCGAGGGCGTCGTGTCCGAGACCTTCGAGCTGAAGCCCGGCGAGACGATCGAGCGCGACATGATCGCCGGCGTCGGCCACCTGCTCGCCAACGCATCCTACGTGCTCGGCATGAAGGTCGATGCCAGCGGACTGTCGGTCGAAATCCTGAAGGCGCAGAAGAAGATCGACGGCACGCGCGACAAGGTAACCTACGGCTACGGGCCGGACACGAAATACGACCTGCCGCCGGGCGACTACGTGCTGTGGGCGAAGCTCGATGCGGCCGAGGCCGAGGCGCCTTTCTCCGTCAGTGTCGCGGCGAATGTGGCGGTAGACGTGGTGCTCAACGCCGGCGTGCTGGCGATCTCGGCGCCGGGTGCGAAAGAAGTCCGCATCTACGGCGCGGCAAAGGACATCCAGGGCGAGAGAAAGCAGTTCCACTATGCCTATGACCAGCAGTTGCAGGTCACCATGCCGGCTGGCGACTTCGTCATCGTGGCGACGCGCGGCGACGACAACGTGCAGACCGAGACGCCGGTGACGGTGAAGGCAGGCGAGCGCACGGAGGTCACCGCGAACTGATCCGTCGCTCGGTACAAACATCCGTGAGAGCGCTTCTTTCGGGCGCCGAAACGGTCTAGCTTCACGCCCGGCGGACGACCTGATTCACCGGGAGAGGGAAATGCGGTTTCTTTCACGCGGCACGATTGCCGCGCTGTTGCTTGGCTGTGCGGTCGCCTCCGGCCATGCCGCCGAGCGGACGATCATCGTCTTTGACGCTTCCGGGTCGATGTGGGGCCAGGTCGACGGCAAGCCGAAACAGCTGATCGCGCGCGACACGCTTCGCAACGTCTTGCAGACCGTTCCGTCCGGAGCGGAGTTCGGGCTGATTGCCTATGGCCACCGCGAGAAAGGCTCCTGCACCGACATCGAGCTGGTCGTGCCGCCGGCAACCGGCACCGCAAGCGCCATAACGCAAGCTGTCGACGGGCTGAAATTCCTCGGCAAGACGCCGCTTACGGCGGCTGTGCGGCAGGCCGCTGACGCGCTGAAATACACCGAGGACAAGGCGACCGTGGTCCTGATCACGGACGGCGTCGAGAGTTGCGAGGCAGACCCTTGCGCGCTCGGCAGGGAACTCGAGCAGGCGGGCGTCGATTTCACCGCCCATGTGGTCGGCTTCGGCCTGACGGCCGACGAGGGCAGGGAGGTCGCCTGCCTGGCGGAAAGCACGGGCGGCAAGTATCTGCAGGCGTCGGACGCCGAGGGACTGCGGGAGGCGCTGGCGTCAACCGTTGTGGCGTCTCCTGAACCGGCAGCGCCACAGCCGGCGTCGCCCGCACCGGCGGCCCCCGAACCAGCTCCTCCGGTCGCAACTCCTGCCGAACCTGCCCCGGCCGCGCCAGCGGCGGAGCCAGCCCCACCCGTGGCCGAAACGCCGGCTGCAGAGCCGGCCGCGCCGCAGCCGCCGGCTGAACCGGCGACACCCGAGCCTGCGCCTCCGGTCGCCGCGCCAACCGAACCCTCGCCGGCCGAACCAGTGCCAACGCCGCCAGTCGCTGCGCAGCCGCAGGCGGAACCCGCTGCTCCGGTCCCAGCCACGCCCGAAACGCCAGCGCCCGCGCCCCAGCCAGCAGAGCCGGCGGCAGCGCCGGCAAACGACGCCGCGATCGACGCGGGCCACGTCACCGTCAACGCGCTCTATGCGCCGGCGGGCGCGCGGGTGGAAGCCTCTGGACTGGACGTCAGGATATTCAAGGCGAGGCCAAACGCTGACGGCACGCGTGAGCAGGTTGCCTACAGCTTCGGTGCGGCCTCGAAGTTCGACATCGCTCCCGGCGATCATGTCGCCGTCGTGAAACTCGATCAGGTCGAGGTCGAGCAGCCGTTCAACATCAGGGCGGGCGAGACGAAGGATGTGACGGCCGTCCTCAACGCTGGAATCCTCGAAATCTCAGCGCCGAACGCGAAGGACATCAGGGTGCTTGCGGCGACTCGGGATGCGCAGGGCGAGCGCAAGCAGTTCGGCCAGGGGTTCGGCGGTCCCTACCGGACGACGCTGCCCGCAGGCGACTATGTCGTGACGACTGATCGGCGGGACGGCAGCGCTGTCAGGGAGACGGCCGTCAGGGTCAGGCTTGGTGGGCGCACTGAGTTGACCATCGAATAGGGACACGATCTTGTCTCGAATGTAAGCGACATTCGGGCGAAGGTTCGCGGAGATGAAGCAGATGTGGAAGAGGATGATTGCGGTAGTGGCGCTGGCCCTAGTGCCCACCGCCGTACTCGCCGATCCGCTGACGATCGATCTGCCGGGCGCGGCGTCCGACGTGCGCGACGACGTCGCCTATTCCTGTACGGGCGACCGCAAGGTGATCGTCGACTATGTCAACGCGGGCGGAAATTCGCTTGCCGTCGTCGATCTCGGCGACCGCACCGTGCTGATGGTGACGGTGCTTTCGGGCAGCGGCGCGCGCTATGCCGGCCAGCAATACATCTGGTGGACGAAGGGGGAAACAGGCGACCTCTACGATCTCACCAAGGGTGAGAATGCGCCGCCGGAATTTACCTGCACCGCCGATTAGGCGGGATGCCGGTAGCAGGCGCGCTACTGCGCCCGCGGCTCCGTCTTGCCGATCCGCTTCACCATCAGCGTCGCTTCATTGTAGTCCAGCCCGTGATCGAAACGCCCCTTCTGCAGGAAGGTAAGCGTCTGAGCGATGGTCATCGGATTGTTCATGATGAAGGTATGCGTGAGATGCAGGGTTATGTGATCCCGCATTCCCTGAAGCTTGGTGCTCGCTACGGTAAGCATGCCGTCATTGGGTCCGCTCAGCTTTGACGAGAAGATCGGATTGGCCGAGCGGTCTCCGGCAATGATGCCGAGCGTGTAGTTCGCCGGGCCGAGCCTGCGAGGCAGGCTGTCTGGCCCGGTGCCCAGCTCCTCGGCAGCAGGCCCCATGATGCTTATCAACTCGGAGCCGGCATATTTATCGGCAACTTCCGATCCCTGATTGGGCGGCGCCAGCATCACCACATTGCCGAGATTGGCCGGCCGGCTGTCGCGTAGCCAGGCGCGCAGGACGATTCCGCCCAGCGAATGGGTCACGAAATTGACACGGTCGCCACCGCATTTTTGCACCGCGGTGGACACATACGGCGTCAGTTCCTCGACGGGCTTGCGTGTGGACGGGTACTTTGCGTTCACGACCTTGTAGGAGGCCTTCTTGAGCGCGACCTCCATAGTCTTCATGGACTGCCCGGTCCGGGATAGTCCGTGCAGCAGGACGACGCACTCCGCCGCCGCCGCCACCTGAGGCAGCGCAAGTGCCAGAACGAAAATAAGGCAACCGACGAGCTTCATTTAGAGTCTCTTACGCATGGACGGGAGTGGCAGATCACCATGGAAAATGGGTGTTCCGGGCTGTTGCCGCAGCGCAGCAATTCATGAATCACAACGGTCTTTCTGTCCAGAGACCAGAAATTCGAAAAATCCCACCTGCGGCAGAAAAGCCTCAGACGAAACCGAACACGCTGGCGCCTTGGTCGGCGCGGCCCGCAAGCTCGCGGAAGCCGGCGAACAGCTCGCGGCCGAAACCGTGTCCGTTGGCCGACAGATCCGGCGAACGGATCGGTCTCGCCGCCAGTTCTTCGTCGGGCACCAGCACTTCCAGCGCGCCGGTTTCGGCATCGAGACGCAGCATGTCGCCGTCATGCAGCCGGCCGATCGGACCGCCTTCCAGCGCCTCCGGAGTCACGTGGATGGCGGCCGGAACCTTACCGGAAGCCCCCGACATGCGCCCGTCGGTCACCAGCGCGACCTTGTGGCCGCGATCCTGCAGCACGCCGAGAACCGTGGTCAGCCGGTGCAGTTCCGGCATGCCGTTGGCCTTCGGTCCCTGAAAGCGGATCACGGCGATGAAGTCGCGGTCGAGTTCGCCGGCCTTGAACGCGGCGGTCAGCGCCTCCTGGCTGTCCAGCACGACGGCGGGAGCCTCGATGACGCGCCGATCGGGTTTCACGGCGGAGGTCTTGATGATGGCGTGGCCGATATTGCCCGACAGCACCTTCAGCCCGCCCGTCGGCTGGAACGCCTTGGCGACAGGAGCCAGAACCTTCTCGTCGCCGCTGACCTTCGGGGCGGGTTCGCGCACCACGCTGCCGTCCACGCCCAGCCTCGCCTCGACCGTGTAGGGGCGCAAGCCTTCGCCCCAGACCGTCTGGACGTCCTCATGCAGCAGGCCGGCGTCGAGCAGTTCGCGGATGAGGAAGCCCATGCCGCCCGCCGCATTGAAATGGTTCACATCCGCAAGCCCGTTCGGATAGACGCGCGCCAGAAGCGGCACCGCCTCAGACAGGTCGGAGATGTCCTGCCATGTGATCGAGATGCCCGCCGCGTGCGCCATGGCGATGAGGTGGATCGTGTGGTTGGTCGAGCCGCCAGTCGCATGCAGCCCGACGATGCCGTTCACGACGGAACGTTCGTCGATCATCTTGCCGACCGGCGTGTAGGCGTTTCCGAGCTGCGTGATTGCCAGCGCCCGTTTGGCCGCCTCCTTCGTCAGCGCGTCGCGCAGCGGCGTGCCGGGATTGATGAAGGATGCGCCGGGCGTGTGCAGCCCCATGATCTCCATCAGCATCTGGTTGGAGTTGGCTGTGCCGTAAAAGGTGCAGGTGCCCGGCCCGTGATAGGATTTCGACTCGGCTTCCAGCAGTTCGGCGCGGCCGACCTTGCCCTCCGCATAGAGCTGGCGCACCTTCGACTTCTGGTCGTTCGGGATGCCCGACGTCATAGGCCCGGCAGGCACGAACACCGCCGGAAGGTGGCCGAAGGAGAGCGCTCCAATGACCAGCCCGGGTACGATCTTGTCGCAGACGCCGAGGTAAACCGCCGCATCGAACATATTGTGCGAAAGCCCGATCGCGGTCGCCATGGCGATCACGTCGCGCGAGAACAGCGACAGTTCCATGCCGGGCTGGCCCTGTGTGACGCCGTCGCACATGGCGGGCACGGCGCCGGCCACCTGCGCAATGCCGCCGGCCTCCCGCGCCGCTTCCTTGATCAGGTTGGGGTAGGTCTCGAACGGCTGATGCGCCGACAGCATGTCGTTGTAGGAAGTGATGATGCCGAGGTTGGGCACCCGGTCGCCGGCGAGCGCGACCTTTTCCGACGGGCTGCAGACGGCAAAGCCGTGCGCGAGGTTGCCGCAGGAGAGTGTCGCCCGGTTAGCGGTGGTACTCGCTGCTCTTCCGACACGATCGAGATAAAGTTCCCGGACGGGCCTTGAGCGTTCGCGGATTCGTGCCGTTATCGCCTCAATGTCATTCCTGGCGGTCATCGTTCATCCTTCCGGCGCGCCGCTGGAAAGTGGGAGCCTTTCCACCGGTACGCAAAACGGGGGCTTTTGGGGAAAGCCCCGCGCAAAGCAGGCCTATTCGGCCCAGAATATTTCCACCGGCCGCGGCGCAGCGGCGATCGCGGCCCCGATCGGCAGCTTCTCGCCGGCCAGCACACGGTCGAGCACGTCCTTCTTGTCCGGGCCTTCGATGTGCAGCGCGAGGAAACCCGCCTCCACGATCTTGCCGAGCGTCAGGGTCAGTCTGTGCTCCTGCGCGGTAACGGATTCTACCGGCAGCGCCAGTTCGTCGGCAGGTGCGGCGAGCAATTCGGCGACATCAGGCGCATCGGGGAAGAAGGAGGCGGTATGGCCATCCGGTCCCATGCCGAGGATTGCGACATCGAGCGGCCAGGGCAGCTTTGCCAGTTCGGCGCGCGCACGCTTGGCTGCCTCCTCGCCGTCATCGGTACCCTGATAGAGCGGCACGAATGTCGCGGCGGCGGCCGGACCTTGCAACAGCCTGTCGGCGACCAGCTTGGCGTTGGAGCGCGGCTGGTCCGCCGGCACGAGCCGTTCGTCGATCAGCGTCACGATCACCTTCTTCCAGTCAATCGCAGCCTTCGACAACTCACCGAACAGCAGTGTCGGCGTCGAGCCGCCGGACACGGCGATCAGCCCAGCCCCTCGTTTGGCGATCGCGTCGGCCAGCTTGCCGGCGATCATGTTCGCAAGCGTCTTGGCAAGCTCGGCGCGGCTGGGAAAGGTGTGCAGTTCGTAAGCGAGCGCCATTCGTCAGGCGCTCTCGTGCCAGGTGCGGCCATCACGCTCGATCAGCGCGATCGAACCGGACGGGCCCCACGTGCCGGCCGTGTAACCCTGCGCTTCCTGTCGCGTCTCCGCCCAGGCGTCGAGGATCGGCCCGACCCACATCCACGCGGCCTCGACCTCGTCACGGCGCATGAACAGCGTCTGGTTGCCGCGGATGACGTCCATGAGCAGGCGCTCGTAGGCATCGGGCGAGCGGCCTCCGAACGTATCGGAGAAGATCATGTCGAGCGGAAGCTGCCGCAGTCGCATGCCGCCCGGACCCGGGTCCTTGATCATGATGAAGATCTTGACGCTTTCATCCGGCTGCAGGCGGATGACAAGCTGATTGGGTATCATGTTGCCGGCGCTCTCGCCGAAGATATTGTAGGGCACCGGCTTGAAATTGATGACGATCTCGGAGACGCGCGTCGTCAACCGCTTGCCGGTCCTGATGTAGAAGGGCACGCCCGCCCAGCGCCAGTTGTCGATTTCGGCCTTCAGCGCAACGAATGTCTCGGTGGTGCTGTCCGGCTTGCCGAGTTCTTCCAGATAGCCCTTGACCGGTCCACCGGCCGAGGCACCGGCGCGGTACTGGCCGCGCACGGTCTTCTTGGGCGCTTCCTGTCCGTTGATGCGCTTCAGCGAACGCAGCACCTTCAGCTTCTCGTCGCGCACCGCGTTGGCTTCCACCGCTGATGACGGCGGCTCCATCGCGACGAGGCAGACGAGCTGCAGGATGTGGTTCTGCACCATGTCGCGCAAAGCGCCGGCGGTATCGTAATAGGTGACGCGATCCTCCAGCCCGACGGTCTCGGCAACCGTGATCTGCACGTGGTCGATATGGGCCGAATTCCACACCGGCTCGAAAAGCGCGTTGGCGAAGCGAACCGCCATCAGGTTCTGCACCGTCTCCTTGCCCAGATAGTGGTCGATGCGGAAAATCTGGTGCTCGCCGAAAACACTGCCGATCTGGTCGTTGAGCTGCTTGGCGGAAGCAAGATCGCGCCCGATCGGCTTTTCGACCACGATGCGCGAATTCTCGGTGATGACGTCATGCTTCTTCAGCTGCGAAGCGATGCTTCCGAAGAGAGCCGGCGTTACCGCGAGATAGAAGGCGCGGATCGCGTCGCTCTTGCCGATCGCCTTCTTCAGGTCATCGAAGCCGGCTCCGCTCGTCGCGTCAGCCGCGACATAGCTCAGCCGCTTGATGAACTTGTCGACCTCGGCCTTGTCCAGATATTCCTTGGCGACGTGCTCGGTCAGCGCCTTGCGGGCAAACTCCTGGAACTCCTTGTCGGTCAATTTCGAACGCGACGTGCCGATGATGCGCGTCGGCTCGGAGAACTGGTGGTCGCGCTGGCGATGGTAAAGCGCGGGCAGCAGCTTGCGCTCGGAAAGGTCGCCCGTGCCTCCGAAGATGATGAGGTCGAAAGGATCGACTGGAATGATCTGGCTGGTCATAGGGGGTCCACTCCGCACCGCAGTGCAACATATATTCTAATCGATTTAATCTTGCTAGTGGCAACGCGATGCCAAGGTGCCGCAGGCAAGGGCCAGCGGCCGGCTCGGCTCGAATTGCAGTGGCACCATAGTGCGTCCCTGTGACAGAATTCAAAGGGAGAATCGGCCGCGGGTGCATATCTTTCGAGCAGAAGTGCCCAAAGGCGTGTCTTTGCGCAGACTCTAGGCCGGCGCCTGCGGTGGAGGCAAGGAATGAACAGGAACGCCCTTTTGATCGCGATTCTCGCTACCTGTGCGATGGCTACGGCCGGCGCGGCGGCTGAGGTGACCGTCATCGACGGCGATACCATCGTCTATGACGGTCGACAGGCGGAAATCTGGGGTACCATCGCTCCATCGCGAACCGAAATCTGCACAACCTCGACGAACGAGAAATGGCCATGCGGCGAGCGCGCCTACGAGCAGCTTTCCGAACTGGCGCGGGATGAGACCTTTCGCTGCGAGGAAAAGGAAGAGCGCTTTCTCCTGTGCCGCGCAGGCGGGCTGGATGTGGGCCTGCTGATGGTGAAGGAAGGGCTGGTCCGCGCCCGACAGGATTATCACGACGTCGAAGCGCGGGCGCGTGAGGCGAAGGTCGGGCTCTGGCAGTAAGGAGCGGTCAGACGCTTGTCGCGCCGATGATCTCGCCCAGCAGCGCGTGCAGGTCGTCGCGGTGGCCGCTTTGCGCCGAGGGATCGTCGGGGATCGAGGTCATGGCGACCGTCAGGCCCAGCGCCGGTACGATGTAAAGCATCTGGCCTCCGAAGCCCCATGCATAGACGACTTGCTTACCGGCGATCTGGCGGATGAACCAGCCATAGCCGTAGCCGTCGCCGGAATAGATGGAATGGGTGCGGACCGTCCAGGATTCGCTTACCCAGTTTTCCGAAACGACCTGCTCGCCCGCGCGGTTCCGCCCGCCGTTGCGGTAGAGTTCGCCGAAGGCCAGCAGCGAGCGTGTCGACATCGCCATCTGGTTGCCGCCGACATAGATGCCCTGAGGGTCGCGGTCCCATGCGCCGATGGAAAAGCCCTCGACCGGGCCGAGCCATTCGCGCGCCAGTTCGCGCGTCGACTTGCCGCCGGCCTTGGTCAGGATAGCCGACAGCAGATGCGTGGAGCCGGTGGAATAGAGCATCGGCCCGCCCGGTTCGCCGTCGAAGGGTTCGGCAAGGGCCGCCCGCACCCAGTTGCTGCTCGACACCCAGCGCCCATAGTTCGGCCCGGAGGTCCGACCGAGCCCAGCCTGCATGGAGAGCAAATTGCCGATCGTCACGTCGTTGATACGCGGATCGGGATTGTCGGGCAGGTCACGCGCGAGGATAGGAGCGATCTTCTGGTCGACGCCCTCCAGCACTTGCCTGTCGATGGCGATGCCAACCAGTGCGGAGATGACGGATTTCGATGCTGATTTGATGTTGGTCGGCGCATCAGGCGAGCCGCCATGATATCCACGCGCGGCGATCTCCCTGCCGTCAAGCGCGACCACGACGTTGAGCAGCGGGCCGAGGTCTTTTGCGCGGTCGAGTACGAGCGACAGGGACTGACTGACCTGTGGCCGTGCAAAGCGGGTCGAGGCGAGGAGCAAAGGAAGTGCGAGAACGGCGCGTCTGTTCATTGGCCCGTAAATAGCCCCGCCTTTTAGACAATACAGAGGATATGCCATAGTCTCACGCGGTTGTGAGCAGATGCAACCAGATCGCCGATCGCCGGTTACCTGCACAGGCTGGCGAGCGCCGCGCCGATCGAGGACGCTTATCGCGAAAGGAAATCAGATGGCCGTCAACAGGAAGCAGCAGGAACGCGCACTCGACAAGGGCGAGATGGAGATGGTCGCAAAGTCCCGTCATCCGGAACTTCAGCAACTAGACGACAAGGAACTGGCCTCGCTGCTGAAGCTCTTGCGCGAACGTCGCGACAGGGCGCAGACCGAAACGAAACGCCGCAAGCGCGAAATGCGCGGCAAGGTCGATCCGAAGGGTGCTGCCGCATCGAAATCCGCCGAAGGCAACAAGACGAAACTCGAGGTGCTGAGCACCGCCGTGCGCAGGCTCAATGCAGAGCGTACACGCCGCGAGCGCATGGCCTCGCAGGTGGAACTGTCGCGCGCGGCGTTGAAGCTGAAGCAGAAGGCCGAAAGCGGGCACGAGGCTCCGGCCAACACCCGCCATGCGCATCAGGGCATGCGAAAGATCGCATCCCAGCGCCGCGAAAATCTCGTCCGGCCGATGGAGCTTGGCCGCCTGCGCAAGGCCGGAGCCGTCGCGCAGGCGAAGAGGGATAATGCGAACGGCTAGAACCGGTCGCGCAGCGCGTACCAGTTGAGGGCGAGGAACAGCAGCGGTGCGCGGAAGGTGCGGCCGCCGGGGAAGGGCGGTATCTTCAGCTCCTCGAAGAGCTTGAGGCGGTCGCGGTTGCCCGCGACTGACTCGGCATAAAGCTTACCCATAAAGTTGGAGAGCATGACGCCATGGCCGGAATAGCCGCCGGCGGAAATGACACCCGGCATCACCTCTTTCACGAAGGGCTTGCGCGGCATGGTGATGCCGACATAACCGCCCCATGCGTGAGTGATCTCGACGTCCTTCAGTTGCGGATAGATTTCGACGATCTGCTTGCGGATATGGATGTGGATATCCTGTGGATCGCCGGGCGCGTAGATCTCGCGGCCGCCGAACAGAAGTTCGCCGGTTTTCGCGCGCCGGAAGTAGCGCACGACGAAGCGTGAGTCCGACACGGATTCGCCGGCCGGCAGCACCGGGCTGTCGTCGCCCAGCGGTACGGTCGCGCCGATGAAGGAACCGATCGGCATGACATGCGAGGCCGTCTGTGGCTCAATGTCGCCGCCATAGGAGTTCACCGCGATCAGGCATTTCTTTGCCGTGATCGTGCCGGTCGGCGTGGTCACCACGACCTTGCCGCCATTGGTGTTGATGCTGGTCGCTTTCGTGTTCTCGTGCAGCTTCGCCCCGCTTTCGGCAGCCACGCGCGCGGTCCCAATCACCAGCTTCAGCGGATGGATATGGCCGGTGCCTGTATCACGCACGCCGCCGCAATAATGGTCCGAGCCCATGCGCTCATGCGTCTCGGAGGCGTCCATGTAGGCAATATGCGGATAGTTGAACCGCGTGTTCATCGCCTCAGCGTGCTCGAGATATTCGGGCAGCAGGCGTTCCTTGTGGCAGACGTTGAGGTGGCCGGGACGGAAGTCGATCTCTATTCCGTTGGTTTCGGCGAATTCGAGCAGATGCGCCTTGGCCTCTTCGGCCACGTCGAACAGCGCCTTGGCGCGCGTGAAGCCCAGTTCCTTCTCGATCTCTTCGGCACCGGCGCGCTGGCCCGTGCCGAGCTGTCCGCCATTGCGGCCCGATGCGCCGTCGCCGATGCGGTTGCCCTCGACCAGCACCACATTCGTACCGGATTTCGCCAGATGCGTCGCGGCCGAAAGCCCGGTGAAGCCGCCACCGACGATGACCACATCAGTCGTCACGTCGCCGTCGAGCGGCGCATAGTCGGGTCGAGGCCCGGCGGTATGTTCGTACCAGGAGTAGCCGGGCGAGATAGGGGACTGGTATTTCATGGTCACACGTTCAAAAGCAGATATTCACGTTCCCACGGCGAGATCACTTCCATGAAGGTCTCGAATTCCGCACGCTTGATTGCGGCATAGGTGGAGACGAAGGAAGCGCCAAGCACTTCGCGCAGGTCGTCGTCGGCCTCGAACAGGTCGACGGCTTCCAGCAAACCACGCGGCAGGTCGATTTCATCCTCATTGGCAGTGGTGAGGATCGGCGCGTCCGGCTTGATTTTCTTGTTGAGGCCGATCAGCCCGCAGGCGAGCGAGGCGGCAAGCGCCAGATACGGGTTGGCGTCGGAGGACGGGATGCGGTTTTCAACGCGCCGCGCCGCCGGGTCGGAGCGCGGGACACGGAACGCCGTGGTGCGGTTGTCGTAGCCCCATTTGTTGTTGACCGGGGCAGACGCCGCCTGCGTCAGTCGTCGGTAGGAATTCACATAGGGCGCGAACATCACCAGCGCATTCGGCACATGCTTCTGCATGCCGCCGATGAAATGCAGAAACTCGGCGGACTCGCTGCCGTCCTCGTTGGTGAAGAGGTTTCGGCCCGTCTTCGTATGGATGAGCGACTGGTGGATGTGCATCGCCGAGCCCGGCTGCCCCTGCATCGGCTTGGCCATGAAGGTGGCATAGGTCTCGTGCTTCAGCGCCGCCTCGCGGATGGTGCGCTTGAACAGGAATACCTGGTCGGCGAGTTCCACCGGATGGCCGTGGCGCAGGTTGATCTCGAGCTGGCCGGCGCCCTCCTCGTGGATCAGCGTGTCGATCTCCAGCCCCTGCGCCTCGGAGAAATGGTAGATGTCGTCGATCAACTCGTCGAACTCGTTGACGCCCGCGATCGAATAGCCCGCGCCGCCGCCGATGGGACGGCCCGAGCGGCCGACGGGCGGCGTCAGCGGATAGTCGGGATCGGGGTTCTTGCGCACCAGATAGAACTCGATCTCGGGCGCGACGACCGGCTTCAGACCCTTGTCGGCATAGGCGGCCAGAACCTTCTTCAGCAGGTTGCGCGGGGTGAACTCCACGGCGCGCCCGTCCTGATGAACGAGGTCGCAGATGACCTGCGCGGTCGGGTCGGATTCCCACGGCACTTCGGACAATGTGCCGAGGTCCGGCATGAGTTTCAGGTCGCCGTCGTCCTCGGGATAGGAGAAGCCGTTGCCGTCCTCGGGATAACCGCCCGAGATCGTCGTCATGAAGACGGCGGACGGCAGCGCCAGCGAGGTGTTGGAAGTGAATTTCTTCGACGGCATCATCTTGCCGCGCGCGATGCCGGCCTGGTCGGGCGTGATGCACTCGATGTCCTCGATGCCGCGCCATTCGAGCCAGGCGCCGGCTTCCTTCCAGTTCTTCACGCCGCGATGGTTCTTCACAAACGCAGGCGCACGCGCGCGGCCCCCGCGGTTCGACGGACGGGCTTCCTTCTTGTCAGACGGCATCAATCACCGATTGGATGTTGCAGATTTCCGACTATAGCCGGGCCGCGTCGTGAAAGGGAAGGGGGCGGGCGCGCACCTATATCCAGCGCCGGTTTGGCGTCACCGCTGCGATTGCGACTGTGTCGTCGTTTCCTTGGTCGATCTTTATGATGTGCCGAGGCTGAAAGGGCAGTTCTATTCCTCGCCAAAAGAAGTCATTTTCCTCAATGCAGGTCGGCTCGTTATCCAATATGCCCAGATAACCGCCATCAATTCTCTCGCGCACGATCACCCACATGCGCTCCACCTCGGTATCGTCCTCCACCTGAATCGCGAAGATAAGCTTGGCCAAGTCGCCGGGCTGAAGTTTCTCGCGTTCTGATAGGCTCGGTATCCAGAAACTCAGTGGCGCGGCTCGGTGGTATTCCTCACCGTCTTCCAGATGCCAGCCGTCTGTCTCCATACTGGGCTGGCGCATGGCTAAGTGCCGGCACCCTTGACCAGTCGATCGACTACCGGCTGCAACTGCTCGGTGGTGAAAGGCTTGGTCACCACCGCATCGGTCACGCTGTCGAGCGACGGTCCGACAGGCGTTGCCGTTCGGTTCGACAGCAGGATCACCGCTGGATACCTGCCGCCCGAAACCCGACGAAGCGCGATGACGCCCGCGACGACGCTGCCGCAATCCCTGTTTTCGGCGCCTCCATCGAGGATGACGAGGCCGGGAAAAGTCAGTGGCAGAACGCGGACGGCGCTGGCAGGCGGTTCGCAGACGGGTTTCAGCCCGCTGCGCTCGACGATCTTCGCCACCACGATGCGATTGATCTGCGAATTGCCGACGATCAGAACCCGCGAGAGGTCCGGCGTCAGCCCATGGGCGGCTTCACGGTCGGAAAGGACTTTCGCCTCGTCGAAAACCGGTTCATGCCGCGATGCCATCGTGCCTGCTACACCCTGAACGCCCACGGAAGCCGCGCCGGCAGCGTCCACAGACCTAGAGTAGTTCCGCAACCAGCCGAACGCCAGCGGCAATACTGTTGCCGCTGGGGCATCGCGCCGATTCAGCCCTGCTGCGTCACGACCACCGGGATCAGCAGGTCGCCCCAATTGCCGTTGCCGCTGTGGTGGCGGGCCGAGCGCACCAGTTCGACCGACACGCCGGCATCCACGGCCTGCATGACCGCCTGGTTCAGCCGGTGCAGGTCGTTGGCGAGGATGCGGATCGCCGCCTGCTGGTCGGTGTTCATCGCCGAGGCCTGTTCCTCGGCGCGCTGCTTCACTTGGGGCCTGACGTTCATGGTCCTTCTCCCTGTTGTACCCGGTTATTCCGCGGCCGGGCGGAACTGTTCGTGTTCGGTGGATTCATGCATGGCTGTCGTCGACGACTTGCCGCCGGTAATCGCCATCGATACGGCGTCGAAATAGCCGGTGCCGACCTCGCGTTGGTGCTTGGTCGCGGTGTAGCCATTGGCCTCCGCGTCGAACTCCGCCTGCTGCAGCTCGGAATAGGCCGCCATCTGGCGGTCCTTGTAGCCGCGCGCCAGTTCGAACATGCCGAAGTTCAGCTGGTGGAAGCCGGCGAGCGTGATGAACTGGAACTTGTAGCCCATCGCGCCCAATTCGCGCTGGAACTTGGCGATGGTGGCGTCGTCGAGGTTCTTCTTCCAGTTGAAGGACGGCGAGCAATTGTACGCCAGCTTCTTGCCCGGATGCGCCTTGTGCACGGCTTCGGCGAACTTCTTCGCCTGGGTGAGGTCCGGCTTGCCTGTTTCCATCCAGATCAGGTCGCAATGCGGCGCGTAGGCAATGGCGCGTGCGATGCACGGCTCGATGCCGTTGCGCACTTGGTAAAAGCCTTCGGCCGTGCGGCCCGCATCATAGTCAACGAACGGCTTGTCGTTTTCGTCGATGTCGGAGGTGAGCAGCTTCGCGGCCTCGGCGTCGGTGCGCGCCACGATCAGCGTCGGCGTACCCATAACGTCTGCAGCGAGCCGCGCGGCGTCGAGGTTGCGGATGTGCGCGGCGGTCGGGATCAGCACCTTGCCGCCGAGATGGCCGCACTTCTTCTCAGACGCGAGCTGGTCTTCGAAGTGAACGCCGGCCGCGCCCGCCTCGATGAAGGCCTTCATGATCTCGAACGCATTGAGCGGTCCGCCGAAGCCGGCCTCCGCGTCTGCGACGATCGGCGCGAACCATGTCTCGACCGACAGGCCCTTGCCCTCGGAAACCTCGATCTGGTCGGCGCGCTGCAGCGTCCGGTTGATGCGGCGCACCAGTTCAGGCGCGGCGTTTGCCGGGTAGAGCGACTGGTCGGGATACATGGCGCCCGCCGTGTTGGCGTCGGCAGCGACCTGCCAGCCGGAGAGATAGATCGCCCTCAAGCCGGCGCGCACCTGCTGCATCGCCTGGTTGCCGGTGACTGCGCCCAGCGCGTTCACGAAGTCTTCCGAGTGGATCAGCTTCCAGAGCCGGTTCGCGCCATTCTCGGCCAGTGTATGGCGGATCTGAACGGAGCCGCGCAGCCGCTCGACATCTGATGTCGAATAGGGCCGTTCGATGCCGTCATACCGGCCCTTCGGCGCGGACGGGATGAGGTTGTAAAAATCGGTCATTTCCGGCTCCTGATCTGCAAGTCGCAAGCTTCGAGGAGCTGTCGTGCGCCTCGTTCGATGTGACTTCATTTACAAATTGGGAGATGAAACGCCAGTTATGCCTTGTAGAATGCCTGAAAATAAGGGAAAATGAGTACAGGATTTGACAGACGCCATCTGTAAAAGTGTAAACATTGTAAAATATCCGCAGGCATTCCATGGCTGACCAGAAAATCTTCGCCGGACCGCGCATCCGCCGCCTGCGCATGGAGCGATCGCTGACCCAGACCGCGATGGCGGATGGGCTCGGCATTTCGCCCTCCTATCTCAACCTCATCGAACGCAACCAGCGTCCGCTTACCGTCCAGTTGATCCTCAAGCTCGCCTCGGTCTATCGCGTCGACCCGCACGAATTGCAGGGCGAGACGCGCAGTTCCGTCGCAGCGCTGAAGGAGGTGTTTGCCGATCCGCTGCTTGCGCGGGAACTACCGGGCGAACTGCCCGGCGACCAGGAACTGATCGACCTCGTCGAAACCGCGCCGAACGCCGCCGCCGCCATGCAGAAACTGTTTCGTGCCTATCGCGAACAGGCGGAGCGCTTGTCCGACCTCAACGCGCTTCTGGCGGGCGAGGGCAGGGCGACATCGCTTTCGGCCGCACGCCTGCCCGTGGACGAGGTACGCGACCTGTTCGAGCGCCGCCCCTGGCATTTTTCGTCGCTGGAAGATGCGGCCGAAACCCTGCGCGCCGAACTCGCGCCGGAGGCCGGCCATGGCGACGATCTCTTGGCCGCCTTGAAGACATGGCTGCGTAAGGAGTACGGCATTTCGGTCCGTCTGCTTCCCGCCGCCACGATGCCGAACTGGCGTCGCCGCTACGACCGGCATTCACAGCGTCTGTTTCTCTCCGAGCGGCTGTCGCGCGCCGACCAGTTGCGCGAGGTCGCGATGGAAGCCGGCCTCATCCGCATGCGCGATGTGCTGGCCGGCGAGGTCGACGCGTTGAAGCTGTCCTCTGACGAGGCGCGACGGCTTGCCCGCTTCGAGCTAGCGCGCTACGCCGCGCTGGCGCTGATGCTGCCCTACGCCGCCTTCCACCAAATGGCGACCCGCGCGCGCTACGATATCGCGGTGATCGCGGCGCGCTTCGGCGTCTCCTTCGAGCAGGCGGCGACGCGGTTGGTGAGCCTGCAACGTTCGGGCGCGGCGGGCGTGCCCTTTTTCCTGATGGAGACAGACAACGCTGGAAATCGCCTGCGCCGCATCGGTTCGGCTGGCTTTCCCCATGCGGCTTTCGGCGGCGGCTGCCCGAAGCTCGCGGTTCACGACGCTTTCGCCGAGCCGGGCCGTACGCTTGCCGAGGCCGTCGAGATGCCGGACGGGACCGCCTTCCTGACGATCGCCCGCACCGTCGACGGTCCGCAGGGCGGTTTCGACGAACGCCCGCGCCGGACCGCGCTGTTGCTCGGCTGCGACCTGTCGTTCCGGGAGCAGCTCGTCTATGGCGCGGCGCTTGCCGGCGCGCCGACGCCGATCGGTCCTGCCTGCCGGCTGTGCGAGCGGGCAGGCTGCCTCGCCCGCGCCGAGCCGCCGATCGCGCGCCCCCTCGGCCTCGATGAGATGGTGACGGGCCTGAGCGCCTTCGATTTTCAGTAGCACTTCCGTCTTGCGGTTCTGTCTCGCAGTTGCGAAGGTGGCCGCATTGGCGGCGGGAAAGCGATGCGCTCTGTTCTTGAACGTCTGGACGACAGTAGAAAGGTCGAGTTTACGGCCGGCTCCGTCCTGCTGTCAGAAGGCGAGCGGTCGGGAAAGCTCTACGTGCTGGCCGAGGGTACGGTCGAGGTGGCGCGCGGCGACACACCCGTGGCGGTTGTCAACGAGGCCGGTTCGGTCTTTGGCGAAATGTCCGTTCTGCTGGACGTCCCGCACACCGCGACAGTGAAGGCGTTGTCTGCCGCGAAGGTCTATGTCTTCGACGACGCGGCGGCGTTCATGAAGTCTGATCCCGAGATCGCGCTCGTCGTCGCGCGATTGCTCGCCCAAAGGCTGAATACGGCGACCACCTATCTGGTCGATCTGAAGCGCCAGTATGCGGGCCAGAAGAACCACCTTGGCATGGTGAGCGAGGTGCTTGCCAGCCTGCTCAACCAGCCGGAAACGGACTTCAGGCCGGGCTCCGACCGGCAACCTGATCCATCGATCTGACGACGAAGCCCTCGACCCAGCCTGGCAGGGCGGTAAGCTGTGGCACAGGCCGTTGGAGCGGCTGGTCGAGCCGCACCGACTGCACACCGGCGGCCGAGAACCAGACTGCCTCTTGCTCCTCCGTGTCGATGACGATGTGAGACGGTGGTGCGCCGTACTGCCGTCCCGCGTTGAACACCCAGGTCCTGCCGATCCTGTCGACCCATGACCCTTCGCTGACGAAGGGCGACTGATGCACATGGCCTGAGAAGACGATGTCGGGCTGGAATGTCCCGATCCAGTCGGCCAGCGGCTCGTCGCCGAAATAGCGGTGCCCGTCCCAACTCGTCGGCGACTTGTCGGGCGGTGCGTGGTGGATCCAGAACCACGGCCCGCCATCACGAAGCGCTGCGGCATCGGATAGCTGCGCCGCTATCCGGTCGCGCGTCAGCGGCCCGTCCCACCACGGGCAGGCGGTGAACAGGGTGCCTTGGCAGCGGATCGACTGCCCGTCCGCCAGCACGCCGAAATGCCCCAGTTCGCCGATCCATTTCGCCACTTTCTCGCCAGCCCCGTCACGCGCGTCGAGATCGTGATTGCCGGAGCAGGTGACCAGATGCGTCCTGGCGGCAATGAGCTCGATATATTTGCGCACGACCACTGTCTGCGCGCGCCAGTCCACCACGGAAGCGAGGTCGAGATGGTCGCCGGCCATGATGACGACGTCGAACTCGCCGGCCACGTTGACCACCCAGTCATATTGCGGCAGCGCGTAGTGAAGGTCGGCCACCACCAGATATCGCATCCACGCCCCCCGCTTGGAACGCCGGCAACAGAGTCGGCTGGGCGACCATACGTGGCAGCATCAGCATCGGCAAACCGCTTACGCCGTGGATTTGTCCCAACCGCAAGCCTATGCTGGATCATGCCGCCCTGCAGGCTTTGCCTTACGCCGGATCGGCAGCGCATGTCGCCTTCAGTGCAGTGCTCCCGATGAAATTCAACCACCTTTGGCCATGACCGACGCAGCCACCCAAACCGAAGGCAAGCCGCATGTTTCGCGGCGCGAGGAGCAACTTGGCTTCCTGCTCGTCTTCCTGTCTGCCCTGTTCTGGAGCTTCGGCGGGACTATCGCGCGTTTCATAGAAACGCCCGACACCTGGGCTGTTGTCTTCTGGCGTTCGGTCTGGGCTACAATTTTCCTGATCGGCTTCATGCTGTTGCGGGACGGCGTGCGCGGCACGTTAAGGCTCTTTCGCGACATGGGCGTTCCGGGCATCGCCGTCGGCATCTGTTTCGCCACCGCCTCGTCCTCTTTCGTCATTGCGATCGCGCACACCACGGTCGCAAACGTCGTCCTCATGCAGGCCGGCGTCCCGCTGATCGCCGCGCTGATGGCCTTCATCTTCTTTCGCGAAAGGGTGTCGCCAGCCACCTGGGTCGCGATCGGCGCGGTCATATGCGGCGTAGCCATCATGGTCTCGGAATCTTTCGACGGCACGGTTTCGCCCGTCGGCGACAGCCTCGCCTTGCTGATTGCCTTCGCCTTCTCCACCGCGACGGTCATCACGCGGCGCTACTCGCATGTGCGCATGACGCCGGCGACCTGCCTGGGCACGATCATCGCGGCTGCGTTTGCCGCGAGCCAGGCCGGGAGCCTAGCAGTGTCCGGCCATGACATGGCGTGGCTGTTCGCATTTGGCGCGCTTAATCTCGGGCTCGGCCTGGCCTGTTTTGCGACCGGCGCGCGGCTGATCCCGGCGGCATTCGCCGCGCTGCTCGGTACCTTCGAGACGCTGCTCAGCCCGGTCTGGGTATGGCTGGTGCACGGCGAGGTTCCGTCGGCTCGGACACTGGTCGGCGGCGCGGTCATCTTCGCAGCCCTGTTGGTCCACATAGGACTTCAATTCCGCCGGATGTCAGCGCCCGCCCGGCCCGGCGTCACGGGTATCCCCGCACCCAATTGACGCGACGTTCGGTCCCGCCGGCGATTCAAACCTTGTCGCCGTCTAAAAACCTAAATAGGCTCACCCCTATGCCAGTATCGGCGCGGATCAGGAGGACGTTGCCGGTGACCAACAACAAGGGGAATGGGATGATAAGAAAAATAGCATTGGCGTCAGCGGCAACCGCGATCGCCGCTCTGGTGACCGGAGCTGCCTTCGCACAGGATCGCGTCGTCAACGTCTATAACTGGTCCGACTATATCGACGAGTCGATTATTCAGGACTTCACCAAGGAAACCGGCATCAGGGTCGTTTACGACGTCTTCGATTCCAACGAACTCCTTGAGACCAAGCTCCTCGCCGGTGGCAGCGGCTACGATGTCGTGGTTCCGACCGGCAACTTCCTTGCCCGCCAGATTCAGGCCGGCGTCTTCCAGAAGCTCGACAAGTCCAAGCTGCCGAATCTCGCCAACATGTGGGATGTCGTGTCGGAGCGCACGGCCAAGTACGATCCCGGCAACGAATACTCCATCAACTACATGTGGGGCACCGTCGGCATCGGCTACAACCAGAAGAAGGTCCAGGAGGCGCTCGGCATCGACAAGATCGACAGCTGGGACGTGGTCTTCAATCCCGAGAAGCTGGGCAAGCTCGCTGATTGCGGCGTCTACATCCTCGATTCGCCGACGGACATCATCCCGACCACGTTCAAATATCTCGGCATCGATACGGAATCGACCTCGCCCGAGGACATCGCCAAGGCCGAGGAAGCGCTGCTCAAGATCAGGCCTTACGTGCGCAAGTTCCATTCATCGGAATACATCAACGCGCTCGCCAACGGCGACATCTGTCTCGCCATCGGCTGGTCGGGTGACGTGTTTCAGGCACGCGATCGCGCTGCGGAAGCCGATCAGGGCGTCATCGTCGACTATGTGATCCCGACCGAGGGCGCGGAGATGTGGTTCGACCAGCTCGCCATTCCGGCCGATGCCAAGAACATCGAGGAAGCGCACGAGTTCCTGAACTACATGATGAAGCCGGAAGTCGCGGCGAAGGCAACCAACTACATCTACTTCCCGAACGGCAACAAGGCTTCGCAGGAGTTCGTCGACAAGGAGATCATCGACGATCCAGCGATCTATCCGGACGAGGCGACGCTGGCGAAGCTCTTCACCGTTTCGCCCTACGATCCGAAGACACAGCGCCTCATCACGCGCAGCTGGACCAAGGTCGTCACCGGCCAGTGATCTGACATCAAACCCCGGCGTCCAAAAACGCCGGGGTTTTTCTTTGAGGGGCGAAGTTTCGGGGGTAGCATCGGCATGAAGTCGCTCGGCAGTATCAGGCGTTCCTTCGCGCCGTGGAACGATCCCTCGGCAAAGCCCTACATCTCGTTCGAGAACGTCACCAAGGTCTTTGGCGATTTCACCGCCGTCGACAACCTGACGCTCCACATCTACGAGCGCGAGTTTTTCGCCCTGCTGGGCGGCTCGGGCTCCGGCAAGTCCACGCTGCTCCGGATGCTCGCCGGCTTCGACGAGCCGACCAAGGGCCGCATCCTTCTCGACGGGCAGGATTTGCGCGGCATCCCGCCCTACAAGCGGCCGCTCAACATGATGTTCCAGTCATATGCGCTCTTCCCTCACATGACGGTCGAGGCCAACATCGGCTTCGGCCTGAAACAGGAAGGTACGCCGAAGGCCGAGATCGAGGCGCGCGTCGCCGAGATGCTGAAGCTCGTCAAGCTCGAGCAGTTCGGCAAACGGAAGCCGCACCAGCTTTCGGGCGGCCAGCGCCAGCGCGTCGCGCTTGCAAGGGCCGTCGCCAAGCGCCCGAAGGTGCTGCTGCTGGACGAGCCGCTCGGTGCGCTCGACAAGAAGCTGCGCGAGGAGACGCAGTTCGAGCTGATGGACCTGCAGCAGTCGCTCGGCCTTACTTTCGTGATCGTCACCCACGATCAGGAAGAGGCGATGACCATGGCCGACCGCATCGCCATCCTCGACAAAGGCAACCTGATGCAGGTCGCCACGCCTGCGGAGATCTATGAGGCGCCAGCCTCGCGCTTCGTCGCCAACTTCGTCGGCAACGTGAATATGTTCGAGGGCACGGTCGCGGCGCGCGAAGCCGCCACCGCCCGCATCACCGGAGCCAGCGGCGCGCAGATTCTCGTCGAAAACGCAGGCGACGCGGCGGCCGGCAACACGGTCGCCTTCGCCGTGCGACCCGAGAAGATCAAGGTTTCGTCCAAGCGTCCTGAGGGGACCGTGAACGCCATGGAAGGCGAGGTCTACGACCTCGCCTATCTCGGCGACATGACCGTCTATCACGTCCGGCTGGACGACGGGCAGGTGGTCAAGGCCAGCGCGCTGAATGCCTCGCGCGTGAGCGATGATCCGCTTACCTGGAACGACCGCGCCTGGATCTCCTTTCAGCCGGACGCCGGCGTCGTGCTGACGCGGTAGGTGACCCAATGGCAGAGGCCACCGCTTCCCTTCCCACCGCAGCGCAGCCCGCCGCTCCCTCCTTTGCCGATCGCATGGTCCAGGCGCTGACGAGCCGCCTCGTCATCATCGTTCCCTATCTCTGGCTGCTGCTCTTCTTCCTGATACCCTTTGTCATTGTCTTCAGGATTTCCCTGTCCCAGACGGCGATCGCGATGCCGCCCTACACTCCGGTGTTCAGCCTGCAAGATGGGCTGGCGGCGTTCTTCGACCAGCTTCGCGAGCTCAATTTCGACAACTATGTCTGGCTGACCGAAGACCCTCTCTACTTCAACGCTTACGTCTCCAGTCTCTGGATCGCCGCCGTCTCGACCTTCTTCGCGCTTCTCGTCGGCTATCCCGTCGCCTATGGCATGGCGCGTGCGCCGGCTGCCTGGCGGCCGACCTTACTCATGCTGGTCATCCTGCCGTTCTGGACGTCCTTCCTGATCCGCGTCTATGCCTGGATGGGAATCCTCAAGCCTGAGGGACTGCTCAATCAGTTGCTTCTCGGCTTGAATATCATCGACACGCCGCTGATCATCATGAACACGCATACGGCGATCTTTATCGGCATCGTCTACTCCTACCTGCCGTTCATGATCCTGCCGCTCTATTCCGCGTTGGAGAAGATGGATTATTCGCTGATCGAGGCGGCGCAGGATCTTGGCTGCACGCCGATCAGCGCCTTCTGGAAGATCACCTTCCCGCTATCGCTGCCGGGCGTCATCGCCGGCTGCATGCTGGTCTTCATCCCGGCCGTGGGCGAATTCGTCATCCCCGACCTGCTCGGCGGGTCGCAGACGCTGATGATCGGCAAGACGTTGTGGAACGAGTTCTTCGCCAACCGGGACTGGCCGGTGTCGTCCGCCGTCGCGGTCATCCTGCTCCTGCTGCTGATCGTGCCGATCATGATCTTCCAGTTCGCGCAGGCCCGTGCACAAGAGCAGGGGCGGTGACACCATGAGCAACTGGAGCCGCTTCAACATCGTCTCGGTCGTGCTGGGCTTCGCCTTCCTCTATCTGCCGATCGTTCTGCTCGTCATTTATTCCTTCAACGATTCCAAGCTCGTCACCGTCTGGGGCGGCTTCTCGACGCGCTGGTATGTGTCGCTGTTCCAGAACCAGGGGCTCATGGACGCCGCATGGGTCACGCTTCGCGTCGGCTTCATCTCGGCGACCGTCGCCACGGTGCTCGGCACGCTCGCCGCGCTCGCGCTGACCCGCTACACGCGCTTTCGCGGCCGAGTGTTGTTCTCTGGCATGGTCTTTGCGCCGCTGGTCATGCCGGAGGTGATCACTGGCCTGTCGCTACTGCTCCTGTTCGTCGCGATCGGCCTCGACCGCGGCTTCTTCACGGTCACGCTCGCCCACATCACCTTCACCATGTGCTTCGTGGCGGTCGTCGTGCAGGCGCGGCTGATGAGTTTCGACCGTTCGCTGGAAGAGGCTGCGATGGACCTCGGCGCGCCGCCGGTGAAGACATTCTTCCAGGTCACGCTGCCGGTCATCCTGCCGGCTATTGTCTCCGGTTGGATGCTGGCCTTCACCTTGTCGCTGGACGATCTCGTTATCGCCAGCTTTGCCTCCGGACCGGGCGCCACCACGCTGCCGATGAAAATCTACAGCCAGGTGCGTCTCGGCGTGACGCCGGAAATCAACGCAGCCTGCACGTTGATGATCGCGGTCGTCGCCGGCGGCGTGCTGATCGCATCGGTCGTCAACAAGCGCCGCGAGGTCCAGCGCCAACGCGACGAACAGGCTGCACTGCGGCTGGGCTAGGCATTTACGATCCGACCCGGAGCTTAGTCCGAGCTCAGGCCCTTGGTGGGCGTAACGAGCGCGTCGCTTGATGAGCCGTTAATGAGGAATGTCGCAGCAGGAGCGGCGTCTGCCTGGCTGGCGTTGGCCTGCTGCGGAGGCGCGATGCTGCCGGTCAGCGCGACGCTGCTGCCATCCAGCGACACGGTCCCCGACATGGTGACGCGGTGGAGCGGCGACCGGATCTCGACCTTGTCGATCCGCGCGACGCCGTCGGTCGCTACAGCTTTAATCTCCATGGCGTCGATCTTCGATCCGGTTCCTGCGACCGCAGTGAGTGTGAAAGGGGCGTCGCCCTTCGCATCCGCCAGCAGGGCGTCGATATCCATGCCGGGCAGCGTGCCGGGGCCGAAGCTGGCCGAGAACGACCCGTTCGCACGCGCCATGAGTTCGTCCCAGCTATCGCCTACACCCTTCAGGATGAGCGATAGCGTTCCGCCTGCCTTTGGCAGGAAATTCTCCATGCCTGTGGCGGCCCCCAATGCGTCGCCGCTGACATCAGTAGCGAGCAGGCGCAACTCGACCTGTGCGCCTTCGTCCTTGTGGTCGAAGCGCAGCCCAGCCTGTATGTCGCCGCCGAGCGCGGAAGCATCAGAGATGTCGAAAGCCGCCAGCCGGCCATCAACCCGCGCCGTCGCGGCCATGTCCGTCAAAGCGATGGTTCCCAGCGTGGCGCGCGGCGCGGACAGCCGAAGGTCAAGATTGAGCAGGCTGGCGAAGTCCGCGTCGATATTGCCCGGCCCTTCGCCGGTCATCGGATCGAATGGCGTGAAGGTGGACAGAAACGCTCCGAGCTCGAGCGTATCGAACGCCATTGTACCCGACACTTTTGGCGTACCGCCGCTCAACAAAAGGTCGAGCACGCCGCGTGCGGTGCTGCCGTCCAGCATGATCCTGGCATCCTCGAAGCGCACGCGCGCCGGGTCGCCGATGATCCGGCTCTCCACCGTCATCACCTCGATGGCGGGCCGTACCGGAAGGCCGGCGCCCGACCATGCTAGCAGCGCTCCGACGGATGGCGTCGAGAAGCGCGCCTGGCCCGCCACATAGGGGTTGTTGCCGAGGCTGGCCGTCCCGTCGAAGGCGGCGTCGGTGAGTCCGGATTTCAGCGAGAGCGTGGCCGGCGTAGCCGCCCCACCGAGCAGCAGCAGCGGGCTTGCCGACGAGAATTCAATTGCCAGCGACTCACCCTTGAGCACGCCTTTCGCGAAAGCGCCTATTCTTCCGTTCAGCGCCGGCCACGATATCCGGCCATTGATGTCGGTCGCGATCGCAATGTCCATGGCGTCGAAGGGCCGTATGATGCGGCCGTTGACGAATTCGATCGTCCCGAAATTGTCGGCGGGCAGGCGAGAAGTATCCGGCGTTCCGGAGGCTTCCTCTACAAGAGAACGGGCTGTTGCCAAGGCAAGCGCTATCCTGCCGTTGCGCGGGAGAGCAGGCAGCTTTCCGTAGTGGTCCAAGCGTAAGGCGGGATTGTTGAAGCGTACGGCGGTGAAATCGATGTCGCCGCCCAGCGCGGCAAGCGCCGAAAGATCGACTTGCGCTCTTTCGGCCGAGGCGACCAGCGTGCCGTCAGGCAGCAACAGCCGGATGTCGGTCAGGTTGACATGCAGGTTCGGCCAGACGCCGACCTTTGGCGCACCGGCGATCGATACATCGAGCCCGCTCCAAGTGCTCATCTCTTCCGCGATGCGGTCGCTGGAGAGGCGCGTGGAGGCGATTAAGGGCAGCGCAAGCCCGGCCAGCACGGCGAGGCCGACCACCGCGGCGATGCCCCAGACCGTGCGCCTTAACGTGGATGCAGCCATCCGTTCTTGTCAGCTCCGCCCCGGGGAGATCGTCCGACCGGCGAACCCGTCGCCGCTCACTTCCCAACAAAGTCAGCCTTCGTCAAACCCGGCCGAAGCAATTTCAAGCCTTTGTGGCCCATGAATGGCGCAAGTCGACGAATCTCGACATTCCGAAACGCATCTTGCCCGTCGGGAAGCGCATATGCAAAAAGGACCGCCCTTGGGAGAACGATTAATGGTTGATAACGCCCCGCTCTGGACGCCCTCGCCCGAGCGCACAGCCGCCGCGCCTGTGAAGGCCTTCACCGATGCAGCCTCCCAGCTGACGGGCATATCGCTTTCCACCTACGCCGATCTTCACCGCTGGTCGGTGGAGGACCGCAGCGCATTCTGGAGCCTCGTCTGGGATTTCTGCGGCGTCATCGGCGAGAAGGGCGAACACGGCCTTGCCGACGGCGACAAAATGCCCGGCGCGTCCTTTTTTCCGGATGCTTCGCTGAACTTCGCAGAGAACCTCCTGCGAAAGAAGGGTTCCGGCGACGCCATCGTCTTCAAGGGCGAGGACAAGGTCGTACGCCGCCTGTCATGGGATGAACTGCACGCACTCGTCTCGCGCCTCCAGCAGTTGTTCGTCTCGATCGGCGTGAAAAAAGGCGATCGCGTCGCGGCGATGATGCCCAACATGCCCGAAGCGGTCGCCGGTATGCTCGCTGCTGCCTCGCTCGGCGCCGTCTGGTCGTCCTGTTCTCCCGATTTCGGCGAGCAAGGCGTGCTCGACCGCTTCGGCCAGATCGAGCCGGTCGTGTTCATTGCGCCGGACGGCTATTGGTACAACGGCAAGCAGAACGACGTTTCAGCCAAGGTGCAGGCGGTCCTGGCCAAGCTCCCGAGCGTGCGCCAGGCGATCATCGTCAGCTATCTCGGCACGGCAAGGCAAGCGGTGACCGCCATGCGGAACGCCGTGGCGCTGGACGACGCGCTCGCCGACTTCGAAGCGAAGGACATCAGCTTCGTGCGAACGGAATTCAATCATCCACTCTACATTCTCTATTCGTCAGGCACGACCGGCATTCCGAAGTGCATCGTGCACGGCGCTGGCGGCACGCTGCTGCAGCATCTCAAGGAACATCAGTTCCACGGCGGCGTGAAGGACGGCGACCGCCTGTTCTATTTCACCACCTGCGGCTGGATGATGTGGAACTGGCTGGCGTCGGGACTGGCTACTGGCGCTACGCTGCTGCTCTATGACGGATCGCCCTTCCATCCCAACGGCAACATCCTTTTCGACTACGCCGATGCCGAGGGCATGACCTATTTCGGCACCTCCGCGAAGTTTATCGACACGCTGCGCAAATCGGGGCTCAAGCCCATCGATAGCCACGACCTATCCACCGTCCGCACCGTCTCCTCCACCGGCTCGCCTCTGTCGCCGGAGGATTTCGTGTTCGTCTACGAAGGCATCAAGCAGGATGTGCATCTCGCTTCCATTTCCGGCGGCACCGACATCGTCTCCTGCTTCGTTCTCGGCGTGCCGACCGAGCCGGTCTGGTCCGGCGAAATTCAGGGACCGGGCCTTGGCATGGCCGTCGATGTCTGGAACGACGCCGGGCAGTCTGTCCGGCAGGAGAAGGGCGAACTCGTCTGCACGAAGGCCTTCCCGTCCATGCCGGTCGCCTTCTGGAACGATCCAGACGGAAAGAAATACCGCGCTGCCTATTTCGAGCGCTTCGACAATGTCTGGTGCCACGGCGACTTCGCCGAATGGACCGAGCATGGCGGAATGATCATCCACGGCCGCTCCGACGCCACGCTCAACCCCGGCGGGGTGCGCATCGGCACGGCGGAAATCTACAATCAGGTCGAGCACATGCCGGAAGTCGCCGAAGCGCTCTGCATCGGTCAGGATTTCGACCACGACGTGCGCGTGGTGCTCTTCGTGCGCCTTGCCGAGGGGATCAAGCTCGACGAGGACCTAGAGAAGCGCATTCGCCTGAAAATCCGTACCGGCTGCTCGCCGCGCCATGTGCCGGCGAAGATCGTGGCGGTCGCCGACATTCCGCGCACCAAGTCGGGAAAGATCACCGAACTCGCCGTGCGCGACATCGTCCATGGCCGCGAGGTCAAGAACAGGGAGGCGCTTGCAAATCCGCAGGCGCTGGAGCTGTTTCGCGATCTGGCAGAGTTGCGCGACTGAAGACGCCGCGTCTTGGTAAACGATCGGTAACCGGTGAATTTACCTAGATTTCACAGGTGATACACTTTCGTAAAGATTTTTCCGGGCCGGTAAGGATTTGTTAAGCGCCGTGCGTGGATAGTCTGGACCAACTTGAGGGAGAAATCCCGCTCCTCTTGATCCCCCGAGGAGGCGACATTCGCTCAAGCCCCGTTGTCACAGCAATTCGACCTCAAAGGCGCCCTCCAGGCGCCTTTTTTTTGGCCGCTCACAGCGTTGCTTCGCGATCCCGGGCGAGCGCCCGTGACAGCACCAACACCGGCACGAGTGCGGTCGCGATGATCACCAGCGCCGCCGCTGCCCCGTCCTGTGGCTGGCTGCGCGACGCGTTCTCGTAGACATGGGTGGCGAGCGTCGAAAAGCCGAAGGGCCTGAGCAGGATTGTCGCCGAAAGCTCCTTCGCCGTGTCGACGAAGACGAGCACGGCCGCCGTCAGGATGGCCGGCGCGAGCAACGGCAGCAGCACTGAAACCGCGCTCTGCATCGGCGTCCGCCCAAGGCTGCGCGCCGCCTCGTCGAGACGGCCCGGCAGCTTTTCCAGCCCGGAGCGGATCGAGCCCTCCGCAAGGGCGAGGAAGCGGATCGTGCAGGCAATGACGATGCCCGCCGCCGACCCCATCAACAAAAGGCCGGTAGAGCGGTCGAAGTAGGTGCGCATGAAGCTGTCGAGCGTGTTGTCGAAGCGGGCGAGCACGAAGAGCAGTCCAAGCCCGAGAATGCCGCCCGGCAAGGCGTAGCCGATCGACGCCAGCCGGACGGTCACCGCCACATCCGGCGAACGCACCAGGCGCGTCGCGTTGAGCAGGAAGAGCGCCAGCGCCACGGTAATCACAGCCGTGGTGCTGGCGGTCATCACCGTGTTGAAAAACGCGTTCGCCAACTCGGGCGAAGCGAACTGGTCGAGTCGGCGCATCGCGTACTGGCCGAACACGAACACCGGTATGCCGAATCCCAGCAGAACCGGCAGGGTGACGAGCAGCGTCGCCAGCGGCCCGCGAAAGCCCTTCAGGACGACGCGCGGCGGGTGTGCCTTCATGTGCGTCGCGCGGCCGGTATGGAAGCGCTGGTTCGATCGCGCCCATTGCTCCGCGCCCAGGATGGCGAACACCAGCAGCAGCATGATGAGCGCGATCTGCGCGCCGCCCTCAAGGCTCCCGCGCGCCAGCCATGTCTGGTAGACGGCCACCGTCAGTGTGCGCACGCCGAGATATTCCGCCGCGCCGATGTCATTGATCGTCTCCATCAGCGCCAGCGCGACGCCAGCCACGATTGCCGGCCGCGCCACCGGCAGCAGCACGCGCCAGAATACCCGGCCCGGCTTCGCGCCGAGCGTGCGCGCGACATCTGCGATGTTGCGTCCCTGCATCAGGAAAACAATGCGTGTTGTCAGGTAGACATACGGATAAAGCACCGACGACAGCACAAGCGCGCATCCGGCCGTTGAGCGGATGTCCGGAAACCAGTAGTCGCGCGCCGACTGGAAGCCGAAGATCGACCGGTAGAATGTCTGCACCGGTCCGGAGAAATGGAAGAACTCCGCGAATGCGTAGGCAGCGAGATAGGCCGGCACTGAGAGCGGCAGCACGAGCGCCCATGACAGCGTGCGCCTGAACGGAAATTCGTAGGCCACCATCATCCAGGCCGATGCGACCCCGATCGACGACGTTCCAATCGCCACCATGACCAGCAGGTTGAACGTGGTGACGCTGGCGCCGGGCAACACGTTGCGCACGAGATGCGGCCAGTCCTCGCCCGTACCGGAAAGCGCGACATAGGCGAGCGAGATGACGGGCAGCAGGACGATTGCGCACACCAGCAGCGCGCCGAGCCTCAGCCCGGGATGGTGCGGGCGTTTTACCGCGCGCGCCAGCCGTCCGGCGTCCGGCGAAACGCCGCTTCCGTAGGGCAGGGCAGGGCGATGCAAACCCGTCAAGCTGTCATGTCCCCCTCACGCGAAAGGCCGGGCGCATATGGCCCGGCCTCGATTGGCGTCGGCGAAAAGCCCCGTTGCAGCCGTCGGGCTCAGCTCGACGGACCGTCGTCGAGTCCGACGCGGTCGACCATCTCGGACGCTTCCTTGCGGTGGCTGGCGACCTCGGAAAGCGACAGCGTGTCGGCGTTCAGTTCGCCGAACGACTTCACCTCGGCGGAAGGCTCGAGGCCCGGCTCGACCGGATACTCGTAGTTCTTCTCGGCATAGATCTGCTGTGCCTTGTCGCTAGCCAGGAACTGCAGCAGCTTGACGGCGTTGTCGCGGTTCGGCGCGTTCTTGGCGAGCGCGGCGCCCGAGATGTTGACGTGCGTCTTGCCGTTCTCGAAGGTCGGGAAGATCACGTTGATCGCGTTGCCCCATTCCTTCTCCTGCGGCTCCTTCTCGTTGGTGCGCATCAGGCCGACATAGTAGGTGTTGCCGAGCGCGATGTCGCACTCGCCGGCAAAGATCGCGCCGGCCTGCGGACGATCGCCGCCGTCGGGCTTCTTGGCAAGGTTGGCCTTCAGGCCCTTCATCCACTCCTCGGTCTTTTCCGGACCCCAATGCTCGATTGCGGCCGAGAACAGCGCGAGGTTGTAGTCGTGCTGGCCCGAGCGGATGCAGATCTTGCCCTTCCACTTCGGGTCGGCAAGGTCGGCATAGGTGATCGCCGTGTCCTTGACGCGGTCCTTCGAGGCATAGACGACGCGTGCGCGCTTGGTCAGGCCGAACCAGTGGCCTTCCGGATCGCGATATTCGGCCGGGATTTCGGCATTGACGACGTCATCTACCAGAGCTTGCGTGATGCCGGCTTCCTTGGCCTTGGTCAGGCGCGAGATGTCGACGGTCATGATGACATCGACCGGCGAGTTGGTGCCCTCGGACTGCACGCGCTCCTCAAGACCCTTGTCGAGGAACAGCACTTCCGTCTTGATGCCGGTATCGGCCGTGAAGGCGTCGAGAACCGGCTGGATCAGGGCTGGCTGGCGATAGGTGTAGATATTGACGACGCCGTCAGCATAGGCGGTGCCGCCAAAAAGCGAGGCTGCTGCAAAGGCTGCCGCCGCGGAATTCCTGATGGTATTCATGTGTCTCTCCTGGCCGTCGAGGGTCAAGGGTTTGGCACTGGCTCTTCCCTGGTTCCGGGTGCGGAACCGGCCCTCTATCTGAAATCTGACCGAAAGCGTCAAGATAAGGTCAGGGGAAATCGACACGAAATCAATTGGTTAGAATAATTCTAAACTGGAGAATTGTTGACCAGTTTCAAATGGATGGTCTTGGCTGACGCCACCGTATGTACTGCCTGGCCACATCGATCACGGGAACGTGTTCAGGCTGTTTCGCTGCGAGACGGCCGCTCAGCTTTTATCGCCGCGCAGCGTCTGCAGCGGCGTTTCGCCGAACAGGTGCCGATAGCTCTGGGCGAAGCGGCTGAGATGCGTGACCCCGACGCCCATCGCGATGTCGGTGACGCTGCTGGCGCGCCCCGACTTGAGCTGCCGCCGGCTCTCGTTCAGGCGTAGCAGGCGCACATATTCCCTCGGGCCGACACCGAAGGTTGTTTCGAACGCATATTCCAGTTGCCGCCGGCTGACACCGATCTCGCGGCACAAGCCCATCACGGACAGTGGTTCGTGCAGCCTTGCGTGAATCAGTTCCTCGGCCAGCCATGCCTGCCGCTGCCTGTGGCGCGACGAACGGTTGAGGTGCCGCGCGCCCTGGTCTGCTTCGGCGACCGTCGAGGCGACAGCACCCAGATAGTCGATGTAGGCGCCGGGCATCTCCGAGCCGGAGCCGTCTGGGCTGTCGAAGCTGCCGATCGCGGACGTAAGCGCTTTGGCCATGTGCGCGCATCTTTCGGGGTTTTGCAGGATCGCGTGGGGCTGTTCGACGGCGTTGGGTTCGGCTCCGCCGGTCGCCACTTCGACGACGCTCATCCAGGTATCGACCGGCAGAACCGAGGCTGAATAGATCACTTCGCTGCGAATGCTCGCGGTGATCTCGGCTCCATCAGGCAGGATGAGTATCATCCCGTCATGAAGCGGCGCGCCGCAGATCGTGGCGTCGCCGCCGCGCATGACGGTGAGCACGACGACATGGTCTTTCGCGAACGCGCCGCGCGCCCGGACATGCGCATTGAGGGTCGCGGTATCGAACGTCCACCCACCGAGCGAGCCGTTCTTTCGAATCCTTGACACCCCGCCCTTTGCCGACAGCACATCGACTTCAAGCAGCGTCATCGATGCCGCGTCGACGAGTTCGTCGGGCAGAAGTTCGATCGTCTCTGAGAAAGCGGAGTGCAAAAGGCGGTTCACGGCTTGCGGCCATCTTTTTGCGCAAAACGGATAGCACCATAATGTGGACAAGCTAAAGGTGCCAGCCATCAGGCGAGGTGCGCCCGGCGATCGACGCCGCGGGCCTTGCTCGGAGGATTACATGACGACGGATACAGATAGGGCCACACCTTCCGGTCTTGGGTTGACACGCAGAGACATGCTGCTGGCAGGTGCTGCGACGGGAATGGTGCAGATTGCGAGGATGGCCGCCGGCCCGTCCGCTCTGGCCGGAATTTTTGCGACGCAGGCAAACGCCGCCTCGAACAAGCCCAACATCCTCTACATCGTGGCGGACGACATGGGTTGGGCCGATGCGGGCTTTCGTGGCTCCGACATCAAGACCCCGAACCTCGACCGGCTGGCCGCCGAAGGCGCGACGCTGGAGCAGTTCTATACGCAGCCCATGTGCACGCCGACGCGTGCGGCGCTCATGACCGGGCGCTATCCCCTGCGCTACGGTCTGCAGACTGGGGTCATTCCCGGTGCAGGCACCTATGGCCTGCCGACAGACGAATATCTTCTTCCGCAGGCGCTGGGCGAAGCCGGCTACGCGACTGCGCTGGTCGGCAAATGGCACCTAGGCCATGCGAACAAGGAGTTCTGGCCGCGGCAGCGAGGCTTCGATTATTTCTACGGCGCGCTGGTCGGCGAAATCGACCATTTCACCCATTCGTCTCACGGCGTGCCAGACTGGTATCGCGACAACACGCCGATCGAGGAGGAGGGCTTCGACAACACCCTTTTCGGCAACGAGGCCGCCCGCGTCGTACGCGACCACGACGGTTCGAAGCCGCTCTTCCTTTATCTGGCCTTCACCGCGCCGCATACGCCCTTCCAGGCGCCGCAGGAATACCTCGACCGGTATGCCCATATAGAGGATGAGAACCGGCGCGCCTATGCGGCGATGATCTCCGTCATGGACGACGGCATAGGCAAGGTGCTCGACGCTCTCGACGAGCGCGGTATGCGCGACGACACACTGATCGTCTTTCATTCGGACAATGGCGGCGTGACCAACTCTCTGTTTGCCGGCGACACGAAGGTCTCCGGCGGTATGCCGGCCAGCAACCGACCGTTCCGCGACGGCAAGGGAACGCTCTACGAGGGCGGCACGCGCGCGATTGCGCTCGCGAACTGGCCGGGCAAGATCAAGTCCGGGCCGGTCGATGCAGTGATACATGTTGCGGATATGTACCCGACGCTGACAACGCTTGTGGGTGCAACCACGGCAAAGGCGAAGCCTCTTGACGGCATGGACATCTGGCCCGCCCTTGCCGAAGGCCAGCCGTCGCCGCGCACAGAAGTCGTCTATAATGTCGATCCGACTGCCGGCGCGGTCCGCCAGGGAGACTGGAAGCTCGTCTGGAAAGCGACGCTGCCGCAGTCGGTTGAATTGTTCAATCTGGCGCAGGATCCGTCCGAGAACATCAATCTCATCGACAAGAATCCGGACGATGCAAAGCCGCTTCGCGACAGGATCGAGACCCTGGCCGCCGAGATGGCACCGCCGCTCCTGATGCTGGAGGCAATTCGGCTGACATTCCAGGCGCCACCTGTGACTGCAACCGGCGATCCAATGATCCTGTTTAACGCAGGCGATTAGGCGGAGCCAAAGGCCGCTTAGTCTGCCAGCACGCGCGTCGACGGGAAAGCGATCTCCACCAGCGTGCCCTCTCCGGGCGTAGAGTGGATGGAAAACTTCGCGCGGTTCGCTTCGACCATTGCTTTGGTCAGCGGCAGACCGAGCCCGGTACCGTCCCCGCGTGTCCGCTGCAGCGAGTTGATTTGCTTGAAGGGCTTGAGCGCCTGCTCGATTTCGGCCGGCGTCATGCCGACGCCGGTGTCGCGCACCCGCATCACCACTTCACCATGCGATTCATAGGCGGTCGAGACAATCACCTGTCCGCCGGCCTGCGTGTAGCGAATGGCGTTGGAGAGGATGTTCAGGGAGATCTGGCGTACCGAGCGCAGGTCGGCGACCACGTCCGGCAGCTTCGACGCGAAGCTTGAGCGGATGATGACGCGCTCGCGATTGGCCTGTGGCTGCATCAGCGCAACCGTCTCGGCCAACGTCTCGTTCAGCGACACAGCCTCGTAGCTCATCTCCTGCTGGCCCGCCTCGATCTTGGAGATGTCGAGCAGGTCGTTGACGAGGTCGAGCACATGGCTGCCCGATCGATTGATGTCGCGCAGGTAGTCGCGGTAGCGATCGTTGGCGACGGGGCCGAACTTCTCGTCCAGCATCAGTTCCGAGAAGCCGATGATGGCGTTGAGCGGCGTCCGGATCTCGTGGCTGACCCGCGCCAGGAATTCGCTCTTGTGCGAGGACGCGCGCTCGGCGCTCGCTCGCGCCTGTGTCAGTTCCTCCTCGGCGCGCTTCCATTGCGTGATGTCGCGCACCACTGCGCAGAAACCGCTGTCGCCCGGCAGCCTGCCGATCGTCATGAACAGCGGGATGAAGCGCCCCTCTGCCTCGCGGCCGATCACCTCGCGCCCGTCGTTGAGCACGCTCGCGACGCCATTGTCGGTCAGGCCGGCGAGATAGTCGCGCGCCGCCTTCTGGCTCTCGATCGCGAACAGCGAGCTGAATGGCTTGCCCGCGACCTCGTCGCTGTCCATGCCGAACAGCGCTTCCGCCGGACGGCTAATCGAACGGATATGCCCGTTCGCGCCAATCAGCACGACGCCGTCGGTCGCCGTGTCGATAATGGTGCGCATCTCCGCGACGCGCGCCTCGAGTTGCGCGATAAGCGACGATTGTCCGCCTGCAACGCCGTCCTTAATGCGGGAAAGAACCAGCGCAAGTGCCTTGCCATTATCCCACGGAATGGACTGCAGGAATGCCTCGACTGGAAACTCCCGGTCATCCTGCGTCCTGATCCGCATGTGTCGGTCGGTGCGTTTCTGCGGCTCGCCGTCGTTCTGGGCATTCTCGTCCTCGTATGGATCGACGAAAAGCGCATCGAGCCCACCGGCGTTGGCAAGCTCGGCAAGCGAGCCGTAGCCGGTCAGGGCAAAGAATTCCTCGTTGGCGTAGTGCAGAACGTCGCCGGAATGAACCAGCACCGGCACCGGCAGCTTCTCTATGATCGACAGCCCGCCATCGCTCCTTCCGGATGGTCGCGACGCAGCTTCCGCCAATGAATCGGCATAATCAACCGGCTCAAGTGCGCTTGGCTCGACAGGCTCGAAATCCGTCTCGGCAAAAAGCGCGTTCCCGGTCTCCGAAGTTCCATCGGCGTCGGTCAGCGGCGCTTCCGCGTGCACAGCATCTTCCGTTCCGCCAGCCTCTCCGTCTGCCTTTGCGTCCGGGCTTGCCTCTGGAAAGGTCTCAGCAGTGGTCGTCGGGCTCAATGCCTCGTGGACGGCTTCCGCCGGTTCGAGCGCCACTTTCGTCGCTTCAGCGGCTTCCTCCATTTCGACCTGCGCGGCCGCTTCCGCAGCCCCGTCTTTCTCCCATTTCGCGAAATCAAGCAGCGAGAGGCCGGGCCGCTCTCCCTTGCGCCGGGGAGCCTCCAGGGTCGTCTTGGTCTCGGCTTCGGCAGCAGGCTGCAACTGCGAACCGTGCCCGGACGTCGGCTCGGTCGATTTTCCGGTCGTGCCGTCCAGTTCCAGCAACTCCGTCACAGCTTCGGTCGAACCGGCCTCGTCCGCTTGTGAATGCAGCTTGCCCTCGTCGGCCGTATCGCGCTTTGGCGGTTGGATCGCGGCCTTGTCGTCTTCGCGTTGCAGCGTCGCCTTGGCGCCCTCTCTTTTCAGCCGATCGCCAATCTGCTGGAAGGCCATGCGCTCGCCCGGTGAAAGCAGCCTCCCGCCGCCCGGCGGATGCTCCTGTGCCGGCGGTCGATGCTCGGCGAGCCGGATGACCTTGTCGGACTGCCGGCGGTCGGGAACGGGCGTCAGCTCGATCGCCGGCTTCTCGCCCTGGAAAGGATCGTGGGGCGTTTCGGCTATCGGCTCGGGCGCGACCGCCTCGACGTGATCCGGCGTCGATGCCCAAGCATCCTGCTTTGCAGCCGGTGCGCCGTCGTCCACGGTTTCCTCTGGCAGCGGAATGCGCGGCAGCGCAAGCCCTGTTCCCGCCGGGTCGATCGCCGCTTCCGCCACCCGCGCCACGCCGAAGCCGCGAAAGCCCTGGAACTCCCTTCCACGGTCGTAGACGGGGAGCGCCGCGAGGTCGACCGGAACCCTGAGGTCCGTCTTGGCGATCGGCCATGATACCGTTCGACCCGACCATGTGTCGCGCCGCGCCAGCAGGCCGGCGATTTCTCCGGTCGGGTCGAGGCCGAATGCGTCGGCCACATCGCAAAAGCGCCGGCCGATGACATCGGCCGCGGCTGCGCCCACCGCGCCAGAAAATTCGGTCGACACCTGGCTGAACCTGCCCTCCGCGTCCGTCCGCCAGACGAAGCGTGCCGGTGCGGCCGTCCGCCCGATGATCGTCCGTTCGGTGCTCGCGGGCTGTTGCGGGGCAGGGTGCTCTTCCTCCAGCGCTTCCTCGACCTCGACTTCCTCGAAGCTCGTCGCGGCTTGTTCTGCGGCAGCCTCCGTTTCCATGGCCAAGGCGGGCGCCAAGCTTTCGGCATCGTCTCGAACGATGGTTTCAGGCTCCAGCGCAACCGCTGGCTTAGGCGCGTCGTCTTCCGGGCCTGCGTTCGACCAGTCCTCCACCGAGGCTTTGGCCACGACGGCCGGCTCATCTTCCACCGCCGCAAAACCATGGCTGCCGAGCTGCCAGATTTCGCGCACCTGACCGACCGGGTCCGGCTCTTCGGCTTGCGCACTGTCTCCTTGGTCGTCGGCCCAATTCTCATCGACCACGACCACAAGGCTTCGGTTTTCAGTCAGCCGCGCCAAGCCGGCGGGCAGGGGACCGTGCCGCCCCTCCAGAAGTCTTTTCACGACGCGCTGGGCATCGCCCGATTCGCCAGCCAGCGCGGCTATCGTCGATGCCGGCAGCCCCAGGCGCTCGAAGCCCGGCGTGGCCGCCTCGATCGCCCCGGCGCTGTCGATGAAGGCGATGAAATGGCCAGGCTGGGAGAACCCACCGATGGCGCGTGTCAGTGCCTTGTGCTGTTCCGTTTCGATTGCGGGCTGCGCCATTAGGATGGCGCGTTCTCCGTCGGGCAGCGTCACCGTGCTGGCAAGGAAGCGCACCGCCTCGCTGGAGACGCCGAGCGTCACGCGCACCAGGAGGGCCTTGTCCTGCCCGATCTGCGGAAAGCCGCGCAGCGCCGCGATCTGGCGCTTCGCAGCGGCACCGAGCGGGGCGTCCGCGCCGAAGATCGGCTCGACGTCGTCGTGGCCGAACAGCGCAGCACCCGGGCCGTTGGCCCAGATCACTTCCTCGAGGTCGGCCGACAGTATGACGAGTGCGTCGCCCGCGGCAAAACGCTGGCGCACGACATCCAGTCCGGCGACGTCAAGAAATGAATAGGAGGCTTGCGCCATGCGGCTCCCGACACGTTGGATTGAGAGGTTCGAGCGGCGGCCGCCCTTAACCCTTTATTAATAAAACCGGATCGCAGTGTCCGTCCACAGACGTGGTGGCCGCAATACGGCAATTTCGCGGTTTGGTTAATGTTTACAGCCATTTATGGTGCGTCGCACAAATTTTGTTGCACTGCACAAAAGAATGATCTATATAATCCCTATCCCGAAACAAGACGGCTTCTTCCAAGCCGCATCGATCAAAGGACAGGAAAATGGCCAAGACGGCAGAGAAAGCAACAGCAGAGTTCATCGACAACATCGAATTTCCGAGCTTCGACGCCTCCAAGGCGACCGACCAGTTCCGCGCCTTCGCAGAGAAGAGCGTCGAGCAGTCGAAGGAAGCCTATGCGAAAATGAAGAGCGGCGCGGAAGAGACGCAGAAGGCCCTCGAGACCACCTTCGAGAGCGCCAAGTCTGTTTCCAGCGATCTTTCGCTCAAGACGCTCTCCGCCATTCGCGACAACGCTGAGGCCGGCTTCGCACATCTCGAGGCCCTGATTGGGGCCAAGACCCTTTCCGAGGTCGTCGAACTCCAGACCTCGTTCCTGCGCAAGCGCGTCGAGGCCGGTGTCGAGCAGGCCAAGGATTTCCAGTCCGCCGCCAGCAAGGCTGCCGAGAAGGTGTCAGGCCCGATGAAGACCGTCTTCGAGAAGGCCGTCAAGGAACTCAAGGTCGCCTGATCGATTATAAGGGGCACGATGACGCCCTGAAACGAATACCGGAAGGCGGCACCTCCTCCCGCTTCCTTCCGGAGTAAAGCCGGCACCTCCTCCCGCCGGCTCGTAAAAGGAAAAGGCCGGCACCTCCTCCCGCCGGCCTTTTTCTTGTTTGCTTGGCTCATAGGGTACCGACCTTGGCGGGCAACGCTGCGCTTGTCGGCTTTTCCTTTAGACCGCGTCCGTGGTCATCGCGGCACGCCTCCCGAATTCGGAAGGCGGCCCGCCTTTCTCCCGAAAGTGAATTTCCCTGCGACGACGAATCCTTCCGGTTGGATCGCGAACAGGGTTGAATTAAGATGCGATAGCCCGTATGCACCGCTCGCCGACAGGCAAGCCCTCGCGGGCTGTCGTCCCTTGTGGTCGCGGCGTGCCGTTGTAGCTCAGTTGGTTAGAGCGCCGGATTGTGGATCCGGAGGTCGCTGGTTCGAGCCCAGCCAACGGTACCATTAAAATCAAGCACTTAGACGACGCGCCGGTTGTTTCATGTCGCATTCATGTTGCGACTAGGTTCCGTTGATTTCCAACGATTTTCAACGGCACTCGGCTACTCGACGCGACATAGATGCGACATGGCAGTTGTGTCTAACGACGCATAGAGGTGACGCTCTCTCCGCCACGAATAGTTCCTATGTAATTGAAAAACATCAATACCCACTCGCATCCCAACTTTTCTGCTCTATTTAGACAGAAATTGAGCTTTTTTGCCCTTTAGAATGGCGGTCCGGGCAACATCTTGGGCAACATTTGGTGCGCATCGTGTGATTTCGCGTCTTTGCTGGTCATGCCGCGCGTTTATCACGCGGTCGTCCGCTTTGCGCCCCATGCACGAACCCGCTTCGCGGGAGGGGCGCCTTGGCCTGAGATGGCGTAGTATTCGTAGCCTTTGAGCAGGTGGCGGCGGGCGAGCCGACCATGGAGTTCCCTTCAACTAGAGGAACTCGCCATGGCTACCCCGTCGACCGATGCACCTATCTCGCCGCTTCGCCAGCGCATGCAGCACGACATGCTCATGCGG